>JBJXEG010000010.1:0-246674 GCA_046155085.1 Pyrinomonadaceae bacterium | reverse complement strand
GGCCCGATAAGGTTATCGGGATGCACTTTTTCAACCCCGTCCCGCTTATGAAATTGGTTGAGGTTATCCGCGGAATTGCAACATCCGATGAGACTTACGCGAATGTAAAGACGCTTTCAGAACGGCTTGGCAAGGTGCCGGTCGAGTGCAATGACTCGCCGGGGTTTGTCTCAAACCGCGTGCTCATGCCGATGATAAACGAGGCCGTTTTTGCCTTGCACGAAGGCGTAGCGACAAAGGAGTCGATCGACGAGATCATGAAACTCGGCATGAATCACCCGATGGGGCCGCTCGCACTCGCAGACTTTATTGGTCTAGATGTTTGCTTGGCAATACTCAATGTTTTACACGAAGGTATCGGCGACCCGAAATACCGCCCGTCGCCGCTTTTGAAGAAATATGTCGATGCCGGCTGGCACGGACGGAAAAGCGGAAAAGGGTTTTACGACTATTCGGCAGCCTAAAACAAATTATGAGCATGTGCGTATTAAGCGCAGAAATCCGCTCGCAAGGATGAAATTTATGAGAAAAATCTTATTAATGTTGGCTTTGGCGTTGATCACCAGTGCGGCAGCCGATGCGCAAGTTAAGGTCGCACCACTAAACATCAAGGAACGCACGCTCTCAAATGGATTAAAGGTCGTGTCGCTGCAGGACAATTCGAGCCCGACGGTCGCGATCCATGTCTGGTACAACGTCGGCGGCAAGAACGACCCGCAGGGCAAATCGGGATTTGCACACATGTTCGAACACATGATGTTCAAATCGACCAAGAACATGCCGAACGAAAAGATGGACCGCTTGACCGAGGATGTCGGCGGTTTTAATAACGCTTCGACGTGGGACGATTTTACTAACTATTACGAGGTCGTGCCGTCAAATTATCTAGAAACTCTACTATGGGCCGAAGCCGAGCGGATGGCGAACCTCAACGTCGACGATGCGAATTTCGCATCGGAACGCGACGTTGTGAAAGAGGAATACCGGCAGAGCGTACTGGCACAGCCGTATGGACAATTTAGCGAATACATTGGCAGCCTGACGTACACGAAACATCCGTACAAACGCGGTGTGATCGGTAATCTCGATCAGCTCAACGCGGCCACGTCGGCGGATGCGCGGGCGTTTCACAGCCTGTTCTACCGGCCGGACAACGCATATCTGATCGTGGTCGGAGATTTCGATCAAAAGCAGTTCGATGCCTGGACGGATAAGTATCTCGGCAAGGTCGCAAAACCGAGCTCGACCATTCCGAGAGTGACCGAGGTCGAACCGGTTAAGACCAAAGAGGTACGATTCGAAAAGACAGCTCCAAACGTTCCTTTTCCGGGCGTTGCGATCAGCTTTCTCGGCCCAAAATCAGACAGTCCGGACATTCCGGCCCTGCGTGTCGCCGATACGATTCTGTCGGGCGGCGAAAGTTCGCGGCTATATCAGAGTCTCGTTTATAAGCAGCAGATCGCTCAAGAGGCGTCTTTCAATCTTGATAACAAGGTTGACGGGGGCCTGCTGTATTTCATGGCAATCGCGTCGGAAGGCAAAAAGGCCCCGGAACTTGAGAAATCGCTTCTCGACGAACTTAAGTTAATCCAAGAAAAAGGCGTAACCCCAAAAGAGCTGGAAAAAGCCAAGAACCAGCTCATAGCCAACGCCGTCCGGGCTCGTGAAAACAACGACGGCAAGGCCATTGTCATCGAACGTGCCATCGCGTATCAACACGACCCCAAGGCCGTAAACACCGATATTCAAGCACTCCAGGCCGTCACGGCGGCAGATGTTTTGAGGGTTATGAAGAAATACTTTAACGACAACAATCGAGTCGTGATCTACTACACGGGAGAAAATTCAAAATGAAAAATTCAAAATCCAAAATTGTTGGATCGCTTGCCGCATTTTGCCTTTTGCATTTTGCATTTTCAATCTGTGCAAATGCACAGGAGCAGCCGCCTGCACCGGGTGCACCGAAGTCGGTTAGCGTTCCTGCCGTTCAGGAAAAGAAATTGCCAAACGGCCTGACCGTCGCAACCGTGCAGCGAACCGGTGTCCCGCTCGTTACTATCCAGTTGCTTGTTAAATGCGGAGCATCCACCGAAGACGCCAGCAAAGCGGGCCTGGCCGACATCACCGCTTCAATGCTGACAAAAGGCACAAAAGCACGTACCGCCACCGAGATAGCCGAAGGGATGGAATTCCTTGGCGCCTCGATCAACAGCGGGGCAGGATGGAACAGCTCGTTTGTCTCTGTAACTGTCACATCCGACAAGGTCGAGCAGGCGTTGGCGATAATGTCAGATGTAGTGCTCAATCCAAAATTTGATGAAAAAGAGCTTGATCTTCTCAAATCGCAGACGCTCGATGGCCTGACTTACAACCTCAAACAGCCGTCGTTTCTCGCTAATTATGTTGCGAGTAAATATAGCTTCTTCGAGCATCCGGCCGGTGGAACGCCATCAAGTATTGCGTCGATAACTAAAGGTGACGTCGAAAGGTTTTACAAGAACAATTACGGTTCCGATTTGTCGGTTCTGATTTTTTCAGGCGACATTGATTTACCAAAAGCATCGTCATTGGCAACGTCTACGCTTGGGTCAATGACTAAAACCGGAAAGACGGCGGAACGTGAAACGTTAAGACTCTCCTCTGAACGCCCAGACTTTTCTAAGCCTTTCAACAGACTATTGATCATCGACCTGCCGAAGTCGGGCCAGGCTTCGGTCGGTTTTTTCAAAACGACATCAAGTCAGGGACGAAAAAGTAAGATCTATTATTCTGCCCAGGTTCTAAACTCGGTGCTTGGAGGTGGGTATTCTTCGAGGCTGAATATGGAAATTCGGATAAAACGGGGTCTTAGCTATGGTGCTGGCAGTGGTTTTAGTTGGCGTCCCAACTCTCTCAATTTCTCGACGCGAGCACAGACAAAAAATGAGTCGGCTCCAGAAGTAGCCGAATTAGTTCTTCAAGAATTAAAAAGGCTGAAAGAAGAGACAGTTTCAGTTGGGGAACTAATTCCCCGCAAATCAGTTTTGACCGGAAATTTTGGACGAAGCTTGGAAACGACTAGTGGACTTGCCAGCGCGATTGGAGAACTTTACGCCTTCGGTATCTCGACTGACGAACTCAATAAATATGTAGCGTCCGTGAACGGTGTCAACGAATCTCAAATTATGGAAGTGGCGTCACAGCATCTTCCCGCCGGCGATCTGATCATCGTCGGCGATTATTCGGTCTTCAAGGACGATCTCGCTAAGCGTTTTCCGAATATTAAGGTCGATGTCATAAAGGCGGCCGATCTTGATCTGAGCAAAGATAATCTGCGTAAGTAGCTCGAGGCGGAAACACGACCGGTAGGGATTGTGTTGTACAATTACAAAGGTGGACACCCTTGCTACCGCGCGGGTTTCCGCCTTTTCTTTATGCACAGAAATCTCCGTACTTTTCTCGCCTCACTCCGCAAGGAGAATGAGATCGTCGAGATCACGGCTGAGACCGACCCGTATCTTGAGATCGCCGAGATCCACCGGCGGGTGATCGATTCGGAAGGCAAGGCGTTGCTGTTTCGGAATGTGAAAGGATCGGCGTTCCCGGTGGTTACGAATTTGTTTGGAACGCGAAAACGGATCGATCTCGCGTTTGGGTCGAAACCGATCGAGTTCGTAAAACGCGCGGTCCACGCCGCGGAGAATCTGCTGCCGCCAAAGATTGGCAAGCTGTGGGAATATCGCGATCTCGCCTTCTCGGCCGCTAAATTTGGAACAAAAACGACAAGCAAAGCCCCGGTGCTTGAGTCACGCCAAGCTGAGGTCGATCTTGAAAAGCTGCCTCTGCTTCAACTCTGGCATGAGGATGGAGGCCATTTCGTTACCCTTCCGCTTGTTTATACTGAAAGTCCGGTCACAGGAAAGCATAATCTCGGCATGTACCGGATGCAGCGTTATGACGCGGCATCGACGGGGATGCATTGGCAGATCGGTAAGGGCGGGGGATTTCACTATTTCGAGGCAGAGCGCCGTAATGAAAGTTTGCCCGTGACGGTTTTTCTTGGCGGCGCACCCGCGATGATATTGTCCGCGATCGCTCCATTGCCGGAGGACTTGCCGGAATTGATGCTTGCTTCGCTTCTTGCCGACTCCAAAATAGGGACTACGTCAAATCCGCTTGGCTCTGACCGCCATCGCCTTATAGCAGAAGCTGAATTTGCGATCTGCGGGAGCGTTGCTCCACACGAGCTCCGACCGGAAGGCCCGTTTGGTGATCATTACGGTTACTATTCGCTCCAACACGATTATCCGGTACTTCAGGTGGATGCAGTCTTTCACCGGAAAGACGCGATATATCCGGCGACGGTCGTCGGCAAGCCGCGCCAGGAGGATTTCTTTATCGGCGATTATCTGCAGGAGCTGTTGTCGCCGCTGTTTCCGCTCGTGATGCCGGCGGTTCGTGACCTTTGGAGCTATGGCGAGACTGGGTTTCATTCACTCTCGGCGGCCGTCGTGAACGAGAGATATGGCCGTGAAGCTCTCTCAGCTGGTTTCCGAATTCTTGGTGAAGGCCAGCTTTCGCTGACGAAATTTCTTCTTCTTACTGACACGCCACAGGATCTTCGCGATTTCAAATCGTTGTTTGAGCACATCCTCGCCCGCGTCGAGTGGAGCCGCGACCTTTTCATTTTCAGCCAAACGGCTTTCGACACGCTCGACTACGCAAGCGGCAAGATCAATCACGGCAGCAAGGCGATACTTATGGGCCTGGGCGAAGCGAAAAGGGAACTCGCCCGCGAGTTCACCGGCGAGATCCCGGCCGGTATCGCGAAGGCAATACCGTTTTGCGGCGGCTGCATTGTTGTCGAGGGCGAAGCCTACGAAAAGGACCCCGAACTTGCCTTACGCATAGCTCACGCGGGTAAATTCGACGATTGGCAGCTCGTTGTCATTCATGACTCGGCCGAATTTGCTCTCTCGACCGAAAAATTCCTCTGGGCGACCTGGACCCGGTTTAATCCGGCGACCGATATATTTGCAAAAGATGTCACGACCAAAAACAATCACATCGGCTACACCGCCCCGATCGTGATCGACGCCCGGATGAAGCCCTGGTATCCGAAAGAGGTCGCGCCCCGCGAAGATATTGTTAAACTAGTCGACTCGCGTTGGGGTGAGTTTTTCCCGCGAAGCTAACCAAGCTATGAAAAGCCTAAAGGCACGGTTACTGGTTTGTTTTGTTGCTATCGCTGGTGCGGTCGTTTTGTGTTTGGTTTATGGCTATTTTATAGAGCCTAACCAGCTCGTCGTCCGGCAAGAGGCAATAGTAGTTAAAGGCTGGGATCCGGCTTTTGACGGTTTTCGGATCGCGATGATCGGCGACATTCATGGCGGCTCTAACGGTGTGACCGCCGAAAAAATACGACATATCGTCGAGTTGACCAACGAACAGAACCCCGATGTTATCGTCCTGCTTGGCGATTATGTTTCGCAAAATTACGAAGCCGGACCCATCGATCAACGCAGTCTGAAAATGCCGATCGAAACCATAGCTGCAAACTTGAGGGGTTTCAATTCAAAATACGGCGTTTTGGCGGTGCTTGGGAATCACGATGGTTGGTTTAACGACGATAAGGTCGCATCTGAATTGTCCCTTCTCGGCTATCGGGTGCTGCAAAATGAAGTTGCTTTGATCGAAATTGGTGGAAAACGGTTACGTTTTCTAGGGTTAAAAGACCATATGCGGGCCACAAATTGGAAGGCTTTTTCGGATTCGGCCAAACAGGCCGCTTTCGCGACCGATAAAACGGGTGATCTTGTTATCCTTGAACACAGCCCGGATATTCTACCGCTTGTTACGGGCGACCGGGCAATTTCGGACGATCTGAAGCTGTTTCTCGCGGCCCACACACACGGGGGGCAGGTATGGCTGCCGATTTTAGGACGGCCGATAATCCCGTCAAGCTATGGGCAAAAATACGCCTACGGACATGTGCGGGAGATGGGCGTCGATATGTTTATAACAAGCGGTGTCGGCACTAGCATATTGCCGTTTAGATTTATGGTTCCGCCCGAAATAGTAGTTCTCACCATTAGATCAGAGTGACATTTGATAAGGATTTCCCGGCAGCTATGCTGCGAAACTTAACAGTTCGGAACGTTCGCTCATTCTGATCGAATATTCTGTCCCTTTTTCTAGTAGAAAACCGTTATCTGCGGCAATTTCGCGCTCCGCTTGTCCGCCGAGTGTTAAAAACACGCTACCGGTAAGTACGAAATAAAGGAGGATGTCTGTTTTACTGGTCGATTCTACGGTCACCGGTTTTTCGGCCTTGGATCTCAATACCCGCAGATCAACGAGTCCACCCGCGGCAAATGCAATTCCGGTCCTGCGTTCTTCAAAATCTTTAAGATCACTCGTCATCCACGAGGATTCCGCGGCAATGTGCCGCATGAAGCATTGGCCGTTGAAGTCGCGCGACGGGTTTCTGGATCTAGTTGGTAACTCGATGTCGTGCTCGACCCACGTTTCGTGCTCCGCCGGCATCGAAACTTCGATAACCTCGGCTCCAGCCGTGCATTCGAGCACGCGGTGGCGTATCTCAGGCGGCTGGAGGACGCAATCGCCGGTTTCAAGCCAAAACGGCGGACCTTGATCTTCATAAACCACCCTGATCCGGCCTCGCTTGCAATAGATCATCTGAAAATCGATCTTGTGATAATGGACGTAATCGGGCACTTCGCCGGCCGTCCTCAATCGGATATGCGACGCGATGACCTTGCCGTTCATCCTGTCCGGTATTAGATCGCGATACTCCATTCCGGCGCGGCCAACGATCCACTCGTCAATTGCGGAGGCCTGCGCGTCAGCAAGGGCGTATTGATCAACGTCCAAGTTACGCCCTTGCTCACGCGCGGGCTTCTGCAACGATAACCGCAATCTTTCGCCATCTTTTGACACCAACGCTTCGCGCGGGTTGTCAGCCGGGAAGATCATATCGAGCCTGTAGCCGAACGATTTGTATTCTTCTATGGCTCTGTCGAGGTTTGTGCAGGTAATTTCTTCCATGAATTGCCTCCAGCTTTAGCTGGAGGACTAGATGATAAAAAGATATTTGGCTTTAGCCCAAACATTCGGCTAAAGCCGAGAAGATAAATAGAACTCTAACCCCTAGCTAAAGCTAGGGACAAACTATCAAATCCCTTTTACAACAATCTCCGATTTGATCGAGTTAGCTATGTAACAGATCTCGTGGGCCTCGTGGTGCATCGCAGCAAGCTCGTCGGCGGTCGGGACTTTGTCGCCGGTCCAGACGATTTGCGGGTCGAGCGTGATCGTTGAGATCCACTGCTTGCCATCTTCGTTCGTGGTCATTAAGCCTTCGGCATTGTCCTCATACGACTCGATATTAAAGCCCGCCTTTGCCGCGACCCACAAAAACGAAAGCATATGACACGACGAAGCCGACGCCACCAGAGCCTCCTCAGGATCGACCGCCGCCTCAACCGAAAACGGCACCCGCACCGCATGCGGCGAAGACGACGCCGGAACTGTCACCCCGACGTCAAACTCCCACTCATGCCCGCGTGTGTACTGATTTTTCGCAAACGCCTCCCGCGAATCGCTCTTCCATGTGATCTTTGCTGTGTATGTAGACATAACTTTAATTTCTCGCTGGGCGAGGCCGCATTTCTCTTCCGGTCGGATCAGTTTCTAAAACCGACTCATGCAAAGCCTGAATCGGCGCCACAACCTGACCATCTTCAGATAATTGAACCAAACACCAAGAAATGTCTTTAACTTCGTCTTCCAACTCAGCCGGATCGTCGAGTAGCGAACAAAGGCTGAATAGGAGGTCGGCTTGCATCCCACGTGCTACTTCTGAAATTTCTTTCGGGTCAGCTCCGGAGCCGAGGATCTTCTTCAGCGCAATCCCGGTTCCTGAAAAAGGTGCGTTGGGATGTTTTTCTGCTTCGGAAATCTCTCGGTCGATCCAAGAAACATCGTTGTCATCGATTACTTTTCGCCACGCCTGTCGAAGAAACAGGAATCGTCCGAGTTGATTAATTCCTTCACTTACTTGCGACAATGCCCAGCTTTCAGGGTCTCGTGCTCCGAGTGTGCGAAATAGATTTGTTAAATCCTCGAATTCTGACATATTCAGTTACGGCCGCAACCTATACAACATCCTCGGGAACGGGATGGTTTCGCGGACGTGTTCGATGCCGCGCATATTACCAATACACCTCAACTAAATTCGATTCCGTGATTGCGACATCTTTTGTGATGAGCGGGAGGTCGAGTTCGACGGCGGTGGCGACGATTATGCGGTCAAAAGGGTCGGTGTTGAAATTGTATCTAGCTGAATAGTAGGCAACTTCCGGGGTCAATTCCTCGATGTGGAAGCCGGGTTTCTTCTGCAGCCTACTTGCCCAATGTAAAAAGCCCTCCTGCAAAGAAATTTCTCCATCTCTTTCTAACATTGAGATCTCGAAAAGAACGATCGATGGAATCGAAATAACGATCTCGCTCGTGTTCGCGTTTTCAAATGCTTCACGAGCCTTCTCAGATAATCTGGACGTCTTCTGCGTCGTATACCAGACCAAAGCGTGGGTGTCCGTTACAAACATTTAGCCCTCACGGTTTAGCTCGTCTGCCGACCGATCCATTGCGGCAGCGAATTCTTGGACATAGCGTTTTCTGGCAGACTCCAGATTGTCCTTGACCAACACGGCTGAGCCGCGAAGATCCCATTCCGGCTCATCCGTCTTAGCAGGCTCCTCATCAAGAATCGTAAGGTAACCTTTGCGAAAACGCCCGCGGCTGATCTTTTCTTTGAATCGAACGTTTCCCAAAGGATCGATAGTTGCCTCGACTGTCTCTAACATAAGTTCACCTCACCATGATTTTACTCGCTTTTACAAAAACGACAAAAATATCTTACGGCCTCAACCTATACAACATCCTCGGAAACGGAATGGTTTCGCGGACGTGTTCGATGCCGGCCATCCATGCGGTGCAGCGTTCGATGCCCATGCCGAAGCCGGCGTGCGGGACGCTGCCGTAGCGGCGGAGGTCGAGATACCATTCGAAGGTCGCCTGGTCTAGGCCGTGGTGTTTTAGCTGCTCTTCGAGATATGTTAGCGACGCGGCGCGCTCGCCGCCGCCGATGATCTCGCCGTAGCCTTCGGGGGCGAGCAGATCGATACCGAGGGCACATTCGGGACGTTCGGGGTCAACCTCAAAGTAAAACCCTTTGATCGCGGCAGGGAAATGGTGGACGAAAACAGGCTTTCCGTGCTGCGTCGAGAGATACGTCTCATCCGGAGCGCCAAAATCGCCGCCCCACTCGAAATTAGTCTCAAGCTCGCCCTTTGCAAAACCTTCCTGCAGCATCTTCACTGCATCATCATAATGCAGACGCGGAAACGGCGAATTGATCGCCTCAAGCACCGTCGTATCTCGCTCAAGGGTTTTTAACTCTTCCGTACGGTCATTAAGAACCCGCTTGACGATCGACAGGATCATCGACTCGCCGAGGTCCATCATGTCTTCGTAGCTCGCGTATGCAACCTCGGGCTCGACCATCCAAAATTCGGTCAAATGACGGCGCGTCTTTGATTTTTCGGCACGAAATGTCGGGCCGAACGCATACGATTTGCCAAACGCCGCAGCGGTCGCTTCGTTATAAAGCTGGCCGGATTGCGTCAAATATGCCTTATCGTCGCCAAAATAATCAACTTCAAACAGCGTCGTCGTGCCTTCGCACGCAGCCGGCGTAAAGATCGGCGTGTCGGCAAGCGTGAAACCATTACCGTCAAAGAAATCGCGGACGGCTTTGATGACCGTGTGACGGATCTTCAAAACAGCGTGCTGCTTTTTCGAGCGGATCCACAGATGCCGATTATCCATAAGGAATTCAGTTCCGTGCTCCTTTGGAGTGATCGGGTAATCATGCACGTTTTGCAGGACTTCGAGGCCCGTCACGTCAAGCTCGACGCCAAGGGACGAACGCGTATCTTCCTTTACGGTGCCAGTAACGATGATCGAGCTTTCCTGCCCAAGCGAGTCCGCCAGATCGTACATGGCCTCGTCATTCGGCTTAAAGACAACACACTGCACAATGCCCGTACCGTCGCGAAACTGCAGAAACACAAGCTTACCGCTCGAGCGTTTGTTATAGAGCCAGCCTTTTAGAACGACGGATTCACCGATATGGTCCTTTAGTTGGTTAACGTATGTTTGCTTCATAAAACAATAGAGCTGAAACACGACTGGTAAGGAGTGTGTTCTTACCTGTCGAAACCGCACACTCCCTTGCGGCCCGCGTTTCCGCCTTGATGTATTTATTCTAATTGAAATCCGGTTGTCTGCAAATTGACAGCCATTCAACTAAATCGCAGACTAGGAATATCAACCACAAAATTAGAACTATGAAAAAACTAATTTCAACGTTTGTAGCTTTCGGCATATTATTTGTCCTCGGAACCGGTATCGCCGCCGCTCAAGATGCGGTTGATGTGACCGATAACTTTTACGCAACGGTCGGCGATCTGAATATCCGAGGGCTTCCTGACAAAGATCAGCTTAGAGAGATCACGCCATTTCTTTCAAGCGAAGTGATCGCCATTATCAAACGCGACCAGAAAAAGCAGAATGCATTCATAAAAAAGCACCCTGACGAAAAACCGCCTTGGGCCGAGGGTGACCTTTTCTCAAGCCTATTTGAGGGTCGGACCTCATACGGGATCGGTAAAATGCGGGCAAAAGGCATCACCCGCGAGGTAGACGTTTACCTGCAATTTAACGGAGAAACGGACAAGGTAAAATGGACCGACACGGTGGTTTTGAAAAAGTTTGGCGGCAAATGGGTCATTACCAATATTCTTTTCAAGGGCAAATGGCAATTCAAATCGGGCGGAAGCCTGCTTAAGGTATTGAGGTAATGATCAAGGTGGCTGAAGAACAACCCAAAGAAAAAAAGAAGAAGAAAATCAATTATTCGAGCGCGTGGGCGGAGGCGAGAAAGATCATCTGGGGAGCCAGGTGGAGGCTCCTTGCGGGCAGCATATTGATGCTCATTTCGAGGCTTTCAGGGATGGTCTTACCTGCGTCGACCAAGTATATCGGCGATGAGGTTTTCACTAATCACCGTTATGAACTGCTCAAGTGGATAGCGCTTGCGATCGGCATTTCGACTCTCGTTCAGGGCGTTACCGGATTTGCGTTGTCGCAAATTCTTGGTGTCGCGGCGCAACGGGCGATCACCGAGATGCGAAAAAATGTCCAGAAACATATCGAGCGTCTGCCGATTTCGTATTTTGACTCAACGCAGAGCGGACAGCTCATTTCTCGTATTATGAACGACGCCGAGGGTATCCGAAATCTTGTCGGAACCGGACTTGGGCAGATTCTCGGTAGTCTCGTTACGGCTACGATCGCCATCGGCGTTTTGTTTTATATCAATTGGCTGCTGACAGCGGCTACCCTCGTCGTTCTATTGGCGTTTGGCGGCGCATTGATGTACGCGTTCAACATACTTAGGCCAGTCTTCCGGGAACGCAATGTGATTACCGGTGATGTCACTGGGCGACTTGGCGAAAGCCTGGGCGGTATACGTATTGTTAAGGCCTACACCGCCGAAAAACGCGAAGAGCTATCTTTTGCCCGAGGAGCCCATAGCCTTTTTCGCAACATTGCTAAAACCGTAACAGGCGTGTCAGCAATTTCGTCATTTTCTTCGGTCATAATAGGCGCTATCGCGGTGGTAATGATCGTGCTCGGAGGAAATGCCGTGCAGGGAAACACGATGTCATTAGGCGATTTTCTGATGTACATATCCTTTACTTTCTTGCTTGCAATGCCCGTGATCGAACTAACGTCGATCGGGACGCAGGTGACGGAAGCTTTAGCCGGGCTCGACCGCATCCGCGAAGTCATGTCCATTACGACTGAGGATGAAGCTGACGCGGGAAAGGAAGCCCTACCAGATGTGAGAGGGGCGATAGATTTCGAAAACGTTTTTTTCGAATACGATGCCGGTATTCCGGTTTTAAACGGCATCAGTTTTCAAGCTGAGGCCGGATCTACGACGGCGCTTGTTGGGTCGAGCGGTTCGGGAAAATCGACGATATTAAGCCTTGTGCTTAATTTTATTCAACCGACCACCGGCGTTATACGCATCGACGAGAAAGATCTTCAGTCGGTCAAACTACGCGATTATCGGCGGCATCTGGGTGTCGTTCTCCAAGACAATTTTCTTTTTGACGGCACGATCCTCGACAATATCCGGTTCTCTAACCCCGAAGCAAATCTGGACGAGATCAAGGAAACATGTAAAGTCGCAAATGCTGATGAATTTATCGAAAAATTTCCGAATGGCTACGACACCATTGTCGGTGAACGTGGCGTGAAGCTATCCGGCGGACAGCGCCAGCGTATCGCTATTGCCCGTGCGTTACTAGCAAATCCAAAAATATTGATCCTGGATGAGGCGACATCGAGCCTCGACAGCGAGTCTGAGGCTTTGATCCAGGAGGGCCTGAGACGGTTGCGCGAGGGACGCACGACATTTGTCATCGCCCACCGCCTATCGACTATCCGAAGTGCGGATCAGATCTTAGTGGTCGAGGCCGGTGAAATATTAGAACGCGGTGACCATGAACACCTTATCTCGCTCGACGGGCGGTACAAACAGCTTTATGATAAGCAGTATCGATTTGAGCAAAACCTATTCGTAAATCCGGGCGAGGATTTCACCGGCAAGCAGGCCGAGGCATTGGCACAGACAAAACTGTAAAAGGAGAAACGAAAACCGATCATGGCAGAACAACAAACTTATGCAAATCACACCCGATGGTACCCGCTCGTACACTTTGTTATTACCCCCCTGCTGCTTTTAAATCTTGGCTATCAAGTGGTGCGAATGTATCAGGACCCAAGCTGGGACCGCGGTGTCTGGGTCGTATTCTGTGTGACGATTGCTCTACTGAGCCTTGCCGCACGGCTTCAATCGCTGACCGTTCAAGATCGCGTCATTAGGCTCGAGGAGCGTCTCCGGTATAAAGAAATCCTTGGCTCCGACATTGCCGAGCGGGCCGGCGTTCTGCCGGTAGGAAAGATCATCGCATTGCGTTTTGCGTCCGATCAGGAATTGCCCGACCTTGTTACTCAGGTTCTGGAAGGCAAACTAACCACGTCAAGAGAAATAAAAACTTCGATAAAAAATTGGCGCGCCGACAATCTTCGAGCGTGATTCAGTCCATTTCGCGCCCGAGTATTTCCCGGATCGCCGGAAAGCGGCCTAAGCTCTCTGCCCCCCGAATCGAGATCGCAAACATCGGCTTAATGAACGGTATGAAATATTGCTTGTCGCGATTTGCCGATTGAAAAGAGAATGTGCCCGCAGCTTTCAAGCACCGTTGTATGGTTTGTAAACGAAATTCGTAGGCAAATGCATCTTCGTCAAGGCGGGCGAGCCCGAGTTTTTGCCTGACATCGAGAAAATATTTTCGTTTTTTCGCAAGCCATTCGGTCGATGGGAGATGTGTGATTCGATCCAGCAGGAGGGAAACGAGATCATATGAGGGGGAGCCGATCCGAGCGTCTTGATGATCGATGATCCTCATTTTGTTTCGGGCGTCAAGCATTAAATTGGCGGCGTGGAAATCCCGGTGACACAGCACCGTCGCAAACGACTCAAGTTCCGTGGCAAGCTCTACAAACTCCGCTGACAATCTAGTATTATCCTGCGGCAAAAGTGGGCGTTGAAGGTAGCTTTCAAAATAGTGGGTCTTGAAAAAGTTTAGCTCCCATTCGAGTTTTTCGCGGTCAAACTTTTGGCTGGATGCGATCGATTCCGTTTCAAACGCTCGTACCGTCGCTGTCTGCACTCGCGCGATCATCGTAATCGCCTCGTCCCGCAGCCTCGACCGTAGCACAGCGTCGGCTTCCAGCATCGCATCACGCAAAATCCGGTCGCCAAGGTCCTCCTGAATAACTATAAGCAGATCATCATCAAAATCCAATATTTCCGGCACTGGCAGACCACCGGCAAGAAAGAGTTGTGTGACATCGAGATACGTCTGATATGAGAAAGCCGCGGCCGTCGGGTAAACACACGCGACAGCCGTGCGACCAGCCCAGGCTATCCGAAAATATTCGCGTGTCGAAGCATCGGCCGTGAGGGTTTCTATCGCCGACTCACACCGCCGCAGACGAAGAAAAGTTTGTAGTCGATCAAAGAATTCGGACATACGGAAAAGTTAGGAAAAGAAAACGAAAAAGCATAAGGCACATCCGATACAAAAACCTTTTTGCGATCAGTTCAAAGGGACGATGTAATTGTCCCCCTGAATATAACCCTTTAATGCCTTTTCAGGTATCTCGACACAGTTGCGTACCATATCGGCCCGGACAATCGCTGCATTCTCAAAATGCTCACCCGGCCCAATCGTCACGCCGTCGGCAACGATAGTGCGGTAAAGCGTCGCCCCGTCGCCTATGGTCACGTCATCCCAGATGACCGAATCCTTTAAGCTGGCGGCACCGCTCAACGTACAGTTGCGTCCGAAATGCACGTCGCCCCCGTTCATCATCGCCAGCGAAATGTCGAGATAGCGCGGGATGGTCGAAAGCTCAAACCAATTTGCATCGGTAATATGCGCAGCGATCCTCTCTCCTTTTTTTAACGCCGGGGTGTAAAAGGTCGGCACGATGTCCGAATAAACGCCACGCGGAATGAAATCAAAAACACGTGGTTCCATGATATGAATGCCCGTAAACATCAAGGGCGTGACGATGTCGTGCTCCGTGTCGCGAAGCTCCGCCTCGGTTACAGGGGTTGCGTAATCGCCAAACCCCGTTACGAGCCCGTCCTGGGTTTCGACAATAGTAAATTTCTCGCGTTTTGCGTTTGGCTTTAAGACCATTGTCGCCAGAGCGCCCGTTTCCCTATGCGTTTCGAGTGCGTCCGAAATATCGATGTCGGTGATGATCTTGCCGTTGGCGATGAGAAAAGTGTCGTCGGCCAGATACTCGCGGGCGTTGTCGAGAGCCCCGGCGGTCCCGAGTATATGCGGCGTCTCACGCGTGTAGTCAATATGCACGCCAAACGCGCTGCCGTCCCCAAGCGCTTTCGTCACCGATTCGGGCTGGTGATGCAGATTGACGACAATGTCCTTAATGCCAAACTGGGCCACGTACTCCGCGACATAACCGACCAGCGGCTTGCCGAGGAATGGAATCGCCGGTTTGGTACGGTCGATCGTGAGAGGAAATAGCCGCGTGCCAAACCCCGCAGCGAGGATCATTGCTTTCATAAAAGGCAGCTTAGTCTTGCGATCCGAAATTAAGATGATAATTGAATAGCGTCTTTTTTGAAAATCGGTTTCTGATGATGGGTGATAACTTACCAACACGTTAGACAAATCCCAATATCTGCATTATTGTGAACGAGTATTCCAACAATCCTCTAATCGACGCTCTTTATGGATCCGATCACAGCCGAAAAAAATTCCCGCAGTGAGATATTCGGTTGGATAGCTTACGATTGGGCAAATCATGCGTTTTTCACGCTTGTGCTGGGTGTATTGATCGGGAAATATATAACAAATCTCGCGATGATGGCCGTGGGTGAAAACGGTGCCGTCATCTCAATTGGCGGCTATGATCTTGTTACCGCCAGATCATTATTCTCATATTCGGTTGGTTTGTCAGTTTTTCTGCAGATCTTCTTTCTACCGGTGATGGGGTCAATTGCCGATTACACACATTTGAAAAAAGTCTTTTTAGCGTTTTTCTGCTATCTCGGGGCGGTGACTTGCGGTCTATTATTCTTTGTTCAGGGCAATTTATATCTTCTCGGCTCGGTATTTTTTATTATTTCAAATCTGAGCGCGGGTGCCTCGATCGTTTTTTTCAACTCTTACCTGACGGATATTACGACCGACGACATGCGTGACAAAGTTTCGAGTTGGGGCTTTGCAACCGGCTATCTTGGAGGATTTGTCACCTTGATATTGGGTTTTCTGTTTCTCACTTTTTCCGAATCTTTTGGCATTACTACGGGAATGGCGGCCCGAATTTGCTTCCTGTTTGCCGCCTTATGGTGGGGCGGATTTGCGATCTTTTCCTTTGTTTACTTAAAACGGAGGGCCCCGATACGAGCGGCACCTGTAGGCAAACATTACATCCTGGCCGGATTTAGCGAGGTCGGGGAGACTTTTCGGGAGCTTTACAAGCTCAAGCATACGTTGAAATTTCTTATCGGCTATTTACTTTACAACGACGGCATTCAGACCGCGATAACCATGTCAGGCGTCTTTCTTTTCGGCGAGGTGTTGAACGCGGATGGTTCGAGATTACAAGACACGAACCTTTTTATTGCCTTTGGGATCGCCCAGATCGTGGCCGTTATCGGCTCACTTGTTTTTGAACGAATAGCTCATTTTACCTCGGCGAAGACGGCCATCCTGATTTCGCTTGTCATCTGGTCGTGCATCGTGATCTATGCGTTTGGGTTTCTCCGGACTTTGACGGATGCATATTTTATGAGTGGAGCGATCGGTTTTGTTTTGGGCGGATCGCAGGCATTGTCGCGTTCTCTATTTTCCCAGATGATACCGCCGGGGCGTGAATCGGCTTTTTTTGGCATCTACGCCATTTCAGAACGCGGAACTTCCTGGGTCGGTCCGATTATATTTGGCCTTGTTGCACAGCTAACAAATTCATTCAGACCGGCGATACTTGCGTTGATAGTGTTTTTTATTGTCGGCAGCATCATACTTTTTTTCACCGATACGGACAAAGCAATCGAGGATGCGGAAAGAGAATTGCCTCCCGGGGTTGTATCAGCTTAGCTCAATTTGTTATCAATTATTAGAAGGATATAATACTTTCCAGGTATCGAAAAAAGGTGATCGAAAATTCAGAAGGCAAAATTGTCACCATATTTGGCGGATCAAAATGTAAGGAAGATTCGCAGGAATATCGTGACGCACGAGAGATAGGGGCAAGGCTCGCCGCCGAAGGTTTTACGATCTGTACGGGTGGGTATCTTGGCGTCATGGAGGCCGCGTCTCGCGGTGCCCGGGATATGGGCGGACGTGTTCTAGGTATCGTCATGAACCAGTTCAAATCCGAGCCAAACCGATATCTTACCGATAAGGTGGCGACCGATCATTTTTATGATCGCCTGCAAAATTTGATAACCCGTTCGGTTGGATTCGTCGCTCTCCGAGGCGGAATGGGCACCGTAACTGAAATTTCGCTTGTCTGGAACAAACTTCAGACCGGCGTCCTTGCTAGGCGCCCGCTTATACTTGTTGGCGACTGTTGGAAGCCTGTCGTTGAGGCATGGAAAACGAACCTCGCTGTGAGCGATTCTGACCTAAGCTATCTCGATTTTGCTGACAATGCCGACGATGCTTCGGCTATTATTATCGAAAAATCAAAAGGAGTTATTTTATGACTTGTCCGAAATGCGGTGCACAACTGATGGATGGTGCCAAATTCTGCGGTTCATGCGGCCTTACAATGGATGCTGCTCCGCCAGTGCAAAGCTCACCTACCCCTTCTCCACAGGCTTCGACAGAAGGTGCGTTTCATTTTGATTCGGATGGCCGCGGTCAAGGACGCGGTTATACCTGGGCGATCGAGCATCAAGGAGCATTCGCATTAGCCGTGGTTAATTTGCAGGCCGAACAGACTATTTGCGCTGAAGCCGGAGCGATGGTCACAATGTCTGGAAACGTAGAACTTTATTCCGAGATGAAAGGCGGCGTTTTTGGTGCCCTAAAAAGGGCCGTCGGCGGAGAGTCGGCGTTTGTTTCGACTTTTACTGCCAAGGGGCAGCCCGGCGAGGTAACTTTTGCCCCGGGTGCACCGGGCGACGTTGCCGGCATCGAGATGCAAAACCAGACGTTCATGGTCCAATCCAGCTCTTATTTAGCGGGCGACACGTCGCTCGTCGTCGATACTAAATTTGGCGGAGCAAAGTCCTTTTTCGGCGGCGAAGGCCTATTTTTACTGCAGATTTCTGGAGCCGGGCTACTATTGGTCTCATCCTTCGGCGCGATCCATCGCCGCACACTTCGCCCCGGGGAACAGTATGTTGTTGACACTGGTCATCTCGTCGCGTGGGAGGCCCACATCCCATACAACATACGAAAGGCCGCTAAAGCGGGGTATCTACGTAGTTTCCTGAGCGGGGAAGGGTTAGTCGCCGAATTTACCGGACCGGGCGAAATTTTGATTCAAACTCGAAACTTAGCGGCTTTCGCCGGGCTCCTAAAGCCTTTTTTTCCATCCCAAAGCAGCGGAGGAAGCGGTTTTAGCTTTGGCAGCTAGTCTAACCGGACGCCGTCAAAGAAAGCGTTTTGGAAGAAAAAGCATTATCCAAAAAACCTGTTTCCGATGCGGAACTTAAACTTTCTGCAACGGCGGTCTCTCGTGGTATCGGCATTGGCCGGGCGGTCTTTCTAAATGGTGCAGGATTTCCAACTGACAGGACAGGTCTCACGCCCCCACAAATCGAATACGAGATCGAAAGATTAAGATCGGCCCGAATCAGTGCCAAAACACAACTAGAAAAATTGTTGACTAACGACGATAACGGCTTGCCTGAATCGGCTTTAGGTATTTTTGATGTTCACCTCCTTATCCTCGATGGGTCAGCTTTAATTCCAACAATCGAAAATGAGATCCGCGACGAACGTGTAAATGCGGAGCGTGCCATCCGAACGGTCTCGCAATCGTTCGCCGACAGGCAAAGATCGGTTACGGACGAGGGTCTCAGCGAGAGATATCTTGACGTAAAGGATGTCGCCGATCGTTTATTACAGGCACTCGGAACAGCCGTCCTGACGGGTGGCACCCCTACGGGATCGATCTGTGTGGTTAAAGAGCTGATGCCATCGAGTCTGATGGAGCTCGCCAAACAGCGCCCGGCAGCCCTGATCTCAGAGCATGGCGGCTGGACGTCGCACACCTCGATTCTGGCTCGAGAACTTAAACTACCCGTCGTCACCGGTATCAGAAATATTGAACGTCTCGTTTCTGTTGGCGATCAGATTATCGTCGACGCCGTTCGAGGCGAGGTCGTCATCCACCCGACTACCCAAACCATCGAAAATCTGTTTCCGGCTTCTAATCAGTCTACGAATTCATTAGAATATCGACCGAATGTCGACAAAGACATCAAAACAATTGACGGACACAAGATCATAATTCGCGCAAATGCTGACTCGACATCGGCATATCTGAAAGCCGCGAATTTCGGAGCAGATGGAATCGGCCTCTATCGCTCGGAGGTTATTTTTAATAAATTCAATAGGTTTCCGTCCGAAACCGAGCAGGTCCTTGAATATTCCCAAATCGCCTCCGCGGCCGGTGAATCGGGTGTAAGAATACGCACATTTGATGTGGGCGTCGATCAACTCGAAGGTGATCAACGTGTGATCGAGAGAAATCCGTCACTCGGCCTCCGTTCAATTCGGCTGAGCCTAACCAACCCAAGCTATTTTCGGACGCAGATCAGGGCAATACTGCAAGCGGCATTTCGAGGAAAAATAGATATTGTGCTCCCGATGGTATCCGGCGTCGGCGAAGTAATCCGTCTTCGGCAGATAATAGAGGAGGAAAGATTGAGCCTCGAGGGACTAGCTATTTCAGTAGGGGTGGTGGGCCTCGGGGCGATGATCGAGGTTCCATCCGCCGTAATGACTGCGGACGCGATCGCCCGTAACGTTGATTTCCTCTGTCTCGGAACCAATGATCTTGTCCAGTACACGCTGGCCGTCGATCGTGACAACGAGGCAATAGCGGGTTGGTACCAGACTCTACACCCGGCTGTTATCCGCTCTATCCGAGATGTCATAACTGCTGGGGAAAATGCCGACATTCCAGTCGCAGTCTGTGGCGAAATCGCCGGATCGCCTTTTTATCTCCCATTGCTCCTCGGACTCGGCGCCCGGGAGTTGAGCATGAATGTAAATTCGATTCCCGGCATACGGCATTTAATCTCAGGTATTACCTTAAGCGATGCAATTCAACTATCTGATTCGATTAAAGAATGTGAACTAGCAGAGGAAATCGAATCGATATTGCGTGAATATTATCTCCAAAAATGGAGCCACCTTTTCCCTAAGGGTTTTTTATCTTCACAATATCCATAATTTCTTTCGAGAATTTAGAATTTCGCAGGTTTTATTCGTTTATTTAATCGGTAAGGCTCCGCGTCAGCGGAAAAGATCAAACAACCGAAGATAGGACGAAAACCGCGATGACCCCGTTTTTTAATAAGAAAGCACAGCTAATTCCGTTCGCCGCTCTTTGTCTTGTTTTCTCCGGTTTGAATACGGTCATTGGCCAGACAGACGATGTCCGCGGTAAAAATAATCCTTATTCTCCTAGTCCGAGTACGCGTGGTAAGGGTGAAAGAACGTTGCAAGCCGTAGCGACAGTTGAAGAACCGGAAACTCAGACCGTCAAGATCAGCCGCGACATGGATATTCGTCCGACGACGGCGCCGTCAACGTATAAGGTCATGAGGACGTCGAATATTCAGTCAGCGTTACCGGTTGATATATACAAGGTTGGCGTAGGTGATGTGCTTTTTATTAGCTTAAAGAGCGCTGCTAATGCATCTGGTTACTATACTGTACGGCCGGACGGGACGATCGATTTTCCGCTTGCGGGAGAGAATGTTTTGGTCACGGGGCATACGGTTGCCGAGCTGGAAAATGTTATTGCAGGTTCGATATTGCTCTACCCAAATGTCCAAATCGAAGTAAAGATCCGTGAATTTGGGAGTCACAAGATACAAGTTTTGGGAATGGCAGAGCGAACCGGCCAAAAAAGCCTCCAACGGGAAGCTATCCCGCTGTACGTTATTCGAGCCGAGGCGATGGTCGATGCGAGCGCCACAAAGGTAGTTATCCGCCCGAAAGACGCTTCGGACGCTCAGTCTTACGATCTTCATGACCCAAAGACAGATGACGTATTGATCTACGCCGGTGACTCGGTTGAGTTCACGTCTGAAACGACAATTTCGGCTCGTAGGAGTTTCGGCGTTTTTTATATCGCGGGTGCCGTCAACACGACGGGACAAAATGAAGTTACCGAGGGGATGACGCTTATGCAGGCAATTCACGCCTCGGGCGGAACAATGGGAAATCCGAAAAAAGCTACAATTCGCCGAAAAGGTACCAAAGGCCTATTGACTCTCACCGAACACAATCTCCGTGCTATCAAGGACGGTAAAGCTCCGGATCCGAACATACAATCGGGCGATATGATCGAGATCGCTAATTAATTTTCCTGTAACATTACATTGGACTGTTCAACATTTTTTGTTATACTTTTCAAGCCTTGCAATGAAGCGCGTCGGGGGATCGCTTTTGTAACAACAAAAGAGGAAAGTCCGAACACCACAGGGCAGCGAGCCGGATAACGTCCGGGCACCTTTGAAAAAGGGTGACGACAAGTGCAACAGAGAATAAACCAGCCCGCAAGGGTAATGGGTGAAACGGTGAGGTAAGAGCTCACCGGCGCTGCTGGTAACAGCCGCGGCCAGGTAAACTCCTCGCGGTGCAAGGCCAAATAGGGAAACGTTTAATGAGTTGTCCGCTCAGTGCCGGAGTGATCTGGCGGCGTTTCCGGGTAGGCCGCTTGAGCCATGTGGTAACGCATGGCCTAGATGAATGATCGCCGCCCGTTTCGGCGGGAGACAAGATTCGGCTTATAGACGCGCTTCATTTCGCTTGGTATTAAGGCTTAATCCGTAAAAGATCGGAGATAATTTCTTTTATATGGCAAATAGGAAAGGTGTTTTTATTGGTGCGTATGTGCCTAATGAGCTTAAAGAATCGTTACGTCGTCGCGCGGCGGCCGAGCATCGCACACTCTCACAGGAAATAACACGAATACTTGTCGAAGCTGTTCATGGCAAGGGGCTACCGCCGGGAAGTGTAGATCGTAGAGGGCAAGCAATTGTTCCTCGCCGGCGTGCGAGCGATCCCCCGATCCGCCGACGCGCTGAGGATCTTCCTTTCATACCTTCAGACGCCAAAAAGAAATAGCAAAATTATTTTCTGTTATTCTGCGCCCGCATGTTCCGTATCATGCCGGCGCTTTTTTATTGATCCGTTAGTTTGCTAACATCAAAGTCAATGAATAAAAACACCGCTTTTTTTGTGATTTTGGCTGTGATCGCCGGTTTTATCGCCGGTTTTATTGTTGCAAACAAGCTGAACGGCTCCGAGATGGCTACTCTAAAAGCGCAGGCGGGGCAACCAAAGCCGACTAACGCAAACTCCGCCGCGTCCCAGGATCCGACCGACACAACCCTGACGGCCGAAGAATTAAAAGCCAAGATCGAGGAGGCTGACAAAAATCCGACCAATCTTTCCTATCAAAAGAATCTTGGTGTTTCGCTTTATCGGTACGCCGCGATGAAACAGGACGCCGCACTGCTAGACGAATCGATTCGTATTTTAACCCGCGCCAATTCCTTGGATGCAAAGGATTTTGACGTACTCGTTGCCCTCGGCAATGCTCATTTCGATGTCGGTTTCTTTAAAAAGAGTGCTTCGAGCTTTCAGACGGCACGAGACATTTATGCGAAAGCCCTTGCGGTCAAGCCGGGTGACGCGGACGTTCAGACCGACCTCGGCATCTCATATTTTGTTCAGGAGCCGCCGATGTATGAAAAGGCCGTGCTTGAATTGCAGCAGGTTTTGATTGCGAATCCAAAGCACGACCGAGCCATGCAGTTTTTGGTGCAGACCTATATCAAACAGGGCAAAATAAGCGATGCCGAGAAAACACTCGCAAAGATAATCGAAATAAATCCTTCTAATCCTGCGATAGCTGACCTTCGCTCGCTTATCTCGGCGGCAAAAAGCAGTGCCAACTAAATGAAAGAGGCAATCTTTATACTGCTTGTCGTTATCGTATTGGCAGCTTTGACGGCTGTAAGGTACCGCAAGCAGATCGCTGCGATCATGGGCTTTGCTCGGATGTTAAGGGAAGCAAAGGATTCGGTTAGAGGCTCCAGAGCTTTTCCGAACGATAACGCCAAAAGCATCCCATTGGTCAATTGCACGGCTTGCGGGATTTGGGTGCCTCAAAACAAGTCGCGGAAAATCGGCGATGTTTTCTATTGTTCGGACGACTGCCTGCAAATTCAAAAGTCCGCGCGTTAATAAGCGCGTAAAATGCATTAAATAAATCTTTCCAGGTACCATGCGATCATTTGATCCCCGAATAGCAAAGCTGATATCGACCCAATTCCCAGAAAAATACCGAATGGAATCTGAGTTTGAAGGTCCCGGTCTTTTTGACGTGCGACCACAAATATTCCCGCGATCGCACCGGTAAACGCACCCATAAAAATCGTCAAAATCGTCAATCGCCAGCCCAACAAAGCACCGATTCCAAAAAGGAGCTTCACGTCGCCGAGGCCCATCGCTTCAACGCCGCGGAGGAGTTTCCAGACCGCGCCGACCAGCCACAATGAGCCGCCGCCTATCAACGCTCCAAACAACGCTCCGGCCAAAGATAAAGCCCATGCAGGAAAACCGTGTAACGAAGCGATCGGTGCAAATGTCGTGTCCGTGAAATAATTCGCATCGGTAAATAATATTGGATACACAACCCTCATGATCAGAGCGATGACAAACATCGGGTACGTTATGACATTTGGCAAGATCATGTGCTCGGCGTCGATAAATATGAGAGCGAGCATCGCCGAAACAAACGCAAGACCGACCGGTAAATATGGCGTCAGTCCGATCTTCCAATACACGAGACAGAAAACGAGTGCAGTAAGTAGTTCTACAGCGGGGTAACGCCATGCGATCGGCTCTTTGCAGTTGCTGCATTTTCCACCAAGCATCAACCAGCCAAATATGGGGATATTGTTGTAAGCCCGGATCGAAGTCTTACAGTTGGGGCATGCGGAGCCAGGCAGGAGTGAGAGGCCATTGGGAACCCGATAGATCACGACATTCAAAAAGCTGCCGATGCATGCTCCGAGAACAAAAATAAAAATAAACCCGGCCCACTCGGGTATCCCGAGAACCGCCTCAAGCGACGCTAAAAGTGTTATCTGCATCTGTTGTATTTTGTCCGAAGGATGTATGGCTAAACGGCCGCCCGAATAATAATAAAACTATCACGAATAAAAGGGAAGATGCCCCGAATGTTGCAGACAGTATTTAGCGACACATTGTCATCAGATGGCACGAATGCCTTGCGTATCGCGGCAAAGATGCTTATCATCACGAAAATCTTCCGATAGTCACCAATGAAAAAGCTCCTAATGATTTTTGCATTGCTATTTATTTTTTGTGCAGCTACAAACGCGCAGACCTATAACAACTACACAAAAGAGTACACGCTCGTGTCGCAGACCGAGGCGCAGACGGAGGCGGACCGGACGCACCGTATGGTCCTGTGCGATTTTCAGCCGTCGGGACTATATGTGCGGCGGGGCGAGCGGATCGGGTTTACGGTCAGCGGGCTTGATGGCAAGTACGAGTTATCTTCGATGATCGGTTTTAAACCGATGTGGGGCAACCGCAATAAGACGCAAGAAAACGCTCTGCAAAACGGTGCGAACACCGTCACGGCAACGCAGGACGGCATTTTATCGTTTATCTTTGTCAAAGCCGAGGGCTACGACACCAATCCATCACGCGTGAAAATTAAAGTCACGGGCGGCAAGGCCTTTCCGCTGTACCATCTCGGAAGATCGAATATTCTAAATTGGGAAAACGATCTAAAGATCATGAAAGACGCACAATTTGTCCAGTTGATCTCAGACAAAGCGATGCTGACAATCACCTACAAAGATTACCTAAAGACACCCATCCGCGACCTCGCTGCGACCTTTCAGTCGATCCACTCCGTAATCGTCTGGGAAGACGAGCTCGCCGGTTTTGACAACTCTACACCGCAGAATATGCGGACCCGCAACCGGATCAATTACCTGATCGACCTCTACTCGACGCCGAAAGAGGCTGAATCGTATTACATGTACGCGTCGAATTACTTTATCGGGATGAAACGCGACAATTTCACCGACCTGACCGAGAAACTCAAGACCGAGTGGGGCATCTGGCATGAGACGGGCCATACGCATCAGCAGCGGTCGTGGACGTGGGATTCGATCGGCGAGATCTCGGTCAATCTGTTTTCGCTCTACGTGCAGGAAAAATATGGCCTGCCGACACGTCTCAGCACAAAAGAAGGCGGTGAAACGCTGACGACATTTGAAAAAGCCCGTAAATACATCGCAAACCCAAACAAGAATTATCTCACCTCAAACGAGGAGGCTGATTACAACGAACTATTCTCAAAGCTCGTGATGTTTCACCAGCTAAAAAGCGTTTACGGCTGGGACGCAATCAAAAAGCTGCATCAATACTTCCGTCAAAAACCATATGTCGAGATCGATGGCGAGACCGACGCCGATCAGGCAAACAAGTTTATCTACGCGATGTGCTTTGTAACCAAAAACAACCTGATACCTTTCTTCAAAAAATGGGGACTGGTCGCAAATGCCACAACTAAAAAGAAGATCAATGACCTCAAACTACCGATGCCCGCAACCGATCCCTCGACGATCTTCCGGTAACTTGGGCGTCGTTCGCCAGCTAGGAATTAGAACGCAAGATGACAAGATCATAGTGCGCGCTTTTGATAACATATTCCTTCCTTCGGCTTATTTGATTATATAAGGCTCTATAAGTCGGAGCCATGCGCGTTCGGCTCGTTTGTATTCGGTCTCGCAGCGTTCAGCCCTTTCCACGGGGAGCTTATTTGGGCCGACCATTCCGGCGTTCTTTTCCGGGTTGCTGCCATATACGAGGCAGATCATATCGAAAAAGCGTGTTTTGCTAAAAGAATGTTCGTCCCAAAAGAGCATGTCCGCCCGTTTCTCACTGCGGGAGGCGATTTCCCAGAGGAGTGAGGCGTTAAAAGCACTCTGTTGACCTTCGGGCGACCCGTCGAGCATTAGGATCATTGCGAGTTGATCAACGGCGTCTTCTTCGCGTCCTGTGGCCGGCAGGTCCCACACGTCAATAAGGCAATGCCCAAGCTCGTGAAACAACACTTGAATAAAGGCGTCGCTGACCATATCGTCAACCTTTGCCTGCACTTTTGTAATAGTCTTGAAAGACGTTTCAAAATCATCGAGGTATTCGTAGCACATCGTGATCTCTGATGTTTCGGGATTATAAAATGCGTTTGGTTCGCCGCAAGTATCAAGATTAAGGTAAACGTCATGCGGCAAAGCAATTAACGAATTGAGAGCCACGGCAACCTCCTGCAGCGTCTCTTTTTCGTCTTTCGGCATCTCCTTTTTCGGAGTCCTAGCCTTTGTCACCGGTGAGAATCCAACCTTGAAATCGCCTTTATCCAGCGAATTTTTCATCGGCGGCCTTCCCGGCGTCGCCGTGGGCTTCGTAACCGCTTGACCGATCAACTGCGTTGCTGCGAATGCGACGGTAAGGGTGATATAAACAAAGAGACGAATTGCTTTGATTTTCATATTTTTACGCTCCTTATCCTAGGGACCGGGTTGTTTGCAAATAATTCGGATTATTCTAGCCCATAAAGTATTTTTAATCTATTCGTCACGGGCGTTAAACAAGAAACCGCCAAACATCAAAGAGATTACGATTTTAAGCGTTTACCCTAGCCAAGAGTCCCAACATCATTTATCATCTTTTTGTTACATTTCCGTTATAAAGCCAAGCGAAGAAGGAACTAAACTAATTGGAACCTACCGACATAAAAGACCCAGAATACTTTCACAAAGTTGTCGATTGCCAGTATGCCTGTCCCGCGCACACGCCGGTGCCGGAATATATCAGACTGATCGCCGAAGGCCGTTACACCGAGGCGTATATGATCAACTGGGATTCGAACGTGTTTCCCGGCGTGCTTGGCCGGACGTGTGACCGTCCGTGCGAGCCTGCTTGCCGCCGCGGTCGCATCGACGAGGAACCTGTTGCGATCTGCCGCCTAAAGCGGGTCGCCGCCGACAACAAAGATGACGTCAAGCATCTGATGCCTCAGGCGCCGTTTAAGCCGAACAGCAAAAAGGTAGCTCTGATCGGCGGCGGGCCGGCGAGTTTAACCGTCGCACGCGATCTGGCGCCGCTCGGATACGAGATCCATTTGTTTGACGAGCAGTACAAGGGCGGCGGGTTTATGCTCAGCCAGATCCCGGCGTTTCGACTACCCGAGACTGTGCTTGATGAAGAGGTCAATTACGTCCTCGACATGGGGATACACACCCATTTCAACCATTATGTCGATTCGCTCAAAGGCGTGCTTGAGCAGGATTACGACGCCGTTTTTATCGGTACCGGGGCACCTCGCGGCCGCGATCTACCTGATCTGCCGGGACGTCAGGAAGGTGCCGCGAATATTCACATCGGCATTAACTGGCTCGGCTCAGTCGCGTTCGAACACACCACAAACATCGGCAAACGCGTCATCGTTCTCGGCGGAGGCAACACCGCGATGGACTGTTGCCGCACGGCCCGTCGTCTAGGCGGCGAAGACGTAAAAGTTGTCGTCCGCTCGCCCTTCGCTTCGATGAAGGCTTCGCCGTGGGAGAAGGAGGACGCCCAACACGAAGACATCCCGATCATCGACAATCACGTGCCGAAGAGTTTTGTCATTGAGGATGGCAAACTTGCGGGCATGACCTTCGAGAAAGTCGAAGCGAAATTCGATGAAAACGGAAAGAGAACGCTAGTTCCCACAGGCGAAGAAGATGTCTTCTTCCCATGTGACGACGTTCTGATTGCAGTCGGTCAAGAAAACAGCTTCCCCTGGATCGAACGCAACATTGGCGTTGATTTCGACAAATGGGAAATGCCCATCGTCGACAAGACCACGTACCAATCGACCAATCCGAGGGTGTTCTTCGGTGGAGACGCGGCTTTCGGCCCTGAGAACGTCATTACGGCTGTCGCCCATGGTCACCAGGCTGCCGTCTCGATCGATCTCTTTTGTAACAAGAAAAATCTGCTCACCGAACGGCTTCATCCGATGGTCAATCTCGTCTCGCAGAAGATGGGCATCCACGAATGGGCGTACGACAGCGAGATCGACGAATACGACCGCCTCATCGTGCCGCAGGCGCCGAAGACTAAGACCTTGATCAATCGCAAACAAGAGGTCGAACTCGGGTTCGATCCGCTCGCGGGTTACAAAGAGGCCGAGCGGTGCCTCAACTGCGACGTGCAGACCGTTTTCCACGCTCCGAAATGTATCGAGTGCGACGCGTGCGTCGATATCTGTCCGACGAGCTGCATCACTTTCACGGCCAATGAGCCCGAGCCCGAGCTTCGGCAGCACACCAAGGTCCCGGCGCTCAATCTCGCGCAGGACCTTTACGTCTCCGAACCCGTACCTCAGACTGCCCGCGTCATGGTCAAAGACGAAGACGTCTGCCTCCACTGCGGCCTCTGCGCCGAACGCTGCCCCACCGCCGCCTGGGACATGCAAAAGTTCTTCTACAACGTAACCAAAGCCGGCGAGGTCAAATACAACGTCGTCCAGATCACAAGGAAAGAAAGTGCCGTTTAGACCATGAATAAGAAAATAAACGATTTCGTAGTTAGATTCGCAAACGTCAACGGCACCGGCTCGGCGTCGGCTAACGCTTTGTTTACTAAGGCGGTGTTTCGGATGGGCATTCCGGTCGCTCCAAAGAATATTTTTCCATCGAACATCCAGGGGCTGCCGACATGGTACGAGGTGCGCGTCTCGGAAAAGGGCCATCTAGGCCGACGCGAGGGCGTCGATCTCATGATCGCGGTCAACCCGCAATCGATGAAAAAAGACTACGCCGATGTCCGCGAGGGGGGGTATTTTCTTTACGACTCGTCAAAGCCGCTCCCGCCCGGTTACGACCGCACGGACATCACCTACATCGGCATCCCTCTGATGACGCTCTGCAACGCCGAATTTGCCGACGCGCGACAGCGGCAGCTTTTTAAGAATATCGTCTATATCGGAGCCTTATCGGAATTACTCGGAATTGAGTTTTCGGTGCTCGAAGGCCAACTGGGCGAACAATTTAAGGGTAAAGAAAAACTGATCGAGCCGAACATTAAAGCACTAAAGATCGGTGTCGATCATGTTAAAAAACAATTCGAATGCCCGCTCGATATCCGCCTCGAACGCCGCGACATCCTAAAAGACAAGATTCTGATCAACGGCAACTCGGCGTGCGGACTGGGAGCGGTCTATGCGGGTGCGACGGTTGCCGCGTGGTACCCGATCACGCCTTCGACATCGGTGGTCGAGGCTTTTGGTAAATACGCAAAAAAATACCGCGTCGATCCCGAAACGGGCAAGAATAACTACGCGATCGTCCAGGCCGAGGACGAGCTCGCCGCCATCGGCATGGCGATGGGAGCCTCGTGGAACGGCGCTCGTGCCTTCACCGCCACAAGCGGACCGGGCGTGTCCTTGATGAACGAATTCCTTGGGCTTGGTTATTTTGCCGAAGTGCCGACCGTGCTGATTGACGTCCAACGAACCGGACCTTCGACCGGAATGCCTACGAGGACGCAGCAATCTGACATTTTATTAGCCGCGTACGCTTCGCATGGCGACACAAAGCACCCGCTGCTCTTTCCGGCTTCGCCAAAAGAATGCTTTGAGATGACGGCTGACGCATTCGACCTGACCGAACGCCTCCAGACGCCCGTCATCGTCATGACCGATCTCGACCTCGGGATGAACGACCACGTTACCGAGCCTCTTGTTTGGGACGATTCGCGTCAATATGATCGAGGTAAAGTTCTGACCGGCGAAATGCTCGATCGCATCGCTGCCGCATCGAAAATCGGAAAACGAGCAGCAAGCCTTACCGACGAGGCACAACCTACAAACGGCAACGGAAACGAAAACGGCCATCACGGTGACCTGCCCGGCAACGACGGCAGTCACGAGACCGCCGGCCAGCCATTGGAGCAATTCAAAGGAAAATTCGGCCGCTATCTCGACATAGACGACGACGGTATTCCGTATCGCACCATCGCCGGCACGCACGCGACTCGCGGAGCCTTTGTCACCCGCGGCTCATCCCGCGACGAATATGGCGTCTACACCGAAGACGGCGACGCCTACCGCCGCAACGTCGACCGCCTGGCCAAAAAATGGGATACGGCGAAGGACCTCGTCCCGCAACCAGAGTTTTATTCACCGCAGAGACGCCGAGGCGCGGAGGCACCAGAGGCGGAAACACGACCGGTAGGGAGTGTGCCCTTTGACGGCGTAATTTTCTTTGGGACGTCCACTTACGCTGCTATTGAGGCCTTAGAACTTTTAGAGGAAGAAGGCATACATCTCGACGCCATGCGACCGCGTGCGTTCCCCTTTGGCAAAGCATTTCGCGATTTCGTCGAGTCTCACGAACGCATCTTCGTCATCGAACAAAACCGTGACGCCCAATTCCGCAGCCTGATGATGATCGAGCTAGGCGTTGATGCATCGAAACTCATCTCCGTCCTCAACTACGACGGCATGCCGATCACGGCGGATAATATTTTTAGGCAGATACAGTCGAAATTGAGTTAGATGGACTTTGAAATCGTCGGCGAAATTACGGACATTGAGAATATTGCCTCCGGTGTCGGCGTTCGTGATCGCAAAAGGCTCCGGAGAATGTATGGAGCGGGCAGATGGCGGAAGCTCAAAGGTGTTGCTTCGGTTCGTTTGATAAGTGGTAGAATACGGATTGCAGAGATTCATTGGTACGAAGCACACGGCATCGGCAAAAGGGAATTCAAGCTCAAATTGCCATTTCTAGACTAGTTATGAGAAAGAAAAGTCCACATTTTGCGGTGTGTCTGAATAACAACGATTATCCGGCGTCCTTGGAAGTTGGAAAACTTTATCGTGTTATTGAGGACACCGAAGCCGCTGCGGAAGGCTATATTCGCGTGATCGACGAAAGTGGAGAAGACTACGCTTTTGCTTCAAATCGTTTTCATCTGGTTGAATTGCCTCCGAAGATCGAAAAGACGCTAATCAGCAGTGGTCGCGTCGAGCTTGCACCTTAAAATGAAAAAGGAATATGATTTTTCAAATGGCGTGAGAGGTAAGTTTTCGAATCCGGACGGCGACTTTAACGTTTCGATATACCTTGAGCCGGAGATCGCTGAGTTCGTAACGAGGCTTTCCGAAGATAAGCAGATAGACCGTACGAAGCTCGTTAATCGTTTACCCAAGAAGGACATGGAGATCATTGAAATTTGATTCTGTCATCGAACAGTACCGCGACGCGCAGTTCCGTAGCCTGATGATGATCGAGCTCGGCACCGCCGCTTCGAAATTAATCTCCGTTCTCAACTACGACGGCATGCCGATCACGGCGGACAATATCTTCAGGCAGATAAAAGGGAACATTGAGGTCACATAGCGACCATTTTGCGATGAGAGTTCTTTTTCTATTTTTAGTCTTGTCCGGCGTTGGCGTCTCGGCGCAAACGGCGCGCTTCACAAACTCTTCGAGTACGTTCGACGTTGTATTCGATTCAGGGCCGTGTGGTGAAGACAGGAAGTGCGGCCCGATATCGCTAACGTTATACAAGAAGCGGTCGAAGATTCCTGTTCAACGCATCGTCGCCGGTCGAGTTGAGAAGTCAGACCTGGATCATCCAATTCAGTTTATTGATTTCAACTTTGACGGCGTTAAGGATCTCGAGGTTAACGATGGGTTTAGATCTCCCGCTGGCTTGGGCATTGAAGCGCTGAGAATCTATCTTTACTCACCGGTAAGCAAGAGCTTTGTTTACAACTCCGAACTTAGCGATATAAGCCAGAGTGAAGGAATCAGCAGTGACAGGATTCTCCGAAAACTAAAACAAATTGAGACTTACGCAAGGCCCGGCGGCGGCTATTTTCGCTGGCGGCGTTACACAATGACAAGAAACAAACCGGTGATGGTTTACGAACTCACGTCAGATGAGACGGCTGAGAATGGGACTGTGACGCTAGTAACAACGAAGAAATTTATTAAGGGTCGTTGGCGAACGTGGACCAAACGCTACAAAAGCCGCTGAATCAGTAAAGAACACTATGACCTACGTCAGATCAACATTTCGACATCCGGCATTGCCGAAGAACGACCTTGGGTACACGGTTGATTATTACGAGGGCTCGCTTTCGACGCTGTGTGCGGGGTGCGGGCATGACGGTATTTCGGCGGCGATCGCACAGGGTTGTTTTGAATTGAACATCGAGCCGCACCGGGTGGCAAAGTTGTCGGGAATCGGCTGTTCGTCAAAGACGCCAGCTTATTTTTTGAGCAATTCGCATGGGTTTAACTCAGTCCACGGGCGTATGCCTTCGGTGGCGACGGGGGCGAATTTGGCGAATCGCGATCTGATATATTTCGGAGTTTCAGGCGATGGCGATACGGCCTCGATCGGGATGGGGCAGTTTGTCCACGTTGTCAGGCGAAATCTGAACATGGTTTACCTCGTGATGAACAACGGCTGCTACGGCCTGACCAAAGGCCAGGATTCGGCAACCGCCGACGCCGGTTCGAAGAGCAAGGCCGGGTCCGTCAATCTGTTTGAATCCATTGATCTTGCGAGTCTCGCGATCGAGCTTGGTGCGACGTTTGTTGCTCAGAGCTTTTCAGGCGATAAAACGCAGCTTATCCCGCTTATCAAAGCCGCGATGAGCCATCCGGGATTTGCGTTTATCAATGTCATCTCGCCCTGCGTCACGTTCAATAACAATCCCGGCTCGACAAAATCCTACGACTACGTCCGTGAGCATATGGAAACGACCGCGATGATGGATTTTGTGCCGATAGCTCGTGAGATCAAAGCCGATTACGCCGAGGGAAGCCTTGAGAATCTTAGAATGCACGATGGCTCCACAATAGCCCTGCGAAAGCTTGACAAAGACTGGGACCCGCTTGACAGAACGTCCGCAATGAATGCCGTTTTGAATTCAAAACTAAAAGGCGAAATTTTGACGGGTTTATTGTATATGGTTCCGGAGACTGCCGATCTCCACGAAATGATCCAGACAAGCGATAGGCCGCTGAATTCATTGTCCAAAGATGAATTGTGTCCTGGGTCGGAAACGTTGGCAGTGATAAACCACAGCTTTCGTTAGGCCTCGCGATGAACCCGCTCCGAAGACGGGACTAATCCATGGTAAAGCCGCTGCGTATCCAGCAAGCACATCTCGCCGGCAGTGCACACAAAAGTAAATCAGACTTGTCCGTATGCTGAAAAGCCCCTAGCGGCCTTTGCCTGCCTTTTCTGTACCGGTTTAAAACCCCTTTCGGGTTTTGGCATTTCAGCCTTCTGAGGGGTCGGGTGAGATACCGCACTCGGCAAGACGCACATCATTCCCATAAACGTCAGTCCGAACGCGATAAATCCGAAAACGACAAATGCCAACATCGTCAGGGCACCGCCAAGCCACATCACACCCGCCGCGACAAAATAAAGTATCCATAAAAAGCTGTAGAATTTTGGTGACATATAACAACCTCCGAATATACAGATGTTTATAGGGCAATCCGCTGGATCGCGCCTGTTTTGTATTTTGCAACCGCCGTGCCCCTGAAAAATGCTATGTTTTGCTGACATCGGGGGTCGAACGGCCGCGAAAAAATCCGCAATAAAATAAATTTATGGGGTATTTTTCACACTCTTAAGGCCCAGAGAAAACCGGGCTCGGCCTTTTGCCGCCGACATCAATTCCTTTGCAGTGGAACGGTGATTGCGACAAGTAATTATGTAAAAGAAGCCTCAACGATTTGAGGGGGGAAAAAATGAAAATATTAATAGCAACAGACGGTTCCGATTACAGCAAAGCGGCGGTTGAACAGGCTTGCCAAATAGTCATCAACCCGGCGAACGCAGATGTATTGGTAGTATCGGCCTACGAGGATGCATATCCGATTATGGCCGAGCCTTTCGCTATGGCGTCCGAATATTACCAACAGCTCGAGGACACAGTGAGCCAGATGGCCACGACCTTTGTCGCCGAGGCCGAAAAGACGATCCGCGACAAATTCCCGGGCACCAACATAACCGTCAATACCGAGGTCTTACGCGGAGCACCCGATCAACAGATCATCGAGAGAGCCAAGGAGTGGAAGGCCGACCTGATCGTCGTCGGTTCGCACGGACGGGGATTTTGGGGACGGCTGCTCGGCTCGGTCTCAAATGGCGTCGTGCATCACGCACCCTGTTCGGTGCTTGTCGTGCGAAGGTAGAGAGCGGACTTCGGCATCCGCCCACCGGATTATCTGGTGACGATATCGTTACCGGGCGAAAGGAAATTAACGGCAAAAAACCGCACGAAAACACGAAAGAAGAACATTCTTCGCTCATTTCGTGCTTTTTCGCGCCTAAAAATCGAAAATCTTGGCCTATTTCTTCCCAAACATTTCCGAGAACGTTGTCAGAAGAGTTTCCGCTGAGAACGGCTTTTCGAGAAAAGCGTTTACCTTTAGGCTCGTAAGCTCGGCGGTCGTTCCGTCGCTGGTCAGGCCGCTCATCGCGACGACCTTGATATCGGGGTCCATTTTCTTTAGCGCCCTGACGAGGGCCGCTCCGTCCATATACGGCATCGCCATATCGGTCAAAACGGCGGCGATGTCGGCGGCGTGCTGCGAGTAAACGGCGAGGGCGTCAGTGCCGTCAACCGCTGTCAGCGTGCGGTAGCCGAATTTGGCGAGCGTCGCCTCGGCAACGGCGCGTATGTTCTCTTCATCATCGACTATCAGGATCAGCTCGCCATTTCCGCACGGCAGATCTACTTTTATGGCCGCATCGACCTTTTCTGAACTAGCTTCGGCGGACGGCAGGTAGATCGAAAACTTGGTTCCGCGATTTGGCTCGCTATAGACATTGATAAATCCGCCGTGGCTTTTGACGATCGTCATTGTGGTAGCGAGGCCCAGGCCGGTTCCTTTACCGATCTCTTTGGTCGTAAAGAACGGGTCGAATATACGTTTGACGATCTCTTGCGTCATCCCGAAACCGGTATCGGCGACCGTCAGCAGAACATAGTCGCGGGCTTGCGCGTCGAGATTCAGGCGGGCGTAGTTTTCGTCGATCACTACGTTTTCCGCCTTGATCGTCAGCGTACCGCCTTTCGGCATAGCATCGCGGGCGTTGATGCAGACATTCATTAGGACCTGATGGACCTGCGTCGGGTCGGCGAGGATCGTCCACAGATCGGTGGCAATGTCGTATTTGAGCGAGATCGATTTTGGCAGGGTTTCGGTGAGCACGCCGACGAGGTCCTTGACAATGTGTCGTAGCTGAACCCGAATGTGCTCGCCCGACATCCCACGTGCGAATGTGAGCACCTGATTGACGAGATCCGATCCTCGCTCGGCGCTTTCCTTGATCATTCCCAGCCACCGCTTTTCTTCGGGGCCGGTGTCGTTCAGGTTGAGCATGTCGACGGCCATCATTATCGGCGAAAGTATGTTGTTGAGATCGTGGGCGATGCCACCTGCGAGCGTCCCGATGGATTCCATCCGCTGTGCGCGGAACAGGTGCTCCTGCGCGGTTTTCCGTTCGGTGATGTCGGTATTTGTAATAAAAATATAATCTGGCTGATCCTGTTCGTTTCGTACAAGCGTCCATCGCCGGTCAATAATTACGGCTTTCCCGTCCCGGCCCGTGTGCTTGGTCTCACTGTTCCATTCGCCTTTTTCGTTAAGGATCTTCATCCCCGCATCGATCTCGACGCTATCGCCCTCGTAAAACAGATCGCGAAGTCCACGGCCAAGAACATCCTCCATTGGCCAGCCATACATTCGCTCGGCACCGTTGTTCCAGTAAAGGATCTGATAATTCAGATCGCAGACCATGATCGCGTCCTGCGCCTTGTCGAGCAGGGATGCCTGTTGACTGATCCGTTCCTCGCCCAGCTTTCGCTGCGTGATCTCGTATCTGATCGAGACGTATTGGAATGGCTTATTATCATCGTCAAGCAGGGGAACGATGGTCGTATCGACCCAATAGATAGACCCGTCCTTTGCACGATTTCGCAGGTCGCCGCGCCATACCTTGCCGTTTGCGATGGTCGTCCATATGTTGCGGATGAATTCCTTTGGGTGATAGCCCGAGTTGATGATCCGATGGTCCTGGCCAATTAGTTCATCGTAGGTGTATTGCGAAATTTCGCAGAACTTGTCGTTAATAAAGATGATCTTTCCGGTCTGATCGGTCATTGCAACGATGGCCGATTCGTCAAGCGCACGTTTGAGATCCGTAAGCTCTTTAAGCGGATCCTGATCTTGCTTCGATTTAGACATCATCTTCACCGCCGAGTCGCAGAAAACCTGAGACGATTCAAAAAGTATGCGGAGGATAGACAGGAGACTATTCTGTCTGGCTGATCTTTTTTCCTTCTAAATCCTGTTTATCCTGTCCGTCCTGTCAAATTCAGAAATTCATTCGCCCGAGTCCATCTCGTACCCGGCCTTGCGGAGTTTATAACGAAGCTGGTCACGGGAAATATCGAGCAGCTTGGCAGCACGTGTCAGATTGCCGCCCGTTCGCTCGATCGCCTGTCGAGCCAATTCAAACTCGACTGATTCGAGCGGCACCCCGTCGGCCGGCAGTAGGAATGTCGATACTCCGCCTGATTGGCTAGATTTTCCTCGAAGCATATCCGCCGGTAAATGGGCCGACGTGACCAGATCGCCGTCCTCTAAAATAGACGCTCGTTCGATGACGTTCCTAAGTTCCCGGACATTGCCGCTCCAGCCGTAATTCCGGAATATCCGCGCGACATCGGGCGACAGACCCTTTAGAGCCTCGCCGCGACATTTGAGATTTACCCTATCAATATAGTAGTTTGCAAGCAGGACAATGTCTTCGCCGCGTTCGCGGAGCGGCGGAATATCGACCTGAATCACCGACAATCGAAAGTAAAGGTCGAGGCGAAAATTACCGCTCTCGCTTTCCTGTTTCAGGTTGCGGTTCGACGCCGCGATGATGCGGGCGTTGAGGTGAATGTCCTTTAGCCCACCCACGTGGCGAAACGTGCCTTCCTCTAAAACGCGGAGCAGTTTTGCCTGCAAGGACAGCTCCATCTCGCCGATCTCGTCAAGAAAGATCGTGCCGCCGTGTGCCTGTTCAAACAAACCTTCTTTCTTAGCTTTGGCGTCGGTAAATGCACCTTTTTCGTAGCCAAATAGTTCGGATTCGATTAGGTTTGCCGGTAATGCAGCGCAATTGATGGCGAGGTAGGGAGCATCAGCCCTCTCCGAGGCAAAATGTATCGCGCGGGCAAAGAGATCTTTTCCGGTGCCGGTCTCGCCATTTAACAGGATCGAGCCAACGTCAGATATTGCCACCCGGCGGGCAAGCTCCATTGCCTTTTGCATCACGTCCGACTCGCCGATTATCTCGGAAAAGTCGAAACCGCGTTTGCGTTCGTCCCTTGCCAGTTTGACCTCTCGGCGAAGCTCGCGCGTCTCAGCAGCGTTTCGCAGCGTAACCCGCAGTTCCTCTAGCCTGACGGGCTTTCCGATAAAATCGTGAGCACCGCCGCGAAGAGCCGCGACCGTGTTCTCGACATCGACGTTGCCGGTGATCATCACGGCGATGGTGTCCGGGCTCTGCTCTTTTATATAGGTGAGGACATCGAGGCCGGAACCGTCGGGCAGGTCGATATCAAGCAATACGATCGGCGGTTCCTCGTCGGCAAACGCTTTCCTGGCTGCCTTGACGCTGTCAGCCTCGAGGATCTCGTATTCCAGAGACCGAAGAGCCTCGCTTAGTGCCATTCGCACAAAACGGTCGTCGTCAACGATAAGAACTTTTCCCGCCGTACCTGCCATAGTTGGTATCAATATTCTTATCACACCAGCATCGAATCAGGAAACTGTAGGCGCGAAAAAACCCGCACCGACGGAGATTGAGGTCGCTAGGTCAAAATTCCTATTGTTTGTTTCCGACGCTTTGAATGTCCTCACGGAGTTTGAATATCGACTCGTTTGAAGGGTCGTCGGTGATCCTAAAGCGGGGGATCCGGTCAATCGTGTTTTGAGCGGACAGCGATCCGTCCTTCTTGGCCAGCATTTGCTGCATCGGTAGCGGCTTTCAGTCCGATCCGTTAAGCTTCACGAGGCTGATCGCGGTCGCGGAAATGATCGCAAGACAGAGGAGTTTTCGCTTTACGAGGTATAATTTCGCGAATGCCCCGAAAGCGATGTGACAGGGGTCACATTACTTCCGTCTTTCATAGAATAAACTTGAGTTCACGGCATTTCTGCGCTATGACGAAGATGAGCGGAAAAACAGATATTCGGATACTGATCGGCATTGTTTTCGTTGCGTTCTTTGCAATCAGCGCCCTATATCTCCCTGCGGGTCCAGTGAATGCAACTCCTGACCCCGAACCAAAACCCAGGCCGAAAAAGACAAAATATTCTGCGTTTCCGCACAACGAAAAGGCACACCGTTTGGAGTGCGGTACATGTCATAAATTCCCTAGCGCTAATTGGAACAAGGTGCGGACTGGGCCGGAAGCCTTTCCCGATCAGACGGACTATCCGAAACACGATTCGTGTGTAAAGTGCCATAAACAGCAGTTTTTCAAAGGTGCGCGTCCGGCAATCTGCTCAATATGCCACACAAATCCGTCGCCTCGCGACAGTTCGCGGCATCCGTTTCCAAATCCGCGCGAGATATTTGATCTGTCGCCAAAAGGGAAAACGGCCGAAGGGGATTTTGTCGTGGAGTTTCCGCACGATAAGCATATCGAGATCGTGTCGATGCATCGGCGAGGCTCCGGAGCATTTGTTAACGCTTCATTTTTGCGGGATAACAGTCGCCGCATGGCCGAAGAGAGCTGTTCGGTGTGCCATCAGACCATGAATCCACAGGATAAGTCGGATGATGAATTCCAAACCAAACCACCCGCGACAATAGGCGATGCTTTTTGGTTGAAAAAGGGCACGTTTAAGACCGCACCGATCGGACACACGAACTGTTTTACCTGCCACTCGGCGGATACAGGTATTTTGCCTACTCCGCAGACATGCTCGGGCTGTCATCAATTAAAACCACCTAAGCTAGCTGCAGATTTCGATTCAAAACTGGCGGCGACAATGATCATCGGCAACAAAGTAATGACAGACGCGTGGCGCCGGCGCGAATCGGCTGGAGCCTATCGGCATGAGTTTTTTGCCCACGCGGAGCTGAGCTGTGCGACATGTCATAACGTAATGACCCTTAAGACCGCTGAGCCGTTGACACAGAAAGTGAACATCTCGTCGTGTGCGACATGTCACGCGACACCGACCCCAGACGATGGCGGCGCGCTAAATTACGAAATGGATAAACGCAAGGAGAATCCGTCATTTCAGTGCGTCAAATGCCACATCACATTTGGCAAGTTGCCGGTTCCCGAATCCCATGCAAGAGCGTTGGCAAGTGCGGCGGTGGTCAAACCGGCGGCTAAATAATAATGGCGAAGATGCAGCAGAGGAAAGCTCGAAGATCAACCACAAAGCGGCTGGAGGTTGCCGTACTGATCCTCGCGGCCTTTGCCTTTGGATATGGCTTTACAATGTTTCCCAATAACACCGCTGTCGAGGAAACCACGGTGGACATGACGGAGCCGACGGTAGGCGGTGCGGCCCGGAATTTTTCGAAATTTCAGCACAATAATCAAGCACACTCGCAGCTTTCGTGCATGTTATGTCACGTCCGAACAGAGGGATCGACAAGGCCCAAGTTTCCGGGCCATATGCCTTGCGCCGGCTGCCACGTTCAGCAGTTTGCCGATAATAAAAGCGCGATCTGTATTATTTGCCATACGGCTACGGGCGTTAAGCCATTTCCCGCGCTGCGAAGTTTTAATGTCCAGTTTGACCACGCCTCGCATATACGCCAAACAAATTGCGCAACTTGTCACAAGACATCGCGGCGCGGCGTCGCATTTTCGGTCCCGTCGGGTGGCAATGCACACGTCACCTGTTTTCAGTGTCACGGGCCGCGAACCGAGATCGCTGGACGAAATATCGGTTCGTGCTCCGAGTGTCACGCACCGGGCCGTCCGGTCCGAGGTTCTGAGTGGGCAAAGGCTTATACGGTAAATTTCAGCCATCAGGAGCATAGACAGCGGGGGAATATGAACTGTGCCGCCTGCCACGCCGTACGGGCCGGAAGGCCTCGTGGGCGACAAGTGTCGGCTCCGGCGGCCTCGATGCATTTTGCCCCCGCTGGCGTTCAAAGCTGCGGGTCCTGCCATGACAACAAACGAGCCTTCGGGCCGGGAGATTTTTCTAATTGCAGGCGATGTCATGAGGGAAAGACATTTAAATTCTAAGCGACCATGTGACCGCTCATTTTTTCACACCTGCTGCGAAGAATGACGGCAATTATCCGGTTTTTCTTGATCGCGACCCCATTTCAGCCAGCAATATTGTATTTATCGGCCCTGAATGGTCTGGCACGTTCGTTGCGATAGTAAGGGCGAGAGCCCGCGGAAATTAGATTCCGGCCGGTTCGAACGTGTAATTTTTAGGAGTAAACCATGAGAACCAATCGAATCAAATTATTTGCAATTATATTTTTTGCAATTCCGGTGCTTTTGTTGACAGTCTTTAAGACCACGCCGGTGAAAGTAGGCGCTTCCACTATCGATGACCCGGCGACCGCGTACAAAGCCAAATGCCTGGCGTGTCATACGCCCACCGCAAGCAAGTTTTACGATCCGGCAAAGCCGGATGACGAGCAGGTGCAAGCGATAATGAAGGGCAAGAAAGGCGAAAAGCCGCCTTACATGCCGGGATTTGAGGCAAAAGGCATGACAGAGGCCGAAGCTTTGGGGCTGGTCAATTACATGAAAGGTCTCAGGGCACAGGTCAAGTAATGCAAAAATCGCCTGCGTAAGTTAGCGAGAACGCCTAAAAGAGGGCTTCCCGGACATCTTTCCCGGGGAGCCCTCTTTCTAACGCTTAATAGTCAATAGCGTTACAAAGATCGCGATCACCATGATCAACCCCGCGAAATAGGCCGCAAAGCCGAATGCCCGTGAGATAATTTGAGCCAACTGTGACGGAGGAGAGGTCAATATTGTGTCCAGTTTGCCTTCGGTAACAAGCCGCTCATACTCGATCGGACGCTCGTCCTTGAATCTAGCCATCGTCATCTTTCCTGTGAAGATCACTATGTCCATCGGAAAGTTCTCGGGGCGTAAATGATTGTGAAAGAAATGAAAAGCGAAGATAAAGGCCGTGGCGAGGAGGGCTTCCTCGGCATGAATGATCATCGCAAGGTTCAAGACCACGCCGGGCAGAAAACTCGTAAGAAATGTCGGGAACCACAGCATCAAACCTGAAAGCCCGATAACGGGAACGCCCCAAAACACCGCAAAATAGTCGAATTTTTCCCAGTATGTCCACCGGTCCAGCCTGGGCCGCGGCCCAAGATAGAGAAACCATCTGAACATGTTAAAGACATCAATAAAGTCCTGTTTGCGGATCATCATCGAATCCGGACCGTAAAGGATCCCCAATTTTCGCTCGAAGAGCGCTTTGCGGACCACGTAAGAAAGGTGAATAAGTACGTAACCAAGCGTGATACAAGCACATATGCGGTGCAGGACCCGCGTAACGGCCAGTCCGCCCTGGAGATTCGCGAGGACCGATGCCCAGGCGGTGTAATAATACATCAACGGCAAGCCGGTTGCCGCCAGCCCGAGGAAACTGATAACGATCAGAACATGCGTAAATCTGTGAACGCGGGCAAAACGCACGACGTACTGATCGTCATCTGCCGATCTTTCATGTTTCTCGGTGATGTAGCTGACTATCGATCTTTGCAGCCACAGGAACGTGTGTAGCCCGAAAAAACCAAAAACGCCGATCAGCAGCCATCTAAAAAAGTGGCTTACCGAATAGACCAGAAACGATTTGTCGGGATCCTCCGGCATCGGGTGCGGGCTGTAAGTCGCAAAATTAGCGTTTGCGTTGGTGTGGCACCTTGCGCACGTTTGAACCAGATTGGCCGGATTGACGGAAGATCGCGGATCTCTCGCCGGCAGATTTCTGTGCGGCGTGTGGCAATCGGAGCACGTCGCCGCGGGAGCAAACCCAAGAGCAGTGGCCTGTCCGTGAAAAGTGTCGCGATAGCTCGGCGCCTGTTTGTCGTGACATTTGCTGCAGTTGGCAACCATTTCGAGCGCGAAATCGCGTGTACTCAATGGAGCGTTGAGATGAGAAACTGCGGTGTGGCAATCCGTACAGCTTGGCGTTGCTGTGTTTCCTTCTTTTAGAGCGCTGCCGTGGCTGCTGATCTGGTAATCTGCAACAATGTCCGTGTGACATTTGGCACACACAGACCCGGCGGTCGAACGGCTTAGTGTTGAAGAGATTTCTTTAACCGGTTCGATGCTGTGCGATCCGTGACAATCCGCGCAAGAAGCGGCTTTGATGTCGCCGTCGTCACGTTTGCCGCCGTGAATACTGAGGTGAAAAGTCGCCGCCGGCCCTTCATGACATCTTCCGCACGTCTGGGGCAAATTGGCTCGGTTGACTGTTGACTTGGGATTCTCGGCCGGTAAAACCGTCGTCATATCGCCGTTACGAGTGTGACAGTCCTTGCAGCTTGCAACTGGTTGACCGTTGGCTCCGATCGTGGCGTGAATGCTCGAGTTGAGGGCTCCATGAGCATCCTTATGAAATTGGTCGCCGCCCAGATAGGGCAGGGTTGTGCCTGCTCCGTGGCAGCCGCTGCAGTTTAAGCTGACGTTTGTCGGAAACTCGCTTTGCTGCTGATTTGCAGAGAGGTACGGCGGCGCTGGCACACTTTGAGCACTCGCTTCGCCCGAACGATAGTAGTACAAAGCCACCAAAAGCAGCAAAAAACACATTATTACCGCGGCTTTAATGTATGGTCTCATTAGTTAATGTTAAGGCTAATTATATGCCCTTTTCCTAAACGGAATGTGATGGTAATCACTTTCATCTTAAAAGCCAAGAGCATTATCAGGGCGTAGGCAGATCGTTCGTCGCCTGCGTTTGTTGACAAGAACACATTCGGTCAGCATCCCCGTGACGTACACGGAACCACGGTCTTCATTATTTTAAGGCAAAGAAGACGCCGATCGAACGACCGGCGTCTTCTCTTTTCCTTAGGGGGAAAATGCGGCTTAGCGGCCAGCCGCTCGTCCGCCGAGATCAACGGCCATTGCCAAAGTAGATCCGCAGCGAAGTGTACGGCAAATGCGCCCGGTAGTTCTGATTGGGCGGATACGTTGCGTTAGCAGGAATAACATTGGTGTTAACCAGTTCATTATAAGGTATATATCCGTACTGCAATCTTTCCTTATAGTTATTGTATTGGTATCCCAGATTCCAATCCACATTCTTGGTCAGCTTAATGGCAACTCTGATTTCGGGCGTATGAGTCTCGAATGGATAGGAACTTAAGAACCGTTCCATCAATGTCGCAGCTCGACTGCCCTGGCCTAGATCTTTGTTATAACGATAACTGGCATAGATCGAGACCCGGTTAGTAGGCTGCCCTGTAACATCCACAAAGAAAAAATTATCCTTCATGTAAAATTCGCTGAAACCTCTCAGGAAGCCCAAGTTACCTACTGGATTCGGGGGTAGAGCTGCATTCAATGACAATGGAACAACAGTATCGGTCTTACTCGACATGTAACTGTAAGTGTATCCCGAACTCAACGTCCATCGAGGATCCGGTACATAATCAACAGAAGCAGAAAAGACCCGGCTTCTGACGTTTGCGATAATATCAAATGCGGGGAGAAGTATCGCCCCAGTAGTCGCGTTAAGGTAATTGGCGGTTCGTGACGGGTTTTGATTGTTCCTGATAACTCCCGAAACATTGAAGGTGAGTTTTTTATAATTCCAGTTGCTTCTTACCCGGAAATTCGAGTAATCCTGATTGGCTAGCCGTATAAACGCATTATCGGCCGCACCATGTTCACCGTCCACAAAGATAGACCAGTCGTTGGTTGGTTTTATTTTTGTACCATAGAGAAAAATATGAGCCGAGTTCTCCTCTTCCTCTTCTGTAAACGTAGCCGGAGTGAGAGGCCTGTTCAGCAGGTCATCGACCGTCTGGTTGCGAACACCGAGCCGGACCTTTCGGTGTGTGAACCGGTAACCGAGAGAGAAACCGAACCGGTTAGTTACCTGGAAATCAGCTTCGACGGTGTTTGTGAACCGCCTTAAATTTTGTTGCCGCCAATAAATTGACCGGGTATCCAAAAAGTTCGGTGGTTGAGCAAGCCCGCCCGTATAGGGGAGACCAGTTGATTGCACCCGGGCCGTAGTAATATTATAAGCATTGGTATCGCCAAAGCTGGTGAACTGATCGAACGTAAAAGTATTGGAAAATCTGATCTTCTCAGTTGCCGTGTAGGTTAGCCCAATGTCTCCACGCGACTGGAAGCGTTTTGATGCGCCAACGGTAGTGTAAATATCCGAATCAACAAAGAGATTCGGTGACGTGACACCTGTCGGAAGCCGGATCTGGCCGTCATAATTTACGTTCTCATAGATATTGAATGTGTTTTGAGAACTCGAATAGAGAAACCTGCCGGTAAGATCCAGCCTTTGTGCAAAGGTGCGATTTATCGAAAACGTGCCATATTGGATCTCACCGTCATTCGGGTTTTTCCTTTCAAGCCGATTGATAAAATTGACATCCGTCGGGGAAATACAGATCCCGAAGAAACAGCTACCGGCGACACCGACTTGTCTCGATGTGATAACAAACGTGCCGCGGTTGTCGAAATGACGGCTACCACCCGAAAAATTCATTTTGAACCCGGCGAGTGTAGTATCAACTCCGGCACGGATATCGGCCGCGTCTGAATCAACCTTTTCTACGACCGGAAAAACATCGCGCGTACGGGTGGAAATACCCCTGTTTCCACCCGCTCTGTCATACGAAATACCGAAGCGGACACGAAGTTTTTCGCTTTCCGGAAGGATGGTTATATCAAAATCACCGAAATTGCGGCGCGTATCCGCCGGGTGATATCCCAGGGCCAAATTACTAACTCTGTTGATAAGATTGACCTGCCGGATGTTGGCGTCAAATTTGTAAGCTCCGGTCTTGTCCATACCAACGAGGACAAAACCCGAAGGGTCAGCCCCCCACCCGGAAGCCTTTACCTGGAGGACATCAAAGTAGTTCTTTTTCCCGGTTAAAGGCTTGATAGTAAAACTCGAATCCCAAAGACGGAACCCGGGCCGATAATTCAGGTCACTCCGGAATTTCTCGTCGCTACCTTTGAACACTAAACCGCGAACCCCAAACTCAACAGAGCCAATAACGTTGTAATTGCCAACGGTGCCTGAGCTATCCGAAGGGGTCGGCGTTGCTGTTTGGGCGTCAAGATGAGTAGTGGTGAGTAACAGGCCGATCAACCCAAAAATGATGTATAAGATTTTATTCCGCATGACGACACTTCCTATTTTGTGCTTTAATTTGCGAGTCATAGATCCTCCTCTTATTCATCACTTAAAGAACACATTACTCGTATTTGAGCCGTGGATCATCGAATGACAGGCAGTACAATTTCTTTGCAGCAATGTTTTCTGATCATGCGGACCGGCTGTCGGGCCGTCGGAGAGCTGCTCGGTAATACCGCTGTGGCATTCAATGCAAAGCTGGCGAACCTGTGGGCGTTTGAGCAATCTCGGATTTGCTGAACCGTGCGGCGTATGGCATGCGGAGCATCCTTCGACCTTCACCGGCGCATGTTCAAACACAAAGGGGCCTTGCTTGTCCGCATGGCATTTGACACACGAAGCATCAGCTCCGAAGCCTAGCTTTGCCTGTTTCGACTCAAATCCACCGTGAGCGTTGTGACAGTCACTACACTTCATCACGCCTTCCATAACTTTGTGACGGAACGGCTTGTTAAAGTGCGACTTTACCTCGCTGTGGCAAGTGATACAGAGTTGTTGCTCATTGGATTTGAGCATTGCCGGGGGAGGTTCGCCCTTGAATGATCTGCCAATAAATGCTCCGGAATCAACACCGGAGTTTTCCGGGGCCGGTCCATGGGTCGAATGGCAATCAGTACACCCGACATTGTTACGCCAATGTTCGCCACGGCGAAAATTATTGTGCGTTTCCCGGCCGGAGTGACAGGTTAGGCACGTTTCGGAGATCGCTTTCGAACTCTTGCCTTTGAACGAAATAATGTTTTTCGGGTCCGTTGCGTCTTCGAGATGTTTCCGGCCTGGTCCGTGGCACGATTCGCAGCCCTGAACCTTATCTTTCCAACCGGCGACATCCTTGAGCTTTGAGTGTTTGGTGTCGGCAAAATTCTTAAACTGCGCCTCATGACAATCCTTGCATGAATCGCTGCCGACATAATCATCCGGATTAGCATTGGCAATAAGATCGGGTGACTTCTGTTCACCATCGATCGAATCACCCGTCGCTTTCGAGACAGTTCCGGAGATAGCCCATCCGAAAATCACCAGTGAAATTATTGTAAAAAGCGCAACCTTTATCTTGTTTGTTGAAGCCATAATTGCCCCCGTATTGAGACGAATGGAGAGAAAGCTCTTACCCGTCTTCAAGATTATTTAATCGCTTCGGCAGATTATGTGAGCAAGGTCACAATTGCCAAGAAAATGCAAAAAAAGATGGACATTTGCCTTGAAGTCGGGGTGGTTCTAAATACGATTTGATCGTTTCGAGTGCGGACATGACGTGAATCACATTCCCGCACGTATGCCAAGGCGGGCGCCAATCAACGCTTTTAACCGCTGCCGGTCGTGTATGACGAGGTTGGACCCCTTTAGGGAGATAAGATCGTGTTCGCGGAAATATCGGAGCGTACGGGTCACCGTCTCGCGAGATGCCCCTATCATTTCGGCCATTTCTTCGTGAGTGAAAAAGTTCTTAAGGTGAACGCTTCCGTCGACACCGCTGCCATTTCCGCTCCAGCCGAGAAAGAGCTTGGCGAGTTTATCGGCTACGGAATCTGAGAGACCGAGCGAGCAAACCTGTCGGTAGGCCGTTTTATAATTTCGGCTCAGTTGGCGGGCCGCATTCAAAGAGGCCTCCGGGTTACTTTTTAATAAACGCAGAAGGTCTGAGGTCTTGAGGAAATTTACCTGACATAGCTCGAGAACTTCGGCAGTTGTTTCATGCTCGTCGCCGGTGATTGCGGCGCTGAGGCCGAGAACATCGCCGGAGTTGGCGATCTCCAGAATTATTACTTTGCCGCCTTGCGAGGAGGTCGAAAGTTTCACTTTTCCCTGACAAAGCATAAAAACACCATTTGATGGTTGACCCTCGACAAAAAGGATTGTCCCCTTTGGATATGCCTTTGTGACCGTGAGGGATTCAAAGTCGTCAGGATAGGCAGTTGAAAGCTCACAAAAAAGCCCCTTGCGATCCAGATCGCACTCCTGACACTTGCTTTGAATTCGCGGATCGTGAACGACTTTCATATTTGATATAGATACCTTTATTGTCTGCCGATGCAATTTGAATGAATGTGCGTTGTCACACTGTCTCAATACAATCATCATTATTATTTGCAAATGATATTCCACGATGAGAGACCACGGAAAGACCGCTGATGCAGGGCATACGGCCAATTGAAGAGGACACCTCCGAGATATAACGTGTAGTTTTCCCGTCTTTGCCGCGAATAATTTCGCAGCTCCGTTAGCTGGCAAAACTACGCTTTTTGTCTAGATCAACGCTCTATCTTATTTTCAGTTGTGAAATATTGGTTTGCTGTCTAATTGTGAGCGTCGTCACATATTGCCCACGACCGCTCGTTCTACAATTGATGTGTGCAATGTTTGATATCTGTCCGCAAGAATATATGACGAAAAAGCTATTGAGATTCGGAGTCCCCGTCGTTTTCCTGATCACGATTATTGTCGGGTTGATCGCATATTTCTCGAGCACGAGCGGGCTGGCACAGACCAAGCCGAAGGATGATATCAAAATGCCAGAGGTAATCATTCTCGGAAAAGACGCAAAACTGGGCCAGATCACGTTTAATCACGTCAAACATAATGGTGGAACCTATAGTATTGACGGAACGGGACCCATCCGCTGCATCGAGTGTCACCATACAGCCCAACCCGCGTCCGAAATTGCAAAGCATGCGCCGCTCAAAACCTCCTGGCCAGCAGATCGGACAACGAGTTTGACAGCGGAATTGTTTGCCAAAGGGTCTGTGGTCGCCGGCATCGCCGCATGTCGTGATTGTCACGCCCGTGTAGGTCAGATCCCTAAATTGATTGCGGCGATTCCTGAGATCAAACATGAATCCAGCACTGCGCTTATCACTCTAACCAATCAACAGGCATTTCACCGCTCTTGCGCCGGGTGTCACACCGAGATCGCGAAGACAAAAAAAGACTCAAAGGGTCCAACTTCGATGCAGTGTATGCTATGTCACAAGAAATCCGTCTAGATCAAGCTCGGTGTTTTAGATTATGCATCAGGAAAACAAACCCGATCACCAGCCAGAATCCTGCTTTTAAACGGTTCTGCGTTTGAAACGCCTCGCGCTGCTACCCCAAAAAAGGAAAAAGGAACACCGCAAAGTTCGCACTGAGTTTTATTTTTTTCGTAACTAACTTCCGTCGGCATTTTCTTCGCTAAACCTTTGATAAATTTTGCCTTTTCATGCTGTCTTGTCGCTGTATTCATCCTGTGGCTTCGGTTTATTTGGAATATTTCATTGAAGCTGGCTAAGTTTTTCCTCAAATAGTTTTGCGGACACGGTCAGGAAATCGTAAGCAGTAATAATTCCGACCAGTCGCTCATTTTTAACGACCGGCAGGCAGCCAATTTTATTAACCCGCATCAGTTCAAGAGCATCAAGAGTCGGCGTGTCGGGGGGGATCGTTACGAGGTCCGTTTTCATTATGTCTCGGACGATGTTCGGCGTCGACGTCCCTATTTTTCCCGACGCCATAATTTCGATCAGGTCACGGTACGAAACTATGCCGATCAGATGTCCCGCGTCGTCCTCGACCGGTACGTGCCGAACGTGCCGCCATTGCATAAGACTCGCAGCGAGATCCAAAACATCTTCGGGGCGAACGGTGAAAAGATCGACCGCCATAAACTGCTCGACCGTCTGATAATTGTCGATCCAATCGCAGCTTGAGGGTATTTGGGCCATTGGCCATTCATGCAGCGGTTCTCCGCTCTCCTGATGGGACTTCATGGCTGCTGTCAGCGTCCGCAAACGAACATTCGACTTGGCCCGTTTATCCATCGCAGCTAAGGAATCGATCATCCACCCGGCGCCGGTTTTTTCGGCTTTGATTCGTGCCTCGATGACACCGAGAAGGCGTTCGATGTCGGGTTCGTCGATACCGGCTCGGATCAGACCGCGCATCGCTCGCGGCAAAAGCTCTTCGAGGATGATCCGCCCCACGCGGCGACTTTTACCGTCGATCCCGCGGATCTGCCCGTTCAAGCCGTAACGCGCCGCATTGAAAAAATTATTCTTTGCGTCATCGAACGACATATATTTTGTAATATCGCCAAATTCCTCAGGTAGCTCGGTCATCAATCCTAGAAAAAAGGCTGCATTTGCCATTTCGTCAATGACCGACGGCCCCGACGGTAAATATCGGGCTTCGATCCGCAATCCGGGCTTGCCCCCGATAACTCCGTAGCACGGCCGGTTCCAACGCCATATTGTGCCATTGTGCATACGCCACGCCGCGAGTTGCGGAACGCCGCCATTTGCAAGTGTTTCGAGAGAGTTTTCCTCGACAGCCTGGGTCAGCAATATTCGAAAGCGGATCGCATCCTCACGAAGAACGTCGATGATCGAATCCTCAACCCAATGATCGCCAAAATTGACTCGCGGTGTTTGATTTCGCTCTTTATGAACAAGAGAGCGCGTATCTGTCGCGTGCTGGAAAAGAGCGAGCCGCGTCTCGTGCCACAGCCGATGATTCAAAAGTATCGGCGAATTCACCGCCGATGCAAGAACAGGAGCTGCGATCGCCTGAGCCCAGTTGTAATATTTGACAAAATCTTTGGCCCCTACCTGTAGATGGATCTGGAAACTCGTATTGCAGAATTCGATTAACGTGTTCTGAAGCGTAAGCTGCAGCTCGTCGAGGCCTTTTATCTGGATGATACGATCTTTGCCGTGAAGTTCGGTAACTACGCGGTCAATCTCGTGATATCGTGGGATTGGCGTTAGGTTTTCGTGCGTTAGGTCCGAGCGCTGGATAGTCGGGAGTATGCCTGCGAGGACCACACCCGCATCAAATTTTCCGGCGGCTTCGCGAATGATGCCGAGGACATCGTTGAGCTCTTCTTCCATCAGCCTGAGACAGTTTCCGCTAAATTCGCGTGGCGTTAGATTTGCTTCAAGGTTAAATTTGCCGATCTCAGTCGTAAGCCGCCCGTCGCGAGCATCTTCAATAATTTCAACAGCAAGCCCAGCGGGTCGCATTGCCGAATCAACAAGGAAAACCTCCTGTTCGGCGCCGATCCGGCGTACATCTTCCTCAAACATTCCGGATCCGAGCATACGTTCAAGCGCCTGAAGGTCATTAAGAACCCCGAGCGTAAAGGAACGCATCTGCGCATCGTCATATCCACTTGTAACCTTTTTATCACCCATCCGTTATATTCCTTTCCATTTGAATGGTGCGTCGGTGTCGTATCTTCGGCGGCTGACGATGAGCTTGTTTTTGCTCCAGCGGCGGCGGCGAAATCCAAGCAAATGAAATACTTGTAATGGAAAAAACCGTGCAATTCCCGTATCGACTACAAGAGTTCCGGGATCGTTCTCGTCTCGCCTAACGCCAGGCAGGAGATGAATCACCTTTTGAACACCGATATTGCGGAGAATGCCCGAGAGCCATAGCCAAAACCGGGAGACCTTGCGGCCGATAAAAAAACCGTCGCTGCCAAGTTTTTGGTAAAGCGGCATTAGGATCATCCCAGACTCTAAAGCCCTGATGTCTCCGTGTTTATTTCTCGCTAATACCTGTCCCTTACGGATCGGATCAAAGTTATTGAACCCGGGAAGCATTTCGAATTTATCCCCTTCGGTTATCGCCTCGCGATAACGTACCTCGACTATGGATGAGCCGCTCTTTCCTTCGGTCAGCCTCCAACGATTGAGGTGGTGGTCTGGTACATCTGCCTCGGCAAGTATTCCGGCGTTTACCAATGCGAACCAGACGATCGATATATGATTATTGATCGTGTGGCTCGAATCATGCTGCCCGCCCTCAAAGCCGAGCGTTACGGCACCCGCATTATTCAGGTATTCGAGCATTGTGCCGTCGAGCTGCTCCTCGATGCCAAGGAGAATCGTGACAGGGAAGTTTTGTGCAAATTTACGATTTCTGAGCGTGTCTCCTACGGTCGCAAACGGCTTGCCGTCCGCCGAGGTTGAGTGAAGATCAAGAACAAACACCTCGTCCATCGCTGTTATCAGGATGCTGTCGAGCAAATGCTCGATCTCCGACAGCTCGAGCAATTCCGAGATATTTTTTTCACCGAGATACCCAAGCCGGGCCATATTCTCCCGTGTCCATGCGCGGTTCAGGTCGCAGTCGATGAATCGGCGACCGCTGGCCAGGGCCCGAGTGTTCCCTGCAAGAAAATATACTCGCCCTCCGAGTTTCCCGACTATCTCACCGAGCTGTTGCGATAAATTGGAAAGCGCAAGAGCACCGCCGGGTTCGTTACCGTGCAAACTACCGATGACGATCAGCGTGGGACCAGAAGAATCCCCAATAAACGCTCCGATCAAATGTTCTCCCGCCTGAGGACCCTGCGTTTCTGTAATAACCTTTTTTTGGTTCACACCGCCGGCGGGAGGTTGGCAAAATTGCGGAATGGTTTTTCTTTTTAAATGTGAAATAGTTTCCATCATACGCTTGCTAATGCAACCGCCGTTCCGTTAATGCAAAATCATTCAACTCCCGATCTGATTGCTCGAAACGAAACGCTTTGGAGAAAATTCGTCTACAGGTGAGGACTTTTCACCGGTATCCGCGAAAAACTACGCGTTTTTAGGATTCGAATACATCGAATCACGGCATTTTTATCTGGCATATGTCTTGCACACTACCGTTTCTGACCGTGCATTTTAGACAAATGCTCAATTTTTTGTAGGCGAGGAAAATAATTATGAAGATCTTGATCGGTTTTAACGGCTCTGAGGCGGCGACTTCGGCGGTGCACGATCTTCGCTATGCAGGATTACCGGACGACACCGAAGTAGTCCTGCTAACGGTGGCAGAGTCTTGGCTTCCGCCTAAAACAGTGGAAGAAGCAATATCAATCTCGGCGGCAGCAAAGGCCGCGATATCTGATGAATTTCCCAATTGGATCGTTACCGCCAAGACGGCATCTGGCTCTCCGCCACGCGAGATTATCGCCTTGGCCGAGCCATTCGAACCGGATCTGATAGTCGTGGGTGAGCCACGACAACCTGTCGGCGAGCACAAAATGTTTCTTGGACATACTTCTCAAACCCTGTTAACTGAGGCAGTATGTTCGATTCGGATCTCGCGAGGGCAGAAAGCTTTAGAGTCTCGTCCCGCAAAAATACTTGTGGGATTTGATGGATCGCCCGGAGCAACACTCGCTATCGATTCGCTTCTTGCGAGAAGCTGGCGGGCCGGTACCGAGGTTCGGTTGTTGGCCGTTGCCGATTCCTCCGTCTTAACCTCCATCGGGCGTTTTACACCGCAGATGAACGACACATCCATCGAAGCGAGATTCGCCCTGCAGTGGGCTGAATCCCTTGCTTCGACATCGTTGAAAAGACTGAAAAACGCCGGGCTTATCGCCCATGTGGAAGTTCGGTTAGGCCGTCCCAAGGACGCATTGATAGCGGCGGCCGAAAACTGGGAAGCCGATGCTATTTTTGTGGGGCCGCATTGCTCACTCAATTCTTTTGAGCGTTTTTCTATCGGTAGCGTATCCGCCGACGTTGCCGCTAGAGCTCACTGCTCCGTAGAGGTAGTTAAGCCCCGCGGGCCGCAATAACGGATTTGCTCTAGAATAACGGATTTGCTCTAGGTTGGAGAAAGATTATTATCTGAGTTGATGGGGGCTTGACGGGCGGGATTTCGCTGTTTTCTTCGAGCAATACGACCCAGATTCGGTCGGTCGCCCCCCCAAAGACTGACCTCCCCAAGCCTAGTCATTATTTGGCTCCAGACTCCCATGTGCCAGCCGTTTTGGAAACACACGATAATGAAAATCTCACACGACGATGATCAAAATCTTTCTTTCTCAGAAATGTTGTGTATACAGGTGTTATTGGAGGCGGCGATCGGAATTGAACCGATGAATAAAGGTTTTGCAGACCTCTGCCTTACCACTTGGCTACGCCGCCGTTAAAGAGAAAAGGCAGTTGGCAGTGGCGGTTGGAAGTCAACAAATTCGCCGCTAACTGCAACTGCCCACTCTTTGAGACTGGAGCGGGAGACGAGATTTGAACTCGCGACTTCGACCTTGGCAAGGTCGCGCTCTACCACTGAGCTACTCCCGCTTGGCAAACAATAATTTTACCGTTTGCTATCGATTTGTCAAGCCGTTCCCGTGCCAACGTTCAGGATAAGTGGAGTTCGGCAACAGGCGACTCGAACTACTCGCTGACAGTAATATCTTTAAGAAAGCCCCAATCTCCGCTTGGACTAATCTTGATATTGCCAACCCGTTTATTTGACACAACGATATTTGCCGGATACCAAAGCGGCACAAGCGGGAGCTCCTCGCTGACCAAATCCCAGGTCTTAATGTATAATTCTTTCGCCTTTGTCCGGTCTATCTCGTTTATCGCATCTTCGACCGTCTTGTCCACCTCCGCGTTCACGAACCGGCTGCGGTTACAGCATGACACCGCTCCGCCGGGGATCTTTGTCGAGCTAAACAGGTCTCGCAGAAAGATCGGGTCCTGGTTACCGCCGACCCAGATCCCGGTGTACATCTGATATTGCCCCTGGGCAAGCTGCTGGCGGATCGTGTTGACCTCAAGCGTTTCAATCTGAACATTGAGTCCGACCGCCGTAAGAGCACTCTGGATAACCTGCGAATACTGATTTACAGCTGCGTTTCCTGAGCCATACTTGAAGATGATTGGTTCGTTTTTGTAACCCGCTTCCTGAAGCATCTGCTTCGCCTTCGCAGGATCATAATCGTACACCTTGCCAGGTGAGTATGCCCAAGATTGCGGCGGCAAGATAGAGTTCGCAACCTTCGCCTGATCTGAAAATAACTCACTTACAATCTTTTGGCGGTCTATAGCAAACCCTATCGCCTGCCGGATCTTCGGGTTATTTAGTGGCGGAGACTGCGTGTTGAAAACTAAGTACTGGATGTTCGACCCGTCAAATTGAGCGACTTTCAAATTTCCGCTTCCGTTCATCGCCTTAAGCATGTCGGGCGGCAGATTTGATGGGTTTGGAGCGATGTCGACTCCACCCGTTTGTAACTCAGCTTGCAGGGAATTCGCGTCCGTCACAGTCTTGACCCGCAATTTTGGTATCTTTGGTGAGCCGTCCCAGTAATCGGTATTAGCTGCGAACTCGACAATGTTCTGCGACGCGTCAAAACTCACAAATTTAAATGGCCCCGATCCGATTGGGTTGTCTTTTTGTTGGGCCGCTGTTCCTTCAGGAATTATGGGGATAGCAACCAAATTTGAGAGCAACTGATTACGCAGCGCGGGCCGAGTGACAGTGAAAATAACTGTTTTTGGATCGGGAGTCTCGATCGAAACAATGTGGGCAACACGCTTTGTTTTCGGCTCGGCAGAGGCTTTAGCGGGTGTATTTGCGTTTGCGGGAGTTGGCTGCGTAACGGCTGGGGTCGCGACCGCTTGCGGTGCGTCGCCCTTGCCGATCGGAATAGTGTCAAAAAAGGCTCCAGATTTGTATCCGTTGCTCTTAAATAGCTCGACAAATGTGTATTTTACATCAGCAGATGTAAATTCTTTACCGTTATGAAATTTCACACCATCCTGCAGTGTAAAGGTGATGGTCTTTCCATCGTCGGAAGTCTTGATGTCCTTTGCGAGTTCCCCCACGTAATCGAAACTTTCGTTTTTCTTTACCAACGAGTTGAATATGAGATTTCTCACGCGTTCGGCTGATGCGTCCGAGGCGGTCGATGTCAGCGTGTCGAACGCCGTAAATTTTTCTGGTAAAGCGACCGTGACTGCATCGGATGTCCTCTTTCGGCAGGTCGATGCCGTAGCAAAGAACGAGAGTATCAATACGACCAAAAATAAATTACGCATATCTTCTTAATTTCCTTCTGCCCGGTTCAGATCTTCGTTTAATGAACTAACCTCGTCGGATAGGAATTGCATCCGGGAAGATTCAAATTCTATCGGATCAGATAGCTGGCTCTTTAATGTTGCGATCCGGACAAGCGATACATCGATCCTCTCTTCGGATATTTCACCTTGACCGACCGCACCCAAAACGGCATTGTAGCCCTCAAGAATATTCTCCGGATCAGCACAAATAGCGAGCATGTCCACGCCGGCATTGATGGCCATTTTACAAGCCTCGCCAACGCCGTAATTTTTCTTAATTGCTCCCATTTCGAGATCGTCTGTAATAACGAGCCCGTCAAACCCAAGATCGCGGCGAAGCAGGTGATTGATGAAGTTATTACTTAACGAGGACGGTAAAAGTTTCCCACCTTGATCGAGTTCCTGCAAGGCCACATTTGGAAAGGCTGCATGAGCGGCCATCACTGCCTTCGCTTCGCCGGTTGCAAACAATTCCCGATATGGATAGAGATCGATCGCGCGCAAGCTCGTTTCAGATATATCAACCTCTGGCAATTCTTCATGCGAATCTACGCTCGCCGCTCCGAGACCGGGAAAATGTTTCAGACAGCCGATGACATCATTTCGGTGAAGTGTGCTGAGAAACGTGCCCGCCAGTGACACAACATCCTCTTTTGATCGGCCATATTCACGTGAAAATAGGCCATTCGAATGCTTTGCCCTCGCGTCGTCCACGACATCGACTACCGGTGCAAAATCCATGTTAAACCCTAATATTCTCAGCGTTTTGGCTATAATCTCCGCCATTCGCACAGCGTGCTCAACAGTCTTGATCTTATTGGCCGCCGGCATCGGCGTCATTATCCGCCGCAGACGGTCAACGAGACCACCTTCCTGATCCGTGCTTAGAAACGGTGTTACAGGTAGCGACGCAGTAACTTCGTCCAACAAATCCCTTGTTTGCTGAGTCTCGCGGATGTTTCGGGCAAACAGGCAGACCCCACCTGGTGAGATCTCGCCAAGTAATTCTCTGGTCTGGCTATCAATCTGCGGCCCGGGTATCCCGATAAAAAATAGTTGTCCGATCTTCTGCTTTAGCGGCAGCTCCCGTAATTTTTCTATCATCGAATTACCCGCGAAATGTTAAGATTTTATCAGTCGCATGTGTTTTATTAAAGTTTGTTGCCGCTTTCTATCTTTATGAAACGAGTTTACACCCTTTTTCTGGCCAATCTTATTTCCCCCGTGACCCTGTTGACATTGGTCGGGGCCGTTACGTATTCATGCTTTGCTCAAGAGTCCTGTAGCGGCAAGGATGTGCTCACCGCAAAATCATGCCCCGGCGATTCCGTTTCGCTTGACGAACAGGCACTATTTCAGCTAGTAACGAAATACCGCATTGCTAACGGACGCCCCGCGATTAAGCTTTCGTCCGCATTGAGTATGGTTGCAAATCGCCATTTGATAGATATCAAACAAAATATACGGTCTTTCACTCATAGTTGGAGCAATTGTATCTATGACATCAAGGACGAAAAAAGCTGGCATTGTGTTGGCGATGCTCCGGCTAGGTTGAATTCGGGTTACAAAGGGAAGGGGTATGAGACGCTGTACCGGACTGCGAAAGGCAATGCGAGCCCGGTTCCCGCACTCGAGGCGTGGAAGAAGAGTGCGTTGCACAACTCGATCATCCTCAATATTGAGATCTTCAAGGACATTAGCTGGGACGAGCTAGGTGTCGCCGTTGACGGCGAATATGCGGCCCTATGGTTTGGGTCAACTAACGGCGGCAGGGCGGTTTCTCCGATGAAGGGAAACGGCCTCGGTGTTTCATACGATCAGGCTGTGGCTGGTTTGACAAAAATCTTGTCCATCGACCAGCGATCATCGACCGTAGATAGCACCAAATGGCAGGGATATTCAACTGACAAAAAAATAAAGCTTGAGATCTTTGGCTCACGCAACGACATTAGCGAAGCAAGCGTCGGCATTTCAATGAAACTTGAGGCGGACGGTAAAATGAGCTCGCGTAATCAGACCGTTCTGTCAACACTCCTAAGGAATCTCTTTCCCGAATGGACTGATCTCGATCTGTGGATCAAGGGGGCCGTCGCGGCAATTGCAAAGAACCGGACAGCCTCTAAAACAAAGATTGTACGTAAAAACACGATTGAACTTCGATCCGACGGACCCAATTCGCTCCGATTGGCAGTGGTACCCGAATCCAAGCAGAAATATGTTGAGATATATTAAATTATTCTTGCTTTGATCCTGGTCAATAGTTTTTTCGATTCATCCGGTGTAAGATCGCCGATATTTACGTCGCGAAGCTCATTTATCGCAGTTTCGTTAGTAACGGCGAATAGCGAAAATTGCGATGCGACCCTGCTGGACGCAGCCTTTGCGATCCCATCCTTTTTCTCATCCGCAAAAACCGCGAGCTCATATTTCTCAAGTTTTTCCAGCACATTTTTTGCGCGCTCGATCACCGATGCGGGTAGTCCTGCGAGCTTTGCAACCGCGATGCCGTAAGATTTAGAAGCCTTTCCAGGCTGCATCTTGTGTAGGAAAACGACATCACCGTCTCGCTCAGTCGCCGTAAGCTGATAATTTTTCGCTCCCGGCAAATTTTCGGCAAGCTCGGTCATCTCGTGATAATGGGTTGCAAAAAGCGTCTTGGCCGAATGTTCCGGCGAATTATGTAGGTATTCAGCAACCGACCAGGCGATAGAGAGGCCGTCGAATGTGGACGTGCCGCGCCCGATCTCGTCGAGCAATATCAGGCTCCTTGGAGATGCATTGTGAAGGATCGATGCCGTCTCAGTCATCTCAACCATAAAAGTGGAGCGTCCTGACGCGAGATCGTCCGAGGCTCCGACCCGAGTCCAAATGCGGTCGAGTATCGGCAGCCGGGCCGACGTAGCCGGTACAAATGAACCTATCTGAGCAAGTATCTGGATCAACGCAACTTGCCGCAAAATTGTCGATTTGCCTCCCATATTCGCTCCGGTCAGGATCAAGAGCCGATCAGTCGAGTTGTTCATCACAATATCGTTGGGAATAAACGAGCTACCCATAAATGCTTCGACGACCGGATGACGTCCATTCTTTATCTCGATCTCATCCCCATCATGTAAGACCGGGCAGACATAATTCCTGCGTGATGCCGTTTCCGCTAACGCACAAAGCGCATCAAGCGTGGCAACTGCCCGGGCGGTAGATTGCAGTTTACGGGTCTCTTCAGTAACCTTTGCTTTGACCTGATCAAACAATGCCGTCTCGATCTGAGCGATCCGCTCCTCAGCCCCCAGTACCTTTTGCTCCCATTCCTTCAACTGCGGCGTTGTGAAACGCTCGGCATTTGCTAGCGTTTGTCGCCGCTCATAATCGCCAGGAACGCGCGAGATTTGTCCCTTTGAGATCTCAATGTAATAACCAAAAACTCCATTAAAACGGATCTTCAGGTTCCCGATGCCGGTGCGAGCCTTTTCCTGATCCTCAAAAGTAGCTATGGTCTGCTTTGTCGAAGCCGAGATATTCCTAATTTCGTCAAGTTCGGCGTCATATCCCAGCTTGATAACGCCGCCATCACTTACATTTACCGGCGCTTCGTCCACAATGGCACGACCTATCAGATCGCGTATTTCCGGCAACTCGAAGATGTTTTCCGACAAGACCTGAAGCAAAAGTGACTTTGAGTCCGCCAGAATCTGATTTATCAGTGGTGCCTGCTCGATCGAGCCTTTCAAAGCGACCAAGTCTCTTGGCGTTGTGGTGCCTAGATTGAGGCGACCCACGAGGCGTTCCAGATCGCTGACCTCTTTCATCAGAAACCGCAGCTTATCCCGCAGAATCAAGTCTGAAAGCTCAGTCACCGCCGCCAGCCTCGTCTGAATCTCGCTTCGCTTAAGCGACGGCCGCAACAACCACTGTTTCATCAGCCGCGAGCCCATTCCGGTAATGCATTCATCGACCACACCGAAAAGCGTGTTTTTCGTTTTACCAACCTGAGAATCAAATATTTCCAGATTTCGGAGCGTTATAGCGTCAAGGCTCATCGAATCTGACGATTCGAAAAAGCTTATCTGCGAAATGTGTCCGGCAGCCGCGCGTTGGGTGTCCTGCGCATATTTCAGACACGCACCTGCGGCTTGTATTGCTGCACCATGACCGGCAAGTCCAAATCCGGCAAGATCCGCGACCTCCATATGCCGTTTCAATAGCGAAGAGCTCGCCCGTTCGTCAAACGATGCTTCGTCTTGCGGAGTCAACGTGATTGATGTATTTGGGGACGCGAGAGGCTCGCGATCCGCAAAAAGTTCACCTTCCTTTTGGCTCGGCGAACCTCCGAATGAGTTTTCAATTAACTTGCCCATAGATCGCGGATATAAGAGCTCTCGCGGAGCATGGGCCTCGATCGCCTCGCAGATCTTAACCCAGGAATCGGAGCCCGCGATCTCCGTTGTAAAAAAACTCCCCGACGATGTTTCTAAAAACGCGGCCCCAAACCTGTCACCGCCCCCGCAAACGGACGCTAAGTAAACGGAATCTTTTGTCTCTAAAAGCTGTGGATCGATCGCGGTACCGGGCGTGATTACGCGGACAACTTCGCGCTTTACAAGTTTGATACCTTTAGTTGGTGTCTCGGTTTGCTCGCATATCGCAACTCGATAACCTTTGCGGACGAGCCGTGCAATGTAGTTTGGGGCAGCATGATAAGGAACACCGCACATTGGGACAGGATTTGGCGAATCCTTGTGTCTGGCGGTCAGAGTAATGTCCAACTCACGCGATCCAGTGACCGCGTCATCGTTAAACATTTCATAAAAATCACCAAGACGGAAAAATAGTATCGTCCCCGGGTAAAGCTTCTTGATTTCGAGATATTGCCGAAGCATCGGCGTTGCGGTTTCCATCAATGTGTAACTAGCTTATTTAAAGTCTATCCAATTTGTCGGTACTGTTCAAAACACCGGTTTTCATAGCAATCCGCATTTTGGTAGTATTAGCATTTGGCGAAAGCGAATCAACACAACTCTTCACAACGTATGAGCAGACAGACAAGGGTTTTGGTCACGGGTGCGGGCGGCTTTATCGGCAGCCATCTTGTGACCTATTTGAAAGCGAAAGGCTACTGGGTTCGCGGGGTTGATATTAAGCTGCCTGAGTTTGACCCGACAATGGCTGACGAGTTTGATCTTCTTGACCTCAGACGTTGGGAAAACTGCCAGCTCGCAACTAAACATGTCGATCAGGTCTATGCGTTGGCAGCAGATATGGGCGGAATGGGCTTCATCTCAAACCACCACGCTCAAATCCTATACAACAATTCGCTCATCAATCTTCACACACTCGAGGCCGCCCGCGAAAATGACGTCAAGCGTTATCTATATACAAGCTCGGCGTGTGTTTATCCTGAGCAACTTCAGGAAAGCACTAATGCGGCCCCTCTAAAGGAGCATGACGCATATCCGGCATACCCGCAGGACGCCTACGGCTGGGAAAAGCTGATCTCGGAACGGCTCTGCATGCATTATCAAGAGGATTATGGGATAGAAACCCGGACTGTTCGATTCCATAATATCTTTGGCGAAAATGGGACATGGGAAGGCGGCCGCGAAAAAGCTCCCGCAGCGCTTGCCCGAAAGATAGCAGTTGCAAAATTGACTGGAGACCACCGCATTGAAATCTGGGGCGATGGAGAACAAACCCGATCGTTCTGCTACATCGATGACTGCGTTGAGGGCATTTACCGGCTGATGCAGTCCAATTTTGTCGAGCCGCTGAATCTTGGTCAGGACCGCATGATCTCGATCAACCAACTTGCTGACATGCTCGCGGAAATAGCCGGAATAACGATAATGAAAGATCACATTGACGGGCCGCAAGGAGTTCGGGGACGTAATTCCGACAATTCTAAACTGCGTGAGGTTTTAGGCTGGGAACCTCAGATCCTGCTCGAAGCCGGGCTGGCAAAAACCTACGCGTGGATCGAAAGCCAGGTGGGTAAAAGCCATCTGTTTTCGACGGCGGGCAAGTGAAAATCTAATATGCTCGTATTTACAAACGGCTGTTTCGACATCATACATCCGGGCCATATCGATTTGCTCGAACGCGCGAAGGCGCTTGGTACCCGCCTTATTGTCGGGATCAACAGCGACCGGTCGGTTAGATCGATCAAAGGACCCGAACGTCCATTTCAGGATCAGGAAGCCCGCAAAGCGGTGCTTTTGGGTCTGACGTCAGTCGACGAAGTTGTTATTTATGATGAGCTTACGCCGGAAAACTTAATCAAAAGTATCAAGCCCGATATTCTAGTAAAGGGCAACGACTGGAAGGTCGATGAAATAATCGGTTCGGATTTCGTCATTGCCAATGGCGGGCGGGTAGTGCCATTGCCGCTCGTTCCGGGCTTTTCCACAAGCTTGATCGCTGAGAAGATGCAAAAGAAGCAAAAAGGGTTTGAACCCCTAAGTGGTTCAATATCCGAAAGATCGCTGACCGAGCACATTGAAGTCTTAACTGCTGTGCGTGAGTCTGCGCAGACTGCTGTTAAAGAGTGTGCCGATCTTTTGCTCGATTCATTTAAGCGCGGAAAAAAAGTTTTACTTTGCGGCAATGGCGGGAGCGCCGCGGACGCCCAGCATATCGCGGCCGAATTCGTTGGACGCTACGAAACCGAACGGCATGCTTTACCGGCGATTTCCTTGACCACCGATACATCGGCTCTGACGGCTCTCGCAAATGACTACGATTTCGAGCGGGTATTTGCCCGTCAAGTCGAGGCACTAGCATCCGAGGGCGATTGCCTAATCGCGATAAGCACGAGCGGCAATTCGCGCAACGTTATCGCCGCGGTTATGGAGGCCAGAAAACGGGGGTGTAAGGTCATAGGAATGACCGGTGCCGGCGGTAAAAAGCTTGCCTCGTTGTGCGATGTCTGCATTTTGGTTCCATCGGAACGGACGGCTCGCATCCAGGAGGCTCACATTACCATTGCTCATATCTGGTGCGAGCTAATCGACCTCGCGTTTTCAAAAAAATGATCTAAATGAAAATTTTCGACGGGTTTTCCAACACGAATATTCTCGTGATCGGCGATATCATGCTAGATCGATACTGGTGGGGAAGTGTCAGCCGGATCTCGCCTGAGGCTCCGGTGCCGGTCGTCCGAATGGAGAGCGTGACGCTCGCAGCGGGCGGAGCCGCCAACGTTGCCGCAAATGTTGCCGGGCTAGGGGCGAACCCGGTCCTTGTCGGTATTATGGGTGACGACGCCGAGGGCGATATGATTGCAAAAGTATTATCCGACTGTGGAGTATCACCGCAGCAGATAGTGCGGATCTCAGGACGGCCAACGACCGTAAAGACGCGCATTATTGCTCATAGTCAGCAGATGGCCCGGATCGATCAGGAGACAGACGCCAATTTATCGGAGGCTGATGAAGGAGAGGTTTTAGAAAAGATCCGGCCGCTTGTCAAGGAATGTCAGGCGGTCATTATTTCCGATTATGCTAAAGGATTTCTGAGCGATTCCTTACTCCGGCGGGTGATCGATCTCGCCAATGAAACCGGTGTCGAGGTTTTGGTTGATCCCAAAGGCAAGGATTATTCAAAATATCGTCATGCCTCGGTATTGACCCCAAATCGCCGCGAGGCGTCCGACGCGTGCGGGATCGAGGACAAAGGCCAGCAGACGGTCGACTTTGCGGGGAATAAACTGCTAAACGATCTTGACCTAAAATGCGTCCTTATTACTCAGGGCGAAGATGGAATGACTTTGTTTCGAACCGGTAGCGGGCCCCTGCATCTCGAAACGCTCGCGCGCGATGTTTACGATGTGACTGGAGCGGGCGATACCGTTATCGCTTCTCTCGCCGTGGCGATCGGCTCCGGAGCCGATCTGGAAACCGCAGCGAAGATCGCAAACAGGGCGGCGGGTATAGTGGTCGAACAAGTTGGAACGACGGCTGTTTCAATTCTCGATCTCCGAATGGCTTTTGCCGACATTATCTAAGGTATATGAAAGTAATGACTATCTTCGGGACCAGACCGGAGGTCATCAAGCTCAATCTCGTTGTAAAGCTGCTCGATCAGCATTGCGAGCATATCACTGTTCATACAGGTTTTAATCTCGAGGAAGATCTGAGCCGGTCTCTTTTCGACGAGCTTGAGGTCCGCAAGCCTGACATTCACCTTGAGATAACATCAAAGACCTTCGGCGGGCAGATCGGAGAGGTAATTTCGAAAATCGACGATGTCCTGGAGGAGCAAAATCCGGATCGTATATTGATCCTTGGGGGCACCGTCAGCGCTATGTCGGCAATTATTGCTTCGGGGCGAAAGATTCCTGTCTTTCAGATGGAAGCAGGAGCTAGATGTTTTGATGACCGGATACCGGAAGAGACAAATCGGCGGATAGTAGATCATGCAAGTACGGTTTTGATGCCTTACACATCGCATGGCAAGTACAACCTGCTGCGCGAAGGCATCGCTCCCGAAAAAATCTTTGTCACCGGGAACCCTATCAAGGAAATTTTGGATACTTTTGCCGACAATATTGAGCAAAGCAATATTTTAGAAGGCCTTAGCGTCAAACCATTTGAGTATTTTGTTGCCACCCTACACCGTGCCGAAAACATAGAGTCCCGTGAGCGGCTTGCTTCGATCTTTGAAGGCCTTGCTGATGTTGCGAAGAAATTTGGAAAAAATGTTCTGTTCGCCGCTCATCCGCAAACGGCCGAAAAACTGCAGCAATACGGCATCCGGCCGGCGGGCCCGAATATTCGACTTCTAAAGTCTCTCGGCTTCTTCGATTTTGTAAAACTCCAAAAAAGCTCGCTCGCTGTGCTTACGGATAGCGGGACGGTTGAGGACGAGTGTTCGATCCTCCGCATTCCAAATATTACGCTTCGTGCCGCAACTGAGAGGCGAGAAACGCTCGAATGCGGCAGCAACATTTTGAGCGGAACGGGATCGGATGCGATCATTCGGGCAGTTGAATTGGCTATTGCTCAACCAGCGGCTTGGACACCGCCGGCAGATTATCAGGTATCAAACGTTTCGCAGACCGTCAGCAAGATCGTGCTGGGATTTCTGCACGGGTCGGCTTCATAACCAAATTGCCTTATGACCTCGACAATGACCAAGAGTATTCCCGAAAGCGTGCGTCCGTTTGAATTTGAATCATACGGCGTTAATATTCGGATCGACGGAAATCGCCAGTATTTGATCGATGAGGCGGAAAAGGTCGCCCGTCGTGCACTTCTCGACGATATTCGCCCAGTCGCCACCTCGCAATTTCAACATATTTTTAAGTTTGAATTAGAGGAAGATGGCTTTATCCTCCTCACCGACAATGGTGAATTTATCAGCCGGGACGATGTATTTACACATATACTGCCCCATTTTAATAGTCTGGTACGCGTCGCAGTCGCAGAGGATGCATTTGACCGGGTATTTATTCACGCCGGAGCCGTTGGCTGGCGGGGAAAAGCTATTTTAATGCCGGCCGACAGCTTTAAAGGAAAATCCACCCTCGTCGCAGAACTGGTTCGAAACGGAGCGGTTTACTATTCGGATGATTATGCGATTTTTGATCGTAACGGACTGATGTATCCATTTGCCCGGAAATTGTCCATGCGAACCGCGGATGCCAAATTTGTTCCATACGAATTGACGGTCGATCAGCTTGGCGGTACCGTCGGAACCGAGCCGATCAGGGTGGGCACGGTACTATTCACTGAGTATGATCCGAAAGGAAAATGGCAGCCGAAACTATTGACGAGCGGAAACGGCGTGCTTGAACTGATCCCGTTCACATTTTCTTTCATAAACCGTCCTGATTTCTCGTTGCCCGTCTTGAATAATATCGCGAGCCATGCCACAATCGTTTCTAGTTTAAGAGGTTCCGCAGTTAATTTTGCTAAAACTCTGCTCAAATTCATTGACAAAAATGTGGATTGAGTTAGAATTACCTTGATAAACCTTTTGCGTTCTCAATATCGTTGACAAAAACGAAAACTGAGATACAATGTCATTACCTAAATTGTGCTTAATATCTAACGCTTGGAGGAGAAGATGAATAATCCGAATAATACGCAGAATCCGATGGCTCGACAAAATGGTCTCGTGGTTCAAGAAATGCCCGACGAGGTGCTCGTCTACGATCTGGACAGCAACAAAGCTCATTGTTTGAATCAGTCGGCTGCTTTTGTTTGGAAGTCGTGTGACGGCACCAACTCAGTAGGGGACATCGTCAAAGAATTTGAATCGAACGGCAATGGCAAGGTCACGGAAGATTTTGTTTGGCTTGCCATCGACCAGTTAAATGAGAATGGGCTAATGGACACAGAGATCGCACCGCGATTTCCCGGCCAGTCGCGTCGACAGGTTTTGAAGACGATCGGTTTGGCATCGATGGTCGCATTGCCCGTTATCGCATCTTTGGTTGCTCCGCAGAAAGCTCTTGGCGGCGTTTCATGCACTTGCTCCGGCGGTACCGTGTGTGCGGCATCATGTCCGACAACGGTCTGTAACGCATCGAGCGTTTGTAGGTAGTTGTCGATTCTTCGTTCTAGATTTAATGAGTAGCAGGGATTTAAGATCTTTGCTACTCTTTTCATTATTGTGACCCATACCGCGCAGGCCTCAATCGTCGCTTTAACGGAAGCCTCCCGTTGGAATCTAATCAAACAAAAGGCTTTGCGAGTTCAGGCCTGCAAAGCCTTTTCGTTATTCCGCGAGGAGGGAATCGAGCCTATTCTTATCAAAGGCCTGGCGGCGGCTCGTTATTACCCCGATTCCGAATTTAGGGACTCGGTCGACATGGACCTGGCAGTTGCTGAGTATGATTTTGAGAGAGCACTAGTCATTTCTAACTCGGCCGCTGCTAAAGGTTTGGCGATCGACCTGCATCGCGAATTACGCCATCTGGACACATTCAAGTGGGACGATCTAGTCGCACATTCAACGGTACTCGAGTTTGAAACCGGGTCAATTCGGGTCCTGGGTGCTGAGGATCATCTACGAGTTCTTTGCGTCCATTGGTTGACGGACGGCGGATCAAACAAGGATAGATTGTGGGATATTTATTTCGCGGTTGAAAATCGCCCGGCAGATTTCGACTGGGACCGGTTTTTGAATCTTGTCGAGAACAACCGGCGTCGATGGCTAATATGTACGCTTGGGCTGGCAAACCGCTTTCTTGGGCTCGATCTGACCGCGACGCCCGTCGAAGACGAGGCAAGCAGTCTACCATCTTGGCTGATCAAAACGGTCGAACGCGAATGGGCTAGCGAAACAAAGTTTTGGCCGCTTTTTCATAGCGTCCATGACCCTAGTCTGTTTTTGAAACAAATCCGCAAGCGTTTACCGCCGAACCCTATCTGTGCGACTGTTCTGATGGAGGGTAGTTTTGATGCAAAAACACGCATTTTTTATCAAGTCGGCACTTCACTACGGCGTATAGGGCCTTCGATTATTAATATTTCGAAAACCCTGCTTAGCGGGTCAAAATGAATACCGAAACGAGAACCATCTTGGCAATCGAGGCCGCGGTTGAAGGCGGCAGCCTCTCGCTTCTGCAGAATAGCCGCGAGGTTGCTAACTGGATCGGGACCTCAGGTATATCGAAGGCCGAGGACTTGCTCTTTAATATCGACCGGCTACTCACGGAAAATGGTGTTTCCCGATTTGATATCGATTTGATCGCGGTCTCGGCAGGTCCTGGAAGTTTTACGGGCATTCGCATAGGATTGGCTACGGCAATGGGATTGAGAGCTGGACTGAACACAGAAATCTGCAGCGTTTCGGCCCTTACATCAATAGCAAATGCTGTCACGAAGACAAATGATGTCATCGTCGCCCTGCCTACCGGACGAAATTCGATCTGCACCCAACGATTTGAAAAGATAGAGAATCAGGCTATCGCTCAGAATGCCCCTCAAACGATCGACCAGGAAAACTTTGGTGAGATCTTACGTGCCGAAAATAATGTGGAAATAATAATCCATGGTTCGCTGGCAGACGATAATGATGTCGCGGAACGGCACACTAATTTCGGCTGGAACATAGCCAACGCTGTTGGCCGGTTTTGTAACGACCATCCCGCTCAATTCGACGAGCCCCTTTTTATCAGCAAGAGTTTTTGATGAAAACCAATGCCGTCCACGATCATAATGCACCGCCGCGAATCAGGGCCGTCGATGCCTCGCATATCGCCGCTCTTATTCGTATTGCAGATGAAACCAATTTGAGCGCCTGGTCCGCCCAGAATTATCTCGACGAGTTGCCCATACCTGAATCGATAATGCTCAGGTTAGAATCTGGAACCAATAAGACGATCGGTTTTATTGTCGGGCGCATCGTTCCCGGCGGGGTGCTCGAAACGGAAAAGGACGCCGAGATATACAACATCGCCGTTGTCGAGGACCAACAGCACAAAGGCTTTGGACAGGAATTATTTGATGCCTTCGTGGCCCGGTGCCGCGATCTCGACGTTCGAAGCATATGGTTAGAAGTTCGGGCGTCAAATCAAAAAGCGATCAGTTTTTATGGGCGAAACAATTTCGAATATGTTCAGAGCCGAAATAATTTCTACGAACGGCCGCGGGAGCAGGCGCTGCTCATGAAACTTGTCCTGAAATGAGGTCCCGCTTGATTGTTTACTCGATAATGATCTAGAATTGGGTTTAGACTCGGTTACAAAGATATTAATTTTTGTGGCCGCGTCCGAATACTTTGACAAGTGAGGAAAAAATGCCATGGATATGTCAATAGCTGATCCGGTGAGAGACGAATTGCTGCAGAGCAATACGGCCTTTCGGGACCTGGTACATCAGCACGAGGACTTTGAGAAAAGATTGGGCGAACTTGCTCATCTCACCTATCCCAACGACGACGAACAGTTGGAAGAGGTCACTCTCAAGAAAAAGAAACTTGCGATCAAAGACGAAATTTATACCTTAATGCAGCAGCACACCGTTTCGCATTAGAAACAGTTTTGCTGCTCTAATTTTTTTAAACCGGCGGTTCGGATCTATTGGTCCGGGCCGCTTTTTATTTCCCAGGACAGGTGCCCAAACTGAAAAGGTAAATTGATTCGTTTGTGAGGATAAATACCCGCCGGTTCGACACTATCGGATCTGTGTTAAGACGCTCATTTGCTCCGAACGGGATCTGCGTAGCTGTTTTGCCGTTTAGGAGGTTTATCACAACAACGCTATGATCCTCAAAACCTGAAATGAGAGCATATTGATCCATAAAGGTCGCAATACGTGACACTCGGCCGGATAAACGCTTTCGCCAGACAACGCTTCCGTTCCGCGTCCGGAGCGAGTAGGCAAAATTGTCGTGCGAGGTGACAAGAAGATGATCGCCGATGGTAAAGATCGCTGAAACTTTGCCTCCGCTTCTAAATTTCCAGTTAGTTTGATCCGAAACTCCAATATACTCGGCAACGATACCGCGTTCGTCGCCCGCAATGAGGTCACCATTCGCCATCTGGCTCACAGCAGTTACGCTAAACGGTAATTTTCGTATTGAGGCGATCTCGCCCGATGCGAGTGAGACCACAAACACCTGATTGGTCGCGGACACGGCTACGAGTCTATCGCCGGAGAAAAATGGCTGCCCCGCAAATCCTGCGGCAACCTCGCGCCTCCATCTGGTAGTCCCCGTTTTAGCGTCAACAGATTGAATTGCCCCGTTTTGGGATACGATAACTAACGCATCGCGATATTTTGCTAAAAAATGGCTTTCGGCCCCCAACAGCTTGCTGGCCCAAATGGTTATCCCTGTTTCACTGCTTACCAACCGTAATAGGTTCGTCGAGGCTCCTTTATCCAAGTCGCCGGAAGCCGTCGACGTTACGAACATGAGTCCGTTTTCTGTTGGTAATAAGTTCGAATTGACTTCACCGCCAAATTCCGTAGCCCACAGTTTTTTGCCCTCCAGCGACAATGCCTCGACCTTTGCCCCCGCGCCGTTTGTATAAACGTTAGCGGCATCCGCAGCCAGTCCCGATCCCGTTTCATCAGTGAGGGGATAAGCCCAACATTTTGTAATGCCAATCTGGGCAGCCGGTTTCGCCTGCCCAAAAACGGCCGGTAAAAAAATACAGGCGCAGATCGCGTATAGGATGAGGTTTTTGGGAACAGACTTTCGAATCATCACTTATTTCATGAGTGGAGGGACCGAAATAAGCATTTTAGCACGCGCCCCTTGTCGTGTTATATTGATGGCTAAACTTAAGTCTACGTTTACACAAAATTTACACAAAACGAGGAAATACCCATGTCATTTAACAAAATAATAATCGTCGGGAATCTCGGACGCGATCCCGAACTCCGTTATACCCCCCAAGGTGCAGCCGTTTGCAGCTTTTCGATGGCGACAAACGAAAAGCGTAAAGATAAATCGGGCGAGCTGCAGGATATTACCACTTGGTTTAAGGTCACGCTCTGGCGAAACCAAGCCGAAAATGCGGCAAAATATTTGACCAAAGGCTCTCCCGTTTATATCGAAGGACGTCTGCGGATAGAGGAATGGACCGACCGCGATCAAAACAAAAGATATACGCTCGACGTGCAAGCGACCGATATGCAGTTCATCAGTGCCGGCCGCGGCGAAGGCGGCGGCGAGTACAGCGGCGGCCAGCACGAAGACGACCACGACACCCACACGGGCCCGCCAGTTGAGAGTTCATCTGCAAATGCGTCTTCCGGAAGCGGCGGTTCTGCCCCTGTGTCGGCACCGGCCGGAGCCGACGACGATATTCCGTTCTAGACGGTGCGTGAGGTCGATGCCGATCCATTCGCGGTTTAATTTCTGCGCCGCTGCGATGGTCGCTGCGGCATCCGCAGAAATGATCGAGACAACGTCGCCTTCAGTCGACATCGACCCGAATCAGTGCCAAGCCTAAACCCACTCGCCCATTTTGCGGAATTTTTTATAGCGGTCGTCGAGCAGCTTTTTGGTGTCGACTGCGGTAAGAGATCTTAATTCGCGGAGAAGACTCCTTTTCAAGGCCTCACAGATCTTGTCGTACGCCTTTTGTCTTTTCTTGTCGCCATTTGCGGGGATCATCCAGGGATCGTCCTCAGTGATGATCTCGTCAATGATGTCAAATTCTTTCAGATTGGCGGCTGTGAGGCGAAGCCCCTCGGCGGCGGCGGGGGCCTTTTCGGCTGATTTCCAAAGGATCGCGGCACACCCTTCGGGCGTTATAACGGAATAGACAGCGTTTTCCATCATCAAAACCGTGTCGCCAATACCGATCGCGAGTGCTCCGCCTGAGCCGCCTTCGCCAAGAACCATTACGATGATCGGGACTTTCAGGCCCGCCATTTCACGCAGGTTAAAAGCGATCGCCTCGGCCTGCCCGCGTTCCTCGGCGTCGATGCCGGGATATGCTCCGGGCGTGTCGATGATCGTGATCACCGGACGGCCAAATTTTTCGGCGAGCTTCATTATCCGCAGGGCCTTGCGATAGCCTTCGGGCTTGGACATTGCAAAATTACGGTGACGGCGTTCGTTGATATCGCGTCCCTTTTGCTGACCGATCACGCAGACCTCGACTCCGTCAAGCCTGGCAAATCCTGTGATCATTGCCGGATCGTCAGCATAGCGGCGGTCGCCGTGTACCTCGACAAAATCCGTGAATAGGGAAGCGATAATATCCAGAGTGTATGGACGGTCAGGATGCCTCGCCGTCTGCACACGTTCAAATGCGGTAGTCGCCATAGGTTAATCATAAGGCTTTAACGCGAAGTAGCAAAGAGTTCTTTAACGCAAAGACGCAGAGTCGCAAAGGGCGCAAAGATGAGATCAGAGAAAAGTGGGTCAATTTGGTCTAAAACAAGTGAAGTCTCTTTCTTCGCGTCTTTGCATCTTTGCGTCTTTGCGTTAAAAATCTTTCTAAAGCCACTCCACCGAGCACCCTTGAGATTCAAGCTCACGCTGTAGAGCTCTGCTGCCGGCTACGGCCAAACCACCCGCCGCAAGTTTCACCAGCGTGTCTCCAGCGTTCACCGTAAGTGTTATGCTGCACCAGCCGCGTTCGCGCTCAAGGATGCTGTAAAGCGTTTCAAAATAGGCTTCGTCGGCCGAGCCGTTCTCGATCGTAATGTTCAGTTCGCGAGCTTGTGTGGTTTCAGTTTCGTCGAGCGATTTGAGGTCGTTGATCTTTAGAGTGGGTTCCTGGCCCTCGGCCGCCTCGATGTTGCCCTCGGCGATAAACATCGCATCGTCCGCAAGAAATTGTCCCAATTTATTAAAATTTTCACCCAGCGCGACGCCCTTGACACCGCCTGACCTGTCCTCAAACCGAAACTGCGCAAACCGGTTGCCGCGTTTACTAGTTCGGATCTGAAGTCCGCTTATCATGCCCGCGATCTTAACCACATCCCCTGATCTAAAATCGTCAAATTCCGCAATCGGCTTAATATTCATAGAGCTAAGCAAGTCTCTGTAGTTGTCCAGGGGATGAGTTGATAGGTAAAAGCCGATCGCGGCCTTTTCACGCCGAGCCACCTCAGACTGCGGCCAAGGCGTGGCGGGTGGCAATGTTGTGTCCGCCTCTGATGCTCCATTGTCCAAGGTTCCAAAGAGGCCGCTTTGCCCTCGAAGCCGATCCTCCGTTATACGCTGGCCTTGGGCCAAAGCTGAGTCGATCGCCGCGTGATTTTGAGCCCTCCATGCTCCGATCTCGGTGCCATCAGGCAACAGTGAATCGAAAGCACCGGCAGCTATAAGGCTTTCGAGCCCACGCCGGTTTACCGCACCCGATCCCAACCGGGCGCAAAAATCGTAAATGGAGGTAAAATTGCCTGTCCTGCGGGCATCGACCATCGCCTGGACGCTCGTCGTTCCCATACCCTTGATCGCGGTCAGTCCGTACCGGACGGTTTTATCAATCGGCGTAAAGCCTTCGCCGCTTTCGTTGACATCGGGCGGAAGAAGCTCAAGGCCCATCGACTTTAATTCCGTCGTATATTTATAAACCTTTGCGGTGTCCTGGGCCTCGTGCGAGAGCACGGACGCGTAGAAATAAGCAGGGAAATGAGCTTTCAAATAGGCGGTTTGAAAGGCCAACACGGCGTAGGCCATCGAGTGGCTACGGTTAAATCCGTAATCGGCAAACTTTGCCATTAGATCGAAAATCTCAGTCGCCGTTTTGCGTTTTTGCCCGCGTTCCACGGCCCCATCCACAAACTTTTCCCTGTGGACGACCATTTCCTCAACTTTTTTCTTACCCATCGCCCGGCGCATCAGGTCTGCTTCGCCAAGACTGTAACCCGCGAGCTTTTGCGCAAGCTGCATTATCTGCTCCTGGTAAACAAGAACCCCAAGAGTGTTACCCAAGATATCCTCCATCTCCGGCACGATGTACTCGACGGGTTTAATACCGCGGTGACGATCAATAAAGTCATCGATCATCCCGCCATCTAACGGCCCCGGACGATAAAGAGCATTTAAGGCCGACAGATCTTCGAGTTCCTTTGGCCTCAAACGCCGGCACATGTCGGCCATGCCGGATGATTCAAATTGGAAAATGGCCTCCGTCCGTCCCTCCCCAAACAATTCCATCGTCTTTTGATCGTTTGTCGGAATCTCGGTCCAATCGATTGTCACATCGAGCTTTTCCTTCATCGATGCGAGACAATCGGCGATAACGGTGAGCGTCGTTAGGCCTAGAAAGTCCATTTTTAGCATCCCAACCTTTTCGAGGTCGTTCATCGGATATTGGCTAGTAAGCTCGTCCTTGCCCGACATCGCGACGGGAATAAGGTGATGCAGCGGCTGCGGGCTGATAACGACGCCGGCAGCGTGAACCGAAGTGTGCCGCGAGCAGCCCTCGAGCCTCAGCGCCAGATCGATAAGTTCCTTGACCTTAGCGTCTTTCATTGCAGCTTTCATTTCCGGTACGCTTTCAATGGCCTGTGAAATACTCACGTTTCGCCCGCGAATCGGTGGCGGTATCATCTTGGCGATCTTCTCGACATCGCCGTACAGCATATTGAGAGCCCGTCCGACATCCTTTATCGCCGCCCTTGACGCCATGGTTCCAAATGTAATGATCTGACAGACCGATTCGCGCCCGTAAAACTCTGTAACATGATCGATCACCTTCCCGCGGCCCCGAATGCAAAAATCGATGTCTATATCCGGCATCGAGATGCGGCCCGGATTGAGGAAACGCTCAAAGAGTAAGTCATACTGGAGCGGATCGACATCCGTGATCCGCAGACAATAGGCCGCTAACGAACCCGCTGCCGAACCGCGGCCGGGACCTACCGGTATACCTTGCTCACGGGCATATTTGATAAAATCCCAAACGATCAGAAAATACCCCGGAAAGCCCATTTTTTTGATCGTGGCGATCTCGATCTCGAGCCGCTCCCGGTATTCAGAAAGGTCATGTTTGAGAGTGCCAAGAGCAATCATCGGTTCCCATTGTGTCCTTTTTCGATCCTCAAACCCGTCAAGTAAAACCTTTTCAAAATACTCATCCTCTCCCAGATATCCCGAATTGACCGGGATCGGATAATTTGGCAGTTGCCTGACCTTATCTCCCTGCGGCAGATCGAGGTCGCACATTTCGGCAATTTTGACCGTGTTTGTAAGTGAATCCGGCAGCTCCGCACCGAACATGTCCCACATTTCTTCCGCCGAGCGTAGATATCGTATCGCATCCGACGTGTCCCGCGAGGTTTCGCTAACCGTTCGCCCTTCGCCGATACAAATAAGGACCTGCTGCGCTCGGGCGTCGTCCTTATTTAGATAATGAACGTCATTAGTCGCTACAAGCGGTATGCCGGAGCGCTTTGATAAATCAGCGGTATCATTTACTAGTCTTCTGCCGTCTTCACCGGGATGATCCTGAATCTCAAGAAAGAAATTTCCGACGCCGAATAAATCTTCGAGAGTTTTTGCGTTTGTATGTGCCTTTTCTTCGCTGCCGTTCGTCAGAAAATGGCCGATAGGGCCATCGACTCCGCCCGAAAGTCCGATCAAACCTGAGCTGTACTGGGATAAAAGCTCGATATCAATACGCGGCTTGTGATGAAACCCTTCAGTAAAGGCCTTTGACGCAAGGTGAACCAGATTCCCGTAGCCTTCAAGGCTGCGGGCAAGTAAGATGACGTTATAATAGCTCTTTTCTCCCGCCTCAACTGCTGTACTACGGTCAAAGCGGCTCCCAAATCTCAAAAACGCTTCGTACCCGATGATTGGCATTATGCCGTTCGATTGCATTGCGTTAAAAAACGAAACGGCCCCATACATATTGCCGTAATCCGTTATCGCACACGCTTTTTGGTCAAGCTCAGCCAGCCGCTTTGCCAAAGGCTTTAGTTGGATTGTGCTTTGCAACAAGCTATAATCGGAATGCAAATGCAGGTGGACAAAATCCTTTGCTCCGAATATCGGCCGGTCTAATTTTTCTGCCATATATGAAGAAAGTTTATCTCGAAACCTTTGGCTGTCAAATGAACGTCTCTGATTCAGAGCGTATTTCGACCGCGCTGGTTCGCGATGGCTTTGAAATGACCCCAAATGACACGGATGCGGACATTGTCATCATAAATACATGCTCCGTGCGCGAAAAGGCCGAACACAAACTCTTTTCGCGTGTCGGACGCTTGCGAAAAAAGGCGAAAAACAAAATGCCGGTCGTAGGTGTGATGGGCTGTGTTGCCCAACTTGATGGTGAATCGCTTTTTAACAGGATCGAAGGCGTCAATTTTGTCCTCGGAACACGTGCTGTTGGCCGTGTCTCGGCCGCGATCAAAGAAACCGTCAGAACCGGCAAAAATGTGCTTGACGTAGGCGAACGCGAAGACAATTACGACTGGACAGTCGCTGATACCCACAGGCATTCGCCTTACGTCGCGTTTTTGCCCATAATCGAAGGCTGTAACAAGTTTTGCACCTACTGTATTGTCCCATTCTCAAGGGGCAGGGAACGGAGCTTTGAGGCGTCTGAGATCGTCCGTCAAGTTAAAGAATTGAAGCAAAACGGGGTTAAGGAGGTCCATCTCATCGGTCAAAACGTAAACAGTTACCGACCCGAAACTGACTCCGGATTAGAAGCTTTTGCAGGGAAGTCGGCGTTCTCCAAACTTCTACGAGCTGTCGCCGCGACGGGAATGGAGCGGATAAAGTTTGCGACCTCTTTTCCCCGTGATTTTCGGTCCGATATTGTTGACGCTCTGGAGGAACATGAAAATCTCTGTAATTGGGTGCATTTACCAGTTCAATCGGGTAGTAACCGGGTGCTTAAATTGATGAAGCGCGGCCATACGATCGAGAAATACTTTGAAAAGATCGAGCGCTTAAGATCTTCGCATCGTGATATCGCTCTGACGACCGACATTATCATTGGCTTTCCTGGCGAGACCGAAGAGGATTTTCAGGATACGGTTAAGATGGTTGAGTACTGTGGATTTGATATGGCATACATTTTCAAATACTCGCCGCGACCCGGAACTCCGGCTTTCGAAATGGTAGACGACGTCTCTGCCGGTGACAAAACTCTACGCTTTCTTGAACTGGAGAAAATGCAGAAACGCATTCAACACAAGCGGTTGCAGCGATATCTTAATAAAGTGCTTAAAGTATTGGTTGAGGGCAGGTCCAGCCGTACTGACCGCGGCCTGACAGGCCATTCGACCTGCCACAAAGTGGTCAACTTTACAGGCTCACGCGAATTGCTGGGAAAGATAGTCGACGTCCGCATCACAGAAATCAAGGCAAACTCATTATTCGGCGAGGTTCAAGGCATTCATGGATAAAGAAGAAAGGAATTTAGTCGAAGTTAAGATCGGCGCACTGATAATGGACCCGAACACTAATTCGCCGATCGTAGTGCTTAAAGGGGTCGATTCCGAAACTGTGCTGCCTATATGGGTCGGTGCGTTTGAGGCAAATGCCATCGCCCTTGAGATCGAAAAAGTCGTTCCTCAGCGGCCTATGACACACGATCTGCTCAGAAACGTCATTATCGAATGCCGCCTTTCGGCAGCGAGCATTATTATTACGGATCTGCAGGAGAATACTTTCTACGCTCGAATCGAATTGCTCGACCCGCGCGGTGATTCTGTCCTCCTAGACGCGCGTCCGTCCGACGCGATCGCCCTCGCTCTCAGGATGGATTGCCCTATTTATGTCGAGCAAAACGTCATCGACCTTTCAGCTTCATCCTCGCCGACGGACAGCTCGGACGACGCAGAGCCTCCGACTGAGGATTGGCCTGAGCTGATCGGCTAATGAGATCCGGAGTAGTTTAAGGATCCGCCGCTTTATGCAACGAAATACTTACATAGCGGAAATTCGCCGAGCTGCCTTACATAATCTCTATTATCAGACGCACTGAATTTATCAGACTCTCACTACTGAGGTCGCAAGCACCTTCCCTGTGATTTACCGGGAGGCACTTTGACATCATTCTGGTAAAAAGCTAAGATTATGGTTTTGTTATCTACTGCAGATTTACTTTAGTACAACCTTATAAGGAGTTACGAAACAATTGAGTAACGGAAATTTTTTATTTACATCGGAGTCGGTAACTGAGGGGCATCCGGATAAGATGGCCGATCATATATCAGACGCTATTTTGGATGCGATCCTTACGCAGGACCCGACGGCTCGAGTGGCGTGCGAAACGCTTGTGACGACCGGCCTGGCCGTGGTCGCCGGAGAGATAACGACGACAGCCGTTATCAACTACAAGGACATCATCCGCGAGACGATAGCCGAGATCGGCTACGACAACGCCGAATACGGTTACGATTCGAACACATGCAGCGTCATCGACGCGATCGGAACCCAATCGCCCGACATTTCACAAGGCGTCGATACCGGCGGTGCGGGCGATCAGGGCCTGATGTTTGGATTTGCTTGTAACGAGACGCCGGAGCTGATGCCGATGCCGATCCAGATGGCTCACAACCTGACCCGCAAATTGAGCGAAGTTCGCCGCGACGGCACAATTCCCTATTTGCGGCCTGACGGCAAATCGCAGGTGTCGATCGAATATCGGGACGGACGACCGTTCCGCGTCGAAGCCGTCGTGATCTCGTCGCAGACAGACGAGACTGATATCGAACAAATCCGCAAAGATATCCTCGAAAAGGTCATCAAGCCCGTCATTCCGTCGGAATTGCTTGACGAGAATACGAAATATCACATCAATCCGACCGGACGCTTTGTCGTCGGCGGGCCGATGGGCGATGCCGGGGTGACCGGCCGCAAGATCATCGTCGATACCTATGGCGGTTTCGCCCCCCATGGCGGCGGTGCTTTCTCGGGTAAAGATCCGACAAAGGTTGATCGTTCGGCGGCGTATATGGCCCGCTATATTGCAAAGAACATTGTTGCCGCGGGCCTTGCGGACAAGGTGACCGTCCAGTTGGCTTATGCGATCGGCGTAGCCGAACCGGTCTCGGTCTTTGTCGATAGTCACGGCACCGGAACGCTCGACGACGACCGCTTGTCGGCAATCGTCCGGGAACATTTTAGTTTGACGCCTAAAGGCATCATAGAAACACTCGATCTGCGTCGTCCTATCTACAAGGAAACGGCACGTTTTGGGCATTTTGGACGCACTAAAGGCGAATTTTCGTGGGAAGTAACAGACAAAGCCGAAGCTCTGAGAACGGCTGCTGAGAGAGGTATTGGAACCAATGGCTAAAGAAGGAATCTCAATGGAATACGACATCAAGGACATCAATCTTGCACCCCATGGCAAACAGCGCATCGAGTGGGCTGACCGCGAAATGCCTGTGCTGCGCCTTATTCGTGAGCGTTTTGAGGCCGAAAAACCGCTGACCGGCGTTAAATTGATAGCGTGTGCGCATATCACCACCGAAACGGCCAATTTGGCACGAACGCTTCAGGCCGGCGGCGCCGAATCGCTGCTCATCGCCTCGAATCCGCTCTCTACACAGGACGACGTCGCCGCTTCCCTGGTGGCCGATTGGGGTATTCCGGTCATGGCGATAAAGGGTGAATCGACAGATACTTACGTCCGGCACGTTAAAGCGGCACTTGAAACAAATCCGAACCTAATTATCGATGACGGCTCGGATGTTGTCGCAACGATGATCAAGGAAAAGCCTGAGTTGATCCCGAATCTCATCGGTACAACCGAAGAGACCACTACCGGGATTGTCCGGCTCAATGCGATGGTCAAGGCCGGTGTGCTCACCTTCCCTTCTATCGCGGTAAACGACGCCCAGACCAAGCATTTCTTTGATAATCGCTACGGCACGGGCCAATCGACGCTCGACGGGATCATCCGCGCGACCAATATTTTATTGGCCGGTAAGGTTATGGTCGTCGTAGGTTACGGTTGGTGTGGCAAAGGCGTTGCGATGCGTGCTCGCGGACTCGGATCGAACGTCGTCGTCTGCGAGATCGATCCGATCAAGGCAATCGAAGCGGTCATGGACGGTTTCCGTGTCCTGCCGATGAAGGATGCGGCGAAGATAGGCGATTTCTTCGTCACGGTCACCGGCAACCGCCACGTCATCGACAAAGAGCATTTTGAAGTAATGAAGGACGGAGCGATCGTTTGCAACAGCGGACACTTTGACCTCGAACTCAACCTCGACGCCCTCCGCGAAATGTCGGCCGAGGCTGTCAAGCGCCGTCCGTTTGTTGAGGAATATATTGGGGTAAATGGTGGAAAGAGTGTCATCGTGCTTGGCGAAGGCCGTCTGATCAACCTCGCCGCCGCCGAAGGCCACCCGGCCAGTGTGATGGATATGTCCTTCGCCAATCAGGCATTATCCGCTGAGTATCTCGTCAAACAGAAAGGCAAGCTCGCCGCCGGTGTCCACGTCCTTCCGACTGAGGTCGATCAGGAGATCGCTTCCCTTAAGCTCCACGCTATGGGGGTGAAAATGGACGTCCTGACCCCTGAAATGCTCGAATATATGTCGAGTTGGGAAACCGGCACGTAGTGGCAGTGAATAGTGAATTGGTAAGAAGATGGCCTGGCGACACAAACGCCGGGTCATTTTTTTTGATTTTCGTATCGCCGAAGATGACAAATAAGATACCCTACGGTGAGCGAAGCGTAACGCTAGGTATGTTAACTCCCGACCATAGCAAAATTAAGAGTTACAAGAAATTCTGTCGCGCGGCTATGTTTTAACTTTAGAGAGCAAAAACATACCAAACATCGAAAATATTACTATCGGTGACCAAACGGCGAGTGTCGGCGAAAGAAGCCCATTGAGGCCGATCTGCTCAAATATGCTGCTTGTCCCGGTGAACAATAGCCACAAACCGATAGCATAGCCGATCGTCAAAACCTTCCCAGTTTTGCTCAACGATAAAGCAAAAGGTGCCGTAAAAAGGGCCAATACTAACGGCAAAAACAGCGTCGTGTATTTTTTTTCGAGAGCCACGGCTAAATTGCGGCGTTCGAGGTCCGAATCGCTCGCTGCGATCTGGCGTTTTATTTCACCCGTATTCAGGTGGCTCGGCTTGGCACGGAGGCCCGAAAATGGATCTGTGGCCTCCGCCAGTTCCCCGCCCGTAATAGTTTCGGTCTCGATATTCCCTCCCCCAAGGCTGTTCTTTTCGGTCGTCCCAAAAAAGGAAACTCTTCCGTTTTCCCACGCGGCATGTTCCGCGCGGTACACGGATTGCAGACGCGTACCCTCATTGTTGAATTGGTAAACCGAGACATCATGGACGCATATGGCGAAGCAAGGTTGTTCAGTCATATCGTTATCAGACGCAGATATTATTCGCGATTTGTTATTGCCGTTAGGCTTAGTCGAACCTCTAGCCTGTGTATCGTTATCAGACGCGGGTATTTCTCGTAGCCTAAAAGAATATATCCGGTTATCGTTCGTTACCCAGTATTTCCCGCTCTGGCTAGCCGGGAGGCCCCGGCTTCGGAGCAGGTCACGTGCCTCATCCTGTAATTGATTTGCCCTTGGCAGCAGACGCTCCTGGATCAGCCAATTTACACCGCCAAGGAGTGCCATCATCAGGAAACACGGGAGCAATAGGCGATAGACACTCTGTCCGGCGGATGTCCATGTGACGATTTCATTTTGGCGGGATTTGATGACGTATGTCGCCAGCGTGGCGATCATCGCCGCCGACGGCACAAGCTGCAGATATATGAAAGGCAGTAGATAAAAGAGATATTTCCCGAGCAGGATAGTCCCGCCTTCGGTCACGCCGGCAAATTTCCACAGCTCAAATGCCGTGAAAATTATAAAGATTGCCGCCAAAAATGCGAGCGTCAGGACGAAATTTTTAAGCAGGTTGCGGACAAGGTCGAAATCGCGAAGCCCCGTCGTCACGTCAACAAACAGATTCCTGAGCTGTAGCTTTGGCGGCATGGAGCGCATTGCCGAAACCGCCTGGCTCACACGATCGGCCGTGCCGCTCCCAAAACCGAGCTTAGGCGAGAAAATAAACCACAAAACCACGGCGGCGCTGGCCGCAAGAGGTATCAAGGTCCCCTGAAAAACGGTTATAGTGCCGGTACGCGCGAGTTGCTCGCCCAAAAAAGAAAGTAAATAAAACACAACCAGGACGACTAGGGCAAGCACGATACCAAGCCCGCGCCCGCCCCGGTTAAATCGCAAAACCATCACCGTGCCGAGGATGCAGAAAATAAATGGTGTAATCGAGAGCAGGATCCGCCGCTCCCAGATGATCTGCGCCTCGATTCTCTCTTTTCCGTCCTTCGCGGCCGCATAGGTTGATAATTCCGAAAGCCCTAGCTCTTCCGGCATCAGGTCCGAACTGCTCAATTTATTGATGATCTCGTTGCGGCGGGTCTTGATGGCAAGTCTTACTTCGCCGATACTTTCCGAAACATACTTACCTTGTCCGGGAGTGAGCGGGAGGGTGGAAACGGAGGCATTTTCCAGTACGAGCTCCGAGGTCTGGTCTGTCGTATCGACCCTGCCGCTCTGTGACGTTATCAGACGCACGACGCCCGCAGTACTATCCTCGTTATAAATAAAGATATTTTTCCAGCTTCCCAGCTCAGCGTCGCCGCCTTTCACATAGATCGTATAACCCGCGACCTCGGTATTAAAAACGCCAGGTTCGATCGGGGATTCGAGTTTTTTTATCGCTGTTTGCAAGGCGATATTCCGGACGAGCGTGGCAGCGAGAGGCACGCCTTTCAAATTTACAAGAAACGCGAATGCCGAGAGCACAACGCCGAGCAGCATTATCGGAACGGCGATCTGCAGATTACCGACGCCCGATGCACGGATCGCGATCAGCTCGCTGTCGCCCTGCATTTTTGCAAGTCCGATCATCGTGCCGACCAATATAGCCATCGGGCAGGTAAAAGCGATAACGTTGGGGATGAGGGCTATTGTTAGCTGCCAAATAAGATTTGCGGGGATATTAACGCTAAAAAAAATGTCGGAATACCGGCTCGCCTGCTGAACAAAGAGGATGACGCTCAAAAGCAGCCACGCAAACAAAAAATACGGGACGATCGTCCAAATTAAATATTTTGAAATTAGCCAGCCGATTCGCTTCATGTCTCTTTAGTTACTAATTGCGAGTGACGTTTCGCCCGCAACCTCCCGGCCAATGGATGCAGAAATCATGAGTTTTAACATTGTCGAGAGAGCCTTTAGATCATCATGCTGACCGGCGGTAAATTTAGCAAATTCGGCGGCACCAAGCCGCCTTGCGGCCCCGGCGATCGCACGTCTGACGGCATTAAATGAACGCGAGCTCTTGCGACAACTCATGCACATCAAATGAAAATTTGTCTGCAGATTAGCGTCCTCGATATCGTCAAAAGCCCGCCCGCAGCCATCGCATTTGCTCCAATCCGGCAGGTAGCCGGCGAGCCGCAGCAGCCACAATTCAAAATACACGCCCGTACTCAGCAGCGTTGCCGGGTCATCTGCGGCCGTTTCGATGCAGGTTTTAACCATCCGGTAAAGGGTTTCGTTAGGATCGTGCGGCGGCGAAAGCGTGACGAGCAGATCGCCAAGATAGGAAAATTTCTGTAAAAAATCAGGATTGCTCGCAGCGCCAAAATTTGACCGGATAAGATCCATCTTTTGGATCGAGACAAGCTCGACCGAATCTTTTTGAAAATAAGAGGCCTGCACGACTGAAAACGGTTCGAGCCCGCTGCCAAATCTGCTCTTTAACCGCTTCGCTCCCTTTGCAACGCCGCGAACTACACCGTGATCACGCGTCAAAAACACCACGATCCGGTCGGCATCGCCCAGATTGTAGCTCTTAATGACCAGACTCTCGGTCTCAACCAAGGGCATCGCTATTTAAGTCCTACCAGGGGATGAAGTACAGCAGCCACGCGAGCGCAAGGCTGACGATGACGAACTGGGCAAAATTCTTGAGGCCGTAAAGGGTGCGTTCACGGAGTGTACCGTTTGCAAAGACCGCGAAGGCCACCGAGACGAAGAAAGCAAATCCGATCAAGTAAATAAAATGGATCATTTTTTCCTCCCCAGTGCGATATCAACGGCGTCAATCGCGGCCAGATAGTTGAGTAACCCCGCGACCTCGAGAAAGCGGCCGCCGTACTCAAAGGTCGCCAGCGCTGCCACCTGCGGTGACGGTGTGCCGGCCATGACAAAACTGACCATTGCCCCGACACCGTTTCCCATCCGGGCAAAAACGTTGAGTAGATACAGCAGCGTGCCGTCTTTGAAATCAAACCCCGGATAGTGGGCGCCACCGCTGATTATCGCAACGGCAAACATTATCCAGATAACCGAGGCGATGATCGCACCGCGAATCAAACGGCCCTGAATCAAATGACCCGCACCCGGCACGAGCCACGAAATTATTCCAATAATTACAGGATTATCCATTAATTATATCCAATTTGCTTTTGCAGATATTGTATTAACTATCGTTAAGTAAATAATTGATTAGAAATGGCTTATGGTCAGACAATAAGCCTTATGTATTACTTTAATAACAAAAGCGTTGCCTGCTTAACTACTACACATCGCGGACGCATTAGTTTTCGCCTTTGCCCCTGCGGTGGCGATAAAGAGATCGAATATCTCCCGTGATAAACGATCATGGCTCGACGTAAGTTCCGGGTGCCATTGCACACCGAGGTTAAATCGGCCCTCTCGTGTATCCTCAATCGCCTCGATCACGCCGTCCCTTGCCCAGGCGGTCGCTTTCAAATCTTTACCAACTCTATTTAGAGCCTGATGATGCGACGAATTCACCAGTATCGCTTTATCGGAGCCTATTACAGCGTCAAGGCCGCCAAGAATACTGGCTTTTTCGATATCGATAGTGTGTGAATTGCGTGTCGCAGGCGGGCCCTGCTCGTGCTTATGGCTCTCTTTCACCTGCGATTCGATATCCTGGATAAGCGATCCGCCGCGAATCACATTTAACGCCTGCATCCCGTAACAGATCGCCAGCAGCGGTAAATTCAACCTTTCCGCCTCGGCCAGCACAAGCCTGTCGGTCTCATCTTTGGCCGGAATCACGGTTCCAAGCCGATGATGCGGCTCTTCGCCGTAAAAATGCGGATCGATATCCGTATTGCTCCCCGGAAGAAGAATACCATCGACACCCGCCATCGCTTCGGCGATATATTCAGCCTTTGGAATAAGTGCAAAATGGACGGGAATGCCGCCGCAGTCTTCGACAACCTCGCTGTAATCGCGGCCTAAATAGAAACGATGCGTTTCCATCTCAAGCCGCATCGTGATACCGATTCGCGGACGCATTACCATAAACCCTTTAATGTTCAGACATATCAACGCTGAATGTCAATCGGGATAGTTACAGAGTTCTCAGAGTTGCAGTGTTCCAGAGTAAAAGGTCACACCAAGACGTTCCCTAACTCTGTAACTCTGCAACTCAGCAACTTGCTAAACTCGCCCCCGTTTGAGCATTTGAAATTAAAGCCTTATCATTGTGTTTTTATGCAGCAGGAAAAAAAAAGCGGTAGGATTCGCTCGACGACCGTCTTGCTGGTAAAGCGGGACGGTCAGATAGCGATGGCGGGCGATGGGCAGGTGACGCATGGCGAAACCGTGATAAAAGGCAATGCCCGCAAGATCCGGCGCATCTCGAACGGCAGTATTCTCGCAGGGTTTGCCGGCTCGACGGCCGATGCTTTTTCGCTGCTGACACGGTTTGAGACAAAGCTTGAACAGTTTCAAGGACAGTTGGAGCGTGCCGCGATCGAGCTGAGCAAAGACTGGCGGACCGATAAATACCTCAGAAATCTCGAAGCCCTGCTTATCGTGGCCGACAAATCGGACGCTTTTCTCATATCGGGCAAGGGCGATGTGATCTCTTCGGATGACGGCCTGCTCGCGGTCGGCTCCGGCAGTATGTACGCCCTCGCCGCGGCCCGGGCGCTGATGAAACACACGAACTTGACGGCCCGCGAGATCGCCGGAGAAGCATTGCGGATCGCTGCGGAGATATGTATATACACGAATGCGGATATTGTTGTTGAGGAGATTTGATCATAACTCTGCGTCTTTGCGACTCTGCGGGCAGATCATTTCCCGCAAAGCCGCAGAGACGCAAAGTAAGATTTAAAAATGGCTATTTATCTAGGCGGGGAAACGCCCCCCGAAAAACGTAATCTGGATGACCTCACGCCGCGGCAGATCGTGGAGGAGCTCGACAAATACGTCGTCGGGCAAAACGCCGCAAAAAAAGCCGTGGCGGTTGCTCTGCGTAACCGCATACGTCGTCAAAAGCTGCCGCCCGAGATCGCTGAGGACGTACTGCCAAAGAATATACTTATGATCGGCACGACCGGCGTCGGCAAGACCGAGATCGCGCGGCGTCTCGCCAGGCTCGCAAATTCCCCTTTTATTAAGATCGAAGCCTCTAAATTTACCGAGGTCGGTTATGTCGGCCGAGATGTCGAGAGCATGGTCCGCGAATTGGCTGACGTGGCCGTCGATATGGCAAAGCAAGGAGCTTTTGAAACCGTTCTGCCTCGTGCCGAGCAAAATGTCGAGGAACGGCTGCTCGATATTCTTCTACCGCCATCCGACGTTAACTATTCAGCGCATGACGAGGAAAACTCGACTGAAACTCCGCAATCGCATACCCGCACGCGCGAAAAGCTCCGCGAGCAGCTCGTAAAGGGCGATCTTGACGAACGTCTGATCGACATCGAGACACAGGATCGCGGCGGTGCGACGATCGATTTTATCGGCGGGCAGGGAATGGAGGAAATGGGAGTCAATTTTAAGGACATGTTTGGAAATATGTTTCCGGCGAAGACTGTCCAAAAAAAGCTGACCATTGGCGAGGCCCGCAAATATATGATCCGCGACGAGCAGGAATCTCTCGTCGATATGGAGCAGATCACCCGTCAGGCACTCGAACGCGCTCAGTCGGCGGGCATCATCTTCCTGGATGAGCTTGATAAGATCGCGGGCCGCGAGACGGGAGGGAACCCGGATGTTTCGCGTGAGGGCGTCCAGCGTGACCTTTTGCCGATCGTTGAGGGCACAAACGTCAACACAAAATACGGGATGGTCTCGACCGATCACATACTGTTTATCGCCGCCGGAGCGTTTCATGTTTCAAAGCCGTCCGACCTGATCCCCGAGCTTCAGGGCCGCTTTCCGATCCGCGTCGAACTCGAATCCTTAACGATCGACGACCTTAAGCGGATTCTCGTCCAGCCAAAAAATTCATTAATTAAGCAGTATCAGGCACTCTTAAGCACCGAGGGAATTAATCTTACGTTTACGGACGACGCCATCGACAGGCTCGCCGAAATGACCGAAGAGATTAACAAAACCACCGAAAATATCGGCGCCCGGAGGCTCCACACGCTCGTCGAAAAACTGCTCGAAGAGATCAGCTTTCTGGGGAACGAACTCGATGAAAAAGATCAGCAGATCGACGCCGCGTATGTCAACGAAAGATTAAGCACGTTGATCGAAGATCAGAATCTCAGGCAGTATATTTTATAGTTAAGCACATGTCATACGTTCTCAAAGGTAAACATACGGTATTGATCAATATCGTTAAGCAGATCCATATTAAAGCACCGTTAGCGCTTATAGCGCTTGTGGTGCTTATAGGCGTGGGCTGCGGTAAACGCGGGGTGCCGGTGCCGCCAAAGGAGCGTGTACTCCAGCGGGTCGAGATCTCCGGGTATCAACGCGGCAATCAGGTCGTTCTCTCGTGGAAGATGCCCGCGCGAAACGCCCCGATTGGCGACGTGCAGAATATAAGCCGGGCTGACGTCTACCGTCTCGCCGAACGGGCGACTGCCCCGCTCACTCTTTCAGAAGAGGAATTTGCCAACCGCAGCACTTTGATTGCCGCGATGCCGATCACTAATGCCGATTTTGGCAGCAGGACGCTGCAATACAAGGATACGCTTCAATTTGTGGGACAGGCCGCGAGGTTGAGATACGCGATAAGATTTGTAAATGCTACGGGCCAAAAGGCTGCTTTTTCAAATTCGCTGCTGATCGAACCTGCGTCAAAGGTCGCCAATGGGCCGACTTCCCTACTCGCTCAGGCCACGCAAGACGCGGTTCGCTTGAAATGGCAGCCGCCAACTACAAATGTCGATGGCTCGACGCCGGTAAGCATACTAGGCTACAACATTTACCGCTCTTTATCTGAGAAAGAACCTGCAAGACTGCTCAATAAAACACCCGTGACAGCGGCGAATTTTGACGATGAGTTTTTCGACTTCGGCAAGGAGTATTTTTATTTCGTCCGTGCGGTATCAGTTGGCGTCCAGGCTGAGCCGGTCGAGAGTACCGAATCGAACATAGTGAAGTTCAAGGCGGTCGATACATTCGCTCCAAGCGCCCCCTCAGCGATATCAGTGGCCGCGTCCCCCGGAACTGTCTCGATATTCTTTGCTGTAAATCCGGAGAAAGACATCGCCGGTTACAAAATATACCGCTCGACTGATAAAGATCTGCCAAAAACTGAATGGACGCTGCTGACTCCTGAGGCACTAAAAACAAATACGTTTCAGGACGCAAGGGTCGAATCAGGAAAAACCTACTTTTACTATTTGACTGCGATCGATAATGCCGGAAATGTCAGCGAGATGTCGGAGATCGTTTCAGAGACGGTGCCCTAAGAATTTATGAAGATTGAAATTCAACCAAGCTTTTTGCCTTCAAAGATAGTATGCGTGGGCCGCAACTACTCCGAACACGCCGCCGAGCTCGGAAATACGGTTCCGACCGAGCCGCTTCTATTTCTAAAGGCCCCGTCAGCGGTTGTCCGGGATGGCGAGGTTATCGTGCTTCCCAAACAGTCGGCTCAGGTTGAACATGAAGGTGAGCTTGCAATCGTTATCTCAAAGACTTGTAAGGGGTTAACGAGTGATGCTAATCCATTGGATTATGTTTTGGGCTATACGTGTTTGAACGACGTCACGGCCCGGGACCTGCAGCGTAAAGATGTGCAATTTACGCGGGCAAAATCCTTTGACACTTTCTGCCCAATCGGACCGCATATCGAAACCGAACTTGACGTGTCCGATATTCGGCTGATGACGCATGTTAACGGCGTCTTAAAACAAGACGCTCGAACATCGCAGATGGTCTTTTCCGTTGATTTTCTGATACGATATATTTCGAATATGATGACGCTGAATGCGGGCGATGTGATCGCAACCGGGACGCCGAGCGGGGTGTCGCAAATGCAAAGCGGTGATGTTTGCGTGGTCGAGATCGAGGGCATCGGCACACTTACAAACGCCGTTCGATGATGCACAATGCTCAATGCAAAGTGCATAATAATAGGAAAAATAGGAAAGAGGAATTCGCATTGTGCATTTTGCACTATGCAATGAGCATTGAATTATGAAATTTTTTATTGATACAGCAAATCTGGACGAGATCAAAGAAGCAAATGAGTTGGGCTTGATCGATGGCGTTACGACAAACCCGACGCTTGTCGCCAAAGAAGGCGATATTGATTTTAAGGAGCATATTGCCAAGATCTGCGCTTTGGTAGAGGGCGATGTATCGGCAGAGGTGACAGCTCTGGACACCGAAGGGATGCTCAACGAAGGCCGCGAACTCGCCAAGATCGCACCGAATGTTGTCGTCAAATGCCCGCTCACGCTTGACGGCCTAAAGGCGACGCGTAAATTTCGCGAAGAAGGTACAAAGGTGAATGTGACCCTTTGTTTCTCCGCCGCGCAGGCTTTGCTAGCCGCAAAGGCCGGAGCGACATATATCTCGCCTTTCATCGGCCGCCTAGATGACACGGCGTGGGACGGAATGGCTCTGATCCGCGACATCGTGCAGATCTATGACAACTATGGGTTTGCGACCGAGGTTTTGGCGGCGTCGATCCGCCACCCTGTTCACATCGTCGATTGTGCCCTCGCCGGTGCTGATGTAGCGACGATTCCGTTTAAGGTTATCCAACAGTTGGTCAAGCATCCGTTAACTGACAAGGGATTAGAGGGCTTTTTGTCGGATTGGAAGAAAAGCGGAAGAAGTTAATAATGGAAAGCTAAAAGTGAAGACCTGCTCCTTTTATTATTCATTTTTCACTTTTAGTTTTTAGTTATTCGCTAACAATGTTTTGAGCTGGCTGTGCAGTCCGGCCGCGTCAGGATCGCGCTGAATGGCAAACTGATATTTGGCCCGAAAATACTCATCCGGCTCGTTCATTTCGACGAGTTCCCTGACCTTTTCCAAATTGGCCTCGGTCATTCCCGCTTCGATCGCTTCTTTTTGAGCAAACATCTCGTCGATCTCGACGATCAGCATCGAAAATTTACGCAGCCAGGCGAAATCCTCGTCGTTCATCAAAAGATTTACGAAATCCGCGGGTGACAGTTGGCCGTGGATCCCTTCGTACATTTCGCGTTCCAGATCGAGCATCGATTTATGGAGCTTAAGCAGTATATTGCGTGCATTTTTGAGCTTTTCTGCGGTTTCCATAAAATTAATCTTAGCCTACTTTCGTAATAAAACATATCGTGCTAACTTTTAATCATTAGCAGACTAACTATATTTAATTAGCCAGCTAATCGTTAATTAGAAGCTGGCTAATTATTGTTAAAAAGACTGCTAACTGTTTCGAATAAGCATGCTAATTTCGCGACAAATATGGAAGACGAGATCATTTTTCAAAAGACGATAAGCTTTCTTTTGGCGAGGGTTACGACCGCATATAAAACCGTGCTGGAGCGTCACATGGGCTTGATCGGCCTGCATGCGGGCCAGGTTTTTCTACTGGTCGAACTGTGGATGCAGGACGGGCTTCGCCAGGTCGATCTCGCCCGCCGGATGAGCCTGTCCGCCCCGACGGTGAATAAGATGATCAAAGGCCTCGTCGAGATCAATCTTGTGACGCTCTCGCGAGAGGAGGGTGACGGACGTTCAACGCGGATATTTTTGACTGAGCAGGGTTATGCGATCCGGGATGACGTCGATGTGCAGTGGCTCGAACTTGAGACAAATTATCTCGCTGACCTGACGGATACAGAACGTCTCATACTGCCCGACCTCTTAAGCAAACTGCGAAATGCCTACACCGGATCCATCGAATCAGAAGACGAGTGATTCCTTTCTATTTCCGGCAAACGCGACTAGACTAGGGATATCGGATGTTTTGGTTTTACGAACGAATGCGAATGCTCAAGTGGAGAAAGATAGATGAAGATATTGTTAGCCACGGACGGTACTATATACGGCGATGCGACTGCTGAAATGCTCGGCAAATTGACTCTCGACAGCGGCGACGAAGTCAAGGTCATCAGCGTGGTCGATGTCGGCATGCCGATGGCGATCGATATTTACGGCGGCTATCTGCCGGATACAACCGAATTGGAAAAGTCGGCGGGTGAGAATGCATCCAAATTTGTCGATTCAGCAGTCGAAAAGATCAAGGCTCGTCTCGAAGGTAAGACTGTCAATGTTTCCGGCGATATTTTGTTTGGCTCGCCTGACAGCCGTATCGTCGAGACCGCCGAGGAGATGCATGCCGATCTTATCATCATCGGTTCGCACGGGTATAAAAGCTGGGAGCGGCTTCTGCTCGGGTCCGTTTCTGACTCGGTAGTGCATCACGCCCCGTGTTCGGTTTTGGTCGTCCGGACCCCGGCCGAATAGCGAGCGAAAGATGAGCGATGCCCGAGAGATACTGATAAATTCGCGAAAGTATGACAATCGGATAAGGCGAAGCTGGAAGGGAGGCCTGATCAGTGAGTCCGATGAACTGCTGATCGTTGTTGGTAAGTTTTACAGCGAAGTCGAGCATGACGATCTAGGCTGCATAAAAAACGGCACCGTTTCATTTGAGCATTTCTGGCTGGACCGTTGGTACAACGTATTTCGCTTTCACGAGCCTGAGGGCCAGCTCCGCAATTATTACTGCAACATTGCAATGCCGCCGACCTTCGCAGACGGGGTTCTCGATTACGTCGATCTTGACCTGGATGTGGTCGTGTGGGCTGATCTCAGATATGAGATCGTTGACCGCGATGATTTTGAAGAGAATGCCGTTAAATACGGATATCCGGACGAGATCAAGGAGAGGGCCGAAGCCGGTTTGTGTGAGCTTGTAGGGCTGATCGAGAAACGCGAATTTCCGTTTTCAGATTTACAGCCTCTGTCCTGATTTTAAAGCAAAGGCGGCTGCACACGGAGCATGTAACTGCAAACGTTGAGCGGAACGCCCGGTGTGACCGCGATCCGCTGGCCGGCGGGAAGGTCGTAATTATTGATCGCTGCCGGGTTTTTTCCCTCGTTGACGGCCCAAAAACTTCCATTGCCATCCGTAACCAGCGTCAAATGACGGCGGCTGATCTCGACATCGCCCGCGAGCGGAATATCGACGGGTTTGGATTTAGAACCGCGGCCAATGACGATCTCATTTTGAAAGATCGGCACCACATTTTGCCTTACACCGGCACGCCAGACCTCAAGGCGGTACAGCTCGGTCTGACGGCTTTTGACGCGGGTCATCTCTTCCCTGTCCTCGCCCGGGATCGGAACTGCCTGTTGGATCGTCGCAGCTTGGGCAGCATTTGAGGCCGCCGGTTGGAATTGTCCCGCCGGGATCGTAGACGGTATCAAATTGGGCTCGGTCGGCGGCGGCTGTTGAGCCGGAGGAATTGTCGGTAAGGGCTTTGGCCGGGTCAGGACACCGGTCTTATTACTCGCCGAATCCTCCCAGCTATGCTGAACACGGACATCGCCTTTTTCCAGGGTGCCGTCGATCCGCAGTTCGATGATAAAAGATTTGGTCTCGAGCTTTTTCTTGCCCGCAAGCTCTTTCGCACGCTCGGCGAGGATATGATACAGCCCTTGTTCGAGCCCTTTTCGCTTTATGCCCTGCCATTCCTTGTCGTCGCCGCTGCTCAGAAATATCGTATATTCGCTCGGGATGATCGTCGTTCCCTGCGGGAGAGGGAGCATTTCACGCTGCATCACGCCCTCGACCTCGCGAGCGATCTTGACGATGAATTCTTCGGCCTCGCTGCGCGGTTTGACCTGCGCATCGCGGGCCGCATTTTCCAAAACCAACTCCGAAGAGTCGCCATCGATCCACCGTCTAACTTTATCCAGAATACTCAATCTGCTTACTCCTAAACGATCTTAATTTTCTCCAAAATCCAGATATTTGCCGTTGAGCCAGCCCCGCGTGGCATTGGCGGCAACAGGCCGGACACGGCCTTGTTCGACAACATCAACTTGATACCAGTTATTCTGAGAATTTACAATCCTGACCTTTGAATTTTTTGTGACCAGCCCGATCTGGTCATTGTCTGTATTTGGAGCCGGACGGAGATAGATATCAGTTTTGGCGACGGCTGTCTTTGTTGTAAACGGATTGCGTAACTCCGGCAAAACGCCGAGACCGCGCATATATGTCGCCGTGCCGTACAAAATTCCGGTAAAAAGACCGAGGACCACGGCGAACGTCGCCACACGACGGAGCGTTCTGCGTTTTTTGGGTTTCAGCGGAATCTTTACCTCGGCAGTTATCGGCACCGGACGAAGTTGAACATTAGCCGCGGCGCTAGGTACGCGAGCATCTGGAAGCGTAGGAGAAATACGCTGGTTCGGTCCCGGTTCGCTGCCGGGGGACGTATGTAAAAATGCCGGGCGTGTGTCTGCCGGCTCAGGCATAGGTCTATTTGCCTGAAGCTCCGGAAAGGCATCAAAACTAGGTTGTTCAGGCGGAAGCGGCGAATAGCCTCGGGCGACGTGCGGCTGCGGTACGGCAACGCTTGCTTTGAGAACGGTGCTAAATTCGCCGTCAGTAGCTATTTGGCGAATGGGGGCAAGGTCCGCCCAAAACTCTTCGACCGTTTGCTGACGGTCACGGGCGTCACCGGCCGTCGCCTTGTTAAGCACCTTCAGCAGATCTTCGGCCCATTCTTCGTCCGCCGATGATGAGGGCAACGCCGTGACAGTCTCGTTAGCATAAGAGCGTGGAGCTTCGCCGGTGATAAGCGTATAGGCTGATTTGGCGAGCGAATAAATATCTGCCGCCGGGGTAAGCCGGCTAAATGCCAATGTGCCGGTTTGGCCGCTAAACATCGGACTGTGTTCGGGCGGCGCGTAGATGTTAGTACCGACCCGCGTGATCGGCGAATCGGAAACATTGACACGTGCGACACCGAAATCCGCGATTTTTACGGTCGCGAGATCGGCCGTCAGGAGTAGATTTTGAGGCTTAATGTCGCGGTGTATGATCCCGTTGCGATGAGCGTGTCCCAGCCCGGCACAGACCTGCTCGATGTAATTCAAGGCCTGCTTAAGCGGAATGCGCTGCTTCCGCACAAGGCTTTGGAGATCGCCGCCTGAAAGGTATTCGAGCACGAGGTAGTGAAACACCATTCCGGCAAGGTCGCGGGCCGTGCCGTGGCCAATACGACTGATAATGTTTGGATGACGAACGCGGTCGATCGCAACCGCCTCATTTTGAAAATTCTCAACGAGCGTCCGCTCGAGATCAGCGTCAAGATCATCCTGTAAAAAGACGTTCAGGGCCTTGATAACAACGGAGCTGTGAGGTGATTGGGGCGATGCAAAGGTATCGCGGGCGAGAAAAATCTCGGCATAGCTGCCACGTCCGAGCTGTCGATGAACGTCATATCGCCGGTCGAGACGGCAGTTAATTAGCGCAAGCTCTTTCATCGGTTAGAGGACGGCCAGACGGCACAAATATCCCTAGACACAGATACGATAACACAAAGTCAATGTTCAAAAAATGATGCCCGAATAAACAGTATATACCGTTCATCCGGGCATTTTTAGCTGACCGCTCGCGGGTATTAGTTAACCCGTTGGAAACCCGTCATCTGGATGTTTTGAAAATAAGGTGTCCCGGGCGGCAGACGGTTGACATCGATAAAGCTTGCGTCAAAGACCCAGTTTCGTTCGGGCGGATCGTAAACATTGTTGCAGCATTTGAACGGAGCGTTATTATTGTGCGAGTTAAATAGGTTGATCATCGAACCGGAATAATTTAACCGCGTTCCCCAGCTTTCGAGAAAACGCAGAAAGTTATGCACACCGCCGTTCATCTTGAGGTCGCCGCCGCCCTGATTAGGCGTTCCGCTGAGAGTCGTGATGGTATCGCCGGAAAGCATTGCAAACCGCTGAGTCGTCTCCGAGGAAGGCCTGCTGCCGAGGTTAAATGGATACACAAAGCTCTCGCCGTCATTCCAGCTATTTGATAGAACGGTGATGGCATCAGCCGTGATCGAACACGGAATATCCGTCGAACCTGTCGGCAGATAATCGGTCGATGGTGTAGGAGTGCCGACGCTGGCAATACCTGTCGCATTATAGTTTCCCTGAACATACACGCCGTTCTCAGATGCAAATGCAAATCCGCGCGTATTTGCCGGTGTCGCACTGTCGTACATTCCCGGAGGCTGTTGTCCGTTTATCAAGCGGACGCCGCGGCGGTAGAAGACATGGTCAAAAACTGCGGCGATATCTTTCGGCGCACTCGTCGCGGTCGCACCGCTGCCGCCCGTATATCGAATGGCTTCGTGGGCGTAGTCGGCCTGGAGAGTTCCGTTGTTATTGATGTCTTCGCCGGCCTGCAGGACGCCGTCATTGTTTCCGTAGACGTCCTCCATGTCGTATTCCCCGTCGAAATCATAATCGCCGCGGCGATCAGAGACATAAAAGACCCAACCATTATTTTGCGGTATATCGGCACCGCGGAGAACGTGTCCGGTCGCTGTATAATACGGCGTTCCGGTCGGCATCTTGGCATCCCAGGTGCCGTCAAGAAATCTTTTGAGGTTGGCGACATCGATATCGACGATGCTCATAACACCCGCCCACGGAATATTGGCTCCATAACCTGGAGCGGTTGTCGAGGTTGGGTTGAACACTGACGAAGTGTCATTATAGAGCCCTTCGCGAGTGTCAAACATATTGATCGGAAAAGGCACGACACACGGTATCTTGCCGGTAATTCCCGTGATCGTAGCATTGCGCATGTTTACCCGTGAATCGCCACTGAAATTGGCGGGAAAATAGTTTGGTGAACCCGTGATAGTACCCGTGTCAAAACCGGTCGTCGTGAGCGTATCTGAGGAATTACTACAGCTCTTGCCGGTTGCAACGGTTCCGCGAACGACGGCATTATATGCCGTGCTGCCTGAGCCATATGCAGAAATAAAATTGGTGTCCGAAATATTCGGACCTTCGATAACATACCGCTGAAGATTAATAACAGACCGGGTGTCAATACCATTCGCATTATAGTTTGCGTCCGCGATCGAAAATGTGCTGTTATTAGGCGGCGGATCAGTCAACCCGAGAGCAAGGAAATCCTGCGTTATGTCGCGAGTGTCATAGGAAATGGTCGCAGCATTATAGGCGACGGTCTCGACCTTGATCCAAACCTCAGTTCCGCCCCCGGTAAAGAACCGCTCGCCGTTGATCGATGTGGCAGTGTAGGCAGGCGTTCCGGTCATCGCAAGAGGCTGATATCCGATGTGGGAAGTACCACCCGCAGTTTGTCCGCCGCTGTCGCCATCAAGACGTACGCCGCAAGGAGTGGTGACTGCAGATCCAGTCGTCGTCGCGCAGCCCGGCAGCTTTACTTTGCTGTCAGCTATCGAGACCCGGATACCGGTCTTATTATAATAGCGATCAGCTGCCGTGACCTTATCATCGGCGGTGGCCGCTGTGACTGCGGTCAGGTTTGGAGAAGATACTGTTCCGGTACCGTCATTCCAAACGTCTCCGACATTCTTACCGCGTTTGACGACCTCGACAAGATCGATGCCCAATCCACCGATGTCACTATTTAGCTTGATCGGCAGTTGGAGAGGTTTAGTGTATGCAAGAAGATTCCCTTGAAATTGATTTTGGTTTGATGTCCACGAAGTAGATGTATATGCCGTCGGTAGCGGACTCGAGGTTATCGGCGAACCATTCACCGTGTTGGCGAGGACACTTCCCATGTTTTCATAAAGCTGTACATAGCTGCCCGAGGCATTTTTGATAAAAACGTTGTCGCCCCAGTTTGAGGCCGCCGTACCGTTTTTGGAGACATCGGTAAAAACGTGGTTGGCCGCGCTGACTTTGGATGAAAAGTAAACGCCGGTTCCGGCCATCAGAAACAGTGAACCATTTGTATGAACCCGTCCGCCAAAATCAAATCTTGGCCCCGGGTGAAACTCGAGATCGTCGTCGTAAAAGATACCAAACTGGAAAATAGGAATTCGGTTGTTAAGAAATTTACGCCGAAGCGCAACCTGCACGCCGTTCTGCCGGTCCGTCGCGGTCGTATCAAGCTGCCATTCATCGCGGCGGGCATTCAATCCCTGAAACATCTCGCCGGTCATCACCACATCTTTTGTCGCCTGGGTCTGCGTAACGACCTGATTAAAATTATAGTCAACATCGAAAACCGGCGGATACTGGCCCTGAATACGTGTAATATCCGTACTTGAGATAGTAAGTTTTGTTTCAAATATCTTATTAAAGTTTCGAGTCAAAACCTCGAGGCTGGCATTGGCCGCCTCAAACGCTTTTGTTTCCGATTCGTCGTTTGCCGCGGCAACGGTTTCACTATTCGTTCGCGAGATCGCGAGGGCCACAAATCCCATCAAGAGTGTCATTACAAGCAAGGCAATGATCATTGCCGAGCCTGTCTCGTCACCGCCTGATCCTGGAAAAAGTTTTTTGAACCGCGGACGCAAACTTAAAATTATTAATTTAACGTGTCTCATCATCGTAGTTTCACCTGGTAAATTACCCTGCGTCATATCCTAGGTTTCGGGTGCTGAATGTGGAGCTGAACGAGATCGATTCTGGCTTTTTGGTCCTCTCGTCGATCTCCGTTGACTGAACCTTGATCGTTATCGTCAACTGCCGGATCTTATTAAATCCCTGCCAGTCATCGTCGGCGGTCCCGACAAGGCCGTCTGCCCCGACCGAAGGATTGTCGGTCGTCGTTCCGTCATCGAGGACGTACCTGATCTGAAAATCTTCGACATTGTAGGCCATCGGCAGTTCCTGTATCTGAGCTGACGACAGTGCTCCGCGGTTATTACCGTAAATGATGCGCACCAGTGTTCCATCGGGTTTAACCTTGTAGCTGACCAGAAAAAAGCGTTTCGCGGTCGCCGAATATGTCGTGCAATTGGTATCGCTCGACGAAGTGCATTGCCGTAGTAAACTTCCATTAATGCCGGAACCATTGAGTGCCAAATTGATGCCAAGCGGATCTAGCGGCGCAGCGTCGAACGTGTTTGAACCGTTGACCGCCGTTGCCATGACCGCAACCTGGGACGTGTCGGATTCAATCAGATAGAGATCGTACGGCTGAGCGGCAGCGGCCCCGGTCGAAGTTTTTGAGGTCAGTCTTGGAACTGTCGGGCTCCCGGATGGTGCCGTGACGCCAAGCAGATCGATCACGTTCCCGCCGTTAAAATCCACATCGCGGTAGGCGAACGAGATCGAATCGGTACGAACGTTTGTGTCCGCATTCAAATTATTTATATTGCGTTGGTTGCCGACGACGATCGACGTCAGCATGTCCCGCGCGCTGTCAACGTCAGCCGGAACTCCCAACTGCAAATTATTAAAATTATCCGGCACGATCGCCCCGCGGCGATGATAGCCGAGGCCGGCGTTAAGCACGTCGCGTCCGATCACGTGAACCGCGACACGCGCATTCTTGAGCACATCTGACCGGCGGCTCGCTCTATTACGGTCAAACTGTCCGATCTGCAGCAAACCATAGATCGCCCCAGTTACGACCAAAAAGATGACCATTGCGATCATCAATTCGAGAAGACTGAAACCATTTTCGTTACTTTCAGTCCCGGCTGCCTGCTTTACCTTACGCTTATAATTCAAAAACATCTGAATCCCCCCTAGTAGTTGGTAATGATCGTCGAGGCAGTTTCATTTCGCGTTGCCTGATTTACAAAATATTTAATATTTACGTCAATGCGTCGTCGTGTGACGGGGTTAGGGGGCGAGGGCCGCTCGGAATCGGCGATGTCCGTTATGACGATCTCGCGTTGAAAACCGTTGACCAGCGCACTCGTATTGTTTGGACGGCCCGACACAACACAAGGGCCCGATCCTGCGCATGCATCATCGACAGTGCCAAAAACACCGTCCCAACCCGTTTCAATCCGAACCGGCTGAAATCCCGTGACAAAAATACCGTTGATCTCGCCAACCGGGACCGATGTCCTTACATTGCGGATCGAATCCCAGCCATCGACGACTCCGGCACGCTGGATGTCTTTCGCAGAAATGATGGATTCGATCGTCGAGAGAGCCATCTGCTTGGCCGCGATCCTCTTTTCCGACTCCATCGACCGCACAAGATTCGCTGACAGGGCTCCAGCCAAAGCGAGGACGCCGACGAGCATGATAACGATCGCGATCATTACGTCAATGTAAGAGAAGCCGCCTTCCTGTGTTCTATTTCTGGACATAGCTTTTGGACCTGGTTAATAAAGTAATAAAGTTAAGGGACCGAATTACCGGTCGCGCCAAACGAACTGCTGCGTCGCGAGTCTTTCCATTTATTCGACGCCGCCGAAGTATGGTCAAATTCCCACATCCTGATGACACCCGTTGAGCCAAGCACGGTGATCGCACGAGCGATGTCGGATTGTGTCGGTGTAGTCTTATTTGGCGACCAAATATGAAGCGTCACACCGGTCGGGACCGCGCCGCCTCCGACCGCATTTGTTCCGGCATCGACGACCGACCCGTTCGGAAGAAATCTGATCGTGCAGACGTTTTGGCTAATGCTGGACGGGTAAACGCTGACCTTGAAGACTGCATTGGGGACCGGAAGCGACTCCGCAGGGTTATAGCCGATCTCGGCGGGACGCGAGTCCACCTTAACGTTTGTCGGAGCAAAAAGATTAAATGATTTTATTAAAACATCGTCCGTCGCTACGGTTGAATCGATATTCTCATCATAAAGCTTGACAAAATTGGTGGTGAGATTTATTTCGACGCGCATCGCCCGGCGCTGCGTTAGCGCCCGTTGACGAGCCTCCTGTAAGATGTCCGCTATCTGCAAGGCCTGATCGTCCGGCTGATAGGCTTTTTTATGGGCCGAGGCGTAAAAGATCGCAATCGAGCTAACAATCCCAATGATAGAGATCACGACCAGCAACTCGACCACAGAAAATCCTGATTCCCGTCGCTGCCTGTTTATGTATCCATTTTTCATAAGATAATTCCGCTTACCCGGCTTGGTCGCCCGACAAAAATTACAAACGTTTCAAATATGGGGGCGCTAACATAGGAAAGATGGAATGCACAACCATTTCCAAAATTATTTTACATTGTTTAACCATGGAAAGCAACAGTTTGATTTGCTTTTCTTTATCGGGTATTTTCGATAGAATTGCATCTGAAAATCTCCACCCGTTTCATGCCTTTTGGGATTCGCTAAATGACTGAAAAACAACCAGTTTCGAAAAAGACGTTTTCAGCAGATTGGTTGATGCGGGGTGCGCTGACGAAGATCGGTGATACCTTTGACCGCTTTACAGGACGAAGATGGACCCCGTCGAGCAGTCTGGCGACGAGCGAGCTGATCGAGCGGATAAAAAAACTCCTCGACGCCGAGGCGAAGGATGTGCCGGGTAAAGGCAAGTTGGTTCCTCACAATATCAAACTCAAAATGCAGTGGGACAAGTTTTCCACCGACTCTGAGGAAGCTCTCAGGAGTCTCGAAAACGAATTGCTCATCGCTACTGCGGATCATATAAATGATTCGCTTTACTACACCTACGCCCCGATCTCGCTCGAAGTAAAGCCGGATTATTTTGTTGAAGGAGTGAAACTGCTGGTAAGTTTCGATAAATTTGCGGATGAAGATAGAGACGTCGAAATGAATGTCACCTTAGCCGGCGTGTCCGTGGCCGACGCCCTGGCTAAAGTGGCACCGGTACAAGCATCGGAGCCAAAGATATTCGTCGCCAGATTTACGGTAAACGGCCTGAAGCAGGAGAAAAGGCTTGAATTCCCTGTCGGCGGGAGCATCTCGGTGGGCCGGACGGGCTCGAACGCATTTGTAATCGATGACGCAAGCCTCTCGAAGATCCACGCCTCGCTTTCGGTCGATCCGGCAGGCAATCTCTCTGTCGCCGATACAGGTTCGACCAACGGAACATTCCTCAACGGCCAGCGTATTTCCTACGGTAAAGCAACTCGTTTGGAGAAAGGCGATCGTGTAAAATTTGGGATGATTGAGGTCGAATTCGAATACATTAAGCTCCACGATGATGCTGAGACCGGCGATCCGGCGGCCGCGAACGCAAACACGGTCGAGATCGACGGATTTGAATTTACGAGCCGTATCACCGAACCTGATACTTCGCCCGCTAATGATGCGAGTGTCGTACCGGATACCGCTCCATCAGCCACAGAAACCGAGAAAACTTCGGAAAACAAGTTAAAGGTGGACGAATGATTCGGGCAATACTCGCATTTATCGATTGGCCAAACTGGAAACCGGAGTATATATTCGGCGGACAGATCCTCGAACGCACCCCGGCGGGCCTGACGATCGTTTACCTTATCGGCGTCGGCATCCTTATCGGGTTTCTCGTCATTACTTTTTTTGATAATTTTCGCCAACCAAGATTCATTTTTGAGCAAGATCTGCCGAAGGAAGTTCGGCGCAAACTAACACAGACGATTGCGAATCGAGGCCTGTATGTATGGCAGATCTTTTTCGTGCTTGTCGCCCTCGGTGTTTTTGGATTTCAGGTTTACTGGACGTATTACGCTGACGAAACGAACGAGCAATTTCAAGCGTTAAGCTATAAGGATCTGCGTACGAGACGGACAAGCGCGGCAACCTTGCGCGGCTGGATGCTCGACCGGACAGGCAAGCTCGACTCGGCCCTGGCGATGTATAAGGTTGGTAAGGACGGTGCGATCGAGCGGACATTTCCGCTCGAAAAGGAAATGGCCCACCTTCTCGGCACCGAACGAGGCACTCCGGGGCTCGAACGCACTTTATATAAAAAAGAGGCCGATCCGATGCCTGAGGCCTGGGAAATACTTACCAGATACAAAAAGCCCGAGCCTGAGCAAAAAGACGTGCGAACGACGATCGACCGCGACCTCCAGGCCTACGTCGCGAATCAGCTCGAAGGCAAAAAAGGTGCGATTGTCGTCCTAAATCCACAGACCGGCGACGTTCTCGCGATGTACTCCAATCCGTCGTTTAACCTTTCTGAGGCCCAAAATCTCAATTCATATCTCAAATTAGAAGCGAATAAAGATCAGAAACCGCTGCTCAACCGCGCGACCCGCGAATATTATGTGCCGGGTTCGACGTTCAAAACCCTGACGATGATGTCGGCGTTTCGAGCCGGTAAACAGAATATTTTGCTTGACGATCTTCCCTCAACGGCTGAACCGCCTTGTTACACACCTTCGAGAGGCTCACGGCCGATCTGCGACGCGGGCGGGAGCTGTGAAATATGCCAAACAGGCGTACCGATCCGCGAGGCCTTTAAAGTTTCCAGCAACCAGTATTTTGCGCATCTCGCTAATGAGCTTGGCCGTGAGCGGATGGGCGAAACGGCTCGATTGCTGGGTATATTGCCCGTCAGCGACCGAAAAGACGCATTGACGCAGGGTTATTTTCCGGACATTTGGAATACGAGTGATAAGCGTATCGCTTACGCGCTTGCTCCGGCCCGGGCGACGATCGTTACAGGCAAAGAATTGAGCCTTTACGATTTTGGCCTCGAAGGTATGGGACAGGGCCTTGCCTCGCAGATGACGCCTTTTCAAATGGCCCTCATCGCGGCGGCGCCCGCGAATCTTCAGGGCCGCTTAATGAAACCGAAGATCGAGGCCGATCTGCCACCGCAAGCATTCGCCGATGTCCTCTCGCCGCAGCAGGCCGCCGCCATTCGCGAGATAATGTCAACCGTTACCGAGGAGGCGGGCGGAACTGGCGGACGCGTAAAAGCCGCTCTTGCCGGAACAGGTATTATGGCTGGCGGAAAGACGGGGACGGCCGAAAAAGACAATGCCCCGCGATACGACCCTAAAACCGGCGAACGGATGTTCGTCATAAAAAAGAAAAAGGGTGCTAGCGGTGAAATGGTCGATTATAAGGAATTTCTTACCTTTAACCGCACCGACGGATGGTTTATCTGTATCGCACCGCTCGAAAATCCACAGCTTGCCATAGCCGTTGTTTTAGAAGACATCGGTAATCAATTCGGCGGCGGGACGGCGGCTCCGGTCGCGGCCAATGTCATCCTGAAAGCGAGAGAACTTGGTCTGCTTGGTGACCGGTACAGGCCGAGGGCCCCGGTTCAAAAACCAGCCCCAAAAAAGAAAAAGTAGAAAACATCATAGGTGAAAAACAGAACCTCATCACACGTTTTTATCCTCGTATCGATCGTTGTCATGACGGCGATCGCTCACTATTCTATACACTACGGGGCTTTGATTCGCGGATATGAAACTTCCCCGCTGGCGGCATACCGAAACCTCTTTCTCCTTTCTTTACTTGCACTTCTTCCGATCTTCTTAAAGCGGTTTATTAGGTTTGAGGGCAACTGGACGCTCTATACATCGGCCGTTCTTCTTTTTTCTATAGGCCTGACGGTCCAATATAGATTGTTCAGCGACCCGGAATATACATCGAGAAAAGACAAGGCCGAGGCGAGGCAGGAAAAGATCAAAGTACTCCAACTCCACTATATTCAAGAAAATTACTCGGCGGACAAAAAACGGATAATGGGCCTGCCCGCGACTCCGCCGTCGCCGGTCGATCTTTCGACCGAGACACCAAAGGCGGCGGATGACAGTCTCTCGTCCATCGCGCTGTCAGGCAATACGATCAATCCTTTACTAGCAATTTTGGGGCTGGTATTTGTGTTTATCGTTCTTAGGCGTGAGGACACGCTCGATCTATTGCAAAAGAACGGCTTTCTCATAGTGCTGCTAACTCTCGCACCTTTAATACTCGCCGCGATCACATCGAGAGCAGGTAAATCTCTGGGTAATATGACACCTTGGGAACCTGCCAAAATTCCTTTTTTGATCGGGTTTGCCGCCATTTTAGCTGTTTTGTATAAGAATCTCGCCCGGACTTACTGGGGAGTTCCGCGTGCGAAAGACGTCGTTCCGCTCGTCTTTATGGCAATGCTGCCTTTTATCCCGTTTTTTGTCCTCAAGGACTTTGGGCAAATGATGGTATTTAGTGCGGTGTATGCGACGCTGTATCTGATAGCAGTTCGACGTTTTTCGCAGCGGTTTGTGCTTGTGGGCAGTGTTTTACTGGCTGTTTCGATCTTGGTCGTCGGGGCTCTGCCGGAAAAAACGCAGGAGAGGATACCGCTTTTGCCGACGATCGCTTCGCCGGTAAAAGCCATCCTACCAGACCGGATACAGCAGCGGTTTCATTTATGGCTGGACGGATTTGATCCGCCAACACCGGAAACTTCGTGGTGGAAAGAGGACTATGACGACTATTACAAGAAACTCGTCGAAAAAGACCCAAATCTGCCGCAAATGCTCGCAGAGGACCCAGACCTGCAAAAAACGATAAATATCGATGCGTGGTTTGACGTGTTAGCCTTTCAGCCGGCACAGGCGACCTTTGGTCTCGCCTCAGGAGGAACGACCGGACGGGGCCTTGGACTTGGGTATCCCGAGCTTATTCCGGTTGCGGATTCGGATTACATCTTTTCCGCACTGGCCGAAGAACTTGGACTTTTTGGGGGTTTATTGGTAACCTTTGCGATTATTGTGTTTGTCAGCGCAGGGGTCCAGACCGCACGGGACTCACGGGATATGTTTAGCAAGTTATGTTCGATCGGCCTATCGGCTTTTATCGGCTTTCAGGCGATGGTAAATATCGGCGGCATCACACGTGCCTTACCGATGACCGGCATTACTCTTCCCTTCGTCAGTCACGGCGGCTTTAGCCTGATCACGAGCTTTGTAATGCTCGGTATGCTGATGGCATTTTCACACAGAAACGCGATGGATAGACGTCGGGATATATTTGAAGTAAAACCTTAGTCTCTCGCGTGCAACCTAAATAGACTAATAACTTTATGGATTCGGAGATTGGTTAATGGATAAAATCAGCCACATTTCGTCGGCAGCGATCAGTGACCGCGGCCTAAGCGAGAAAAGGCCGGAGAATGAGGATTCATTTCTCGAAATGAATCAAAGCGGCATTTTCGCTGTCGCTGATGGAGTTGGCGGAGCTCAGGCCGGCGAAGTAGCATCGCAAATGGCGATAGAGATCGTAGGCGAAGCCTTTGCAAATTTCGCTGACGGTGCCGATGCCGAGGACGTAATGCGGGCTGCCATCGAGCGGTCTAACACAGCAATTTACCAGATGGCTCACGAATTGCCTCAGCTTGCGAGCATGGCAACGACGATTGTTGCCCTCCATCTTGCAGGTAATATTGCCACCATCGGTCACGTCGGCGATTCGCGTTTGTACCGCGTCGACCGCGAAGGCAATTTGTTTAAAGAAACCGACGACCATTCCGTTGTTGCCGAAGAGGTCCGAGCCGGGCGAATGACCGAGGAGCAGGCCGCAAATCACCCGAGCCGTAATATTATCAGCCGTGCGCTCGGGGCCGAGCCGACGATCGAGGCCGAGATCAAGACCATCATGGTCGAGCCGGGCACGTCATTTTTAATATGCTCCGATGGCATCACGCGGCATGTGGGTGATCAGGAGATAAAAGGCGTTTTGACGTTTGGCGGCGATCCGGCGGATATTTGCGAGTATCTCAAAAGCCTCTGCTACGAACGCGGTGCCGAGGATAATTTGACCGCCGTGGTCGTGAAGATCGCGCCCAAGGCCGATCAACTGGTCGAACACCCATTTGAACCCGTTTTGGATGAGGACGTACCGACAGTTGCAACGGCCCGTTCTTCGTTTGGCTATGAAGAGTCGGAAGACACCCGGGAAATTGCGATGGCTCCCCCGACTGGCATTGAACCGGATATCGTTTCTCCGCCGGTACATAGACCTGAACCTAGAATTGAGGCCGAGGGAAAGCCTCAAGCCGTTGTTCAACCGGATATTAGAGAGGCCGGCGAACCAGGCGCGGCAACCGAACCGTTTACAATATTTGGTGATGCCGGGGAGCCAAAACCGGAGGCTGGAACATCTGGTTCATTTAGAAGGATCGCGTCGGCCGTCGGCTTGATCCTGATCGGCGGTCTGGTTGGTCTAGGCGTATATCACCTGGCATTGGCTCCTAAATTTTACGATGCTGGCGTGCCGCAATTATCGGAGATGAAGACGGCCAATATACCGCTTAGTGCTTTTGAGGAAAACCGTCGAGATGTCGATAAAGACCCCACCGGATATGTTGCGAAATATGCGGCTACACCTCAGGATTGCGAGGATTTTTACCTCTTGGGACGTGCGTATATCCTAACGGGCGACTACGTTAAAGCTCGTTCTGCCTTAACAGAATCGCGCAACCGGCTGTCGGATGCCGACCCGGTAAACGCAAAAATACTAGCTTCGGATATAGCGATCGCGATGGCCGTGACGAATGACACGACCATCCAGACTAATTTGAAGAAGGAGCTTGATGGGTCAAAGATCTCAGTAAACTCGAATGTTAAGACAAACTCCAACCGATAGATTTATTTAATAAGCTGAATTTGGCGTTTTGCCTCGAACAATATCACACCCGCGGAGACCGCGAGATTTAGGCTTTCGACGCCGTTTTCCATCGGGATCAGTATCGTTTCGTTCACCCTCTCGATCTCGGTTTCAGCCAAACCTGGGGCCTCAGAGCCAAATATTAGCAGCCTTGGCACCGTCCAATCTACCTCGCTATAAGCCGCCTCGGCTCCGATATCAGCGGCCGTCGTCGTCAGGCCCTTCGCCTTTGCCCAGCTTAGAATCGTGTCAAAATTCGCGCTCACCGATATTGAAACCCGAAAGCTCGCGCCCATCGACGCCCTGAGTGCCTTTGGCGAATAAACATCAGCCGAAACGTCAGATACAATCACACCCGCGACACCCGCCGCCTCAGCTGTACGCAGTATCGCCCCCAGATTCGCGGGGTTGTTGATCTCCTTCAAAAACAGAACCACCGGCAAAGCCGAATCGTCAGATCTCAGCCGCTCCGCAATCGCCGCCTGACCGCCGCTCGGCCGCTTTGCAATGAGAATGATACCCTGTGGGTTTTTAGTATCTGCGATCGAATCAAAGAGCTTTTCCGACAACTCAAAAGTGCCTTTAGCCCGATCCGCCGCCGCATATAAAAGGTCATCATCGTCAAACTCGCTCTTAAAGAAGCATTCGTCTATCTCGATACCCGATCGCAGGGCCTCCGCCGCCAACCGCTTCCCTTCGACAAATATCCGCCCGTCGCCGCGTCCGTCCCGCAACTTCCGCGCCGCCACAAGGCGCTGATTATCGCGGCTCGATATTTTTTCGATCTCCTTCATCGCTACAGTCAATTTAACCACAGAACCGCGTACCGATTAAACGGATTCCCGCCAAACTGCAGGAGCAGCCCATTGAACCGTGTTGCAGATATAATATGATTGACCATAGATAGCACATTATGCTAATATACCCTCGTAATTTCGCACGCATAAAACAACTGCGATACGGATCTTTGAAAACTATACGGCCTGCAAAACTTACTCCGATGCAAATCCTATCACCGAAAACTGTCTTACAAAGTATGCAATTCTTTTTTTTTCGAAAGATGGTGAAACGGGCTTTTGAACACACGATAACCCTAGCGATTTCAGTCATTTATGCGTTTTACTTCATCAGTGAAACGGGGGTGAAACGACAGTGAAACGCGAAACGAAACGTCCCGCCTATGTACCGTCATCGCAACGCTTTCAAAAACCCCTGAAAATGGCTAAACTTATGCGATATGAAGCCGGAATCGAAAGCTAAGAATAAAATTGAACTCTTGAAAGAGAGGTCCAAGATCGCCGAAGAAGGCGGCGGCCTCAAGCGCCTCGAAAAACAAAAGGCCGCGGGCAAGATGACAGCTCGCGAGAGGGTCGAATTTTTTCTGGACGAAGGTAGTTTTGAGGAGTTTGATAAGTTTGTCGTCCACCGCTCGACCGATTTTGGCCTCGAGACGCAAAAGTATCCGGGTGACGGCGTAATCACCGGTCATGGTCTTGTCGATGGCCGCGAGGTTTTTATCTTTGCTCAGGATTTTACCGTCTTTGGCGGATCGCTCTCGGAAACTCACGCAGAAAAGATCTGCAAGGTCATGGATATGGCAATGAAAACCGGTGCTCCGGTCGTCGGGCTAAACGATTCCGGCGGTGCCCGCATTCAGGAGGGCGTCGTCAGCTTGGCCGGATACGCCGACATTTTTCTCAGAAATGTGCTATCGAGCGGCGTCATACCACAAATAAGCTGCATTCTCGGCCCGTGTGCCGGCGGCGCGGTCTACAGCCCCGCGATCACTGATTTTAACGTGATGGTCAAGGAAACATCGTATATGTTCATCACCGGGCCGGACGTGATAAAAACGGTTACGCATGAGGACGTGACAAAGGACGAACTTGGCGGTGCAATGACCCATAATGCGAAATCGGGTGTTGCACATTTTGCAGCAGACAATGATGAGCACGCACTGCGTATCACCCGCGAGCTGCTGTCCTTTATGCCCTCGAACAACTTGGATTCGCCGCCTTTTATCCCGACGAACGATCCGAGCGACCGGGCGGACGAGAAAGTTAATTCAATGGTGCCGGAGTCGCCAACCCAGCCTTATGACATCCGCGATATTATCCATAATGTCGTTGACGAAAACTATTTCTTTGAGGTGCAGGAGCATTACGCACCAAATATCGTCATCGGCTTTGCCCGGCTCGGCGGTCATTCTGTGGGTATTGTTGCCAATCAACCTGCTTATTTGGCGGGTGTGCTGGATATCGACGCATCGGTAAAAGCGGCGAGATTTGTGCGGTTTTGCGATTGCTTTAATATTCCGCTGATCACGTTTGAGGATGTTCCAGGGTTTCTACCCGGCGTAAATCAGGAGCATCAGGGCATAATTCGTCACGGAGCAAAGCTGCTTTATGCCTTTGCCGAGGCGACAGTGCCCAAAATTACCGTAATTACGCGAAAAGCCTACGGAGGTGCATACTGCGTGATGGCGTCGAAACACATCCGGACGGATATTAACTTTGCATACCCGACCGCCGAGATCGCCGTCATGGGGGCCGAAGGGGCCGTCGGCGTATTGCTAAAACGCGAGATCGCCGAAAATGACGAGGCTTATAGAAAGGCAAAGGTCGATGAATTTGCGGAAAAATTTGCTAATCCCTATGTCGCAGCCGAACGCGGGTATATAGATGAGGTTATCGAACCGAGATTTACCCGCCCAAAACTGATCAGGGCACTTTCCCTGCTTCAGAATAAACGCGATTCTAATCCGCCGAAAAAGCATGGAAATATACCCCTTTAACAGGTTTAAGTATTTGATTTAATGTTTTACATTAGGCACTAGTAATTAGCTTATTTGCAACAGTTTACCACACCATCGTTAAAGCTGTTGATGACCTGAAATGCGAACCCAAACTACAAGACGCCCGACCCACGCCATCATAGATCTGGACGCGTTAGCATCAAATTTCCGATCATCAAAAACTTTCATAGGACCGAATGTCAAATACATGGCAGTGGTCAAGGCTGACGCTTACGGCCATGGTGCGACCGAGTGCGCTTTAAGGTTGGAGGCAGAGGGCGTTGATTGGTTTGGCGTTGCCATCCCGGAGGAGGGCGTTGAGTTGCGCCAAGCTGGGGTCGCTGCACCGATTCTCTGCCTTGCATCGTTTTGGCCCGGTCAGGAAAAGATGCTTGTCGAACATCGGCTGACGCCCGTGATATACGACGAACACGCCGCCCATACTCTCAATGAGTTTGTCAGTCGCGACAGCCTAACCGTTGATATTCATGTAAAAATCGACACCGGAATGGGCCGGGTCGGCGTAAGATATGACAGGGCGGACGCCTTTGCCAAAAATCTGCAAAAATTCTCAAATCTGCACGTTTCAGGGCTAATGACGCATTTTGCGTCGGCTGAGAATCCGGCGGAGGCCGCGTTTACAAAATTACAGATCGAGCGATTTAATAATGCTTGCAAGCAATTTCAAAACGCGGGTTACGATCCGGAATGGATCGACCTTGCAAATTCGCCGGGAGCTATTATGCATCCCGATTCGCGTGGTAATCTTGTACGGCTTGGAGGTGCATTGTACGGCCTGCTTGACGATATACTGCCCGCCGATACACAACAGCCGGCATTAAGACCGGTTCTCGCGCTGCGTTCGGAGATCGCCCATATCAGGACAGTCGCGGCGGGTGAGAGTCTCGGCTATGGCCGGACTTTTTTTACTGACCGGGAATCCAAAATCGCTCTCGTGCCTGTCGGGTACGCAGACGGTTATCCGCGGGGACTTTCCAATCGCGGAATGGTATGCATTAGTGGCTTTAATGCACCGGTCGTCGGCCGAATATCAATGGATTGGACGTTGGTAGATGTCACCGATGTTCCCGATGCGGCCATCGGAAATGAGGTGATTCTCATAGGAGACAGCCAGGAGTGTTCGGTTTCTGCGGCTGATATCGCAAAACTTCTCGATACCATCGGTTATGAGATCACCTGCGGCATATCTCCGCGCGTTCCGCGAGTATATACGCGCGACGGGCAAACGTGAAGGATCATGAAAGGGGTGAGTCTATTCAAAATAAATCGCCTTTTTGTGAGGCTCTATCAGAGGTCAATCGACGCTGACGTTTTTAGCTGCGCGGCTCAGGTCGCGTTTTATTTCTCGTTCGCTCTTTTTCCGCTGTTTCGATCGTCGCGATAGTTCTCTGGCTAGTGCTGACGAATGCGTGCCTGAAAAATCGAATTATGGATATTAAAATCGGTGACACGTTTTCAAATGAGAGAAAAGTGACGGATGAGTTGATCCGTGCATTTGCTGAGCTTTCGGGCGATCATAATCCGATACATCTTGACGAAGAATTTGCCAAAACAACGAGATTCGGCCGCCGCATCGCCCACGGAATGCTAAGCGGGGCCTTTATCTCGGCGGTCCTAGGAAATGAATTTGAAGCCCGCAGGATAGTCTATTTATCGCAGACGATGAGGTTTATCGCACCGGTTTTTATCGACGATACGATCACAACTACCGGGACGGTGACCGCTATCCGGGAGGATAAGGGAATCGTCACGTTAGAGACCGTGTGTACGAACCAGAACGGCGAAACAACGCTGCGCGGAGAAGCGGCGGTCATGATCCTGCCGTAAACTAAAAATATGTCGTTGATGCTTGAGGAAATTACCGAGCAGCCCGCCGTGCTTGAAAGAACACTTGCCGCCGAGCGTGAAAAACACGCCCGCCTCGGCGCGTATCTTCGAAAAAAGGATATTCAATTGATCGTTATCGTTGCCCGCGGCAGCTCGGACAATGCATCGCTCTTTGGCCGCTATCTGATCGAGGTGACAGCTGGTATCCCTGTTTCGCTTGCCGCGCCGTCGGTCTACACTCTTTACAATGCAAAGCTAAATTTGAGCCATGCCCTTGTTATCGGAGTTTCCCAGTCGGGCGAGGGAGCGGATATCAACCAGGTTTTGGAGAGTGCAAAAGCCTCGGGAGCTTACACGCTCGGTATAACCAATGAAGCCGACTCAACAATGGCGAATGTCGCCGACGAGACCCTGCTGATCCACGCGGGGCGTGAGCGATCGGTCGCCGCGACCAAAACGTACACCGGCCAGATGCTGCACTTTTATATGCTCGCCCGTGAATTAGGGCGAAAAACTTTGGATTTCGAAAAAATTCCGGAATACACGGCCCATGCTCTAGAACTGCTCCCCAATGTCGAGAAACTTGTGGAACGCTACGTCTTTATGGAAAACTGCGTCGTCGTCGGACGCGGTATGAACTACGGCAATTCGTATGAGCTTGCCTTAAAGCTGATGGAGACATGTTACGTCGTTGCCGAGCGATTTTCGACTGCCGACTTTTTCCATGGACCGCTTGCGATCGTCGAACGCAGATTTCCAGTTGTCCTTTTCGGGCCGGCCGGGGTAACAAAAAAAAGCAGTATTGAGCTACTCAATCGCCTACACGAGCTAAGCGCCGATTGCCTTGCGATCACAAATGACCCCGACATTGTTAAGCTTGCTCCAAACAGCCTCTGCCTGCCCGAAGACATAGATGAATTTCTTTCGCCGATTCCGTTTATCGTGCCGGCCCAGATGTTTGCCGCACTGCTGTCGGAGGCAAAAGGTATCGATCCGGACGCTCCGCGATCGCTTTCAAAGGTTACAAGAACCCTTTGACGTCTCCAATAAGGTTGGAAATTGCGATTCGAACACCTATGGCATCGAATTGAGCAGTGCCTCGCGCATCGCTCCGGCGGTTCGCCAGCGTGATTCGACCTGTTTTGCGAGTGCGGTTTCGATCACGAAGGCCACATTAGGCGGGATGCCCGTTATGCGGCTCGATATTGGAATTATCGGTTTTTCGAAAATAGCTTTGACGGTCTCGGCTATGCCCGCTTTCGGCCCAATATCGAGGGCGTGAGCACCGGTCAAAAGGCTGTAAGCCGTCATTCCCACCGCGTAAATATCGGAGGGCGGACGCACATCCTTAAAATCTCTGACCTGCTCCGGCGGCATATATGCGATCGTTCCAGCCACGTCACCAACCATTGTGACGCCGCTCATGCCGGTCTCCTTAAAGCTTTTAGAAAGGCCGAAATCGGTCAGTTTGGCCGTCGAATTTGGAAATTCTCCCGACACGAGGATGTTTTGCTCCTTGATGTCACGGTGGACAAAGCCCTGATTATGAGCAAAATCGAGAGCCGCCAATGTTTGTTCGACGATTCTCACCATCTCAGGGTAACCGAGCTTGCCGCCGCGATGTTTTGAAAGGCGTGAGGCATCCATTCCGACGACAAATTCGGTCACGAGGTAAACCAAGCCATTGTGTCTGCCGTTTTCGACGTATTCGACAATATTTGGATGCCGCAGGGACGAAGCGACCTCGATCTCACGCAGGAAGCGTTTTAGCGATTGCTCGCTGACCGCGACCTCCGGCAGAAGCGTCTTGATCGCAACCGCCCGACCGCTCGCCTCGGCCCGTGCCAGCATTACGCTCCCCATACCGCCTTGGCCGATCACACGGATCATCTGGTAATTCGGTATCGGCTGCGGATTTGCCTTTAATTTTTCGCGGCATTCGTCGCAGATAAATGAGAGAAGTGCATCGGCATGATCGGCCTCAACGGTAGCGGGAATGCTGCAATTCAGGCACTTTACGCTAACCATCGAGATATCTGTCGAGCTCGCATTATTGAGCGTTGCGTCAAAATCGTCCTGTCCCGACGACACCTCAACCTCAAGGACCGTCTCGCCGCCTTGAATGCGGTCACCGCTCTTGAGATACGCCGTATCGACCCGCATTCCGTTGACGAAAGTCCCGTTGGTCGAGCCGAGATCACGAATAAAAGCCTGTGGCGGTGCGATCTCAAGGATGCAGTGGTGGCGGGAAAAAAAACGGTCCTGCGGCAGGCAGAATTGCGCGTCCTCACTACGGCCGATCATAAAGGTATCGTGTTGATCGAATGTAAAAGTTCGTCCGGTCTGGGGCCCCGCGACGACGTTCAGGCTGACGCGCATTGGTTACTACCGGTTGTCTGCGGGATTATCGCACACAGCAAAAAAAATCAGCGTATTCCGCCAAAAAGGATCGCGGCTCCATAAATTAAAAGTATGAGGACGAGGACAGCAATGTAAACCGACGCAGTAGCGATACCACCGATCGCAAGACCGCGTCCGGTGTATTTTTGCGGATCTTTTTTTATATGAGACAGGGCGATGAAGCCCGTGATCAGAGCGGCCGGCGAGAGTAAAAGCCCGGTCGAGCAGCACCAGCCGATCGTGACACTCGCGATGCCGAGGCACAAGGATACAACGGCCAGTGTCTGACTTGGCGACATTGCCATTGGATAAGCTGCAAACGCCTGAGGCTGATGAATGACCGGGGACTGCTGCCAGGCCGGCTGCGGCGGCGATGCGGGCCAATTCGTCGGGTTAGTCACCCGCGAATCGTTCATCATCATGGTCGGCGGTGGATCATCGACATAACGCGACGGAGGCGGCTCCTGGACAAATCCCGAGAGCATCTCGCCGTCCTCAAGGCAGAAATTAAGATTGTCGTCGGTATATGTTTGATGACATTTCGGGCATTGCTTCATAGGAATGAATTATGAATTACGAATTACGAATTACGAATTACGAATTAGCAAATGTGAATTTGATCTTACGAATCTTCCAAATTGTTCCCCAATTCGTAATTCGTAATTCGTAATTGGCTTACTTCCTGATCTCAAGATTCTTAAACGCGATCTTGACGCCGTCGCCGGCATAAAGCCCCGGCACGCCGCCCGAGTATCCATAGACATTCTTGATCGAGGTGACCATTGTTCCGTTAATATAGAGTTCGATCTTATCGTCGAGATCGTGTACCTCGAGCGTATTCTCTTCTTTACCGGGTTTTATCGCCGCCGAAGTGGTCCATGCAACGACCGAACTTTCATTCTGCGGCGTATGATGAACGACCCTGTATTTCTTTCTTTTTGTATCGATCAAAAACGCGTAACCCTGCTGGAGGGGCGTCGGATTGCTATGAAATACCAGCCCGTAACCGAGGCTCGATGCGGCATCATCGATATTACGCAAGGTGACCTTGGTGTCGGCATTTTCGGTCGTATAATCATCCGGGGCGGCGAGGGCGTAGTAGTAACCCTTTTGTTTAGAGCCCATTATCAACTCGCCATCCGTAAATTCCGTCGTGCCATAGACCGAGAATTCCTTAACCCACTTGGAAATGTCGACAGTATCAACATCGGTCCGGTTTGTTGTGCTGCCGGTCGTCGTGTTCGCGGTGGGTTTATTCGCGTTTGTCGATGGTCCCGGTGATTTGGCCGAGTTAGAGTTAGAGACCGCGGTCGTCGTCGTACGGTCCGCCTGCGAACCGATGTAGATCAGCCCGCCGATACCGCCCCCACACAATATCCCCAACACACCGAGTATCAAAAGCACCCATATCCATGTCTTGGAAGATTTCTTTGGCGGCTGCATCGAGTATTGCTGCGGGGCCGTGTTCCATGCGGGCTGCGAACCCGGCTGGCTCTGCATCGGCATCTGCTGCTGTGTGACCGGCGCCTGATTTATCATCGTCGGCGGCGGCTGTGTCGATGCCTGCGTCAGGACTGAGCCGTCTTCAAGGCAGAAATTCAGGCTGTCGTCAGCGTATGTTTTTTGGCAGCGAGGGCAAATTTTCATATGTCTTCCCCGAAATAAACGGTCAGGTCGAGAATGCAGATATTATACCCATAAGCCGCCGAAAACGCGACTTTTTCAGATACGGATTTTTTTACGACGTTGTTCCGGCAAGAAAAGCGACGAGATTGAGAATTAAAATCTTCGAGGATTAGTGCGGTCAATCATGAAACTCTTGGGTTTAGCTTTCCGTTTAGCTTGTGCGGCTTTATAATTGCCTTAAGAAGAGGTATTTATCTTTCGTGGTTTTCGATTCATAATATCGTAAGAGTAAGAAGTAATGTCGATCAATAAAACGTTTCTCGATGAGGTAGAGCAGTATGTCAAAAAATCGGATTAATACAATAATAATTTCCATATTCATTTTTGCGGCGGGTGTCGGCGCTCAGGCTCCTGCGATCCAAGGGACGGTTCAGGATTCAGCGAATGCCGCAATTTCCGGTGCCACTGTGATCCTGCGTAATATGAAAACCGGTGTAGAGATCGTCGCATCAACGAACCGTGAAGGCCGGTTTTCGTTTGATACAGCGGGCGAGCCGACGCAATATGAAGTGATCGTATCGTCAAAAGGTTTTGGGCGTTTCGTCAAACCTCTTGCGTCAGGCGACGCGGATATTGCGGTGACGCTTAGCCCGGGCGCAATCAGCGAAGATGTCACCGTGACCGCCACCCGAACGCAGGTGCTTACTTCCGAGACAGCGGTTCCGGTAAGTGTGATCGGCCGCGAAGAGATCGAAAGGAAAGGGGTCAATACGATAGGCGACCTATTTCGCGCATTGCCAGGCACGTCGACCGTAAACGAAGGTGCATTTCAGGTACGCCCGCGTATTCGTGGGCTTGACAGCAATCGCGTGCTGATCCTCGTAGACGGTGAGCGGCTAAACAACAGCCGCACGTCGACCGCCCAGTCGGGTGTCGAAACAGGGTCGGTCGAGACATCGCAGATAGAGAGCGTTGAGGTCGTTCGCGGGAGCGGTTCCGTGCTTTACGGCACGGACGCTCTTGGCGGGACGATAAACATCATAACCCGCGACACACCGCCGCGACACGACGGCGGTTTTCGATTTGGCAGCACACTCAATACATTTTACAGTTCAAACGAAAGCGGACGCCGCGGCAGTGTATCGGTCAACGGTGCGAACAAGTTTTTTGCCTTTAGGGTTGCCCAATCGCTGGAACGCTTTGGCAACTATTCGACCGGAAAACCGAACAGCGTTTTTCTTCAAGACTTTCGAAGCCAGGGCGGGACGATAACGAGCGATGGCGAGGTACTAAATTCGCAGTCGCATGCCGGCAATACGCAGGTAACGACGCGTTTCTTTCTAAACGATAAGAGCAGCCTAAAGCTGAATTACGAGCTCCGACGCGGTGCAAATATCGGCTCTGCGGGACTTGTCGATGTATTCAACGGGTTCTTTCCGTTTTCCAACCGTGACAAGTTTAGCGGGCGTTACGACGTCGCCGGGTTGACCAAAAACCTCCGGCGGCTTTCCGCCAGTGGATTCTACCAGACACAGGACCGCGATTTTACAAACATCTTGACGGTCGCACCGGCTCCTCCATTTTTCCCTGGGATCTATCAGATCAGCCAGACCATTACGAATACGAAAACATCCGGTTTTGATCTGCAAACCGACTGGACACTGGGCGGCCGCAACAGCCTGACGGCAGGTGCGAGCTTTTTCAGGGACACTAACAAGGACAATCGTCAGATCACCAAGTCGACCACGCCGGCATCGGTTAACCGCACGATCACAAATACCAAAAGCGTCCCCGACGCCAGCCTAGCTAACATTGCGGCGTTTGCTCAGGACGAATTTCGCGTGACAAACCGACTCAAGTTTGTAGGCGGTATCCGCATCGATAATTTCAAGACGGTTTCACAGACGACGGCCGGGTTTGCATTGCCTAACCTGACGCAGGCCCAGATCACCGATCTCGGCATCGGTGGTCTCGCGACCGGTTTGAACATCTCAAATACCTCGGTGACCGGCGATCTCGGAGCGATTTACCGGGTGAATAACGAGATCAGCGTCTCCGCCCGAGTCGGCAGATCTTTCCGTACGCCAAATATCTTTGAGTTTTTCTTTACTGACGCGGGATCGATCGCGGGTGTGTTTGTCGTGGGAAACCAGCATCTGAAACCTGAGAGCGGGACGAATTTTGACACAAGCATTAAGTTTAACTACTCAAGGTTTGGCGCTTCGGCCACCTATTTCCGCAATTCTTACAAGAATTTTCTCAATACCGTCCCGGCGGTCGATCGTAACGGTGCACCGATATTCCTCAATCAACCGGGGCCTGCCGTTCGCGTGTATCAGACGCAGAATCTGGATAGTGCCCTGATCCAGGGTTTTGAGGCCGAATTTGAGGCACCGATCAAGATCAGCTTTGGTTACCTGACGCCGAATGGGAATTTTAGCTATTTACGAGGCGACAACACGCGGCTTCACACGCCGCTCGATATTATCAGCCCGTTTCGATCCAACCTCGGCTTTCGCTGGAACAATTTTAGCAAGGCGTATTTTTTCGACTACGCCGCTCGGATCGTGACAAAGCAGACGCGGCTCTCGCCCTCGTTTCTTCTTCCGGTCAATCAGGGGGGAAACGGAGGCCCCGAGCCGGGATTTGTCACGCACAACGTCAGCGGAGGATACTATTTTCACCGGGAAAAGTATGGTTTTGATATCAACCTCGGTATTTCTAACCTTTTCAACCGGGGCTTCAGCGAACAATTTGTTTTTGCACCGGCACGCGGACGCTCGTTTACCATAGGAACGAGTTGGGAGATCAGGTAGGAACCGCAAAAGATGTGGAGCCACGTGCGATCCGCTCATCCCTATTGCAACGTCAGGCCGCATTTGCCGCAAAATTTTATGTGGACGGGGTAGGCTCCGCCGCAGCGTTGGCAAAGGCGCTCAGCCTGGGGCGGATTTTGATGTTGACCCGAACCAAAACTGGGAGAACCACCCCGTCCGCGAGACGCGTCCTCCCCTCCCTCGTAAGGAGGGGAGCTATATCCCCAGTCGCTACCGCTCCCGGTTCTGACCGGAGGAGGGCCTATGGATAGGCCGCAGCGGCCGCAGAAGCGGGCGTTTTGGGCGAGCGGGGTGGAGCATCGCGGGCACGGGTATGTGCCAGCCGCCCCACCGGGGCTTATCATTGTAAACGACCCGCTGCCGCAGCGGCCGCAAAATCGGACGCCCTCGGCAAACCGCGAACCGCAATTCGAGCACCCGACAATACCCGGCATCACGCTCGACTGGGGCGAACCGCTACTGCTCACACCTTGCGACGATGAAGGCTGGCTGGACCCTCCGTGCGGAGGTCGAAGCTGGGCCTGAATGACCTGTTCGTTTGCACCCTCGCGAATCTCGATGACGCGTTCGTCGTCGCGCTCACCGGCTTTTGAAACACGCAAAATATGCCGTCCGGCAGGTATGTCGGTCAACACGACGCGGCCCGAGCTGCCGATGCTTCCCTTTCGCTCGTCGTTTACATATACCTCGGCATTTACAGGCGCAAGAACGACAAGCCGCGACACGCCGGAGCGTTTTTTGTCTTCGACATCCTCGGCGGCCGCCTCCAATTCGGTGATCCAATCGGCGACCGACGCAGGACGGTTTGCCGGGTCGATCTCGAGCGCATGCATTATTACCCGATCGACATCCGCCGGAATATCAGTGCGGATCGACGAGAGCGGCGGCGGTTTGTGCATTATCTTTTGCATCACGAGCTGCATCAGATCGCCCGCGAACGGTGTCTTGCCGCCCAGCATCAGATATGCGATCGTCCCCAGCGCGTATAGATCGGCCCGCTTGTCGACACCGACCTCCGGTTGCATCTGTTCGGGCGACATAAATTCGGGTGTGCCGATGATGCCGCGTGACGAGGGCGTTGCATTTGAGCTTATGTCGGTTACGGTCTGATTCACGATCTTTGCAAGGCCAAAATCGCCGACCTTGACAAAGCCGTCGCCGCCCTTGCCCGCCTTCATGATAAAGATGTTTGCTGGCTTGAGGTCGCGGTGCAGGATATTCAGGTCGTGGGCCGCCTCGACGCCGTCGGCGATCTGCCGCAAAAATCGCACGGCGCGTTTGACCGGCAACGTTCCCTCCCGTCGGAGCAGTTTATGAAGCGTCTCGCCCTCGACGTATTCCATGACGAGATAGAAAACGCCGTCCGTCGTCTGGCCAAAATCCGTCACGCTGACCGTATTTGGATGCTGGATCGATGCGGCGGCCTGGGCTTCGCGTTCAAAACGGGCGATGGCCTCGCCCTCCTGTAGGTCGTCGCTGTTGAGGATGTCCTGGCGGACGGTCTTGACCGCGAGCTTTTTTGTCGCAAACTTTTTGTCTTTGGCAAGATAAACCTGCCCCATTGCACCGCGACCCAAGCGGCTTTCGAGCAAATACCGATCCGCGATCGTCTGCGGCCCGGGCAGCGAAAGACGCGTCGGGGTCGCGTCAGCCGGGCACAACGCGACCTCATCGGGATAGCAAAGCTCGCATTTCGGGCATTCCTTCATTGGTAAATATTCTCAACGCAAAACCATGGTTAATCAATTGCGAATTACGATTTAGGCGGAATCTTCTCTAACAAACTAATTCGTAATTCGTAATTCGTAATTTGAAATTCCGATTTGCTATAATTCAGATTCGATTTTTGGGTCGATAGCTCAGTTGGCAGAGCAGCGGACTCTTAATCCGCGGGTCGCAGGTTCAATCCCTGCTCGGCCTACCAAAAATAGTGGATAGTGAATAGTGAACAGTGAAAAGTTGTTCATTCTTCACTGTCCATTTTGTTTTGCACTGTTCACTATTCACTGTTAACTATTCACTAGACCTTGTCTCGCCATTTGAGGACCTCTTCGCGGAGGATGGGATTTTGCTGAAAGCTGCCGGTCTGTCCGTGGGCAGCGGTCGCCCGCTGAATGTGCCAGTAGCTCAGACCGAGCTTACCAAGCGCCCGCACATATCTGCTGCGTGCCCGGAATTTACCATTAAATAATCCGCCTAAAACCCAACCCGAACTCTTAAATGCCGACGTCGCGGTCTTTGCATGATCCTGCGGTATTAGCCCGCGGGCTATATCGATGGCAAGCATTTCGTTGAGGATTTTGTTTTGCCTACGCATGACGTAGAGCGAGAAACCGACGAATATCAAAAAGAAAGGTATCTCCAGGATTAGATATCCGACGAGAAAGCCCTGCAGGCCGCCGAGGACGGCCATCCCATTCCAGATTGCATGAAGCGTCACGGCTCCGAAATAACCAACGATGGGCAATAGAACCCTGATAATTTTATTATGCGATTCCCGAGCAATACCGCACCCGATACCGGTCATCGACGTAAAAGTGACATGGGCGAATGGCGACATAATGCCGCGAAGGATAAACAATACTGCCAATCCCTCAATCCCGCCGCCGCCAAGTGCCCGCCCGTAATACAACACATTTTCAACCGTCGCAAAACCCAGTGCAATGACACCTGCGAAGACGATTCCGTCAAGAATATCGTCAAAATAGCGTCGGAAAAATATCAAGAGGATAACGAGCCCGAGCCCTTTCGAACCTTCTTCAAAAATAGGCGCCGACATCACTGCTCCGACGGCTTCGCCTGCCTCCGGCGAAATTGCGATCCCGACAGCTACGCCAAATAACGTGTTGATGATAAACGAGACAACGACCGCGACAAGGGCTCCCCATGCAAATGCCAGACCCAGCAGCCACAGCGGCTCAGGGTCGTAGCGGTCAAGCCAAATGATCGGCAAAATATAGATCACGGCCGGAATAAATGCGACAACCGCAGCCAATATCGCGGGCACGATGCCCACGCTCAGAAACATCAGGCCTGTAACGATCAGTATCAAAAATGCCATCGCAAAGAGCGTCACACCGATACCGATATATTGCCCTGTCTTGTTCGGTTCAGGTTGTGTGGCGGAGACGCCGCCGAGGCCGAAATTTGCCATCGAAGACTTAAAATTTACCGGCTCCTGTGCCGCAATCTGATCAAATTTCCGCATTTCGTGTTCACGGAAATTTTGCTGCGGCTGTGGCGTGCCTGACTGGCTCTCGATCCTGATGGCCGCCGTTGTGCCGTTAGAGCCGAATTGGATAGTGTCGCCCGAATTCAGCTTGACTGATTCGATCTTTTGGCCGTTGACGAGCGTCCCATTGGTGCTCTGATTATCGCGGATATAAAAACCGTCGGCTTTAGCTTCGATAAAAGCATGCTGTTTCGAGGCGATACGCTCCGAAATAGGATCAAAGCGAATGCTGCATGTGTCGCTTCGCCCGATCGTCAGAAATCCGGTTTCCAGTTCAAAGGTCTGTCCCGCCAGCGAGCCGCCGTTAATCGTTACGAATATTTTCATAGTGCAATCATAGAAACAAAAAACCCAAAGTCAAGCGTCTCGATTGGCTTCGGGGTAAACATTGTTCTATACAAAATTATTGCGGCTGGATCGACGTCGGCGATGGCGTATCACCATCCCGGCCAAAGATACGGTCCGTCACCGAGCCGTCAGAACTATTCAAATACAGCCATTGATTAGTAGACGGACGGAATACCGCAAAATCTGCCCGACCGTCGCCGTCGTAATCCGCCGGGATCGGTATATCGCCATCGCGACCCCACGTGACGGTCCGACCAATTCCGCTAAGCGGGTCGACGATGTGCCAAGTCCCGTCCGATGGGCGAAAGACCGCAAAATCGGTGGCGCCATTGCCGTCAAAATCCGCGACCACAGGCTTGTCCCCGATCTGCCCGACATTTCCGGTCAGGGTGATCGACGATGAGCTCAGCCTAATAGACCAGCCTCCGTCTGACGGCCGCCAAACTCCGATATCCGTCTTTCCGTCAACGTCCCAGTCACCGGTCACGGGCTTATCGCCAACATTGCCAAACTGCACCGTTTTAGACCCGAGCGTGCTTTGCGAAATGTACCAGGTGGCATTTGAGGGGCGCCAAACCGCAAAGTCCGTCCGTCCATCGGCATCATAATCGGCCGCGACCGGTATATCACCCGGATTGCCAAAATTTACGGTGGTGTATGTCCGCGACCTTTGCTGTGGGTTCCTAACCAACCAAGTCGCGCTTGACGGCCTGAATACCGCCACTTCCGATTTTCCGTCACCGTTAAAATCACCCGGTGCGGCAATATCGCCGGCCGCTCCTAGCCGCATTGAGATCGTCGCCCCATTTGAGCTGCGTTCGATCATCCATCGCGAACTGCCCGGAGAAAATACGGAAAGATCGGTCCGCTTGTCACCATCGAAATCCGAAACCCTGTTTTTCGACGGCAGAGCGATGGCGCTCGCATCTAAAACGATAAGGCCGGAGTTCATATCGCCTGCCAGGACTTTATTCTGCCCAAGAAAGGGATACACCGCCCAGTTGCCGTCATAGGTGCTCGGAAGCGCATTTTGCAAATTTTCACGCCCACAGATAATATCCCACGGCTCGGCGTCCGCCACACGCCGTCGTTGGCCCCGAGCTCCGTCTACGGCGGGTGGTGCAAAAGTGCTCTGAAAAGTGTCGTATTGACCAACCCGTTTTGGAAATGTCGGGTCCGAAATATCAAAGACCTGAATACCCGCCTGATACCAGGCAATGTAGAGGTAATTTCCCATCACTACCGGGTTGTGTGGCGTAATGGCGTTGAGGCCAAGCTCACTCGTTTTGATGCTGCGGACAAGCAGCGGCAAGGCCGGATTCCTGACGTCATAAACACGCAGATCACCGTCTTGAGTCTCCCGGCACGAAAACAGATAGTTTCCGTCTTCGCTAGTCCAGGAGCTGTGATTCGTGCTGTTTCCCTGTATCGTTCCGATCAGCGCTGGGGCCTGCGTCGTCAAATTACTGATGTCGTAGATCTCGATCTTACCGCCCCATCCGGATGTGTACATCCTGTTGCCGCGGATATGAAATGCGTGAACCCATGTGACATCGGCCGGGTTAAATTCCCATTTGAACACGGGTGCCGCCGGATTCGTAACGTTGATTATGCGGAGAGCCTTAACGCCAAGCGAATTATAATTCTCAAGCAAATAGGTCACCCCATCTTGCGAAAAGACCATCATCTCGTGAATAAAGTTAAAGCCGTTTCCATGCGCGGAATCGACGGTTCCGAGGAGCACGGGCGAATATGGATTAGTCAGATCGACGATGTGAACACCACCAGCGCCAGCGCCGCTGCCAAAATAACCGCGATTACCGATCACGATCGCCTCGAGAAATTGCTGGCTGACGGGCGGATTGTAAACCGACGCTAGAATTGGAGCATCCGCGTCGGTAATATCGTATATGTAAGCACCGCGACAATTATAGCTGCCCTGAACAGCTATATTCCCCTCGGCATATATGTCCGAAAATTTCCAAGCAGCATTGCCACCGGCGACGGTGCAGTTTGGCGTTATCTGTGACCGCAGTCGAACACGTTGGCCATCGGCGGTCGATCCGCAGGCAAACATCGCAAACACGATGACAGGGATAATAGATAAGCTTTTTAACCTATGTTTGATCAAACACCTCATGAAAAATTCAAGGGAAACTAAATAAAGACGCAAACCGGTATGAAATTCTATTTTCACCCGTATCGCGCCAAAAAGCAATAAAAAGCCGGGAGACACTGGTGCTCCCGGTTTTTCGGCCAAAATAGAAAAATCTTACGACGCGGCCTGAATCGCTTCGCGCATTACGAGGTCAAATGTTCCCGGATCGACCTTTCTAAAACGCCGGTTTCTATTAAGCGAAACCGCAATCGAGATCGTCGGATTATTGCCTTTGAATTTCATTCCACCGGCAACGAGCAGATTATAAAGCTCATTTACATGAAGAGCTCCACCCGACTCACGCAACAGCAACGTACAGGCCTGCGTGATCGTTCGGTCGTTAAAACGGTTGCTGATCGCCTCGATGTTATTGGTGATCGACGGGATGCCGCGAGTGTTACTCATGTACGCGACCGAATTATCCCGGCGATAGCCCCGCGTCGGGATCTCCTGATACGTCGGCTGATCGCTTCCCCGGTCACGAAAAGTCGTTCGGCGAGCTTCACCTTCCTCGACCCGGGCCGTCCGGTCGATATTCAATGTCCTGTTGCCCGAACGCATCGTCACAAGCAGACTATCGATCGCCTGCTCAGTCTGGGCCGCGCTGTTTTCCAAGGCTCCGATCTCCTGCCGCAGCAGGTCAGATTCATTTTCCGCTTCGCGCAGACGGGCCATCAGACGATTCTGCGCATTGCGTGTCTGTCGCAAACTTTGCTCAAGTGTTGCTATAAGATTTTCGTCCAACATACTGAATAAAGAGAGTTTACAAGGTAGGCAAATAGAACGATCGATTGAATTTGGGTTAGTAGTTTCTCTTGGTCACAAAATCCAAAGTATCCTCTAAACAAGAACGATACTCCGATTCTGGTAAAACTTCAAGACTTTTTCTTGCGCGGTCGATATGGCACTCGGCCAGTCCTTTGATCTCCGGTAGAACGGCGTGATGATCCAGCCTCTCTTTGATCTCTTCGCGGGTCAGATCATGATAGACGCCGTCGAGCATAATTTTCTCAAGCCGAGGCTTTAGGGACGGTTCCTTTTTGAGCAGAGAGATCAGCGGCAAGGTGAGCTTACCTTCGAGCAGATCGGTGCCGGCGGCCTTCCCGAGCTGTTTTGCGTCGGAGGTGAGATCGAGAATATCATCGGAAAGTTGAAACGCGATCCCAAGGCCCATTCCGTATTCCTTTAACGCGGTTTGCCGCGTTTGATCCGCACCGCCGAGAATACCGCCGATCTCGCAGCACGCCGAAAAAAGAAACGCCGTTTTTCGCCGCAAAATGTCAAAATAATCGCCCTCGGTGATGCTCAGGCTGCCGATCATCGTCATCTGAATCAGCTCACCCTCGGTCATCTTTCGTGTCAAACGAGTTAGAATATCGAGTATCTCAAGCGAGCGCTCTCTGAGCGCCGTCTGAAATGCCGACATATAGAGCCAATCGCCCATTAGTACGGCCGTTTGATTGCCAAACCGGGCGTTGATTGATTTTCTGTTGCGCCGGAGATCGGCATTATCAATAATATCGTCGTGCACCAACGTCGCCGTATGCAACATCTCCATCACCGTGGCGAGGCGGATCACATTATCATCAGCCGCGTTTCCGCCGACAGCGTAATTAGCAAGGATCAACAGCGCAGGGCGCACACGCTTACCACCCGATGCCCGCAGATACTCACCCAGATAGCCGATGACTTGAATATTCGAGCTAGCCTGATCCTGAAACTCAGCCTCGACAAGCGACAGTTCTTCGCCGATCAAGCCAAAGATCTGCTTAGCCGCAGCCGCTGGGAACAGTTTTTCTTTGATGGGTGCAAATGATTGCATTAAGAGTATTTAACCGCGAAAAACGCTAAAGTGACTAAATAAAGAAATACTTTTCCTAAAGTCGCTTCGTTTTTGTTGACACGATCCTTTCATATTCGAGCCTCGGAAAATGGCCGAAATTTACTAAAAGTCCTAGCTTGTATCCAGTGGCTTTGAGATAGTTCATAACCTGAGCCCGATGCTCATCCGCTAGTTTGGTAACAGCTTTGATCTCGACAATAATTTTATCGAAACACACGAAATCAGGTTTGTAGATATGCTGCAGCTTTTGGTCTCTATAAAACAGGGCAAGCTCATGTTGCTCGATAAATGGTATACCTGCATGGTGCAGTTCTATCTCCAGACATTCCTGATAAACAGGCTCTACAAATCCACACCCCTTATCTTTATAGACCTCAAAACAAGCTCCGATTATTGCGTAGCTTTCGTCTTTGTAGATAAGGTCGACCACAATTTCGTAATCTTCGTTTGATTTCGTCTTTTTCTAATTTCGGAAATAGAAACCTAATAAACGGTCACAAACAAGTAAATTACCAAAATTCCTATTTTTAGCCACTTTCGCGTATTTCGCGGTTAACTAATTGCTTCGATAATTATCGAAGGTCATATCGATTCCGAAGTCGTTTGCTTTTAGTTTTGCCATCACATCCTGGAGCGTGTCGCGGTCTTTGCCTGAGACGCGGACAGTCTCACCCTGGATCGAGGCTTGAACCTTGAATTTCGCGTCTTTGATAAAGCGGACGACCTCTTTTGCCTTTTCGATCGGGATTCCCTGCTGGACCTTTACAAGCTGGCGAACGGTGCCCCCGGCGGCCGGCTCGACCTTCTGATAATCGAGGGCCTTGAGCGAGATGCCGCGTTTTAGGAGCTTGCTCTGGAGGATGTCGTTCATGTTGCGAAGACGGGTGTCATCCTCAGCGGTTAGTTGGAGATCTTTATCCTGTAGCACGACCGCGGCCTTACTGCCCTTAAAATCAAACCGCTGCGAGATCTCCTTCTCGGTCTGGTTAAGAGCGTTGGTCAGCTCGGCGTAGTCGGTCTTTGAAACAATGTCGAATGAATTTTCTTTTGCCATAAAGATATATTAACGCAAAGTCGCAAAGTCGCTTAAGACGCAAAGGCAAACAGGGAAAGCAAATGGGCAAACTTTGCGTCTTTGCATCTTGGCGTTAGATCTCCAAATTGAAGAAATCGAGAAAGTTTCGGGTCGTGTGTTCGGCGACAGTTTCAAGATCGACACCGTAGAGATCGGCTAGAAATTTTGCCGTATGGACGACAAAACTGGGCTCGTTTCGTTTCCCTCGAAACGGCACCGGCGTCAGAAACGGGCAATCAGTTTCGATCAGCAGTCTGTCAAGCGGAACCGCGCGGGCTGCATCACGCAGATTCTCAGCCTTTTTGAACGTCACATTCCCGGCAAACGAGATCAGAAACCCGATCTCGATCAAAGCCTCCGCCATCTCCGGCGTCCCGCCAAAACAATGCATGATGCCACCCGGAAACTCATCTCTTCCATTTTCCGTTTTCCGTTTTCCATTTTCAGTTTCTTCGGTCAGTATCTCAACCGTCTCGTCATCCGCATCGCGGCTGTGGATGAGAATCGGGAGATTTAAGCCTCTGGCAGTTCGTATTTGCCGCCGAAAAACATCTCGCTGCAGATCCCGGGGCGAATGATCGTAATAATAGTCAAGCCCGATCTCGCCCCAGGCGATCACCTTTTCGCTCTTTGCAAGGTCGATCAGGTGATCCTCGGCCTTATCGTCATAAAGCTTCGCATCATGCGGATGAACCCCGACCGCCGCATAAACGCCCTCATACCGCTCCGCAACCGCCACCGCCCGCCGAAAATCATCCGTGTTCGGATCGCCCGTCCCAATATTTAGCATCGCAGCAACACCGGCATCCCGAGCCCGCTGAACAACCTCGTCGCGGTCGGCGTCAAACTGCTCGCCGTCAATATGGCAGTGGGAATCTATGAAGATCATTTGGCTTTGAACGCAAAGCTGTTGAGCATCCCATCAAAAACAGCCATGTCCTCCTCACTTGTTTTCGTAAACGTGAGGCCAATGATCATCGCGTAACCCTTTATGATCACCATGTATATTCGATGTTTCATCGTCTGCGAAGTGGTGCTTTCCAATTCAATCCCGACGAAACTCTTTCCGCCAAACTGTGTGTCTTTTAATCGATCTACGACGCGAACCTTTCCCGTTGATGTCAAAAGCTTCATAGTCTCCGCCATGATCATATTAGCAGTCGCTGCAGAAGGTTCTTTTACGATCTGCAATTCAAGAACCGCATTTCCAAGGCTTCCTGGTGGTTTAGTAGTGACCATCAAAAGGTAAATTGTCCTATTGACCGCTGCTTCAACGGCCTTGTCGGTTTGCGAAGTGTTTCCCTTAAACTTATCGGCTCCGGCTTTAGTGTATGTTTCTGTCTCGCCTTTATTCAGTATAGTAAAGCTCGACGGCACTTGTAGAGAAAGACCAAAGAACGCGTTCGAATAGGTTCCATCGGCAATGAAAACCCCACGAAGATCGTCACTTGCGGGTGGTGGGGGCGTTACCGGTATCGGCGGGTCCGGAACTTGGGCTAAAAGAATTAACTGACTCCCGAGTCCGATGGTCAGAAGCAATAATAGTTTTTTCATTTTAATCTCGCCCCGATCGCAACGTCCTCCAGAAACGAAGCCAAAGCAGGTTTCGGGCCGGAATGATCTTCGAGACTTGCGGCGCAGATCATGCCTTGGGATTCTAGGCCACGCATCATGCGGGGTTTTAGGTTGGCGACGACGACGACTTTGCGGCCGATGAGGGTTTCGGGTTCGTAGTACTCGGCTAGGCCGGCGAGAATCTGTCGCGGTTTCTTTTCGCCCAGGTCGATCTCAAAACGCAGCAGTTTATCCGCCTTTGGAATGCGTTCGGCGACTTTGATCTTGCCGACGCGGAGGTCAACTTTTAGGAAATCGTCGATGGTGATGAAGTTGTCGGTTGTCGGTTGTTCGTCGTTCGTTGTCTGAGACCCAGTCGCTATCGCTCCCGGTTCTGACTCCGCTGACGGCTGACCGCTGACCGCCGTCTGCTCTTTTATTTCACTCATAACTTTGTTTTTATCAATTCTCGGAAACACGCCGACGGTCTCGCCTATCTTGGTCCCCGGCTGTAATTCTCCCCATTTCAAATTTGCCGGATCGAGTACCGAGATGTCTTCGCTGAGGCCGATCTGGCTGTAAATATTTTTGGACGCATCCGGCATTACCGGATAGAGCAACACGCACAGCCACCGCAGCGTCTCAGACGCACGATACAGCACGGCGTTGAGCGTCTCAGCCTGTTTCTCGTCCTTTGTGAGTTCCCAGGGCTTTGCATCTGAAATAAGTTTATCGACCCGGGCGACAACCGTCCAGATCGTTTCGAGCCCGAGACTGAACTCAAAATTATCAAACCGCCGTAAAAACTCATCACGGGCGTGTTCGAGGACAGAAACAAGCTCCTGTTCGTCAGGATTTACACCCGCTCGTTTGGCATTGAGGTAATTTTCCTCCGCGATCTTACCTGATGGAATAAGGCCTTCGCGGTACTTCGTTATCATCGAAAACGTCCGGCTCGCTAGATTACCCAGACCGCTTGCGAGGTCGGCATTGGCACGGTCGATCAGATTTTCGTAGCCAAACTTACCGTCTTGGCCAAAGACCATCTCGCGCAGCAAAAAATAACGCAACGCATCGACCTGGAAATGCTCATGTAATACATCAACATCGATCACGTTACCTAATGTCTTACCCATCTTTCGGCCGTCAGCGTCGAGCCACATGCCGTGGGCATAAACAATCGTTGGCAGCGGCGACCCGGCGGCGTGAAGAAACGACATCCAATAGACCGAATGTTGCCGCAGGATGTCTTTGCCAACGAGATGCGTGACATTCGACCAGTATTTTTCAAATCCGACCGCCGCTTTTTCAGCATTGCCGTAACCCAACGCCGTTATGTAGTTTGACAGTGCGTCTAACCAAACGTACATCACATGTTTTTCGTCGCCCGGCACGGGAATACCCCACGAAACCGACGATTTCTGCCGGCTTATAGAAAGGTCCTGCAAACCGCCGCGAATAAAGGACAAAACCTCATTTTTGCGGGCATCGGGACGTAAAAGCCCGGGGGTATTTTCTATCTTGTCGATCAAAAATTCGTCGTAATCAGAGAGCCGAAAAAAGTAGCTTTCCTCGGCGACCTTATCGAGCGGACGTTCGTGGATCAGACAGCACGGAATGTCCGAACCTTCGGCCGTATAATACTGTTCTTCGGTTTTAAATTCGGCACACGGCGCGCAAAACCAGCCCTCGTAAAAGCCTTTGTAGATCGTTTCGTTGCCTTTGGGAGTTTTGTTTTTGGCGATCTCGAGCCAAAAATGCTCAGCCGCTTCATAGTGAAACGGCTCGGTCGTCCGCATAAAAACGTCGTATCCGCCATTTTCGGTATCGAGGCGAAAGTCATGAAACATTCGCTTTAGCTCGCCCGAAATATAGTCAACCTGCTCCTTTGGCGTCCGACCATTTTTCTCGGCCGCACGCTGAATATTTATCCCGTGCTCGTCCGTTCCAGTCAGAAAATACGTCTCAAAACCGCGCTGCCGCTTATACCGCCGAACCGCATCCGCCACGATCGTTGTGTACAAATGACCAAGATGCGGCAAGCTGTTCGCATAGTAGATCGGCGTTGTAATGTAAAAAGTCTGTGTCATTTTATGAAATCGGTAAATGGAATCGTTTTTACGTCATACTTAAGAATTTCAGAATCGGAGGTGAGTACGGCCATATTTTCTCTTAGGGCCTGCGAGATCAACAGACGGTCGAATGGGTCTCGATGTATGAGAGGTAGTCGATGAACTCCCACCAAATGATCCAATTCGATAGGTAACCCTACAAATTCCGATCTGGCCAACCGGTCAGTGAAGAAGATCTCAGGTGGAAGCGGCAGAGTCAGCTTGCCAACACCATACTTGATCGATATCTCCCACGCCGACACATAAGACACGTAAAAATCATGGTTCCGGCGTTCCGCAAAGAAGTCTCTGAGCTTTTCGGTCGCCTTCATACCGCCAAGGCTCCAGAGAAAGACATTCGTATCAACCAATACTTTGTTCTTCGTCTTCGCCATAAAACGCAGCCATTATGTCATCAGGTAGTTCGTCAAAATCGTCAGCCATCCAAATCTTACCCTCATCCATTCCAAACCAATCAGTACCTTTGGCAATGATTGGCACGAGACGTACTTTAGCTTTCCCGGCCTTGGCGATCACAACCTCTTCTCCATTCATAGCTTGTTCAATTAACTTACTGAGCTGTGATTTCGCTTCGTGCATGTTTACTTTAGTCATAACATCAACCCCATGTAACAATTGTCGCATACTTAGCTAAGCATATCAATAAACTTAGCTAACATAAAATTCACTTACCCTTTGATCAACGACATAGCCTCCGCCCGCGTTCGCGGATCCTTGCGGAAACCGCCAAGAACAGCAGACGTTATCGTTACGGCACCCGGTTTCTTAACGCCGCGAAGCGTCATGCACGTGTGTTCGGCCTCGATGACCACCATCACGCCGATAGGTTGGAGATTGTCAAACAAAGTTTGGGCGATCTGCTGCGTCAGGCGCTCCTGCACCTGCAGGCGGTGAGAAAAAACTTCGGCGATACGCGCCAATTTTGAAAGCCCGATGATACGGCCATTTTTTGGGATATAAGCTATGTGACATTTTCCGGTGAAAGGAGCGAGATGGTGTTCGCAAACCGATGCGATCGAGATGTCCTTGACGATCACCATCTCGTCATGCGAATCACCGGGAAGCGGCACGATGTGCTCACTCGCGTCGATCCACATCCCGGCGGTCAGCTCGGCATAAAAATCAGCGACGCGCTCCGGCGTCTTTTGAAGACCCTCACGGTCCGGGTCCTCACCCATCCCCTCGAGCATCAGCCTTACACCGTCGGCGATCTTCTTGAGATCTACCTTTTTCAATAGCTTTTTTGCCATAACTCCACGTATTATTGTTTGTTTGTGCGGATTGCCATTAATGACTTGGTCAACCCAAAACTCTTTTCGTTCACGATCCTTGCCTTAGGGAATAATGTTTGCAGCTGATCACCAGATAATAGGTAGAAATCGGGTATTGTCTGCTTGATCCATATTTTATTGGTCAAACGAAACAACGGTACCATTATTTCGCGTGCTAACAGCGCTATCGCGGGCAGCCACGAGTGGCTTTCGATAGGAAACGAGCGGCAAGGTGTCTGAACAAAATACTGCTTCCCAATTCGTGCAAGTTCAGCCGCAAACCGAGCTTGTGACTCAAGGGCCCTTTCTCGAAATTCCCTACCCGATGTAAGAGTCCAAACCTTGTCCTTTGGAATTGTTACGTGCTCTAAAACAGACGAACAATACACTATATCAAAAAAGCCATCTTCGAAGGGCAGCAAGCCGCTTTCGTCAAGCAACACTGGCGTGAAGCCATAGTTTTCGCGAGCGTCTCTTAGGGCCGCATTGTCGATGTCGGCGATATAGACATTTTCGGCGATGATTGCAGTACCCTCAAGTACCTTTGCAATATTCGAACCGTCCTCCGAGCCAAGATCTAAGATCTTAGTGTTTGTATCGATATCAAAATGCGAGCGAAAGATCCGCCGTCGCTTAGCCCGGGACGCATCCGAATACCATAAAAAAATCCGCCAAATAGGGTTCATAACCTAAGAATCAGGATTTTAGCCGTTTTTGGGGTTAAACTGAAGACAAGGTATCGGAAAGCTGGCCAATCACACCGAAATCGTTGCTATAGACAACGCCCAACGACTATAATCAATGCTTTGTTTTACGAGTTGAAAGATAAACTATGACACTGATCGAGATCGAGGAAAAACTAAGAGGCCGCATCAAAGCGACCGTTAAAGAAGATTTTGACATAGATCTCGATATGATCGCCGCCGAGACGCCCCCAAAAACGGAACTCGGAGATGTCGCATTCCCCATCGCATTCGAACTTGCAAAGAAGATCAAACAAGCCACGGGCGAGAAGAAAAACCCGCGTGAGATCGCCGAGATGCTTAAATCTGCCTTGGAAACCGCCGATTTCGTTGGCCGGATCGATGTCGCCGGGGCAGGTTATCTCAATGTTTTCTTTGACCGAGCGAAATTTTTAACGGACAACGCTATTTCTGCCCCGTTGCCAGATCTCGCCTCGGGGCTAGCCAATGCTGCAAAAGTCTGCGTCGAGCACACGTCCGTCAATCCAAATAAGGCTGCTCATATCGGCCATGTCCGAAATTCGGTGATCGGCGATACATTTCAACGAATTCTGAAGGCGACCGGAAAACGCGTCGAAGTACAAAATTATATTGATAATACCGGCGTTCAGGTTGCTGATGTTGTTGTCGGTTTTTTGTTCATTAAGCGGATGAACCTGGATGATATAACACGACTAGATAAAGAACTTATTGCATCAAACAAATCGTTTGATTATTATTGCTGGGACCTGTACACAAGTGTCGGCGTTGAGTATCAGACGAACGAGGAGCTAAAAGAAAAACGGGCCGAAATTCTGCATCTTATCGAGGCGGGCGGAAACGAAACCGCCGAGTTGGCCGATTATGTTGCGACCCGAAATGTCGAGTGCATTCTCGACACGATGGAGAGGCTTTCGATCCGATACGATCTGCTCCCGCGGGAATCTGAAATCCTCCACTTGCATTTCTGGGACAAGGCGTTTGAGCAGATGAAACAACTGGGCGTTATTCGGCTTGAGACTGAAGGAAAACAGGCCGGTTGCTGGGTGATGCCATTCGAAGAGCATACGGGAAACGAGGATAATGAGGGAGACAAGATCCTTGTTCGTTCAAACGGGACGGTGACTTATACCGGCAAGGACATTGCCTATCAGATGTGGAAGCTTGGTATTTTGGGACTTGATTTTCACTATCGGAAGTTTCACGAATACAAAAGCGGAAAGGCTGTCTGGATCACGACCGCTGACGCTAATACGGACGTTCATCCGACATTTGGTGGCGGCGAGACGATCTATAACGTGATCGATTCGCGGCAGTCCTATCCGCAAGACATTGTGCGAAAAGGCGTAGCGGCTATCTCACCCGAACGCGGCGAAAAAGCAAGTATACATCTCTCATACGAGATGGTCGCCTTATCACCGGCCGCGGCCGAGGAACTGGGATTCAAGCTCTCCGAAGACGATAGAAAGAAGCCATTTATCGAGATGAGCGGCCGTCGGGGCCTTGGGGTCAAAGCGGACGATCTGATCGACCGGCTTGAGGCGAACGCGCTCGCTGAGGTGGAGAAACGGCATCCCGAGTCCGCGATCGACGAAAAACGTGAGATCGCCCATCAAATTGCGGTCGGTGCGCTGCGATATTTTCTGCTTAAATTTACAAGAAATACGGTCATAGTGTTCGACTTTAAGGAAGCGTTGTCATTTGAAGGCGAAACCGGGCTTTTTTGCCAGTACTCGGCGGTCCGAGCGAATTCCATCTTCCGTAAACTCGATGAGAATAACGGCGTCGAAGCGTCGGAACGCAGATTGCTAGCCTGCGATTCTTCTGAAATCGACGCAATAATGTGGGGAGATTCCGGCACCGACATCTGGTCAATGGCCATCCTCGCCTCACGCCTCAATGAAACCGTACACCAGGCGGCGAGTGCGAACGAGCCCGCAATCCTTGCAAAATATACATTTACGCTCGCCAAGGCTTTTAATCTTTTCTATCACAACCACAAGATCATCGCCGAAACGGATGACACAAAACGAGCCTTATTAGTAGTGGTTGCGGATATGGCTAGGCGTTCGCTTACAGCGGCACTCGATACGCTTGGAATTGAGGTGCCGGTGAAGATGTAGGTTGACAGAGGTGCCGGATTCGGGTTTAATAGCTAGCAATGAGCGATTTTCGGGCAAAAACAAATACGACATGGCGCTGGTGGTGGCATACTGCGGCGCGCGATTGTTTTTGAACTGGATATCTAACAAAAACCAGATTCATTTTCGTGAACGCCGCTTGGGAATACTCAGGCGGCGTTTTTTTGAACATAAAGACCTAGCCACGAATAACACGAATGTCACGAATAAACGTGAAACCTGTTCTCGACACGATGCCGGCCGATCTGCTGACGCCGCTGGCGGTTTATTTGAAGCTGTCGGCTAGTTCGTCGCATTCGTTTCTTCTAGAGTCAGTCGAGGGCGGGAAAAGCCTGGCGAGATATTCGTTTATAGGCGCGGATCCGGTTGAGGTTTTGAGTGGTGGACAGGGCGTTTATGAGCAGATCAGGGAGCAATTTGCGACGCATTTTGCCCCGAACGATCAGGAACTTCCTGCATTTATCGGTGGAGCGATCGGCTATTTGGACTTTGATGCATGCGAGTGGTTCGAGCCGTCGCTTGCGGGTGACAGCGATGCGGGCGAGTGTGCATTTATGTTCTACCGCTCGATAGTCGCGTTTGATCATGCGAGGCAGGTTATCAAGATCGTTTCGCTCGATCTGCACGGTGAGCCGGACAACGCCGAGTCCCGTAACGCAAGGATAAGGGGCGTTCTAGAGCAGCCGCATGTGCCAATGCCCTTAAATACTGCGTTCGACCACCCGATACCGCAGGTGGTCCCGACTACGACGTCGAACTGGGAAAGAGCTGATTTCGAAGCGGCTGTCACGCATATCAAAGAGTTAATAAACGCCGGTGAGGCGTACCAAGTCGTACTTTCGCAATGCTTTACAAAACAAACCAATGCCGGACCGGTCCCGATATATCGTGCGATCCGCTCGCTAAATCCTTCGCCGTATATGTTTTTGCTGCAGTTTGACGACAAGGCGATAGTCGGAGCGTCACCTGAGATGCTCATTCGCTGTGAGAACGACCGGCTCGAATATCGGCCGATCGCCGGTACGCGGCCGAGGGGAAAATCAGCTGCCGACGACGATGCTCTCGCGGAGGAAATGCGGCGGGACAAAAAAGAGGTTGCTGAGCACCTGATGCTCGTCGATCTCGGCCGCAACGACCTCGGCCGTGTGGCTGAATATGGCAGCGTGAGTGTCGATTCGCTGATGGGCGTCGAGAAATATTCGCACGTTCAGCATCTGGTCAGCTCGCTTTCGGCGAAATTAAGAAAGGGATTGGATCGTTTTGACGCTCTTGCGGCCTGCTTTCCAGCCGGGACTGTTTCGGGAGCGCCAAAGGTGCGAGCGATCGAGATAATTCGTGATCTCGAACCAACGGAGCGCGGTGTTTACGCTGGAGCAGTTGGTTATTTTGACTATTCCGGCAATATGGACACCTGCATTGCGATCCGCACACTCGTGCTCGAAAATGGTGTCGTCAAGATTCAGGCGGGTGCCGGAATCGTCGCCGATTCGGTGCCCGAACTGGAATTTGACGAGACCGTCAATAAGGCAAAAGTATTGTTAAAGGCGGTCGAGATCGCTGAAAGCGGCAGCGTCTAAATGAACGATAGAATTTTAGAACACTATCTGGAGGAGTTCATGATCGGCAGCAACGTTCCCGATGCCGAGGCCGAGACTCTGTTCGATGCGCTGATCGGCGGCGAAGATCAGAAGCTGCTGGCCGCGACGTTATCCGCGTGGAATGAAAAAGGCACGACCGAAGACGAACTTTTTGCGTTTGCGTCGATAATGCGGGGCCGGATGAAGCGGGTTATTTCGCGCCATGACATTTTAGTGGATATCGTCGGGACGGGCGGCAGTTCGTCCAAAACCTTTAATGTCTCGACCGCCTCAGCTTTTATTGTCGCCGGTTCCGGGCTTCCTGTCGCCAAACACGGCAACCGGGCGGCGACGAGCAAGTCGGGAAGCACAGATGTTTTATCTGCGTTGGGAATTAATGTTGACATTGAGCCGCTAGTTTCGGAGCACAAACTGAATGAACACGGCCTCTGCTTTATGTTTGCACCTCGGTTTCACTCGCTCTCACCGACGCTGGCCGCGGCCCGACGTTGGCTTGGCCGGCCGACGATCTTTAATAATCTCGGCCCGCTTTGCAATCCGGCTTCGGCCCCGCATCATGTGATCGGCGTGTGGGACAAGCATCTGCTCGAAGGTACCGCAAAAGTGCTTTCACGGCTTGGAGCAAAGAAATCATGGGTTGTTTACGGCGAAAATGGTCTGGATGAGATTGCGTTGAAAGGAACCACGTTGGTGGCCGAGGTTGATGGGGAAAGCATCAATGTCTTTGAGATCTCTGCGGCCGATTTCGATATATTTACGCTGGGAAAAGATTTGCCGTCCGATTGCACGGCTGAACATAGTGCGAAAACGATTCACGCAATTTTGAATAACGAAATGAAAGATCGCGATGCCGAACGGCTGGTGTTAATAAACGCGGCGGCGGCGATATATGCAGCAGGCAAAACCAATTCCCTGCCGGATGCATTCAAAATGGCCGAGGAAAGTGTCCGCAGCGGCGCCGCAATGGCGAAACTCGAGATATTAGCGAGGTCAAGTGAATGAGCGAAACATTTCTCGATAAAATACTCGCGATCAAACGGCGGAAGGTTGACGGCCAAAAGAGCGAAGCTGATCTCGCTGCATTAAAAGAGCGTGCTTTTGCCATCCGCCAAAATGCAGATTCCCATTGGCTCAAAGCCGTACTCAGCCGCAGCGATAAGACGAATATAATCGCCGAGATAAAACGTGCCTCGCCCTCTAAAGGCGTGATAAATGACAAGATCGACGTTGTCGAAACGGCACGACGATACCGCGACGGCGGTGCCGCAGCCATATCGGTTTTGACAGAGGAAGATTTTTTCAAAGGATCTCTGGATGATCTCATCGCCGTGCGAGATGCGGTCGATCTGCCTATCCTGCGCAAGGATTTTGTGGTGGACGAGTTTCAGATATTCGAAACTGCCGCCGCCGGCGCGGACGTGATGTTGCTCATTGTGGCCGCCCTGACCTCGGAAAGTCTGAAAGAGTTTCTGAGGTCAGGACGAGACGAGCTAGGTATGGACGTGATAGTCGAAGTTCACACGGCAAAGGAATTAGAGACCGCGGTGAGCGCAGGTGCCGATATTATCGGTGTCAACAACCGTGATTTGCGAACATTTGATATTTCGCTCGACGTATCACGAAACATGATCGAACATCGGCCGCCAAACGTGTTGATGATCGCCGAGAGCGGGATTTCGACCCGCGAAGAGATAGGCGAGCTTCGTCGGCTTGGATTTGACGGATTTTTGATAGGCGAGACGCTAATGCGAACGGCAAACGCGACGACGACGCTAGGCGGTTTGATATGAAGAGGCATCACTTAAGATATAGAAATCAGACTCGCAGCGAACGGACTTGGACGATCCATTTGATCTCGCTGACAAAGATGCTCAAAGGCGTCCTCCTACTCGTCGTCGGATTCCGGGTGCTGACGTTGCTTGGCACCGACGTTCACGCGATGGCGATGGATTTTGTTACGCGTCATGGAATCGATGCCGCAAATAGATACGTCGAAGCCGCGCTCGAAAGGCTCGCCGGCGTCGGCAACACTCAGCTTATTCAATTCAGCACGATCGCGTTCATTTACGCCGCTCTAGTCCTGACAGAAGGCATCGGCTTGTGGTTCCAAAAACGCTGGGCCGAATACATGACGGCCTACCTGACGGCGGCATTTATTCCGTTTGAGTTGTACGAATTATACGAGCGGTTTACTTGGGTGCGGATCGCTATTTTGGTTCTGAATATATTTGTTGTGTGGTATCTGGCGACGAGATTGAGGGACGAAAGGAAGGAAGAGATTACGATCGACAAGGGTGCTGGATCGGTTTTAAAAGGATGGAAATCTCCAGAATATCCCGATGTAAAAGTTAAGATTTGCGGCATAACAAATCTCCAAGATGCAAAACAAGCATTAGAAGCCGGTGCTGACGAACTCGGTTTTAATTTCTACAAAAAAAGTTCCCGTTATATCTCTCCTGAGGACTCAAGAGATATTATCGATAATTTACCCATAGCCTTCGGAAATATAGGAGTTTTTGTTAATGAAGATATCGAAAAAGTCTTGGAGATAGCTGAATTTGTTGGTCTAGACGGAATACAGCTTCACGGTGATGAAGATAACGCTTACGTAAAAGAACTTCAGATGAGAACAAAACTCTTTGTGATAAAGACATTTTCCGTTAACTCGGTATTTTCTGTTACCGACGCAATGGATTGGGATATGTCCTACCCGCTCTTCGACACTTACTCACCGAATAAACGTGGTGGAACGGGGAAGCCGTTCGACTGGGAGAATTTCGGTGCGGATATCTTCCTTTTGTTTCCTTGGACGGCTTATTTAGCGGGCGGCCTAACATCTGAAAATGTCGCGGGGGCGGTAAGGATCGTACACCCCTACGCCGTCGATGTCGCAAGCGGCGTTGAATCGTCTCCCGGAAAAAAGGACCCCGAAAAAGTAACTGCCTTTATTAAAGCAGCCAAAGAAGCAATATGAATTACGAACCCGACGAACACGGCTATTGGGGCGAATACGGCGGGCGGTTTGTGCCTGAGACGCTGGTCGCCCCGCTTGATGATCTGACGGCGGCTTATTATGGCGTCCGCGACGATGCCGCCTTTCAGGCGGAGTTTAACGATCTACTGCAAAATTACGTCGGGCGGCCGACGCCGCTTTATTACGCCAAACGCCTCTCGGAAACGCTTGGCGGAGCAAAGATCTACCTCAAACGCGAGGATCTAAATCACACCGGCGCGCATAAGATAAATAACTGTGTCGGCCAGATATTACTTGCACGCCGCATGGGCAAAAAACGAATAATTGCCGAGACCGGAGCGGGCCAACACGGCGTTGCGACCGCAACGGTTTGTGCTCTGTTCGGACTCGAATGCGTCGTTTATATGGGCACCGAGGACATGCGGCGGCAGGAAGTGAACGTTTTTCGAATGCGTCTGCTCGGAGCTGAGGTTCGAGGTGTTGATTCCGGTTCACGGACATTAAAAGACGCGATCAACGAGGCCCTTCGCGATTGGGTGACCAATGTCGATACGACGTATTACTTGCTCGGCTCGGCTTTGGGGCCGCATCCGTATCCGCTGATGGTTCGAGATTTTCAAAGCGTCATTGGCCGCGAGGCTCGTGAACAGATCATTGAGAAGGAAGGTCGATTGCCGGATGTTTTGGTGGCTTGCGTAGGCGGCGGCTCGAACTCGATCGGGCTATTTCATCCTTTCCTAAATGACGATGTGAGTATGATCGGCGTCGAGGCCGGCGGACGGGGCGCCACGTTGGGCGAGCATGCGGCAAGATTTATGACGGGCGGAAACGTCGGCGTTTTGCAAGGCACAAAGAGCTATCTGCTCCAAGATGATGACGGACAGATCGCCCTGACACATTCCGTCTCTGCAGGTCTCGACTATGCATCGATCGGTCCCGAGCACGCATTTTTGCACGACGTTAACCGCGTCCAATACGCGTCAGCCAACGACGAAGAAGCTCTGGCGGCATTCAAAACCCTTTCCGAAACCGAAGGCATCATTCCCGCTTTAGAATCGTCGCACGCCGTCGCTCACGCGATCAAGATCGCCCCCGAAAGGGCCCCCGATCAGATAATGATCGTCAACCTATCGGGCCGCGGCGACAAGGACATTAATACGGTTCGGGAGGAGCTAGGGCAGAAACACGACCGGTAGGGAGTGTGCGTTTTTTTTGAATCGAATTCACAAAATGAGCCGTATATCTACAAAATTTAGAGAGCTTGAAGAATCCAGGCGAAAAGGCTTCATTCCGTTTGTCACAGCCGGCGATCCCGATCTCACCACTTCCCTTTCGATCATTCTCACGCTCGCCGAGCTCGGTGCGGACATCATCGAACTCGGCGTTCCTTTCAGCGATCCAATGGCTGACGGCCCGACAATCCAGCGTTCGTCAGAGCGTGCGTTAAAGAACGGTACGACGTTGCGAAACGTTATTGATCTGGCGGCCGAATTTAGGAAAAAGAGCGATGTTCCGATCGTTTTGTTCAGCTATTTTAATCCTGTCTTGCAATATGGTCTCGATGGATTTGGAAATGATGCGTCAAACGCGGGTATCGACGGCTTGCTGCTCACCGATGTGATCGAGGACGAAGCAGCCCGGATCTCTAAGCGTCTGGCGGCGAAAAACATCGACCTGATCTCGCTCATCGCTCCGACGACCTCTGACGAGCGGTTAAAAGCAATTTGTACATGCGCTCGTGGTTTCCTTTACGCCGTTTCGCGGGCGGGGGTGACAGGAGCCCAGGAATCGACCAGCGACGCCGCGGAAAAATTGGTTTCCCGCGCGAGACAATTTACCGATCTGCCGCTCGCGGTAGGATTTGGCATTTCTACCGCTCGGCAGATCGAGGAAGTATGGCAATACGCGGACGCGGCGGTCGTCGGGTCGGCAATCGTTGCAGAGATCGAGAAAGCTGAAAAAACGGGCGATGCGGCTGCGAGTGTGGAACAGTTTGTTGAACAATTATTGCCGCAAGTTGCAAAAAGGGCGGACGAAAACTAAAGTTAAAGTTTTGTACCCGTAGGGGATTTACCATCTATGTTGATCGTAATGAAATCGGACGCTTCCGCGTCAGATGTCGAAAAAGTACTGCAGGTGATCGAGACGCTCGGCTATCGCGGCCATACGCTGCCGGGCGAGAATCGTACGGCCATCGGCGTGACCGGTAACAGCGGATCGATCGATCCCGCACATTTTGAAAATCTGCCCGGCGTAGCGGATGCGATCCGAGTTACAAAACCCTATAAGTTGATCTCAAAAGATCTTCGGCCCGAAAAATCTGTCATAAAGATCGGCAACTCCACCATCGGCGGCAATGATCTTGCGATCATTGCAGGACCATGCGCCTTAGAAAATCATGCTCAAGTTTTTACCGCCGCCGAAGCGGTCGCCAAAAGCGGCGCTAAATTCTTTCGCGGCGGTGCATTTAAGCCCCGAACATCGCCTTACGCATTTCAGGGATTGGGCGAAGACGGCCTAAAAATGCTGGCCGAGGTCCGCGATCAATATGGACTCAATATCGTGACCGAAGCGATGGATGAACACGGCGTTGATGCGGTAGCGAAATATGGCGACTGCGTCCAGATCGGCGCCCGCAATATGCAAAATTTCTCGCTGCTGAGGTATGCAGGGCAAACAAAAATACCGGTTTTGCTAAAACGAGGGCTATCGGCGACACTCGATGAATTGTTGCTTGCGGCGGAATACATAATGGCCGAGGGCAATTACGACGTTGTCCTGTGCGAACGCGGTATCCGCACGTTCGCCAATCATGCGCGAAACACCATTGATCTCTCTATCATCCCGGCCGTCCATCGGCTCTCGCATTTACCAATAATCGTCGATCCGTCGCACGGTACAGGCCATAATTATATGGTTACGCCACTCGCACGTGCGGGCGTCGCTGTCGGAGCTGACGGGCTGATAATCGAGGTTCATCCGTGCCCCGAGGAGGCCCTCTGCGACGGTGCTCAGGCTTTGACGCCGGTGCAATATATTCAGCTTGTAGAACAGGTTCAGAAAATTCACCAATTGACCGCCGTTACGGCACACGAGGTTTTCGCAACACCTTAGTCCCCTTTCAACGGGATTATTCTTTCCCGAAGCCATACAGCTAAATCGATTTCTGTCACAGAACCTTCTGCCAAGCCAAGGAATTGAGCATAGACTTCCGGTAAAGGTGCCTCAATATCTGAGCCGTTCAGATTCACAAACGTAACCGCAACCACCAATGCGGTCCTTTTATTACCATCCAGAAATGGGTGATTCTTTGCAATCCCAAACGCATAGCTTGCCGCCAGAGCGGCAATATCAACATGATCGCCATAAGCAAGTAAATTTTCAGGACGAGCAAGTGCCGAAAGCAAGAGGCCTTCGTCGCGAATTCCGTCTGTTCCACCATGTTCAGCGATCTGGCGTTTATGAGCAGCTAATACGAAGTTAAATTTTATCCATTTAAGGGGTATCACTATTCTGCCAACTTTCTCAGGACATCACGATATTTCCTCATTACTTTCTCCGCGACCTCCATCTGCCTCGCAATTTCCGGGTCGTGAGCACTGAGTTCTACCCCATTGGTCGTCTCTATCGCAAGCAGCATGTCGCCCTTAGACACACGTAATTTGTCTAAAACATCCTTTGGCAAAATAATTCCGAAAGAATTTCCAATAGCTGTTATTTTAAGTTTGGTTGTCATTGCATTCTCCGATACTAAAATAAATCTAACATTCGTAATAACACTATTCAAGCAAAAAAACCCGCGCATCTTCCCGATAGATACGCGGACCTTTTTTTCTCGCTCGTTTGGCGCCTTTTGCCTATTCTGCCAAACGGAGCTTCGTCAAACCGTAAAATTGAATATAGCAGCTCACCATTGCTGCCATGATCAAAAACGTCATAGGCAAAAACCGCAGCGATCCCGGCAGGACAACACCTACGCTTTGATCAAATGCGACGCCTAGGATCAGGCCAAAAACCAAGGCCACACTTCGTCCCAGCATCCAATTGGCAAATGACGGCCGTTCAAAATTTGACGGCAGGAAATACGGTAGGATGAGCAGCATCAGCATCGTCAGGCCCATTAAAAGAGCGTCCGTCGAAAACATCGACAAGCCGCGTCCGTATTCCAACGCCAAAAAAAATAGTACGATCATCGTATCGCCGCCAAAACCTCGTCCAAGACTGCTGTTTGTGTGTTTCATATCTTATATCTCGAGTGTAATTTTAGTAAAAAAACGGCTATTTCGTGCTGCCCGGTTTACTGAACTGCTGATAGGCAACCCTAAAAAGCTCGGACAGAGCATTTGCCGTTTCAGGCGTAAGATTTTTGTCCGCACGCAGATGTGCCTCGATTATGTCGGTCGTCGCCTCGTGCGGATAATAGATCACAGGTTCGACATTGGACGCTGAATGCTTCATCAAACGGTCAACCGGCATATCCAGCCATTGTGTCAGGCGGGCAATATTGTCCGCATCCGGACGGCCCGTTCCGTTCTCGATCCGCGAAAGCGTCGATGCCGAAACCTCAGTCACGTCCGCAACATCACGCAGACTTAATTTCAATTCCTCACGACGGCGTTTGATCGCCTTGCCGAGTTCCACCGTGCTAATAAGACTTTCATTTTTGAATCCCATTTTATGTTTTCTCCTCTATGAATCTAAGTATCACAGATGTGTTTGTCATTTCACAGATAAAACATAACACATCATTTTTTTAAATGCAACACTTTGTTTCGCACTTGCAACAAATAAATTAATCTGATACATTGTTTCATAGATGCAACGTCGTTTTAGTATGAACCTGCATCTTTTGACACTAAAAACTGAGTCGCGTGCTAACCGGCACGCTGCGTACAGAGACTTGTAAGACACACTGGAGAAAAACGAAATGAAACGCAATACGATAAACGAAACCCACGAGATCGAAAAAGAAGAAAAGTTATTTTTATCTGAAATTACAAATAATGTACTCGATTTTTCGACCACGTTAAAAGAACTTCGTAAGACGGTCGACCCGAACCTGATCCGTCAACGCGCCGGGCGACGCGATCAAAACGGGAACGTTCACATGGTCGAGTATGTTGAGTGGCACACGGTTGCCGATGTTCTCGATGATAATGCCCCGAACTGGGCCCATACGGTAAAAGACATCCGCGCCATCGGCGACATCGTAACAGTGACCGTCGCGATCACCATCGACGGCATCACCCGTGAGGGCATCGGCACCGGAAAGGCGATCAGCGAAACGGGTATAAAAAAGGCGGAGCATGACGCTCTAAAACGTGCGGCCGTAAAATTTGGTATTGCCCGCGAGCTCTATAAAAAAGAGTTTGATTCGATCGAGCAAACAGATGAGCCGCAGCCGTGGATCGACCCGGTCGCAAAAAGCCTCGGTGACATGATTACCGGCAAACAATTGGGCATGATCCGCGCGATCGCCCGTGAAGGCAATCTCGACGCGTCGCGCGAATGTTCGCAGATGATGAGCTGCTCTATTGAGGAGCTTTCAAAGCGTGCGGCATCTGATCTGATCGAGCATCTACAAACTTTGCAGCGAAATGCGGTATCGCCTATCCGGCGCGTCGGCTAAACCGGCTTCCCTGCTAAAAGCGTTTTGAGTTGTGATAAAAGCCATCCGCTACCTCCATCAGCGTGAAGCTCCCACGTCACAACTCAAAACTTTCTTGTAAAATTAAAATCCCACCCGTGCGTAATGTTTACAATTCGTCTAAAATATTATTCAAATCTAATTTAAAGGAGAGATTTCATGGCAGAAGAAGCAAGTGAAATGGCAGGTTGGGCATTGCCCGAACCGGGGACGTTCGTCTGGACCGAGATCGCAAGTGGTGATGCCGACAAGTGTCAGGCATTTTATGAATCAGTTTTCAGCTGGAAATTTCAGACCGGCGGAGGAGCACCCGGGATGGATTACCGCGAGTTTTCGACCGGCGACGATAAACCTGTTGGCGGCCTTTATCAGATAGATCCGGAGTGGTTTGGCGGAAATCCGCCGCCGCCGCATTTTATGACATACGTTGCCGTTGATGATGTTGATGCCAATGCGGAATTGGCAAAAGAGCTGGGCGGCAATGTCCATAAGGTGATTGACGTCCCCAATGTTGGGCGCATGGCAATTATCGAGGACCCGACGGGTGCGATGTTCGCAACCTTTAAGATGAAGAACTAAGGAGGAACGAGGATGGCTGAATTTAATATGCCTGCATCAAATACGATCTGCTGGCGGGAACTTGCGACAAAAGACCTGCCGGTGGCCATCGAGTTTTATTCTAAGCTGTTTGGCTGGACGCTGGCCCAATCTAAGGTTACGCCTATGGCCTATAAAGAGATCCATATTGATGGTGTTGCACAGGGCGGGATGATGGCGATCGATGAAAATTGGGGACCTGAGCCGCCGCCTTCACACTGGCAAAATTATATCGCAGTCGACAACGCCGATGAAACGGCCGAAAAGATCACCGCAAACGGGGGAAGCATTCGCGTCCCGCCCTTTGACGCTCCAGGTGTCGGACGAATGGCGATGGTCGTTGATCCCGCGGGAGCAAACTTTGCGATCATCCAATTCACACAACCGATGTAAGGGGCAGAAACACGACCGGTAGGGAGTGTGTTCCTGCAAGCACTAAGAACACGGGTCACACCTCACGTTTCCGCCTTTTGGCGTTAATCCTTCTTGAGATTCCCGTCCGTGTCGAATATCTCGACCGATCCGGCGTATTCGTTTGCCTGCGGCAGGACCTCGCCGGCATCTCCGACAATAACGATCGCCATCTCGTCCGGACGGACATGCTTGACAGCAACGCGCTGGACATCGTCCACCGTAACCGCATCGACATGTTCGCGATAAGTCTGTAAATAATCGTCGGGCAGGCCGTAGAGGTGTTGATTGACGATCAGATTCGTCAATCCCTCCTGCGTCTCGGCCCTCAGCGGGAATACTCCGGTCAGGAAATTTTTCGCATCCGCCAACTCTTCTTCGCCAACCTTAACACTACGGATACGCTCTAGCTCGTAGAAAAACTCTTTCAACGATTCACCTGTTACGGCGGTCCGCACTTCGGCAGTTGCCTCAATATCGCCCGCAAGTTTCCGGGTTCCGAGCCGCGTGTATGCACCGTAGGTATAGCCTTTTTCTTCGCGGAGGTTCATAAAAACGCGTGAAGAGGCTCCCGCACCGAGCACCTGATTCATAACGATCAAGGGAAAATAATCGGGATCGTTCCGGCTTATCCCCAGATTAGTAAGGACAATATTTGATTGTGCCGAGCCGGGACGGTCAATGATCGTCAGGCTGCGCGAATCGCGAATCGGCGGTGGCGTAAATTTGCCGGATGCGGCCTTCCCCATTTGCCAGTCGCCAAACTGCTCATTCAGTTGTGCAATAAATTCGTCTCGTTGAACGTCGCCAACGACAATAAACATCGCATTGTTGGGAATAAACATGTCGGCATGAAACCGTGCAAGGGTTTCGCGGTCCAGTTTTTCAACGTCTGCGGCAGTCGGCGAAACGGTGGAATATGGATGCTTGCCGTAAACAAGCCGCGCGGCCTGTTCGCCGGCCAGAAATCCCGGCTGAGAACGCTGAAATTTTAAATTTTCGACCGTGTTGCGGCGATACAGGTCAAGCTCCTCCTCGGGAAAAGTCGGACGTAAAACAACCTCAGCGAGCATCGCGAGTATTTCAGCGCTATAGAGCGAAAGAGCTGAGGCAGCGGCAATCGTAAAATCATCCGAGGAACTGACAGAAATATTCGAGCCCAGACGCTCGATCTTTTCGGCAAATTGCAGGCTCGTGTAATTCTCAGTTCCCTCAGCCACCATCGAGGCGACCGCCGACGTGAGCCCGGTTGAACCCGCCGGATCATAGATCTCACCACTGTAAAATGCGAGCCGGAAACTGACCAGCGGCAAACGGTTGTCCTCAAAGATCACAACCCTCAAACCATTTTCGAGCGTAGTCTGATACGGCTGCGGGATGTCAAAAGAGACCGGTGCGAGCGGCGCCGGTGCATTTTTTCTTAATTCTGGTGTCATAAAAGTTTATTCGTCGAAACGCCGAATTAAACAAGGCAAAAGTAAGAAGGCAAAAGTAAAAAATATCAAATTTTCGCCTTTTGACTTTTTTACTTTTGACTTCATTTCCCTACCCCTTTCCGGGAGGTACAACGTCAAGCAGGGCCCGGTTGTCGGTGTTCAGGTACGTCCCAACGGCGTGGCGGATCTGTTCGCCAGTCACCGCAAGCAGTTGGTCAAGCTCAATATTGACAAGGGTTGCATCGCCGTCATACAGTGCATATTCAGCGAGCGACTGGGCCCGCGACATCGATGACTGCCGCGTCCGCACTGCGTCGTTTACAAGCTGGTTCTCGATCTTTTCCATCTCCGCCGCGGTCGGTCCGTGAGCCGCAAGATCATGGATCTCCTTCATTATGGTTTCGCGTATCTTGCTCAGGTCCTTTTCCGGTTTTGGTATGGCCCCGATAAAAATACTCGATGGGCCGCGCCGCTCGTCAGTAAACCCAAAAAGCTGGATGACAGCTTCCTCACCTTTTACGAGCTTTTGATACAGCCGCGAGCTATCGCCGTCGTAAAGCACCTTGCCCGCGAGATAGAGTGCGTTAAATTCCGGTGTGCGGCGTTTTGGTATCTTCCAGCCGATGAGAAACGCGGGAAACGGAGCGAGTTTATCCTCCCATTCACGATAGTTCTCTGCAACCTCGTTTGGTTCGGTCACATCTAGATCGGGCGGTACCGGCTGCGACGCAATGTCGCCAAAATAGGTCTCGATCAACTCTTTGGCCGAAACCGTCTCAAAAGCTCCCGACAGCACAAGCACTGCATTATTCGGAGCATAAAAGATACGAAAAAATTCCTGTACGTCCTCGACCGTCGCGTCGTCAAGGTGCTCCATCGAACCGATCGTCGAGTGCGAATTGGCAAAATTCTTATAGATCATCTCGTTGATGAGATCAAATATTTGCCCGTACGGCTGATTGTCATACCGCAGCCGCTTCTCTTCCTTCACGGCCTCGCGTTGGTTGTCGAGGTTTTCCTGGGTCACCGCCAGCGAACGCATTCTGTCCGACTCGAGCCACAGGGCGAGCGGCAGTTGATTCGCCGGAAGGGTTTCGTAATAATTCGTCCGCTCGCTTGATGTTGTGCCGTTCATCGTCCCGCCGGCTTTCATAATGTGTTGGAAATGCCCGGCTTTCGGCACATTCGCCGAGCCTTGAAACATCATATGCTCAAACAGATGAGCAAAACCGGTGCGCCCCTCGCGTTCGTTACGCGAACCGACATTGTAATAGACCGCGACCGACACGACAGGGACGGCGTTGTCGTGATTAAGCACGACGCGGAGGCCGTTGGCCAGGCTATATTCTTCGATCTCTAGCGGCGTTAATTTGAATGATTCGGACATAGATTCTTGTCAGAACCGGCAGCTGGGGCAAGCGGTTCTAGTGTATTTAATCAAAGCATTTCAGCCGGGAAATTGCAAAAACACGGGAATTTTATCAGCAAACTCAAATTTTTGATGAATGCTTATCATCCTTTTATTTGGAAATCCGCATCCTTTCGGTGTATAAAATAGGCATACAAAATTCGTGATCGGTGGTCAATGGGTGCCGCCATGACCGCCGATCTTTTTTTTCTTGTCAGAATCATCTGCCGTAGCAGAAGGTTGCAGATAGGTATAGAGATTTTTGCTTGCGTGGGCATCCACGCCAAACCACCCGCTACCGCAGCGGCACTGACATCCCTACTTACATGAGCACAAACCGCCGCATCGCTTATCTTTTCATAACACTCTGTATTGCTGTGGGACAGGCGGTGGCCCAAATGAAAACCCCGCTTAATTCCCCGGTCGAACCATTTTCGGTAAAACGCGGGAGTACATTTTCGGCATCGGGCGGTGATCCGGCGAGGGTCTTTACGAGCCAGGGCGAAAATAAAACTTCGCAGATCGCAGCCGACATACGCGAGGCCGAGGACCTTATCTTACGCAATTACGTTGACGTCCGAACCTTGAGTGAAGCAGGAATGACCGATTCGGCGTTGACGGGAGCCTTGCACACCCTCGACCCGCATTCCAATTTTCACGATGCGGCGGATTGGAGTGATCTGCTTGACGAGCAGCAGAGCGGCTACAGCGGCATCGGTGCGACGATCACAAATTTTGAAAAAGACGGCGTCATGGACACCTTCGTGCTGTCGACCGTCCCTGGTTCGCCCGCGTTCAAAGCACAGCTTCGCTTTGGCGATAAGATCGTCGCGATAAATGGCGAGAAGATGACCGGAAAAGAATCGGACATCGTGCGGGATAAGATCCGCGGAGCGACCGGGACCGCCTTTCGCCTTAAAGTTGAGCGCTCCGCTACAAACCGCGTCGAAACTATTGAGATCCGCCGCAGTCGCGTATCGCAGCCATCGATACCGGACGCCTATATTTTACGTCCGGGAATCGGCTATATCGAGCTTTCCCAGGGGTTTAACTACACAACCTCGGACGAATTTGATTACGCGATGCGTGAACTGAAGCGGCAAGGCATGCGTTCTTTGGTGCTTGATCTGCGTGGAAATGGCGGTGGCATCGTCGATCAGGCCGTAAGAGTCGCTGAAAAATTTCTACCGGCCGGGATGCTAATTCTTACCCAGCGAGGACGTTCGCGGATCGACAATCGCGTCTGGAAATCGACAAATACCGCCGCCGAGACAATGCCGCTCGTTGTGTTGGTCAATGAGGATACTGCATCCGCATCCGAAATCGTCGCGGGAGCATTTCAGGATGACGACCGGGCGATGATCGTCGGCGAAAAAACCTTTGGTAAGGGGCTTGTCCAGAGTGTAATCGATCTGCCGGGCCGTACCGGGCTGACGTTGACTACCGCCCGTTATTTGACACCCTCGGGCCGCTCGATCCAGCGTGATTACACTAAGATCGATCTCTACGACTACTACAATCATACGGCGATCGCATCGGCGATCGACAAACCGGTTTTTGCTGCACGGACGCTCACAGACCGCACAGTTTTCGGTGGCGACGGCATTTCACCGGATGAGAACGTCAAGGCCGATGACCTTACACCCGCGCAGGCGGAACTGATCGATCCCCTCTTCTTTTTTTCACGCGAAATAATAAACGGCAGGATCCCGGGTCAAGAGGCCTACATATCGACGGCGTTTTCCGCTGGTCAACGTATAACTCCTAGCGTTTTACCTTTTAATGAGACGCTGGCGGCAGATTTTCGCGATTTCCTAAAAAATAAGTCATGGAAGATCGATGATAAAATGCTAAAACGGGAAGCCGCTTTTATAAGGCTTCGGTTGCGTTACAACATAGTGATGGCGGCGTTCGGTTCCAATTCGGCCGACCAGGTTTTGATCGAAAACGACCCGCAGGTTGCAAAGGCCGTCGAAACACTTCCGCAGGCTGCCCAACTTACACAATTAGCCGCGAAAGCACGCCGCATTTCCGCCAGGTAGCCTATTTTCTAAATCCTAAGACTGTTCCCTTGGCTCCGACTGCCCAGCCAAATTTCTTGTCCATATAAAGGCCGTAGAGGTTTCCGCGCGTATTGCTTTCCTGCCGGACCCACGTCTTGCCCTTATCGTTTGAGCGAAGTATCGTCCCGGAATAACCAACAATAAAGCCATTTTTATCGTCTGCGAAATCGACGCGCATAAACGTATCCTTAAAATTCGTGCCGACCTTTTGCCAGATCGAACCGCCGTTTTCAGTACGAAGAATAGTACCGTACTCGCCGACGATATAGCCCTCTTTGTCATCACGAAAATCGACGTTGTAGAGCGGCATTGTCGTACCGGAAGCCTGAGTGGCCCATGTCTTTCCTTCGTCGCTCGACGCAAGAATTAGGCCGCCGGCACCGACGATCCACCCACGCGATTTTCCGTCAAAATCCAGATGGAAAAGCTCCTTTTTTGACGGTAAAATGACCCGCCTCCACGTTTCCCCACCATCGTCGGTCCGCATTAACAGAGAGTCAACGACAATATCGTCATCGCCGCTGTGCCGAAGAACGGAACCGATAACATAACCGCGTTTTTTGTCGGAAAAACGTATGCTTAGAAATTCCGGCAGCCCCGAGCCAAACTCACCCGGCCGATAAATACGTAATTCTTGCCACGTTTTACCGGCATCTCGGGTGATAAACATCTTTCGCCCGGCGACGAGATAGCCATTTTCGTCGTTGCGAAAATATATCTCGTTTATGTTCTCGTCCGTATTTAGCGGATATGGCGTCCACGATTTGCCGCCGTCCGTCGTCGATGCCAGATACCCGTTATCGCCCGCGATCCAGCCCCGGTCGTATGAAGTAAAGTAAACCGCGACGAGATCACGACTCGTCCTCGACTCGCGCGACACCCAGCCGTTCTGTCCGAATACACTAAGTCCGCCGATAAAAATAAGAAAACCAAGGATAAAAATCTTCAATGTATTACTCCCAAGTCTGAACCTACCGCGAATGGCTCGGACACGAAAAAAGTGATCCCAACCATTAGAATAAACTTTCGATGGCTGGAAATCACCTTATCCGATGTTAACGATTAGTTTCGGGTTTACCAAAATCGCTATTTTGTAATGCGGTAAACCTTGCCTTTCCAAACAACGACGACCTGTTCGCCGAGCGAGAGATACGGAGCGAGTCCGTTTTCGCGTTCAATGAGTTTGAAATACTCGTCGCTCGCAAACTTGATCAATATCTCGGAAAGCTTTGCTTTCTCCGCAAAATCCGAATCGACCCAGACACCATTTTGTGCGATAAAGTTCTTATTCGCCACAAATTGATTGTTTACGGTGTTTCGGACGATGATCTGTTCTTTTTCGTCCTTCCCGTCCATCGCAAATAGCCCGGCATTGGTCTGCATCGAGTTTTGCTGGGTGCTTAGCTTGACAGCTCCCGCACCGCTTTTTTCCGCCGCCTTAGCCCTGCCGGAGCTCATCATGTCGGCGGCCATTGGTGCGTCTTGACGAATATTCGCCATCGAGCCGTCGGTGGCTAAGTATGATGTGTAGGGCGTCACAAGCCCGTAGCGTGTGCCAAGCTCGACAACCTCGTCGCGTGTCTCTTTTGTCTCGCCGTTATTGCGTATCTGCTCTAAAAGCCAGCCAACGCGGCGGCTCGCCCACAGACGCGGCAGAAAGTTGTTTCCCTCCGAACGCACCGGAAAATCCAGGTTCGGATAATTAAACGATCGCGACTCTTTCCCTGCCTTGCCGGTTAATTTGAGTGTAATATTTTTGAGGTCATTGGTGTTTTTGTAACGCCCGATGATCGTCATCTGCATTCCGCGAAAAAGATCGGTCAACTTTCGCGGATATGTATATTCGGTCAAAAGCGGTCCAAAATCAAGATCAAGATCTGCGAGGACGGGCGAGCTTACTTTCTGGAAAAAGTTCGACACCTTTATCTCAAGGTCTTCTTTTGGCTGCACGTAGTCCGAAATGCCCGAGTTTTCCGCGCCGATCTTGTCGAGCAGAGTCGTATTTACATCGTAGCCAAAACCAAACGGGAAAATGCGAACGTCAACATTCTTGGCGTTTTTTAGGTTTGAGACAATCTTATCGACATTTTTCTCGCCGACCGTGGGCAAACCGTCGGTCATAAAAACAAGCATTTTGGGCCGGTCGCCTTTCTCAAATTGTTTCAGGCTCGCGATCAGGGAATCGTTGATATTCGTGCCGCCCGTGGGCTGCAAGTTATTGATAAAACTCTCGCCGCGTTTTTTGCCGTCCGCATTCGCGGTGATTAGCCCGCGTTCCATCAAATGCTCCTCGCCGGCAAAATTAACGATGTTAAATCTATCGCCGTCGCGCAGCGTTTTGATCCCAAAAAGCAGGGCCTTTCGAGCCTTGTCCATTTTGCCCTCATCCGCCATCGAGCCGGACGTATCGAGCACAAAAACAATGTCTTTATTGACCAATTCTTTCTCCGAAATATTGTCTTTAGGCGAGAGCATCAACAAAAAATAACCGTCCTTGCCTGGTTCTCGATAGGTGACGAGTGACATCCCAAAATCGTTGTTCGAGATGCCGTAGAAAAGCTGAAAATCAGTGTCGTTGCCCTTTGTCTCGAACGAAACCTTCGCCGAGGTCTCGCCCTTCATCTTTGTTTCAATGGCGTGGGTCGGCGAATATATGTTTCTCAAAGCCTCTTTACCGACGATCTCAATGGTGCCCGAGACCGTGCCAAACTGCTGCTTCGGGACTCGTCCACCACTCGAGATTACTCCGCGGTTGTCTTCCATCGGCATCGGCATTGGCCGTGCCCACACATTGCGGCCCGTGCCGAGAGGATAACGATAGGCGACCGTGCCGGATTCGGCTTTGAGTACCTCGGTGTAGGTCATTTCTAATTTCTTGTCAGAATTAGGTGGTATGGGAAAAATTGATGCTTGAAAGAGGTCCTTGCCAGCATATTCGAGCAGGCCGGGGTCCTTTTGCCTTCGAACGATCTCGTCATATATCCGACGCGCCTCTTCGCGTGAGCGCACCTCGCCGACAAGCTTTTTGCCGTTCTCCCAGATCGCAAATTCCACGATCGAGGCCGTCTCCGGTATCGGGAAAAAATACGTCCCCTCAAGCGTATACTGCGTGTCGTTGCGAAACACCTGCTCAACATGCGTCGTTGCCACCTGGCCATTGATCTTGGTATCAATCGTGATCGATTTAACCGGCAGAGCGTTTGGCAGCGGTTGTGGTATTGGCCTCGGAAACGGCCTGCACGGACGTATATCGCAGATTATCGGAATGATAATGCCCTGCGCCGGTGCGTTTAATGCAAAAAGTAAAGCGGAAAATGCGATGCTGACAACCGCGGCAAAAGATCTAAACTTCATAGTGTTCTCCCAATTAGTAATTACCCGCGCCGGTGCCCACGCGCTAAGTTAGACATTTGGAGAACGGACTACGTTGTATCTTCTTGCAGGAAAAATGACTTAGTTGTATATTAACCGGAGTTTATATGCATCAAGGCTCTTCTAAGAAAATTTGGTTTGCTTTGACGTTAGTGTTTTTCACCTCGATACCTTTATTGGCCCAGAATAAAACCACTCTCAGCGAGCCTGATGGCCCTGTATACTTAGAAGAGATCTTGCGTACTTTTCGATTTCCGAAAGACTCACAAATTACAAATAAAGAGCTTAATCAAAGACTGATCACGATCATTCGCTCCCGCCGCGTGAGTTTCCTATTAGACGAGAAATTGATCAAACAGCTTAAGGACGCAGGAGCAAGCGACGACCTACTCAAAACCATCGATACATCTCTAACTCCAAGAGAAAAAGAGGGTATTATCGACAGCCTTTCTGTGATCGAAAAAAAGAAAGCGTATATTCGCGAGAGCACGGTTTATTACGATAAGATCCGTGAATTGTTTGCAAAAAAAGATTACGAAAGCCGAAAAGCTCTCATCAAAATTGGTGAAGACTTTTTGGAAAAATATGGAAACGATGAGGAACAAAGAGAAACGATCGCTTGGTTAAAAATGTGCCTTCCCAAAATGCGAGATGCGATTAGAGTGCGATTTTGACTTTACAACCGATGACGGCTCCGCCGCTCTATTTGCGGTGAAGCTATGCTTCATCGGACGAGCTCCCCATTTCTTCGAGGCTCCGCCTCCGCTCAGTGGCACAACCCAGAAATAATCCCAAATACATGAATAAGGAGGATATCCCTATCCGTATTAACTCGCGTCAAAAAAATCTTAATTCTCCGGCTCGTCGTCTTTTAGAAAGGAATCTTCGATGTCTTTCTCGAGTTTGATGCGGAGCTTTTCGACCATGAGGTCGGCTTTTTGCAGATTGACGGTGATGTTTGATCGCGTGTTTTGAATCTCAAAGAGCAGGGCCTGAAGATTGGTTTTTTCGTTGGCGAGGCTTTTTCGGCGGATGTCGCGGATCTCTTCGGGTTTCATTGAGCCCGCGAGCTGCAATGTGCGTTCGATCATCTCCGGACGGCTGTCGGTTTCGATCTGGTCGAGCCTCGATTTGACCGAATTTTCCTTTTCGATCATCTCAAAAAGTTGTTTTCTTAGGCTTTCAGCCCGCTGTTCGGCCCGCGTCAGGATGTCAAGATTGAGCAGCATTCGCTTTTGCTTTTCGTCGTAGTCGCTCTTTTGCGTCGATTCGAGCTTGTTTATCCGGTCGGTCAGCTCTTTTATCCGGGCGGCGTTGACGTTGGCATTTGTCGATGTTTTAGTGGCCGGCTGTTTGACCGGTTCAACTGTAAGATAATCGTCGGCCCGGCTGATGATCTCGGCCCCGCTGAGGGTCGGAAGCGGGGTCGCGAGCGGCTTTGCTCTGGTTTTGGTCGTCTGGGCATCGGCGGCCAAGGACAATGCGCCAACCGTAAAGATCGCCGCCAAAAAGATCATGCCTCGCGTAAAAATTTTCATTGCTTACTTCCCTCGTTTCTTTTTATCCGGGATAAAATCGCCCCTGACGATCTCGATCACATTCTTAGCAAGACCGACAAAAGGAATCGCATCAATGCCCGAATTTACAAGTCCGTAGACGACGCCTTTGCTGCGGATGTCGCTCCCGACAAGAACGATCGCGACAGCCGTGCCGCCAAACGGAATTGATTTGGCGACATGCTTTGCCACCTGCCAGCCGCCCGCATGAGCGAGCTTTCGTTTTATCTCAGTCTTTCTGTCGGTCATCGCGATCTCCATTATACTTGCTTTAATCTGATGACGACAGCATACTTTTATTTGCACGAAAAACACTGCTGAAAGTTTCACTATCACTAAACTATGCCGCTTATCGTCAATAAGATCTCCAAACGTTTCGGCAATATTTGGGCACTGCGAGACGTGTCATTCGAGGCCGAAAGCGGCAGCATAATCGGCCTTTTCGGTGCATCCGGGTCGGGCAAGACGACGCTGCTCAAAACAGTCGCGGGGCTGATCAAACCCAATGGCGGAACGATCACCCTCGGCTCGCAGGACATTACCGCTACAAAAGCCAAAGACCGCGGCATTACCTACCAAAGCGGCCACGAGGAAGCCGGTTTAAAGCAGTTGTTCGGCGCCTTTTCACCAGGCGAGTCGAGTGGTGAACGGCAGTTGAATATTTTTAAGGAAACGATGGCTCACGCCGGAAAAGTTCTTCTTCTGGACGAGCCGTTTTCGCACATGGATAGCGAAATGCGGTCGGCGTGTTTCGCCGCCGTTCGACTGGCGGCACGGCAACGCGACCGGGTCGTTATTTTTGCATCGAGTGATTTTGACCAGATAATCGAATTTGCCGATGAGGCTGCGTTTTTATCAGGCGGTGAGATCGCCCAATCGGGGACGCCGCAGGATATTTACGAAAACCCCGCGTCAGTCGAGGCCGCACGGATGACCGGTGAAGCTAATCTTATCGAGGCAAGACGCCTTACATCGACGGATGCAGAGCTTCCTGAGTTTCATACTATCGACGGCGGGCATCGCATATTTGCACAGAATGTTGAGAAGAAACGCCTCGGTCCGATCAATCAAAATATGACGCTTGCGATCCGACCAGAACAGGTCTCGATGTCGGTCGGATCGTCATTTCCCGAAGACAATCTTCTGCGGGCCGTAGTTACGGGAATAACGTTTCGAGGACCTACCAGCCTCATCGAATTTGACGCGGCGGGATTAAAGATCCAGTCTCGCGTTTTTAAGGTTGTCGGACTCAAGATCGGCGACGAGTGTATGCTCGGCCTGCCCCCGCACCGGATCCTCATTCTCAAAGGATAAAAGAAGGCGGCCCGAAAGCCGCCTAAAAATTATCAAATTCGACAATTCGCTCTACTGGTCGGGCGTAAAATCAAGATCGGTAATGCTGTCCGTGATATCGATGATCCGCGGCGAAAAGGTGAACCGTCTCGACGTTACCCTTACCACATAGGTTTTACCACTCTCTACGTCTTTGAACCGGTACGAGCCAAATGATCCGGTCGTAGTAACGCGGGTTTCACCCTTTTCATCGGTGATCGACACCCTCGCATTGCGGACACCACGACCATCCAGCGTCGCAACACGCCCTGATACATCGACGCCGGCGGCAGTCGGCACGTTCGAGCAAACCGGGCTGTTGACGCTAATCATAATGCCATCGATTCGCACGCCCGCCGCCCCGCTTGCAGTCGCACTATTATCGGTAGCAGCACGCCATTTTAGCTGAATGTTTTGTCCCGCCGCGGCTGCCGGGAGATTGATTGTCGACGTTATATAGGTCGGTGCTGCTGTCGTACCGCCGGAGAGACCGCTCCAAGCCATTCGACCCGCGATCGGATTGCTGAAGGTGGAAGCAATCGTACGGGTGTAGCCACCGGCGATAAAGGCGTTGCCACCGGTCGTAATGTCGGCAAAGGCCCCACCATTGATGCTGATCTCGAGTACCATGCCATCAAAGCCGCTACCTGTAGGCGAGGTGCTGGCCTCCATATTGAAAAGATTCCTAAAGGTCAATTGTCCGCCGCCGGCCGGGATGGCGATGGTCGGGGTTACAAGATCGGTGTTTCCGACATTGGTCACATCCGGGGCGAAGGCATCGTTGGGCGAGCTGTCCGGGCTGTTTACCGACGATACCCATGGTTGTTCTACGCCCGTCGCCGCGGTCGTCCAGTTTAAGGGCAACGCAGGAGGAGCGACAGCGTCAAAGTTTTGCGAGAAACTTGTGACGGTAACCGTGGTTCCAACCTGCATGATGTAGGTGACCGTCCCGAGACTCGTGCCGTTGTCATTTAGCGCCAGCGTAAGCGTGATATTGCTTCCGCAAACCGTCGCAGGATCGACCGTAAATGTGAACGGACGAGACACGGGTGGGCCGAGCGGTGCATTCTTTCCTGCAACAGTCTCGGGACCCATTAGCACGGCCCCATAATTCTGCGGACCGCTTGGATTGGTTACTCCGCCGGTCGGCTGTAGAGTTCCCACCAGATTGGTGGTATTGCTGCCGCCGACATTTAATACCGGCAGGTTGACCGTCAAGGTCTCACCCGGATCGGGTGCACTATTGAATGGAAAACGATTCTCGGAAAGAGCAACCACTGTTGCCGGCGGGGCCGAATTTATCAACGCACCGCAGCAGACACTATGTTTGTTCAGTTCGAGTTTGAAGCAGCCAACAGTCCCTAAATCTTGGGCTGCGGTATCTATGACCCTCAACTTCCAAATTCCATTGGACACTTTGCCATTTAAGGCACTCAAAACCGTTTCCGGTTTGAACGAACCCGCGAATGGCGCGGTTCCGGCCGAAATGGCCGTGGTCGCCTGATCGTCGATGAATGTCGGAACGCCCGAACAGTCGTTTGCTCCGGTGCCAAAATTGACCCCGCTGCTCCCGCGATTTGTAACGAGCGGAACAATAGTGCCATCAGGGTGGACAAGTTTGAACTGAAGATCGCCGTCAAACGTGTGATTGGCCCTAAAACTAACATTAACGTCCGTCAGGGTCATAACATCGGCCACCGTGATGGGAATATCCACACCGGCGGGAAGGTTATCGGGGATCGGAATCGCGATATTACCAGAGCTGTAATTGTTAACCGCAATGGTACCCGAGTTGAGGGTGTAGGTGGTGGTCCCGAGATTGGTCGGGCCATCCTGTAACTGCAAACTTAGAACGACCGGGGCCCCGCATGCAAAATTGCCCGCTGTAAAGGTAAAGGACTGAAAGACCGTGCCACCTCCCGCGATGACCACGCCGTAATTTTGTGCTGCTCCCGGGCTCGTGACTCCCCCACTCGCCTGCAGAGTTCCCACGAGGTTCGCGGTATTTAGGGTACCTGTGTTTTTGACTCCAAGGCTGATAGTAATCAATTCGTTCGGATCGATGTTGCCGTTTGTGTTGCAGCTGTCGGCGGTAACATTCGCCGTATCCGCGACCGGCTGTTTTAGATTGCCCGTTAGGCAGCCAGAGAATGCCGCATTGCCGCCATTCGCGACGACCAGATTCGAACCGCTAAGAATGTCGTATCCCGTACCGGTCGCTGTCGCGCTATAAGTGCCGGGAATGACGATCGAGCTATAGGTGCCATTGGCAATGGTCGATCTCGAATAGCCGCCTGAAATATTGATAATCGCGTTGGGAATCGGAAGCCCGGTCTGACAATTGGTAATCGTCCCGGATATTGTCCCGCGCGGCGATGTCGAGCATGGGCCGGGAGCAAATTTAGCGATACGTGTATGCCACGGTGCAGTGGTATTGCCCGGCTCGCTGCTAACCGAGTAATATTCCTGCGTGTACCAAAAAGTGCAGTCGTCCGATGGGTCGACAGTCATGTCACTGTAATCGCCCCAACGGCCGGATGTGCTGGTCTGCGAGCCTCCGCCGGCGACGATCGTTGTTTCGCCTTGCGCGAGGCCAGATCCTGGAGCATCTGTGTTTAATTTTGCGGCATAACGCAGAGACGGAAAGACCGTCGAGCTGGATGCCGAGTAGCCGACGGCGGTATCACCCAGAAAATTCATCGCACCGCTGCCCATCCATCGATTGGTAGTATCTGCCGGGGCAAAGGTTTGTTGCTCAGCTATGGTAAACGCAGCGGCCGGGGTGGCACGCCTAAGCTCGTAATATCTGACACCCGCTCGATATGCCGGATTGGTTGCAGCGTTGACAGTATGGTTGGCAATCAAAGACTCGCTAGTGCCAAAATTACGATACGCTAGCCGAAACATCAAACGGTCGTTAATCGCATCCAGGAAGCTGGCAGCGGTTGCCGGCGCGGGTTGCGGGACCACGTTGCGGCTGTTCGGAACCGTCACCGGATCAAAAGCGGCAACCGCCAGCGGGCTGCCGGTCCTTTCGGTAAAAGTCGACTTCGAAGTTGTGAGAAAGTCCACATGAAAATCAAAAAGCCGAAGCTGATCGGCCGGCTCACCAAATTCGCCCGCCTGAAAATAAGCAAACGGACACGGAGCACCCGCGGTTGGAGGAATATAACCATCCATGTCGGCCGGCAGCATACCGCCTATACCATCTGTTCCGTTAGCTCCGCCCGGCGGGAAAAGAACCGCCGTGTCGAAATAAACAAAGTTGGCCGTCGGATCGCCAACGAGCATCTTTGCCCGGTCAAAGGCAAAAACCCCGGCCTGCTGAAACGCCGTTCCGGCCTGATTAAATTGGTTATCCGTCATGTAATACGCGTCGGGCCACATGCCGAAGTGCGGATAATCGTTAAACTTGTTGTTTGGCATCGCAAAATTATAGAGATAATATGCGCCCGTCGGGTCGCCGGTTTTAGAAACGGCGATCAATTGATGGTTATTGGGATCAGCAACGGTACAAAATTCGCTGATCATCCATCGGTCAGCCAATTGGTCATACAGTACGATCGGGTCGCCATCCTCAGCGGGGATGCACGATCCGCCAAGCGGTGCGAAGAGGGCGTTTAGCGATGAAACCGGGATCAGCGGAGCACCGGTTTTATCCCAAATACGAAAGGTTGAATTGACCGTCTGCACATAATGATTTGGGCCAACATCACCATTTGTGTCAGGCGGTAAAAACCCTTGCCCAACGGCAATAGTATCGGCGATCGAGATTCCTTCAAAATTTACAGTCGGAGGATTCGGCGGCAGAAATCCGCGGCCTCTCCTTTTCTTTCCTGACGACAACGCTTCGTCCGGGGTTCTCGGTGCGCTTTCGTCAGCGTGTCTTATCGCCTCACGGTTCTTTTCGTTGATCTCGAGAGCATCTTCAGTTACCTTACCCTCCTGTTCAGCTTGGGCGCGCGCCTTTTCACGTTTCTCATCGATCTCTCTGATGACAATTTTCTGGCCCCTGCGGTCGATCTTGACCTCAGGAAGATCACGAACCGGTATTGACTCAGCAAACGCAATCGCCTTTGAAACAAATGGCTTCCCTGCCTGTTGGCGGGAAAGGCCGCGTGCAAGATCATCGCTCTGATCTCTGGCAACCTTGGATGTGTCACCGCCGTTTCTCTGCAGAAAGGCCGATTGTGAGTACATTAAAAATACTCCGACCAAACCACATACGACCAATAAAGACAATACGACACGAATTCCAACCCCAGACAGTTGTTTTCTCATCACCGATCTCCTCAATTTTAGTGGGCTTGTTTTTGGAAACAATGCGTTGATACCGCAAACCAAACAAACCGGGTAAGCTGCTCTTTTCCTACTTGTTAAAAGTAGTCCCAAAACCCCTGTAAAGTCAATAGATAAACCACTTTCTGTAGGTATTTGTGCGGTTACTTAAGCCGCGAGTGGGAAAGGGCCGCGTCAGGCGTGTTGATCACATCGGGGTCGGTCGTCCGCATTGGCGCGCGGTTTATTTTATTGATTTCACGCGGCTCGTGATCTTGTTGAGGTAAATTTGCCGGTTCGATTTCGGATATCGGAACCGACGAGGCAACCTTCGATGCCTGACCGGAAATTGGGCCGGACTGCGGTGGGGTAGGATGTTTTAGGCTCTTTATCGACATTTTATTCTCCGTCGGGGTCGCAGTCGGAACAGGAGAAATCGACGAATCAGCCGCTGCACAATCGTTCGATGACCCCGCCCGCGAAATCGCCGGATTATCAAAAATAGCAATAAATACCGCCAGTCCCAAGAAAACGATAACTGGAAAGGGTAGCGGAATTTCATTATCGCAAACCCAAGTTTGTTAGGGGGCCAAACTTAAAACGATCAATAACCGACGGTTTTTTGCCCGGTTTGCAACGGTCGTGTTGGGAACGACAGGTGTACTCGCACCAAAACCTTTGGCAACGATCCGCCCCTCCTCAACGCCGGACGCCGAAAATTTATCCGCAATGGCATACGAACGCTTGTCCGTCACCGACTGGATAAGGCTTGGATCGCCGCTGTTATCAGTGTAAGACTCGACCGATATGCGGTAATCTACGTTGTTCGCCAGGATTTCGCCAAGCGAAGCCAACCTGTTGTCCGCCGCCGTTGTCAATGAGCTTGACCGCGAGCCGCCCCACACGGATTCGGGTAACGTCAGGACGATCCCGCGTTCATTCTTCGCAACCGGGCCAAATGACTTCAAAGCCGTTATCAGGTCGGCCTCGGCAGCTTTTACTTTTGCGGCCTTTGATTCAGTGTCACGCTGCATCTGTATCGCAAGCTTCTCTTTCTCGACGGCGGCAAGTTTTGCATTGGCATTCTCGGCTTCGACGCGGACGCGGCCGAGATCCTCGCGAAGGCGGCCATTCTCATCGCGGAGTTCCTTTACCTGATTCGAATAATTTAGCGCATCACGCTCGGCCAGCTCCCTATTTCGCGTCTCGCGGGCCAATTCGGCTTTTAGATCGGCTAGTTCATTCTGTGCGTCGGTAACGCGATTTTCCGCGCTGCGAATCTCGGAATCTGTTCGCATTTTCTCGTTACGCTTTTCACGAGCGATCTTTCGCTCGTAAGCCAGATTCTCGGCCTTGACAGAGGCACTGATCGATTTACGCGCCGCAATATCGACCGTATCCGAATCACGGCCCGCCTGCCAGGCGTTTATTGCATTTTGAAGCAACGTCTCGGCGTCCGTCAGCTCTACCGATGCGTCGCGGTCGGCACCGGCAAATTTTGCTAAAGCAACGGCCTGCTTCGCCTGGAGGATCGCCGATGGCGTTTTAGCGTAGTCAGTTTCAGCTATCTCAGGTGTGCGCGGATCGCGAAAATAGTCGCTCGAATTTCCAAAATATTGGATCGAAGGTGTGACCCCGATACGTTTGCCGTTTGTGGTCGTTGGATAAAGATTTTCCATCATTATCGCCTGGCTCGGACGCTGCACCATAAAATGCGGTTCGGCTGTAATAATGATGGCAAATGTCTGCAGCGGCGTCGTGACCGTAATTTTTGAATCGAGAAAAAAGATGCCGGTGCGCTTGATCTCGCCCAGGTTATCGATCTGGCCGTCCGGAGAAATAGCCCAAACGACGTAGGTCGCATAGCCCGCGCCGAGCTCAAAAGGACGCGGCATTTTTTCCACAGCAAGCTCGATCCGGGTGCCGTTGCGGGCCGTCCGTCTGATCTTAGCGTCGCCCTTCATCCGCGGAAATCGGGTCGTACCGCGAAACTGGACCATTACCGTATCATCCAACGGATACGTGATCGCCGTTGTTTTACGCGCAACATCAGGCTGCTGAGCTAAAGCGGCCGAACCGGCAGCAAAGGTAAAAAAAAGCAGAAATATCAACTTATAAAGGCTGGAATTCTTCATATTTTCTCCGGGAATGGGGTCCGCTTTAGACAAGATGCCATAATCCAATTGTTAGTTGCAAGAATTGCGGGCTTGGACATCCCCCTCATATCTACAGTATATTCAACCTTTTGTAGAAAAATGAACGATCTTCAAAGACTCCTAAAATACGTCCGCCCGTATTGGACCACTTTTGTCATGGCCCTTGTGGCGATGGTCCTCGTTGCCGTTTTTGAGACGGCGACCGGAGCCTTGCTGGTCCCGATCTTTGAACAGTTTATGCGGAATCCTGTCAAGAGCAAAACGCTTTTCGATCTCAACAGCCTGATCCCGCGAAATGATTGGTACCGCGCCTGGATGACGATCGCTGCCCTTTTGATCTCATTTACGTTTTTGAAAGGAATCGCCGAGTATTTTTCGTCATATTTAATGGCAAAGATCGGCCAATCAGCGGTCCTTAAGCTGCGCGAAGAGCTATATGCTCACCTGCTCAGTCAGTCGGCGGTCTTCTTTGAAAAACATCGAACAAACTATTTGGTCTCGCGTCTCGTCGTAAGCTGCTCGGCGATCGAGCTCGCCGTTTCCGCAAACTTACGCGACGTGCTTCGAGAGTCTTTCATGCTCGTCTTTTTTCTTTCCGCTGCGTTCTATTTCAACTGGCGGCTGACGCTCGGATCATTACTGATCGCACCTGTGATCGCATTCCTAACAACAAATTTTAGCAGCCGGCTTCGAAAATTAGCCGACGTTTCGATCGCCGGCAACAAAGATCTTAATGACACGACCCAGGAAACGCTTTCCAATCAGATCATCGTAAAGGCATACTCGGCCGAACCACGCGAACAGAAGCGTTTTATGGATGTCGCCCGTATCATCGCCCGGGCAAATTTGCGTTCAGCCGGTATTGCGGCTACTTCTCCACCCACAATTGAGATGATCGGCATGGTGGCTGTCGTGGTTTTGCTTTATTTCGGCCTACGGGAGATCGATGCGGCTCGGATGGACGCTCCACAATTTTTTACTTTTTTACTCTTCTTATTTCGAAGCTACGATCCGATGCGTAAGATCTCGCGGCAGCATAACGAGATAACCAAAGCTTTTGCGGCGGCCCGTGATGTGTGGCATATTCTCGATGAAAATGAAACGCTTCCCAAAAAGCATGATGCTGTCGCGCTGTCGCCGCTAAAAGATGGTATACGTGTGCAAGATGTTTCGTTCCATTACCGGAACAGCAAGCGAAAGATCCTGCAAAATATCGATTTCGAGATCCCCAAAGGAACGATGGTCGCCCTCGTCGGACAAAGCGGCGGCGGCAAATCGAGTTTGACGCGGCTCATCCAGCGATTGTATGACCCGACTGAGGGTGCGATCTATTGGGACGGTACAGATTTGCGTGATGCCGATGTGCTCAGCTTGCGACGGCAGATGGCCCTGGTAACTCAGGAAACCGTGCTTTTTAACGATACTATCCGGCAAAATATCGCGTATGGCAAGGCCGACGCCACTGACGCCGAGGTGGTTGAAGCTGCCCGTGTCGCGTATGCGGACGAGTTTATAGAGCAACTTCCGAATAAATACGAAACGCTCGTCGGCGAGCGAGGAATGCTGCTATCCGGCGGGCAGCGACAGCGAATCGCTATAGCCCGTGCGGTGCTCGTAAATGCCACGGTCCTTATCCTTGACGAAGCCACCTCTGCCCTCGATACCGAGAGTGAAGGTGTTGTGCAAAAGGCTCTTGCAAATCTGATGCAGAACCGCACGTCGATCGTCATCGCGCATCGCCTCTCTACTATCCGAAAAGCGGACAAGATCGCCGTAATGGAAAAAGGCAGGATCATCGAGACCGGAACCCACGACGCTCTACTAGAGAGCGGCGGGACCTACAAAAAGCTTTACGAAATGCAGTTTGCGGATGATGAGTTGTCATAAGAGGAAAAAGAATATTTGCCGCAGAAAAACACAGAATAATCGGCATCTGCTTTTGGTTCCTAGATATCGGTGGTTTTCTGTGGCGATTTTCCTGAATTATTAAATTATGAGATCAATGACAGGCTTTGGCCGTGGTTCGGTAACTGAGACCGATTTTTCCATTAACGTTGAGTTAAAGACAGTTAATAACCGCTTTCTAGATGTGAGTCTTCGTCTCGCAAGCGAATTGCAATCGCTCGAATCAACAATTAAGCGTCTGATCGGTGGGCGGCTGTCCCGCGGCCGTGTCGAGGTAAACCTGCAATACGACCGCACAAGTGACGTCGAATACGAGCTAAACCGTCCGCTGATAAAAGGCTTTTTGGCAGCTATGAAAGAGATGCAGGGCGAATTTGAGTTGACCGGTGAGCCGGACCTTAATGTCATCGCCAGGTTGCCTAATGTTGTTGGGACGAAAAAAGAGGAACCGTCGCGGGAATTCCTCGAGTCGGTCGAGAATGTGTTTTCAATCGCTCTTGACGACCTCGAGAAAATGCGTGAAAAAGAGGGCTCGATGCTCGCGGTGGAACTCGCGGCCCGGCTTGATGAGATCGAAAACCGCCTGCCTGTCATCGAAATCGAGGCCGGCAATGTTGCCGAAGAATATCGACAGCGCCTCACAAAGCGCATCGGCGACATGCTCGCTAAAAGTGATTCGCAGATCGAGATCGATCAATCACGGCTTGCACAGGAAATTGCATATTTGGCCGAGAAAGCAGACATTTCCGAGGAAATAACCCGGCTTCGCGTCCATATCGAACATTTCCGGGCAATTATGACGGACGACCGCGATGTCGGCAAACGGCTCGATTTCCTGACACAGGAACTAAACCGCGAAGCCAATACTATCACTTCAAAAACCAATAACATGAACGTTAAGGAAAATGCCCTGGCGATCAAAAGCGAAATTGAGAAAATCCGCGAACAGGTTCAAAATGTTGAGTAACCGTCGTTCGTCCTTAGTCATTTGTAATTCGGTTTAGCAAATGACAAATGACAAATGACAGATGACCAAAGACAAATGACTGGAAGACTAATCATTATCAGTTCCCCGTCCGGCGGCGGCAAAGGGACGCTGATCAAAGAGATCCGCGGCATGCTGCCGGAGCTTGGCTACTCGGTTTCGCATACGACGCGGCCGCAGCGGTTTGGCGAAGAAAATGGCCGCGAATATTTCTTTGTAACCAAGGAAGATTTCGAAAGGCGCATCAAGGGTGGCGACTTTCTGGAATACGCTGAGGTCCACGGAAATCTTTATGGAACGTCGATCGCTGAAAGCGAAAAGGTGTTTCGGAGCGGAAAGGACCTGATAGTCGAGGTAGATGTGCAGGGGGCCGTTCAGATAATGGAACGCCTCACGGAACAGGTGATCAGCATATTTATTCTGCCGCCGTCATTTGAGATCCTCGAAGCGCGTCTGACCGCCCGTGCGACCGAGGACCCGGTCGAACTTAAGACACGTCTGCGAAACTCTTTCAACGAAGTATTGCAGTTTTCAAAATTCAAATACGTCATCATTAACGAAGACCTCGCGACCGCATCACGGCAGATTGCCTCGATAATAATCGCGGAAAGGCAAGCGTTGGATAGACAAACCGAGGCAATTCAGGTTATTCTTGATAGTTTCGATGCATCCAAGCATCAGTATCAGGGAGACTAATTAATGGCTGACGAAGAAATAATTGACGAAACCGAGGCGACCGAGCAGGCTGAGATCATCGATCCGCCTGAGATCGACTCGAAATACCGGATGATCATACTCGCAGCACAGCGGAGCAAGCAGCTTCAGCGTGGTGCTATTTCGCGTGTCGACCTTGATATTCGTAAAACAAAACCGACCCGCATCGCGATGAAGGAATTTCAGGATAAGAAAGTAAATTTCGAAATACTCGAAAGCATTAAGTAATTTACCTTTTAAGATTGCCAAAAAAAAGGGCCGCTCATAATTTGAGCGGCCCTATTTTTGTCACATACCTTTATAATTCGGCCCGCCGCCGCCCTCAGGCGTAACCCAATTGATGATCTGGTAAGGGTCGGCGATATCACACGTTTTGCAATGTACGCAGTTAGAGAAATTGACCTTTAGCTCTTTGCGCCCGGTCGCGGTGCTCTCCTCCATCTCATAAACCGCCGCAGGACAAAAACGCTGACACGGGTTGCCGTATTCCTCGGCACACCGTGTCGCACAGATCTCGGTATCGAGCACGTGCAGGTGCGGCGGCTGGTCTTCGTCGTGGGCGACCGCTCCGTAAAAAACATCGGTCACTTTGTCGAAGGTCAGTTGCTTGTCAAAAGACAGATCCTTGTACCGATCGAGTTTGAGATGGTCGTTCGGGCCACTTCCTACACTGTTCACAGTTCCCTGTTCACTGTTCACTTTGGCCATGCGTTCGTGACCGGCAACGTGATGCTCCTTTGGCATAAAGCCCCACGCCATCCCTCCGGTCAAAAACTGCAGCCCCGAGTTTATGAGTCCCGACCAGCGTCCTTTTTGAAAGGCGCCGTGAAAATTACGTACCCGATGCAGCTCGTCGTAGATCCAGCTAAGATTCACCTTTTCCTCAAAATGCTTGAGCGTTTTGGACGAAAAATCCTCGTCGTCGAACGCCCCGACGATGGTCTCCGCCGCTAGCATCCCCGATTTCATCGCCGTATGAATTCCCTTGATCCGCTGGCCGTTGAGGAACGATGCCGAATCGCCAACTATCAGCACTCCGTCGGCGTAAAGCTTCGGCATCGTGTAGTAACCGCCGGCGTTTATCGATTTCGCTCCATATTTGATCATCGTGCCGCCAGCGAGGACCGCAGCGACCTTAGGATGGGTCTTAAACTTCTGAAATTCCGCATGTGGATCGATCATCGGGTCTTCGTAATCGAGTCCGGTCACATATCCGATGCTGATCATGTTGTCTTTGAGGCCGTATATCCAACCGCCGCCGTACGTACGTGTGTCCGAAGGAAATCCGAGCGTGTGGACGACCATACCTTCGGCAAAATTGCCGGCGGGCACTTCCCACAACTCTTTGACACCGAGCGAAAACACCTGCGGTTCCTTACCTTCCATAAGGCCTAGACGAGCCATGAGTTGCTTTGCGAGCGAACCGCGTGAGCCCTCGCCAAGCACTGTGACCTTGGCCAGAAGATCGACGCCCGGTTCAAAATTTGCTTTCTTTTCGCCGTCTTTGCCGATGCCTTTGTCGCCGGTCCGGACGCCGATCACGGCATCGTTCTCGTCATACAAAACCTCAGCGGCAGGAAACTCGGGAAAAATATTGATCCCGGCTTCCTCGCATTTTTCGCCCAGCCATTCGCATATTTTGCTGAGACTGACAATGTATTTCCCTTTATTTTTGAGCGGCGGCGGTGTGATCGGTGCGACAAAGCCTCTTTTTGGCGTTAGATACCACGCCGCGTCGTGCGTTACCACCGTATCAACCGGACAGCCTTGAGCCAAAAAATCAGGCATCAGCTCGCGTATCGCGATAGGGTCCATGACCGCACCGGACAGAATGTGGGCACCGACAAACGAGCCTTTCTCGACGATCGCGATCTCAAGTTCGCCGATGACGCGGCCGTGCTTAAAACCTTTTTCTACAAGTTCGTCATGCCGTTTTATCTCGTTTTTCAGATGCAGCGCCGCCGCCAGATTTGCCGGACCGGCACCGACAAAAACCACATCCATCTCGATTTCTTCGCGTTCGATCATAATTTGTGTTTAACCAAGAATGAATGACTATTCAGTAACAAAAAGTATATCAAACGAAAGGCGGAAACACGACCAACGGGGTCCCCACGAGTGCATCTAGAGTGGGGTGGGGGCGGGTAGGGAGTGTCTAAAACGTCTGCTAAACTCAACGAGTGATGACGATACCAAGGAACACACTCGCTACTGCTCGTGTTTCCGCCCTTATTTTCCTTACATTTCTCGCTGCCTGTACCACGAAGAACCAGGTCAATCCAAACCTCTCTTCACAGATGCCCGCAAAGATCATCTGGGCTTGGGAGCGGCCGGAAGATCTGCGTTTTATTGATACCAAACAGTACGGCGTCGCCTTTCTCGCTCAGACAATAACCCTCGAAACCGACAACGTGCTGCCAAAACCGCGCCGCCAGCCGCTCGAAACCGCTCCCGGCACTTACATCATCGCCGTCACGCGTATCGAGACAAAAAAAGGCAGTGCCGAAAGGCCGACATTCACACCAGAAATGGCGACAAAGGTCGCAACTCTAATAAAAAACACGCTCGATCTGCCGGATGTTAAAGGGATACAGATCGATTTTGACGCGGTCGTGTCGGAACGCAACTTTTACCGCTCGATGATGAAAGAGTTGAAAAAGCAACTCCCGCCCGAAACGCCGCTGACGATGACATCGCTTGCGTCTTGGTGCACCGGCGATGCTTGGTTCAACGACTTTCCGGTTGACGAAGCCGTCCCGATGGCATTCCAAATGGGAGCCGACTCCGACAAGATCAAAACGTATCTTCGCAACGGCGACGACTGGATCGAACCGCTTTGCCGAGGCAGCTACGGCATCTCGATCGAAGAAGGCCGCTTCGAAGGTATGAGAACGGGCCGCAAGGTATATTTGTTCAAAAACTCGTCATGGAATTCATCGGACATCAAATGATCGGCGGTTCTGCCCCCCAAACCACTGATGTTTTGGAAAGAAGCGGCAACTGCAGATCTGATGTCCCGTTCGATAGAAACTTTCCTTGATGTTTTTCGTATTTTGGTTGGAGTCTTTTTTATGACGCGACCGACCATGGCTGGTGGCAAATCGCAGCAGTTTGCGGTGAATATCGATACGATATTCAATTTCTACAAACCCAAACCGCCGCTCTCGAAGTTTGTCGATATTTTTTGGCTTTTCGAAGGGCAAAACGCCGAGGGCAGGGCCGAACCGATCCTTCCGACCGGCAGGCTTGAACTGGCGATCAATCTCCGACAAGACGAGATGCGGTTCCATGACTGCGATGTATCAAAAACGTCAGCCCGCTTTTCCGCTGCGGTCGTTTCAGGTGCTCACGGGCAAAGGTTCGTCCCCGCGGCCCGCGAGGAGCTGTGTGTCATCGGGGTTCATTTCAAACCAGGCGGAGCTTTTCCATTTCTGGGACTTCCAGCGAGTGATCTCGCCGATACTCACATCGATCTGGATCTACTTTGGGGGCCTCTTGCGGGCCGGCTGCGGGAGCGCCTTTGTGAAGCCGGAACATCAGATGAGCGATTTCACCTGCTTGAAGAGGCACTGCTGGACCGTTTGAGTTGCGGCTTCGAGCATCACTACGCGATCCCTGCAGCTCTGGAAATGTTCATGAATGATCACGCTGGGCCGGTTGTTAGAGAGACAGCGAAGCATCTGGAGCTAAGTGAGCGCCGGTTCATTCAGGTTTTCAAAACTGAGGTCGGCATGACGCCGAAACTGTTCAGCCGGATCCAGCGGTTTCAGAAGACAAGGGTTTTGATCGATCGCGATCCCTCGCCCGACTGGGTATCACTCGCCATTGATCTAGGATACTTCGACCAATCACATCTGATACACGAATTTCGTGAATTCTCCGGACTTAACCCAACCGATTATATAGATCACCACAACAGCCTCATCGAACTCGTCAACCGATAGCACCTGAATTATTTTTGTCAGGTCATTTTTTTCCTATACAGAACTTATCCGCTAATGGATAATCAGGTTCTATGAAACGAACTTTGATCATTGTTCTGGTCGCCCTTATCTCAATCGCCCTGTTCGCCGGGCTTGTGCATCTGGTGCTCGTTGCCTCAAACCTTTCCGAGCCGGCCGCCACTACAGTCCAGGGCGTGACGGGCAGACGAGTCTGGGCGACGATCGCCGGTCTCATCGGGCTGCTCGGCGTGGTCGTTGGCGGAGTGGCCCTGCTTCGTGCCGTGAAAAAGAAAGCGCCGGGAGACGGAAGAAAAGGTGCCATCGTTGCTGTGGTGGCGGGCCTGATCGCTGTGCTAAATGGCGGACTGAATTTGGCAGTGGCTACGGGTGGTCCCGGCACCGGCAACGGAGTGATCGGAGGCGCCGGGGCGTTGGTGTTGGGACTGATCGCGGCAGGTATCGGTTTGCTGGCGCTGGCTCGTTCGCGGAGTGCGGACAAAACGGAGATATGAAATGGCCGAACAGAAGATTTTTGCGAATGATTTTGATCGACGAACTTTTCTCCAAGGACTTGGGATCGCGGTATTGGCCGTTCAGTCTCTGGCTCTGACCGGCTGTGAATCAGGAGGTCCGCCGATCGACGATAAGTTGAAGGTTGACAACCTGATCATGCAGTCGAGTCGCGGCACGTTCGATCACGTACATGATCTCCTGATCCCCTACGCACTTCTAAGAACTCCGCCAAGCGAAGGAGTTAAGCTCTTGAGCACCAAGAGCTTCTTTCACCGTCACGAGGTCGAGTTGACTCAGGAAGAACTCACCACCGTGAATCGGGGTGGATCGGTGACCCGAAAAGGGGGCAGCCACCTCTTCGTCATCGCTCTGGTAAAGTGACTCCTATACATGAAGAGAATCGTGCCATGCGAGCCCAATCGCTATCGCTCCCGGTTTTGACTACTTCTCAAACTGCTTCTTCAAACTCTCAGTATAAGGAGCGCGGGCGACGCCTTTTTCGGTGATGATCGCGGTGACGAGGTCGTTTGGAGTTACATCGAAGGCGTAGTTGGTAATGCCGACGCCTTCAGGGGCGAGTTGGTGGCCTTTGACGTGGGTGACCTCGACTCGGTCGCGTTCTTCGATAGGTATCTCGTCACCGGTCGGCGTGGCGAGATCGACGGTCGAGAGCGGTGCGGCGACGTAAAACGGAATGCCGTGCCGCTTTGCCATGACGGCGACCATGTAGGTGCCGATCTTGTTGGCAACATCGCCGTTGGCCGCGATACGGTCGCTGCCGACGACGACGGCGTGGACACCGCCTTTTTTCATGATGTGGCCGCTCATGTTGTCGGTTATGAGCGTGACGGGAATGTCGTCTTCCATCAGCTCCCAGGCGGTTAGACGGGCGCCTTGCAGGTATGGACGCGTTTCGTCGGCGATGACGGAGATGTGTTTGCCTTGATCGACGGCTCCGCGAATGACACCGAGTGCGGTGCCCCAAACGCCGCCGGTTGCAAGTGCCCCAGCGTTGCAGTGCGTCAGGACAGTGTCATTATCGGCAAGTAATTCCCCGCCAAACTGGGCGATCAGCCGCTGGGATTCGATATCTTCTTCCTGGATGTCTTTCGCATCTTGCAGCAGTATCTGCTTGATCTCGCTGACAGTTTTGCCATCGGCCTTGGCCTTCTGAAAGGTTCGATTCATGCGGTCGATCGCCCAAAAAAGGTTGACCGCCGTCGGGCGTGTTTTGCCGAGAACATCACTGATAAATTCGAGTTCGTCCTCAAGATCGGTGACCGTCGTGCCGACAAAATTCTTTGCTCCGAGAGCGATGCCATACGCCGCCGAAACGCCGATCGCCGGAGCTCCGCGCACGACCATATCCTTAATACCGGCGGCAACTTCGTCGTAAGTCCTGAGCGTCAGCCATTTTTCTTCCATAGGCAAAAGACGCTGATCGAGCATTAAGACACCTTCGTCGGACCATTTAACGGGAATAATTTTGTAATTCATGTGTGCTATATCTCCACGAAATTTTCGATTATACCCGAATGACTTTGAATGCGGAAGCTCGCCCGTGAGCACAAATTAGAACCCACAGCGTTCGGGTTTGCGTAGATGCTAACTCGCCGGCTTCTGCACAACAATTTGATAGTCTGCCCCGCATCGTTTATATTCGTTCCTTATCCGAAAACGCATTATGACGGAGGCCACAACCGATATCGCCACAGAAGCTGTAACCCAACAAAAAGAACCCGCATTCAGAACCGATTTTGAATTTAACCGCACGCTTCCCGAGAATTTAAACGCTCTCGACGCGATCTCGCGGAATTTTTACTGGTCGTGGCAGCCTGAGGGCGTCGCGCTTTTTCGCGATCTCGACCCCGGATTATGGGATAAATGCGAGCAAAATCCGCGCCTTCTGCTCAAAAGCATCGACGAGCTAAGGCTGTGGCAAAAGTCAGCAGACGCAGGCTATGTCGAACGTTTGAGGCGGTTCAGCGAACACTTACAAGTCTATTTGTCTGCTTCAACGAACTACGAACAACGAACAACGAACCAAAGGATCGCATACTTTTGCGCTGAATTCGGCGTTCATAATTCCCTGCCGAATTATTCGGGCGGGCTCGGCATCCTTGCGGGCGACCATCTCAAATCGGCGAGCGACCTCGATCTGTCGCTGACGGCGATCGGGCTGCTTTACCGGTTCGGATATTTTCGCCAGCGGATAAGGCACGACGGTTGGCAGGAGGAGACCTATAACGACGTTTTCGAGTCCGAATTAGCATTGGCCCCGGTTTTGGATGAAAGCGGCCAGCGGGTCACCGTTTCGGTGCACATACGCGGACGCGAGGTTGCGGCCCAGGCATGGCTAGCGAGCGTAGGACGCATTTCATTGTATTTGCTCGATACTAATGTGCCGCAAAACGCCGATGTCGACCGCCTTATCACCGGCCATCTCTACGGCGGCGACACGGAAACCAGGATCGTTCAGGAAAAAGTGCTCGGCATCGGCGGTGTCCGTCTGCTTAGAAAGCTCGGCGTCGATCCATCGGTCTTTCATCTTAACGAGGGTCACGCCGCCTTCTCAACGCTCGAACTCGCGAGAGAACATCTGCAAACTTATCAGGACGACACGTTTGCCGACGCCGCAAAGGCCGTCCGGGAAAATTGCGTCTTCACTACGCATACGCCGGTTGCCGCAGGAAATGATTCGTTTCCGACGCAAAGTTTGATCCAGTATTTTTCCGGCGAGTTTATCGGATCTTTGAAACTTACTGAGGGCGAATTCCTTGCCCTCGGCCGTGCAAATCTCGCCGACGATACTGAGGCTTTCGGAATGACGCCGCTCGCGATACGCATGTGCCGTTCGGCTAACGGCGTCAGTGCAAAGCACGGCGAGGTTTCACGCGGTTTGTGGCTAAAGATGTTTCCCGATCTAGTTGATGCCGGTGCTGTACCGATCACTTCCGTCACAAATGGCGTTCACTCTCCAACGTGGGTAGCGCCCGTTTTTCAGAGTCTTTACGAGCGGCTGATAGGCGAAAATTGGCACGAGATCGTCCGAAACAGCGAAGATTGGGCCTCCGCAGTTAGTTCGTTGCCTGATAACGCGATGTGGAACGCTCACCGCACGCTCAAGAATCTGCTGATCGCTTTTATCCGCGAACGCACGCGGTCAAAAGAGACCGGCTCGAGGGACACGATCAACGAGCACGAAGATACGCGGAAATTGTTTTCGCCGGACGTGCTGACAATTGGTTTCGCCCGTCGTGTCGCCGCGTATAAACGCTGGGACCTTTTGTTTACCGATCTCGAACGCCTGCTCAGGATGGTTGACCACGTGGAGCGGCCCGTGCAGTTTGTATTTGCGGGCAAGGCCCACCCGCAGGATAAGACGGCCAAGACTATCCTACAGCAGCTGATGAGCATCAATCACGACTCCAATTGGCAGCGCCGCGCGGTATTTATAGAGGATTATGATCAGGAAGTGGCCCGTTATCTCGTACAGGGCGTCGATGTATGGATGAACGTCCCGCGTCGGCCGATGGAGGCGAGCGGAACTAGCGGTATGAAGGCCGCGATGAACGGTGCCTTGAATTTCTCGATACTCGACGGGTGGTGGATAGAGGGTTACAACGGTGACAACGGCTTTGCGATCGGCGATCTCACAACCGATGGCACCGATGACGAATTGGACGCCGCCGACGCCGAGGCGATGTATTCGACGCTCGAGAATGAGATCATCCCTGCTTATTATTCGCTCGACGAGAGCGGCCTGCCAATCGATTGGATACGGCGGATGAAAAATTCGATCGCGACGCTTACACCGCAGTTTTCGAGTGACAGGATGGTGAAAGATTATCTGACAAACATATACCGCGAGGGTTGACCGATGCAGAACGCTGAATTCACATCCGGCCAGATCCGGCCCATCGAATGCGTCAAAGAAGCATGGGCTTTGATAAAAGACGACTATTGGATGCTCTTCGCCATATCGATCCTCGGGGCGATGATCGGCGGCCTTTCGATGTACGTTTTGATCGGGGCGATGGTCTGCGGCATCTTTTACAGCTATCTGAAAAAGATCGACGGCGGTAAAGTGTCCATCGACGACCTGTGGGTTGGATTCAAATTCTTTTGGCCAAGCTTGCTGGTGACGGTCGCGATCGTTGTTCCGCTTGTCGTCTGGATGGTGATTATGTTCGCGACGATCTATTTGCCGATAATTACTGCGGCGGTGATGGGTAATAAGGCCAATGAAAGTGCCATCCTCGGCACCTTTCTTGTGGGGTTTGTTATCGACATCGTGGTCGCTGTGATCATGGTCTGCATTCACTCGCTGCTGATCTTTTGTTTCCCGCTGATCGTGGATCGAGGACTTACAAGCTGGGAGTCGATGAAGCTGAGCGCCCGCGCCGTTTTGAAAAACATCGGAGGCATCGGAGGGCTTATCGCACTAAATTTTGTACTTGCTCTTGCCGGCGAATTGGCATTTTGTGTCGGCCTATATCTCGTTATCCCGATCATCACCGCGACGAACATCATCGCCTATCGCAAAGTTTTCCCTAAGATTTCGAGCCCCGCATGATAGAACCACTGCAAATAATAGAAGAATCTGACAGCCAAATCTCGATAAAGTGGTCGGATGACAGCGAGACGTCATACACAGCTGCCCAACTGCGTCGCGTATGCCCGTGTGCGAGCTGCCGCGATGAGTGGACGGGACAAAAGATACTCGATGAAACCAAGATAGCCGACGATATGACTTTTTCAAACGTTTCGATCGTCGGCCGGTATGCCTTGAATTTTCACTTTTCGGACGGCCATGACACCGGGATTTTTAGTTTTGAATACCTAAAAAAAACAAAGTAGTGAATCGGCCATCGACCCGCTATAATGGTCTCATGAACGAACGCGATATTTTCGAAGAGCGGCAGGAGACCAAAACGGCAAGCTTCTCATGTCCTAATTGCCGCGAACGCAATGATTACGAGGTGCGTTGGCTCAAACGTTTAAAGCGAAAACAGCCGCCGCGAAACCTGAATCGAGACGAGCAGGCACAATATGCAAAATCACGTGATTACATGGTCCGGGTTGACGATATGCTGATGTGCAAGAACATACGGTGCCGCAAGCGGTTTGAGATACCGTCGTCGCAATCGGTAGTATTTATCTAAACAAAACAACAAGGGGGAGAATTATGAACGGAACGGTACCTGAATTTTACGAAAACGAAGAAGTAGTCAGCGAGGAATTTCAGAGCGAGATCGATGGCGAGATCGACAGCACGCCGCGGGCTCCGGGTGAATTGCTTGAGCGTCTGACCGAAAACACCTCGACATCGCCGGCCGATTCAGGCGGTGATATTGACGCAAATTGGGAAGACGCCGAAGGTTCGGGCGACGAGGCGGTATTCGGAGATAATCCGACGCCTGATCAGTCTGACGTCGAGGCCAACGCACATGCGATGGGTATTGATTTTCAGGACAATGAACCCCTCGATTTTATCGAAAAGATGGAAAAACGGGATCGGGACAGATTTGAATTAGACGAAAGGTCGAAGTCGGACGACGATACAATATAACGATCACAAGAGAAAAAAATAAAAAGGCGAACCAATTTAACGGTTCGCCTTTTTGATTTAAGGGTTTCCCACACTAGTAGATCGAGAATGTATATTCTATCTGCTTTGTTACAGTCTGCCCCACTCCGTTGGTCTTTGCGGGTTCAAAACTGATCCGCCGGGCGGCCGCGATCGCTTGCTCAGTCAAGCCGTTACCGAGTCCCTTCACCGGTGAAATACTGCCGATCTGACCCGACCCAAGAAATGTCACGCGAAGAATGACAGTTCCCTGTATGTTATTTTGCCGTGCGGCGTCCGTATATCCGGGACGCGGCTTCGACAGAATTTTGATCCCCTGTGTCACGCCCCTAGGGACGACTGGAGGCGGCGGGCCATCGCTGCCCCCGCCCGGGCCTGTTCCATCACCATTTCCGTTACCAAGTCCGCCGCCGTATCCCGACCCCGTACCTGAGCCAGCTCCGGTTCCACGTCCGCTGCCCTGTCCGGTTCCTACGCCGCTTCCCTGGCCGCCGCCCGAACCGGTGCCGTTCGAAAAGCTGGCAAATCGCCCATTCGGATCGCCCCATCGGTCGAATTTCTTTTCAAATTTTTGATCACCCTCGGTCGTAGGAGTCTGCAACTTCAATTCAGTATTATCGCTTCTAAAAACTTTTGCATCGGGCAGACGGGTCGGATTCTTTGCCTGATCGGCGAGGTCGCCCTGTGTGACCTCCTCTTTCTCTTCGCGGCCTCCGCCGCCTCCGCCGCCCCCGGCCTTATCCTTTTTCTGCAGTTTCTCTTCTTCGACGGTCATCGGAACTTCGTCAATCAACGAGGCCAGCGAAGTATCATCACCGATCGCATATACCCCCAGTGATTTATTAAAGAGAGAATATACGGTCGCACTCATTGCAAGTGTAGCGATAAGGACAGTCGAACCAAGGAGTAGAACATTACGCTGCTTGGCGTTTTTCTCCTCAATTACGGTGACGTAAAAACCGCCTTCCGAAACGTATTTGTCGTGTTCGGCTTCGAATGAGGCAGGGATACGGTCAGCGTAAACCGGTTTTGTTTGAGTAAAAACTGGTGCTGCCGGAGCGATCCACTTGGGTGCCGCAGGTTTGATTACGGGCACCGCAATTTCCTCCGCAACTTCGGGTTTAGAAGCGGTTTTGACAGCCGCCGGTTCAGAGACCTTAGGTTCCTCGATGACCGGCTCGCTCACCGCCGCGACCGGAGCCGCGATGATCTTCGGCGTCGGCGGCTCGACCGGAGCAGCCTCGACAGCCAGCGGATTCATCTCGAAAGCCTCGAGCGATGCACCGCAGTTAGGACAAAACCCAAACTTCTCGGCAAATCCCTCGTCACACGAACCGCAATACTTTACTATTTTTCCCATCTTTACGCCTCTCAGAAAACTTATGCCTAAAACCCCGGCGACATGACCTATAAAAACGATTATATCGCTTTTATTTCAGAAGTTAAGCGATTTTTCAACAAAAAATCCGCGTTAAAGCTTGTGTGCGGATGCCACGTTTTTTATAGATGCCTCATCCGTTTGACGCGATGCCCATCGACATCTAATATTTTCATTTGTGAAACTTGGCAAATCGTCTCTTTCGTTTGCGACAACATTTGCCGCAAATCCGGCAACTAAACTGTGTTGCCAAAAAGCTATACGATGAGAAATCATAATTTATTCAAGAATATTGTCTTTGTTACGGTGATCGCCTCCGTTTTGACTTTTGCCGGTCCGGCTTATACGCAGACCGCTCCCAAACAGGAGAAACTGCTCAACGGCCTCAAGGTCCTAATGTGGAGCGACGCTAATGCCGATAAGGTAATGGTCAAGATTCGAATTCACGCCGGTTCGGCGTTTGACCCGCAGGGAAAAGAAGGCGTGATGCAGCTGCTCGCCGACAACATTTTTCCGAATGCCGCGTCGCGCGAATTTTTTGCCGAGGACCTCGGCGGCAATCTTGAGATTGTCACGACATTTGACTACATCCAGATCAATGCGTCGTCAAAGCCCGAAGAATTTCTGACAATGCTCGAAACGCTCTCATCCGCAGTCTCAAACCCGACGATTGACAAAGAGACCACCACCAAGCTGCGAAACGCCTTGCTGGCAAAGGTGAAAGCACTGGAATCCGATCCGGCTTATGTCGCCGATCAGGCCGCCGCAAACCGATTGTTGGGCACATTTCCCTACGGCCGGCCGCAAATGGGAACTTCCGAATCGGTCCAGAGGATCAATTTTCCCGATCTGATCGACGCCAAGCAGCGTTTTCTATCTGCCGATAACGCGACGGTCGCTATCTCGGGCAATTTTGACAGATCGCTCGGATTCAAGGCCATCCGGCGATACTTTGGCGGTTGGCTGAAATCAGACAAACGGGTCCCATCGACTTTTAAGCAGCCAGATTTGCCACCGCCCGGGGTTTTTAACGTCTCATCGCCTTTGCCTGATGTCGCCGCTATTCGATTTGCGATACGCGGCATCGCCCGAAACGACAAGAACCTGGTGGCGGCAATGATCTTTACCTTCGTTCTCGAAAACCGTCTAAAAGCACGCATTCCCGCCTCCCTTACTAATGACGTTTTTGTTCACAATGAGGCCCGCACATTGCCGGGTGTCATACTCATCGGCTTTTCAGGTGGAAAGAATGAGATCGGCAGCGGCAACGGTAAGATCGTTGGCAGCGATCTGGTAGCATCGGCGATTTCGGACGCGGTGACCGAGGCCGAATTTCAAACCGCCAAAAACGCATTTCAAACCGCTTGGTCGGCCAAAGATGCGGCGACCATTTGGCTCGATGCCGACACATTCAAAACAGCAGGTGCGGACGCGGATGCAAAGATCGCGGCAAATGTTACTCTAAATGATGTCAGAGCCTACGCTGAAAAGCTCAAAATCCAGCCTATGGTCTCGGTTTTGGTAAAGTCTCCGTCAGATAAATAAAAAAGTGCACGAATTAAACGCTAAAGAGGCGGCCCACGCTAATGCCGTCCGCGAGATGTTTTCGGGCATCGCCCGCCGCTACGACCTGCTGAATCACGTTCTTTCATTAAATATTGATAAACGCTGGCGGCGAAAAGTGCGCCTTGAAATTCAGCCGATCCTCGACAAGCGGCAATCTGTCGTTCTCGATGTGGCGTGCGGCACTGGCGACCTTTCGCTCGAGCTGGCCCGTCACGCCCAGGCCAGGACCATTGCTACAGATTTTTGTCGACCGATGCTAACCGTGGCAAAAGGAAAAACCGCAGCCGCGAAAGTCGGAATTCCGTATGTTGAAGCGGATGCGATGAATCTCTCGTTTGCCGATGCGAGCTTTGACGCATTAACAATTGCCTTCGGCCTGCGCAATCTGGCCAATTTTTCGGACGGCTTAAAGGAACTTCATCGCGTGATTAAACCGGGCGGCAAGATCGCGATCCTCGAATTTTCAAGCCCCATAGTTCCCGGTTTCCGGCAATTGTTTAATTTTTATTTTGCCAACATCCTGCCGCGCATCGGCGGAGTCGTAAGCGGCTCGCGCGGCGCGTACGAATATCTGCCCGACAGCGTCTCAAAATTCCCGGATCAAATGTCTCTTGTTGCCATGCTGGAAACAACCGGTTTTTCGAACGTCAAGTATCAAAACCTCACAGGCGGCATCGCCGCTTTGCATTCGGGGATAAAAACGATATAAAGTTTTAGCACTTTATTCTTTTTCCCGAATGAACAATTCGCACGAAAATACAACGCTCTCATTTGAGCGAATTTTGTTTTTTAGCGACGCGGTCTTTGCGATCGTGATCACGCTGCTCGTGCTTGAGCTAAAAGTTCCGAATCTCGGTCACGAAGACGTGACGAACGCCGACCTGCGCCATGCCCTTTTCGACCTGATACCAAAATTTTTGGGGTTTATATACAGCTTCTTTATCGTCGGTTTGATGTGGATCGAGCATCATCGCATCTTTCGCCATATCGGAAGCTACGATTTCGGCTTGATCTGGCGCAACTTGATCTTTCTGCTATTTGTCGCTTTTATACCATTTCCTACAGCCCTTTTTAGTGAATATTACCGGACTCAGACCGCGTTTGTACTCTACGCGTTGAGTTTTGCTTTCGCTGCTCTCGGCAAGATCTGGATCTGGACCTACGCGGTAAAAAATCGTGAAACGCTGATGGTTTCCGAGATCGACGACGAAACTATTAAGCAGATAAGCCGCCGCTCATGGGCGGTGCCGATCGTTTGCGCCTTTGCGATCGGCCTGTCGTTTATCGCGATCGCTTTCGGCGGTTTTGCGTTTCCGTTGATCCCGCTTGTCGCTAATCTCCTTTATCGCAGAAAAAAGGAGGCTGCGGCTTGAAATATCGGCTGCTAAATTTCGCACGGCAATTTGCCTTGATGCTGCTCGTCATTTGGACGGTGGTATCGCTCGTAACTCTGCTTATCGAGGTCGTGCCGGGCGACCCGGCGACGGTAATACTGGGCGAAACTGCGACGCAGGAGCAGATCGAGAATTTTCGCGTCAAACATGGGCTCGACCGCCCCGCATTTTTCTTTTCATATGGCGGTGAGACGGGTTTTGTATGGAATGGTGCGGACAATCGCTACGCCGACTATTGGCTCGGCTTGCTGCACGGTGATCTCGGCACGTCGATGCGTACCGACCGCCCTGTTCGCGACATGATTTTTGAGCGGTATCCCGCAACTATAAGATTAGCGATAGCCGCTATGCTCGTCGCCATCGGCATTGCTTTACCGCTCGGCGTATTGGCCGGATCGCATAAGAATTCACTTGTCGATAACGCCGCGTCTTTCTTTGCTTTGCTTGGCATATCGCTGCCGACATTTGTGATCGGCCCGTTTTTGGTTTACCTGTTTGCGGTCAAATTAGGCTGGTTCTCGCCGACCGGAAGTTTTTATCCCGAAGACATCGTGCTGCCCGCGGTGACTTTGGGGGCGGCACTTTCGGCAATTTTGACTCGAATGATCCGCTCCAGCGTGATCGAGGAGCTTGGGGAGGACTACGTCCGCACCGCCCGTGCAAAAGGCGTCAGCGAACGTATGGTACTTTACAAACATGTCCTCAAAAATGGCCTCATACCCGTTGTTACAATTCTCGGACTGCAGCTCGGCGTTTTGCTGGCCGGAGCGATCATCACCGAGAAAATATTTAACTGGCAGGGCCTCGGCCTTTTGCTCCTCGAGGACGGTATCGGCAAACGCGATTACCGGCTCGTGCAAGGATGCGTGCTCGTGATCAGTATTACGTTTATCGTGGCGAATTCACTAACTGATCTCGTTTATCGCAAGCTCGACCCGCGAATACGGCTAAGTTAATAACTAAAAACTAAAAGTGAAAAGTGGCTGAATCAATTCTACGAGATAAAAGTTATAAGTTTGCTATTCGGATCGTCGAATTAAATAGATTTCTGTGTAAACACAAAGAGTATGTGTTGAGCAAACAAATTCTCAGATCTGGAACGGCATTGGGGCGTTGATTCGGGAGGCAGAATTTGGGCAATCAAGGGCCGATTTTCTCAGTAAGATGACCATTGCATTAAAAGAAACTAATGAAACGCAATACTGGTTAAGTCTTTTGAAAGATACAAATTATATTGAGATCAAAGGTTACGAAAGTATTTCAAATGATTGTCTAGAACTGATCAGAATGCTTGTAGCGACGGTTGAGACAACCAAATTACCTGAAAAACCGATTTCCTAACTTTTCACTTTTCACTTTTAGTTTTTCACTTCATATGAATCGTTTGGCATACATCGGTTTTGGCATCGCCGGCTTGTTTATTCTGGCCGCGATCTTTGCGCCTCTTATTGCCCCGTATGACGTGACGGCCCAAAATCTGGCAATGCGTTATATTCCGCCATCGGCGGAGCACTGGTTCGGCACGGATGGTCTTGGACGCGACGTTTTTTCGCGTGTGATCTTTGGAGCACGGATCTCGCTCGAGGTCGGGATTACGGTCGTCGTGGTTTCCGCCTTGTTTGGAACTGTAATTGGGGCAATTGCAGGATTTTATGGCGGATTTGTCGATAAATTCCTTTCCGGCTATGTTTTCAACGTATTTCTCGCGTTTCCGGGCCTGTTGCTCGCAATCGCGTTGGTTGCCTTTCTCGGCGCGGGACAGGGAAAACTGATCGCTGCGCTCTGCGTGATCGGCTGGGTCGGTTATGCCCGCGTCATGCGGGGACAGGTTTTGAAGGTCCGTGAATACGATTATGTGTTGGCCGCTCGTGCGCTCGGAGCGAGCAACATGCGGATCTTGTTCACACATATTTTGCCAAATGCTGTCCAACCGCTGATCGTCCAGGCGTCTCTCGGCATGGCGGGCGCGGTTTTGTCCGAAGCTTCGCTCTCATTTCTCGGCCTTGGGATTCCGCCGCCTGCCCCGAGCTGGGGGACGATGATCGAAGAGGCCCGGCAATTTTTTAGCACATCGCCACATATTCTAATCTTTCCCGGGCTTGCGATTGCCCTCACCGTCCTGGCATTCAACTTTATCGGTGACGGATTGCGGGAATATCTCGATCCCAAGCAGCGAAACAGATAGGCGATGACCGATACGACGATAAGGATCTTTCCACTTGGCGATTCGGCGCTGACCGTCGAATTTGGCCGATCGATCTCGGAACAACTAAATAGAAAAGCGATCGCTCTTGCCGATCATTTTGACGCGCTTAAATTTCCCGGTTTTATCGAAGCAGTTCCTGCGTACTCATCGACCACGATATTTTACGATCTGATCGCGGTTCGCAAAAGCTTCCCCGAGTTTCCAACTGCGTTTGACGCGGTCAGCTCTCTCGCAAGTAACGCGGTGCGAAACGTGGATATTTCAAGCACAGGATCTAGAAGATCCGTCGAGATTCCGGTCCATTTCGACGAAGGATCGGCCCTGGATATGAACGAGATAGCAGATCACAGCGGTCTCACACCCGACGAGGTGATCGAAGTTTTTACGTCACGAAGTTATCGCGTCTTTATGCTCGGATTTCTGCCCGGATTTTCGTATATGGGCGAGATCGATGACCGGATCGCTATCCCGCGAAAGGACTCGCCCCGGACGCTCGTGCCAAAAGGCAGTATCGGTCTCGCCGGAAATCAAACCGGTATCTACTCGCTCGACTCGCCTGGCGGTTGGCAAATAATTGGCCGTACGGACATCGAAATGTTCACGCCGGGCGACGAAACGCCATGTTTTCTCCAAGCCGGTGATGAGGTGCGGTTTATTGTTCATAGATGAGCATCCTGACCGAAAAACCTGGTATTTTGACGACGATCCAGGATTTGGGCCGTCATGGTTATCGCCGCTTCGGTATTAATCCGAGCGGTGTAATGGACATGACCGCCGCACGGCTGATCAACATTGTGCTCGGTAATAGCGAAACCGAGGCGGTTTTAGAAATGCATTTCCCCGCTCCTCAGATCAGGTTCGAGGCAGACGCAATATTTGCCATCGGCGGCGCTGCCTTTGGACCCGAATTGAATGACGAAGCCATCGAAAACTGGAGGCCGTACTTTGCAGGACAAGGTTCGAGCTTAAAATTCACTAATAAACTCGCCGGCAACCGCTCGTATCTCGCTCTCCGCGGCGGGATTGAGGCGAAAGAATGGCTCGGCAGCGCCAGCACGAATCTTGTCGCAAAAATGGGTGGAGTAAATGGCCGGAAACTCGAATCGGAGGACCGCCTGGAATTGAAACAAAGTTTCACATGCCTTACCCCGATTTCGGCAGCCGGAATATCGAACTCGCTAGTCCCATACTACAGTCCGTTCCCAACCGTACGCATCATCCGCGGCGCCGAATTTGCAGATTTAAGCGCAATGAGCCGGGACCTTTTTTTGCATCAGGATTTTGTCGTCTCTAAAAACTCTAACCGAATGGGTTTTCGGCTTATTGGCGAACCTGTCACGCTGACAAAGCAACGCGAGTTCATATCGTCAGCGGTCAGTTTTGGAACGATTCAGACACTTCCCGACGGCCAACTAATCGTGCTCATGGCCGATCATCAGACCGCCGGCGGCTACCCGCGTATCGGGCATGTCATAACGCGTGATCTGCCGCTGCTTGCCCAACTGGGTGCAAACGACAAAGTTGCGTTTCACATGATCGAGCAGGTGGAGGCCGAGATTTTAGCGATGGAATTTGAAAGAGACTTGAGTTTTCTTCGTATCGGGTGTAGATTTCAGGCAAACTCGTGGTAACTATCGATATAAACTGCGATATGGGCGAGGGCTTCGGCAATGATGCTGAGCTGATGGATTATGTCTCGTCAGCGAATATCGCGTGTGGTTTTCACGCGGGAAATGCCGAAACGATGCGGCGAACGATCGAGTCCGCGATCGAAAAGGGCGTCGCTGTCGGTGCCCATCCCGGCTACCCTGACCGGAAGAATTTTGGCCGTTTACCGAGGTCCCTAGCGACGAATGAGGTTTACGACATTGTCATGACCCAGATCTCCGCGTTTAGCGATATTTGCAAGGCGGCCGGAGCCAAAATGAAACACATTAAACCGCACGGGGCCCTGTATAATCAGGCGGCGAAAGACGAAGATCTGGCCGCTGTCATAGCTCAAGCAGTTTTCGATCTCGACCCGTCCCTGCTGCTTTTTGGCTTATCTGGCAGCGTGTCGATCTCGGAGGCCAGGAAGCGTGGCCTTCGCACCGCCTCCGAAGTTTTTGCCGATCGCACCTACCGTTCCGACGGCAGCCTGACGCCGCGAAATGAGCGAAACGCACTCATTCACGACGCTCACCAGGCCGTAGAGCAGATCCTGCAAATGGTAAAAAACGGGACGGTTACTGCAACCGACGGCCAGATCATTCCAATCTCGGCGGGCACCGTATGCATTCACGGCGACGGTGAAAACGCTCTCGAGTTCGCAAAGGTACTGCGACAGACTTTGATAGAAAATGGCATAACGATTAAGGCGTTGTAAGGGAGGTATTGTGACAGACACTGACCCTGATGAAAACAAAAAACTTGTTCGCGGTTTGAGCCTCGTCGATGCGACGACGATAGTTGTAGGTTCGATGATCGGCAGCGGGATCTTTATCGTATCAGCCGAATCATCAAGGCTTGTAGGCTCACCGGGCTGGCTGCTGGTCGCATGGATCCTGGCGGGAATAATGACGCTATGCGGCGCTTTATGCCTTGGCGAGGTCGCTGCGATGATGCCGCGGGCCGGCGGCCCATACGTCTTTCTAAGTGAGGCCTACAGCCCGGGCGTCGGGTTCCTGTTTGGGTGGTCACAATTCCTGGTCGTTCAGACCGGCACGATCGCGGCGGTTGCGGTCGCCTTTGCAAATTTCAGCGGTGTTCTCGTCCCGCAAATTGCCGGCACAAACTACTTGATCCCGCCCATCGTCTTCGGCAGCTATGCATTTAGCTTATCGACGCAGCAGCTCGTTGCAATTGCCGTCATACTGCTTTTGACCTTTATAAACACACGAGGCCTTCGGCTTGGTAAGTTGATCCAAAATACATTCACTTTTACTAAGGCAGCGGCTCTTTTCGCGCTCGTTGTGCTCGGTCTTTTTGTCGGATGGAACGCTAGTAGTGCGGCATTCACGTCTGATTGGTGGCATCCTGCGGTAAACGGGTGGAGTACGGAGGCCGCCCAACCGGCCGCCCTCGGTGCGGGAGCTTTCGCGTTTTGGCTCGTTCTTGGCCGAGCTATGACCGGCCCGCTTTTTTCACAATCCGCGTGGAATAATGTCACATTCACGGCGGGCGAGGTCGAAAATCCGCAACGAAATCTACCCCGTGCCTTGTTTATAGGCTGTCTTATTGTAGTCACGCTCTATATTTTGGCCAATTTGGCCTACATCGTAACGCTTCCGTTAAGCGGAATCCAAACCGCACCGCAGAATCGCGTCGGTACAGCTCTGATGGAGCATATCTTCGGTGCTCCGGGTGCGATCGCGATGGCTGTCGCCATTATGATCTCCACGTTTGGCTGCAACAACGGGCTGATCCTCGCCGGTGCCCGCGTCTATTATGCGATGGCAAAAGACAGGCTATTTTTTGCTCCTCTCGCAACTACAAATCGATTTCACGTCCCGGCAGTCGCTCTTATCGCACAAGGCATTTGGGCCTCGATCCTTGTTCTACCCCGGACCGTTACCTATAATGACCAGAACCAGCCTGTTTTTGGGAACGTTTACACACAGCTGCTCGAATACATCGTTTCAGTCGAGCTTGTCTTTGGCGCTTTGGCGGTTTTGGCAGTTGTCGTCCTGAGATACCGAAAGCCTGACGCCGAACGGCCTTACCGGGCGTGGGGCTATCCATTTGTTCCGATAATTTTTGTCAGCCTATCGGTACTTCTCATCGTAAACCTTGCTTACCTGGCCGGTGCTACGTCAGGAATTGGCTATTTGATAGCCTTTACCGGAATTCCCGTATATTTTATTTGGAGAAGGCGTCATGATCCGCATGTTGCTCCCGAATAAAGAAACGGCGAGCAGCAAACAATAAGTAACCTTTTTGCTCCTCTAAGGCATCTAAAAAAGATATCTTTATGGGGAGCGTCTGTGTAAAAATGAAGAAAATTCACATCATTGTCCTGTTTCTTCTCGTGATGAGTTCTTTTGCGTTTGGACAATCGGGTCGAAAGGCGACGGCGACTCCGACCCCGCAGGCGGCTAGACAGGATGATGCCACTCAATATTCCGAGTCAAAGCCCAAAACCAGCCGGACAGCGCGGATTGCCGAACGCTTTCCCGGCATCGGAAGCGGCGCGAACATAAAACCCGAAGCGCCAAAAATTTATGCACCGGCAACTGGCAATGCAAAAGACGACGGTGACACGCTCAAGGTAGAGACAAATCTGATCACGATCCCGGTTTCAGTTTTCGACCGCAACGGCCTTTATATACCAGGACTCAGACAGACCGAATTTAAGATATTTGAGGACGGTAAGGAGCAGGAAATCGCGTATTTCGGCACAACCGATAAGCCGTTTACCGTCGCACTCATGATAGACACGAGCCCATCGACAGCCTACCGGATCGATGAGATACGGCGTGCGGCCACGGCATTTGTGGATATGCTCGAACCGCAGGACAGCGTGGTCGTTATCGAATTCAATGGCGGCGTGAAAGTTCGTACAGAAGCAACGGCGGATCGCCAAAAAATATACAAAGCGATCAGCAAGGCGAATTTCGGCGACGGAACCTCGCTTTACACCGCCGTGGACGAAGCTCTGCGAAAACAGCTTGGAAAGGTAACGGGCCGCAAGGCCGTCGTCCTATTTACCGACGGCGTAGATACGACCTCGCGCAAAAATACGTATGACACAACGCTGAGTTACGCTGAGGAATCAGATACGTTGATCTTCCCGATCTACTACAATACCTTTTTTGAAAATCGCTCCCGTCAAACGTCCCCGTTTCCCGATATTTTTGGGACACCCACTTTTACCCGCGGGGCCTCGGCTGAGGAATATGCTCTCGGAAAAAAATATCTCGAGGATCTCGCCGATGCAACCGGTGGACGAATCTTCCGTCCGGAGGCAACACCGGGCGGCCTCACCGCCGCATTCGAAGGCATTGCCGAGGAGCTTCGGCGACAATATAACATTGGTTACGTTCCGACAGACGAGGGAAAGCCGGGTCAGCGAAAGCAGATAAAGATCCGGGTTGACCGTCCGAACCTAGTTATTCGCGCCCGCGACAGCTATATCGTCGGAACAGCCGTGACGGCCCCCGAACCGCCAAAGACCGACAAATAGATTGATCTTCAAGCAATTTTGTTTGCACATATCGCGGCGGGCTGTGATACGATTTTGGTGTTTTCTATTACCTTAAAAAAACTTTCGTTTGCCCGTTACAATATGGATAATTTACGCCGGATATTGTCGTCAATTCTAATCGCGGCGATCGGCAGCAGCGTATGCCTTGCATTCGATACTGGGTCGCATTTCGACCTTACTAACGCGGTTCTCAGAGAACAAGGTTTCAACAGTGATGCTGTCAAAATAGTGCAGGTCGAAAATTGGCTCACTGATTATTATTCCTCGAGCCCTACGATCGCAAAAGCAAAACGCGACGACCTCGAAAAGCTTCATTTCGACAACCTATTCTCGACCGCACAGGTTGATGCCTACTGGGCCTGGCTGCTCACCAATCTCAAGACCGAAACTCAGGCGGCCGCACGGCGGGACGATCCTCTCGCCGCACTGACCGTTATGGGCATCGGGCTACACGCGGTGCAGGATTTTTATACACATTCAAACTGGGTCGAAACTCACCCTCGTTTGGCGGACGGGTCATTTCGAACCGCGACCTATACGAGCGATTTAGCGGAGCTTGAGTCACAAAAACGCCCTGAGATTTTTACCGGAAAGTATCCGGAAAACCGTACTTCGGGTCCCGGGACTGAGCCGATACCGGCAAATTCCCAGATCCATGGGGACTACCAAAAGGGACTCAATCACGACTCGCTTGTCAGGCCGCGATGGGACGAGGCCTATGTTTTTGCCTATGTCGCATCGCACGAGCTCGTCGAAGCAATGAGTGAGTGGGCTGACGAAGCCCGTCCCGGCTTCTGGGAGCGGCTCGGGACTTACGCCGTCGACGTGAACAGCAGGAAAAAGCTTGATTACGATGTCTCTGCCGCGAGAAATATCTCGATGTGGATAAAGGGCGGAGGCCAGGATGGCCATTGGAAAGGTGATAAAAGCGGCTCGATGCTTTTTTTTGGTGCATTCGCACTCCCGTGGGTCGCTTCGGCGTCGTCGATCTTCGTCAATCGGATGAACGAGGGGAGCATCGCAAAAGCTGTCAGTCAGCACCTTTACTCCACGGATGTTCCTCCTGAAATGCCGGAGATTCCTGTATTCTCGCTTTCGCGCCGCGCTGTCGTTGTTCGGACCACCTTGGTTAAAGACCTACCCGCTTCAAGTATGTTGCCATCTATTATGACAGGGGCACCTGATTTTTATTCGCGTACTAACATTGGGGAACAGGAATTCTGGGGACGGACCATTCAGGCATCGCGTGAAACAACCGATCCGTGGTATGAAATATATTTTGCCGATCAGGATGCGGTGCCTGTAAAGATTTCGATCTGGAACGAAGACAGTACCGATCCGGCAAAAGACACAGCAATGGACATCAACTCGCTCCCCGGAAAGAGCACGCTCGATTTACTTTTTAACACCACGTCGGGCGAGATCACAGGTGACCTGCGGGGCAAATATGGTTCTCTCACCACGGTTTTTACTTCATCGGGCGAAAAGCCTGATAAAAACCGCGCAACGATCAAAGCATACGTCACAAGCTATCCGCTTAAATAAAAACGAAAAAAGGCAGCCATTGAAGCCGCCTCTTGATAAATGGTGATCCGAGCAGGACTCGAACCTGCGACCCAGTGGTTAAAAGCCACTTGCTCTACCGACTGAGCTATCGGACCACGCGGACAGCCGAGGCTGGCCGAATTGAAGATTTTACCTATTGAGGCCGCTAATGGCAAGTTCCATACGAATATCTGCACGAGCATATTCAGAATTTGGATCTATGGGGACCTCAACAAAGCCAAACTTACGGTACAAAGCCAGTGCGGGTTGTAGCGAACGGTGCGATTCAAGAAAGATTAGCTGCGTTCCGTTTGTTTCTGCATAAGCAAGACAGGTTTGCATCAGGCTGTTGGCAATGCCCATACCTTGAAACTCAGGTGCGACGGCCATTTTTGTTAGTTCAAGTACACCATCCCCTGACGGAATCAGAGCAACTGTTCCCGCCGCAAGACCGGAAACAGTCGCCATAAATATTTGCCCGCCGGGAGCAATTACATGGGTTTGCGGGTCGTCGAGTATCTCACGGTCGTGTTTCTCTACGGAAAAGTATTTCTCGATCCACTCGTAATTGAGCGACGCAAAATCCTCCGCCCACTCATCCGCAAAATTCACGATCTCAACATTTGCCATTACCGACCTAAGCAAACCATCCTTCCATTAATGATTCTTTCAAAATGATCGTTTGGTCACGTTCCGGACCGGTTGAGATCAGCCCGATCTCAACGCCAATCTGTTCTGAGAGGAATTCGACATACTTTCGTGCATTTTCAGGCAATTTGTCGAACTCGGTCGTGCCCACCGTGTCGCTCATCCAACCCGGCAGGGTCTTATAAACCGGCTTTATTAGGGAAAGTTCGGACGAAACCGCCGGAAAAGTATCAACACGTTCGCCATTGATCTCGTAACCGACACAAACCTTGATTTCCTCCAAAGCGTCGAGCACGTCGAGCTTTGTCAGGGCAACGGAATCGAATCCGTTAAGCTCGGCAGCATATCGCGTCGCAACGGCGTCAAACCAACCGCACCGCCGCGGACGCTTTGTCACCGAACCATATTCGTTCCCGCGTTGACGGATGAGATTTGCCATATCTTCTTCGGTATCGAGCATTTCGGTGGGAAACGGGCCTTCGCCAACCCGCGTTGCGTATGTGCGGACAATGCCCAAAACGCCCGTGATATGATGCGGCGGAATTCCCGCCCCAACCGATGCACCGCCGGCCGTCGGATTTGACGAGGTCACATACGGATATGTGCCGTGATCGACATCCAATAGCGTTGCCTGAGCACCCTCGAGCAGAATCTTTTTGTTTATTTTGCGGGCCTCGGCAAGGAAATGCGACGTTTCGCAGACAAACGGCCGCAGACGCTCGACCAACGGTGCAATCTCAGCCAAGATTTCATCCGCACGTAGCGGCTGCTGGCCGAAAAGTACGATAATGCGGTTGGCCTCCTCGAGATTGCGTTCGATTCGCAGTTTGAGCAGTGCCGGATCCATCGCGTCCGCAACACGAATACCCCGCCGTCCAGCCTTGTCCTCATAAGCGGGGCCGATACCACGAAGCGTCGTACCGATCTTCTCATTGCCCAGACGCTCTTCCGAAGTGTGATCAAGTGCTTTATGATATGGCATTATCAGATGGGCACGACTAGAGACCTTTAATCGCTCAGGCGAGACAGCTATTCCCTTTTCGGCGATCTGATCGATCTCTTCGAAAAATGCCTTCGGGTCGATCACCATCCCATTGCCAAGCACACAGATCTTGTTCGGGTGAATAATACCGGACGGCAAAAGCCTCAGAACAAAGGCTTTATCACCAACATAGACGCTATGCCCGGCGTTGTGTCCGCCTTGATACCGCGAGACGATATCAAACCTGTCCGCCAATAGATCTACAACCTTCCCCTTCCCTTCATCGCCCCACTGGGCACCGATAATAACGATGATCATATCTATTTTCGAAAACTATTTACCAGGGATAAAAAGAATAAAGGGGGTAAGAAATCTTAAAAAATTCTAAAAGCCCCTGTCAATTCTAACCTCTGGTCCAGTTATAAAGTTCGACATAATTGCGAGCGGCGTTTTCCCAAGAATTATCGACCGCCATGCCGTTCCGTTGCAAATTTGTCCATGATTCCTTGTCGGCGTATGCAAAACGGGCCTCGTAGATCTTTTCGAGCAGCTTATCCGCTCGAAAGGGTCCAAACTTAAAACCATTCCCGGTCTGGCTAACGGCGTCCCAATTCTGCACCGTATCATCGAGCCCGCCGACCGCGCGGACTATCGGAACGGTCCCGTATCTCAATGAATACATTTGGTTTAAGCCGCACGGCTCAAACTTTGACGGCATCAGGAACATATCGGCTCCGGCCTCGATCAGATGGGCGAGCTTTTCATTATAACCGATATAAACCCCGACCCGTGACGGTGCATAATCACGAAGCGCCTGCAAAAAATTCTCCGAATCTTTCTCGCCTGACCCGAGAGCGATAAAAAAGGCTCCCGACGCGAGAATATCGCCAGCTCCCTGACGAATAAGCTCGACGCCCTTTTGCGAGGTAAGACGCGTGATGCTCGCAAAAATTGGACGGTCAAGCTCCAAGGGAAGCTGAAATTGCTCGAGCAATGCTCGTTTACACGCGGCCTTGCCGGCAAGATCGTTGATCGAGAAATGTGCGGGCAATTCGCGATCGGTCGCTGGGTTCCATTCATCGTAATCGACGCCGTTCGTGATGCCGATCAAGCGATGCGAACGCTGTCGCGTTAGCCAATCTAAACCATAGCCATTTTCGCCCGTTTGTATCTCATGCGCGTAACGTTTTGAGACCGTTGAAAGTGTGTCAGAAACCTCAAGTCCTGCCTTCATTGCCGAGGCATAACCGTTGAAATTAAAACTATTTCGAGCAAAGTCGGATGTAAAACCTAATGCCGGTAGCTCGCCCATCGAAAAACCGCCCTGATAGGCCATGTTGTGGATCGAAAAAACCGTTCGCGTGTTTTGCCAGAAAGGCTCGTAACGCCTTCGCGAAGCCAACTCAACCGCGGCAAAGCCGCAATGCCAGTCGTTAAGATGTACGATTTCCGGTGCAGCACCGATCCGTTCGAGCAAGGCAAAAGCCGCGTGATTAAAGAATGCAAACCTCTCGTAATCCTCAGTATATCCATAGATAGAATCACGGTGAAATAGCGGCGGATAATCTATAAGAAAAGTCGGGGACCCGTTAGCTTCGCTGTAAAATGCCTTTGCATGGTACGGCTGTCCGCGCCACGTCACCCACAGGTCATCGATCGCCATGCTCCACAAATATTCACCCTTCGTCTGCAAATAACATGGCGTGATCAATAGCGAATCCACGCCGATCTGGTTGAGAGCCTTTGGCAAAGCACCGGCGACATCGCCCAGCCCGCCCGTTTTTGAGTATGGAACTGCCTCAGCAGAAATTACGGCTACTCTCATAAAAGAATGGAGAATGAACAACGGAAAATGGATAATGAAGAATAGAAGCGATGCCTAAATGCTTGCTATTCTCCATTATCCATTTTCCATTTTCCGATGACTAAGTTTGCATCGAGGCTAAAAACTCGGCATTTGTCTTTGTTTTCGAAAGCCGCTCGATGACTACTTCCATTTGTTCGACCGGCGACAGCGGATTCAGGACACGACGCATTACCCAGATGCGGGCGAGATTTTCCTTATCGATAAGCAATTCCTCTTTGCGGGTGCCGGAACGCTGAAGATCGATCGCCGGGAAAAGGCGCTTGTCCGAAAGCTTACGGTCAAGCTGTATTTCGGAGTTACCGGTTCCCTTAAACTCCTCAAAGATGACATCGTCCATACGCGAACCAGTATCGATCAGCGCGGTCGCAATGATAGTAAGTGAACCGCCTTCCTCAATGTTGCGGGCCGCACCGAAGAATCTTTTTGGCCGCTGTAGAGCATTAGAATCGATACCACCTGAGAGGATCTTGCCAGATGGCGGCACAACGGCGTTATGCGCTCGCGCAAGACGAGTGATCGAATCCAGCAGAATAACCACATCGCGTTTGTGTTCGACAAGACGCTTTGCCTTTTCGATGACCATGTCCGCAACCTGCACGTGGCGTGTCGGCGGCTCGTCGAATGTGGATGAAATTACTTCGCCTTTTACCGACCGCTGCATGTCCGTGACTTCCTCCGGACGTTCGTCGATCAGGAGAACGATCAATGTCACCTCAGGATGATTTTCGGTGATCGAATTTGCGATGGTTTGCAACAGCATCGTCTTACCGGTTCGCGGTGGCGCCACGATCAATGCACGCTGGCCCTTGCCGATCGGCGTCACAAGGTCCATTACACGGGCCGATATTTTGGTCGGATCGCCCTCGATCTCGAGCGTCAACTGCTCATCGGGGTAAAGAGGCGTCAAATTATCAAAGAAAATTTTCTCGCGCGATTGCTCAGGAGCCTCGAAGTTGATCGCCTCGACCTTTATGAGAGCAAAGTAACGCTCGCCCTCCTTTGGCGGACGGATCTGTCCCGAGATCGTGTCACCGGTGCGAAGATCAAATTTGCGGATCTGCGACGGGCTCACATAGATATCGTCGGGGCCGGGCAGATAGTTATATTCGGGGGCACGCAGAAAGCCGAATCCGTCGGGCAAGGTTTCTAATACACCCTCGGAAAAGATGAGCCCACTCTTCTCGGTTTGAGCGGCCAGTACCTTAAAGATCAGCTCCTGCTTTCGCAGCCCGGTCGCACCTTCGATGCCCATTTCCTTCGCGATGTGCGTCAACTCGCTGATCGATTTATCTTTCAGGCCGGCAAGGTTCATTATGCCGTCGTCAGCTTTTCCGTTTGAGGAAGCTGTAGCCTTTTCCGACGATTCGGCGGGTGAGGGCTCGACCTCTTCTGCTGGAGAAACGGCGGTGTCCGCCACGGATTTTGCGGCCTTCGGCCTACGGTTGGGGGTGGTTTTGGTTGCCATGACTATGAATTTTATTCAAATGGTTGGTGCGTAAATGTTTAACGCAACTAATGATTTAATTTTATTTCCGGTGCGCACGATGCGTTTATGATCCAGATCAGAAAGTATAAGCGGAGAAAATCGTACGGATTGTATGTAGTACTACAAGCGAAACCAGCTTTTCGGCAATTTCCAGAAACTCTGAATTATCGGGAAAAGTAATTATTACACGATTTCAAACGGGAAATCAAATAAAAAATCACAAATTATCGACGGCAGCGTTGATATCGCCCCACAGTTCGTCGCGTCCGCGGGCCGTACGGGCAGAATACGGCACGATCTTTACATCCCCAAGCTCCCTACGCGTTATCTCAAGCGCTTTTTGCAGTTCATTTTTTGTGAGCTTATCCGTCTTTGTCGCGGCAATGATGTGAGGCTTTTTGTAATGCGTAAGCCATTCGTTTAGTTGTAGATCAAGAGCACTCGGCGGGTGGCGCGAATCGATCAATTGCACACACAATGCAAGTTCGTTACGGCCGGCGAGATATTCCTCCGCCATCCTGCCCCAATCAGAACGCATCGTCTTAGAGACTTTTGCATAGCCGTAACCGGGAAGATCGGTGAAATAGAATGTCTCGTTAATCAAAAAGAAATTAATGCTCTGTGTGCGGCCGGGCGTATTAGATGTCCGTGCCAGGCCTTTTCTAAGGAGCAGCGAATTGATCAGCGACGATTTGCCGACATTCGACCGCCCAAGAAACGCGATCTCCGGCCTGCCGTCGGTCGTCCAATGAGCCATCTCGAAGGCGCTTTTTACAAACTCGGCGGACGTGATCTTCATGAGTCACCTACTCAATCGTCGCCGAGATCTCGGGTGCAGCAACGTCAGGGCTCCAAATCTGCGGCGTTTCAAGTTTTTCTTCCTTGACGCTGTGATCGAGTGCAAAATTCAACACCTCGTCGATCATATCTACCGTATGAATGGTCAGTTCGTCACGCACCTCATCCGGAATATCGGCCAGATCTTTTTCGTTTTCCTTTGAAAGAATTATCGTCTTTAGGCCAAACCGGTGGGCCGCGAGAAGTTTTTCCTTAACGCCGCCGATCGGCAGCACCTTGCCGCGAAGCGTGATCTCCCCCGTCATCGCAACATCGTGACGGGCTGGTTTTCGCGTTAATGCCGACACCATGGCCGTCGCAAGCGTAATGCCCGCGCTCGGCCCGTCTTTCGGGATCGCACCTTCGGGCACGTGTATGTGGAGATCTTTTTCCTTAAAATCCTCCGGATCGATACCCAGCTCCTCAGCTCGAGTACGGACACAAGTGAGTGCAGCCTTTGCAGACTCCTGCATGACCTCTCCAAGCTTGCCCGTCAGCGTAACCTCGCCCTTGCCTTTTACGAGCGTACATTCGACCTGCAAAACATCGCCGCCGACCTCTGTCCACGCCAAGCCATTAACCAAGCCGATCTCGCTCTTACGGGCAATATCCTGCTTACGGTAACGGATTATGCCCAGCAGTTCCTGAACCTTTTCCGCGTCAACCGAAACACGGAAATCGGCCTTAACATTGGACGAGACGTATTTCCTCGCGATCTTTCTCAGGCATGAGCCGATCTCGCGCTCCAAATTGCGGACGCCCGCTTCGCGTGTATAGTGGCGGATAATCTCTAATATCCCGTCATCGGTAAAATTGATCTGCGACGGGTCGATCCCGTTATTTTCGCATTGCTTTGGCAGCAGATGGCGTTTGGCTATCTCGACCTTTTCGCGCTCGGTGTAACCTGATAGATAGAGGATCTCAAGCCTGTCCTGCAGCGCCGGCGGGATGGTGTGCAGCACATTTGCCGTCGCGAGAAAGAAAACGTGCGAGAGGTCGTAATCGACATCGAGATAATGATCGCGAAAGGTATTATTCTGCTCCGGATCGAGTACCTCCAGCAGTGCCGCGCTCGGGTCGCCGCGATAATCGCGGCCAAGTTTATCAACCTCATCAAGGAGTATTACCGGATTTGTCGTCCCGGCGCGTTTCATTAATTGAATGATCTGGCCCGGCATCGAACCAATGTATGTCCGCCGGTGGCCGCGAATCTCCGCCTCGTCATGCACACCACCAAGGGCGAGCCGCATAAATTTACGGCCCGTCGCGTTTGCGATCGATTTGCCCAAGGATGTCTTACCGACGCCGGGGGCACCGACAAAGCAAAGGATCGTTCCCTTTGGATTTTTGACGAGTTGCCGGACCGCGAGAAATTCGAGAATACGTTCCTTGATCTTTTCGAGGCCGTAATGATCTTCGTTCAGAGTTTTTTCGGCTTCGCCCAGATCCTCGATCTCGTCCGATCTGATGTGCCATGGCACATTAACCAGCCAGTCGATATAGGTGCGGGCGACCGTGCCCTCGGCGGACATCGGAGGCATCGCCTCGAGCCGCTCAAATTCCTGCATGGCCTTGTCCGTCGCTTCGTCGGTCATACCGGCCTCGACGATCTTCGCTTTCAGCCCTTCAAACTCGGCCTTTTCGTCCTTGCGTCCAAGCTCTTTGTGAATAGCCTTGATCTGTTCGTTTAGGTAATATTCGCGCTGGTGCTTGTCCATCTGCTTTTTTGTCCGCGAATGTATGTTGCGGTCCATCTGACGTTTCTCGATCTCGGCTTCGAGCAGGTCGATGAGCTTTTGCAGACGCTGCGAAACTGACACCGTTTCGAGCAGTTCCTGCTTTTCTTCAACCCCGATCCGCAGATGCGATGACATCGAATCGGCGATTTGTGCTGCCGACACGCCCCGGAGGCTCGCATGCAACGCATCGGCATAGGCATCCGGTGCAACCCTCAGAAACTGCTCGACCAGCGAGTGAATTTTTTGAAGCAAACCGTCAGTCCGGTAACCAGACTCGTCCGTCGAGCCAACCCGACGCACGTGTGCGTGAAACATACCGTCGGCGTCCTGCTCGACACGCACCATTCGACCGCGCATCTGACCTTCGACTACCACCTTTATCTGGCCATTGTCCTGCCGCTGTGCCTGCAAAATGCGCCCCAAGGTGCCGACCGCGTAGATCTGATCGGCCGTCGGTTCGTCGATTGTCGCGTCGTGCTGCGTCGCCAGAAATATCTGCCTCTCGCCGATCATTGCCTGCTCAAGCGCCGCCACCGAGGAAGGCCGCCCGATCTTGAACGCCACCTTTGTATAGGGGAAAATAACTACATCGCGGATGGGAACCATCGGAAAACGCTCAATGTCCGACGGCATTTGATCTGTAAATTCCTGCATATAAATGAAACGACGAACTCTAACTGCGAGTTCAAAAATCCTTGTCTGGAAACGGTGTTTCTAATTTTAGGCAAACCCGGCATCGAAAAGCAATAACAAAACACCGGAACGCCCAACTTTTACAACGGTCAATTTATGCCTTTATAAAGAGCGAATCCCCGCGTGGTTTTACAAACCGATGAAAAGAAATATTTAACCGCGAAAAGAGCGAAAATACGCGGACTGACATTCGTTTTTTCGCGTCTTTCGTGTGTTTAGTGGGCAATTCTTATGCTTCTCTGCCCGAACGCAGTACCATCATCACGCCAAGCACGATCATCCACAGCGGCAGCAGGAAATTATTAACGTCTGCGAGCGGCTGTACGGCCGAAGTTACGTTGCGAAACGCCCCGACTGCGAACAGCACGGCGAACACCGCACCACCCGCACCCAGCCATTTAGGAAAGCGCGTTTCCCGCAGCATCGACAGACCGGTGAGCAGAAACAATATCGCGAGGCATATCTCGCCGAGAAATTCGCCGATGTAATTGCCGAGATAAAGGTTCAGCCCGTTAAAGACCGCCGCGATACTTGTTTGTGCGTCAATGCCTGCCTGTGCGTAACTGTCGGCGAGTGTCCAATGGATACTCGGCCAACGCATCAGCCCGAGGCACATCGCCAACGTCCCGATCGAGGCAAATATCACGGCCAGCGTCATTCGCCCGCGGCTTTTCGGACATGCAAAATATGCACCGACGGCTCCGGGTATCAGTAGCAGCGGCAGCACGGCATACACCGCCCACACCGCACGCATCGCCGCTCCGCCGGCCCGCAGACGCGGCAAAACATCGGCGGCCTTGCCGTCGAGTACCTTGGGATAGTCAAAATTCGCCGCCAAATAGCTAAACACCACGACAAACGCCAACGCCCCGACCACAAAGCACACGCCACCCGCAGCAATGACCCGCCGAGCGGCAAAGGTTTCAGTTGTCATAAAGTTATTCCTTTTTAAATCTGAAACAACAGTATAAAGCCCCAGCCGTGAAACTCCAATGCAGATAAAAAACGCGAACAGGAAAACTTTCCCATTCGCGTCTTTTCGTGTATTTCGCGGTTAAATCCTTACGCTGCTTCTTCCGAACGAGGCACAATTTCGAAGACCGGAGCCTTTCGTTCGATCATTTCTTTGGTGACGACAATCTCTTTGACCTTTTTTTCGGAGGGCAGGTGATACATCGATTCGAGCAGGATCTCTTCGAGGATCATCATCAGGCCGCGGGCTCCGACCTTGCGTTTGTGGGCCTCGTGGGCGATCGCCCGTAGAGCACCGTCGGTGAATTTCAGCCCGATATTATCAAACTCAAACTTTTTCTGATACTGCTTTATGAGCGCATTTTTGGGCTCGGTCAGGATCGTGACCAGGGCGGCCTCATCCAGCTCGCGGAGTACGCCTATGACCGGCAGGCGGCCGACGAATTCCGGGATCAGGCCGTAATGGATCAGATCCTCGGGCTCGAGCTTGTTGATCGAATCGATGTGCCGCTGCCTGTTAGTTTTGACGTCGGCCTGAAAGCCGAGAGATTTGTTACGAAAACGCTTTTCGACCACTTTTTCCAGTCCGTTAAATGCGCCGCCGCAGATAAAGAGAATATTTGTCGTGTCGAGCTGCTGAAAGTCCTGCTGCGGGTGCTTGCGTCCGCCGCCGGCGGGAATATTTGCAACCGTGCCCTCAAGTATCTTGAGCAGCGCCTGTTGGACGCCCTCGCCGGAGACGTCACGCGTGATCGAGGGGTTATCGTCCTTGCGGCAGATCTTGTCGATCTCGTCGATGTAGATGATACCGGTCTGGGCCTTTTCAATATCGCCGCCGGCCGATTGGAGTAGCCGGAAAAGGATGTTCTCGACATCCTCACCGACGTATCCGGCTTCAGTCAAGCTGGTCGCATCGACAATGCAGAATGGTACGCTCAATTGCCGTGCAAGGGTTTGAGCAAGCAGCGTTTTGCCCGTCCCTGTCGGGCCGATGAGCAGAATATTCGATTTCTGCAACTCAATTTCGCCCCGTCGTTTTGAAAACTCAAGACGTTTGTAATGCTGGTAAACCGCGACCGAAAGACGTTTTTTCGATTCATCCTGGCCGATCACATAATCGTCCAAATAGGCCCTGATCTCCTGCGGCTTGGGCAGATTTGTCCGCACGGCGGTCGTCGCCGCCTGCTCGTCATCATTGATGATCTCGTTGCAGATGTCGATGCACTCATTGCAGACATACACACCGGGGCCGGCGATCAGTTTTTTGACGTCATTCTGCGATTTACCGCAAAACGAACAAGTTAAAAGCTCTTCCGGACGGCTGAATTGGGGCATATGAAATTTGCGATTTTAGATTTTAGATTTTCGATTTGGCGTGCGAACAGATTGCAAATCGAAAATCGCAAATCGAAAGTTATTTCTCCCTGTGTTCGATTACCTCGTCAATAAGTCCGTATTCCTTTGCCTGTATCGGCGTCAGGATACGGTCGCGTTCGACGTCTAGTTCGACCTGCTCAAACGACTGGCCGGTGTGATGGGCAATTATCTTCGACGTCAATGAGCGCATACGAATGATCTCTTCGGCCATAAGACGGACGTCCGTCGCCTGACCCGACGCACCGCCCGAGGGCTGATGGATAAGGACTCGAGCATTTGGCAGCGAAAAACGTTTGTTCGCGGCTCCGGCACATAAAAGTAATGCGCCCATCGACGCACATTGCCCTACGCAGATCGTCGTCACGTCGTTTTTGATGAACTGCATCGTGTCATAGATCGCCATTCCGGCTGTGATCGAACCGCCCGGGCTGTTGATATAAAGATTGATGTCGCGTTCGGGGTCCTCAGCTTCGAGAAACAAAAGTTGAGCAACGATAAGATTTGCCACCTGATCGTCGATCGGTGTGCCGATAAAGATAATGCTGTCTTTGAGCAGACGCGAGTAAATGTCAAAGGCACGCTCACCACGCGAGGTTTGCTCTACAACCATTGGTACTAACATAAATTTCCTCTCTTATGAAACAATAATTACCTTAGAAAATACTTGAATAAAAAGATGATAAGTTGTTGAAAATATAGCGATTGCCAATATCGAAAATGATTTTACAACTTTTTCAACAAAAATCAAGCAACAAATTCAGTTGTCACTATTCAGTAGTGTCCGTAGTCGGTTGAAAATAAAGTAATCATCGGTGCCGGCAACTGACAACCGGCGACTGACAACTAGCTCTTAGCCGCCTTCTTTGCAGGCTCTTTCTTCTTCTCCGTTTTTTTCGGCTTTTCTTTCTTTTCCGGTACGACAAGCGATTCGTCGATCCAATCGCCATCTGTAATTTTGGCGGAGGCGATAACGGCTTCTATAGTCTTTCGAGTCTTCAAATTATTACGAATATTTTCGACACCGCCGCCCTGTTTTTCGAGCGATTGGCCTATCTCTTCAGACGTAACGCGATAATATTCGGCCATTTTACCGATCTCCTCGTCAATTTCTGATTGCGGCACCTCGATCTTTTCGATCTCGGCAACCTTATCCAGCAGCATCGCCCCGCGGACGTCGCGTTCGGCCTGCTGACGCATATTACCGTATGCCATCTCGATAAATTGAGCCTCGACCTGATTAAGATCGACGCCCCGCTGCTGCATATCCTGAGCAAAATTATTCAGCAAATTGCGGGCCTGATTCTCGATCAAGACGCCCGGGACCTCAAAGGCATTGTCCTCTATCAATTTGGCAATCGCATTGTTTCTAACCCGGGCATCTGCGTCGACCTCCGAAACCTTTTCAAGGTCGGCACGAAGCCGTTTCCGAAGGTCGGCAAGCGATTTGTAGCCCTCGTCGAGACTCTTCGCCCACGCATCATCGAGCTTTGGCACCTCGGTCTTACCGACGGACTTTATCTTTGCTTTGTAATGCACGGTCTTACCGGCAAGTGCCTCCGAAGAAAATTCGGCAGGATACTCGACGGTAAACACCTTTTCGTCGTCCTCTTTTACACCAACCAGATTTTCGGTAAACGATTTCTCTATCACGTCGTCACCCAGAACAAGCTCGAGGTCGTCGGCCTTAATTGGATCGCCGTCAGGATCATCGTCAAACCTGCCTTCCAGATCAGCGATGACGGTATCGCCGATTTTTGATTTGCGTCCCTCGACCGGGATCAATGCAGCTTCTTTTTGCAGGCGTTCGGCGATCAGGTCTTCGATCTCGCCATTTTCGACCGGTTTGACACGCCGTGTGACCGCAATTCCATTATACTTTGGCGCGGGTATCTCGGGCATCACCTCAACATGGACATGGAGCGATAACGACTGAGAGCCATTAACTACGATCTTGTCCTGATCATTCAGGTGCAATTGCGGTTCGGCGAGCGGATGCAGCTTATGCTCATCGATCGCAGCACTGACGGCTTGCGGAATTACTTCCTGAAGCACATCGCCCTTGATCTCTTCCTTAAAACGCATCCGCACAATGTCGAGCGGTGCATAACCTTTTCGAAAGCCGGGTACATTTGCTCCTTTGGTGTATTTTTGACTGACGCGGCCGTACACGGCTTTAACCGTCGCCGCGTCGATCTCGATCTTTAACTCTTTTTGAGTAGGTGAAACTTCGTTTAATTCGCTTTTCATTTACAAAAAAGCATAACGGACGCAATGGAAAATCGAAAGTGGAGAATTAAGAATTGAAATTCAGATTGTGGGTTGCATTTTCAATTCTCAATTTTCTTTCCATTTTTTTTGGTGCCGAGGGCGAGACTCGAACTCGCATGTCTTTCGACGCTAGTTCCTAAGACTAGTGCGTATACCAATTTCGCCACCTCGGCAACTATTCAGAGTCCAAGCTTTAGCTTGTTTACTTTGATTTTAAGAGACGAAACGCGATAAATCGCTCACTCTGAATTAAAGAATCTAGCGAATCTCGACCCGAATGTCTAGCCGACTATTTACGCAGATATTTCTTGTCATATTCGTCCCAGGACATATTAATGTCATTAGTGCCGATACTGGTTGGAGATTCGTAACCGAGCGCTTTAGCCTCAGCCTTTTTAAAAAGCTTATACCCGCCGTAGCCGATCGCTCCGATTACACCAAAAAAAAGCAGGTACCAAATGATCGACCAGACAAAACCCAGCACCCACAATACGATCATTACCCCAAAAACCAGACCTAACATCGCAAGGATCAATTTAATGATATTCATTTTACAAACCTCCAGTTACATCTATTAAATACGATTCTTTCTCGCCTTTGTTCGTGCAAATATCTGCGGTATCGTATAATTCCCATTCGGGCGGGTTACATCTACTTTGGTTTCAACAAATATCACAATTGCGGAGATAGCAAATGCACTGGGCGCGGAGCATTTTGGCGACTGCACCGGAACCGCCGGCGATGTCACTCATGATTCGCGTCAGGCACGCAAGAGTACCTTGTTCGTCGCTATTAAGGGCGTCACCGCTGATGGCCACCGCTTTGTCGATGATGTGATACGCCGCGGGGCTGCCGGCATCATCTCGGAAATGGACCCGCCGGCAAAGTTTCATGGTGCCTGGTTAAAGGTTCAGGACGCCCGCGAGGCACTTGCAAAAGCCGCCGCCATTGTTAATCACTATCCTTCGCACCAACTCGATCTCGTCGGGATCACCGGTACCAACGGCAAAACCACCACGACCTATCTCGTCTATGCTCTCGCCGAGGCGGCCGGACAAAACCCTGCGATGCTTACGACGGTGGAATATCGGATCGGCGACAAAAGCGAGCCTGCCGTCCGCACAACACCCGAGGCCTCGGACACAAACCGCTTCCTACGTGAAGCGGTCGACGCGGGTTGTAAAATGGCGGTAATGGAAGCCTCGTCGCAGGCGATCGATCTGCACCGCTGTGATTGGCTTCGCTTTAAGACGGTGATCTTTACCAATCTGACGCGTGACCATCTCGATTACCATCTGACGATGGAGAATTATTTTGACGCGAAAAAGAAGCTATTTGACGGGCGTTTGGGAGAAAAGCCTGGAAGTTCCGTGATAAATATTGACGACGAATGGGGTCTCAAGTTGGCCGACGAACTGCGTGGTGCCGGTAACAGGGTTGTAACATTCTCGCAAAAGAACGCAGGGGCTGCGGTTCCCGGTTCTGCCCCTGCCGATCTCACGGCATTAAATGTCGAAGTATCGTTAATACGCGGTACGTCATTTTTGTTAAAAACCCGAGACGGCGATCGGCAGATCACTTCGCCGCTTGTTGGCCGTCCGCACGTTTACAATATGCTTGCGGCGGCTGCGGCGGCTCTCGAACTTGGCTACGATCTTGACTCGATCGTCACAGGCCTTTCGACCTGCGTCGGAGCTCCCGGGCGTTTCGAACGGGTGCAACACGGTGGTGATTTTGCCGTTGTTGTTGATTACGCTCACACTGACGATGCCCTTCTCAATACTCTCAAAACCGCCCGCGATCTGACCGGGGGACGAATAATAACGGTTTTCGGCTGCGGCGGCGACCGCGACCGCGGCAAACGCCGTCCGATGGGTGAGATCGCCGGAGAATATAGTGATCTGGTTGTGATCACATCGGACAACCCTCGGAACGAGGATCCGCTTAAAATAATTTCGGAAATCGAGATTGGCGTAAGCGAAAAGAAAGCGGCCTATGAGGTTGTTCCCGACCGGCGGGACGCTATATTTCGGGCCATTGCGTCGGCGGAAGCGGACGATGTCGTAATTATCGCGGGAAAAGGTCACGAAAAATACCAGATCATCGGTGCGGATAAATTTCATTTCGACGACGTCGAAGTCGCATCCGAGGCTCTCCGGCGACTTAGTGAAGATTCCTAGTTTCCCTCTGCCGCGTGAACGATACTAACCAGTATCTCTCGCTGGGCGGCGGAGAGCGGCTCAAACTTGACCCCAAAACCGATCTCAAAGACGTGGTTTGCAACCTTTGCGTCAAACTGCACCTTCATACCATCCGCCAGCGGCACAAATATCTTGACGTGGTCGCCGTCATTTACATCGCCCGAGCTCAGCACAAAGCACCCGTCGAGGCTCACGTCGCTGATCGTACCCGGCGATCTTTTGACCGAGCCTTCCCATTCAATATCGACCTCGACCTGATAGCGATTTGTGGCACGGCGTTCATGGCCGCTGCGTCGATCTCTCACTGACATTATTTAAGAATCCTCGAGGACTTTCGTATCTTTGCCATTATAAGTTAAGAAATAATAGACGGGCAATCCCAAAATAATCAGGATCAAGCCCGTAAATGATTCTCTCGGAGCGGTCACCAACGTATTTATCAACAGCCATCCGGCAACGAGTAGAAAGATTATCGGAATGACCGGATAACCGAAGGCTCGATACGGGCGGTCGAGATCAGGAAACCTTCGCCTGTAAATAAATATCGAGGAGGTCACGAGTGCGTAAAAGATCCACGAGCCAAAGACTACGTAATCCGTCAAGGTATCGAATGATCCCGACAATGCGAGGATCGAGGCGAGAAAACCCATCAAAAGTACTGAGCTGACCGGGACGTGATTAACCGACAGTTTGCCAAAGGGACGAAACATCAATCCGTCTTTCGCCATCGCGTATGGTACTCTCGCCCCGGCGAGCAACGATGTGTGTAGCGTTCCGAGCGACGAAAGCATCAATCCGACCGTGAAAAACGCGACCGCCGCTCCGACCGCGAGACTTGCGACATCGCCGCCAAAGAACATACTAACGACGGTTTTCGCCACCGACGAGCTTTTTGATACCGACGCAATGGTCGTCGGGTCAAGCACGTAAAAATATCCGACATGAACAAAAACGTAGAGTAAAATTATCAGCACCGTGCTGCCGATGATCGCAAGCGGGATATTGCGATTTGGGTTCTTGACCTCGCCTGCAACAAACGTCAGATTGTTCCATCCGTCATAGCCCCACAAAGCACCGAGCATCGCGGCTCCAAATCCGCCCAAAAACGTATAGCCCGGCGAACCAAAATGGACCGCGTCCGCAACGCCCTCACAGGTTCCTCCCGTGTTCATCAGCGAAAAGTGAGCAAAATTACCGCTCACCCAAACAAAAGCCCCGAAACCTACAAAGACAATTAGAGCGATCTTTACGCCAGTCAAAACCGTCGCGATCTGACCGCCAATACTCACTGAAGCACAATTTAAGGTTGTAAAGATGACGATAACCATCAAGGCCACGAGCTGCAGCGTCGTGATCTCAAACGGGGTGCTTCCAATATGAAAACTGAGCAGTGTTTGCTCGAGTTTCTTATCGAGAAAATCATTCAGGCCGATCGCAAAAGCCATTCCCGCGGCTGCCTGCGAGCCGGGCCGGGCGATAAATATCTGCATCCAGCCGTACAAAAAGCTCGATAACTTTCCGTAAGTATCACGTAGAAATACATATTCGCCGCCGGCTACCGGTTTCATTGCCGTTAGTTCGGCGTACGTCAGAGCACCCGCCAGCGATAGCAGTCCGGCCGCTATCCACGCCAGCAAAACCCATGTCGGGCTACCGACGTTACAAGTCATCACCCGTGCCTTTAGAAAAACGCCGGTACCGATAACGTTCCCTATAATGATCGAAACAGCCGCGATCAGGCCGAGGCCGCGAACGAGCGTCTGTCTGTCGGTGAGTTGGACATTCATATTTTCGTGTTCATATTACGCGAAAATGGCGGCTAAGTGAAACTTTCTTCCGTGATAAAATCTTGGCCGGTGAATGAAATAGCAATATCGGCAGACAAATTGATCGGGGCGTTGCTCCGGCTTTCGCTTACGGAAAGAGTATGTATTTTGGACAGTTGCGGCGTTAGTAATCTTGGGTCTCACTTGCTCATTGCCGGACTCGTAGCGGTTGAAACACTGGAAATCTCCTATGACGATCCTGAGGAAACTCTAAAGATCGTCGACGAAGCCCTCTCCGGCGATCTCGCGTGCATCTTTACCCTATCCTATGACTTTGGCATGAAAATGCTCGGCATCATGCCGCGGCTAAAGAAAAATTTGATCGCACGCGAACCGGATGTTTTTATTTCCACCTTTGACGCACTAATCGTTCACGACTACAACGACGGACGAACTTACATCACCGGCGATTCAGAAAAGTTTGACGAGATTCGTGCGAAATTGTCGACAAATTCAGGCGTCCACAAGACCGGAATATTATCCAGGCCAACGATATCCTCAAATTTCACACGGCCCGAATATCTCGCAGCCATCGAAACCATCAAGGAACATATCCGCAGCGGCGTCACCTATCAAACAAATCTTACTCAGCAACTGACGGCGATCTTACCGGACGACCTGTCGCCGCAGGACATCTTCTACCGGCTTAGGCGTGATCATCCCGCACCGTTTGCAGCGTTTATTAACCGGCCCGATTCGACGGTTATTTCCGCTTCACCGGAGAGATTTATCAAAATTAGCAGGGACGCGTCCGGTCGGGAATATGCGGGAGCTCAAAGAATCTCCACTTCGCCGATAAAGGGCACTCGCCCTCGCGGAAAGACCGCCGACGAAGATACCATTCTCAGGAAAGAATTACTTGCCAGCTCGAAAGACCGCGCTGAAAATACGATGATCGTTGATCTGCTCCGCAATGACCTCGGCCGCGTTTGCGAATACGGCAGCATAAGCGTGGAAAAGCTCTGTGACCTCGAAGAACACCCAACATTCTTTAACCTCGTTTCGACGATCACGGGCGATCTGAAAAAAAATATACGGTTCACAGATGTCCTAAAAGCCGTATTCCCGTGCGGCTCGATCACCGGTGCACCGAAGATAAGCACGATGAAAATTATTGACCGGATAGAAACTGCGACGCGCGGCCTGTCGATGGGGGCGATCGGGTACTACATTCCGGGTTCGAAGTTTAGTTTTGAAAGGTCGATCCTTGACCTCAGCGTGGCGATCAGGACGATGGTCGTCCGAGGAAATACGGCGACATTCAACGTCGGCGGCGGCATCGTTATCGATAGCGACCCGGAAATGGAATACGATGAAACTCTAACAAAAGCGAAAGCATTACTTCGCGCAATCGGTGCCGACCTCGAGTTCCCGCGTTAAGCGGCGCCGTATCAACGTTGACACAAAACACGCAACTCCCAAGAATGGAACAAAATTGGTCTCAACGGTGTCTAATTCTTCAAATTCAATAAAAGGAGAATTCCGATGAACCAACCACAAATTAACGTCACGCCGCTTATCGACGTACTTCTCGTGCTCTTGATCATTTTCATGGTCGTCGCACCGCTTAAGCCGAGCGGTTTTAAAGCCCGGATCCCAGCTGAGTCCAAAACTATTGAAAATATTCCACCGAATCCCAAAACCTTGATAGCCACGATCGGTGATGACCGTTCGATCCGGCTCAATTTGGAATCGAACATGGGGACGACAAACGATCCGTCAAAGCTGATCGACCGCCTGAAAGAGGTATTTGACAAGCGAATCGCCAATGGTGACGTCTCCGAGGCGTTCGCCGATGACGCAAGTCGTCCGACAGCCGACCGTATCGAACGGACCGTTTTTATCAAGGCACCAAAAGGTATCGGTTACGGCAGCGTCGCACACGTGGTTGATGCCGTAAAGCTCGCCGGCGCCTATCCGATCAGTCTTCAGATCGATGATCTCGACTGAGGAATTTTCTAATAAAATTAAAAAACATGCTATAATTCGGGTGTCCGGACAGGTTTTCCTTTTCGGGTCCCCGGATTTTTTCCGCCATTTTCATCCGCTTCGATGGTGAATTACTACGACATTCTGAAAGTGTCGCCCCAGGCACCGGCCGCCGAGATAAAATCGGCATATCGACGCTTGGCACGCGAACTGCACCCGGACAAGAATAACGGCTCCGAAGAAACGGCTCTAAAATTTGCGGCGATCGCCGAGGCCTACGAGGTTTTGGGCAATTCCAAACAGCGTTCGAAATACGACCGTCGTGTTTCCGAGATCCAGAACAACGGTAACGGTAATGGCGATTCGGTTTTCGACTCGGCAAATCGTCACGCTAAACGTTGGCGTCAGATGGCGTATGAAAAGCGTTACAACGACATTATCGACCGGATGATCGCCGAAGAGCGGCGCGAAACGATGGCATTTCAAAAAGCCATATATCCGGTTGTCGCATTATTCGTCTCGGCGGTCATGGTGACCGCTTTTAGGCCCAAAATGTTTGCCGAATCCGCAGTTATCGGCCGCCTCATCATCGTTTCCCTCTTTGTGGTCGGCGTGATCCATATCATCGGACGAGCGAGAGAGGGGTTTGAACGTTATACTGAAATTGACGACAACCTAAACGATTCTATCCTCGACGGGATTGAGCGAAAGCGGAGGCCTTATTCCCGTCTAACCGCCGCAGCGGCCTTGTCAGCAGGCTTTCTGCTCTGTTTGGGACTCGGGGTGATTATCGGGTGGAGAATGGATTTTGCGGCCGATCTAATGCCGGGAGTCTTTGGCTCGACCCTTGGATTAGAGTTTATTTTTTACCCGCCGATCGTCACGCTATTTGTGGACTTAATGCACTCGTTCGCACTGCGTCTCGAACATTGAACGCCTTCTTGACAAATCAAACCGCGTTGTATATGCTCAATAGTTTGTTTTTACTGTTACTATCGACAGTTTTGGAGTATTAATGGCTAATCATAAATCAGCAGAAAAGCGTGTCCGGCAAAACGCCACCCGCAAAGAAATCAATCGTAACAACCGCAGCAAATTGCGAACATCGATCAAAAAACTGCGAACCGCCGTCGCGGGTCATGACAAGAGCGTGAGCGTTGAGCTTTTAAATCCGACCGTTTCGCTGATCGATAAAGCTGTCAATAAAGGCATTCTTCATAAAAACACCGCCGCGAGATACAAATCGCGTCTGACCAAACACGTCAGCGAACTGGCTTAAAAAAAGTTAAAAACTAGAAGTGAGAGCAAATCATTCAAGTGGTTGCTCTCATTTTTAGTTTTTCACTTTTTAGTTATTAACTATTTGCTACAATTCTCGCTTATGGCTGAGAAGCGTCAATACAAATATTTCGATTTAATAATGGCGGCCTTTGTCGCCGTTTTGCTGTGCTCAAATCTGATCGGCGTTCATAAGGTCTCATCCGTCACCCTGCCTTTTTACGGTGAGTATATCTACGGCACGGGCGTGCTCTTTTTTCCTCTCAGCTATCTTTTCGGAGATATTTTGACCGAAATTTATGGGTACGCTCGCTCGCGAAAGGTGATCTGGGCCGGATTCGGAGCGTTGATATTTGCGTCGGTAATGGCCTACGCGGTCACAAGTCTACCGGCGGCGAAAACTATGTCGCCCGAGCAGCAGGCGGCCGTCAATCTTATTTTCGGGCAAACATGGCGAATCGTAACGGCGTCGCTGCTGGCTTTCTGGCTTGGCGAATTCGTCAATTCATTCGTCCTGGCTAAAATGAAGCTGCTTACCGACGGTAAGTATCTTTGGACGCGGACCATCGGCTCGACATTTGCCGGCGAGGCGGTGGACAGCCTGATCTTTTATCCGATCGCCTTTCTCGGCACTTGGTCAACCGAACAGGTCATCAGCGTGATGATCGGTAACTATTTTATAAAAGTATTGTGGGAAGTAGTTGCGACGCCATTGACCTATCGGATCGTGGCGTTTCTAAAAAAGGCCGAGCACGAAGATTTTTACGACCGCAACACTGACTTTAATCCGTTTACCCTTAAAACGTAAGGCATGGCAGCCACAAGTTTTTGTCGATATCAAGTGAGGTATTCGGCGATAAGTTGACTAGCGGACTAGTTTCACAGCTGTTCAAATCGGAAGTTCAACAATCGAATTCACCCATTCTTTTGCCTCAGAACTAGACCAGATCAAAAGCAATTCCTCGATCGCAGTTTTGATCGGCAGGTTTTGCCCGATGATGATGACCCCGGGACAATCATGTTTTTGTATAAAATCGGCAAAATGATGCCGCATCGTTCGCCTGTCGTGAGTTAAGAGAATTCGTCCGTCGTTACTCGCCGCCAAAAGCACTAAAGGGTCAGCCACGCCGCGAAGTCGGGCTTCATCCGATGTTAAGAGATTAATTGCCGGATCGGCCCGCTTCAGGCCGAATATAATTCTGCCGTCGAAGTTCGCATCGCCCAGGAATCGGACCTTCAACGAGCGATTACCTCTGCATTCTTTAATCTAGCGTAGAGCTCAGGTTTGGCCTTTCTAAATTCTTCGTTCATTATCTTCGCCTGTTTATCGAACTCGATCTCAGATTCAACCAGATATTTGTCGATCAGTTCTTGATTGGCCAAATAGTAGGTCAAGGCCCCGTAAACTTCTTCGAGTGTGAGAACAGAGAAGGCAGAACGAATAGATTCCGGTGATTCGCCGCGGTTAAACGCATAGACCAGCGAGTCGAGCGACACGCGCGTGTCCGCGACCCAGTATCCCCCTTCCCGTTTTTCGACATATCGCTTTTTCATCGAGCTAAGAATAACACAGGTTTTCGCTATTTGTTATAGTAAAATGCTCACGATGAAGCTGTCGCTCACAACCCCGATCTTAGAATTCCCTCATCACGAGATCGCGAAATTATCACCCTCGATATCGCGAAAACTTGCGATCGCGATCGCAGCTTTCGCGAATAAAACCGATCCGGCGGCGGTCGCGGTCGAAGACCTGCTCAATTACTTCCCTTCACGATACGAGGACCGCTCAAAATTTCTTACTATCGATCAGCTTCAACCGGAGATGGATGCCGCGGTAGAAATTTATGTAAAGGTTTCCGGCGGCTTTCGCGTCGGGAAAAATCGAGGCCCAAAACAGCCGCCTCTCTTTCTATTTGAGATAAGCGGGGCCGATGCCGCCAGGTTGCACAGGCCGGTTGTCATAAAATGGTTTGTTTCAGGCAAAAACGCGGGCGAGATCGTTAATTGGTACGCCGATAGGTTCCGACAGGGCACGCGATTTGTCGCGTATGGAAAATGGGAGTGGGACGACCGACGAAACACCTTTTCGTTGATGCTCAACAAACCGGAGGAGCTTGAGATACTTCCCGACAACGGTCCAGAACCGGAGCCGACGGCATCGGATCGACCGCCATTAGGTAAAGACAACGAATCGAAAAACTTAGAAGAAGACATAAGCGACCCGTCGCTCGCCACTATTCACACAGGCCGTGTGCCGATCTATCGCAAACTCGGCCCGTTTCAAACAAAGCGGTTGCGCGAAATAATTTACGACGTTCTGCAAAAACTCGACAAAACGTCAGTTCACGATAATCTGCCATTCGAGTTGTTACAACGCCAAGACCTCGTCTCGCGGGCCGAAGCCTTGACCGAGATTCACTTCCCGCCTGACGATGCTCTGATATCCGAATACGAGATGTTTCGCAGCGCGGCCCATAAACGGCTGATCTTTGACGAATTTTTCTGGCTCTCGTTTTCGATGCAATTACTGCGTGGCGAACGGCAAAAGGAGCCGAAAGGCACCGTTATCGAGATCACCGATGCGACAAAAGAGCGGCTAAAACAATTGCTGCCTTTCAACTTAACGGTTGCTCAGAAAAAGGTGACCGGCGAGATATTCACCGACCTCAAATCCGATGCTCCGATGAACCGTCTCATCCAAGGTGACGTCGGCAGCGGAAAGACGATCGTCGCATTTCTCGCGATCTTTGCCGCGATGGAAAACGGCTATCAGGCGGCACTGATGGCCCCAACAGAAATACTTGCCGAGCAGCACGTTCGGAATGCGAAAAAGATCTTTGGCAACTCCGGCTACCGCGTCGAACTCCTCGTCGGCAGCACAAAATCGGCCGAAAAACGTAAAATTCACGAAGCTCTCGCCAATGGCGAGATCGATCTGATCATCGGCACCCACGCGATCATTCAGGACGCCGTTCGCTTCTCAAAGCTCGGACTTGCCGTAATCGACGAGCAACACCGCTTCGGTGTTTTGCAGCGTGCACAGTTGCGTGCTCTTGGATATAATCCCGACATTCTGGTGATGACCGCGACCCCAATACCCCGTTCGTTGGCGATGACGGTTTACGGCGATCTGGATGTTTCGATCATCGACGAACTGCCTCCGGGCCGAACGCCGGTCAAAACCGTCGTTCTTGGCGAAGACCAGCGTCACGGTGTTTACAAAGGCATCGACCGCGAGGTTAAACTTGGACGTCAGATCTACGTCGTATATCCGCTGATCGAGGAATCGGCCAAAATGGATCTTAAAGACGCGACGAAAATGTACGAGGACCTGAGGACCCGCATCTTTCCGCAATATACGGTCGGCTTGCTTCACGGCAGGATGAAGGCCGCCGAAAAAGAAGAGATCATGGCTGAATTTGTCGCGGGCAATCTCGACATCCTCGTCTCGACGACAGTGATCGAGGTCGGCGTGGATGTGTCAAATGCGTCGCTGATGGTCATCGAACATGCCGAACGGTTTGGCCTGTCACAGCTACATCAGCTTCGCGGACGTGTCGGACGTGGTGCCGAGCAAAGCTACTGCGTATTGCTCGCCGGATTTAAGCGAACCGCCGTTGCAAAAGAACGCCTTGGGATCATGGAGCAGACCTCCGACGGCTTTAAGATCGCCGAAAAAGACCTCGAAATTCGCGGCCAGGGCGAGATACTCGGCACGCGGCAATCCGGCATTCAAAATTTCCGTATCGGTAATATCGTCCGCGATCTCGACATTCTCGTAGCAGCCCGTAAAGAGGCCGAAGATTATCTGACAAAACATCGGCTTTCACCCGAAACATCCGCAATGGTAAAGATCGCCCGATCCGACAAAAATGTAAGGCTCGGCAGCGTTGGCTAGCGTTCAGAGTGCGAGCTTTAGCTTGTGCCGGTACGTTCAGAGTGCAAGCTTTAGCTTGTGCCGGTAAGTTCAGAGTGCGAGCTTTAGCTTGAGTCCTGTATGATGGAAGATTACAAGCTAAAGCTTGCACTCCAAACCTATGCGAGTCATCTCCGGCCTCTATGGCGGCCGCTTGATAAAAAGCCCCGTGGACAACAAAACGCGGCCGACCTCCGACCGGCTGCGAGAGACATTATTTAACGTTCTTGCCCCGCAGATCACTGACGAAACCCGCTTTCTCGACCTCTGTGCCGGGACCGGTGCGATCGGTATCGAGGCTCTCTCGCGCGGAGCCGCATTTGTCACTTTCGTAGATAAATCAAAAAAGTCGTGTGCCCTGATCGAGGAAAACCTCGACAAACTCGATGTCCCCGAAGAGTTTACGAACGTCCTCGGGGTTCACGCGGAAAATTTTACCGGGCGGGAGCATAAAGCCGGCTGGGATATCGCGTTCCTCGATCCGCCTTATGATGCAGATTATTCGTTGATGATGCACGAGTTTGGGCATAACGAGACCTTGCTCAACGATGGCGGCATTCTCGTTGTCGAACACCACGCCAAACGGCAGGTACCCGATGAGATAGGCAGTCTCCGCCGCTGGCGCCTACTCAAGCAGGGCGAAACGTCCCTCTCATTCTACGAACGCGATTGATGAAAAACGTACTCATCTGGCTCTTATTGTGTCTTATCTGGGGGACGACCTGGATCTTTATTAAGATCGGCCTCGAAGATCTGCCGCCCATAGCCTTTGCCGCCTCGCGTTTTCTGCTAGCGGTCGTAATTCTTTTCTTTGTTATTCGCGTTCAAAAGATCCCGCTGCCAAAAACCGCCGCGGAATGGCGGCTGATCGCCCTTACAGGCGTGCTTCAATTCTCGATCAATTACAGTCTGGTTTTTTGGAGTGAGCAGTATATTACGTCCGGCCTCGCGGCAGTCTTGCAGTCGATGATAACGGTCTTCGGACTTGTGCTAGCTTGGTTCTTTTTGCCAAATGAACGAATTACCAAGCTCAAGATAATTGCCGTTGGTCTCGGCATAGTAGGCGTCACCATCATCTTCTACGATCAATTAAAGGTACAAAGCCTGATGGCGTTTTTGGGCAGCGTCGGAATCGTTATCGGTGCCTACACGGCGGCGCAGGCCTCGATCCTTATCAAAGCGAAAGGTGGAGCGTTTCATCCGGCCGCACTGCTCTTTTGCCAAATGCTCTGCGGCCTCCCCGCTATACTCATTTACAGTTTCGCCGCCGAGGGCAATCCGGTCAACTTTCATTGGACCTGGCGGGCCGTCGCATGTGTTTTGTATCTGACCATCGCCGGTACGATCGCCGCTTTTTGGCTTTATTATTGGCTTTTAAGTAAAATCGAATCTACCAAGGCGATGATGATCTCGCTTGTTACGCCGCTACTCGCCGTCATCATCGGCTGGCTCGTCCTCGGCGAAAAGCTGCCGCCCCAGACCGGCCTCGGCGGCCTGCTCATCATCGCCAGCATTGGTCTGATCGTATTTCGGAAAAGAAGAATTCAACCGCAGATCAACGCAGATGAACACGGATAAGAATTTTAGAATCCGCTCTTTCCTATCTGCGTTATCTGCGTTAATCTGCGGCTAATACTCTTATGCACTTCAAATTCACAACCGCAGGCGAGTCGCACGGCAAGGCTCTTGTCGCCATTGTCGAAGGCGTTCCCGCCGGCTTGCCGATCGACATCGCCGCGATCAACCACGAGCTCTGGCGCCGTCAGCAAGGCTACGGACGCGGCGGCAGGATGAAGATCGAGACCGATACGGTCGAAATTCTGTCGGGGGTTCGTCATGGCAAAGCTCTTGGTTCGCCAATCGCCCTGATGATAAAAAATGACGATTTTGTTCACTGGGAAGACGTAATGTCGGTCGGAAGTGCCAGTAGTCCGCACGTAAGTAAGGGCGGACTAGCCGCAAAGAACACCCGCGAAGTCAAAAGACCTCGCCCCGGCCACGCCGACCTCGCCGGAGGCCAAAAGTATCAAACGAGAGACCTCCGCGACATTCTCGAACGTGCTTCGGCAAGAGAGACCGCCGCGAGGGTTGCGTGCGGCGCTATCGCAAAACAGCTTCTCGCGGCTTTTGATATAGAGGTCCGCAGCCATGTCGTAAAACTCGGCAGCCATCCCGAACAGCACCTCGAAAAAACATGGGAAGAGATCGCCGCGATCCCCGCCGATTCCCCGCTCAACTGTGCCGACGCCAAAGCCGAAATGGAAATGATCGCCCTCATCGACCAGGCCAAAACCGACGGCGACACGCTCGGCGGGGTTTTCGAGGTGGTTGCCAAAGGCCTTCCCGTCGGTCTCGGCTCGCACACCTCGTGGGAAGACAAGCTCGACGGCCGCATCGCCCGTGCAATAATGTCGATCCACGCCATAAAAGCCGTCGAAATAGGCGAAGGCGTCGCCAACGCCGGCCGAAGAGGGTCGCAAGTGCATGACGAGATTTATTACGGGTCAGAACCCCCTGCGTCAGCGGGGGGTAGGAACTCCCGCGAGAATTCTACGTTGGATGCTGATCTGGATGTTGATTTTGCGACCATCTCGACACCGCCCGCTTACGCAGACGGTTCTGACAAGTTTGTCCGCGGCACTAACCGTGCCGGCGGTCTCGAGGGTGGCATTACAAACGGCGAAGAGCTTCGCGTTCGCGGCTACATGAAACCGATCTCAACGCTCCGCAAACCGCTCCACAGCGTCGATATCGACACTAAAGAAGCAAGCGACGCCGCATTCGAACGCTCCGACATCACCGCAGTCCCCGCCGCCGGAGTCATCGGCGAAGCGATGCTCGCCATCGTCCTCACCAACTCAATGCGTGAGAAATTTGGCGGAGACTCGCTTGGCGAGATGCATCGGAATTACGACTCATATCTTGACTCGCTCGCGAAATATTAGTAAAAATATTTGGCGTCGCGGGAACTTTTGCCTACACTCGGCATCAAATATTAAAAGACCTTTTAAATCCAGTAAAGATGAGGACATAATGAAAAAAACTCTCGGCATCTCTCTTATTGTCTTGGTATTGGCGTTCGCAGTATTCGGCCAAAAACTTGGGAAACCAACACAGGCTTCAGTACCGGCGACCGCCGCGCAGCAAAAAACGCTGCAGGAAGGCATAAAACTGCACGACGAAAAAAATTACGCGGAAGCGATCACCAAGTATCGCTCTATTTTGGCCGAAAGTCCGGATTGCACACAGGCAATGTACGAGCTTTCACTGTCGCTTCAGTCTAAAGGAGAAAAATTGGAGGCCGTCGAGACAGCATATCGCGGCTCGAAGTACATCTCCGATGAACTGCCGCTCTTTTATGTCCTGATCGCAAATAACCTGGATGATCTCGGCAAACCCCAAGATGCCATCAACATATATCTCGACGGACTCAAGGCCCTTGCGGGCGATAACCGTTTTGGTAATTATCGTTCCAGCCTTTATTTCAATCTCGGCGTCACTTATCTAAAGCAAAAAAAATACTCCGACGCCAGACAGGCCCTCAAATCAGCTGTCGAGAACGATTTTGGCTATGCGAGCCCACATTACATGCTGTCGTATGTATATAACGGAACGCGGTACAAGATACCGGCGCTTCTTGCGGCGGCTCGTTTCATCTCTCTCGAATACGGCACGGACCGCACAACCATCGCCGCAAACACGATAGTTGATGTCCTTAAACCCGCGCCAAAAGATCCGAAGACTGGCAACATAAACATTACGCTCGACATGAACGCTCCAAAGGACGAGGGTAATTTCGATATGTTCGACCTGTTTTTGGGTACACTGACAATAAGCAAGGACGACAAAGACAAGAAAAAGACCGATAACGAGCTATTTGTCGATGGAATGAATACCGTGATCGCACTCCTGGCCGAGGACAAAAAAATAGCCTCGACATTTGTCGGGAAAAACTATTTACCTTTCATGGTCGAGATGAAGAAAAATGGCTATGTCGAAGTATTTAGCTATATGGCCTTGTACTTGAGCGGTAAGCAGGACGCCATGGATTGGCTTAAAGGAAACGATGCAAAACTAGGCAGTTTTATTGCCTGGGCAAAGGCATACCAACAGCCGCCGAAATAAGGAACGGACATGAAATATGCCTTGATCTGTGCTCTTCTCGCCTGCTTTTTACTTAATTGTTCAAAAACGGACGACAAGCCCGCCTCCAACATGACCGCCGCGCGCGAGGCTAAGAAGGAGATCAAGGAGCTTCGCGATAATATCAAAAAGATCGAGCCTTTCTTTAGGGTGATGGGCAAGCCGGGGAATTCGGATTGGCTGGCTTCGCATAACGAGCCGGGGCAGACCTTTGAGGAATATCTCGATGCCGAGCCGACAAAGCCTACCAAGGAAAGGCAGAAGATATATGTTCTGCCGCTCGGGACGTTTAACGCTAAACAGCAAAAGATGATCGAGATCACGGCCGGTTATCTTGAGATCTTTTACGATCTGCCGGTCGTAAAAATGGCGCCTAAGATACTAACGGCGACGTATCCGAATGTTCGCCAAAACAAATACACTCACACCCGTCAGATCAAAACTGGACTTATTATAAATGACATCCTACCGCAGATACTTCCCGCCGATGCGGCTGCTCTCATCGCCTTCACCGCCGACGACTTATATCCTGACGAGTCGATGAATTACGTCTTCGGCCAGGCGAGCCTCGAGAATCGCGTCGGCGTCTGGTCGCTCTCGCGACTCGACGATAATACTGACGACCTCGGTTTCCTCCGCCGCACGCTAAAGATCGCCGCGCACGAGACGGGGCACATGTTCTCGATGCGCCATTGCACCAAATACCAATGCCTCATGAGCGGCACCAACCACCTCACCGAGACCGATAGCCGCCCCATCGACGCCTGCCCCGAATGCTCCGCCAAAATCTGCTGGCTGTCAGAACCCGACCAGTCCGAACGCTACAAAAAGCTCGCTGAATTCTGCCGGAAAAATGGTTTGAACAAAGAAGCGGACGAATTTAGTCGCAAATCGGTAGCGGTCAAATAGTCGGAACTAGGAGCGGTAGCGACTGGGTTCTTTGCTCCTCGGCTACTTTCCAATATCCCTTCGATACTGCATCCCATCAAAACTGATCTTACCGACCGCCGAGTAGGCAGCGGCCAATGCGGCGGCGAGATCGTCGCCGGTTGCGGTCACGCCGAGGACGCGGCCACCGGCGGTAACGTAATTCGATGGCGGATTGCGGATTTCGGATTGCGGATTTTCAGACGAAGAGACACGCTCGTTCACACTCGCGTTTCCGCCGAGAGTACCGGCGTGAAAGACTTCGACACCGGCGATCGCTTTGGCCTCGTCGAGGCCGTGGATCGAATCACCCGTCTGCGGCGTCGCCGGATACCCTTTGGATGCGAGAACGATGCAGGCGGAATTGCCGGGCTGCCAACCGATCTCTAAATTCGCAAGTGTCCCGCCAAGCATCGCTTCGCAGATATCGACGAGGTCGGTTTCGAGGCGGACGAGAATTGACTGTGTTTCCGGGTCGCCAAAGCGGACGTTGTATTCGAGAAGCATCGGTTTTCTGCCGAGTGCTGACCGCTGACCGCTGACCGCTTCCACCATCATGAGGCCTAAGAAAAGAATTCCTCGAAACGGGAAGCCCTCGCGGACACAGCCGTGAAGCGTCGGCTCGATGATTGTTTCCTTAATAACTTGCAGCTCGTCCGACGTGAGGAGCGAGGCATCTGTGATCGTGCCCATGCCGCCCGTGTTAGGGCCAATGTCGCCCTCGCCGATGCGTTTATGGTCCCGGGTCGGCGGCATCAGAGCGTAATCTTCGCCGCGGGCAAACATCAAGAGCGAAACTTCGCTTCCCGCTAAACATTCTTCTAAGACGATCTTTTCAGCGGCGGCCGTCCCGACAAGCGCAGACATTTCATTGATCGCAGTTACGGCCTCGGCACGATTTTTGGCAACTACGACGCCCTTGCCCGCCGCGAGGCCGTCTGCCTTTACGACCACGGGCGCGTCCGCATCGCCAAAATCGCCACTTTCAAGCTCAAGAATCGCAAACGTTGGCGAATGCGATGTCGTGAATTTCGCCGTCGGCACACCGTGGCGGGCCATGAATTCCTTGGCAAACGATTTACTCGCTTCGAGCTTTGCGGCTTCCCTGTTCGGCCCAATGATCCGAAGCCCGCGAGATTCAAATTCGTCCACGATCCCCAGAGCTAACGATGTCTCGCCGCCAACAAACGTAATATCTACAGAATTCGCAGCCGCAAACGCGGCTAGGGCGGCGATATCGTCGGGCCTAATAGGAACGCATTCTGCTATTTCAGCGATGCCGGCATTCCCGTTCGCACAATAGAGTTTGGCGACTTTCGGACTTTTAGAGAAACTTTTGCAGATCGCGTGCTCACGACCGCCGGAACCGATTACTAATACGTTCATAAAAATCTTCCGCACCGCCGGATCGTCAAACGATGCTCTTGACACGCCATATCGATAGTTGTAAGGTCGAATTCATACCCTTGGATAAATCGCTGATTTTATGGCCAGCCTCAACTATAAAATCTACTACATAAGCCCCTTTTGCCGAAGCTAGCGTCGAATTGGAGCGTTTAGGTATGTCGGACAGTAACATCGTTAATATCCTTGAGAGGACGGCTCGAACCGCCGAGACCGAGGAAGAATTTGCGGATCTCCCGATACCGTGTATAGACTGCTCACAAAATTTTATTTGGACGGCGGGTGAACAGGCTTTTTTTCGTGAAAAGGACCTCGTAAATCCACCAAAACGCTGTAAAGACTGCAAACGGGCGAAGAATAGGCGCATCGAGGCTATTGAGCTTTCCCACACCACCGGAAAACCGCATAAAATAGAGGTCGAGGCGAAATGCGCTAAGTGCGAACAAGTCACGACCGTTCCTTTTTATCCTTCTCAAGGCAGGCCGGTTTACTGCCGCGATTGCTTTCTCACATTAAAGTCCAAAGTCGTCGTCAATGGATCAAATGCTTCAATATGAGATGTCCTAGCCTCCAACATGGACGTTGGGCCTCATCTCCGGATCTTCTTCCGCCTGCCGCAGTATCTCGCGCGTGACCGGGGCAGTGTCCCCTTCGCCAAATAATATGTATCTCGCCAAGTAGATCAGCGGATTACCCTCGCTCCACCCGAAATATACGTGCGGGATCTTTCCCGTTCGATCCCGCAGATATAAGAGAAATGCTGCGATCGCATTCGGGACCGCAGGAGCCTGAGTCCGAAGAACCTTGTATCCGTCGACATCGATGCCCCGGATAAAGAGACGACCCTTAAACTCAGAGGCATCGCCCGTCTCGATCTCATAAAAGACGATCGGATCCGATGACGGGATGTGATTATCGACGCGCTTTTCGTGCTCCTTAAAGCGATATTCGGTCATATCGCCGGTCTCGCGGCGGTTTGTTACAACGCGGATCTCGCCTTCCTCGTTAAGTTCGTCAATAAAGGCCTGAGCGGCCTCGTCCAGCTCGATCTTATCTATGCGTATCTCGGTCGAGCGCATCGCCCTTGAAATAAACGATGCTGCAATTATCGCAAAGATAAACATCGACGCGATCTTGATGCCGTCGGGCCGCTCGATAACATTAGCAATCGTCGTGTAAACAAAAACAGCAGAGATCGCCCAGAACGCGATCGTCCATTTGCTTTTGCGTCGCCGGGCAGAAAGAGAGACGGCGACCGCTGCCGATGTCATTAAAACTAAAACGCCTGTGGCGTAAGCCCCGCCCTGCGCGTCAACATTTGCCTCAAAAACCCATGTCACGACAAAGCAAATAGCGGTAAAGACCAACACCAGCGGCCGCGTCGCCCGCGACCATTCCGGGGCCATTCCATATCGAGGCAGGTATCGCGGTACGATGTTAAGCAGTCCCGCCATCGCCGAGGCTCCGGCGAACCAAAGGATCAAAATCGTGCTCAGATCGTAGATTGTTCCAAACCATTCGTTGGTATAGGTATGGGCAATATAGGCCAGGGCCCGGCCATTTGCCTTGCCCGGCTCTCTAATGGCTTTCGAGGCGGCCTGCTCGGGTGAGCAGGCGCAAAATGCGGGCGGCTCATGTCCCGTATCGATCCCGCAATCAACCCGCGGGCAAAACTCTTCGCGCGGGATCAAAACGCTCGTCGCAAAGCTGCTGGCGATCAGCAATACGCTCATTATTAAGGCTGCCGTAATAAGAAGCTTCCGTGTGTTGCCGATCCGGTTTGGGCGCTTTACAAGCGGCATTACCGCTACGCCAGTTTCAAAACCCGAGAGGCCGAGGGCGAGCTTAGGAAAACTCGTTATCGAAAGCAATATGATCGCGGCATAACCCGCGACCTGAAAACCGCCGCCGAACGCCATTTTCGATTCAAAAACGGCAACCTGCCAGTTGGCAAGTAATTGAGGGTGCTGAGCCACCTCGTATATACCGGCACCGATAACTATCACATTTAGAAATAGATAAATTCCGACCAGCACGACCGCGATCCCGATCGCCTCTTTGAAACCCTTTAAAAAGATGAGGCCAAGAACCGAGATTAGAGCGAGGGTAACAACCACCGGATGGGCGAGAAAGGGCAGATGCTGCTGGACAAACGGGTTTTCGACAATGTGCGCGGTCGCATCTGCAGCAGACAGAGTGATGGTGATAACGAAATCGGTGGCGACGAACCCTAGCAGGACGAGGACAAAGAGCTTTCCTTTCCAACGCGAAAGCAGTGCTTCGAGCATCGCGATCGAACCTTCGCCGTGCGGGCTCTCCTTTGCTACGCGGCTATAAATCGGGAGCGCCCCAAAGAGAGTTAAAAGGACGAGTATCAGTGTCGCCACTGGCGATAACGCCCCGGCCGCAATAAAAGCTATGCCGGGTTGATAACCCAATGTAGAAAAGTAATCAACGCCTGTCAGGCACATCACTTTCCACCAGGGATGGCTATGGTGCCGCCCTTCGGGAGCGGACGGGCCTTCGATCTCGGCAACGCCGCTAAAGAGCCATTTCTTTAACCAGCTCGGCTCGTTAGATTTCATAACCCTAAAAAGTCAAAAGACCGCTGATCCAAAGACAGACGCGGTCCCGCAGAAAGACGTTTTGAACAATTTCGCAAATACACCGGCCGGATAAAAACACTTCTCACAATCCGGTCAAACAGGTAAATTTTACGCCGATTATCAGCAAGGTCAAGTGCTCGAGAAAAAGATAAATTAAATGGGGGCGCCGTCTCCCACTCCGTCGCCCCCGGACCACAACCTTGCGGAAGTGATCATATGTTCACCGGGAGGTGAACACGATAGATTATCCACACGGGAAAGCAAAAGGCAAACGGGTTATGCTTATCCGGCGAAGCTCAGATCTGAGTCGAAAGACGCTCAGATTGTTATAGGACCTTCAATACACCTATTAAAGGTGATCTTCTCCCATTGCTGTCAACAACAAAAATGCTGTATATCCCGCTCGGTGCATTGGGGTCGACGGTAACGACAAAACTGAGGACAGAGACATCTTCGCCAAAATCATGAGCGGTAAGTGAATCCGCGTCAACGTGGAGAAAGGCGGAGCCGGTCTCAACGGTTACATTTTTGGGGTCAAGATTCTTTCCGCCTATATAAATGGTCTTTAGATGGCCCCGTTCTATCCGAACCGAAGAGTCAGCAAGCTGGCCGTCGACGCCAACATAATTTACATTTAGTTTCGTTTGTTCAAGAGCGATCTTTTGATTGAGTGTTGTGGTCGAAAGGTTACCAGCCTCGATCGATCCCAGTTCACCGCTCGACGAAATTGGCTGCCCGGCCTTGGTTTTCCAAAACAGTTTGTAGATCCCGGCCGGTATGCCGCCGATCCGAAAGGCACCTTCACTTCCCGTATCTGCTTGGCCGACAACCCGTCCGGAATCACTTTCCTCAGCCCATATTTTGAGGTTTTTTAATCCCCGGCCGGTCTGCAGAGTGACCCTGCCGGCTACCGTCGCACAGCATTCACTATTGTCCTTATCGACGCCGCCATAAAGCTCTCGAATCGACGAGATGTCGGTATCGGCCAGTCCGCGTGGTTCAAAAGCATCGGGACCTGGTGCAGCATTCTTGGCCAAATTCTCTGCCATAGCCGCCCCCATAACCCCCGAATGCCGAAGCCCAAGCAGATGCCCGATCTCGTGAGTAAGGGCGGACTCTAGATCAAAGGTGGCGAACGAACCGTCCGTCGAGAATTGCTGAAACGGGTTCAAGACAACATCAGCCTCAGTGATAAAACCCTTGCGATTATAAAATAACCGGGTTTTTGCGGAGACGGTCTGCGAATCCTTTGCAAAAAAAAGAACATTTTCGGGCGTCGAAGCAATAGTGATGAGGCTGACTCCGTCACCTGAAACCCCGGCGGGGCTAACGCTCTGTTTATCGGATGGTTCGATCTGAAATTCGATATCAGCCGCGTTCTCCCACGCCTGTAAACTTCGTCGGATCGCACCCGCGACGTCGCTGTCAACTTTGATACCGGGATTGGTCTTTCCAAGCGATGTCGAGATCGCGATCTTAATCACCCGGCCCTTCCAACGTAAATATTGCGGCTCCGGCTTTCCGGACATCGTTACTGACAAGCCGGCAAATACGTTAGCGGTAAAGCCGGACACCAGTATCAGCGCCAATATGAGCCGGATGGTTTTCATGGGATATATTAATTTTCCGGGCTGATGTTCTCAGCGTCTGTTCGTCCGACCCCTTCAAGATCGGCAAAACCGACAATCATAAGTAGAACGACAAGCGTAAGCGTGGCGAGCACATAAAGGGCCGATATCTGTTCGTAAGCGATCAGGGCTCCGATAACAACGGCGACGAACAGCATCCAAAAAAGGGTGACCGTGCGGCGACTAAATCTTTTTCTTGTTTGTTGCATTTTTATCCAATTCATTGTCCATCACAAAAGCCCGGACAATTTTTTAATATTCAAATTTTTAATATTCAAAATAGTCAAAAAAATTGCTCAATTCCGCGCGAGTGCGAATCATTCGATCACCCGCAAAGGTAATTCGCGTTTCTCGATCGCAGTCTTAGTAGAACTTGCCGGGTCTGACGGAAATTTTCGTTTTCCACCTGCCTTACCCGCAACGTCTATTATATCAAATGGTTTGAGAACCACATCAACCGATTCGCCGCGTTTTATTTTCCGCAGGTCTGTTGCTACCAAAGTTGTCTCGATGCCTTTGCGGCTAAAGATTGTAACCTTACCGTTATCAGCATCTTTTGCAAGGCCGCCGGCACTCGCGACCGCTCGGCTAACGGTTATCTCGGACCGGGAATACACGGGCCGAGGGCTATTTACCGCACCGATCACATACACCGGCAGGGCCCGCGAGACATCAATGAGATCACCGCTCAGGATATGAATATTTGCCTCAGGGTCTCCGCGTAAAAGATCAATGATTTTGATGGTCATCGCCTTCGAACCGTTGTCCGCCGCGGCGCTTGCAATGTTATCGGCCGATGTCTGCCGGCAGTTTAAGTTACCGGGTCTGAAAATAGAGATCTCACCACTCGCATCGTCGGTAAATCCGCCTGCAAGGATAAGCAATTCCCGCAATTTGACCTCACGCTGCAATTTAAAACGGGTAGGCGTACGGATCGCTCCCTCGAGCCGCACCGCCGCCCGATTTGAGCGGTCCACGATCCTGACTATAATTTTTGGATCACGAAGTATCTTGCTGTACGCCTTGGCTACGTCGTCGGCAATGTCGTTTACCGGCCGGCAAAGTGCCGGAATGGGATTGCCAAAGCCATCAACCCCCGCGAGATATCCTTCGGAGGTCAGCGGCCCGCGCCAGTCATATTCAAAACCACCGACAAAATCGACATCGATGATGTCGCCAAAATGGACGAGGTTTTCTTCGGATTGCGGGTTCTCACCGGGAGTAGGCGTCGGCGTGACTTGGGCCGCGGCGGAGACATACGCACACAAAACGATAGCCGCGAAAAAAAACCAAACAAATATCCGGCTCTCCTTCACAATCGCCGTTCCAGCCTTATTGATGTTTTTCGACAACTCGAACCGCCCGCTTTTTACTAACCGAATGCGTATTGACAGTTCCCGGGACCGCAAACCCTCTAAACTCCCAGTTGCATTTGTCGCACAGCAAATTATAACGAAAAAACATTTTCGAGAAAATCGAGGTGGGACGGTAACCGCGCCGGATCCGATTGCTTTTACATTTTGGACATCGTTGGGAAATCATTTGTTAACATCTTCGTACTAAATCCGGAATTTAACAACCATGTTGACACTAAACGCCGTCGCTTTGGAGATCTCGTAGTTTTTGGATTTCGGCAAAAATATGCTTCGCGGCCTTTTCACGATCTGCGCTTTGAACCATGTCATTGTCCAGATAAAAAAGAGCGTCGCGATAAAACCTCTCGGCCGCAGAATAATCTTTGACAAATGCGGCTTTTTCAGCCTCCTCAACTAACGAGGAAAGCGTGATAGAAAGGGCCATTTCGAGGACCAGGTCCCGCGAAGCGAGCAAATCAGCCTCGGCCGGATATGCATTGAGAGCCGTTTCGATCACCTTGAGCGCTTTATTGGCGGCCTCAAGTTTCTCATCGGCTGTTGTCTTCGTGACCGCGTCATTTGTAAAAGCTCTAGCCTCGATCTCTGCCCATTTGATCAGGTGCGAACGGTGATATTCAGACGCCATCGCCCGTCCTTTTAACAATGGTTCAAGCCGCGGTGACCGCGAACTCAACGTCTTGATCTCGAAGTCGTTACGCATGAGGTACTCGTGGCAAAGCTCAAAAACCTCTTTATGCCCGGCTGAGAATTTATTCAGTACCCGTGCCGCGTCCGATTTTTGCCGAATTTGGCTAAGAATAGCACTATTTCTCTCGATCGTAAGCTTATCGGGGTTTCGTCGATCAGCCGAACGCGGATGAACATCAAAATGGCGGTTGTCCGCTAGCCGCTGCTGGCGAATAAAGCGATTACGTGCCCGTCGAAGAATTACCTCCCGCATAATGACGGCCCCGGCGAGAAGCATACTTGAGCTGAGACCCGACGTTATCCAAGGGGTCTCAACTCCGTTATCCTGCAAAATTCCCCAAACCAAAAAAAAGAAAGCCGCAGATATCGAAACCGCCAGGACATAGTAGGTCGAAGCACGGAGCGGGCGGGCCGACTTTGCGGAGCGGGCCGACCGTCGTTCAGGAAAAGTGATCTCTCGTCTATCGTTAAAGTCGTTCATCTACCGGGCGTGTTAGTGGACCTGTCCGTGCGACCAATTAGAAATTGGCTTTCAGTGCCGGATGTCAATAATTGCGATGCCGTTTCCATCTTCGGAAAATTCCTCTGATATAATCTAGTAATGAAACGGCGAAAGAAAAAGCTAACGGCAGAGCGTCCGGTTTTTGATTCTATCAGAAAGCCGACTGCCCCGCCGACCCAGAAATTTGGCGGGGTTAAACCGGAGGAAAAAATTCATCCTTCGCAAAGAAAGTCCAAATACAAGCAGCTTCCCGAAACTGACGAGTAAACTCTTAGAATTTTGCGAGAATAAGCGTGAGACAACAACCAGAATTTATATGGGCACGACCTGAAATGAACGTGACCTTTCGCGCCGAGATCATGCCGGGCGTCTCAAGGGAAGAGCGAACTTACAGGATAAAAATAGTTCTGCCAAATGCCCGTGTTATGCTTCACGATTTTCCCGGCGAATTTCGTGAAACCGCTTTTGAACCGATAAATTTTCTTCGCGAAAAGATCGGTTAGGTTTACCATTCATAGATCTTACCAACTTCGAGGATTTGGACGCGTGGGATATTCGCCGCTTTTAATTGCCGGATCACGTCCTCACGATACATCGGCTTGATATTGATAACGTAAACAGGACATTCAGGGTTGGTAAATTTTTGCAGTTCCGCTTTCAGACGGCTTGGCGTGAGATGACACGAAACCGACGCCAGGTCACTCAGTTCATCCGGAAAAGCGCATTCGACAAGCATCGCTCGTAGATCCTGCGTCTCATTGCATAAATTCCATATCTCCGACGTCTCCGCCGTGTCGCCCGTAACCGCTATCGAAACGCGTCCGTCCGAAGCAATATATCCATTCGCCGAAGGGTCATGATGCACCCCGACGCTTTGAATCTTTAGGTGTGCAACATCAAACGACGCTCCGCGCTCAAATTCTCGATATTCCGCAACCTTGCCGTGGCCATTCGTAAGTTCAGAAAATCGCGGATAGATCGACCAGTTAAAAATGTCGCGTTCGAGAATATCGATCATCTCGCGGGTCGCGTGAATCCGTATCGGCCCGGATAAAGACGAGAAGAGGTCGTCGATGAACATTGGCAAACCCGCAATATGATCCAGATGAGTATGCGTCAGGATAATATCTCGAACACGGTTACGTTGAACATCCGAGCATGAAAAGGCGAGGCATCCCGCATCTATCGCAACGCAATCATCGATCACGAGCGACAACAAATGCTGGCGAGCAGACGCTTTGCCGTTCTCATCGATCGTGCTGGGAAGCATTTGTAAACGCATCTTATTTCACTCTAAAACTATCTTGCGCACGTCTGACCGCGTCCGCCATCGATCTCGTAGGTCGCGCCGGTGATCCACGACGCCTTATCAGAAGCAAGATAGTATATCAATTCGCCGACCTCATCCGGGGTCCCCACACGGCCGATAGGGTGCGTTTCCTTAGAATGTAAAAGGAAATCATCATACGCTTTTTCTTCCATGCCGCCGCGTTTGTGAAGACTTGTTACCACAACTCCGGGATTTACAGCGTTGACCCTAATTCCTTTCGACGCAAGCTCGAGTGCCGTGCAGCGCGTCAGCTGATCGATCGCGGCTTTTGAAACACAATACGCCAGCGCGTTCGGGAATGACCGTGTTCCCGCCACACTTGAAACATTAATAATATTACCTTTCGTTTCGGCCAGATGCGGAACGCAGGACTGCGAAAGAACGAATACCGAACGAAGATTGATCTGCATCATTTTATCCCAATCGTCTAGGGTCGTAGTCTCGATCGTTCCATTTTTTATGATCCCGGCTGAGTTTATCAAAACATCTATCCGTCCGAAATTATGCACCGTTTCAGTTACTATTCGCTCAAGCTGGGTTAATTCGGTAACGTCTGCAAGATGAGGCTTGATCGATCCCTTTTTTGATGTGTTGCTTTTAACGAGGGCGGACAGTTCTTTTTCGTTACGTCCGACCGCGACAACGGTATAACCCTTCTGAGCAAATATCTTGCCCGCCGCACGTCCGATACCGCTGCTTGCCCCTGTTATAACTGCAACTTTTTGGTTCATATTTTTGACGGATTATTTCGGAGTTTAGCATAGCAATGTATGCCGAATTCTGGCAAACCGCGATTTATGGTCGAGATGCTGTCGTTAAACAAAAAAAGGCCGCAAAATCTGCGGCCGCGTGTTCGTTTCAAATTTTTCTTGTCGGGATCCTACGATTCGCTCGGTTGCGGTGCGGTGTTAAACAGTCGCTCGATCGCGGCTCTTGTCTCGCCGGTCTTTCTCTGCCTTAGATCGGTCACCCATTCCGTAACGGTTGATACCATTTCCCGGGCGGCCGTTCGAGAATTGGCGGCGATTTTTACTTGGGGTGAAACCGCTGCCATTTGAGTTCTTTTTACTACTTTGATCTTTCCTTTATTGATCATTTGATTTACCCACCTTGCGACATAATCTGAGTCCGGGATTTTATCGTGACTCTTCTCTACTTATTTTTGCATTATGCGAAAAACCAGATAAATTTTTGCGATTTGCCAATGATTGGATTACGAAACAAAAACCGGCGTTGTTCCATAAATCTCAATCCTCCAATGTTTTTTTGATCATTCGGGGATTGACGAATGGATAACCGGTCGGCCGCAACGTGGCACGCGTGTTGCACCTGTTTTCCAGGATGACACTCTTGGACTTTCTCATTATTTATTTTGCAGCCGGGGCACCCTTTGGTGTCTATCAGATCACGACCTTAGATGGTGATCATAGTGTTTCGGCGTTTTTTCATGTCGTATTACAAATAGTCCTGTGGCCCGTCTTTGTTATTTCTAAATTGATCGATCATTTCCGGACGGTCCTGCATCCCAGTGCATCGAATCGTGACCGCTATTTCGACCGAGTTTGCTCCGAGATCGAAAGCTTGGCATTTGTGGACAGCTCGGCCGCCGCGGTTTTTGATTTTCGTGAGACGCTATTTAGGTATACTGGTCTTTCGGGAGCGGTAAATTCCTTACCGGCCGAATCTTGCGGCGGCGGATTTTCAGAGATATTCCCGGCCGAAAACCGAAAACTTGCTGCCGTGTGTCTCGTCCGGCGCGACCGGGCGAAACTTGTCTTTCATCACGCGGTTGCCCGCAATGATTTTGTCGGTATTGTTTCGGAGATCGCCAATGACCGGCCCGAAATATTAAAAATTGCCGTTCAGTTAGCGGCTCGTGTCGATGATCGGGTCGCCGTCGAAGATCTTGGAGCATTGACTCGCCGCGATTCCTCGTCGGTTCGTCACGTGTCATTACCCATCCCCCGCGTGAGTAATTCACGCCTCTAATTTCGTTATCAAATAGATTGGACTTATTATTGACGGGATGCTGGTCATTCTCCATCTCTTCGCATTATTTCTGCTTGTCGGGCTCGGCTTTTATGTTTTTGTGGCCGACCCGCGAAAACGTGCTCACCAGACCTTTGCTGCATTTATCGCATTTCTCGCGATCTGGACCGTCAAAGATCTAATATTTTGGAATTTCTATCCACGCGATTCGGCCGCCGGGTGGTGGGCATCTGCAAGTTTTATCACGGCCCTGCTGATGCAGTACGCGATGGTTGTTTTTGCTTGGGTATTTCCCGAGAATTCCCGGACGCCTAAACGCCGGGCAGCAATACTCTTCGCACCCGGGATCATCTTGATACCAGCCGCCTTATTTGGATTGCTATGGCGCAGATGCGGGTTTGAAGACGGTTCATTTGTCATAGATCTGACACCGCTGGCTTATGCCTTTGTAGTTTACGTCTATATCGTTTTTTTCTACGGAGCGGTCGTTCTCTTCAAAAAGTATCGCAAATACAAAAACACGCAAGAGGGCCAGCAGGTCGCCGCAATCATTTGCGGACTAATGATAACAGGGGTCCTAAAGACGATCGCTAATATCGGGCTTCCCTATTTTGGCCGCTACGATCTGCTGCCCTTAAGCTCGATCTTTGTTCTGCCAGGTGTCTTGATATACGCTTACGCGATCTTAAATTTTCGCCTGTTTTCACTACAGACAGCCCTCAATCAATTTCGCCTTTTCCCGATCACGTACAAGGTCGCTCTGACTATCGCGACGGTTGCAATAGGCAGTTTCGCATTGTTCCAGATACCGATCGTTTGGTGGGCATTTCACAACGGGATGGATTACGAGGCTTGGCGGCGATACCTCGTGTTTAGCGTAATTTCCGCCCTTATACCAAATCTATTGCTCCTTTTGCTCGTTTTACGAACTATTTCGCGGCCTCTACAGCGAATCACCCTCGCCGCGGTCGAGGTAACAAAAGGCGCTTACGGAACCGAGGTCGATCTGCGCCGGAGCAATGACGAGATGGGCTTGCTAGCAGCCTCATTCAACGAGATGAGCCGCAAAATGGCGGCCGATATCGAAGCCCTGGGTCGGCTAAACGAGCAGCTGATCCGAGCGGAAAAGCTCGCCGCTATGGGCACTCTTGCAGCCGGCGTCGCGCATGAGGTAAATAATCCTCTTGCTTCGATCTCGTCGCTCGTGCAGATGATGCGGTCACAGGAAGGCCATTCGGCGGAGACACGCGAGAAACTAAATTTGATCTCGACGCAGATCGATCGGATCAAACAGGTTACGCAAGACATGACCAATTTTGGCCGCACACGGCCCGCCGCTAAGAGGGATATCGATCTTAATACCATTGTCCGCACATCGCTGCGACTGGCGAGCTTTGACAAGGCGTTTCAGCAGCTTGATGTTCGCTCGGATCTGACCACCGGCCTGCCGCCGGTTTATGCCGATGAAGATCAGCTTCAACAGGTATTTCTCAACCTCCTTCTAAATGCGCGTGATGCGATGCCCGATGGCGGAACACTCGTGATCGCAACATCTGATACGGGAAACGGGATTTTGATCGAGATCGCTGACAGCGGCGTCGGGATCGACGAAAGCGATCTGCCGCTAGTTTTCGATCCATTTTTCACCACAAAGCCCGCCGGCAGCGGTACGGGTCTCGGTCTCGCTGTCTGCTACGGTATCGTCATCGCACACGACGGCAAGATCGAGGTCGAAAGAAACGAGCCATCGGGAACAAAATTCAGCGTTACCCTGCCCGTGTCCGAACCTTACCCGAAGGCGCCAGAGGATTAACGCGATCGCCTATAGCGATGTCAGCAAAGATTCAGTTCATCGATAGTTAATCGCGTTTCCAACGGTCTTATGCTAATATTTCCCCGCACGAATCCAATTTCTGCACAATTCAATATCAAAATATTATGAATCAAATCATTCGCACCTTACTCTTAGCGTTGTTCATTACCGGCATCGGCATCACCACGGCCTCGGCGCAGCTAAAGCACGCACCGGGCTACAAGATCTCAAATGTGAGCATGGTGCCATTCGACGAATCGACCGGCAAATTTGAGGAACCGCTTGGCGAGAGCAACAGCCGTTATTTCTTTAACGATCTTGCTACATCGCTGCTCGTAACTTTTGACATCGCGGGTGAGAAAGGCAGCTTTGAGCCGGGCCGGATGATCAATGTCACCGTAAAAGAAGGCAAAAAGATCAAGCTGACGCGGAACACTCAAGTCGGTCTGATGAACGACGAGGGCCACTATTACGTCCCTGTTTTCATTTACGGTTCGGTTTGTCAAAATTTAACGATCACCGCCCGGCTGAGCGGTCAAAAAACACTCTCTTCCGTTAAACGAACGGTCCAGTTCGTCTGCGGTGAATAATAGATCTGAGGCGGGGACCAACGCGGTTAGTAAGGGTGGCTCTCGGCGGGCCACACTTCCTACTGGTCGCGTTTCTGCCTTAATGCTTTGTATTCCCAGATATCTGGCTTATCGCGTGTTGCAATACAGGGCGGATTACCTCAAAACATTCCTCAACCCCTTTCGGCGAGCCCGGCAGATTGATAATAAGCGTCCTTCCCCGAATCCCGCAAACTCCGCGCGAAAGCATCGCAAACGGATGCAGTGACGCAGTTTCGCGACGCATTGCTTCGGACAAACCCGGAGCCTCGCGTTCGATAACAGACAGCGTAGCCTCGGGCGTATTGTCACGGGGCCCGAATCCGGTCCCACCGGTCGTGACGATCAGGTTGATGTCTTCCCTTTCGGTCAGCGTGTAAAGGGTGTTGCGGATATGTTCGAGTTCGTCGTTGACGATCAGGCGTTCGATGATCTCGGCGCCGAGCGATCCCAACAACTGTTCGAGCCGGTCGCCCGACAGATCATCAGCCATCGTTCGCGTGTCGCTAACGGTGACTATGGCTGCATTGATAAACGTGTCTGGCATCTAACAGAATTTAACGCAAAATCGCAAATGCGCAAAAACGCAAAGGGAAGAAATTGTAGGATAAGAGTCTATGAAAAATAGATCTCTTGGCGGCTTGGCGGCTTTGCGTTAAACGTCTTTTCTCATCCGTCCGTCAGTTCGATCGGTTCAAGTCGGCTTTGCCGCCGCCCATACATCACGCTCATCAATACACCCGCGACCACGAGCAGCATTCCCAAAAGCGAAAATATTCCCTGCACCTCGCCAAACAAAAACCAGCCCACCGTCAGAGCGTAAATAAGCCCCGTATAATTGATTATAGCGACACCCGCAATTCGTTCGCGTTGGAGAGCATTTGTAAGGAAAACCTGGCCAAGCTGTGAGAAAACCCCGATGAGAAATAGATAGAGCCAATCCCATCCGCGGGGCGTCTCCCACTGAAACAAAAGGCTGATCGTTCCGACGACCGCTCCGACAAGCTGAAAATGCAGCACGACCGTCAGCGGATGCTCCTTTCCGCGCAGGCTGCGAACGAGATTGTACGCCATTCCCGAGCAAAACGCTGAAACGATGCCGATCGCGAGATAAAATGGAGAAATACGGTCGTCAAACCGCTCGATCACCAACACACCGCTAAACGCGATCGCGTAAAATATCCATTGTGCCCCCTTTACCCGTTCACCAAGCACAAAGATCGCAATCGTGGCCGTAAAGATCGGCGAAATATATTGTATAGTTTGTGCTGAGGCGAGCGGCATCTGCTGGAGCGTCAAGAAAAAGCAAAAGAGCGCCGTCGTGCCAAATATGCCGCGAAGCAGCAACATCCCGTGATTTGATCCGATGAGGCTCGCTTTTGCCTGACGTAGTCCTACCACGCAAAAAATGGTCGCCAGAATACAGCGAAAAAAAACCGTCTCCATCGCAGGTAAATGCGCAACCTGCTTAACGAAAACGTTCGCCATAAAAAAAGCGAACGTCGATAAAAACATCGAGCGAACGCCGGGTGTCAGAAATGTTGTTCTTTCGTCCAACTTATGAGGATAATTTTTTTGACCCGCCGCTGCAACCGCAGTCCGTTTCGCAGCCGGATCGGGTGGAAAATGCTTTACGCTTTTTTAGCAGGGTCGAGACGACGTATGCGACCGCGGCGACGATGATGACAAGGACGATTGTTAATTGAATCGACATTTTCTCTAGTCTTATGACTTGCCCCTAGCTAAAGCTAGTGGCAATTCATGCTCAATCAAAGCCGAGGGCTTTGCCTCCCTGATATGTGATAAGCGCGGCGACATAGGCCAAAACAGTCATATAGACCGTCATAAAAATAGGCCAGCTCCACGAGTTCGTCTCGCGGCGAACGACCGCGATCGTTGACATACATTGCATTGCGAGAACAAAAAATACCATTAGCGTCAGCGCCGTCAGCGGCGTCCAGGCTGGCTTTCCCGCTTCGTTCTTGGCATCGCGGACCGCCGCGATTAACGTCTGAGATTCGGCACCTTCGTCTTTGCCCACATTGTAGATTATGCTCAGCGTCGAGACCAAAACCTCGCGCGCCGCAAAGCTCGCGATCAGAGCGACACCGATCTTCCAGTCAAACCCAAGCGGACGAATCACCGGCTCGATCGCGTGTCCGAGCCGTCCGGCAAAGCTGTTCTTTAGCTGTTCCGATTCCGGTAATGGAGCGTCGGACGAGAGAACCACCCCGTCACCCGAAGCCGGTGTCACCCCTCCTTCGTAAGGAGGGGAGCCCGATCTTGGAAAATACATCAGCGCCCAGAGAATGATCGAGATCGCGAGGATCACGGTTCCGGCTCGCTTTAGAAAGAGCCACGCCCGCGTAAGCATATTTTGAAAAACCGTTCGTAAATTGGGCCAGCGATATGGCGGCATTTCCATCAGGAAAGGAGGTGGCGGGGCTTTCAGCACAGTTCGTTTTAGAATTGCCGCGACAATGATCGCTACAATGATGCCGATCGAATACATTATCAGCATCAGCAACGCTCCGACCGACACAAATCCTAAAACATATTTCCCTCCAAAAAATGCCCCGATCATGAGCGTGTAGACCGGCAGACGCGCCGAGCAGCTCATAAATGGAGCGATCATGATCGTAGCAAAACGGTCGCGGCGGCTTTCGATGGTGCGCGTCGCCATAATGCCCGGAATCGCACATGCAAAACTGCTGATGAGCGGTAAAAAAGCCTTTCCATGGAGCCCGACCCGCGACATTAGTTTATCAAGTAAAAACGCGGCTCGCGCCATGTAGCCGCTGTCTTCGAGCAATGAGATAAACAAAAACAAGAGCAGTATCTGCGGTAAAAACACGACCACGCCGCCCACGCCGGCGATGATGCCATCCGCAAGCAGATCGGTAAGGATACCCGGCGGCATTTCTGCCCGAACAAAGTCGCTTATTGCTCCAAACCCCTTTTCAAGAAGGTCCATCGGCAGGCTCGCCCACGAAAATATCGTCTGAAATACGACGAGCAGGATCGCAATTAGGATTATCAGCCCAAAAAAACGGTGTGTCAGGACGCGGTCGATCCGATCTGAGATTCGATGCTGCTGTTGGTCGCTGTGCCAGGTAGATTCCTGGACGGCGTTTGAAATAAAATTATATCGGGAAAATATTTTTCCGTGCGGCCCCGCTTCTTCGTCGCTTTCGTCGAAGTGATATGGCACTTCGGGGGTCGTGTAGAGGACCTCTTTTACCTTTCCGGCCAATTCATTCTTACCGCGTCCGGTTTTAGCATTAACGGCCACGACCGGCGTCTTTAGCAGCACGCTCAACATCTCGACATCGACCTCGTGCTTCTGTTTTTCGAAGACATCGATCATCGTCAGTGCAATGACGACCGGCACACCAAACTCGAACATCTGCATTACGAGATAGAGATTACGTTCGAGATTTGTTGCATCAACCACCGCGACGATCGCATCCGGTTTTGGAACTCCGGGCTGCTCCCCGCGTATGATATCGCTAGCAATTTGCTCGTCGAGCGATGTCGCATCAAGGCTGTACAAGCCCGGCAGATCGATGAGGTTTGCAGTTTTACCGTCGATCTTCCACGGCCCTTCTTTGCGTTCGACCGTCACGCCCGGGTAATTTGCTACTTTTTGCCTGAGACCGGTGAGAGCGTTAAAGAGAGTCGTCTTGCCGGCATTGGGATTACCAGCGAGTGCAATTGTAATTTGAGAATTATGTCCGTTTTCGTTCATTCATTGGCAATTCGCCGAAAGTGTTAATAACTGACCTCGATCGCATTAGCCTCACTCTTTCGCATAGCAAGGCTATAGCCTCGGACCCTGACCTCGATCGGATCGCCGAATGGTGCCTTCTTAATGACCTTGACAGAAACTCCGGGAATGACCCCCATCTCCATCAAACGGCGTGTCACCCGCCCGGTACCATTTACGACCGTTACGCGGGCGTCTTGTCCTATCGGAAGATTAGTCAGTGTCATATATGTCCGCTCCAATATCCATCTACAACGGATATTCTACGCTAATTGAAAACAGATTTCAATTTCATTTACAAAGTATTACGACCTCTCAGAATATATAAATACTATTTTTAAGGGATGCTGGCTGCCGGGACGATAAGATCGGCCTGATACGAACCTATTGAAAAACGGAGTGGAATGCGGTCAGTTGGGCTAAGCCAGACCTTAATGCCGAGCGCGTCGAGCTGGGCGTTACCGGTATTGATCGTAATAAGCTGAGCTGAAACTTTTTCACCGTTAAGCGTTATGTCCGCCGGATTTGACGGCCGCAGCGTAAAAACATAAGGTTTGGATTCCCAAAAAACGGCAACCCGCGTGTCGTTAACCGGGTTACTAGGGTCTTTGCTCACCTTTAAATTGAACGAACGCATCGCGTAAATCAGCGAGAGCAAGCTATGTGTCCCGATAGGAGCATCTATCGGGGCGGCTCCGCCAAACGAGATATTTCCGGTTTTCTGATCGAATGTAACCGTTTGATTGAGACTGATCAGAGCCCCGCCAAATTTACCTTCAAACCATCTGGGTGCAAGTGTTTCCGGATCAACCTGAGCTTTGATCGAATCTCCCAGCACAAAGGTTTTGTTCCCCTGCTCCGTCCCTGTTATGGTCGCCGTCAAAAGGAGGCTATCCTTCCTTAAAAATAATTTCCGCTCTTTCGCCTCCAGTGTAATCACGGCTACCGGTTTACCGCCCGCCGTAATATTGTAAGCAAGCGCTTCCCCCAGCGCGAAGCCAAGCTCTGTCGAAAGAGGCACGTTATCGACGTATGGGTTCGGCTTAGGGGTTGGTGTCGGAGTCGCGACGACGAGCGGCGAAGCAGCGGGCTTAGGTGTTGGCGACGGTGTCGGGGTAACGCTCGGCAACGGTTCATCGATGTGGATCGCGGCGAGAGAGGCCCGAAATTCGCCCTTCGCATTTTTAAACCTGATCAGAACGGGGACCCTTTCGTCGTCCGCCGTAAAATTTATTTTAAGGCTTTTGATGCCGTTGACTGCTAAGAATTCGCTCTGAACGGTCATGACCGTCGTATCAAAATCGCCGGCATCTGTCTTTACCTTTTCGGACTCCGTGCCTTGAAACGTTGCGGTAAAAAGCTGGTCGTTTTCAAAAAAAGTATATGTTCCTGCGGCCGCTCGTGCCTTATAAAGTAATGTAACGAGATCGAAATTTGTTGCCGCGTCTTTAATGTAATTATGGATCGTTTCCTTTGGTAAAGGCCCTTCGTTTGCGGTCTTGCGGATATACAGCGGCAGCCCGGTATCAGGAACAGCAAAAACGGTTCGATTTTCATCCAGGAGGACGAAAGCCGCGCTAACGAGTCCGACCGTCTTTATTCGGGAGCGTATCTCGACCGCATCCTGTCCGCCAAGCCTGCCGCGGGAAACAACGTAAAGTTCCGCATACCCGCCGTCAGGAAATTTGCCAAACGAGATATTGTAGGTCAGTTTTTCGCCAACACGGAAAATCGATGGGTTTACCGTTTGCGCATGGGCAGCTAGTAACCCAGCACCGGCAGGCAACAAAAACATCCACGCGATCAAAACGCAGCGCCGAACAAGCGTTCCGAAGTAAGCGCGAATTTGAGAATCTGGTTTGTTCATTTGTCTGAGGATACGGCCTCTTCGATTATACGATTTAGCTCTCGAAGGCGGTCATGAGCCTGAGTTACCGGACGGCCTATAACGACGTAGTCCGAACCTGCGGCCAAGGCCTGCCGTAGGGTTGTTACACGCTTTTGATCGTCACCAGTTGCAAAAGACGTCCGGATTCCGGGCGTCACGGCAAGAAAATTTTGGTTCGGGACCGCCGCTTTAACGGTCTCGACCTCAAGCGGTGAAGTGACGACCCCGTTCATGCCCGCTTCGGCGGCCAGCCGGGCCAAACGAACGACCTGCTCTTCCGGCACACCGTTAACGCCCGTTTCACTCATTGTTTCAGCCGTTGAACTGGTCAATACAGTTACACCGATCATCAATGGCCTTGCAATGTTCTCTGCTGAACAAAACTCATCTACTTCCGCAACAGCACGTTTCATCATATCCGTCCCGCCGATTGCGTGAATATTGAACATCCAGACGCCTAGCCGTGCGGCTTCGACAGACGCCTTTGCGACGGTATTGGGAATATCGTGAAACTTGAGATCGAGAAATATCTTAGTTCCAGCCTCCGTAAACTCGCGAACAAGTCCCGGCCCGGCAGATGTAAACAGCTGCAACCCGATCTTGAACGCCCCCGCGTGACCAGAAAGCTCACTCACTATTTCTCGGGCCTCATTTGGCGTTGGGACATCAAGGGCGACGATTATCCGTTCTTGGATGGTGGGCGCCGGGGCAACAGATTTGAGTGGATCGGTCATCATTAATCGAGATCGAGGGGATTTCTATATGGTGTGTCCGAATCGACATCCGCCCGTTTCATGGCCTCTTTGAACTTCTCGTCCAAGAGACGCTCGCGATCTTTCACCGATGACATTCCCTGAGCAAATATCTGTTCGCGCAGCTCTTTTTGCTTGCTTAGCTCGCCTTTCAGGTCCTCAAATGAGCCGTGGACCTTCTTTCTCTCCTCGTGGGCTATGAGAGTACCCGTTTGAGCATCAATGGTGAGGGTTGCGTCGCAACACGGACAGATCACGCTGTATTTTTCCATAACCAAAAATTGTACAACACTTAGTTGGCCGACCTCACTGCTCCTTTAGTTTGGATGTCAGATTTGCCTTTACGGATTCCCATTCTGTGTCAATAATACTGAAATACACCGAGTCGCGAAATCGCCCCGTTTCGGTGATCATGTGATTTCTCAAAAGGCCCTCTTGGACCCCGCCGATCCGTCTTATCGCCTTGCGTGACTTTTCATTATTTGAATCGGTCTTTAATTCCACTCGTATGCATTTCCAAGTCTCAAATGCGTGTGTCAGCATCAGGAGTTTTGCCTCAGTATTTATCGCTGTCCGCTGCCACCCCGGGTTGATCCACGTCCAGCCGATCTCGGCCTTGCGATGTACAGCGTCAATATTTCCAAATCGTGTTGAGCCAATCACCTTGCCCGTCTCGCGCTCGATAGTAACAAAGGGGACGGCTACGCCCCTATCAAGGTCAGCGAGGGCGTCGCGAATATACCGCTCCATATCCCGCTCGTCTTTCACGATATTGTTTGTCCATTGCCAAAGCGAGCTTTCCCTCCCCGCTTCAAACAAATCAAGCAGATGATCTGTCCGCATCGGCTCAAGCCGGACAAATTTGCCCTCGAGGACGATTGGCTTGATCTCCATATTAACAATGAGCGGGCCGATCCTGCGACCGGCCGACTCTTAACTCCATACTTTCAGTTAGTGCCTCGATCAGATGTCATAGTACATCGAAAATTCGAGCGGGTGAGGCCGCAGACGCAGGGGCGTGATCTCGTTGTCGCGTTTGTACGAGATCCAGCGTTCGATCATCTTCGACGAGAAAACATCACCCTTGAGCAGGAAATCATGATCAGCTTCGAGCGCATTTAACGCCTCATCGAGACTGCCAGGCAGCGACGGCACATTTTTGAGCTCTTCGGGCGGCAGATCGTAGATGTCCTTATCAAGCGGCTCACCGGGATCGATCCTGTTTTGGATACCGTCGAGACCGGCCATGAGCAACGCTGCAAAAGTAATATAAGGATTGCATGACGGATCAGGCGGACGAAACTCGAGCCTTTTTGCCTTTGGCGAAGACGAGAACATCGGTATCCTAACGGCGGCGGAACGGTTTCGGGCCGAATAAGCCAGATTTACCGGAGCTTCAAATCCCGGAACGAGGCGCTTGTAGCTATTGGTCGTCGGGGCAGCAAAGCCCACCAATGCGGGAGCATGTTTGAGCAATCCGCCGATGTAGAATTTCGCCATTTCGGAGAGCCCTGCGTATTGATCGCCGGCAAATAGCGGAGCCCCATCCTTCCACAACGACTGATGGCAATGCATGCCAGAGCCGTTGTCGCCATAAAGAGGCTTGGGCATAAATGTAGCGGTTTTTCCCGCAGCTTGGGCCGTATTTTTGACGACGTATTTGAAGAGCATCAGGTTGTCAGCGGTATGCAGGAGGTTGGAAAACTTAAAGTCGATCTCGCACTGACCGGCGGTAGCAACCTCGTGATGATGGCATTCGACCATGATCCCGACCTCGCCGAGGATCGTCGACATTGTGTTACGCAGATCAACCAGCGAATCGAGCGGTGCGACCGGAACGTATCCCTCTTTTGCACGAATATGATATCCGTTGTTTGACGAATATTCGTCGCCCTCACGGTTAGAGTTCCAATGCCCTTCGTCGGAGTTAACATAAAAACCCGCCGAATTCTGATCGTTGTGAAACCGCGCCTCATCAAAAACAAAAAACTCGGCCTCGGGGCCGACATTTATCGTGTCCGCGATACCCGTAAATCTTAAGTAGCTCTCGGCACGCATCGCCACCGAACGGGGGTCGAGATCATATCCCTCTTTTGTTATCGGGTCTACCGCGTTCGCGATCAGGCAAAGCGTTGTGTCCTCGGTAAAAGGATCGATCCAAAACCGCGATGGGTCAGGGACGAGCAGCATGTCTGATTCGTGAATCGCCGCCCATCCACGGAGGCTCGACGCGTCAAATCCAAAACCATCTTCAAAGCTATCCTCAGAAAGCTGATCGATCGGAAACGTGAGGTGGTGCCACGCTCCGATAAGATCGGTGAACCGCACGGAAACAAACCTTGCTTCTTGGTCGGCGGCGTAATGCAATACATTCTTAGCGTTCATTATCTCTCCTGGTTAGTTTGAAATTATTTGTAGATCTATCGTCAAAAGTAAATATTCGGAATTTCAAAAATGAGATTCTATAATTCCAAGTCCGGATATCAAAGGTGCGGGAAAGCGACTTTTGGAAAGCGCGAATATTCCTACAAAACTGTAAGATTTGGTATCCAGGCCGATACGGTTTGTCCCGTTTAGTTTTCGACGGTTATCTTTTTGCTTCGAAGGATCTTTTCAACGACAATACAGATAATCGGAGTTTTCAAATGAAATTTTTCACGTTTTCAGCAAAGGCCTGTTTAGTTTTGCTATTTTGCAGTTCTGCTCATGCGACGGTAACGCGTTATCTGAGCGGAAACGCAGATGACGTCCGTCCTCCCCTCTTCGGACCCGTTCTAAACCTTGGCGGCGGCGGTACGGATGTCGACCCTGCAATACAGTGGATGATAGATAAGGTACGCGGCTGTACCGACTGTGCGGCAAAGGTCGACGTAGTTGTTTTGCGTGCGTCGGGGTCAAGTGGATACAACGCACCAATTTTGGCGATGAACGGCGTCGACTCGGTCGAAACTTTCGTTATCACGGAAAGGTTAGATTCAAGGTATAGAAACGTCGTTACTGCTATACAAAAGGCCGAGGTCATATTCTTTGCAGGCGGCGACCAATGCGACTACGTCAACCTGTTTGCAAACACACCGATCGCACGGGCCGTCAAAATGGTCTACCGCCGTGGCGGAACCGTCGGCGGAACGAGTGCGGGTCTAGCGATCCAAGGAGCCTTTGTTTACGATGCCTGTTCGGGCAGTGCAACTTCTGCCCAATCACTTGCTAACCCGTACGACGCGTCTATTTCATTCACCTACAATTTTTTTAGCTGGGGCGACCTGACAGGTACAATAACAGATTCGCACTTCGTTCAGCGGGACAGAATGGGCCGACTTTTCGCGTTTCTCGCGCGGCAGATCAAGGACGGCGTCACCACCGATCCAATGGGCATTGCTGTCAGCGAATCAACAAGCGTGGTTGTAGATCAGGACGGCATAGCAACCGTAAAGGGAAACGGTAACGGGCGGGCATATTTTGTGTTGGCTGATCATCAGCCTGAGGCTTGTCTTCCGTTTACGGCTCTAACGTATTCGGGATTTAAGATCTGGCGGGTCTCCGAAAATCAAACCTTTAACCTGCGAAATCGTCCAACAAGTGGTTTTTATTCGATCAGCGTTACCAGCGGTGTTCTGAGCGGCAATCCATATTAATTTAGGCTGATGATCTCGCCAACCAGGTCGTATTCGTACGCTTCAGTAATTTTCACATCATAGATAGCGCCGATCTTTGGGTCGAGACCGTCAGGTATGTCGTTGATGAGAATATAACCATCGATCTCTTGGGCTTGGCCTTCGAGACGGCCTTGGAACAACAGGTCGGATTCCTGTGAGAGGCCCTCGAACAAAACTTTGTAAGTATTGCCGATCTTGGCCTTGTTGAGCTTTTTGCTGATCTTTGCCTGCTCTTTCATCAGACGGTTTCGGCGCTGCATCGCAATTTTGTTATCTACTTTGTTAGGCAGATCGTATGCCGCGGTGCCCTCTTCGTCGGAGTAGGTAAAGACCCCGACATTATCAAAACGGCAATTCTGGACAAATTTGATCAGTTCTTCGAAATCCTCTTCGGTCTCGCCGGGGAACCCTGTGATAAATGTCGTGCGGATCGCAATGCCCGGAACAGCGTCGCGAACGCGTCCGATCAGCCGCTCTAAACTTTCCCTCGTACCGCCGCGTTTCATCAGCTTGAGCACATTTCGCGAAGCGTGCTGCAAAGGCATATCGAGATACTTGACAGCTTTTGGTGTCTCGGCGATCGCTGATAAAAAAGCATCCGAGATATGCGTCGGAAAAGCATACATCGGACGTATCCACTCAATACCTTCGATCTCGCCTAACGCTCTGATCAAAGCGGCCAGAGCATCAACCTCGCCAAGATCTTCGCCGTAACGAGATGAATCCTGCGCGATCAATACCAACTCTTTCACGCCGTCCGCCGCGAGCATCCTCGCTTCTTCAATGATCGAGCCAAACCGCCGCGAGCGAAAACTCCCTCGCATCGACGGGATCGAGCAAAATGCACACGGCCGGTCGCAGCCCTCCGCGATCTTGATAAACGCGGTATGGGAATCGGTTGCACGCATTCGGGGCGTGTATTCGTCGTAAAGATATGTCGCCGATTTGTTGCCGATTGGCGAGATTGTCAGTTGTTTTGCGTCAAATTCTGCGTCCGCTGCCTTGAGTATATCGCCAACCTGCGACGTGCCGATAAATGCATCCACCTCGGGCAGCTCTTTCATCAGATCGTCGCGGTAACGCTCGACCAGGCATCCGGCGACGATCACACGGCTCGCAGCACCGCCGGATTTCCAGCGGGTGGCTTCGAGGATCGCATCGATCGATTCCTGCTTCGCCGATTCGATAAAACCGCACGTGTTGACCACGACGGTATCGGCCTCATCGGCATTGTTTGTGATCTCATAGCCGGCCTCTGCGAGCTGGCCCATCATAACCTCGCTATCGACGAGATTTTTAGGGCAGCCAAGGCTGACAAATCCAACTTTCTTCATAAAATCGTTTCACCGCAGAGACGCAGAGACGCTGAGTGGAGAGGAGTTAAATCTTTATTTTTCTCCGCGTCTCTGCGTCTCTGCGGTTGAGATCCCTTCTAACCAACTCTCGATTGCTTCAGCTTCTGTCGCCGACAAGCCCTTCTCACCAAACCGCACGCGGTTATATTTCTCTGTGATGCTGACCGCCTCGGGCATTCCTATAGCATAAGCAAATTCAAGTGGCGTTTGATGCGGCTCGCGCACAAAACCTTTTCCCGCCAATGCGGTCTGCATGCGCTCATAAAATTCGATGATCGACGCGTGCCGCTCTGCAAAGAGCCGATCCCACAGGCGCTGCCAAACTTTCAATTTTACTACCTTTCGCCACAACCAGCCTAACAGCAGAATGCCGATGATCCCGACGACGGCATATCCAACGGCAATCCCGATCGCCGCTAGGCTCGCGCGCATACCCTTGTCGCCCCGCACATCCGACCACCACCCTTTGAAAATATCGTTGGCGTGAACAAGATAATCAGAGAGTTTGGCCTGATAATCGACAAATCCATTCCGCACGGATCGTAGAAGCGCATTCTGTTCCTGATTGTCGAAAGCGACAAAATACTGGATCCAAAACGTCTCGAGGGCCTGGAGATATTTGTTAAATTGTCCGGCGATACCCGTCGAAGACACGGATGATTGCCCTCCAAATGGCGTCGGATCGAACGGCACCCACACATTTTCCTTTGGGAAATAAACCTCAACCCAGGAATGTGCGTTTGCCTGCCGGACAATGGTGATATTAACAGCGTCATTATATTCGCCGCCGTGATAGCCGTTGACAATGCGGGTTGCGATGCCCTGCGTGCGGAGCATTACGGCCATCGCGGTGGCAAAGTACTCGCAATGTCCCTCGCGTATATTAAACAGAAAATCCGTCAGCGGCTCGTCTCCGCTCGCTTTCTGCTCAAGCGTGTAGCCGTAATTGCTTTGGAGATATTTTTCTACGGCAGCCGCCCGGTCATAGCGATTTTTTTCTTTTGAGGCAATATTATAAGCAAGATCGAAAATCCGCTTATCATACTTTGCGGGTAATTGGAGATAGTTCTGCATTTCGAGACCGTACCCCGCATTATCCGCTCGGAGGCGTCCGCCGTCCGGCACGCTCCGATCTGATAGGACCTTATAACTTATCCTTTCGTTGTTTCTCCGGTAACTGAGAGCTCCATAGGCGTCCTTTTCAATGATCGGGAAATTACCCTGAATCCCGACCGCACGCGGCAATGCGAATAGAATCGGCGTGTCGATCGGTTCGAGATAAATAGTTTGGATCGAAAGACTCTCTCGGCTCGCAGGATAATCGATCTGGATGAGATCGCTCTCGGATTTTACAAACGGCTGCTTGGTACCGGGTTTCGATTTGCTCCAAGATTGATTATCGAAAGTATCGAGAGCAACGCCCCGAAAATAGAGATTCGAACTTTGCTCTGAATCCGGTTCTAATTTGACCCGCATCACAACCTCATCATTCTGTTGAATACGCCCGATGCCGCCAAGCGTCACCCGGTCAGAAAACCCTGTCGATGTCGACAATCCGCCCTGATTTCCACCAAAACCCGCACCGCCGACCCGAGGCAGCAAAAAGAACAGCGGCACCGCCAATATCCCTATGAAGACGATCAAAGCGAGTGCGGCGAGTGGCAAGCGGCCGGGGAAAGATCTCTGCGATTCCGAAAGCCGGTCGCGTTCGATGGTGTGTTCGGCCCCGTTTATCCTTTGCTCAACGCTCCGCTCTGTCTTTCTGATCTCAAATGCGATCACAGCGCAGACCATCACCAGCAGGTACAGGAGAAACGAAAGCAGATATAACGCGCTAATGCTCAAACCGGCCGCAAGCAGGACCTCGAAAAAGGACATCAAATACAGAAATATCCAGTCGCGATCGCTTTTCTTTTGTAGGAGTTTGATAGCCGTCAGAGACAAGATCATCCGGGAAAGGATACCCGCGATCGCTGCCTCGGAACCGAACAGCGAAATCAACTGATACCGCCATATCAGATAAAACACCGGCAAAGCCAAAACGATCAATGCCGTGCCGATCTTTTCCGTGATCTGCCACCGCGTATCCTCAAGAAACCACGCCGCGATCATTATGGCAATAAAAACCGCAGCGCCAACGACCCCAAACGTCCCCGAAACCCACAACGCCAAAAAGCCGCAAAACACAGCGGCGTAAGATATCAGGCGGAAAAATTTCTCGAAGTTCATTCCGTATTTGCGAATCGTCGACAAGCTATATTATATCGTTTAATTCAATTCATGTGGCTAAGAAAGGCGGAAACACGAGGGGTAGCGAGTGTGTGATCGGCAACGTTTGCACACTCCCTACCGGTCGTGTTTCCGCCATCACCGCGAACGCAAAAAGCCCGCTCAATATGAACGGGCTTTTTTTGCATTAAATCCGGCGACTTCCTACTTTCCCACAACTGAAAGCTGCAGTATCATCGGCTCCAGTAGGCTTAACTTCCGTGTTCGGGATGGGAACGGGTGTGACCCTACCGACAGAATCACCGGAAAACTGGTTGCTTGGAGTACCTGCTTTAGCAGGCCGCCTAAAGGCGGGACTCCAAACCAAATTTTCAAAACTTGATATCTGAAAACTGAATACATTGCATGTCCACTACTTTCTTTCTTCTTGCGTTGCTCGTACATAAATTTGCTTGTAAACAAGATTTATGGTCAAGCCTTGGGACAATTAGTATCGGTAAACTAAACACATTACTATGCTTACATCTCCGACCTATCAACGTGGTGGTCTTCCACGAGTCTCACTGGCAATACTAATCTTAGGTCTGGCTTCACGCTTAGATGCATTCAGCGTTTATCCATGCTCCACATAGCTACCGAGCGATACCGCTGGCGCGATAACTCGTACACTAGAGGTGGATCCATCCCGGTCCTCTCGTACTAAGGACAGATTCCTTCAATATTGCTACGCCCACACCAGATAGGGACCGAACTGTCTCGCGACGTTCTGAACCCAGCTCACGTACCATTTTAATCGGCGAACAGCCGAACCCTTGGGACCTTCTTCAGCCCCAGGATATGATGAGCCGACATCG
>JBJXEG010000002.1:0-39528 GCA_046155085.1 Pyrinomonadaceae bacterium | reverse complement strand
TTTAGGATTTCTGAAAAAACATGAGATCGATTATGACGAGAGGTTTGTATTTGATTGAAATAGACTAATGATTATGTCCGTCACCCGCATGATATTCGGCCGTCCCCGACGGGACTGCGTTTTAATCTATATGGTTCCCAGCGATAAATCGCTGGGCTATTGACGGGAGTCCCTGACGGGACAAAATCGGTCGAGCCATTGAGGTCTATTTTAATCTAGCTGCAGTAAACCCGGTAATCGATCTCGGCGAAGATGTTGTCGCGGCTCTCGATCTCGTGGAGGAGGTCGCCGTCAACCTCGCCCGAATCGAGCATTTCGGCAAGGAGATTGAACCGCTGGATGTGCGACTGGAAACGGCGGGACGAGTATTCGACCGTTGTGCCCTGATAGATCTGAAACGCCCAATCGGATGATTCGGCAAGGAGGAGTTCGCGGGCCATCTGGTTCAAGATGCGGGACGGGTCAGAACCCCCTGCGTTAGCGGGGGGGCTCTGTGCCAAATCAGAGGAGAAGAACCCACCCGCTGACGCAGGCGGTTCTGACAAGAACCTGTTCGCGTATTCCGTCATGCGGCGTTCCGCGTCGTGCTGGTACGGGTACATCCACGAGTTGTTCTCATTGATCCACACTTTATAATAACCGTCCTCGCCCCACGACGAGGCGGTCGGGCGTTGCACCTGAATGGGCAGGCCCGAATCGAGAAAATCGCCGGGTGTGATCGCCTTGATCTCGTCCTGGTCATAGTGCAGCTTTCTAAAAAAGAAGTCGATAAACTGCGGCCCCTCAAACCACCAATGCCCGTAAAGCTCTGCGTCATAAGGAGATACGACGAGCGGCGGATGCCCCTCGAAGGTCTCACGCAAAATGTGCGCCTGCTTGATTCGCTCAGCGATAAAGTGTGACGCATTCTCAGCCGCCTTTTCACGGGCGAGGGCGGGGATATACGGCTGCTTTAGATTTTGCGGCACATCGCGGCCCGTGATGCGGTGATATTTGAGGCCGAGATGACGGCGTTCGCCCTCGGCGTGGAGGTGCGGTTTGATGTATTCGTAATCGGCGTCCCAGCCGATGTCGCGGTAAAATTCGCGGTACAGGTCGTTGCCCGGATAGCCGACCTCGGCCGACCAGACCTGTTGGCTCGTCTCAAGATCGCGGGCGAAAACGGCCGTCCCGTTTGGGCAAACTACGGGTGCGTGGACGCCGTAACGCGGACGCGGATCGCCGTAGAGTATGGCGTGCGTATCCGAGATAAAATACTCGATGCCCGCGTCTTTTAACAGATCCTCGATGCCGGGCTCATACGCACATTCGGCCAGCCAGATGCCTCGCGGCTGCCGCTGAAAATGTTTTTTGTAATTTGCGACCGCGATCCGCACCTGCGCCCGGCGGGCCTCAGGCGTCGAGATGAGCGGCATAAACCCATGCGTCGCACAGCAGGTGATGATCTCGATCACACCGAGGTCCTGCAGCTCGCGAAAGGCCGTGATCAGATTTCGCTCATAGCGGTTGTTCCACAGATCGAGCGACGCCGACAGATTATCGACGTACATTTGTGCGACATCGTGAAACTCGCGTGACTCTGTTTTTGTGCGGTGCAGCTCTTTATTTGCAAGCTCGAGCAGATTTTCGAGATGCCGCGTGTACCGCGTCTGGAGCATCTCATCGGCCAGCATTTCGCACAGCGGCGGCGAGACGTTCATCGCCAGACGAGGGCGTACGCCGGATTCGTGCAGGCTCTGAAAAATAAAAATGAGCGGTAGATAGACCTCGGTGATTGCCTCGAAGAGCCAGTCTTCCTCAAGAAATTCGGGATATTCGGGGTGCCTGACAAAAGGCAGGTGAGCGTGGAGGATGAGGCTGAAATATCCTGTTGGCATAAAAAGTGAGCAGGGAGCGGTGAGCAGAGATCGCAAAAACTGCTTACGGCTTACGGCTCACTGCTTACTAACGAAAGCTATGCGAACTCACCGGATTGTATCTCGGCGAATATTTTGCCGATGACAGGGGCCGCGTCTTGAGCGTTCGCGGAAAGTTTACGAGGCTCGCTCCGTACACGGCGGAGCCGAGATGTTCCTCGACAAATTCAGCCTCGTCGATGTCAAAATACTCGGTCAGGGCGCTCATCGCCTTGCCGGATTCGATCGACGCGGCATTTGCCTGCAAAACGGCAAACAGCGTCGGGCTGATCTTTGAGCGAAGATCGGCGAGCGGCACACCGGAGGCGAGGGCGATCAAAACGTAGCGGATATCCTCGGCCGAGACGCCGCTCAGATCATGGTCCGGTCCGGCAAAGCTCGAAAATGCCCCATGCGTCGCCCGATCGGAGGCGTAAAAATCGTCTCCGGCCATCGCCACGTCAAAGGCGTCACGCGAAAATCCGGCGACATCGAGCACCTCGGCAAACTTATTCGCCGAAACGGTCCAGCGGGCCTCTGTCGCGGGGTGCGTCGAAGGCGAGCGGCGCGGGGTCGAGACGGTGTTAGAATAGACGATGCGAAAATACGGGCGGTTTGGAGCGTAAAAACCGATCTCCGCCTGATACTCGCTGTCGGGTTCGACGTCAAACCACCATGTGCCCTCAGCCTCGGCCGGATGGATCTGCTCGACACCGGTCTGCAGATCGGTAAATTTCAAAACAAGCGTGTAGCTGCCCATATCATCGCCAAAGGCACGCTTGAGCAGGTGATACGGATTTTCCTTGACCGACCAGTAAAAATATAGCCGCGTCGGCGTCTGCATCTGGAGCCGGGCACGATTTTCGCGCTTTAGAGCGGGTAGAGAAACGTCGGCGAGCGCCTGGAAAACGGGCGAAAGCTCGATCGCAGGTTCGGCAGCGGCGATCTCAGCGGTCGCGTCGAGATCCGTATTTTCCGGGTTTGTCATTTTTTTCACCGTTTTCTTTGCAGGCTTTTCTGATAAGGCTTTAACCGGTTTAACGGGACCCCTGGCCTTTGCGGGTCGCGGTTTCTCTACCACCCCGTCGGCTTCGCCGCCACCCCTCCTAATCAAGGAGGGGAGTTTTTTGCCGGGTTTTGCCGCAGCGCCGGCCACGCTGATTTTTATTTCAACCTCTTTCTCCACAGCCGTTTTCTTTTTGGCCGCGGCCTTTTTCACACTATTCTTTTCCATAAAAATACAAAAACCGCAAACAAAAGTATGCGGTCTTTCGCGTCAAGTTACAAGTCTTAGGCCAATTTAGTGTTTATTTATCGGCGGATCTGATCTTGATATCGATCTTGCCGACCGAGGCAGTCACTTGTGAGCGGACGGGCGTACGGCGGTCGTCATCGGTGACCCATATGACCATGCGGCCTTTTTGTTCGATCAGCCGGCCCGTGCCAAATACCTCAGGTTCGACGCGGAAGCACCAGACCTTGCCGATCGCGGTTTTTAGCTCCTCGCGACGGGTGACGACAACCGGCACCTTGTAAACGATACCCGAATCGCTGACCGGTATCTCAAAGCGCTTGCCCTCCGCAAGCGGCAAAAGCCGGAGCGCGAAGATGCCGGATATGAGGTCGTTCATCTTATCGCCGATCTCGGAGGCGATGCGGCGCGGCGGACGGTTAGCGTCTTTGGGGTCGGTCTCGACGTATGTGACGCGCCGTTGGCTATAGTCGAAGACGGCCTCGCTGTCGCGGACACGCTCTTTCTGCACATCGTGCTTAGTGCTTTTTATAACGCGGAAACCATTGAGCTCGACGGTCGATTCGTACTGCTGTAGAAAGCTGAATCGAAACATTTTGACGAGCGTGCCTTTTGAGACGGCCTCGGCCTTTACGATAAGGTCGGTGCCGTTTGGCGCCATAGCGGACGAGATCGTCAACTCGGCGACTGAAAAGCTGAAACCGAACTTGGCAAAGCGGCCCTCGTATTTGAGCGTTTCACCGGCAAAGATGCTGCCCGGCCTGGCCGCATTCGACGGCTGGGCAAATTGCTGAAGGGCGGCCGTCAAAATTAGGACGGCGGGGAAAATCAGGTTGCGGGTAAATATTTTTCTCATCAAACTAACCCAGAAAAAATGATTTAGCGGCGAGAGCCGCGATCGCCACGGCGGCACCGAGCGCCGCACGGTATTCGCGATACTGCAAGTATAGCCCAAAATCAAATGTTTCGTCTGTTTTCTGCCATACGGTCAGCCGCGGTATAAACATCGGCACGTTTTGCTCATATTCATCGAAATCGGCGCCAAAAATGCGGCGAATATCATCTACTTCGACGCGCATAACCGGTAAATAGATGCCGAGAAATAAGCCAATAAAAAGCAGCGCGAGCCACCACACACCCGATGCGATGCAAAAGCCGACGCCGAGGATAAAGCTGCCGACGTAGAGCGGATTACGCGTGTAGGCGTACGGCCCGGAGACAGCCAGCTTGCTCGCCTTGCGGATGTGCCCCGATGCCCACGCACGGATCGCAACGCCGATAAAAGCCACCACACCACCAACCGCCAGCGGCACCGGCGCAGGCCGCGAAAATATGATAAAAATTATCGCAAAGAGAAACCCGAGCGGTATGCGTATGCGCTGGAGAAAACGTTTGTCGAATTTGACCATTTTATCTGCCGCTGCGGTTAAGACTGCCTTAATGGGTAATCTAAGCGTTTTGCTTTCGCTCATTTAGCCATGTCTGAACTATGTGGCAGTAATCTACAAAAGTATGACCGCCATGATCAAGATTTAACTCAAAACAGATTCGACCTAACTGGGAGTGAAACATGTCATATTCCTTGGTCACAAAGGTCGCGCTTGGCATGTGATCGGCGGCATATCGAAGCCAGTCGCGAACAACGCGAATTATCTGACGCGGATCGTCGCTATGAGCTTTGATATCTTGACCTGAAATATCTGAAAGGTAAATACGAAAACGATGTTTATCCTTGTCGAGGATCAAGTGCACTTTTTCCCTGTGCCTGGACCTGTCGGAAAGAAGTTTGCAACCAATATCGAGCCCTAGTTCAAATGGCATATTAAAGCGGGGCAGGTGATTAACCAGATCCGGTTCTGTCCTCGAAATATCATGAATGCCGAATTTACACCCGTTAATTATCTTTATAATTTTAGCTAGCCGAATACCTCCGTCATCGATCTCAAAGGCAGATCGCGGTGTGAAATCAAGGATAAACAAGGTGAAAATGATTGCTTGAAACAAAGGGACGTAATCGTCGTCAAATGGGCAGTTAATAAAGACGCTGCGATTGTAAGGCGGTTTGCTGGTTGCCATCAGGGAAAAGAACTAAAAAAATAGGGATGATTCCAGAGCATTCCAGACATCGATCCCTTTAACTTCAGGAAATCTCCAGCCTCTACGCTAGATCATTCCGTCATTTTTCATCACATTTCGAACGGCGGCGGCGATCCTTGACCGGGGTACAGACGGTGTACCGACAGGCCGTCCGATCCGGATATCCTTATAAGGACTCGCTTTCCCACTCTTGACTATCGCATTTGCCGCCTTTTTCTTACTTTCTGCAGAATCCGGGCTCATCGAATCTCCGTTTACCGACATATGTTTATCAACCATCGAATCCACCTTTCAATATTCGAGAACGCGCTTTTTAACAATACCTGTATTTATCGTATCAACCATTTGAGGGAAGCGTTTAACCCTCTATTACTTAGAATATCACGGTCATACATTAGCACCAATTAATCCACAAAATCGACCTTGACCTTGTGCGGGATGATGCCGGCTTTGTGGCCTTCGTCGAGGAGGCGTTTGACGGCTTTGCGGCCGCGGTCGCCGTAGTCGAGCGTGAGGTCATTGACCCACATTGCGACAAAGCGGTCGGCGAGCTCGGGCTGCATATCACGGGCAAACTGCATGGCGTAGGCGAGAGCGTCCTCGCGGTTTTCCATTGAGTAAACGATGCTTGCGTGGAGGTGTTTTGAGACTTGGCCCATCAAGTCTTTGCCGAGGTCACGGCGGATGACATTGCCGCCCATCGGGAGCGGAAGGCCGGTTTTGTCAAACCACCATTCGCCAAGGTCGAGCACCTTATTGAGGCCGATCTGGTTGTAAAAAAGCTGCCCCTCGTGAATGAGCAGACCGGCATCGACAATACCGCTTTGGACCGCGTCGATGATCTCGTCAAAAGGCATGACGACGTGCTGGAAATCCGCGTTGTAGATCCTGAGGGCAAGATAGGCGCTTGTCATCTCGCCGGGGACGGCGATCTTCATCGAGCCGATATCGGCGGCATCACGCGGCTCTTTGGCAACGAGGACGGGGCCGTAATTGTCGCCGATGCTTGCACCGTGCGGCAGCAGAGCATACTTATCCGAAACGTACGCGTAGGCGTGAAACGAGATAGCCGTCACGTCAAAGACACCGTTTTTGGCGTCCTCGTTCAGCGTCTGGATGTCCTTGAGCGTGTGCTCAAACTTGAGCCCCTCGGTCTCGAGCTTATTTGTAGCCAGCCCGTAAAACATAAATGCATCGTCCGAATCCGGCGAATGGGCCACCGTGATCGTGCGAATACCGGGAATTTCTTCTGTCATTACTGCCATAGATCAAACCTGTGAGAAATAAACGTTGGTATCATACAAAACCTTTATTTTACCGCTTTCGTTGTGTTTGGCAAATAGGGCGCGGAGTTCGCCGATCATCGTTTCGTAGATAGAGTCCGTTTCGTTTGGCATGTACGAGGCGGAGAGCATGCGGCCCTTGAGGCCGTCAAAATCAAATATTTGGATGTTTTGAAAGGTCGCGGAGCCGTACTCGCTCTGAAAAAAATCCGCCAGCTCGTCGGCCGCGATATTCTCGTGGCGTACGTTGCGGTAATCTTTTGAGTATTTAAGTAGAAAGGCTTCGTAGTCGATGAGAAACGGCGTCGTATCGATCTGGCGTTCGTTCCAGATGAGGACGGTGTGGCCGCCGGGCTTTAGTATTCGGTGAAATTCGGGCCGCGTCGTCTCCGGGTCAAACCAGTGAAACGCCTGCGCCGCGACGATCATATCGACGGAGCTATCAGCGAGAGTCGTCGCGTCGGCACGGCCATCGACGGGTGTGAAATTTGGAAAAGCGGAAAGGTATTCGATAGCCGCCGCACGCATCGCGGCGTTTGGCTCGACACCAAAGACGCAACTGCCGTTCTCCAAAAACATCCGCGTCGAGATCCCCGTCCCGCAGCCGATATCGGCGACGACCGTCTCGCTCGTCAGCCCGCAATTCGCCTCGAGAAACGCGATGACCTCACGCGGATAATCAGGCCGGTATTTGACGTAATTTTTGACGCGGTTTGAAAAACGCTCGACGGTATCGGTCATATGAGAGTATTAACGCACAAGAGCGATCTAACGCAAAGACGCAGAGGCCGCTAAGAAAAATCAAGAGGAAGCTCTTTCATAACTTCTCTTCCTCTATGTTCTTAGCGGCCCTGCGTGAAAAATTTCGCTTTTTCTTTTTCTACTGCCCGGTGAAATTGATTCCCGTCAGGCTGTCGGTGACGCTGATGACCTGCGGGGTGAATGTAAAGCGTCTCGAGCCGACGCTGATGATGTACGTTTTGCCGGTCTCGATGGCATCAAAGCGAAAATTGCCGCGTCCGGAAGTCATCGCGTTACGTGCTGCTCCGTCAGGTCCGGTGACGGTGACCACCGCGTTTAGCAATCCGCGTCCATTAGGCGTCGTCACCCGGCCTGAGATCGACACGCCCGCCGCTGTGGACGGTACGGCTCCCGATAGGATTCCGCTCGAAACGCCTATCGCACCGTTGCGGGCAGCCGGGCCGGCGACCGGCTGTCCTATCACTCCATAGACGCCAAATACATTAACCGGCGAATCCGTCGTAACGCCGCCACCGGATGTTATCGCACCTTGCTTTAACACAAAGTCCCCGCCCGACTGGGCGTTGATCACGACAACGCAGACCGCGATCGCAAGACCAATGCCGAGCACCTTTATCTGTTTGTTCATTACTCCTCCTTTGCGTGCTCTAAACGAGGCCGCTATCCAATCCATTCTTTTAGTTTTATTCACATATCCTCCCATTAATAAGCGACGCAATCCGCTCGGGACTACAGGCAATTGACGACTACAGGCCTCGGTTCACTGCTTGATGAGCGTGACGGAGAGGGTGCCCTGGAGGGCGCTGGTGTTGTTACCGCTGACGGAGGCGTTCGCACTTAAGCCGCCGGTACCCTGGGCCATCACCGTGATGGTGTGGGTGCCTGCGGCGAGGGGTGTGTTCAGCTGAAGACTCCAGTTTTCGATGACCTGAGTGATGCCTGAGCTGTTGATCGCGAAATTTCTTGAGTAGCCCCCATTCGCGGGGATCGCGCCATCGATCTGGATATAGACATCGATCGCGGAAAATCCGCTCGTTGACGCGCTCGTTGTCGCGAAGCCGCCCGTCGATACGATCTGGGTGACGTATCCCGATGGAACGGTGATCGTCTGAGTGAGCCCCGGCACTAGCGTAGCGCCTGCGCCCGAGGTTATCGTCACAGTGCCGGTGCCGAAAACGGATTGACTGACCTGCCCCATTGTGAGAGCGGCTCCGCTGCCGGTCGAGCTGCCCGTACCGCCGTTGGCGATCGCAACTACGCCGGTAACGTTGGTCGCATTGCCGGTCAGATTGCCGGTAATGGTTCCTGCCGAGAAATTTCCGCTTCCGTCACGCGCCACGATGGCGTTGGCGGTGTTTGCGTTGGTCGCCGTTGTGGCCGAGTTAGAAACCTTTCCGGCGGTAGCGATCGTGGCCAATTTAGTATCGGCGATCGCGGCCGCCGCGTTAATGTCCACATTGACGATCGTGCCGTCCGCGATCTTGAGGCTGGTGATCGATCCGTCCGCGACTGTTGCGGTCACTCCCGTCAAAGCCGAGCCGTCTCCGTGAATGATGCCAGCCAGGAAAGTGTCCGTCTGGGATGTTCCGATACGTATGATGTTGGTATCCGCGGCAACGCCAGCGTTGCCGATGTCGATGTTGTTGCTGCCGGTGGTGAGATTAGAGCCCGCGTTATTACCTAAGCCAATATTGCCGCCACCCGTCGTGGCCAGGAGCGAGGACGCGCCGATGGCCGTATTGCTGTTGCCCCCAGTATTGTTTTGGAGCGCGGACGGACCGATGGCCGTGTTGCTGCCGCCCGTCATTGTGAAGTTACCGGCACTCGGTCCCGCAAAGAAATTGTTCGACCCAAAGCTGTGGATCAACGGGCTGCCATTCTGGTTGATCACACCCACAGTGGCCCCGGTCGTCGTAGCGAGATTCACGGTGTTGCTAAACGATTTGGCCCCGGCTATGGTCTGATCCGTCGTCAAATCGACATACCCCGTAGCTGCCGTACCTGCAGGTCCCTGAATGCCTTGTGGGCCTTGCGGTCCGATAGGACCCATGGCTCCCGTATTGCCCGTAGCACCTTGCGGTCCGGTGGCTCCGGCCGGGCCTTGTGCTCCGGTTGCTCCGACTAGCCCCTGAGGGCCCTGCGCACCGGTTGCTCCGTCGGCTCCGGCCGGGCCTTGTGCTCCGGTTGCTCCGGTTGCCCCGGTTGCTCCAACTGGCCCCTGAGGTCCCTGCGCGCCGGTGGCTCCTGCTGGACCGATTGGGCCTGCAACGCCTGGGTTACCCTGTGGTCCGGTAGCTCCTGCTGGACCGATTGGACCCGCAACACCTGGATCGCCCTGCGCTCCGGGGGCTCCGGTCGGTCCGGTTGTCCCAGCGGGGCCGATTGACCCTGCAACTCCTTGCAAACCCTGTGGTCCGGGGGCTCCGATCGGTCCGGTTGCCCCAGCGGGGCCGATTGGCCCTGCAACTCCTTGCAAACCCTGTGGTCCGGGGGCTCCGATCGGTCCGGTTGCCCCAGCGGGACCGATTGGACCCGCAACACCTGGATTGCCCTGCGTTCCTTGATTACCCTGCGGCCCCGGCGCTCCCGCCGGCCCCGGCATTCCTTGAATTCCTGGATCACCCTGTGGACCCTGCGGCCCGGCTGGTCCGGGATTCAATGCGTGGATCGCGTACGGGACCGATGTTATTCGCTGTCTAGGATTTAATGTCGTATAGCCCGCGTCGATCGGTTTCTTGACCCGGATTTCCAGATACCTGTCCGCTCCGGCGGAAAAAGGTGTCACTCCGAAATCAAGCTCGACCGTGAAAACCCCGTTTGCAACATTGACGCCGGTAATGGTCTGCGTCGAACCCTGCTGCGTGCCGGCCGAACTCAAGTCATACAATGCAAATTGAAAATCATAAGGGCCGCTCGGGCTATTGACCAATTCTGTCAGGTGCCCCTGATAGGTAAACGCTGTAGTTTGTGCACGGACGCTCAAACCGGCGGATATGCAGAGAAAAAGCGCGAATGCGAACATCAAGACACGCGCGGGGTTAGACCTCGACTTTGGCGCATTTAGCGCCCGGCTAAAATTCGACATAATCAACGAACTCCTTTTTTCAATAACTTCAGATCACCCGCGAGAAATACGCCGGCGTCCGACGGGACACGCTTAAGGCAGGCTACTCGCTATTTTTACAATTTGAGTCATAAGAGTATGCCTAATCGTCCCAAATGTCGAGAATATAAAAGGCGTTTGTCCGAGTTCGCTAGGAGAACGTGTTCAGAGTGCAAGCTTTAGCTTGTTCTGACGTAAAAAAGAAACAAGCTGAAGCTTGCACTCAGAACCAAAAGAAGCTTGCACTCAGAACCAAAACAAGCTTGCACTCAAACCGAAACCTCGTCGCCGGTCCATTGGGATTTTTTTGAATGCGGGATGTCGAATTGATCGAGGATGCGAAAGCAGAGGTGTTCGACAAGGCCGTCGATGGTCGTGGGGCGGTGATAAAAGCCCGGGCTGGCGGGCAGAATGCAGGCTCCTGCTCGCGAAAGCTTGAGCATATTTTCGAGATGGATGGCGTTGTAAGGCGTCTCACGCGGGACGAGCAGCAGTTTGCGGCCCTCTTTCAGGCAGACATCGGCGGCACGGTGGATGAGATTTGTCCCGGCACCCGAGGCGATCGATCCGAGCGTGCCCATTGAGCAGGGGACGATTATCATCCCGGCCTGTTTGTTAGACCCCGACGAGGGCTTGGCCGCAAAATTATCGAGCCGCCAGTAACGGATGATGTGGGAATCGACCGGCAGGCCCAGCCATTCGTTGATCTTTGCGAGGTCGGTGTCCTTAAGATTTACGCCCATCTCGACCTGCGCCACCGTCGCCGCCGTCGATGACATTATAAGATTGATCTTTTCGACCACACCGCTTGCCGCGAGCAATTGCAGCGTCCGATGTGCGTAGATCGTGCCCGAGGCACCGGTGATCGCAAGGGTTAATTCCATAGGTTGCATTAAGTTTAACCGGTAACCGGCGGATAATAAAGGGGCCAATTTGACATCAAATGATAAAGGCACTAAATTAGATGCTGATTTGGTGTTATTATGATCAGCTTAAAAAACGGAATAAACTCGCTCTCAAATTTTAAACGCAACACGGCGGATTTTTTGCGGCAACTCAAGGAATCGGGCAGCCCATTGGTGCTTACGGTAAATGGCAAGGCCGAGGTCGTGGTGCAGGACGCGTCGAGCTACCAGCGGCTGCTCGAAATATCGGAGCGGCTTGAAACCATTGAGGCCCTACGCCCAGCGATTGATGAGATGCTGGCGGGAAAAGGGGAGCCGGCGGAACTTGTGTTTGAACAATTGGCGGCGAATGCAATACAAGACAGCCGCAAATGAAATTCGAGGTCATCATCACGCCATCGGCGAAGGCGGATATATTCGAAACGCGCACATGGCTGGCGGAAAACCACCCTGGCCTAGCAGAAAAATGGCTGTGGCAGATCGTCCATTGCATCACTTCTCTTTCACACATGCCCGAACGCTGTCCCGTCAGCGACGAAACTTCAGCCTTTGATGTCGAAGTCCGGCACCTGCTCTGCGGCGACAAGAGGCATGTTTACCGCATACTATTTTCCATCCGGGACACTAAGGTTTACGTTCTTCGTGTACGCTCAACCAGGCAGAAACGCTTGACTGATCTTATATAAGGGACCAGCCGACCCTGCTCCGCCGGGCGAATCGATACAACCGGATAGCCGAATAAGTTATCCTATCAGGGACTATTTGGTAAGATTGCTATTAAACAAGGGGTTGTCTGATGTTTTGGCAACTAGATCGGAAACGAATATATGCTGAAATCAAGACTTTTTCTGCTGACGTGCTTGGCGCTGGCCGCTGCTGCGATTAGCACTACCGCCCAAACGACCGGTAAAAATCCGGTAATTATTATACCCGGCGTCACGGGTTCGAACCTTATCAATCCTAAGACGGGCAAGGCGGCGTGGTTTAACGCCCGCCGGGAAAAGGACGACGATATGCGTCTGCCGATGACCTCGGCGACGCTGTCGCGCAACCGCGACGGCCTCGAGGCGCGCGACATCATCCGCAAGATCGAGGTGCCGATCCTACCCGATGTACAGGTTTACCAAACGCTGATCGACGCATTAATAGCGCGTGGCTATACCGAGGGCGACTGGAGCAAACCGCAGGCGGCGGACGTCTTTTACGTGTTTCCGTACGACTGGCGGCGTGACAATGTCGAGTCGGCCCAGCTATTGATCCGCCGGATGCTCGCCGTAAAACAAGCCGTAAAACGCCCCGATCTCAAATTTGACATCCTTGCTCATTCGATGGGCGGGCTTATCGCCCGCTATGCCGCAATGTACGGCGCCGCCGATCTGCCGGGTGCGGCTCCTGTGCCGACCTGGGCCGGGGCAGCGCATATTAACAAGCTGATGATGTTTGGCACGCCGAATGAGGGCGCCGCAAATGCATTTGACGCTCTGCTAAACGGATCGCCCATCATCGGCGGACGCAATCTGCCATTTGTGGATGATTTTAGGCCCGAGGACGTTATGACCAGCCCGGCGGCGTTTCAACTGCTGCCGCATCAATCAACGGCCCGCTTTTTGGACGAAAATCTCCAGCCCATCAAGATCGATATCTATAATATAGAAACGTGGGATAAATACGGCTGGGGAGCGCTCAACGATCCTAAATTCCTGGGCAAGCTCAAGGACGCGTCACGCCTGGCGGTAAAAAATAGAGAGATCAAGCCCGTCAGGCCCAATAGTAAGGCAAACTTTGACGACCGGCTGACAGCTCGAACGACGTACGCACAGGCGCGGGCATATTTTGCGGCGGCCTTAAAACGGGCCAAATTGTTTCAGCTCGCTCTCGACGCTCCGGCCAAAAATACTACGGTCCAGCTTTACGCCTACGGCGGTAACTGCCGTCCGACGCTCGACGCCATCGTCCTGCTCCGCGATGCGAAAAAGGACAAGTGGATCACGCTGGTCGATGCCCGCGATATAAAAACATCCGGCGGGAAAGAGATCAAGAAAGAGACGGTGAAAGCGGCGATGTTTGCAAACGGCGACGGACGTGTCACGCAGCGATCGCTGCTGGGCGAAACCGTCCTGGCCGACGGCTCGGCACCTGACGTCAAAAGCATTTTGACGCTAAAAACTTCGTTTTTTGCCTGCGGCCTCCATACCAGCCTGTTTATCGAAAAACAGATCGAGGACAGCTTTCTCAGCACACTCGTGGTGGGTGATCAGAAACAGCCGTAGGTATCCGGCGGACGTTTTGAGCCGATCGTATCTCCGTTCTGAGTGCAAGCTTTAGAACGTCGTTCTGAGTGCAAGCTTTAGCTTGTCTCAACGTAAAAAAGAAACAAGCTGAAGCTTGCACTCTAAACCTTTAACAGCTGCTTGCACTCCGAACACTACGGATTTAGCAATACAAACAGGCGGTCGGCCCAGTCGGAGCGGGAATTTCGCAGGATCTCGTATTGCACCTGAGCGAGGTCGCGGTTTCCGAGTTTGAGGTAGGCGCGGCCGAGATTGTAGCGGGCCTTGTCAAAGTCAGGGTTGGCACCCGCGGCGTTGTTAAAAGCCTCGACGCTCTCCTCGACTTTGCCGGATTCGAGCAGGCTTTCGCCGAGGTAATTGTAGGTTTTGGCGTCGGGTTTATAGGGTTTTAGCTGTTCAAAGGCGATGGCCGCGTCCGCAAAGCGTTTCTGTTTAAATAGCGCGAGGCCGAGATGCTCGATGGCATTTGCGTGATCGGGTTTTAGAGCGATGGCACGACGGTAGGACAAGATCTCTTCGTCAAAGCGGTTCATTTTGCCAAACGTAAGGCCGAGCGAATACTGCGTGGCGGCGTTGCCGTCGTCAATGCGGATCGCCTGGCGGTAGGCATCGACCGCGTCCTTATATGCTCCAAGCGCGTAGCTCGAAGCACCAATATTGACGTAGGTCGCCGACCACTCGGGACGGAGCTTTGCCGCCTGCCGCGAGGCCCGCAGAGCCTCGGCGTGGCGGCCCAAAACGCCATAGCAGTAACCCGCCTGATACCACGCCTCGGCATAATTTGCATCGGCCTCAGCCGCCTTTTCAAAATACGGCAGCGCGCGGGCGTAATCGTCGCGTGAAAGCTGAGCTAAGCCCTGAGAATAGAGGCGTTCGGCGGAGACACGTTTGTTTTTTTGATTTTCGGCGACAAGCGATGTAAAGGTTTGGACGTCGGTAACCCGGAGCTGTGAGATACGCTCGGCCGGCACCGCGAAATTCAGATTTTGCCCCTCGGCGGCCTGCAAGGTAGCGACGCCGATCACCTGCCCGGCCATGTTGACCACCGGCGAACCGGACGACCCCGGCGAGATCGACGCCGTGATCTGGATGATCTTGCCGTAGCCCGAAATTTCGCGCACCGCCGAGACGATGCCGTTTGAGACCGAACCCTCGAGGCCGTACGGGTTGCCGATGACGACGATCGACTCACCCTCCTGCGGGGCGGCTTTTACGATCGGCAGCGGCACGGCCAGCTCACGCGGAACATCCACTTGCAGCAACGCGAGATCGCCCTCGCCATCGACCGCGAGCACGCCGCGAACCGGATATTTTTTGCCGTTGAGCAGATGGATCTCGACCCGCGTCGCACGCTCGATCACGTGGCGGTTTGTGATCACGCGGTCGGCGGCGATAAAAAAGCCGCTCCCGCGCGCCAGCGTATTGTCTTTGGAATCAAAGGTTTCGATCGCGACCGCCGACGGCTTGATGCGTTTGACAAGCTCAGGCAAAAAATCCTGCGCGGGAGATGTGCCCACGAAACACACGAAAGAAACGAAAAGGAAAAGAAAAGTATTGGCAGTAAAGCGAAACATTGGCGACGCGTTGATTATATGTTCTTTCACGTCGCAACCCAAATTTTTTACAAAAAAGTTTGCGGCCCTGAAGGAGAATTTCCCACAGAGCCGCAAAGCAAAACAAGATGTAAGAGTTACTTGATTATCCCGTTACCATCGAGTGCGGTATAAACATCCGTCGAATATAGGCCGAGCCATTTGTCGCTGTTTGGCGTTTGAAAAATCTTGTCGTACACCTGGGCGTTAAGGCTTTCTAGATCGCCGGGGCGGTCACGGTTGAGCCATTCGTAGAGTTTGGTGTGAAACAGAAAATCGTTACGCGTCGTGTCGAGGGCAAGAAAGCTGTTGAGCTTTGCAAATAGCCCCTCAAACTCAGCTTCGGACAGCCCTGTCTTCGCGTTCTGACGGCGGATCATTGCAATGCTGTTTGCGTCTAAAGCGTTGTTTGTAGAATATACGCTGGCGAGCTTGTTCCAATCGTCGTAATTCACTGACTGCTCAAACTTTGCAAAATCGTCATACACACGCAGGATCGAGTATTCGTCAACGACTATCATCTTTGCCACCGCAATCGGAGCTGCGAGGATCGCGAGGGTACCAGTCTTAGTCTCGGTCATCTGAACGCCGGCCGTTTCGATCGTCTTTTTACGCTCGGCGACGATCGCGTCAAAACCGTCTTTGCGGTATTTGAGCAATGCTCGATTCTGCTCGGCGAGCGGCAATTTCTGCACCGATTTGTTGATCTCGTTCGATTTAGTGATGTATTTAAGAAACGTTGCCGGATTGTAAAGCCCGGGGATCGCGTCGATTACGTTGCCGTTAGCATCGATAATGTAATGGATACTGTTGCCGGTAATGGTGCGTTCGATCTTGCGGCCGTCACCAAAATCGATCGTGATACGCGGAGCCGGACGGACCGATTTCCAGTGCAAAATATAGTTGTCGCGAAGGTATTTTGAGACACCTGCGTTCGAATAGAGGATCGCACGAAACAGGCGGCTGTTCGCACATGAAAACTCTTCGTTAAGATTGCCGAGCAATCGGAGCGTCAGGATCGGCTTGTTTTTCGCTTTAGCGGCGGCTTTGGCCGCATCGAGATCGGTGTACCAATAGAGGTGCGACGTGTAGGCGTCCTTTTGCATAGCGACGGTGTCGAGAGCGGCGGCGATGCGTTTCCAATCGGCGGTCGCATTGCCGGTTTTTATAAACCGGTCAATGTCGGCGGCGTAACGCGTGAACAACGCATCCAGCCCGACGCTGCCCATTGCACGGAGTTCGCGGATCGCAGGCACCGACATCGCCGTGTCGTTTGCAACGGCTTCGACAGCCAGTGTTTCAGCCGTTTTACCGGCGGCAAAAACAGCAGACGAAAGCATCAGAAAAACAAACGTCGCAAGATATGCAGTTCTGGTTTTCATAGATAGACTCCTCCCAAGGTTTACAGGTAGAACGGCAAGGAATTGAGTTCTTGCACAAATTTTTTAGAGTAGTAGAATTGTCCTTATGAAGATCGCACTTGCCGCCGACCACGCCGGTTACGAAGAGAAAGAAAAGATCAAGAAGACGCTGGATGAGATCGGTGTCGAGTACACGGATATGGGTACGAATTCGGCCGATTCGGTCGATTATCCAGACTTTGCCCGCGCCGTCGGCGAGGCCGTCAGCCGCGGCGAATACGAATCCGGTTTGCTCGTCTGCGGCTCGGGGACGGGCATGGCGATCGCCGCAAATAAGGTGCCGGGAATTCGCGCCGCCGTCGCATGGAACGAGGAGATCGCCCGCCTCGCCCGTCAGCATAACAACGCTAACGTGCTCTCGCTCGCGGCCCGCTATACGACCGACGAGGAAAATCAGCAGATCGTAAAAGCGTGGTTTGCCGCGAGTTTCGAAGGCGGGCGGCACGAGCGCCGCGTCGAGAAAATAGAAGAAATAGAGAAAGACGACCTTAGCCCAAAATAGAAAAACCATTTTGCTGTCGCGGAAAACTGCCGCGAGAAGGGAGAATTAAGATGCGAAGCCTTAAATTATTTCTGATCGTTTTACCGATGTTGGCGGCCGTTACCGCAGGAGCACAAGTCACAAAGATACCGGCCAAACAGATCGATATTCAAAAAATGGTAATGGCAAGGCCGGTGACCCGTGTAAACGTGATGCCGGACACCGAAAAGCTCAAAATGGTCCAGACGGCCCTAAAAAACAAGGGAGTTGCATTGACCAAGACGAGCTCGCTCACCGTGCCGATCAAGCTCGATGTACGCACCCCTTTTATCGACGGCAAAGCGAGGATGTATTTTGACTGGGCATCGGAGGTTTCGGCGTCTGAAAACGTCGTGGATTTTGATCAGATCAGTAAGGTCGAGCCGCGGATCCGGCTGTTTTACAACGCGCCAACGCCGGGATATTATGTTTTCGATTTTGCCGTCGGTAATCCTTACTGGTCGACAAACCCGCAGCTGCAATTCTCAAATCTGTTTGTCGATGTGCAGGCACCCAAGCTGCTCGACAAGGGGGATGGCGTACAGCATCAGATCTTTATCACAAACGTCAAAACACCCGGCTGGAATCTGATCCTGCTCGACAGCAAGTCAGGGTATTGGGAATTCTACTCGGTCGAGATATCACAGTTTAAGTAGAAAAGCGGCAGAGAGCGGTAAGATTAACTAAATTCGATGGATTATTGTGAACACATTGCGGCGATTGTGCCGGTTACGCCGAGTGCTGAGGGCTGCGAAGACTGCCTGAAAACGGGTGACCTGTGGGAGCATCTGCGGCTGTGTAAGTCGTGCGGCTACGTCGGCTGCTGTGACAGCTCGGTCAATACACACGCGACAAAACATTACCGGGCGAACCACCATCCGATCATCAAATCGCATGAGCCGGGCGAAGATTGGGGCTACTGCTATGTGGACGATAGGTTTTTTGAGAAATTGCCGGGCGGGTAGCCCGCTTTGCGGGAAAAGAAAGATGATTCCCGCAGAGACGCGAGAGAGGCAGAGCAAATCTAAAAGGGCGATCCGAATGGCAAAAAGTTTTGACGACGAATTTTAGGGGGGAAAAATATGGCAACAAGCGCCGAATGGCATGAAGATTACGACAAGATGAGCGACGCATCGCGCAACTTTTCACGGGCGATCAAATCCGTGCAGGAGGAGCTCGAGGCCGTCGATTGGTACAACCAGCGGGCGGAGCAAACGAGCGATCTACAGCTAAAAAAGATACTCGAACACAACCGCGATGAGGAGATCGTGCACGCCGTGATGGCACTCGAATGGCTGCGTCGAAACAACCCGAAATTTGACGAGCATATGAAGACGTACCTCTTTACCGAGGGCGACATCCTCGAGATCGAGGAGAACGCGGAATAAGAATTTGGCCCACGAAACACGCGAAAGACACGAAAGGAACAACGATTTCCGATACAGACTTCGAACTTATAGGATTTTGTAGCTCCACTTTCTTTTTTTCGTGCGTTTCGTGTGTTTCGTGGGTAAAATCTTTTTATGAACGGTTTCCCTGAAATGCCGCTTGACGCGTGGCGTGCGACCAAAAACACGCTGCATCTTTTCCTGCAGATCGTCGGCAAGATACGCCTTGCTGTGCATCCGCGGGTCAACCATTGGTGGCACGTGACGCTGTATGTATCGCCGCGCGGGCTGACGACGGGGGCGATACCGTATGCGGGCGGTAATTTTGAGATCGAGTTTGACCTGTGCGAACACGAACTAAAGATGCGGACCAGCGACGGCCGGACCGAGGATTTTGCCCTGTATGACGGGCTGACGGTCGCCGATTTTTACGCCAGCGTGGTGGCAAATCTTGCCAAGCTCGGCATCAAGCCCGACATCAAGGCCGTCCCCTACGAAGCTGCGTCAACCACGCCCTTTGCCGATGATCACGAAAATAGCTCGTATGACAAGGAATACGTCGAGCGTTTTCATAAGATACTCGTCGCCGTCGATGATATTTTTGTAGAATTTCGCGGTCGCTTTACCGGCAAATCGACACCCGTACATCTTTTCTGGCACAGCTTTGACCTCGCTCTCACGCGATTCTCGGGCAAGAGCGCACCTCCGATGCCGGAGGCAAATATGGTCACCCGCGAAGCCTATTCGCACGAGGTCATCAGCTTTGGATTCTGGTTTGGCGATGACAAGATGATTCCCGCGCCGGCTTTTTACTCATACACCGCACCCGAACCCGCAGGCTTGGCCGATGAGCCTCTCCAGCCCGCCGCCGCATCGTGGCAGGAAGCCCGCGGCTCGCACATGGCGATCTTAATGTATGACGACGTGCGAAGTTTGGACGACCCACGCGCAGCTGTACTCGAATTATTGGAAAGTGCCTATCAGGCCGGAGCCAAACGAGCGGATTGGGATGTAAGTAATTTTAATATCAGGCAATTATAATCACGCGATTGCCGCCGGATCGACGACCGTGATCTCATCAAATCTCTTGAAATCTTTAACGTTAAATGTCAGCAAATGCGTAATTCCGTGCTGCAACATCGCGGCGACAATTCGTGCGTCGTGAACATTTTTTCCCTTTATTTGATATTTCCTAACCAACATCTCCCATTCGTTGTAAAGGTTTGGCAATTCGTCAACAAAATCGAAATTTTGCCGAAACTTTCTAACCTCAGAAGCAGTTATTTCAATACTTAGGTTAAGGCCGTTTACTTCCAACGGCCTAGATGCAACTGCCCAAAATTCAATCAAGTTTTGAGGAAGTATGAAGATGTTTTCTTGTTTTTGACGAACCTGAGCCATTGCACGCTTAACATAAAGGTACTGGGAGCTTTGTTTTTGAGACAAAGCCGTTAAGATGTTGGAGTCAGCTAGGTAAGACATTAAAATTATTGACGGAGTTTTAGCGATAGATACTTTCGCGGCTGTCATCCCAAGTTAACGGAATCTTATCGGAGAATTCGGCCATCGAATCCATTGCAGCCTCCCATTCCTCATCGGTGGCGGTTTGGAAAAAGGACTTTTTGACCGAATCATCTGGGACATTCTCATCAATTACTTCGACGAGAAAGTTTTCGACCGATTTGCCGAGAGATTTGGCCTTCGACCGGACGCGGCTTTCGACTTCTGGTTCTAATTCGAGCGTGACTGTCATAGGCGGATTTTACCATAAGTGATTTTCTGTGAAAACACTTTTCGGGCAGAATAAGGCTATGAAATAATCGGCGGGCGCGGGCGGCTGACTAAAAATAAAAAGGCGCCCAAGCGGACGCCTTAAACAAAACTTATTCCGGCCGCAGCTAGGCGGCCTTTTTTGCCGGGAGGTCGATTTCCCATAACCGGCGGTTGACGGTCAGGCTTTTGCTCTCGATAGGTGTGAGGCGAAAGCGCTCAACCTTGAGAGCCGCTCCCGGTGCCGAGATAACTTCGGACCGTCTTTCGGCGGGTGATGTGACATTCTCGCTTTTTCCTTTTACTTTGATCATAACGCCTCTTTATTTATAACCCTATTTATACCTTTCGTCAATAAAATTAGCAACCCCGTCGCAGGCCCAGACGACTAATTTTTTAACCTCATCGGGGAAAAAATCCTTTTCGGCAGAATCGAGATAGACGATCCCGGTCACCTCACCGCTGCTGTATTTGATGGGGACCGCCAGCCATGAGTTGCGTGTGGCCGATAATCGTCGAGCATCATCCTCCGTATATCCCCAGAGGGATATCAACTCTTTAATATACGATTCGTGATCGGCATTTGTTCTCGACGCAGAAAAAACATCTTTTTCCCGCGCCGCTTTACCGGTGATGCCCGACCGGATCGAGAATTTTCGTCCTTTTCCGCCGCCGGAGCCGCCGACATAATCAATCACCTGCTCTAATTCCTCGGGCGATCGCCTCGGTTTTGGTTTAACGATGCGGTGGATCGTTACCCTCAATTTTTCGGTTTCCTTTTGGTCAAAACCGTAATATTGGCGGACAAGGCTGTGGATAAGCCTGACCGAGGCCCTGAGGCCGTCGTAGCGCTCCTCATCCGCCTCATGCGTATCTTTCCAACTGCCCTGTAAGATCTTAACGACGCCCGTAACTATTAGTAAGAATACGCCCGCTAGCCCTATCCACGCCAAAGCCAATTCGTTCGCATTTGTCGATGCCTGGGGATAAAAGATCCTGCCAATTGCGATGGCCGCCGCCGGTAATCCGGCAATTAGTGCGCCTAGAAACGAAAGCAGTTCGATAAACCAGCTTTTATGATAAAAATGCTTTGTTTTCGGCTCAGGAATTCCAGTCATAAACCCCGGGATCGAGCTTACAAGTAAATATCGTTTAACGTAAAACCGCCGATCATTGTAACACTATATGTCAAGCGTTTATCGCAACGTGTCGAGGGGCGCGGGGGGAGCGGAATTGGCGAGATGAAAGTTTTCGGGCAGAATAAGGTTATCAATATGATCGATCTGCGCAGCGATACAGTTACTAAGCCGAGCGACAAGATGCGGGCCGCGATGGCAAATGCCGAGGTCGGGGATGATGTTTTTGGTGACGACCCGACGGTCAACCGTTTGCAGGAGTGTGCGTGCGAGGTTTTTGAAAAAGAGGCCGCGCTGTGGGTGCCGACCGGATGCATGGGCAACGAGATCGCGGTCAAGGTCCACACAAAACCGGGGCAGGAGATCGTCACCGAAGATCGTGGACATATATTGAATTACGAGCTGGGTGCGGCGGCGGTAATTTCGGGTGTGACCATCAGGGCGGTCAAAAGTGGTGACGGTTCGGGACATCTGACGTGGGACGAGATCGAGCCCGCTCTAAAGATCGACCCGCCGTATTACCAGGCCGCGACCGCTCTTGTCTGTCTCGAAAACACACATAATTTTGCCGGCGGCAGCGTTATGACAGCCGCCGCGTGTGCCGAGATTTGCAAGAGAACGCACACGGCCGGCCTGCCAGTTCACATGGATGGTGCTCGTATTTTCAACGCCTCGGTCGCGTTAGGTGAATCGGTCGCTGACCTGACGCGGGACTGTGATTCGGTGATGTTCACGCTTTCCAAGGGCCTCGGTGCTCCGGCCGGATCGATCATCCTTGGCACGCGAGAATTTATTAAAGAAGCCCGCATCTGGCGCAAACGTCTCGGCGGCGGCATGCGGCAGATAGGCGTCCTCGCGGCCGCGGGGCTGATCGCTCTCGAGGACGGCCCAAAACGTCTGCATGAAGATCATGCGAATGCCCGGGCCTTGGCTGACGGCCTCGCTGATATCAAAGGCATCACGATCGACGTCGAAAAGGTCGTGACCAACATCGTCATCTTCGACATCTCCGGCACCGGCAAAATGCCCGCCGAGATCGTCGATGCGTTAAAAGAAAACGGCATTTTGGCGATCGGCTTTGGCAGCCTGATACGGATGGTAACGCATTTGGATGTGACGAGTGCAGACATCGAAAAAACTGTTCACGCCTTCCGTTCAGAGTGCAAGCTTTAGCTTGTTCACTACCGGCGGCCATACAAGCTAAAGCTTGCACTCCAAACCTATGAACATCGAACAACTCAGAAAATTTTGCCTTTCGTTCCCCGGTGCGACCGAGGATATTAAGTGGGACGATCATCTCGCGTTTTGTGTCGGAACGAAGTTCTTTTTGATGACTGGCGTCGATTCGCTTTTAGGTGGCGTAACCCTCAAATGCACGCCGGAAAAATTTAGCGAGCTGATCGAACGCGAGGGCATCGATCCCTCAGCTTACATTGGCCGTTACAAATGGGTACGGATCGCGGATCTCGGCGCCGTCACACCGGCGGAGCTCGAAGAGCTTATCCGAGAGTCATATACGCTTGTCCGCGACAAACTTCCTAAAAATCTTGTTAAGAAATTCGCGTGATCTCGCAAGATTTAACCTCTCGCTTTGTTTTATTTAATGCGTTTGCAATCCGTCCTTAACACTATCGTCACGACCCGTCCATAAACTCCTCCTTACACATTCTAAATTTTCATCGTCCGCGTTTGATAAATGCCTTTGGAGCGTCAAGCCGGACAACAAATACAAGCGGGTTAGTTTTTTAAGTTATTTATTTTCAGCTATTTGCGGTATCTGCACCCTGCGCATGTGCGCACGATGCGGACAGGCCAAAGGTTTGGAAATTTTACATTGGTCAATACTCAATTCATCGAGGAGATTATGAAATTTATCATTAAAAGAACAAGGATTTTTACCTATCTATGTTCATTGCTGGCAATCGGGATATTTGCCGCCGGCAATGCTTTTGCCCAGTCCGAAACGGCGACCGTACTCGGCAACGTACACGATTCGAACGGAGCGGTCGTGCAGGGTGCAACCGTCACGCTCAAGAATGTCGCCACCAGCATCAGCTCGACTACGACGACCGATTCGAGCGGCGATTATCAGTTTTCAAATATCAAGATCGGTGATTTTCAGATCACGGTCGAGGCCTCGGGCTTTAACAAGACGATCGCGGATAAGATCAATCTGACCGTCGGAGCACGTCAGGTAGTCGATCTTACCGTGCAGGTAGCGAGCGCCGCGGCGACCGTGACCGTGACCGGTGCTGCTGACTTGCTCGAATCTGCTTCGAGTGACCGCGGCCAGGTCGTCCAGCGTCAGCAGATCATCGCTCTGCCGCTCAATGGCCGCTCATATGCCAATCTTGCCCTGCTCGCACCGGGCGTACGCGAATCGAATACAAATAGTGCGATCGGCGGCGGCGGCCGCGAAGCCGCATTTAACGTCAACGGCCTCCGGGCAACGGTCAATAACTTTCTGCTCGACGGCATCGACAATAATGCCTACGGCACGAGCAACCAGAGCTTTTCGAGCCAGGTCGTCCAGGTTTCGCCGGATGCGATCGCCGAATTTAAGATCCAGACAAATACCTACAGCGCCGAATTTGGACGCTCCGGCGGAGCGGTGATCAACGCGACCTACCGCACCGGCACAAATCAGTTTCACGGCTCGGCATGGGAATTTCACCGCAACACGGCTCTCAACGCGGTCGGCTTTTTTAAGCCCGCCGGCGGTGTCAAGCCGCCACTGCACCGCAATCAGTTTGGCTTTACGTTCGGCGGCCCGATCATCCAGGACCGGACATTCTTTTTTGGCGATTACGAGGGGTTTAGACAGCTACAGAGAAATCTAGTTTTCTCGACGATCCCCACGCTCGCACAGCGCGGCGGCATCTTGACGGTCGATGTCAAGGACCCTTATTCCGGAACGGTCTATCTCGCGGGTACACCTGTACCGAGAACGGCCTTTGCTCAAAAGGTGCTTAACGAACTACCGACGCCGATCAACGCGGGAACGTCGAACAACTATTCCGAGCTTGTCCAGAACAAGCAGTATAACGACAAATATAATATCCGCATCGATCACAAGTTTAATGACGCGGTGAGCATTTTCGGACGCTGGAGCTATCGCAAGTCGGCCGCCTTTGAAGGGCCAAATATCCCCGGGCCGTCAGGCAGCAATCAGAACGGCTTTATCGACATCAAAAACGAGCAGATCGCCCTCGGCGGAACCTATGCCTTTAGAAATGCATCGGTGATCGACCTGCGGTTTTCGCGTTCAAAGATCGACGCGGGCAAAAGACCTCCGCTCACTGGCGGCCCAAGCGTTTTTGACATCTACGGGATAACGGGCCTGCCGACCGACAAAACTATCACTGGCGGCCTGACCACACAGACGATCACTGGCTTCAGCCAGCTTGGGCGTCAGGCTACAAATCCGCAGTATCAGAATCCGAAGAATATTGATATCCGCGGCAACTACACATTCTTGGCCGGTCGTAACAGCATCAAGACCGGTTATGAATATCTGCGGGTGAGCACGGATGTTCAGGACACAAATCCGCTGATGGGTCTTGACACCTACAGCGGACAGTACAGCCGAAACGCGGGCGGCGCAAACAATCTTTATAACCTCGCGGATTTTATGATGGGACTGCGGAGCCAATATGAACTGGCAAATCTGACGGTCGCACAGATGCAGCAGCGTTTTCATTTCGCGTTTGTTCAGGACGATATCAAGGTCAACCAGAAGCTTACGCTCAATCTCGGCCTGCGTTACGAATTTGGCACGCCGTACTGGGAAAAGAACAACCGGCTCTCGAATTATGACCCGGTGTCAAATACGATCGTGCTCGCAAAGCCCGGTTCGCTCTTTGACCGGGCGCTCGTGCATCCGGACAAAAACAACTTTGGCCCGCGGCTCGGTTTTGCATATAACGTGTTTGATAAAACGGTTATCCGCGGCGGCTATGGCCTCGGGTATGTGTTTCTAAACCGTTTGGGAAGCGCCGATATTCTCGGCACTAACTTTCCGATCGTTACCCGTGCGGCGGTTGCCCAAAATGCTCCCGACACTATTCTCAATCCGCTGTGCGTCGGCAACGTCTATTCCGGCACCTGCTTTCGCACGACGCAGCAGGGTTATCCGACCAGCGGACTGCCAAATAACGTAACCCTCTATATACCGGCCAATCAGCCCACGACGAGCATCCAGAATTACCAGATCTCGATCCAACGCGAGCTGCCCGGCAATATGGTCCTCGATGTCGCCTATGTCGGCAACCGCGTCAAAGATTCGGTCCTGCTGGCCGATCTTAATCAGGCCCGTCCCTACACGGCGGCCGAGGCTGCGCTGCCGGCAGCGTCGAGGCCCTCGCTCCAATCCCGCCGTCCTATCATCGGCTTTGGTTCGATCTCGTCTGTCCTGCCGCGGGGGTTTTCAAACTACAACGCCCTCCAGGTCAAGCTCGAAAGACGCTTTGCACAGGGGCTGTATTTCCTAAATTCCTTTACCTGGTCAAAGGCGATCGACAACGGTTCGCAGGTGCTCGAGGAGCCAAACGGCAACACGGGTACACCGCAGGACATTAATAATTTCCTGGCCGATAAGGGCATCGGAGCTTACGACCAGCCGTTTAACAATACAACGAGCTTTGTGTTTGAACTGCCGATCGGACGCGGCCGTTGGATCGGCGGTGATATGAACCGCATCCTCGACGCGATCATCGGCGGATGGACATTAAACGGCATCAATACGATGACGAGCGGACAGCCTATCAATTTCCGCGTTCCGTCATCGACGATCACCAATAACCTTCCGTCATTTCTCGGCGGTGTCGCCCTTCGGCCAAATGCGACATGCGACCCGGTCAATCACGGCGTGAGGCCTGATCCGAGGCTGGGGTATTTTCTGCCGGTCGGGACATGCCTGACGGTTCCGGGGCTTTCGACGCCTTTTGGCACGGCCGCCCGCAACATCGCCCGGAGCAATAACTACTTTAACTTCGATTTCGCCATTCACAAGGAGTTTCACCTCCCGATAACGGAAGCGACGCGGTTAGAGCTTCGCGGTGAATTCTTCAACCTGTTTAACCGCACAAATTTTCAGGCGGCTAACAGTGATGTCACAAGCGGCGGCTTTGGCACGATCACCAGCACTTTCCCCGCGCGGCAGGTGCAGGTAGCAGTTAAGGTGTCGTTCTAAACCAACGGCACCCTCTGGTGGGCAGCTATACTCGAGCCAGTATGGCTGCCCTTTTTTTATAATATGAAAACAAGATCGCTATTATTTTTACTCATAATTACCGTCAGCAGCTTTTCGCAGACGGTGCGAAAATTTGACATCGAGGGCCATCGCGGTGCACGCGGGCTGATGCCGGAAAATACGATTCCGGCCTTCAAAAAAGCGTGGCAGCTAGGCGTCGATACGCTCGAACTAGATATGGTCGTGACCAGGGACGGCAAGCTCGTCGTCTCGCACGAGGCGTGGTTCGTACCGGCTTTTTCGCTGGATAAGGCCGGCAAACCGATCGCCGCGGACAAGCAGCGCGAAAACAATATCTACAAGATGACCTATGCCGAGGTAAAGCAGTTTGACGTCGGCAGCATCGGTAATCCCGGTTTTCCGCAGCAGGAAAAGATGAAGGTCGCAAAGCCCTTGCTCAAGGACGTGTTTAAGCAGTTGGCAAAATTTGCCCGTGATAATAAGCTGCCCACCCCGCGTTATAACATCGAGATGAAGACCGAGATCGGCGGCGACGGCATCTATAATCCGGCACCTGATGCTTTTGCAAAGATCGTCCTCGACGAGCTACGGCGGTCAAAGGTCGAGCAGAATGTCATCGTCCAGTCATTCGACGTCCGCATGCTGCAGGCGATCCGCAAACTCACAAAAACGATACCGCTCGCCCTCCTTGTTTCAAATAAGGACGGCGTCGAAAAAAATATCCAAAGCCTCGGCTTTGACCCAGAGATATACAGCCCCAATTATCTGCTGGTCGATGCCGAGATGGTCGCGCTCTGCCGCGCACGCGGCATCAAGATCCTGCCCTGGACCGTCAACGAGATCGCCGACCTCGAAAAAATGAAAACATTTGACCTGGACGGGTTGATCACCGATTACCCTGACCGGGCGATAAAGGTCTTCAGAAAATAACCTGCCTCGTAATCCTCATACGGCCTTGGCTGTTCCCAAATCAGCTAAGGCCGATTTTTAAAGAAGATTTTCCGCAGAGATGCGAGAGACGCAGAGAAGATAAAGCCGATAGAGTGTTGGGAAAATAGGTAATTTTGTAGTCTGAGGTATTCCTTGTATTTTTTATTTCTTCTCTGCATCTCCCGCCGCTCTGCGGGAAATCTTTTGTTCGGCCGCCAAGACGCGGTTGCCGCACATCAGGTAAAATAGAGCGAAATGATTATTGCGATCGACGGCCCAAGCGGAGCGGGCAAATCTACGCTCGGCAAAATGCTTGCGAAAAAGCTAAACCTGCTCTATCTCGACACCGGTGCGATGTATCGGGCCGTCGCCCTCGCCGTGACGCGTGCCGGGGTGCCCTACCGCGATATTGACCGTATCGCCGCCATTGCCGAAAATGCCGAGATCGACCTCGTTGGTGAGCCCGACGCGATGAAGGTGATGCTCGACGGCGAGGATGTCTCGGTCGATATCCGAACGACCGACGCCGCCCAGTCGGCCTCGGTCGTCTCGACCATCTCAGAGGTCCGCGAGATCATGGTCGAGCATCAGCGGATCATCGGCGAATCAGCGCCAAACGGCGCCGTGCTCGAGGGCCGCGACATCGGCAGCGTCGTCTTTCCACGCGCCGACATCAAATTTTTTCTCACCGCCAAACCCGAGGCCCGCGCCCGCCGCCGCCATACCGAGGACCAGTCAAAGGGACGCATCTCAACCTACGAACAGACGCTCGCCGAGATCAACGAACGCGACGAACGCGACGTCTCACGCGAGGATTCCCCACTCACCATCGCCGAAGACGCCGTGGTGATCGACACCAGCGAGCTCGACCTCAGCGAGGTTTTTGACCAGATGCTGGATAAGATTGGGAAAAAACAGTCCTTGACAACCTAACCCGCTTAGGTTATTTCTATTTATGCCGACTGTTCTTCGAAAAAGCGGTCTTAGCTTCAGAATTTATACGGACGATCATGAACCGATGCACGTTCACGTCTGGCACCAAGGGGCAAAGGCTGTTCTTGAGATCGAGAAGTCCGTTACAGTACGCGAAAACAAGGGGATGGACAAAAATACGCTTCGGCGTGCGAACTCCATCGCACAAGAGAATTTAGAGTTGCTCCGAGATGCGTGGAACGAGATATATGGATGAATTAGAGTTTGAACGACAGTTCGCAGAAGCGACCGCAAGAGGCGAGGCATCTTTGGCCACCTTGCCAAAAGCCGATTCAGCGAGCTATGACAGTGCAAACGCGGAAGTCGTAATAAAGCTGAGAAATGGGGCAAAGCTTGTTATCCCCACCAAACTGATCCAAGGCCTACAAACTGAAGACGAGTCGGCCCTCGGTGATATCGAGCTTTTTCTCGACGGGACCGAGATTCACTGGCCGACGCTTGATGTTCAGATGTATGTTAAGAGCCTTATAAATGGTGTCTTCGGCACTCCGCGTTGGATCGAGCAGTTAAAGCAGCATTACTCGACGATCGGTGCCAAGGGCGGGTCGATCAAGAGCGCGAGAAAAAGCGAGTCGAGCAGAGCAAATGGACGAAAGGGCGGACGGCCCAGAAAGGTCCCGTCGGCCTGAAATTTGTTTGACTTAAACAGCCCCAATCGATAACATTAAGAGTTGATTTTTGATATGCTCCCGTAGCTCAGTTGGATAGAGCGACGGCCTTCTAAGCCGTAGGTCGCACGTTCGAGCCGTGCCGGGGGTACCATTTCGATTTTTGATTTGCGATTTTAGATTTGCGATTGACGATTTCTCTTAAATCCAAAATCGGCAATCTAAAATCCAAAATCAAGATATGGCGGCTATAGTTCAGTTGGTTAGAACGCCTGATTGTGGTTCAGGAGGTCGTGGGTTCGAGCCCCACTAGCCGCCCCATTTTAGATCTGATTATTTTAAGCGAGCCGGTATGCGTCGTCGATCTGTTTTAAGTTATTTGGTCCTGACGGCGATGCTGGCGGCGTGTTTTTTGCCGGGCCCTGTGACGGGGCAAAAACGCGGCCTGACGGATAAGCGGGAGAATAAAGAGCCTTTTGTCCCGGGCGAGGTGCTGGTCAAATTTACGGACGGCGCCGATTCGCTCGCGGCCCGCTCGGCCAAGCTATCGATGGGTGCGGAGGCGGTCGAGAGTCTCGGCGGCGAGATGGGTTGGATGCGTGTGAAACTGCCCGCGGGCAAGACGACCGATGCCGCGATCAAAGATTATCAGGCCCTCGACGGTGTCGAATACGTTCAACCAAATTACTATTATCACCTGCTCTTAACGCCGAATGACCCCCAATACCTAAGCGGCATCAATGGCGGAATGTACGGCCTCGGCAAAATTTCTGCACCGGCGGCGTGGGACCTCTCGACCGGCAGCTCGTCTGTCGTCGTTGCGGATATCGACACCGGCATGCGTTATACGCATCAGGACCTCGCGGCAAACGCGTGGATCAATACCGGTGAGATCGCCGGCAACGGCGTCGATGACGATGCAAATGGATTTGTTGACGACGTGAACGGCTGGGACTTTCGTTTTAATGATTCAGACCCAATAGACCTCGATAGCGGCGTTTCGTCAGCTCACGGTACTCACACTGCAGGAACCATCGGCGCGGTGGGAGACAATTTGGTCGGAGTAGTCGGCGTCAATTGGAACGTCAAGCTCATGACCGTCAAAATATTTAATAATACGGTGGTTGATGACACGACATCCGCTATGCTGGTGAACGCCTATGCTTATATCCGGATGATGAAGCTGCGCGGCATCGATATTCGGGCGACCAACAACTCCTACGGTGGCTGCACCGAGGCTTGCGGTTTCGATCAGGCGACCAAGGACGGCATTGACGCGATGGGCGACGCTGGGATCGTAAGCGTTTTTGCTGCGGGGAATAATAGCGGCTCTAACAATGACTCCGTACCTTTCTACCCGACTAGCTATACGAGCCCAAGCATTATTGCGGTTGCGTCATCAGATTCCAGTGACAACCGCTCAGGTTTCTCAAACGTCGGGCCTACGTCGGTTGACTTAGCCGCCCCGGGTTCAGGCATTTTGAGCACGGTCCCTACCGGATACAGCACCTTTAGCGGTACCTCAATGGCGACGCCGCATGTGACTGGGGCTGTTGCATTGCTTTCAGCTTATAGGCCTGACCTTTCGGCGGCGTCGCTAAAGGCGTCGATCCTCAATAACGTTGACGTGCTGGCCAATTGGAACGGGGTCGTAAAGACAGGCGGGCGGCTAAACGTTTTTAAGGCGATGCAATTTCCGACGGTCTGCACGTTTAACACCGGCGGCAATCTGATGCGGGTCAGGCCGCGCGGCGGAAACTTTAGAATCGGTATGACGGTCGCTCAAAACTGCGATTATTCGGTCAAGAGCAATGCAAATTGGATCACGCTGACGAGCAGCAATGTCGGGAGCGGCAACGGGACCGTGACGATCACGGTCAGCCCAAATGCGGGTGCCGCCCGCACCGGAACGATCTCGATCGCCGGACAGGCGTACACCATCAGGCAAGGCCGGATATAAACAAGCGTTTCCAACCTTTGACGGCGGCCCGACATCCAACCTGAAACCCATACGTTTCTTGCGCCAAGCGGCAATAAAGTATTATATTTCTCGTTCACGGTTTTTTGAGCATTTATTATTTAAGTTATCCATAATGAAAAGTACGCGTTCCATAGTTAGCCTGTTGCTGTTGTTTGCAGCTTTATTTTGCATATCGACGGTTACCGCATTTTCGCAAAAAAAGGCGGGCACTAAAAAGAAGCCGGCCGCGAAGAAGACGGTGGTCACGAACAAGATTGACGCCATAACTGTCTTCAAATCGGTTCGGGGCGGCGGGGTAAACCGTGCGAACGTCGCGGTCAATAAGCTCCGCATCGCGATGGATTATGACAACGACGGCAAGGCGGATTTCACCGTATTTCACCCGGCGACCAACACCTGGAACATCGCTAAGAGCGCCGGCGGCACGATCAGCACGCCATTTGGCGTGGCGAGCTCAGATTATTTTGTACCCGGCGATTATGACGGCGACGGCATCGGCGATATCGCCAACTGGCGTGATGCCGAGCATAAATGGTACATCCTCTACAGCAGCACGGGTGTTTTGCACACGATCGATTTCGGTGCGTCCGGTGACGAGCCTGTCGCACGCGATTATGACAATGACGGCATGACCGATCTTGCGGTTGCCCGCCGGGTGAATGGCATCATTTCGTGGATAATACGAAAAAGCAGTGCAAACCCGGTCGACACGGCCAATGTCACCGAATCGACGGATTGGGGCATTTCAATTGACACGCCAACGCCCGGCGATTATGACGGCGACGGCAAATTTGACCTTTCGGTCCGCCGACCCGGTGCGACCGACACCAGCCTGGCCACATTTATTACAAAGCGAAGCTCGGACGGCATGCAGGAAAATGTCAGTTGGGGGATCGGGAGCGATCTGGTCATATCGGGATATTTTGATGCTGATAACAAGATGGACTACGCCGTGCTCCGCGAGGGCAAGCTCCAGACCGATCCGCTTGTCTGGATGATCCGCCGCAGCTCGGACAGCACCGCTGTCGTCATGAATTACGGGACGACGGGCACGTCGTACAACGTGCAGAATGATTATGACGGCGACAATATTACCGATATTGCCGTCTGGGATAATGCGACCGCGACTTTTTCGGTCTTTCGCAGCACGACCAGCACGACCGCAACCTTTGCATGGGGCGCCGCAAATGATTATCCGGTCGCAAGCTACGATACGCGATAATACGCCGAGCGATGTTTGTAAACGAGATGGCCGGAGACGTGGAATAGTCTTCGGCCATTTTTGTTTCGCGGGCCCTTTTATAGTAATTTTTTAATATTCGTATGCGAAACCTGACAGACACGATCGAAGAGATTTTTCCGCAAAAGACCGTTGTTATCGTTGGCGATCTAGTCGCCGATCAATTCTTAAACGGGACGATCTCGCGCGTTTCGCGTGAGGCCCCGGTCTTTATTTTGCGGCACGATACCACCGCGACGGTGCCCGGCTCGGCGGCAAATGCGGCGGTCAATGTCGCCTCGCTCGGCGGCAAGACGATCCTCATCGGCCTCGCCGGAACTGACCCGAGCGGTGAGCTGCTGATCGCGGCTTTGACCGACGCGGGCCTCGCCTCGGGCGGTATCGTGGTCGATCCGGCCGTTACGACGACGACAAAGCTGCGTGTGCTCGCCGGCCAGCATTACGCCGCACGCCAGCAGGTGATACGTATCGATTACGAACCGGCGGCCGAGGTCGATGCCGAATTAAAGATCAAACTGCGGGACAATCTCGCCGCCGCAGCCGGCGAAGCCGATGCGATCATCATCTCGGACTACAATTACGGAGCGGTTTTTCCCGAGATCTTTGCCGATGCTCTCGCCATCTCGCGCGAGCGGGGAATACCGCTGATCGTCGATTCGCGGTTCGCGCTCGAACGTTTTGAAAACGCGACATCCGCCACGCCAAACCGCGACGAGGTCGAGCATATTTTGGGTGAACATTTTACGGCGGATGATTGCGAAAATCTCCGTGCCCGGCTCGGCCTCAAAACGCTGCTCGTGACAAACGGAAATCAGGGAATGGAGCTTTTTGAAGAGGGTTTGGCGGTGCTCCAGATCGACGCCGTCGGCGGGGCGGAGCCGGTCGATGTGACGGGTGCGGGCGATACAGTGATAGCGGCTTATGCTCTGGGCCTCGCGTCCGGGCTGAGCTTTGCAGATGCGGCGCGGATCGCCAATCACGCGGGCGGCATCGTCGTCATGAAAAAAGGCACCGCATCGGTCACCGCCAATGAGCTGCTTGCGTCGATCACCGAAAATGCCGGCACCGCCGCGGCAAACCAGGCTTGAACGCCATGACCAAACCTCCGGCACCGATATTGACACGCACTGAGCTTATCGACGAGGCCCTCGCCGCACGACGCGCTGGCCATACGATCGTGCTGGCAAACGGGTGTTTTGACCTGCTGCATGTCGGCCACGTCCGTTATCTAGCGGGTGCAAAGGCGCTCGGTGATCTGCTCGTTGTCGGGATCAATTCGGATCGTCAGGCATACGCTCTAAAGGGCGCTGGGCGCCCGTTTATGCCGGAAAATGAACGTGCCGAGATCATCGCGGCCATCGGATGTGTCGATCTGGTGACCATCTTTGATGAACCAACCGTCGAGGACCTGATCCGTGCGATTCGCCCCGACATCCACGCCAAAGGCACCGATTACACGACCGATACCGTGCCCGAACGCGACATCATCCGCGAGGTCGGCGGACGCGTTGCGATCGTCGGCGACCCTAAGGACCATTCGTCAACGGAATTGATCCAAACCGTTAAGCTCGCCGCGACTACTGACTGACTATCGCAGAATGTGGACCGCCCGTACAAAAACCGATCTGATCATCGAGGTCTGGGAAAAGCTCGATTGCGAGAATATCGGTGCGGCTGAGATCGAGGCGATCGAGGAGGCCGTTCGCGGCCAATATGGCGAATCGGCGGTCGAATCGCCGATGCGTATCGCCCGGACGCTGGCCGACGAGGGCGCCGATCTGCGGCATTCAGAGATAATGGAGCTGTATATCGCCCGCGTCTCAAACCGGCCATACGAAGCCGCATTTCGCAATGTGCTCGACGTCAGCGATTTTACGACCGCTCTCCGATCGATCCGAAATCTCGAATCTCTGCGGCGCAAATATACCGCCGACGGCGACAAGGAAGGCGTCCGGCTCGTCCGCGAAACGGCTCTCAGAGGCAAGCAGCAAGCCGCCGAGACCGCCGAACGAACGCGCGTCGATACGGCCACGCGGGAGATAAACGCCGAGATCGCCGAATGGTTTACAATATGGCTGCAAACACCCGCGGTTTTTGACACGTGGGTCGATCTGCGGCAGAACACGCGGGATTTTATTGAGAAATTCGGGGCCCAAAAACAAGATTTTTAACGCAAAGCCGCAGAGAACGCAAAGATAAGCAAAAGAAGAGAAGGATTGTCTTAAATAAAATTTATGCTGTACCTGTTTCTTATTCTTACTTGTCTTCCTTTGCGGTCTTAGCGTCTTTGCGTTAAATAATTCTTAGATTGGATATGAGACGGTTTTACGCACCAAAAGAGAGTTTTGCGGATGGGGCGGTTACGCTCGACGCCGATGAGACGCGACATTTGCGCGACGTTTTGCGGCTGCATGCGGGCGAGGAGGTTTCGGTTTTTGACGGCGGGGGCGGCGAATACCGCTGCACGATCACGGAGATCGGCAAGACGAGTGCCGCACTGGCGGTAATCGAAGAGACCCGCCCGGCATCGCCCGAATCGCCGCTTGAGGTCGTCGTCGCCGCGACGGTGCTAAACGGCGAAAGATACGACCTGATCGTGCAAAAGGCGGTCGAGCTTGGCGTCGCGACGCTGATCCCGCTGATCACGATCCGCTGCGAGGCCAAGCTCAAAGACGCCGAACGTCGATTGACCCGCTGGCGGCGGATCGCCATGGAAGCGACAAAACAGACGGGCCGCGCCCGGCTCATGCAGATCGGCGAACCCGCGGCTTTTGGGAATCTGCTTACGGCCGTCAAGGACGAGAATGTCGTTTTGTTTTCGGAGCGGGACGGAGTAGGTTTTGAAACCGTTGCGGCCGACAAAAAAATAACCGCCCTCTATGGTCCAAAAGGCGGCTGGGATGATGCTGAATTAGATCTGGCGGCTAAACACGGCGTAAAGATCGTGACGCTCGGCGGCCGCATTCTACGTGCCGAAACGGCGTCGATCGCGATCACCGCGATACTGCAACACCGCTTTGGCGACCTAAATTAAGTATCGCTCTTAACGGTTTTTGGCCGATAATAGGCGTCGCCGCGCTGCGTCAGTTTGGCTTTGTCGGCAAGTGTCTGAAGGGCCGAATCGAGCAGGGCCTTGTCGTCGATCTTAAAATTGATCGTCCCCTTTACATCGACATCCGCATCCGAATACTGCATCACAAGATAACGGCGTTTCGATTTGATGAGGCCCGCAAGCCCCGCACCCGGCAGCGGAATATGGCTGACCACCGAGCCGGTCGTCGAGGTAACGGATTGCGATTGCGGATAGATCACCAAGATCGATTCGTACGCGACCGAAAATTTTTCTTTTTGATCTTTGCCGCGAAAGACGAGCCGCTGATTGGCGTCATCAAAATTGAGCGTCCCGGCAATCTTGTCGCTGTAGCCAAACATACCGCCCTCATAATTTGCCTCAAATGTCGCCGGCGCCTGTCTGGCCGTGACGCCCGGCGTCTTGTCCATCGGCCTTGGCTGGGCCGCGGCAATACCCGCAAAACAAACCGCGAAAAGCGCCGCAAATATTAACCTTTTCATATAAATTACTTCCTTCTACGCCCACCCAATCCGGGCTTTTTGTTCAAATATATAGACGCTTATCATCGGCGATAGGTTGTTATTTTGCGGCGGCGATCTCTAAATTATTAAGGTATGGCGCGAGACGCGTCCGCGCTAGATCAACGTATTCGGCCGAAATTTCCGAGCCGATCCATTTGCGATTTAGCTGATGCGCGACCTTGGCGGTCGTGCCGCTGCCCATAAAACAGTCGTAAACGATATCGCCCTCGTGCGTCCACGTTCGTATCTGGTCGCGGGCGAGCTGCTCAGGAAAAATTGCGGGGTGCTGAAAGGCGATCTTGTCTTTTGACGACGATGTGCCGACATTGTAATAAAAAATATTGCTTACCTTTCGTTCAGTTTTGATCTCGCGCCCTATATCCTCGTCCGGCACGTTGCCCCGGCCTTTGCCGGTTATGCGAAAGGCGGTGATCTTTTGTCCGGCTGATTTGGTTGGCTCGGTGATGGGATTAAAGGTTTTCGGCTGACCTTTACTAAAACAAAACATATACTCAAATGCCTGTCGATACCGCTTGCCGCAATCGCTCGGGATGGGGTTATTTTTCACATAAAGCATCGTGTCATGGACCTTAAAACCAGCTTTCTGAAAAGTGATCGCGTGGTGAAAACTTGATAATGTCTCGTCGCCGTTTACCGTTCTATCACCTACCACCCAAATGACGACACCGCCGGGCTTTGTCTTATGAAACAACGATTTTGCGATGTCTTCGACCGGGAAATGATAACCGTTATAGTCGCGCAGATCGTCATACGGCGGACTGGTGATCGTCATATCGACAAGATCATCGGGCATCCGCGCAAGCGTCTCGATGCAGTTTTCGTGATAGATCCGGCTAAATTCCATATTTACACCGGCCATTTATCGAGAAATTCAGCGACAAATGCCTTCTCAGGCTTTTTGGTTTCGTTTTCGAGAAACTCCCGAAACTGCTCCTGCTCCATGATGTAATCCTCCTCGGTCAATTGGCCAGCAAAATAGACGACGCGGAGCCAGACGAGGTATGTATTGAGCGTGTCGATCTGATTGTACTCGACAATTTTTTTGACATCGCGTGCGAGCCAGAGATCGGTGACCTGATCGCCCTTGACATCGATCTTGCCCGGAAATCCGCAGAGCTTGGCAAGCTCATCGAGCTTTGGCTTCATCTCGCCGCTCGAAAACAGTTTTATAAGATCGAGGTGGTCCTCGTTGTCCCAACGCTTAAAGTAGTCATCCGGGTCCCAATTCTTGACCGGCCTTTTGTTAAAAAGCGGTGCGGTGATCTCGTTGATAAGCCCGCGCTGGATCAAAACCTGGAGGTCGGATTCGGCTGAGTTGTACCCGACGAGCTGTGGACGGCGCTTGCCGACAAAGTATAGAAACTGCTCGATGATCGACGTCTCATCAACCTCAGCGGAATCGAGCGGCAGCTTGGGCAGCGAGTTGAGCGAAAATTCGATCACCCGCTCGCCGCCGCGATATACCGATTTTCGCGAGAGAAAGGCGATCGAGACGACCCGCGAAAACATGTATTTCAAAAACGGGCGCGGATTTTTATCCTTATCGTATTTTGGCGCGTGCTCCCACAAGCGCTGCATCGCATCGAGCTCGGTCGTCCCGTCGGCGAGGTCAAAAAGCCGCTTGGCGCCGGCGGCGTCAGGCACCCATTCGAGATCGAAAAACAGTGCAAGCTCGTGTATCGGGGATTTTAGCATCGGATGGCCGGACTATCTCACAAACACGGAAAGTTTAGCATAGAAAATCATCCGGACGCCGCACGATACGGTTGGTCTATGGCTGATTTCGTGTGATGAAAGCGGGTCAAGACCGGGACGAGGATGATGTAAACTATTGTAAACACGGGGCTTGGCATCCTGTGGCACGACGTTTGCCACTATTTATTGCGGAAGCGAACTTCCACGCAATCTCTAAACGGGGGAAAAAATTATGAATATCAAGAAATACATATCGACCTTTTTAATGTTTACGATGCTGGCCGTGGTTATCCCGGCTGCGACGGCGACGACCGCCACCGCCCAGACGCGGGTATATAATAATCGATCAGGTTATTACACAACCTATAAGCGTCCAAACTTTTATCAGCGGCATCGCAACCTTTTTAATATTGGGATCGGAGCGGGTTCGGGTGCATTGATCGGCGGTCTGATCGGCGGTCGGAAAGGCATCGGTTACGGTGCCCTTGCCGGCGGCGGCGCAGGAGCTCTTTACACCTACGTGCTCCGTAAGAAAAATAACAACAACTATTACCGCCGATAAATAACCGGCGATGAAATTTCAAGGGGTAAGCCCCGGTGGTCGTAACAGATCGCCGGGGCTTTTTTTGCATAAGAAAGATCTTTTTTCCCGCAAAGCCGCAAAGATGCAGAGGAAGATGAGCGGCTTTGCGGGGAAATATCCTTTTGTTCCCGCCTTTCTTCCAACCCGGCTCTGCGGGAATGACCCGGTTAACGACTAATACACATAGGTATTCGCCTCGATCAGCACATCGGCGATGCGCTGGCGGGCGGCGATGGTATTGATGGGTGAATTATTTTTAGTAAAGCGTTTTAGGGCTACCAGCAAGGTGCGCATCATATCGCCCTCGGCGATGGCGGCGATAGTATTTTTTGCCGCCGCCTCGACCCGCTGGATCGCATCGTTGCAATAGACCGACGCCATATCGACGTAGCGTCCGGCGGCCTCTTCGCCATTTGCCTCGGCATATTTTTTCGCCCGCAAGATACTCGTTTCCATCTGGTATGCGTCCATGATAATGTCGGCGCAATTGATGAGGATTTCCTGCTCATCGCTCAAGGCCATCATGTATTTCTGGGCCGCCGAGCCGATCACCATCAGGGCTATCTTTTTGGCGTTTTGGGCAAGCTTTGTCTCGGCCGCGAGAATGCCTGTGTCCTCATCGAGGGACATCTGCGGATTGAGGATCTCCTCCTGGATCGCGCGTCCGGCCTCGAGCAGGCCGATCCGGCCCTTGAGCGCACGCTTCATCAACTGGCCGGGGATGAGCATGCGGTTGATCTCATTCGTACCCTCAAAAATGCGGTTGATACGCGAATCGCGGTACGCCTTTTCCGCCGGATAATCAGCCGAGTAGCCATAGCCGCCATAGATCTGGACCATCTCGTCAACGACGTAGTCGAGCGCCTCGCTGCAGGCGACCTTGTTGATCGACGATTCGACCGCGTATTCCTCGATCGATTGCAGCTTGGTCGCGCTGTCGGCACCATCGCCAATAAGCGAATCGATCATGCCGACCGTGCGGTAGGTGATCGACTCCGAAACCCATGTGCGGATCGCCATCTCAGCCAGCTTGTGCTTGATCGCACCAAAGCTGGAGATCGGCTTATTAAACTGATGCCGCTCGTTGGCGTAACGCACCGCCTCGTGGATCGCGAGCTTGGCGCCGCCTGTCACGCTCGCGCCGAGCTTAAAGCGGCCGACGTTTAGGATGTTGAATGCGATCTTGGCTCCGTCGCCGACGTTGCCGATAAGATTGGTCGCGGGAATTTTGCAGTCCGAGAGAATTAGGGCGGTCG
>JBJXEG010000018.1:0-499842 GCA_046155085.1 Pyrinomonadaceae bacterium | reverse complement strand
TCGTGATCTTTTCGCGGCCGAGATATATGAACGATCTCATTTGTTTAAGATTTTCGGCAAGTTGTTTGCGAAAGGCGTCGCTGACCTTTGCCGCAAAGTTTGCTGACATCTCGTTTGGAGATTTGTTATCGGCTATGTCACGGAGGATCTGTAGAGCCTGTTGAGTTTGGTTTTGAGTCGCATCCGCCGTCTGTTTCATCCCATCGGCAAAGGCTCCGGGAATGTAGTGATCGGCGACGCGTTTTGCGATGTACTCGGCTCCAAATCCGCCATCCTCGAGATTGCCGATCACGGCCAACGTCAGATTTTCTTTCGGATAATAACGAACGATGCTTCCAAACCCGCCGACCGTCGACCCGAAATGCTGGACCACTTTATGGCCGTTGAACACATCCGTAAAAAATGCGAAACCATGCGCTACCGATCGGCCGTCGTTTAACTTTGTCGGCGCGAGCATCTGATCCAAACTCGACTGTTTTACGACGCGGGCTTTCATGACGGCTTCCCACCACTTCGCCAGATCGACAACGTTTGCCGAGATGCCGCCGCTAGCGGCGATTACCTTCGGGCGAAAAGGCTCACCATTTTTCCATAAGCCGTTTCGCAAAACATAGCCGGTCGCACGATCCGGGACCACATCTTCCTGGTGCTTGAAACGGATCGAAGGAAAATTCAATGGCTTGATGATCCGCTCATTCACAAATTCCTCAAACGATTTTCCGCTCGCCCTTTCAACGATTATGCCGATAAGAGGCAGATTTGTATTTGAGTATCCCCAATTTTCGTTTGGCTGAAACTGTAGTGGAAAGCTCTTGACCAGATCGATAAATTCCTCGGGTGAATACTCGAGGCGATATGAAAACTCTTTGATCTCGGTCCAGTCTTTCAGTCCCGACGTGTGATTTAGCAAATTTCGGACGGTGATCTTTTGCCAGGTTTCAGGAGCGTTTGTGGGTAAGTACTTTCGTATAGGATCGTCCAGGTTTAGCTTTCCGTCCTCAACCAGGAGCATAACGGCTTCGGCTGCGAATTGCTTTGAGATAGAGCCGATCTCGTAGACCGTGTCTCTTGTTGCTGAAACGTGCAGCTCGACATTCGCCAGACCATAACCCGTGGCTTTGACGATTTTCCCGCCACGCAGCACCGCTACCGACAGTCCCGGGATTTGTCGCCGTTTGATCTCACGATTTATGAGATCATCTAACGAATCAGCCCGCGTCGCGGCAAACGCCCCGAACAAGATTAGCAAGATCACAGAAACATTAAATACTTTCTTCATTTTCGTATCACAGAATTTTCAGCATTGGCTTACTTCAAAACTCTTATTTGCCGCTTTATATTACGCCTCAGCCAATTGCTTCGCAAAGAACCAAAGCCGCGAACGGTGAATCATTTATGGTATAAACGAGTTAACAAACTCGACCTATGAGGGAAACTACAATGCTTATTTTGACCTTTTTGCTGATGACGTTTTGCTCCGCGTGCCCGTCGCCTGGAGTATCGGAAAACGCCGTTATTTCGACCGCGAGCGGGGATGTTAAATTTCGCGTCGAGGTTGTTGCGACAGGGCTCGAAGTGCCGTGGGGCTTTGCCTGGCTGCCAAATAAGGATCTGCTTGTTACCGAGCGACCGGGGCGTGTGCGTATCGTCGAGAAAGGGAAACTGCGGGCCGAACCGGTCTTTACGGTGCCGGATGTCGAGCCGACGGGCGAGAGCGGGTTAATGGACATTTCGCTACACCCGGATTTCGCCAAAAATGGGTTCATCTATCTCGTCTATTCGTATAACACCGACGGCAAGAAAGTTAAGGTTGTACGCTACAAATACGCGGGCGGAAAATTTACCGAGGCCAAAGTGATTATTGATGGCATTCCGGGCGCGCCTAATCATTCCGGTTCTCGGTGCCGTTTTGGGCCGGATGGCAGGCTGTACGTAACGACCGGAGATTCGACCGATTGGCTGCTCGCTCAGAAATTGGATTCGCTGGCAGGTAAGACCCTGAGATTAAACGACGACGGAACGGTGCCGCAGGATAATCCGTTTATTAAGACGCCGGGAGCACGGACGGAGATATGGACCTACGGCAACCGAAACCCGCAGGGCATTGCCTTTCAGCCGGGTTCGAACCTTATGTTTGAGACCGAACATGGCCCGAGCTTTTTTGAGGGGAAAGGCTCCGGCGGCGACGAGGTCAACATACTCGAAAAGGGAAAGAATTACGGCTGGCCCGAGATCCATCACACTGAAACGAGAGCAGGTATGGAATCGCCCCTGCTCGAATATTCGCCTGCGTGTGCACCCGGCAGCGCGATGTTTTATAACGCCTCCGTCTTTCCTGCTTTCAAGGGTAATTTCTTTTTCGGGTGCTTACGCGGGGCTAAGATCATCCGCGTGGTACTCGATGGCCGAAAAGTCGTATCGCAAGAGAATTTGTTGACCAATTCGTACGGCCGCATCCGAGAAATGGCCGAGGGGCCGGATGGCTACATCTACTTCGCTACCTCAAACCGCGATGGACGCGGTACGTCCGCAAAAGACGACGACCGGATAATGCGGATCGTGCCGGAAAAATAGTTCTTTAGCATAAATAGGTAAAAGGATTATTTTTCTGCCTCCAATATCGCTCTCGCCTCGGCAAGCTCCGCTCTGTGGGCGTCTGTAACCGCCGGGTATTTTAGATCGAGAGATTCCATTTTTTTGACAATTATTTCTGAAACGGCGAGCCGCGTAAACCATTTCCTGTCCGCCGGGATGATGTACCACGGCGATCTTGTCGTCGAGGTAGCTTCCATTGCCTCTTTGTATGCTTTCATATAGTCGCCCCAGAAAGCGCGTTCCTTGGCGTCGCCGGCAGAAAATTTCCAATTCTTTTCCGGCAGGTCGATACGTTCGAAAAAGCGTTTTTTTTGCTCGTCTAGCGAGACATTGAGGAAGAATTTCAGTATATGGGTGCCGTTATCAGCGAGCGTGTCTTCCCAATCGCGAATGTGCTTGAAACGCATTTTCCAAATATTTTTGTCTGTCTTCAGCTTTTCCGGTAGCTGCTGGCTCATTAAAATACCGGGATGAACCCTAACAACGAGCACTTCTTCGTAATGCGAGCGGTTAAAAATGCCAATGCGGCCACGTTCGGGCAGGGCACACTGAGTGCGCCATAGGAAGTCGTGATCAAGTTCCTCCGGCGAGGGCTGTTTAAACGCCGTCACGTCACATCCCTGTGGATTGACGCCACTCATGACATGTTTTATCAAGCTGTCCTTGCCTGCGGCGTCCATTGCTTGAATAATTATCAAAAGTGAGTGAACATTCTGTGCATAAAGAATGTCCTGAAGCCCGGATAGACGCTGAACGTTTTTTTCGAGATCGCTAGCCGCTTGTTTTTTGTCAGTGAAGCCGTCTGTGGAATCGCAAGGATGGTCTTTAAGATTTACTTTTGAACCCTCGGCAACTCTAAATTTATCAGTTTTCATAGTGAATTTTGCCACGAATAACACGAATAGCATGAATCAAATGAAAATACTAACGCTTATATTCATAGTTTTTACGTCCGTCACTCTCTTTGCCCAGCCCAAGCTCGTGCCAAACCGGATCACTTTGAAGACCGGCAAGTCGTTTAATCTAAATCTCCCGCCGGAATTTGAGATCATCCCCGCTGTGGAAGGACTGAAACGTGTACGTTTTTTTGCAAAGGCTCCGGACGGACGCATTTTTGTGACGGATATGTATGATCTTACGGATAACAAAAAAGGAAAGGTCTATATTCTGGACGGCTGGAACGCGAAAACGGGAAAATTTGCAAGAGCGATTCCGTACATGACGAATCTGAAGAATCCAAACAGTGTTCAGTTTTATCGTGACGAGAGCGGACAGGAGTGGTTTTATCTTGCCGAAACGGATAAACTCACGCGGCGAAAATTCAAACAAGGCGAGACGCAGCCGACCGATCCGCACCCCGAAACACTCGCCACGTTTCCCGACTACGGCCTAAGCTATAAATATGGCGGCTGGCATCTGACGCGGACCATCGCTTTCTCACCGGCGGGCAAACTTTATGTCTCGGTCGGATCAAGCTGCAATGCATGTATTGAAAAGGAACGCATTAGGGCGAGCATTATCGAAATGAACCCTGACGGCTCTGAGCAGCGTGAATTTGCCCGCGGTCTGCGAAATGCCGTCGGGCTAAAATGGATCGGCAATTTTCTGTGGGCTTCGGGTCAAGGAGCTGACCATCTCGGATTGCAAAAGCCGGACGAATTGTTTTACGCGCTTAAGGACGGCACCGATTACGGCTGGCCTTATTGCTACTCGGCGTCGGGCAAGGTACTAGCGGATTCTCAGTTTCCCCGCCGCGAGGGCTGTAAGAATGTCCCGGCCCCCTATGCCTATTTCCCCGCTCACGGCTCGGCTCTCGGCTTCGACTATTGGGATGAAAACGACTCGTCAGACACTCTAAAAAATGCCTTCCTAGTATCTCTCCACGGCTCGACCAACAAAGCTATAGGCCATGGCTACAAGATCGTGATAATGCGCAAAGGCGAAAAGCTGCAAGATTTTGTCAGCGGCTTTTTGCAGGGCGGCAACGTGATGGGACGTCCGTGCGACATTATGAAGCTCGATGCGAATTCGTTTCTCTTTACCGATGACAACAAGGGGATAGTCTATTTGGTTAGGAAGAGAGTCAAGTGAGTCTCCTGACTTGCACGACTCACCAGACTCGTTAGACTAGAAAGTGATGAATATTGGCATCACTGTTTATCCCACTTACGGCGGTAGCGGCATCGTGGGCTCTGAGTTGGGCCGCGATCTAGCTGAGCGCGGGCATAACGTCCATTTTATCTCTTCGTTCTTGCCGACGCGGGTGACGGAGTTGGGCGAACGCATCCACTTTCACGAGGTGGAGATGATGTCGTACCCGCTTTTTGAGCATCAGCCATATGACCTCGCGCTGGCGACAAAAATGGCGACCGTCGCCCGAGCCGAAAAGCTCGATCTTTTTCACGTCCATTACGCGATACCGCATTCGATCAGCGCGATCCTCGCCCGTGAGTCGATCAAACAAAAGCGTTATGTGCCCGTAATCACTACGCTTCACGGTACGGATATAACCCTTGTCGGTGCCGATCGCTCGTATTTGCCGATCACGCGATACGGCTTGCAGCAGTCGGACGGCGTGACCGCGGTCTCAAAATTTTTGAAGCAGGCGACGATCGAGACCTTTGATTTTGACGAGATCGAGGTTATCCCAAACTTTATCTGCCAGAAACATTATATGCGGACGCCGGATTCGCCTCTTCGCGGGGAATTAGCTCCGAACGGCGAGCGTTTGCTTGTTCATGTTTCGAATTTTCGCCCCGTAAAACGCCCTGGAGACTGCGTCGAGATACTAGCAAAGGTCCGCAGTGCGGGTGAAAATGCTCGTCTTATTATGGTCGGCGACGGCCCGGAACGCTCGGCAGTTTACTATCATGCCGAGCAATTGGGCGTGAAAGAATATGTTCAGTTTGTCGGTAAGCAGGCCAATATTGCCGATTATCTTGGAGTAGCCGACGTCTTTCTGCTGCCTTCGGAACTGGAGTCCTTTGGCCTAGCGGCGCTCGAAGCTTTGGCGTGCGAGGTTCCGGTCATTGCTACACGCATTGGCGGAATCCCCGAGGTAGTAAATGACGGCGAAAGCGGATTTCTGAGCGATGTCGGTGACGTCGATAAAATGAGTGCCGATACGCTAAAACTGCTCGCTAATGAGGAAATGCGGCGGGCATTTGGTGAAAAAGGCCGCGAGCTTTCAGTTCAAAGGTATTCGACCGGACAGATCATCCCGCAATATATAGCCTTTTACGAAAAAGTGGTACAGAAGGCGAAATCTGCCGCTGCGTGAAGAAATGTAGCCGCAGATTAACACGGATCACGAAGATAAGAATTTTTATTTTCTTTTCAGCGCATATCTGCGGCAAAAACTCTTAGTTATGCTCAAACGCTACATGCACAGCCGCGAACGGTATCATGCATTTCTCGACGACAATCGCGTCGTGCATCCGTTTGGCTGGGGAACTGAGTTTATCGCGGGTCACACAAATGGTGACGATCCTCGCCAAATTTTTCGCGAGCATACGAAATGGGCGCTCGAGCATAGCGACGAATTTTTCAGTTCGCCTGAAATTTCAGATTACAAATTGGAAATTTCAGACAATGAAAATGAGCTGACCTGGACGAGCGGTCTCCACACGTCTTCACCTGAAAACAATACTGTTTACGCCAAATACTTTCCGCACGCGACCAATAAAAAATCCGCCGTCCTCGTTCTGCCGCATTGGAACGCCAAGGCCGGGACCTATTTTGACTTATGCAAGATATTTAACAAGGTTGGTTTATCGGCTTTGCGGATGACGCTGCCGTATCACGAGGAGCGTATGCCGCCGGAGCTTGAGCGGGCTGATTACCTCGTCGCACCCAATGTCGGCCGCACTTTGCAAGGGCTGCAGCAATCGGTGGTCGATGCGCGGTCGGCTGTGCGTTGGTTAAAGCAGCAGGGTTACGAAAAGATCGGGATCGTCGGGACAAGCATCGGCTCGTGCGTCGGTTTTTTTGCGTTTGTCCACGATATGCAGATCGACACGGCGGTCTTTAATCACGTCTCCGGCTATCCGGCGGACATCGTCTGGCACGGTCTTTCGACCTACGCGGTCAAAGAGGGCATCGGCGACAATCTGACGCTCGACGAGCTTCGCGAATACTGGCTGCCAATCTCGCCAATGTCATACATCGACAAACTCTCAAAGCTACCGGAGCGCCCGCAGCGTTATATTTACACGCTCTACGACCTCAGTTTCCCGGTCGACCTCTCCCGCGACATCATGCGTGAGATCAGAAATCACAAGATAAAACACTCCGAGGTGAAAATGCCCTGCGGCCACTACACCCTCGGCGAAAAGCCCTGGGTCTATTACGACGGGTATAAGATCGTTTCATTTTTGCGAAAGCATCTGAAATAGTCCCGAAAAAACTTCAAAGAACGTATTTATAAGCAATCGTTGTCCGCACACTAACGGGACGCTTTGATAACAATGCGGGCTTAAACTTAGCCCGAAGCGCGGCCTTTTCCGATGCAGCCCAAAGCAATGGGTGGCCGGACACAGCCTTTGCGTATACAACTTTGCCTAACTTGTTGACTACAATCTCGACCGTGACCGTGCCGAACACTCCTACGGCTCTTGCAGCCGCCGGATATTTCGGTTCCGGCAACAAAATCGCATTGTCAGGCAGTAGACAGTCAGAGCAGACGGGCGGCAATTTGACTTTCTTTGTGGTCGAGGCCTCTTGAGTTATCCGTGAAACTATCTGATAAATAATTACACTCGATGTTTCCGTTGGTTTTCCATCAATTATTTTGGGTTTGAATATTGCTTTTTTAGCTTCCTTCTCAAGGATCGGTCGAAAAAATGGATTCCCGAAAATTCCGATCGCAGTTTCAACCTTTCCATTTTCGTCAATCAAGATTTGGATTCCAACCCGTCCGTTATAGATATGTGGTCCGGTTCCAACGAGGGCAGGGTATTTCGGGTTTGGCAAAGAAATCACAAGATCATTGCATTTGTAACAATCGACGACTTCTATATAGGGAATTTCTTTGGTTTTGTCTTCCGATTGTTCCTGTCCGTTCGCCAACGATAGTCCGCTGAATAGGCAAGAGGCGGTCAGAAATATCGGTATAAGTTTCATTTCTATCCAATTAGACACCAAACAACCCCATTCGTTCCAGCTTTCATCCAAACAGTGCTAAAATTCTCTCAACTTTTTGAATGAGTCCGATAGCTGAGAAGCAAAAAAATACGGTTGAAGAAGCGATCGAGCATCTCGTCTCTCGCGCCGAAAATGCGCGAGGACTGACGGGCGACGATGTTTCGGCGCGTGTCCGCGCGGCTCTCGACAAATATCTGCTGCTTGACGACCCTAAAGCCGCAAATACTGCGATCAAAGAGTTTATTGACGAGATCCGCGCGGACGACCTGTGTCTGATCATCGCCTGCGAACTTGGGCAAGAAAAGGCGTGGGAGGATCTGGTCGCCAATTTTGACTCGACCGTAAAGAGCGCCGCACGAAAGATATCATCCAATAACGAGGACGCCGAGGACCTGGCAAGCTCGATCTGGGCCGAACTGTACGGCCTGCGTACAGATGCAGACGGTAACAAAAAGAGCAAGCTCGCGTATTATTCCGGTCGCGGCAGTCTTGCGGGTTGGCTGCGGGCGGTGGTTTCGCAGCTTGCGGTCGATCAGTTTCGCAAAACTTCGAAATTTGTCCAGATCGAAGAGGACCGCGAGTTTGAAAATCTTGCTAACGAAGCCGCGAACGGCGACGGAAGTCATTTTGGAACCCGCACCGAAAATCCGGAGGATCTTTTGACGGATAAGCAGACCGAGTCGGACGTCTCGACCGCGCTTTCGGCGGCCATCGCGGCCCTTGAGGCAGAGGACCGGCTGATATTAAAGCTATATTATTTGGACGACCTGAAATTAAAAGACATCGCCGCGACCTTTGGCTACCACGAAGCTACGGCAAGTCGTAAGCTGACGAGGGTGCAGAGTGAGATCAGAAAAGGCGTCGAGCGTGGCCTCTGCGAGCGGCACGGCTGGACTGACGCGGAGGTAAAACGGCATTTATCCACCACGGCGGCGGGTCTCGGGCTAAACTTGGAAACGATGTTTGCGGTACTCACGCTCGTCGTTTTGATGCAAGACTTTTGGACGTGAGACGTTCAGTAAGTGGGTTACGAAAACCGTAGCCACGAGGATATTTGAAATTAACAGGGATAAAAAGGGATAAAAGAGGATGCTTTTGGTTTTTCCTCATATCCGCTTTTTCCCTCGATCCCTGTTAATTTCTCCTGTGGCTAACTAAAGATGGAACTTGAATTCGACAAAGAAATTGATGCGATCCTGCGAAAAGCGCGGGAGCCCGTAGGTATTGCCGTTACGTCCGCAAGTCCGGCCCACCTCGATGCGGACGCGGTAGCCGCATTTGCCGAAAATGCTCTCCCGCCAAAGGCTAGGCTGCTCTATATGGAGCATTTCGCCGATTGCGGCGGGTGTCGAAAAATGCTTTCGCAAACGATACTGACAAATACCGGGGCGGACGCGACGACCGCTTTTTCTTCTGCGGCGCAGCCGGTGGTGAAAACGGCAGAGTCTTGGTACAGCAAATTTTTCCGAACGCCGAACCTTGCGTTGGCGATGGGGGCGCTTGTGCTGGCTTTCAGCGGTGTGCTCGGCTATCTAGCATTGCAAAATCGGTCTGATTCGACAAATTCGACCGTCTCGCAAGTGACCGATCAGGAAGAAAAGCGCGGCGGGCCTTACAACAACGGCGATGTCTCGGCAATGGGCAACGCGGCTAATACGATGGTCGCTGCAAATTCCGCAGCTCCGGCGGCGAATGCGGCTGCAATTCCCTCGGCTGTCTCCAATACGGCTTCAAATTCGCCGGTAGATCCTGCCGGACGTGGATCTGCGACGGGTTCGGGAAAGACGGCGGATGGGTATTGTGCAGAGTGCGGCTCACCAGATGACGTGAGCGAAGCCAAACCAAAGCCGATTGCGGAGCCTCCGCCGGCGCCGGCCGCTGAAAAGCCATCTGCTACCCGTAATGAAAAAGAAGCGGGCAGTGGAAACCTGAAAGATGAGGAAAAGGCGGATGGGCGATCTAAGCAAAATGAAGACCGGATGGCCCGTGATTCCGTTCCTCCAGCCCAAAAAAAGACAGGTCCCAACCGGGCGGGTGGCCCACGGCAAACGACGCTGGACAATGTGATGAATCAAAGCGTTGCAGGCATGATCACGGGGACAAAAACCGCGGGCGGCAAGACCTTCGAAAACAGCAACGGCATCTGGTACGACAGGGCCTATAACGGCCAGAAAACGACCAATGTCCGGCGCGGCACGGATACCTACAAAAAATTGGATAGCGGCCTTCGCGCGATCGCAGAAAGCATTGGCGGCACCGTCATTGTTGTTTGGAAAGAAAAAGCGTATCGGATCCAGTAAAAGTGTAGGTAAAATTGGCCACATATCCACACCGATAAGACAGATCAAAACAGGATATCTGTGAGATTCTGTGTTAATCTGTCGCTAAATCTTTTTTCCTAACAGACTAATATGAAATTACGAATTTTCGTCCTTTTGGCTCTGTGTCTCTGCATCCCTTCGTTTCAAACCTTTGCTCAAAAACAAACGGTCAAACCAAATCCGGAAATCACTAAAATGATGAAGGAGGTTTCGGCGAAAAATATCGAGGCGACCATCCGTAAGCTGGTTTCCTTTGGCACCCGAAACACTTTATCCGAGCAGGATAATCCGTCGCGTGGTATTGGCGCGGCACGCGACTGGCTGTTTGGCCAGTTTGTCAAGATCAGTAAAGACTGCGGCGGATGTCTCGACGTTCAGAAGGAGGCATTCGTGCAGCCTAAAGGCAATCGCGTGCCCGAGCCTACGACGCTTACAAATGTCTTTGCTATCCTGAACGGTACGACCGATTCCAAAAGATATTACGTCGTTTCCGGGCACTACGATTCGATGTGCAATCTCGACGCGACCGACGCCAAATGTGACGCTCCGGGGGCAAATGACGACGCCTCGGGAACTGCAGTCTCACTAGAACTCGCGCGAGTGATGTCCAAGCGAAAGTTTGACGCCTCTATCATTTTTATGACGGTGCCCGGTGAAGAGCAGGGCTTGCTCGGTGCGACTCATTTTGCCAAAGACGCCGCCGACAAAAAGCTGAATATCGAGGCGATGTTTACAAATGACATCGTCGGCGGCGTGACCAGCTACAAAAATGCGCCTGACCGCCAGACGATTCGCGTATTTGCCGAGGGAGTCCCGTCAAATGAAACGGCGGCTGAGGCAACTTTGCGGCGAAGCGTGGGAGGCGAGAATGATTCGGCATCGCGCCAGCTCGGGCGTTATATCAAGGAAATGGCAGATATCTATTCGCCCAAATTTAAGGTCACGCTCGTTTATCGCCGTGACCGTTACGGGCGAGGCGGCGACCATATACCATTTCTCGAAAACGGTTTTGCCGCCGTTCGCTTTACCGAGCCGCATGAAGATTATACGCACCAGCATCAGAGCATTAAGATGGTTGACGGTGCACAATACGGCGATCTGCCCGAATTTGTCGATTACGATTATGTTGCAAATACCGCCCGGATAAATCTGATCGCCCTCGCAAATTTGGCACTTGCTCCGGCAAAACCCAAAAATGTGACGATTCTGACGGGCAGATTGACCAATGACACCGATTTAAAATGGGACGCCAACACCGACGCCGACATCGCCGGCTATGAAGTTGTCTGGCGTGATACGACCTCTGCCTTTTGGACGAATTCGGCCGCCGTCGGAAATGTCACCACCTATACCGCAAAGGAGATGTCCAAGGACAACTATTTTTTTGGCGTCCGTGCCATCGATAAGAGCGGAAATAAGAGCCCCGTCGTTTACCCGCGCTCAGCGAGGTAAATTCGGTGTTACCTTGGTGTCTTTCGTGATACATTTCCGCATCCAAATGTGGTAAAAATTTAGTTTGCGTTTACTTTGTGCGGGCTTGTTTTGCCCTCAAAAGCGGTATTTTTATGAAGAAGTTTAATCAAATCGTGGCTGGATTAGCCTTGTTTTCTATGTGGTTCGCCGGTATTCCCGCATTGTCTGCGCAGACCAGGACAGAAACGGATCGGTCGAGAATCAGTCCGGCGATCAGCTTCAATTTAACCGCGCAGCCCGTTCCGCTTACGCAAAACTGGTCAAATACGAGCCTGATAACGACGAACGATGATTGGAACGGTGTACCGGGAATAATCGGCTATCGCGGTGATAATCTGACGGCCAATCAAGGGACCGATCCGCAAACAATCGTGGCTGACGGTTCCGGCACACCTGTTAGTGTGCTCGCCAATCAAAATGATCCGATCGGGGTTGCGAACGGCGGTCTGACCGAGTTTGACGGGATCGCGAACCCGGTCGTGGCCATAGTCGGTTCGGGCACAGCCGATGCGCCCCATATGGTCATTAGCCTCGACACCACGGGGTCGACCGGAATCAACGTCGCGTATAATCTGCGGGACATTGACGGTTCAACCGATAATTCCGTTCAGCCCGTAGCACTTCAGTATCGTGTCGGAAACTCGGGTAATTATATAAATTTACCTTTGGGCTTTGTGTCTGACGCATCGTCTGGGCCTAGTCTGGCAACTCTCGTGACCCCCGTGTCGGTTACGTTACCCGTTGAATGCGAAAACCAGCCTTTGGTGCGGGTCAGGATCATCACCGCAAATGCCTCAGGCAATGACGAGGCTATCGGCATCGATGACATCAACATCACTGGCGGGGGCAGCGGCGGCGCGAGCCTGAACGCGTCTATCGCGGCGAATCCAACGACCGTTGCTCCTTTAGGCACAACACTTTTTACTGTCGCAGTAGCACCTGCTACAAACCCGCCCAGTACATTGATCCAGGTTGTCGGAAATCTGACACAGATCGGCGGTGCGTCGATACAGACATTTTTTGACAACGGCACCAATGGCGATGTCACGGCGGGTGACAATATCTACTCTTACAGGGCTACCATCCCTGCCGGGGCGTCGAATGGAGTTTATAATATAACGGCGGTTGCGTCGGACGCAGAATTTCGTTTTGTAAATCTCAGCCAGAATATTACCGTCAGCACCGGGCCCGAACCGGAAAATCCGCTTCTTTTTGGTAACCCGTCAAACGCCACCTCAGACGTCGCCAATGAGAATAACTACTTGATGATAAAGCCGCAGTATTCGCTTTCGTACAATCGCGCAAAGGCGACACCAAATTGGACCGCGTGGAGGCTCGATAGCACCTGGATCGGCACGACTTCTCGTCAGGATGATTTTCGTGGTGATACGACGCTGCCGGCGGGCTGGTATCAGGTCCAGTCGTCCGATTATTCCGAACCGGTTTATGATCGCGGACATATGTGCCCTTCTGGTGACCGGACTAATTCGGTTCCAAATAATTCGGCCACCTTCCTGATGACGAATATGGTTCCGCAGCATCCTGATAATAATCAGGGTCCGTGGGAGGACTTCGAAAGCTATTGCCGCACAGTAGCGGGACAGGGAAAGGAGATATATATTATTTCCGGCCCTTATGGCCAGGACATGAGCGCCAATGGCGGTCTTGGCTATATAGGAAACCATGTTATGGTTCCTGCTTCAACATGGAAGGTCGTCTTGATCATCACCAACGGCACCGACGACCTGCACCGCATCGGCCGCCGATCCAGGATGTTCGGTGTGATCATATCAAATATACCGCCCATCAATCGAAATGCTCCGTGGCGCAATTATCGCGTAACGGTCGATCAGGTCGAGGCTCTTACCGGTTATGACTTTTTCTCGAATCTTAATCCGCGGCTCCAGGCCCGCATGGAATCTCGGGCAGATACCCAATAATGGCCAATTCAATCCGATACTCACGCGTTTTAATTTCTGCTTTTATCTTTAGCTTGGGACTCGTCTTATTTAACGGGGCTCTGGTCTCCGCTTTCGGGCAAAAGGAATACTCGATAGCGGAGGTACAGGGGGATCGGGCGACGTCGGCACACGTCGGTGAGAGCGTCCGAATCAGTGGTGTTGTCACCGCGATCCTAACGAAAGGTTTCTACGTTCAGACGCCTGATGCTCAAGCGGACAAGGACCCGAAAACGTCCGAGGGGATATACGTTTATGGCGAAAACAGCGTCGGTTCAGTTGGGTTGGGCAACCTTGTCCAGGTTGACGGAACGGTTGCCGAATTTCGCCCGCGAAGCGAAAAGATATTTTTAAGCATTACTGAGATCACAAAACCGACCGTCAAGGTCATATCAAAAGACAATGCATTACCCGCACCTATCGTATTAACCGCCGGCGATCTTGATCCGAGAGGAAAGCTAGATCAAATGGAGCGGTTTGAGGGGATGCGTGTCCGGGCTGACATTGTCGTTGTCGGGCCGACAAGCGGCTATACAAACGAAAAAACAGGAATAAGCGTATCCAACGGGATCTTTTTTGCCGCGCTCCAGGGAACGCCCCGGCCGATGCGCGAGGCGGGCATTGACGTCCTGACGGCACTCGTCGACAAACTTCCCAATACGACTCCAGTATTCGATATGAATCCTGAGCTCCTGCGTGTTGACAGCGATTCCCAAAAGGGATCCAAGGCTCTTGACCTGCCCGCCGGTGCGACTATAAAGGGCCTAACCGGTGTCATCGATTACTCTAAGAAGTTTTACACACTGCTCGTTGATGCAACGGGTCCGCCGGTTGTTGAGAATATTAGAGGATTTGTGCCAGTGAGCCCCGCTGGTGAGCGAGAGGTAACGGTCGGCAGCTTTAACGTCGAAAACTTTTTTGACGACGAAGTTAATTCGAGCAACGTCGATAAAGAGGCGACTTTGCCCAAAGAAGTTTTTCAGAGGCGGCTCAACAAGTTGTCGCTGGCGATCCGCAATGTTTTGGCCATGCCGGATGTGCTGGGTGTCATCGAGATCGAAAATCTTAAGGTCATGCAAAAGGTCGCCGACAAGGTCAATGCCGATGCAGTTGCCGCAGGCCAGCCCAACCCAAAATATGTCCCATATCTCGAGGAGGGCAATGATGTACGTGGGATCGATGTTGGGTTTCTGGTGAAATCGACCAAGGTCAAGGTTGTCGATGTCAAACAGCTTGCAAAAAGTGAAAAGCTAAATTACGGCAGCGGGTTTCCCGACGAAAAGCTTTTTGACCGTACGCCGCTAATGTTGCGGGCCGAGGTTGCGGATGCAAAGACTGGCAAGCCCTTTATTTTTACCGTCATCGTTAACCATTTCAAATCATACCGCGGTATCGACGATGAAAAGGACGGCGATCGTGTGCGAAACAAACGGCGGCTCGAGGCCGAATGGTTGGCCAAATTTATTCAGGAACGGCAAAACGGCGACATGGCCGAGCGTATTCTGCTATGCGGCGACTTTAACGCGTTTCAATTCAACGACGGCTACAACGATCTGATCGGCATTCTGAAAGGCAAGTCCGATCAGAATGTGCTTGTACCTTCTAAAACCCCGTATTCGACAGGCCTCATCGACCTTATCGATTATATTGACATTAAAAACCGCTATTCGTACACATACGACGGGTCGGCACAGGCCCTCGATCATATGCTTGTAAATAAACCGGTCCGTTCGATCGTTTCAAAGTTTGGTTACGCACGGGTGGATGCGGATTTTCCGCTCGTTTGGGCAAATGACGCGACCCGTCCGGAGCGTATTTCCGACCATGACGCGCCGGTTGTATTCCTAACGTTGGACGAACCCACCGCACCAAAACCCGCACCATCCCCAACGCCTTCGGATTAAGTCTTTTCCAGTATAACCTCAGCGACAGCGTGGTCAGTCGTGTGCGAAATAGAAAGATGAACGTGCGTCGCACCGCGTTTTTTTAATATCTTTTGTGCTTCGCCGTGTATTTTTAGAGACGGAGCGCCGTTGTCATCGACGACGACCTCGATGTCCCGCCAGGTGATCTTTCCCCGCCAACCTGTTTTCAGAGCTTTTAGAAACGCCTCTTTGGCCGCAAATCTCCCTGCATAAGATTGTGGGGCCGCAACACCCTTGCCCTCGCAAAATGCCCGCTCATCTGCTGTAAAAACACGTGTCGCAAATCGCGGAGTTCTGGCGATAGTCTCGCGTATGCGATAACATTCAACAATGTCGATGCCGATGGATAAGATCATAGATCAGTCGTCAGTTAGCGATGAACAAACTTTAGCAGATTCGGGCTTTTCGTGGCTAGGACGCGATGGTGTAAAGGTTTTGGTGTGCCGCCAGCTGGACGACGCGGGTTTTGTAAACGGCTTTTCTACCCGGCTGGGAGGTGTATCGCCCTTTCCGGCAGGCGATCTCAATCTTGCCGGTTTTGGTGAAGATATGGCGGAGAATATTACCGAGAACCGCCACCGCTTTCTCGCAGTTTTTGGAGGCGATCTAAGGCTTGCGACCGTTTGGCAAGTTCACGGCGATACGATAAAAGCGGTAGAGAACACTAACGATGTTGCCGAGTCGGATGAGCGGGCTGACGCGGTTGTGTCCCGCCTAAGCGGCGTTTTGGCCGGTGTTAAGACGGCCGATTGTGTCCCGGTTTTGATCGGAGATCCGGCAACGGGAGCCTTTGCTGCAGTTCATGCGGGGTGGCGTGGAACGGTGCAGTCGATCGCAAAAAAAGCCATTGCAAGGATGACTGAGATTTACAGCACAAATCCGCTAGACGTGATCTGTGCGATCGGCCCCGCGGCAAGCGGTAAAAACTACGAGGTAGGTCAGGACGTCATAAACGAGTTTGCCAAAAATTTCTCGGGAAGTGAAAAATACTTCACGCCTACTCGCGAGAGCCACGCACTCGTCGATCTGCATCTTGCTAATCGTGATCAATTGCTCATGGCCGGTGTAAAAGATGAAAGTATTTCGACGGCTCCGTTCTGTACGATGGCGCAGCCCGACCTATTCTTTTCCTACCGATTAGAAAAACGCCAGTTGGGCAAGACCGGCAGACTGCTCTCGGTTATAGGCCGACGTGCCTAGTTGACGCGGGCGGTCAGCGTGAGCGTCTTGGTTTTTGGCGCGTAGCAGACCTCATTGGTACAGGCCTGGTAGCGGACGTTTACCTTGACAGAAATATTTCGGCCGCGAAATGTCGCGGGCGCGGTCACGTTAAAACGAAATGTCACGCGGCCCTCATAGACATTGAGAGGCTTATCCGAAAACTCAAATTTCCGGTTTCGTCCCGCCGGATAGCTGACCGAGCCGATCTTGACACCGCCTGACGAGGTCGCCCGAACTGTCGTCGGAACGGCATATTCGCCGCCCGGCCGGCTTGAATTTGCGTGAAGTCCGCCAGGGAGGCTCAGCACGATCGTTGCCTTTGCCGCGGTCCCGCGAGTCACGGTGCCATTCGCAATCGAACCGCTGACGCTCTGCGCGTTTGCACTCGAAAAATAGCCCGACACGGCTATCATCGCCGCAAATAAGCCGACTCTAATTAATTGTTTCATCATAAAAATATACTTCCTGATACTATTTTAGCTCAAAACTGCCAATAAACCCCTCGATTTTTCGCGTAAACTCATTCGATGCTTCGGAGAGCCGTATAGCCTCGACGACATAGATATTCTCAGCTTTGGCGGCGATCCTATGAATGATATTCAGCCCCACGTCGTTTTTGTTCCGTTTTGTTTCGATAATGCGGTAGCGTTTCGCACCGATCATCTCGGTGAGGTCCTCGAGAATTTCGCCATTCGACGCTGTAAGACCCGCAACAACCTCGTCAACCGTCCCTCCCTTACGAATCGTCAAATTAACGCGTCCCAGGCGCTCGCCCGTGGAGTCGTTTCCATATTCTTTCGAATAAGTTTCAAATGCATATTTCGGGTCGCCATTAAGGACATGCAAAAAACCGTCCGGTTTTTGGATGACAAAATCATCGGTTTCGATGGTCTCGGCCTCAAAGGCCGCCGCCGCGATCTTTTTTATTCGCGTCGAAGCATAGACCATCAATGCCACGAGAATAATACCCGGAATGAGAATAAAGAGCATACAATATTAGATGCGGGCCTGAACGAGATCGGGCGAATTCTTTGCCGCGAGCTGCCCGCATGCCGCATAGATATCGCGGCCCCGCGGCTGGCGAATATAAGCTGAGACGCCTCGTGATTCTAATACCCACTTGAAGCGATCGACCCTCTCTGGCTCCGATACACTGTAATCAAGCTGCTCGGCGCCGTTGTGCGGGATCAGATTTATTTTTACGCGCTTTAGCTGATACCGCTCAAGCAAGTCAGCGAGCATTTTTGCATCAGCATCCGAATCATTGATGCCGCCCAGCATAACGTATTCAAATGTAAAACGCTCGCCGTGCCTTAAGCTAGCCTCAAATTCCTTTGCCGCCGACATTATCTCTGAGAGGGGCCAGCGTTTGTTAATTGGCATGAGCCGGTCGCGGAGTTCGTTCGAGGCGGTAGTGAGCGAGATCGCAAGGTGCGGCCGGTGCTCGATGTTTGCCAGATCATAAATTCGCGGTACGATGCCCGCGGTCGAAACAGTCACGCGATTTGGCACAATAAAAAGGCCGTCTTCATCCGCCATTATCTCAAGCGCGGCGATCAGGTTTTCAAAGTTCAAAAAGGGCTCGCCGGCTCCCATACCGACCAGATTTGTCCCGTGCGGAGTTTCGACGCCGACACCGTAAACGTCATTGAGCACAATAATTACCTGCTCGACGATCTCACCCGCAGTCAGGTTTCGCAGCAGCCCGAGTTTTGCCGTTAGACAAAAGTCACATTTAAGCGGACAGCCCGATTGCGACGAAAAGCAGATAGTATCTCGATTCTCTGATGGTATATAGACCGTCTCGACCGGATAACCATCGGTTGTATGCATCAAATATCGGCGTGTACCGTCGGCTGAAACGTATCTTGAATCGACACTGAGTCGCGAAATGTCAGCAATTTCCTCAAGCTTGGCCCGGAACTTTTTTGGAAGATCGCTGATCTCGTCGAAAGCTGTCAGCCGACGTTCGTGCACGGCCTTAAAGACCTGAGTCGCACGATATTTCGGTTCGCCTGCGGATGCAGAGAGATCTTCCAATTCGGAGCGTTTCAGCCCTGTTATATGTACCTTATCCGTCACAAATCCATTTTACAGCAATTGTGACCAATACGCTTGAGGTGCGGCAATTTGATAGACTTGATGGCGATGGCAGAATTTCTACTTACAGCAACGCAGACATTCGATCTGCCTCGGGAAGAGGTTTTCCCGTTCTTTGCCAATGCCGAAAATCTCGAGCGCATTACGCCGCCGGAGCTGGGCTTTCACATCGTCACGCCGCGTCCGATCGATATAAAACAGGGAGCTTTGATCGACTATAAGTTGTCGCTCTACGGCATGCCGCTAAAATGGCGGACCGAGATCAACCGCTGGGATCCGCCACACGAGTTTGTCGACACGCAGCTTTCCGGGCCTTACAAACAGTGGATACATTTGCATCGTTTCACCGAACCGGAGCGCGGGAAAACCTTGATGGAAGACGAGGTCCGCTATCGTCTGCCGCTCGAACCGCTCGGCGACATCGCCCAGTTTTTGATCCGGCGCCAGCTTGACTATATCTTTGCCTACAGGAAAAAAGTTGTCGCAGAAATTTTTGGACAAACTGTCTAAGCGATCTCGTCAAAACTTGTGATGGTTGGGTGAGCATGGCCCCCTTCTTCAGGAGCATTTCCCGGCCTAACTGATAGAACAGTCGAAAATCCGCTCGAACGTGCCGCGTCAAGCTCGGCAACAATGTCGGATACGAACAGGATATTCGCAGGCGTTTCACCTAATGATCCCGCTATCCTTCGATAACTCGCCGTCTCGCGTTTCGCTCCCACATTAGTGTCGAAATAACTATCGATAAAGGGCGTCAGATCGCCCGTTTCGGTGTATCCGAATAACAGCTTTTGAGCTAAAACACTTCCAGACGAGTAGATAGCGATTCTTCGACCCTCCGCACGCCAACGATTGAATGCGGGCGGCACATCGTCGAAGATCTCAGAACGCAGCTCGCCGTTTTCGTAACCGGCTTTCCAGATCTTTCCCTGTATCGATTTCAACGGAGTCGATTTGCGGTCTCGTTCGATCAAAAATTTGAGATAAGCGGAAACGGAATCGGCGGAGGACGTGTCAAGATCTCCCGTGTATTCATCATCAACCGAATGTTCAGCGGTAAGCTCTTCGATCTCTCGGCCTAAATCAGCAAAATTGGCTGTGATGTACTGAGCAAGATGCTCCGCAGCAAACGGAAAGAGAGTTTTGTGGACAAAATCGATCGGAGTTGTAGTGCCTTCGATATCGAGCAGTATCGTCATTATCATGACGCGGGAGGGATATAATTGACGCCAAAACAAAGAGGTTGATAGGCCGCGTCGACACCGCTTTCACTGTAATTCGGTGTCCAGCCCGAAATATCCTGAAAGAGCCTTATCGCCCTGACCGTGCGGTCGCCGCATAGATTGAACCAATGCATCGTGCCTCTGGGTACACGGATCATGTCGCCGGCTTCCATCTCGATCGAGACGACCTCGCCATCCGGCGGAGCAATATGAAACAGGCCGTGACCTTTGACGATGAATCTGACTTCGTCCTCATCATGCCAGTGCTCACGGTTAAATTTGCCAAGCATTTCGTCGAGTCCTGGCAGCGTCGGGACGATGTTTATTACATCGGCGGTAACATAGCCGCCGCGTACCTTCATCGCGTCGATCTCGGCGGCATAACCATCGAGTATTTCTTGATCGGTCGCATCGGCCGAAATTTGCTTCAGATTTTCCCAACGTTCGTAATCGATGCCGATGCCCGCGAGATACGGTTCGATCTCATCCGTTTCAGTCATTCGAATATTCTTATTTGGTATTTCTACAATTGCCATAATTCACCTCAAACGACCTGCTATCACAAATGGTTCTGAATTCTCCCCAAAACTTCAAATAAAAACTCAAATATTTCTATGTGCCGCCGTGCCTCAGCCACAGTTTCACCCCACGTGTAGAGCCCGTGACGACGCAAATAAACGCCGTGGAGTCGAGGGTTATCGCGAATAACATTCTCGATCACATGAGAGAGTGCAACATAATCCTGCGAATTTTCGACGATCGGCACAAGTTCGCGATGTTCGTGCGTCTTCACACCGGCAAGCCCCTTGAGCATTTCGTATCCCTCGATCTCGATCGCTCCCTGTTCATAAAAAACATCGGACAGGATCGTTCCCCATACGGAGTGCGTGTGCAGGATCGAGCGCGCCTTTGGCAAATGACGGTATATCGTAAGATGAATAAGCGTCTCCGCCGAGGGCTTGCCAAAGCCCTGAAAAATCTCAGCGTCCTCGTCGATCTCAAGAAAATTTGTCTCCTCAAGACTGCCTTTCTCATTGCCGCTCGCCGTGATGCAGAGTCGCAGAGGCTTTCGCGCCAAAAGGGCGCTGAAATTACCGCTTGTACCCATAACCCAGCCGCGCCGGTAAAATTCGCGCCCGGCATCGGCAAGCTGCTGAGCGGGGCCTTGTAAAGAGATGTTGTCGGGCATAAAACTGTTCTCTTCTTAGATAATACCTAACCATTCCAAGCAGATCATGCCGAGAAAGACGTGGAAAATTCCGAAGCTATTCATCATCTTCTCGCAATTTTTCCAAAACTGAAAGGTCTTCGAGCGTCGTTACATCACCTGCGACGGCATTGCCTGACGCGATCTCGCGGAGGAGGCGGCGCATGATCTTGCCGGAACGCGTCTTTGGCAGAGCGTCGGTAAATCGAATATCGTCGGGCTTTGCCAAAGAGCCGATCTCCTTAGTTACATGCGCTCGAAGCTCACTTTTTAGCTCGTCACCACCCGTGCGACCGCCTTCGAGCGTGACAAAGGCCGAGATCGCCTGCCCCTTGACCTCATCAGGCCGGCCAACGACCGCCGCCTCTGCGACGGCCTCATGCGAGACGAGCGCCGATTCGATCTCGGCGGTCCCGAGCCGGTGACCGCTGACGTTTATTACGTCATCTACTCGCCCCATTATCCAATAATATCCATGTTCATCGCGCCGGGCTCCGTCGCCGGCGAAATAAAAGCCAGGGATCTCGGACCAATATGCCTGCTTGTAACGTTCGTCGTCGCCCCAGAGCGTACGAAGCATCGACGGCCACGGATGGGTGGCGACAAGATAACCGCCCTCATTCACGGCAACCGACTTGCCGCCTTTTGTGACCACATCGAGCAAGATCCCTGGTATCGGCCTCGTCGCGGTGCCGGGTGTCGTCGGCGTTGCACCGGGGAGCGGCGAGATCATCGCCGAGCCCGTTTCCGTTTGCCACCACGTATCAACGATCGGGCATTTTCTCTTTCCGATGATCTCGTGATACCACATCCACGCTTCGGGATTGATCGGCTCGCCAACTGTCCCGAGCAGCCTTAAGGAAGATAGGTCGTGTTTGAGCGGATACTGTTCGCCCCATTTGATAAACGCGCGAATTGCGGTCGGTGCGGTGTAAAAGATGGTTATTTTGTGCCGCTCGATCATGTCCCAGAAACGGTCAAAGTCCGGATAGTTCGGAGCCCCCTCGTACATAAAAACCGTCGCCCCATTCGCCAGCGTCCCGTAAACAACGTAGCTGTGGCCCGTGACCCAGCCAATATCCGCTGTGCACCAATAGATATCCTCGTCCTTGAGATCAAAGATGATCTTGGCTGTGTAGGCGGTTTGTGTCAGATAGCCGCCCGTTGTGTGCAGGATGCCTTTTGGCTTTCCTGTCGTGCCTGAGGTGTAGAGGATGTAGAGCGGATGCTCGGAATCGAGTTCATCGGCGGGACAATTGGCATCGACCGTTTTTGTCAATTCGTGCCACCAATGGTCGCGGCCCGGTTTCATCGTCACCTTTGAGTTCGTGCGCTGAAAGACGACGATATTTTCAACCGTCGGGCACTGTTCGACGGCTTCATCGACGATCTCTTTGAGCTTGATCTCAGAACCGCGCCTATAGCCCCCATCGGCGGTGACTATCAATTTACATCCGCAATCGCTCACGCGGTCGCGGATCGCATCCGCCGAAAATCCTCCAAAAATGACGGTGTGCGGCGCACCGATCCGCGCGCAGGCGAGCATCGCCACTGCTAATGCGGGGATCAAGGGCATATACAGAGCGACGCGATCGCCTGTCTTTACGCCGAGGCTTTTGAGAACATTCGCAAATCTCGATACCTCCTGATGCAGCTGCTGATAGGTGATCGTCTTTATTTCGCCCGTCTCGCCTTCCCAGATGATCGCTGCCTTGTTCTTGCGCCAGGTCGTCAAATGCCGGTCGAGACAGTTGTGTGAGATGTTGATCTTGCCACCTACAAACCACTTCGCGTGCGGTAATTTCCATTCAAGCACCGTGTCCCATTTCTTGAACCAGTCCAACTCGCCGGCTTGTTTCGCCCAAAAGGCTTCCGGATCCGCAGCGGCCTCGGCATAGAGTTTTTCATACTCGTCAAAGCTTTTTACATGAGCGTTTGCGGCAAATTCCGGTGGCGGCGGGAAGAGGCGGTGCTCATTCAGCGTAGATTCGATGACGATTTGGTCTGACATCGCACTAGTATAAGTGATGCGATCACGCACTTTCAATTGGTAGGACGAGATGGATGATTTAGGAGGGAAGTGAATGTTCGCGAGGATTTGAAAGCTCACCTCCAGCAAGGATAAGCCTATCCTCCATCATATCGAGTTCTTCGTAAGTGATGCCGGCGAGTTTGGCAATATAGCTTATTCTTTTATCAATATCCACTTTCCATTTCTCATGTCGTCGATCGGCGGCCGAAATATCTTTCTTATGCTGAGACTCCAACTTCATGATCTGCTCCCTTATTTTTTCGGTATCGCGTTTTATCTCTTTGGTTTCGGTTTCGATACTTCGAAGTTTTTTTTTGTGTTCAGCCTCAGTCATAAGGGTCATTTTATTCCTGACATCAAACCGTGTCAACAGTTGTCTTTATGCTATTATATCGCTCTACTTTTCTGTAGGGAATGTGTTCCATGCCCCTTCTCGAAATGCGGAATATCATTAAGGAGTTTCCAGGTGTCAAGGCTCTGGACGGCGTGAGCTTTACGCTTGATGCTGGTGAGTTTCATTCGCTGGTTGGTGAAAATGGGGCCGGAAAATCGACGTTGATGAAGGTCCTATCGGGCGTATATCCCGAAGGCACTTTTGAAGGCGAAATTCTGGTCGACGACGCTCCGAAGCACTTCCGCGGTATCCGCGATTCAGAGGCGGCCGGGATTGCGATCATTTTTCAGGAACTCTCGCTCGTAAAAGAGCTGACGGTCGGCGAAAATATCTTCCTCGGAAAGGAACCGGCTCGCTTTGGAGTGATCAACTGGATCGAGCTTTATCATAAAGCGTCTAAGCTGTTGAAAGATGTGCATTTGCCTCTCGATCCGCGTGTCGAGGTCGGCAGTCTTGGCATCGGCCAGCAGCAGCTTGTCGAGATTGCCAAGGCGTTGTCTCAGGACGCAAGAATTCTCGTCCTTGATGAACCAACCGCCGCTCTTACCGAATCGGAGGTCGAGACACTTTTCGGCATCCTCGAAAAGCTCCGTGAGCGAGGGGTCGGGATGATCTATATTTCGCACAAGCTCAACGAAGTCTTTAAAATGAGCGACAGCATCACCGTCCTTCGTGACGGCAAAACGGTAGCAACCCACTCCGCCGCAGATACGGATAGAAACGAGATAATTGCCGCAATGGTCGGGCGCGAGGTGGGCGATATATACCGAAATGCGGAGCACGAACAGGGCTCGGCCGCCTTGAGCGTCAAAAATCTCACGGTATACTCACCTGACGTATCTGGCAAAAAGCTTGTGGACGATGTTTCATTCGAAGTTAGAAAGGGCGAGGTACTAGGTATTGCCGGGTTGATGGGAGCTGGCCGGACTGAGCTTTTGATGGCCGTCTTTGGGGCCTGGCGGGGGAAATATTCATGCAAGACAGAGATTGATGGTAAGCCGGTATTGGTCGATTCTCCGGCGGATGCGATCGCGAAAGGTATCGGTTTTGTCACCGAGGACCGCAAACGATTTGGCCTGATCCTCGAGCAGTCGATCCTCGACAATATGACGCTTGCCGGCCTCAAAAAAATTTCCGGACGACTTTTTACCAACCGCAGCCGTGAGGCCATGGCGGTAAAAGAACCGATGGGCGTCCTGCGGATAAAAGCTGATTCGCCGCTCACCATCACAAACACGCTCTCCGGCGGAAACCAGCAAAAGGTCGTACTCGGCAAATGGCTGCTGACCAACCCGAAGGTCTTATTTCTGGATGAACCGACGCGCGGCATCGATGTCGGGGCCAAACAAGAGATCTACACCGAGATCAACAAGCTCGCCAGGACCGGAATAGCCATTGTGCTCGTCTCATCCGAGCTGCCCGAAGTGCTTGGCCTTTCAGATCGCGTGATCGTGCTTCACGAAGGTAAACTAACAGGTGAATTTCCACGTCGAGAGGCAACGGCGGAAAATGTGATGGCGGCGGCTACAGGGTATAAATAACAGAGATGAGCGATGCAAAACAAACAATTCGTTCGAGCTCGTCGCTCCGCGCGTATATCATGATCGCCGTTTTGGGGTTGATATGGGTGTATTTTCATTGGGCGACCGACTCGATCTTTTTGACACCCAGAAATTTGTCGAATCTGATGACCCAGATGTCGGTGACGGCGGTCTTGGCCGTCGGGATGCTGATGGTGATTGTTTCCGGCAACATCGATCTGTCTGTCGGCTCAGTGCTCGGTTTTGCCGGCGGCATCGCCGCTTTTGCATTGACTAGTTTAAATTATGGTCTTCCGGTAGCTATCTTTGCCGCAATCGTAGTCGGCGTTTTGATCGGCCTGTTTCACGGAGCACTGACGGCATACTTGAATATACCGGCGTTTATCGTAACCCTTGGCGGATTGTTGGCGTGGCGTGGTGCTGTTAAATACCTGCTTGGTGGTAATACGATCCCGATACCGGATGACGCTTTTAAGGCGATCGGCAATAGCAATTTGCCTTTGACGGTCGGCTGGGGATTGGCAGGTGCGGCAATAGCGTTCGTTTTATTTGCAGCCTATCGCCGGGCGAGGGCGGTGGAGGATTACGGCTTGGGTGCCGCGAATTATGGCGGCGAACTGCTCAAATCCATCATTCCTATCTGCGGAATTATCGCGTTTATTTGGGTGATGAATTCATATCAGGGCGTTCCGATCCCGGTGTTGATTCTGCTTGTAGTAGCTTTGTCCGGTGCATTTATTACTAACTCAACGACCTTCGGACGTTACCTCTATGCCATCGGCGGCAACGCCGAAGCGGCTCGGCTATCAGGCATCAATAACAAACGCAACATTCTAAAGGTTTACGCCTTGTTGGGTGCTTTGACCGGAGTCGCATCTCTTATCTTCACGGCCCGCATCGGCAGCGCTGCGCCCGATGCCGGAGTTCTAAAGGAGCTCGACGCCATAGCCGCCTGCGTGATCGGTGGTGCCAGCCTGATGGGCGGCCGCGGCACGATCTTCGGCGCATGCCTCGGAGCTCTAATAATGGCGAGCCTCGATAACGGAATGTCGCTGCTCAATGTCCGCGATTTTATGCAGGACATTATCAAAGGCTCGATCCTCGTCGCCGCCGTCGGGCTGGATATGATTGGAAGGAAGCAGAGTTAATAAAGTGAGTAATTACAACCCCGCAGAATACGGTGATTCGTGTGCCGCGTTTTATGATCGTCTATATCCAAATATTGAAGCGGGTCTTCTGGATACACTGGTCAGTCTTGCTCATGGAGGCCGGATACTCGAACTTGGCCTAGCGACAGGTCGGGTTGCCCGCAGACTCAATGAAGTGGGCCAAGACGTTTATGGGATCGAGGCATCTAAGCCAATGATAGAGCTTTGCCGCTCTCTCCCGGGAGGGTCGGGGATAAAGATCGTGAGGGGAGATTTCGCATCCCTACCATTCACGGGCCACTTCAATCTTGTTTTTGCGCTTGTCAATACTCTTTCATTGCTTCCATCGCGAAAGCATCTTACCAATTGTCTGAACGAGGTAGGGCGGATACTTGCTCCAAAAGGCATCTTTGTCTATGAAACCTATATCGTAGCCGACTCAGACTGTGCGGTTACGAACGACTATCCCATACAGACCCACGAAGGAATTAAGAACTATCGCGTTACAAGTCTGGACACGCCGCCAGAGATCTTTAACAAGATCGCAACGGATTCGGGGTTGCGGCTTTTGGATGTATGGCGGGACTGGCGGCGAAATCCTGCTTCGACCGGTTCGGCACGTCGCATCATGATCTATGAGCCGGCGATCTAAGTTAATTATCAACCACCTATAAAACTCATCGTCCGTGACGGCTGGATGAACTCGGCATCGTTTATGTAATGACGCGGTTCTTTTTTTGTAACAGTATTTTCGATAAAGCCGACGATCTCATCGCGGCTGGCGCCGCTGCGAACACAGTCCCGGAGATTGTGTTCGGTCGTCGAGAAGAGGCATGTCCGGATCTGGCCGTCGGCGGTTAGCCGGATGCGGGAACAGGCACCGCAAAACATTTCGGTCACAGGGGCGATTATCCCGATCTCCCCTTTTGCCCCATCTACAAATTCATATTTCCACGCCGTTTCGCTGCCGCGTGACGGCTCTTTCAAACGAAGAGGATAAACGACGTTAATAGCCGCATGAATTTCCCGTCCGGGAACGACCATATCGCGGCTCCACTCATGGCCGCTGTCGAGCGGCATAAACTCGATAAACCGCATCGCTATATCGTATTCGCGGGCAAAACGGGCAAATTCGACCATTTCGTCGTCGTTGCGTCCGCGTACGACACAGGCGTTTACCTTTACCGGTTCAAATCCGTATTTTTGGGCCGCATCGATCGCCGCATAAACTCTATCGAGAGCATCGACGCCCGTAATATCTAAAAATTTTTCACGGTCGAGGCTGTCTAGGCTGATCGTAACGCGATCGAGACCCGCAGCCTTTAACTTGGCGGCATGGCGTGGAAAATCGAATCCGTTAGTCGTTAATGCAAGGTCCTTTAAATTCGGCTTGAGCTTTGAGATTTGGTCGACAAGCTTCGGAACATCTTTCCGCAAAAGCGGTTCGCCGCCGGTTAGACGGATCTTTTCGATACCCAGCGACACAAAAACATCAGCGAGATACGCGATCTCTTCGAACGTCAGGATCGTCTCCTTACGCGCGAGCGGCGGCTCGCCATTGGGCAGGCAGTAGAAACAACGAAAATTACAACGATCGGTCAGCGAAATACGCAGATCGCGAATTGTCCGGTTGTGTGCGTCACGGAGCATCTACGATCTTATTTGTACGCGTCGGCAAGCCGGCTGATCAGTGCCACAGACGCATCCTTGCCGCTGTCGTTGACCTTGCCAAGAATATCACTCAACACGGCAATCATTTTTTTTAGTTCGGCCTTGTCGGAATCTTCGGTCGGGCCATCGTACGTTTTCCGGTCTGTGATCATCGGCTCCGTCCATTCGTTAAACTTCGAAAGAGCCTGCTTGCGGTGTTTGCCCGACGGAAACAGCTTGAGGTATTCGCCGAGTGTTGCGGTCAAATTATACAAATAACAATTGATGTAACCTTCGCATTCGCCCGGTAGAGGAGTATTGGCCGCCGTCCAGCCGATGTCATCTGCGATCGAAAGCGATTTGTTCTTTTTTGCGAGATCCCAAAACCGGTCTGCCTGGACGAACCACTGGCCCGCGGGTTCACTATAAACAATGTCTTTCTTATTCTTCTTGAGAAAACTCTTGTGCGGTTCGCGATCCTGTCTTTCGACAGGTATTTTTGCGAGCCTGTCACCGAGAGCGAGCAGCCGTTTGTATTCGGCCTGGACAGAAGTTTGCGAGCCCGCCGTTTTAGCCGTTGCCGTTGATACAACTGTGGCCAATGAAATGAAACACATGACGATCATCGATAATTGTTTTAAGGTTTTCATTTGTTCTCCTCAATGTCTGTTGCCAAAAATGTCTGTTTTAGATACTTGGCATTTCTTTTCAGCCCACTCAACTTAGTTCTCTTGATGGCAGAATGCCTAAATCGGGGCACGTATTCTTCGTGCGTCATTTTACTTATTGCATCGAGATCTAGCGACGTCTCACCAGATCTAGGCTCAAATCGCCTTTCGCTCGTCGGCTGCTCAAACCGATTCCACGGACATACGTCCTGACAGATATCGCAACCGTAAATCCATCCGTCCAGTTTGTCAGCGATATTTGCCGGCAGTTCATCGCCACGCATTTCTATTGTCGCGTATGAAATGCATTTTCGCGAATCGACAACATAAGGCTCGACGATAGCGTTTGTTGGGCACGCATCGAGACAGGCTGTACATTTGCCGCAGTGATCGTCAACAATGGCCGTGTCGTAATCGAGTTCTAAATCCAGTAGTATCTCGCCAATAAATACCCACGAACCAAGCTCGGTCGTGATCAGATTAGTGTGCTTGCCGAGCCAGCCGAGCCCTGCCCTTACGGCCCATGCCTTGTCCATCGTCGGTGCAGTATCGACACAGATCTTGCCATCTGCGCCCGGATTCTCGGATTTGATCCACGCCAATAGCTCGCTTAGTTTTTCGCGGACAATATCGTGGTAATCGTCTCCCCATGCATATCGCGAAAGTTTTCCCATGGCGGGAGAATCTTTGTGTCGGTGATCGGTGAAATAGTTGAGAGCGACGACGATGACGGACTTGGCTCCTGGAAACAACAGTCGCGGGTCGCTTCGTTTTTCCGGCTCACGCGCAAGCCACGCCATTGAGCCTTGATGGCCCAGATCGAGCCACTCGGTTAGCCTTTTATTTTCGGCGGTCAAGGGCTCGGCCCGGACGATGCCGCATTTATCAAAGCCGATCTCGCCGGCCTTTTGCTTGATCTTGTCCGAAAACGAAAGCATATGTAAATTATCTATCAAAACAAGCTTGAGCGCATAAAAAGGCCGGATAGTTTGAAACTACCCGGCCCTAAAGATGTTCTAAGCGAAACTTAGAAGCTGAATTTCGCTCCAAACTGGAACTGCTTCGAGTCAAAAGCGGCGGTCGGTCGGCTGTAATAACGGCCGTTGCCCGCACGCTGACCAAAGGCATTAACGTCGGTGTAAAGTGGAGTTGCCGATGCTTCATTAAAACGATTGAAAAGGTTAAAGCCCTCGGCGATCAGGTCGATGCGAAAATGTTCGCCAAAATTGATCGCACGCGAAAGCCGCATGTCGAGCGAGGCGAATCCGTGAGTCAATCCCATATTGCGTCCGAGATTTCCGTTCGAGAACATTCCGTTTGTGATCAACGGAGTGATGCAGCCCGGGTCGCCCGGCACGCAAAGCGTACCGTTAGAGTTCACGCTCGGCCGGTCGGTCTGGGTCGATTGATCGTTATTTGCATCCACATTCGTAATAAGGTTGAAAGGGCGGCCTGACGAAATTTCGAGGATTGGCGCCACGGTAAAATCGGCAAAAACCTTTTGCCATGTGCTGCCCGATCGCCACGCGTTAGGTGATATCCAGACGCCGCTAAATACGAAACGATGCCGCTGATCGAAAAGCGAATTGGCTTTCTCTTCCTTAAAATTATTGACATTCTGTGCGATGAGCAGGGTTTGCAGATCGGACGAATCGTCTATTGAATGCGACCATGTGTAACTTGACAGGAATGTAAAGTTGTTCGAAAAACGCTTTTTGAATTCAACGTTCATCGCGTTGTAATTCGCATTACCGTCCGAGATTTGAGCGTTTACCGACCCGTAAGGGGTGATTGCACCGGGTGTCCGCAAGCTCCCGGCTAATTGCGAGTCGAGTACCGCCTTAGTAACGCCACCACCCGAGAGAGCAAATGCCAGGAAATAGTTTGGAGCATTCGGACGGAAGAAATTAGCGATCGCCGGAGCGACGACACGGCCCGTCGGACATTGGGCGACCATGCCGGGAATCACAACGGCGCATCCCACACCCGTCGCCGTTCCGGGCGCGGTGGTGGCAATACTTACAGTTGCTGTTGCCTGTGTCGAGGTCGGCAATGCACCGCCATTGAAACGCTGGTAGTTTTGAATTTGCAGTGCCGAATTTGGCGTATTCAGATCGGTCGGGTGAGGCAGATGGTGAGCGCCGACAAAAATATATGATACTGACAACGACATATCTTTTGTCAGTTGCTGCTCGATGCCAAAATTTGCCTGGGTTGCCGAGGCGTATTGAAAATCCTTGGCTATCGGCAGTGAGAAAGGCAAAACCGCGCCAAAGCCGCTATACGTTTGATCGTTAAACCGCTGACGGCCAAACTGATACTGTGCTGTTGTCGCAACGCCCGGTGTGGTCGGGCTGCCGAACGCGGCGCAAAGAGCAGCATTCGAGCCTGAGTTGCCGCACACAGTACCGTGAAACACCAGAGCCGCATTCAGAAGCGTCGCAGCGCCGGTAGTCGTATTGATCGGAACCGGAGTGCCCGCCGTCAAAACAGCTTGCTGCTGCTGAGAGGAATCGGCGATGTCGGAGTTAAAAGCAATTGCTAACAGCGGATGGTCATAATAGAGGCCGACCGAGCCACGAACAACGGTCTTACCGCTGCCGAATACATCATAAGCAAAACCAAAACGCGGTGCCACATTGTTCTTATCCCGCGGTATGCCCTGCTGAGCGCCAACCGCATCTTGCGCGGCGAGTACGTCGCTTGCCGTCAAAGTGATACCCGTGAGCGGATCTCTAACACCGACAGGAGCAATGGTTTCGGTAAACTCGTAGTCGTACCTAACTCCGTAGTTGAAAGTCAACCGGCGGGTTGCCCGCCACGAATCCTGTGCAAAAAATGCTATAGGTGTATTTTTGATAGTACTGTGTTTATTGCCAAAACCCTGGACGTAAATAGACGGCAGCCCCAGCCCGTAACTCTGAACCGGTGTAAAGGCCGGAAGGCCGGCAAAGCCGGCGTTTAGATTACTCGCCGCAAAATCGCCGAAATTAAAAAGAGCGGCAAAGTTGAGCTCAAAATCTGCGGTCGGGATCCGGACAAAGTTAAAGTCGCCGCCAAATTTGAGGGTATGGTCACCGACGATCCAGCTTAAGCTGTCAACGAATTGGTTACGATTTTCGATGCGGGCGACCGGCGAGAACAATTCACGCCCGATAAAGGCGGTTCCAGAAATGTTAAAAGCAACAGCGTCACCATTTTGCGAACGGAATGTTGTGTTGCGGCGTCCATAACTGTAGCGAAAATCATTTGCAATCGAGCTGCTCAAGGTCGAGGTCAGCCCCACATTGAAGGACGTGTCCTTGATATTCGTGATGCCGGTTCGCGAAAAATCATTCTGCCCGAGCGACTGGTTTTGCGATTCGACCTGGATACCCGTCACATTCCCGGTGTTATACCCAAAACGAACGTTTAGCTGATTATTAGCATTAATGTTTTGATCAACGCGAGCCGTAAAATAATCGCCGCGGTCAGTGACCGGAAAGACCCTTTGCAGGTTGTTAAGGGGTCGAAAGGCGATCGGCTGTCCCGCCGTATTCACCGTTCCGGTCGGAACCGGCGCCGATGTAATGATAAACCGGGCTCCGATGGCGCCCAGTGGGATAGGCGAGATGGCCGGGCACATACTGCCGTCATTTGGGCTGTTTAGCGGATTAGTGCCGTTAAGAGCGGTTTGTCCGCCACTCGACGCAAAAAAGGCATAGGCTCTGGCTCCGCAAATATTGGTAGATCCCCCTGCGGCGATGAGGCCATTTATGGCTGCGGCCTGTGCAGCGGTAAGGTTATTAAAGGTTTGTGCGGTCGGGTTTAGTCCGGGAATAACTCCGATAGTTACCGAAGAGGTTAGATTACCAACGACGTTGGATGTAAAAAATCCCGATTCGTTACGGCGACGGCCTTCGAATGCGGTGAAGAAGTGAGTTTTGTCTTTAACGATCGGGCCGCCGAGGGTCGCGCCGTATTGGGTTCTGCGGAAATCAGGCTTTGCGACGGGAGAAAAAGCGTTGCGTGCCTGAATGCTCTTGTCGCGGATAAAGCCAAAGACGTTCCCGCGAAAATCGTTGGTTCCGCGTTTTGTAACCACGTTAACGACGCCGCCCGTTGCTCGTCCAAATTCGGCAGTGTAGGAATTGGTGGCTACCTGATATTCCTGAACGGCCTCCATGGATACCGTCGTGCGTGCCGCATTGATGGAGTTATCTGTAAAATCCGCTCCGTCCACGTTTACCTGGGTCGAGCGTCCACGCTGGCCGCCGATGTTGAGGCCCGATGTCGGGGCGGGGCCAATGGGACGGCCATTGTCACGTCCAACGGTCGAAAGCGTCAAAGCGAACCCTGTCGCACTCCGCTCATTGATCGGCAGATTGCTGATCTTTTCCTGATCGATTGTATTTGAAACGGTTGATCGAGCGGTCTCGATCAGTTGAACGTCGTCGCCGTTTACGGTGACGGTCGCGCTCGCATCGCCAAGCTCGAGCTTGATCGTAAGATCCGCGCTTTGTCCGACTGTAAGTTTAACGGGCGATATCACAACTTTTTTGAAAGTTGCGGCTTCGGCCGAGATTTCGTATTCGCCCGGGGGCAAATTGATAAACTGGTAAACACCTTCGCCGTTAGAGGTGACCGTTCGGCTGATACCATTGCCGACGCCCTTGGCGTGCACTGTCGCACCTGCAACCACGGCTCCCGTTGGATCTGTTACCTGCCCGTTAAGATCGGCGGCGGCAGACTGTGATTGTCCCAATACCGAAACGGACATAAATACCGATGCGGCCATTACCAGCAAGATTGTTACCGCTCTCGCGGAAATCCTGGACGAAAATACTCTCATTATTTTTCTCCCTCGTACTATTTGGATACGTTTGAAAATCCGCCGTGAAATCAAGAAGATTCGCCGTTGAGATCGATACCGATCAGGCTTCTCTTTTCCGCACGAGCAAGTCGCGAATTTAGAAAATTCTAGTTATCGTTTCCGACAGATTTTTAACCCGAAATGATTTGCTTTGAACTTTTTACCCCAAAAACTAATTTTAGGCAAGCAAAAATGTAATAATTTTGTAATCCTAACTACATTTAAACCGTATTTGCCGAAAATTCCCGTCTACGAGGGATAAATGTTCCACAATGGGCGACGCTCTTGCCAATTAACAAGAACGGCAACTTCAACGTGCCGCCGAGCCGAAAACCAAAAGGTTTGTTAATATAATTTCTTTCAAGCCGACCGGGTCCGCTGTAAGAAAGCCTACATTTTATGAACATCATTCCGCTTTCAATACCTACACCGTTCTATGTAGGCGATGTCAATGTTTATCTGATCAAGGAAGACCCGCTGACTCTGATCGATGTCGGTCCGAAAACACCCGAGGCCGCTGCGGCCTTGCGTGCGAGGCTTGCGGAAAACGGCGTCCAGTTCTCTGACGTAAAACGGATTGTGCTTACGCACGCCCACGAAGATCATTGCGGCCTTGCTAAGCAGGTTCGCGATGAGGCAAAGAACGCCGAGATTCTGATCCACAATTGGGAGACCGGACATCTTTTTGGGCGGCTCGCCCATGAGGAGCACCGGACGCTGATGCTGCGCTCTGGTGTGCCGGATGCGGTATTTGCGGACATGCGGTCGATGTATGAGGAGGTCAGTTTGCTGACCGATTCCCTCGAGGAGAGCGATTTTAAGCCGCTGTATGATGACATGGAGCTGGAATTTGACGGCGGCTCGCTGCGCGTCCTGCATACGCCGGGCCACACGCCGGGATCTTGTTCGTTTGTCCGCGAGGCAGACCGGACACTGATATGCGGCGACTGCGTCCTAAAACGCATTACCCCAAATCCGATCCTCTCGCCCGACCCGCTAGATCCCGCAAAGCGTTTTAAATCGCTCGCCGAGTATCTCGTAAGCCTCGCACGGTTACGCAGCTTTTCGCCGACGCTGGCTTATGGCGGCCACGGCGAACCGGTGATGGATTTTGAGGAGATATTTCACCGCTATGTCCGGGCGATCGATGATAGGCAGAAAAAAGTGGTTTCGCTAGTTTCAGGCGACGGAGTGACGGCGTATGACGTCGCAAAGCGTCTGTTTCCGAATTCGTTCGGCCACGACGTGCATCGATTCCTCGCGATCTCAGAGGCAATTGCGCATCTTGACTACGCCGAGTCCGACGGGGAAATAGCCGTTGAACTGAGTAGCGGAATCGAGTACTACCGTTCTTCTTAGGCAACGGCGGGCACGGCTGCATTCATTTTTTCTGAGTGATTGTTAACTATCCGTTCCATCGTGTCGTTGATGGTTGTGATGTTGGCAAAGCCCGGAAGAGCCTGCAGGCGCTGCGTCACCGTCGTGTCGAGCAGCGACAGGCCTTCATCGTCTCCAAAGAGGGTCGTAACCATATATTCGGTCCGCGATTTTAACAAAGAACCTTGACCTACGGGAACCCAAAATTTTTCGACCAGATAACGGGCTATCTTTTGCGCCGCCTTATCTCTTTTCAGCTCAAGCAGGGCGATGTTGCGGTAAAAGCTGCCGTGTGCTGCCTCCTCACGGATAATGCCCTCGACAATATAAGTTAAAACCGGGTGGTTTGCGAGGGTCATGAGGCGTCGATAGCCTTGAGCGGCTTCCATCTCATGGATCGCGCCGGTCGTCATGTGAGTCGCCGAAAATTTCCGCCCGAAAATATTGCAGATCATCGTGGTGATATACGTGCTGGCGTGATAATAGTTGGTAACCGCCTTTCGCACCTGCGTCTGCCAATTTTTATCCGTATGAAAACCGATCTCGTTGAGAAAGCGGTTTATCACCTCGCCGTGCGTGATCTCCTCAACGCCCCACCGCTCCATAAATTTGTTGATATACGGGTCCTTGCCGGTCGGCGTTCGCAGCATCTGCCGATGATACATATCGGTTAGCGTTTCGACGTCGCGCATGTAGAGCAGAACAGGGATAAACTTTTCATCAAGCGGATGATCGTTTACCTGGTGCCAGGGGATAGAGTTGATAAATTCCGGCGTCAGCGTCCGCGGCTGTCGCTCATACCAATCCAGAACATCTTTGTTAGTCTCAAAACTCATATACCAAAAATAAGTCTGTCAAAATCGGACTTTTTGTCCGCATTATATACTTTGCTCGAATTGTAAATTCGCAAAACTACTAATTTCGGATGCGCAAAATTGCCACGGTAATAATATAATCGAAAATATGAAAAAGTTGTATTTCGTAGTTTTTGTAATTATAACCCTTTTGTCAACCAGTTTCGCACAGGAAACCACCCTCGCCGTATCAGGCGAACGCCATCTAAAGAACATAAAGCAGTTGAGTTTTGGCGGTGAGAATGCTGAGGCGTATTTTTCGTTTGACGGCAAACAGTTGATCTTTCAGTCAAAACGCGACAATCTCGGCTGCGATCAGATCTTTTCGATGAACATCGACGGGTCGAATGTCCACATGGTCTCGAACGGCGAGGGCCGAACGACATGCTCGTATTTTTTCAAAGGCGGCAAAAAAGTACTCTACGCTTCGACCTTTGGCGGGAAGAAGGAATGCCCGCCGCCGGCCGATTACTCGAAAGGATACGTTTGGGCGATCTATCCCGATTACGAGATCTACACCGCCGACCCGGACGGCAAGAAAATCAAAAATCTGACCAACAGCCCGGGCTATGACGCCGAGGCGACGATCTCGCCAAACGGCAAAAAGATAGTTTTCACATCGGAGCGTGACGGTGATCTTGAGCTGTATTCGATGGACATTAACGGCAAGAACATCAAACGCCTGACGAACGAACCCGGCTACGACGGTGGAGCCTTTTTCTCGCCCGACAACAAAATGATCGTTTATCGCGGCTCGCATCCGGCCGATCCGGCGCTGGTTCAACGCGACAAGGATTTTCTGAAGCAGCATATGATCGTCCCAACCGTATTTGAGGTTTGGACGATGAATGCTGACGGCTCGAACAAACGTCAGGTGACAAAGCTCGATGCCGCGTCATTCGCCCCCTTCTTTACGCCGGACGGCAAAAAACTCATCTTTTGCACCAACTATTTTGCGACCGACCCCAAAAAACGAAACTTCGACCTAGCGCTGATAAACCTCGACGGCACCGGGATCGAGCGTGTGACATTTAACGAATCATTTGACGGATTCCCGATGTTCTCGCCCGATGGTAAGAAACTCGTTTTCGCCTCTAACCGCAACGACGCTAAACAAGGCGACACGAATATTTTTATTGCGGACTGGGTGAATTAGATAAAGGATGCAGATAGGGACAAGAAGTTAGATCTTGGGCGTTCTTAGTCTTATGAAAAGACAATTATTCGGTACATTAATCCTCTTGTTTCTTGGTCACGGCGTTTTCGCGCAGACGACCGATAGGACCGTCGAAAAGATCGGCGAGCACTACAACGATGTGGCAGAGAAAGCCCGGCTTTGTGAAATGGACGAAGACCGCGGCGAGTTTGGCGATCTGTTTATGAACGAGTTTGTCATAAACAAGCGTAGTCACCAGTGGCGGGCCGTCGGCACCTACAATCTGAGATACAAATTCTTTTACAAAGGCGGAGACACGGAAGAGCACATGTATCCCGACCAGCTTGTCATGGTCAAGGTCGAACGAAAGATCTCCAATCGTGCTTACACCGAGGAGTTTCTTTATTCCGACGCAGGTGTGCTGATGTTTTATTATCAAAAGGCAGAAAATGACGATCAGACCCCGTCCGTACGACGCGTCTATTTCTCCGGCCTAAAAGCGGTCCGTGTTGTCGAGGATGCCAAAACTCGTGACCGTTTGAACATCAAGGACGCAGCAACCGTAAAAGAAATAGCCGCGCAAAACGTCAAGATAAAAGAGATCTTTGTTAGATCGATCAAATTATGAAAAGGCAGTTATTTAGTCTTCTTATCTTACTATCGTTAGCTTTCAGCGTTTCGGCGCAGGTTGCAAAAACGGATGCTTCACAGGCAAACCTGCGAAAGCACATCGAGTATCTCGCTTCAGACAAGCTGGAGGGCCGGCGCACGGGCGAGGCCGGAGCAACCGCTGCGGCTGGGTATATTGCAAATGCTTTTGCAAAGCTGCGGCTAAAGCCGGGTGTTCGGGCAGCAAATGGCAAGCTAAATTACCTACAGCCTTTCCCCTACGCTAAGGCGAATCAAAGCGCCGTCACGGGTTATAACGTCATCGCCGTTTTAGATGGTAAAGACAAGTCGCTCAAAAACGAGGCCATCGTCATTGGCGCTCACTATGACCACCTCGGCCACGGTGGCGAAGGCAGTCTCGCGGCAAATTCGACTGAGATACACCACGGTGCCGACGACAACGCATCGGGAACGGCGGCGATCATCGAGCTTGCCCGCCAGTTCGCCAAGGCCAAAAACAATAAACGCACAATCATCTTCATCGCGTTCAGCGGCGAGGAAGAAGGCCTGTTCGGGTCGAAATTTTATGTAAACAATCCAGTGTTCCCGATCGAGAACACAGTCGCGATGTTCAACCTCGATATGGTAGGTCGGCTGCATGATGAAAAATTGACGATTGGCGGAATTGGGACAGCGAGCGAGTGGAAAGACTGGGTCAACCAAAATAACAAGTGGACGATCTATGGCAGTCAACCTTCAAAACCGGTTGGAAATACGATGGTGCAGCCGCCGCCGCTGCCTGTGGGAAGCCGGGACAAATTCGCTCTCCAGCTTAACGAAGACGGCTTTGGCCCGTCAGATCATTCCTCTTTCTACACAAAGAAAATTCCTGTCCTTTTCTTCTTCACCGGAACGCATCTCGACTATCACAAACCGTCCGACACGGCGGACAAGATCAATTATGACGGCGAAGAAAGGGTCATCGCCTACGTTGCTTCGATTGTAAAAGCGGTCGATCAAAATGCTATCAGGCCAACATACACAGTCGCTAAAAGCTCAGGCACACCCGGCGGCCGGAGCGGTTTTAGCATCAGTTTGGGGACGATACCGAGCTACACCGATTCGACCGACGGCATGGTCATCGACGGCGTCCGTGACGATTCGCCCGCGTCGAGAGCCGGCCTTTTGGCAAATGATAAGATCGTCAAGCTCGCCGGTCAAGAGGTCAAAAACGTGCAGGATTACACAAGGGTGCTAGGCACAATGAAAGCCGATGTGGAATATGAGATCGTAGTTGTTCGCGGCACCGAAACGCTGACGCTTAAGATCACGCCTGTGAAACGGCCGTAGCGATTTATGGCGGAAACACGACCGGTAGGGAAGGTCCCTCTAATACAGACCATGCCCATTCCGTTTTGCAAATTTCACGGCTTTGGCAACGACTACATAGTTATTGAACGCAAAGCGATACCTGATGAGCTAGGGCTTGATCAACTAGCCATCGACATCTGCAACCGCAATACTGGCGCCGGTGCTGACGGCATCGCGGTGCTCGAGCGGCTCGATGATCCGCAAGCCGACTATTACTGCGAGATCGTGAATCCCGATGGCAGCTTCGCCGGATTCTCGGGTAACGGCACGCGCTGCGCGGTTGCTTATCTCAATTACAAAAACCTTTGGTCGGCGGCCGATTTCCGTCTGCGTACACGCAGCGGCGTTAAGCTTTTTCACCTAATCGAGCGAAATGGTGACGAATTCCGGTTCGAGGCCGAGATCGGCAAACCGCGCTTTGCCAGCGAAGAAATCCCTGTCCTGATCGAAACCCGCCGTGACCACGTCATCAACGAGCCGATCGAGGTCGATGGCCGCCACTATGCTTTTTCCGCCATCAATGTCGGCAATCCGGTGGCGTGTATATTTGTCGATAATTTCAATTTTGACTGGCGTGGGGCGGCACGGGCAATGGAAAAGCATGAGGGGTTTCCCGAGCGGACGAATGTTGTTTTTATTCGCCTCGAAAATCGTGACGAGATCGAGATCCGCATTTGGGAACGCGGTGCGGGCGAAACATCGGCCTCCGGCTCGTGCTCGAGCGGTGCCGCCATCCTGAGCGCGTTTTTGCTCAAAACACAGCGAAAGGTTTTGGTCCGGTCCGAAGGCGGTACTACCGAAATCCTTTGGCGCGACGACGACGAGATCGTCATCACCGGCCCGGCGGTCTATGTGTATTGCGGCGAATGGCCGTAAGAACAGCTCACCACGGAGGCACCGCAGAGCACAGAGAATTTTCAAAAATCAATCGCTGCCGATTTGATTTGTTTACCAAGCAAGATTTAGTGTATTTTAACTTGTCTTTCTCAGTGTTCCCTGTGACTCTGTGGTGATTCCCGATAAGCTATAAAGACAAGAAAGGCCGTCCGCTGAGGGCCTGTGCTAACAAGAACATAAATACCGCAAGGTAGACAATCGCAAATCCGACGGTCAATCCCGTTCGCCCGGAAATGCGCAGACGTTGCAGAGCAAGTGCAAATATCGGCACCGCTTGCAGCGAATGTAGGCCGAGGAAATGTGCGACGCGGAGGTCACCGGCGACGGTCGACCAGTTAACCAGAGGCAGTCCGGGCCCGCCATCCGCTGCTCCGACTGTGTGGCCGATTTGCGAAGACATATAGCCGCCCTGGATGCTGCCAAATAGGAACAACAACAGGCCGAGCCGTATTCCCCAGACAATGGCCGGCGGCAGATCGATGTTCGATCTGAAATAATGGTATGTCAGCACCCCGACGAAGATCGTGTTGATAACGATCGCCGTACCCATCAGCGCAAAGATCGCCGCGTCGATGGGATTTCCGATATTAAAATGCGATGTCGTACCGCGAATCGCTTGTCCGGTGACCGCCGCCATCTCAACGGCGAAGATGATGATCATCGCCCACGACGTTACTCGCGAAAATCGTTCTCTATTCGGCAGATATTGCAGCAAAACAGCAATAGTCCAGACAAATATAGCAATCGAGATGTAAAACTTCATCGGCTTGATCCAGCGGTTGGTACCGAGGATCTGAGTATTGTCGGCAAGCGACAAAATCAGGGTTGCAATGAAGCATCCAAAGGATATCACTCCGGCGACCATTAGCGGCCGTTGTTCGTTAAACAGTTTCGAGATCATCTTCGCCTCCTTTTCGCGGCATGAACAGCTTGATCGCCGCATAGAGCAGAAATCCGATCGGGCCCAGCATGAACGTCAGAAACAGGCACGGGATCACTAAGACATGCGAGATGCCGCTCCGCTGCGAATCGCGAACTTCCCAACTGCCAACAAAAAGGTCAAACGCCAGGTAATGGATCCAGCCCGCGAGCACCGCCCACTCGTTGGTAAAGAGTTTCATGACGTCGGCGAGCGACCCGAATCCGCCCTCGGCCCGACCAAAAAACAATATAACGAGAGCGAGATATGCAACCGACAGCAGCAGCGGGATCGCGCCTGACAGGACGATGTGCCGCGTAAATTTCCAACGCGGCAGGATCAGTATCAACAGCCAGCCGAGGATGGCGATGAGGTTAACAACCGAGAATATTTGTTCAGTTTTCATCTCTATTTCTCCTATTTGAGCTTTATGCCTAGTTCGCGGACCGTTGTAAGCCACTTGTCGCGTTTCGCCTCGTCCGACGATTTGACCGAGCCAAACGCCGTCACGCTTACCGGCTTGATCCCGCAAAATTTCAGTACCGCATTCTTCATAGTTTTCCGCCCGCCCGCACCGTACATCAGCCAATCGTAAAAGACAGGAGCATCGAGCGTCACGATCATGCGTGCCGAGCGTCCGGTCAAGTATTTGTCCCACCACGGCGAATTCTCGCGATATTTGAATGCGAATCCGGGCAGAAATGTCCGGTCGAGAAATCCCTTTAGCAAGGCCGGCATCGTCCCCCACCAGATCGGGTAAACCCAGACGACGTGATCCGCCCATTTTATTGATTCCTGTGCCGCGACCAAGTCGGGTTCGAGTTCCTGTATCTCTCGATACCCGAGATGGAGGATCGGGTCAAATCGCAGATCGGCAAGAAAGATCTCGCGGATCTCAGCTCCCGATTCAGCGGCGCCGTCGCGATAACTTGCAGCAAGAGCACCGCAGAAACTCTCTTTGTTCGGATGTCCGAGAATGATAAGTGTTTTTTTCGTCATATTCGTCTCCAGGTTGACTTAACAGCGTTAAGTCACTCAGTAAATTTTTTTTAAGCTCTAATACCGTTGATCATCGTATCGATGACCGAACTAACCAGCGTTTCCCGGTCAACAAATGGAAACCCCTCGTGCGCGATCAGTAGTGAAGTGACACCGTGGATACCTGCCCAAAGGGTTTGGGCAACAGTTTCTACATCACCGCCACGAATATCACCGGCCGCCATGCAGTTCGCGACAGATGCGGAGAGAAGTTCGAACGCCTTTTTCCCCATCGAAGCGTTGTACGAATAGTCCGCTTCCTGGCCGGTGCACTTAGGTGTTACAAATACTACTTCGTAATGATGCGGATTGAGCAGTCCAAAGGCGACATAGGCAAACATTCCTAGCCGGAGAACCTCGATTGGTGTCTTGCCGAGACGCTGACCGCGAATGATCTCGTCGCTGAGTCTTGTAAATGCTTCTTCGCATACTTCGTGGAGCAGCTCGGATTTGTCTTTGAAATAAAGATAGATCGTCGTCGGTGAATATTCTATCTTTTCGGCGATCTTTCGCATCGAGACGCTTTCGTAGCCCTCTGCCACAAACAGCTCGCGGGCCGCGTCAAGTATTTCGTGCCGCAGGTTTTCCTTTTCTCTTTGTTTCCGATCTTTAATAGCCATAGACTTAACAGTGTTAATTTATAATACGGCGTTATCGTATGTCAAGTATTACTTTCGCACTTAGTTGCGATATTACGAGTTGACGGATCTATCCGTTGCTAAGGGCCTTAATAAACTCGGTTAAGAGGATTTATCGCAGAAATACGAATAGGAAAACGACGATATCTTTATTGGTCATTGAGTTGCGATCGAGAAAGTTTGGTAGAATCTGAACATGGATAATTTAGAAACGGCGACGCTGGCGGCGGGATGTTTTTGGTGTGTTGAGGCGATATTTGACGATCTGAAAGGCGTCGAGGATGTCGTCTCCGGTTACTCCGGCGGGCATACTGAGAATCCGACCTACAAAGAGGTCTGCTCAGAAACGACCGGCCACGCCGAGGTTGTCCAGATACGATTTGACCCTGCCGAATTGTCATATAAAGAACTTTTACAAGTGTTTTTCACCGTCCACGACCCGACAACATTGAACCGTCAGGGAGGCGACATAGGCACGTCATACCGCTCGGCGATCTTTTACCACTCGGACGAGCAGCGGAGCGTGGCCGTCGAAACTATCTCCGAATTTAACGCCGAGGGCATCTACGACAACCCCATCGTGACCGAGGTCACCGCGTTTGATAAATTCTGGCCCGCCGAAGATTATCACCAGGAATATTTCGCCAACAACCCAAATCAGTCTTATTGCAACGCGGTTGTTGCACCAAAAGTCGCCAAGTTTCGGCAAAAATTCCTCTCCCGCCTCAAAAGTTAGCTGTCCGCAATTTTAAACGCCGTTAAAAAACATTTGACATCGCAAGTTTCGATGCGGTATCTTTCTATTAGCGTCAGCTGAAGCGCTCCTTTCAGCCCCTCCCGATACCCGCTCCACATTAAGATCAAACTCCCTTGTAATTCGACCCTGAACGTCAAATAAGGAACCAACCGCCCCATGAAGATACAAATCTTTTTGGCTCGTTACCGAGCCGTCGCCTTTCTATCGCTGGTCGCTGTGCTTTTTCTTTCGATCACGTTTTCAAACGAGTTTTATTCCAGTGCCCAACAGCGACAGTCGCGCTCCGAGCGTGCACTTTCCGGAACGATTTCGGGTAAGGTCTTTCAGGACTTTAATGGAAACGGCGTCTTTGATAACACGACCGGGCTAAACTCGATCGATAGCGGTGTCGCCGGTGTGACAGTCAACGCTTACGACGGATCAAACAACTTTTGCGGAACCGCGACGACCGACGCCGTCGGTGGCTACTCGCTCAGCGCGACTGGTACAGGGCCATATCGAATTGAATTTGCAAGCCTGCCCGCCGGATATTCGCCATCTGCCCGTGCGACCGATTCGGTTTCAGGCGGGACGGCGGCGGATTCCGGGTCGACCGTTCAATTTGTTGCTAACGGCAGCACGCCTAACGTCAATCTCGCGGTCGATCGTGCCGAAGAGTTTTGCCAGGATAATCCTGACATTGTTATCTCCAGATTTGCCGAGGGGGCGCAGAACGGCGTTTATTCAAACAATAGCGTCCTCATGAATTTTCCGTACAATTCGGGTACCGCGTACAATGACGTAACGGTAGCAAATTACGACAACCCGTCAACGCACTCGGTCGCCCTTACCGCCGGCACAACGGGCACGGTGATGTCACTCGCGTATTCGCGGTTAAAACGCCGTGTCTATGCCGCATCATTTTTCAAACGCCATGCCGGTTTTGGTCCAGGCGCCGATGGTATATTTAACAACGCAGATGACGCCGGGGCGATCTACGTCATTGATCCGGCTAACAATACCGTAACAGCAAAATTTACGGTTCCGGGTGCCTCGACCAATTCGCACGAGACGACCGACTATACCAATGACAGCGGCAATACAGGTTGGGACGCCGTCGGAAAAACGAGCATCGGCGGAATGGATCTCGCGGCGGACGAGAGCAGGCTCTTTGTCATGAATCTCGAAGATCGCCGCCTTTATGCGCTCGACCCGTCAACCGGAGCATCGCTGGACAACAGCGCCCAGGCCTCGACTCTGTCGCTCGCCACGCCCGGCGGTACAGCAGCAAATTGTGCGGCAGGCGACATTCGTCCGTTTGCAGTCAAATACTATCGCGGCCAGGTCTATCTCGGTATCGTGTGCTCCGCTGAGAGCACTGCTTCGGCGGGCGATCTTTTCGCTTATGTTGTGCAGGTTAACCCTGCGACCTTAGCGCTCGGCCCAGTCGTTCACAGTTTCGCACTGAATTATCCACGCGGCTTTGCCGATCCCGGGAGGCCAGCCGAATGGCTGCCGTGGAAAAATACGATCTCGACAAATTTTGCGTATCCGCAAGCGATGTTTGTTGACATGGAGTTTCAGAACGGTAATTTGATCATTGGCTTACGGGACCGTGCGGGAGACCAGGCTTTTGACAATGGCCCGGACGCAAAACGAACGGCCGGCGATACGCTACGGTCATGCGGTTCGGTCGGTGCATGGACGCTTGAGGACAATGGCCGTTGCGGTTCCGCCCCGGCTGGGCTTGCACCACAGTCAACCGGCCAAGGCCCGGGCGATGCTGAGTTTTACTATCAAGACGATTTTTGCCTGACGCCGAATGGTGCCAACTACCACGACGAGGTCTCGTGGGGTGTGCTGCTCTACATTCCCGGCCGCGAACATGTGCTGACCACATTGCTCGACCCGATCTCGCGAACTATCTCGAGCGGTGCGACATTTGACGGCGGCCTGCGTTGGATGAACAATTCATCGGGCGCCAGCGACCGCGCCTATCGAATATATAACGGCAACGGCGGCTCTGGGGTGCCTGATTTTGGAAAGGCAAACGGCCTCGGCGGCACTACCGCTTTGTGCAATCCGGCGCCGATCGAGATCGGTAACCGCGTCTGGCGTGATTTGAACAGCAATGGTGTACAGGATCCGGGTGAAAACGGGATCGCGGGCGTCACGGTTCGCCTGTATCAGGGGTCTACGCTCTCGGGAACGGCAGTGACAGACGCTAACGGCGAATACTATTTTGCTTTTAGTCCGGTCGCCGATCCAAACACCAGCGACAATGTCGGCCAGGTTAATGGCGGCCTCTCTTACAACACTGCTTATCAGGTTCGGTTCGACAACCCCGCAAATTACGCGGGCGGCGGACCGCTCGTCGGCCTAATACTGACGACCGTTAACCAAACGTCGCAGCTTGGGGTTGATGATTCTTCGGATTCGGATGCCAGCAATGTTGTCAATCCGGCGGGTTCGCCGGCGGGAACTTTTCCGGTGGTCAGCCTGGTAACCGGCGGCGTTGGTGCCAACGACCACACATTTGATGCCGGATTTATGGCGATACCATTGGCCGCAAATGTTTCAGTCAGCGGACACGTTATTGCCCCTACCTTCCGAGGCGTCGTTAATGCACGCGTTACTTTGACCGAGCAGAATGGGACGGTTCACGTTGCCACGACCGGCCGCCGCGGATTTTACGGCTTTGACAAGATCGAAGGCGGGCAAACTGTAGTCGTCAGAGTGTCGTCGAGGCGCTTTACTTTTGACGAGCCAGTCCGTGTGCTATCGCTGTCAGACGACGTGTCGGATCTTGATTTTATTGCCGACCGGTAATTGTAAGGGTCGCCGATTCTCTCCCGGGCTAAGGGGCGGTCGTTAATTCGATCGCTCCTTTTTTTTGTTGGTCCGCAAGCGCTAGCGACGGTCCTTGTGACCCCGAAACTATAATTTCCCCAACAACATAAGTACGCCGATCACAATAAAAGCAATCGCCACGATCCGCTGCAGCCACTCTACAGGCACATACTGGCTCAATACGCCACCAAACAGGACGCCAAGCAGGGTCACGACGATCAACGCTAAGGTGGCGCCAAGAAACACCGAAATCTTCGATTCGGTGCTAGCTGTCATCGTGATTACCGCAAGCTGCGTCTTGTCGCCGAGCTCCGCCAGAAGCAAAGTCAAAAAAGCCGTACCAAATATTTTCCAGTCCATTGAGATAGTTTACAGAAAGTCGTCGGACTTGCAGAGCTGCAGATTTACAGAGTTACATAGTTACAGAGGGTTCCAGCCCTCTGACTCCGCAAGTCTGTGACTCTGAGGACTGTGCAAACTCAAATTCGGCTTGCATCTTCCGCCGATTTGGTTCAAAATTCGCTAAAAACAAATTGCTGCCGGGTTTTTAAGGCCAAGACGCTCCAAAACCGGCATGACCCAAGACTCTATTAACCGCACTGGAAAAAATTATGGCTAATTCGCTCTTTCGCAAAAAATCGATTGCTCAAATACAGGCTGACGCTGCCCAGGGGTTTGCCGACGCTGAGGCTGCGGGAACAGGGCTTCGCCGGAGCTTAAGCACCTTTGACCTGACGATGCTCGGGATAGCGGCTATCATCGGCGCCGGAATTTTCGCCATGGTCGGTCAGGCATCTTTTCGCGGCGGCCCGGGCGTTATCATACTGTTTATTTTTGCAGCCGTCGCTTGCGGGTTTGCGGCGCTCTGTTATGCAGAATTTGCGTCTAAGATACCCATAGCAGGGTCGGCTTACACTTATGCCTACGCTAGCTTTGGTGAATTGCTCGCCTGGATCATCGGTTGGGATCTGCTCGTCGAATACGCCATAGGAAACATCGCGGTTGCCATTTCGTGGAGCGACTATTTTACGGGCTTACTAGCAGCCAATGGCATTAATATTCCGCTCAATTTTACGATGGATTTTCTTACGGCTAAGCGCGGCTTTACGACAGTAACCGAAGCCGTGGCCGGCGGGACGACGGTCGAGGCGCTGCGGGCGGCCTGTGAGGCCAAGGATGCAGCGGTTACCTGCGGCCAACTTGATGCTTTTGCCGCTTACACGACTGCTCCAAATATCGGCGGCTGGCCGATCGTCGCGGACATTCCCGCATTAGGGATCGTTTTTCTGATTACGGCGTTGGTCTATATCGGTATTCGCGAATCCAAAACGGCCTCAAATATAATGGTCGCCGTGAAACTCGCAGTAATTATGCTAGTCATCATTTTAGGGGCGTTCTATGTTAAAACGACGAATTGGAATCCATTCCTTCCGAATGGGTTTACCGGAGTGATGAGCGGCGTTGCGGCGGTTTTCTTTGCGTATATCGGGTTTGACGCACTATCGACGACAGCCGAGGAATGTAAAGACCCGTATAAGACGCTGCCGCGGGGGATGATCTATTCGCTGGCGATCTGCACTGTTTTATATGTGGTTCTGGCTTTAGTTTTGACTGGGATGGTGAATTATACCAAGTTGAATGTCGGCGATCCTTTGGCATTTGTTTTTGGTCCCGAGGGTGTAAATATTCCGTGGGTTTCGGGCATTATAGCCGTCAGTGCTATTGTCGCGATCGCTACGGTCCTATTGGTTTTTCAGCTGGGCCAGCCGCGTCTCTGGATGGCGATGAGCCGCGACGGGTTGCTGCCAAAGATCTTTTCGTCAATTCATCCACGATTTCGGACCCCCTGGTTTTCGACGATCCTGACCGGGTTTATGGTAGCGATTCCCGCCTTATTTATGAACCTCTCGGAGGTCACCGACCTCTCAGTGATCGGGACGCTTTTTGCTTTTACGATCGTCTGCGCCGGCGTGCTTGTAAAGGACAAGGAATTTGCCGGGGCAAACCGATATGTGCCGTATATCAGCTCCCGTTATATCGCACCGGTCATATTCCTGATAATCTTCGGGTTGCTATATGTTTACAATCACGACGGCCTCCTGAGTATTTTCGATTTCTCGGCTACCGCTGATAAGACAAGTTTTGCCGTCTTTACGGAAAAAATACCTTACCTCGTATTTTTGCCTTTCACCGTTATAATGACACTCTTGTGCGTGGTCAAGCGATTGACTCTTATACCTGTGCTCGGCGTGATGTGCTGCACTTATCTGATGACCGAACTGGGTTGGACAAACTGGTTCCGCTTTGGCATATGGCTCCTCGTCGGGCTGATCGTCTATTTCCTTTACAGCTATAGACACAGCAAGCTTCACAACCGTGAGGAAACTGAACCAGCAGCGTAAAGACGGTGGATTGACAATTCTTTACAATTTCATCAAAACCAATTGGAGTAGAATTGCGTCTTACAGGTTGATAAGGCTGATCTCAATTGGCAGGAGCAATTATTATGAAAAAGAAGTTTGTTTTGGCGGCGATCTTTTCGCTGTTCATTTTGGCAGTGTCGGTTTCGGCACAAAAGGCACCGGACTTTGCGGGCACATGGACGCTTGACGTAAGCAAATCGAAACTGGGCGAACGTAACATGATCGAGTCGCAGACATTGACGGTGGTTCAGACGGCGACGGACATTAAGGTTACGCCGGCTACAAAACGCATGGCACCCCCGGCAGGAGCTCCTGGCGGAGGCGGCGGCCGCATGGGCGGCGGCATGGGCGGAGCAGATACATCGGTCACCTACACGCTTGACGGCAAAGAAACAATTCTTGAGGTCGACTCACCGATGGGCAAGATGCCGGTTCATTACACGGGAAAGATTGACGGTGGCAAACTGCTGCTTAGTTCAGCCCGCACGATGAGTACGCCGAACGGCGACGTATCGATCTCATCAAAAGAGACATGGGCCCTTTCATCGGACGGCAAGACCCTAACAGTCGATGCAGAGTCGACCTCGCCCCGTGGAACAAATTCAACTCAAAAGGTTTTTACTAAAACTCCGTAAGAGTTCCTTGATTCAATCTCATAGTGAGGCGGCCATGTGCCGCCTTTTTTAGTCTGCGAATTGCAGCTCCTCTATTATCTCCTGCATATATTTCTTGCCGAGGTCGAGGTCCTCGGGTTTTAGAGAGACCGCTCCCACGACGGCGTGGCCGCCGCCACCATAGCGTTCGCATATCTCGGCAATATTGTGGGTACGCGGGCGCGGTGCCCACGGATTTGATCCGACCGAAATCTTTGTGCGAGAAGGGCTTTGGCTCAATGAGACAACATACGTTACCTCCGGGTGAAAATAGTAGGGAATAAACTTATTGTAGCCATCGATGGCCGTTCCGGTCAGGTCAAAGTGTACGACGCCCCGGTCGGCCGTTGCCAGCCCTTTGATCAGCTCGACAGTATTCCAATGGCGTTCGAGAATAGGTGTCAATTTTGCTTGAATATCTTCACGCTCAATGATCTCGTCAAGTTGCTGCTCGGTGAGCATTCGGATGACCTGCTCGACAAAAGCCGGGTCTTTTTCGCCCTCGACAAGCTGCATCAATTTCAGGGCCGACGATCGAAGCTCGACGCATTGAGCCGGCGAGTCGTAGAGAGCCCCGTCGATAATATGTGCCCAATGGATCAGTTCGGCAAGCGATTCGTCATCGAAGCCATATTTTTCTTTCGCAATCCGGGCGATAAATTCCGCACAAGACTTGCTCGTAACATCCAAAAATTTTTTCCCGGAGGTGTCGGCGCGAAAATGCTCCTCGTCCGTTGGTGAAAGAAATGCCGACTGGTGATGGTCAAACCACCACGTAAGGCGTTCGTCCGGGCAATATTTGAAATCAACTATCGCATTCTCATCGCCGTCAAGCTGTTCGCGGTCAAATGCGTTTCCCGCACGGTGCATGGTAGGCGTGTACAAAACATGGGCGTTAGCGTCAATCTTAGCCTTGTAAAATTTGGTAAAAATGGCAGCCGATGAAACACCATCGAAACAATTGCCGTGATAAAGTATTCTTAATTTCATAGGTGTCGTTAGCCCGCACGGAAATAAGGGCTTTTGCACCAGGTGGCCCATACTTGCGTGCGGGCTACTGACACAGCGCAAAACATTTTAGACTAGATGTCGGAATGTAGTTCGTCAAGGAATCATTTATGAATATCAGAGTCGCCAGCGTTGCGGACGCCCGATCGCTGGTTGAGTTTAATCAGGCTATGGCCCTAGAAACTGAGGGGAAACAGCTCGACGCCGAGGTCTTGCGGGCCGGTGTCGATGCAGTATTTGGCGACGAAAAAAAGGGCTTTTACGTTGTCGCCGAAATAGATGGTCGGATCGTTGGCGGGCTGATGGTGACATACGAATGGAGCGATTGGCGAAATGCGTGGTTTTGGTGGATACAGAGCGTCTTTATCCGGCCGGAGGCACGTGGGCAGAAAATATACACCCGGCTTTATGATTTTGTAAATGAAAAGGCCGTTGAGAGGGGTAACGTGTGCGGCTTTCGGTTATACGTCGAAACGCAGAATCTACACGCTCAGCAGGTTTATGAGGCCGTCGGAATGAATGCTTCACACTACCTGATGTACGAAGATGAGGTATGACAAAGATAAGCGAGGCGGAATTTGCTCGGATCTGCGATGGCATCAGAAATGACCGCGAGAGTATTATCAAACATAACCCCCTCGGCCCGTCAGACGAAATCCTGCTTTGGATGCTCCTCAGCTGTCTGATCAGCTATCTAAACTTGACCGAGATCGAAACGCCCTGCTTTACAGGAAAGCCGGATGCCAAAACCTATCGAAACGCTATCATCTTTGTCCTGCAGGGACGACAGATTGATAAAATTGCAATTGATAAATATTTGAATACCTTGACCGATGCTAATTAAGACTTTTGTCCTAACCCCATTTCAGCAAAACACGCGTGTCGTCGCCTGCGAAGCCACGCGCAAGGCCCTCTGCATCGATCCGGGTGAGAGCTCCGATGAGCTGGTTGATTTTATCAAGGAAAACGATCTCGAATTACAGGCGATCGCATTAACGCACGGCCATCTCGATCACGTTGGGGGCACGACCGATCTCTCCCGGGCATTTCCAGAGGCCGAGATCATACTTCACAGTGGCGACGAAGATTTGTATTACGGGCTCCCGCACCAGCCGTTATTTATGGGCATTCAGCCTCATCAGATGAAAGCGATGGGGTTTGACTACGCCGCCCCGCCAAAATTGACAAGGAGTTGGCAGCACGGCGAGACCTACGACGTGGGCAAACTCAAATTCTCAGTCCGCCACTGTCCCGGACACACACCTGGACACATCGTCCTGGCGGAGGAAAATGAACGCAAGGTCTTTACCGGCGATTGTCTCTTTAGCGGTACGATCGGACGGACCGATCTGCCCGGCGGTGATCACGAGCAATTGCTAGAATCGATCCGTGAAAACATTCTCGATCTGGGCGACGACTTTTCAGTTTACTGCGGCCACGGGCCAGAAACCTCTATCGGCCGCGAGAAAGAGTCGAATCCGTTTCTCAACGGCGTTTATCAATTGCCACGCGGACGTTTTGTATAAAAAAAGCGGCACAATTGTAATTGCGCCGCTAAACTGAATATTAAATCGAATTTTTATTTTACTTCGACAATATCCTTTTCGAGTCCCCCGACCGCTCCTAGCACTTCAGCCTTTTCCTTTGCGGGTACCTTGAATTTATCGAGCGTGGCGATCAAATGTTTTACGCTCACGTCCCACTCGGCCTTGGTGATCATTAGTCCGGTGTGAACAGTTTTCATATCACGGCCTATATATTTGCAGGGCCCGCCCGTCGCAACGCAGAGAAAATCGATAACATGTTGACGTACCTTTGTTTTTGAATCGGTGCTCAATCCGACGAAAAACTTTCCGAGCTTCTTGTCGGTAGCGAGTCTCGTAATAAAATCGTCCGTGACGGCCGCAAGCGCGTCATAACCGCCGAGGCGCTGATATAGTGTCTTTTCCTGAGACTCCATAGCCACCTTGCTCGGCTGGGCAAACACGCCCCCGGCCATCAAAAACATAAATGCAACGACTAAAACAGATCTTTTCATAGTTCCCTCCGAAATTCATTCAATTTCCCAATTGCCCTTGACTTAGCCTGAATTCGACGAATTTAGTTTTCGCAATTCTCAATGCAAAAATCGGAAACAAATCCGAAGAATTTGATACTATCTTTTTGTCATCATACTTTACGATTGGAGCGGAAAAAATGCAACAAATTTTGTCGGCATTCTTGGTTACAAGTCTATTAACATTTGGCGTGCTTGGTCATGGCGACGACAGCCATTTTGAGAATAAACAAGACATTACGGTAAAGGTCACGAAGGTTAGCGGCAATGTTTATGTGCTTCAGGGACGCGGCGGCAATGTCGGTGCGATCGTCGGGGCAGACGGCATCTTGATCGTCGATGATGATTTTAGGACCATGAGTGAAAAGCTTAGAGACGCCTTAAGGGAACTTGGTTCTGCAACCCCGCGATTTATTTTCAATACACACTGGCACGGCGATCATACCGAGGGAAACCAATTTTTTGGTAAAGACGCGATCATCGTCGCCCAGACAAACGTGCGAAAAAGGTTGATCGACCCGCCGGTCATTTTTGGCGAAAAAACTGCACCGTATGGCTCCTTCGCGTTGCCCATGATCACGTATGACGAAAGCATATCGATCCATTTTGACGGCGACGAGGTGCGAGCGGTCCATTTCCCAAACGGGCACACAGACGGTGATTCCGTGATATTTTTTACAAAGGCAAACGTCGTCCACCTCGGCGATGATTTTTTTGCCGGCCGTTTTCCGTTTGTCGATCTTGAAAGCGGGGGCAGCGTACAGGGGATGATAAATAATGTGGCGGCACTCATAAAACAGATACCCGCGGACGCGAAACTGATCCCGGGACACGGCCCGGTGTCAACGATCGACGACCTGAAAACCTATCATCAAACACTGGTCGAAACATCAAAGATTGTCCAGGATGCGATGAAGAAAAAGAAAACTCTCGATGAAATCAAGAAAGCCGGCCTACCGGACAAATACAAAGAATTTGGCTCTGGATTTATCAAAACCGACGCGTGGATCGAAACCGTCTACCGTAGTTACTCCAAGAAGTGAGAAAGACAGAAACACGCCCAGTTGTGGGTTTTAGTTGGGAGTATCTAGCAACACACTCCCGTCCGGTCGTGTTTCCGTCTATCAAGCAACCGTGATCTCTTTTGAGAGGTATACATCCTGAATGGCATTTAGCAATTCGATGCCGTCGGCCATAGGGCGTTGGAATGCCTTGCGGCCCGAGATGAGGCCGGTTCCGCCGCCGCGTTTGTTAATGACGGCGGTGCGGACGGCATCGGCCATATCACTCTCTCCTTTTGATTCACCGCCCGAATTGATCAATCCGCATCGCCCCATGTAGCAATTCGCCACCTGATAGCGCACAAGATCGATCGGATTGTCGGTCGTCAATTCAGAATATATCCTCGCGTCGGTCTTACCATAACTGCTTTCTATATTGAGAGCCTTGTAGCCGCCATTTCGCTCCGGCAATTTCTGCTTGATAATGTCGGCTTGGATCGTTACCCCAAGGTGATTTGCCTGAGCGGTCAGGTCGGCAGCGGTGTGCATATCGCCCTCCGCCGTCTTAAATTTTGGGTTACGTAGATAGCACCAAAGGATCGTCGCCATACCAAGCTCGTGGGCGTAGGCAAAAGCCTCGGCAACCTCCGTGATCTGGCGCGTAGACTGATCCGAACCGAAATAGATCGTCGCGCCGATGGCGACCGCACCCATGTTGCTCGCCTGTTCGACCGTGCCGAACATGACCTGATCGAACTGATTTGGATAGGTAAGAAGCTCGTTGTGATTTATTTTGACGATAAAAGGTATCTTGTGTGCGTATTTCCGCGCGACCGAACCAAGAACGCCGTAGGTCGAAGCGACGGCATTACAGCCGCCCTCTATGGCTAATTTGACAATGTTTTCAGGGTCAAAATACATTGGGTTTGGAGCAAAGCTCGCACCTGCCGAATGCTCGATTCCCTGATCGACCGGCAGTATCGATACATAACCGGTGCCGCCGAGTCGTCCGTGGTCGTGCAGCGTCTGCAAACTCCGCAAAACGCGCGGGCTGCGATCCGTGTTCGTCCAGACACGATCAACAAAATCCCCGCCGGGAAGATGGATATTTTCTTTTGGGATAGTTTTTGAAATATGATTCAAAAGCAATTCGGCATCCGCGCCTAACATACCTTGGATCTTACTTATATCAACAGACATTTTGGTCACTCCTGAATGATAGAATCTATAAAGACTAAGTATTTTTTTAGGATTATATCACAAAGGAACGCTTCCTGAATGATAGCGGAGACGGGCGACCCCGACGAAAAATGGCCGGGAATTTCTCCCGGCCATGTAGTAAGAATATAACAGTAGGATATCTATTGTGACACGACCTTGCCGTCCGCATCCAAATAAATCAAGGGCCAACCGAGGTCCTTAAGGCCCGCTTCGACAACCTTTCGGTCGCCGACGACAACGATTGCCATCTTAGTCGGGTCGAGATACTTATTCGCGACACGGTTTACATCTTCGATAGTAACTGCATTTACCTTTGAGATGTAATCGTTAAAATAATTATCAGGCAATCCGTAGGTGACCAGGTTAGCAAGCTGATTAGATATACCTCCAACAGTTTCAAAGCCGCTAGGGAACCGACGGATCAGGCTTTGCTTGTTGCTTTCAAGCTCTTCCTGCGTAACCGGAATAGCTCCGCGTATCCCGTTGAGTTCTTTCATGAATTCAACGATCGACTCCTTTGTCGAACCTGTTTGGATCTCGCCTGAGGCCGCGAATGGCCCGGCTCCCTTACGATAAGTGAACCGGCTGTAAGCTCCATAAGTGTAACCTTTGTCCTCACGCAGATTCATAAAGAGGCGAGCTGAACCGCCGCCGCCGAGAATCGAATTCATAACCTGCACAGCATAGTAGTCCGGGTTGTTACGGTCAATGCCCACCTGGCCGATCGAGACCGACGACTGAGCTGCTCCCGGTTTATCGACCAGGTAGATGCCAGAGTTAGCCATCATCCGCGTGTCATTGGCCCCCGCGGCAGGGATACTGGCTGATTTCCATCCTGCAAAAGCCTTTTCAAGTTTCTCCGTCAGTGTTTTGGTGTCGACATCGCCAGCGACGATCAGCGTGCCATTATTTGGCCGGTAATTTGCGTCGTAAAACTTAACAAGGTCTTCGCGGGTCATTGCCCCGACTGACCTCTCATCGCCGCCGAGTTGATGTCCGTAGGCCTGATCGCCGTACAATACTTTGTCATAAACGACCGCTGCCACGGCTGTCGGGCTCGACTTTCGCTGACGAAAACCGACCATCGCTCGCCGTTTTGCTCCGTCAAACTCAATGGCCGGAAATACGGGATTCTGAATGAGATCGGCGTATATGTCGAGGGCCTTATCCAGGTTTTTGGTCAAGGATTGCATCGTCACACTGGTCGAATCCCAACCGGCATTAGCTCCCGCGTTTGCACCGATCTCCTGGAGCTGATTAGCAATATCGATAGCTGAACGCGTCTTTGTGCCTTGGTTCAGCATATTTGCCGTGAACGACGAGACCCCCGCCCTGTCTGCCGGGTCAAATGTTCCACCCGAACCGAGTACAAGATTCATCGATACAATTGGGAGCTCGGATTGGCGTACTACCCATACATTCAGGCCGTTCGAGAGCTTCTTTTTCTCGATCTGCGGCAGCGTAACTTTGGGGTCGGGTCCCGGCTTCGGCAAATTTGCCTTTTGCCGGGCAATCAGAGCATCATCTGTCTTTTTCGATGATGTGGATGTTGGCTTATTGACGTTCGGGTTACCTTGACGCGGAGCCGATCCAGCTTTCTGCGGGACATAGCTCATGACAAGCCGATTCGCTGTGAGATAGTTTGTCGCGACACGCTGAATATCAGCGGGTGTCACCTTGAAATACCGATCTAAGTCTTCCTGAAACATATTCGGCTTGCCCTGGAAACCGGAAAAGCTGCTCAATGCGCTGCCCTTCCCGGAAACCGTCTGCAAACGAAATATCGTCTGTGACTCGATGCTGTTGAGGGCACGCGACATTTCTCCCGCTGTCGGCGGGGTCGACTGGATCTTTTGGATCTCGGCATTGATCTCTTTTTCAATTGTGTCGAGACTCTGATCTGGGCGTTTTGCGGTTGCGACCACTTGAAACAATCCGGCGAGTTCATTGGTACCATTTCTCGCGAAAATATTTTGTGCCAGTTCGCTTTTACCGTACACAAGGTTGCTTTGGAGCCGCGAGCCGCGGCCGCTCGAAAGGATCGATGCCAGCATGTCGAGAGCTGGCTCGTCCACAGCGTTCGCTGCGACCGAGTGCCAAACCATATATAAACGCGGTAGAGGAACTGTATCCTCGACAGTTTTGCGGATCTCGCCGGTCAAATTAGGCTGGGCAGGCGTGGGGCGGGCAACTGCGCCGCCCTGAGCGATTGGGCCAAAATACTTTTCGATCCATCCTTTCGCCTGCTTTTCATCAAAACTGCCTGCGAGAACCAAGACTGCATTATTCGGAACATAATAGGTCCGGAAAAAGTTCTTAACGTCGTCCATGGACGCTGCACTCAGGTCCTCCATCGAACCGATTGTATCCCAGTGATACGGATGCGATGCCGGATACATAATTTCCCCTATTTTTTCTGAGGATGTACCGTAGGGTTGATTATCGTAACTTTGGCGACGTTCGTTCTTTACAACGTCACGTTGGTTATCAAGCTTTTCCTGTGACATTGCACCGAGGAGATTGCCCATGCGGTCAGCTTCCAGATACAAAGAGCGCTCAAGGAAATTTGACGGAACTGTCTCGAAGTAGAATGTGCGGTCTTCATTGGTCGTGCCGTTCACATTCGCACCCATTTCGGTCATTGCCCCCAAATAGTCGGTGCTGTAATTCTTAGACCCCTGAAACATCATGTGTTCAAAGAGATGGGCAAACCCCGTCTTTCCGGGCGTTTCATTCTTAGAACCCACGTGGTAAAAGACGTTCACAGAGACGATCGGCGTCGATGGGTCCTGGTGCATCACGACCCTTAAGCCATTTTTTAGCTTATATTCCTTTACATTGATCGGCGGCAGCTTGGCGCCCGACTGGGAAAAGATACTCGTTGACGTGAGAATAATGACAACAAGCAGTAGGCCGTAAATTTTAATATATCGCATTTCAGTCTCCTCTTTGATCAATTTACTTAAACATAAAAAGGCCGGAAACTGTCGTTCTTAACGAAAGCTTCCAACCGAAGATCATGTATTAAACTGTTCTACGCGCCTGATCCCGGCCGGGTTTCAACCTTTGCGAGAGCGGCGATCTTGCCGCGTTTTGATACGACGACACCGCCCGGGCGTTCGACCGTGATGGCAAACAACTCAGGTGATGCTGCGGCAATCTTTGCGTTGATGGGTATGACAACTTCGCCCTCTGCATTCACATTAAATACGCCGCCGTCGATCGGAGTCGCCTTGTCCTGATTCTTGTCGAATATCCAAAGCTGATACTGCTCTTTTGTTGCGTCGTTGACGGGCAATCCGGAGACACGCATATAACCCGCCTGTTTCTCGTCGCTCCATACTACGTCACCGACGATTTGGGTCAAACCCTTTACATTGCCTACGGACCAAGTCGCCTTTACCGCGTCGGTCGCGGCACGCAGCAGTTCTGCACGCATTTCGGGCGGCGTCAGAACATTCGGCGTTTTGGCAGGCGGCTTATTTTCCGAGACATCGGCTTGCGGTTGAATCCGGGTGAACCAAATATTTGCCGCTAGGGCTATACATGCGGCCGCCGCAACCGCCCATCCCAGCCGCGAAAACCAACTTGAACGTATGTTGCCGCTCCAAGTATCGTGTGCGGCTTCCGCCGTATGCGACGCGGGCGGCCATGCGACCGTCTTGGCATTTTGATCCACGACGTAGGCATTAGCGTCGACGATTATTCTGGACCGCAAATGGGCGGGAAGCACTTCGTCGTCAGATTGGCCGGACAGGCTGATTGCCGCTGCGGTCATCTCGAGCGAACGAAACTCCATCTCGGCGGTTCCCGGATCAACTTCGTCAAGCTCCCGCTGTTCCGCCTCATCGAGGCCGAATATGGCCTTTTTCGTCAGGAGGTCAAAGAGCAGGTCATTTCTGTCGTCGATCATACCGCCGCCTCCATTGAAATATTTGGACCACCCAAGCCCATATTTTGTCTAACCTGCAAAAGCCCACGCCGTGAGTGAGTCTTAACGGTGCCGAGCGGCATACCGGTCGCGTCCGATATCTCCTGGTGCGACATCCCCTGAATGATCGAAAGCCGCAAAACCTGCTGCTGCTCGGGTCGGAGGGTTCGCATCGCTTCGGCGGCCTGGCTGGCCTCGATACTCACCTGCATAGCCTTATCGGCCCGTGTAAATGGCTCAAGCAGCACGTCGTCAAGCGAATCGGCGGAAATACGGCGAGTTGAGTATCTGATGCGATCGATTATTCGACGGCGGGCGATCATAGCGATAAACGTCGTCTCGGACGACTTCGAATCATCAAACCGCTCCGCATTTTTCCAAATATCGACAAATATTTCCTGCACAGCGTCCTCCGCATCTTCGGTATTTCGGAGCATTTTACGCGCGATCGACCATATCAGGCCGCCATATTTATCCAGACACTCCTGGATGGCGTTTCGATCACCGTCAGCGATGCGTTGTAAGATGGCTTGAGTCACTAAATTCGTTTTTGATCGATTTCGTTTTACTTAAGCTACCCTATTCCTACGGCAAATGCCAAGTTGCCGTCGACCCCGCAAGGCCTTAGCCTCCTGTATAGATTTCGACGTTATGAGTACTTTAGATTCAACCCGATTTTCGAGCGGTTTTTGAGTTAAACAGGATCGAGATCAGATAGAGGACGAAGAGTATCATGGTGGTCGCCGCAGAAATAAGGCAAAACTGGCAGAAGGCCCCTATCAGAGCAGCCTGGACATAGATCAGCCAACCGGTAAAACAGGCCATAATGATCACGAGCGGGCCAAACAGTTTCCACATACGTTTGTCGCCAAAGGCCGTGAGGAGAGCTAGGGAAAAAGCGGCAAAATAGGCGACGGCTCCGAATGCCGCTAGCGGGATCCCTGCGATCTCGGCATACACACTGGTCAATACCATCTCACAGCCATGGATCAAGCTGCAGGGAACCGGTTCTGCGGTGTAATGATGAACGGTAAGATAGACCGAATCGGCAAGGCCAGCCAAAGCTACGATCGCCGCTGCCGCTGGCAGCTTCGAGATCGTCTGCTTAGAGTTGGTTATCGCCCTATCGGTCACTTATTACTATTGCCTGTATTTGCCGGGGCGGCCTGGGGTTGCGGAGCAGCTTTCTTTGCCAGCTCAGCGTCGATAAGTTGGCGTAATCCGTCGACGGTCATTTGCTGAAAAGGAACATCGACACCATTAAGGTATAGGGTCGGCGTCGAATTGATGCTCAAACCTTTACCTCGCTTCAGATCCTCATCGACGCGTGATCTGGCGGCAATGCCGGACATGTCACTTTCCCATTTGGGGATATCCAGCCCGATCTTTTGGGCGTAGTCATTCCATATTTTCTTAAAATTCGGGTCGGCGGTCCATGTTCGCTGATTCGTAAAGAGCAGGTTTTGCATATCCCAAAACTTTCCCTGCATTCCGGCCGCCTCAGCGGCAACGGCGGCATCATATGATTTGTCGTGAGCCGGGATGGCGAGTGGAAAATTGCGGAAAATAAACCGGATTCGGCTGCCGTAAGTTGACTTGATCTCGTTCATTATCGGGTGTGCGGCGGCACATTGCGGACATTGAAAATCGGCAAATTCTTCGAGCGTGACCGTGGCCGTCTGCGAACCGGATTGATTTGGCGGATTGGCACCGAGCGGAGCGTTAACAGGTATGGCGGGTTTTCCGGTGTTGGAAGTGTTCGCCTTGGCGGTGTTCGCGTTCGCCGCCGGTTTTGATGACGTACTAAATAGATACCACGCCCCTAGCAGGGCGACCACTAAGACAAGTCCGATTATAAGGATCGGTGTGTTGCTCTTTTTCTCAGATACATTATTATTCATTATTAATATTATTGATGGTGTAATTTCGTCACTATCCCACGGCCTTGATCTGCTTTTTGTTGATCCGCTTTTCGTCCATTTTCTCAAGCGTCTCCTTAACTTTAGAATAAATACCGTCAGCGTCGAGGCCGTATCCTGCAAGTAAAATCTTGGGGTCGCCGTGCGTCACTATCCGGTCGGGCACCCCCATCCGAACAACCCTTATTTTATCCGATAAACCATTTTCTTCAAGTAGTTCGAGCACCGCCGAGCCAAATCCGCCCGCAAGGTAAGCGTCCTCGACAGTGATGATCAGCCGCATGCTCCGGGCGATGGCGATGACGAGCTCGCTGTCGAGCGGTTTTACAAAGCGGGCATTTATTACCGTTGATTCGATACCGTCATTCCCTAAATTCTTAGCAGCCTCCATGGCCGGATAGACCATCGATCCGTATGCCAGGATCGCAACGTCGCCACCATCGCGAAGAATCTCGGCCTTGCCGATCTCGATCTGTTTGGGCGGCGAACTGACATCGACACCGAAACCGTTGCCGCGGGGATAACGAATCGCTGCCGGGCCGGGATATTCAATTGCGGTCAATATCATATCCCGCATCTCGGCCTCATCTTTTGGGGCCATCAGAATAATATTCGGATAACCGCGCAGGTATGAAATATCGAGCAGGCCGTGATGCGTGGGGCCGTCGGCTCCGACGATCCCGGCACGGTCCATTGCGAAGGTCACGTTCAGATTTTGCAGACATACGTCGTGGATCACCTGGTCAAATGCCCTCTGCAAAAATGTCGAATAGATCGCGGCTACAGGCTTTAGCCCTTCGCAAGCCATCCCCGCGCAAAAGGTAATGGCATGCTGTTCAGCGATCCCAACATCAAAAGCTCTCTTTGGAAATTTCTCGAGTACCTTATCAATACCGGTCCCGTCGGGCATCGCAGCCGTTAGGGCGACGATCTTTTCGTCCGCCGCCATCAATTCGCACAGCGTCGTACCCAGAACGGCTGTGTATGTCGGCGGGACAATTTTGGTCGATTGATAGGGCAATCCCGTCTTCGGATCAAACGGGCCGGTCGCGTGATACGCGTAATAATTTTTTTCAGGATTGGGAAAGCCTTTACCTTTTGTGGTCAGAGCATGGACGATCACGGGACCGTCGTCCACGAGCTTCGCCTGCTCGAGCGCCCGGACGAGCATCGGAACGTTATGACCGTCGACGTATCCGATATATTTGAAGCCTAGTTCATTAACAAGAGCGCCGGGCAGCACGGCTGCAGCTATAGCATCTTTGAAAGATTTTGCAGCACGGCGGAGGCGTTCCCCAAAATGCGGAACACTCTCGAGTACATCGCCGATCTCTTCTTTGAGATGCTGATAGCTTTGGGCCTCTTTAATACGGTTTAGATAGCCGCTCAGAGCCCCAACCGCCGGTGCGATCGACATTTCGTTATCATTAAGCAATACGATGAGGCGCGATTTGAGATGGCCGGCCTGATTTATCGCTTCCATCGCCATACCGCCAGCAAGCGACGAATCGCCGATCAACGCGCAGACATGAAAGTCTTCATTTTTTGTATCGCGAGCCACGGCCATTCCCAAAGCGGCCGAGATAGATGTGGATGCATGGCCGGCTCCAAAGGTGTCGTAAATGGACTCGTCCCGGCGCAAAAAACCCGATAGGCCGCCGTATTGCTTGATCGTGTGAAGCTCGTCGCGGCGGCCCGTCAATATCTTATGGGCGTATGCCTGATGGCCGACGTCCCAGACAAGCTTGTCATCAGGCGTGTCAAAAACGTAATGCATCGCAACGGCCAATTCGACCGCTCCGAGGCTCGCACCCGTGTGGCCGCCCACACGCGAACAGGTGTCAATGATAAATTTTCTCACCTCGTCCGCGACCTCTTGGAGGTCCTCGACACGAAGCTGCCGCAGATCTGCGGGTGAATCAATCTCCGATAAAAATCTCATGGAACTTTAACTACGTTCTTTACCAATCAAATTTCGCATTTTAGCCGGGCAATAGGCAAATGTTAAATAACGAACAGTTTATACCAATCGAAAACGATATCACTAGATGGGAGGCTTACATTTCTTTACATTAGCCGCAAGAAAACCATCGGCCTTTTAAGCATTTCTGACGTCAAAAGATACGTTGGACAAAAACTTAAATATTAGAAAGAGGTAAAAACATGTCATTAAAACGTAGATTCATTTCATTTTTAACAGTAATGGCCGGCGTCGTCATTCTTTCGACCGTCAGCTTTGCTCAGGATGATAAGGCCACAACCGCGATCTCACCGCAAAAGATCGAAAGGCCAAACCGCGGTGGGGGCCGCAAAATGGGCGAAGGTGAATTCGGACGCAAAGGTTTTGGCGGCCGTCACGGCAAGATGGGAATGCGGGCGAGAGGATTTCTCCGCGGCATCGACCTGACCGACGCGCAAAAGTCGCAGTTAAGAGCGATACGTGAAGCAAACAAACCGGACGCCGCAACGATTGCAGAGCTCAGGGCAATTCATGAAGCGCGGAAAGCCGGTACGGCGATCACGCCAGAGCAGAAAGAGCGACTCAAAGCACTACGTGAGCAAGCTCGCACCAAGGGTCTGGCCATCCGCGAACAGATCCAGGGCATTTTGACGGCCGAACAGAAAGCTCAGATCGAGACGAAGAAACAGGAAATGAAACAGCGTTTCCAAGAGCGGCGCCAGCAGCGGGAACTTCGCAAAAATGATCCGGCTGCAACGACAACCGAAAAACCTAAAGTCGGCTAAGCGGTTTTGTCATTAAATAGAAAAGGCGTGGAGAGCGATCTCCACGCTTTTTTTGATTGTTGTGACGGGAAATAACCCCGGTCGCTAACGCTCGCGTTTTCGACGAGATTTAACCGATAAACATCTCTTCGTCCTCGTAGGCTCGGTCGATCTGCTTGGGAGCCGGGGCAAACAAAACTTCGAGGCCTTTTTTGACACCAGCCATTATCGCGGCGATCTCTCGGGCCGGTACGACGATCTTTTGCTGAACAAATTCGGTCGTATCAGTCACCTGCATATTTGTCCGGTCGATGGTCCGGCTGACCATCTCGACCTTGTCTTTGGCGGTCACCGCAGTTTCGCCGACCAATTGGCGTAACTCGGCAACTTCATCTTTAATAATTTCAGTGGTTTCGGCGAGATAGCGGGTTGCAGTCGAGAGATTGCCCGAGACCTCACTAAAATGAACCGAGATCTCGCGGCCCTGAGCACCCATCGCATCTACCTTGGTAATAAGCGGCTCGACACGCTCCTCAACATTTTTTACCGTTTTAACAATGCGGCGGACGGTCGCCCCGATCCACAGCAGGGCTATCGCCATAACAATAAAACAGATCGCGATAATGATCGACGAGACCATCATCCAAAATTGGGGGTCGCTCGTATTCATCGGCTATTTAGTTTCTTGCTCATCTACAGGGTAAGACGCACGCCCCTCGGTGATCGATTTTGATTCGTTTTTACGTTTCTCTGCTGTGTAAGCGTCCTTACCGGCCTCGATTGCCGCCGAAAACGGGTTAGCGGTCTGAGCAACAGCTGACTTTGCCATGTCGGTCAATTCGGTCGCCTTGTCGGCAGCGCTTTGATAGAGTTCGCCGGCCTTTTCACGCGAGACCTCGTAGTATTCGCCTGCCTTGTCCTGTAATTGAGCGGCCGCCTCCTTGCTCTTTTCGATGCCCTTGCGGGTAGCATCGGCTATGTCTTCTCGCAGCTCGATGCCCGATTTTGGTGCAAAGAGCAGTGCAAGGATCGCTCCGATGCCGCCGCCAACGATCAAATATGTCAGCTTTGTAGCCGCACTTGTTTCTTCTCTTTCGTAATCACGTCCCATATAAAACCTCCCAGGCATAATAAACGCGTCAAAAAATAACAACGATTTGTTATGCGCTAACTATACCAAAAATCTGGTGCATCGGGCAATGAATAATTTTTGGCATTGGTAGGGAAAATGCGCGTAACGCCTCGATTTGTTACAATTTCTGTTTGCTTGGTGCGTATGGAACTCAGCCTAATAAGAAATTTCTCGATCATCGCACACATCGATCACGGTAAATCCACGCTTGCCGACCGCTTGCTTCAGTTGACGGGCGCGGTCGCCGACCGCGATATGGAGGCCCAGATGCTCGACGACATGGACCTCGAACGTGAACGCGGCATCACGATCAAGGCCCACGCCGTCAGGCTCGATTACAAGGCAAAGGACGGTAAACAGTACGTTTTGAACCTGATCGACACGCCGGGGCACGTTGATTTTTCGTATGAGGTTTCGCGTTCGCTGTCGGCGTGCGAGGGAGCTTTGCTGATCGTCGATGCTTCGCAGGGCGTCGAGGCGCAGACGCTGGCAAACACATATCTCGCGATCGAGAACGACCTTGAGCTCATCCCCGTTTTAAATAAGATCGACCTGCCGTCGGCCGAACCCGACCGCATCAAGGAGCAAATCGAGAGCATCATCGGCCTTGACGCAAGCGAAGCCGTTTTGACATCGGCCAAAACCGGTATCGGCGTCGCCGAGGTGCTTGAGGCGATCGTCGCCAAGGTGCCGCCGCCAAAGGGCGACCGAACGGCACCGCTCAAGGCGTTGATATTCGACAGTTGGTACGACAGTTATCGCGGCGTGATCGTTCTGTTTCGCGTGATCGACGGCACGGTCAAAAAGGGAACCAAGATCAAGTTTTTTAATACCGGCCGCGAATACCTGGTCGAAACCCTCGGCGTTAATCGTCCGCGTCCGACGCCTATCGGCGAGCTTGGGCCGGGCGAGGTGGGCTTTTTGACGGCGTCGATCAAGACCGTCGCCGACGTGCAGATCGGCGATACGATCACCGATGCGGCACGGCCCGTGACTGAGGCTTTGCCGGGTTTTCAGGAAGTAAAGCCGATGGTTTTTGCGGGGCTTTATCCCATCGATGCGGCCCAGTACGAAGACCTGCGTGATGCGATGGAAAAACTGCGTCTCAACGACGCATCGTTTTTCTTCGAACCGGAAAGCTCGACCGCCCTCGGCTTTGGCTTTCGCTGCGGCTTTCTCGGACTGCTCCATATGGAGATCGTCCAAGAGCGATTAGAGCGCGAATTTAATCTCGAACTCATTACCACCGCACCCGGCGTGCGTTACCGCGTGACGACGACAGATGGTGTGGTGGCGGAGATCGACTCGCCCTCAAAAATGCCCGACACCGGCCGCATCGTTAAGATCGAAGAGCCCTTCATCGAGGCGACGATACTGACCAATGACGAGTTCTTGGGCGGTATTCTGCCGCTGCTTGACGAGAAACGCGGCGTGCAGAAAAAGTTTGAGTATGTGACGACAAACCGGGTGATGCTTGTTTACGAGCTGCCGCTAAACGAGATCGTGCTCGATTTCTACGACCGCCTTAAGAGCGTCTCAAAGGGCTACGCGTCGCTCGATTATCATTTGTCCGGCTATCAAGTGAGCAAGCTCGTCAAGCTCGACGTGCTCGTTTCGGGCGAGCCGGTGGACGCGTTATCCCTTATTTTGCATACGGATACGGCGACCATAAAGGGCCGTCTGTTGACCGCAAAGATGAAAGAACTCATCCCGCGGCAGATGTTCGAGGTCGCCATCCAGGCCGCGATCGGCAGTAAGGTCATCGCCCGCGAAACCGTCAAGGCAATGGGCAAAAACGTTATCGCCAAATGCTACGGCGGCGACATCTCGCGTAAACGCAAGCTGCTCGAAAAACAAAAAGAGGGCAAGAAGCGGATGAAAAAAGTAGGCCGCGTAGAGATACCGCAGGAGGCTTTTCTTGCCGTATTGAAGGTCAATGAATCTTAAGTTTCGCGATAACCTCGGCGACTTTACTTTCGACTTCGCTACCAATCTTGTCAAGTTCCTTCTTGGAATCAGCCTCAAAACGTAACACCAAAATAGCCTGTGTATTTGACGCACGGACGATGCCCCAGCCGTTGTCGAAGACGATGCGGGCGCCGTCGATGGTGATGACTTTGTGATCGTGGGCGAAATGGTTGGCGATCTTTTGCACCACATTAAACTTTATCTCGTCGGGGCAATTGACCCGCAGCTCCGACGTCGAAAATGTTCTAGGTATGCCCGCGAGCAAAGCCGAGAGAGGTTTGTCTGTTCTTGAAAGTATCTCCAGTACCCGCGCCCCTGCATATGTTGCGTCATCAAAACCATAAAATCGGTCAGCGAAAAACATATGACCGCTCATCTCACCGGCCAGCACGGCACCGGTTTCTTTCATTTTTGCCTTGATTATTGAGTGGCCGGCTTTCCACATCAGCCCCACGCCGCCATGCGCGGCAATATCGTCAAAAAGTGTCTGCGAGCACTTGGCCTCAGCGATGATTGTCGCGCCCGGATGCGTTGCCAGTACGCTGCGCGACAGCACGATCAAAAGCTCATCGCCCCACATGACGCGGCCCGTCTCATCAACCACGCCGATGCGATCGCCATCGCCGTCAAATGCGATGCCGATATCGGCTTTCGATTTGCGCACGGCGTCGATCAGGTCTTGCAAATTTGCCTCAACGGTCGGGTCTGGATGATGGTTTGGAAACGATGGGTTAGGCTCAGTAAAAAGCTCGATCAGGTCGATGCCGAGTTTGCGGTAGACAGGGACCGCTGTGACACCGCCCATCCCGTTGCCGGCGTCGATGACGACTTTTAGCGGACGAGGGCCAAGGGAAACTTTTGAAGAAATGTCACGGATGTAGTCGCCCAAAACATCCAGCGATTCGACTGTGCCGCGTGGCTGGCCGCCCGCTGACGCAGGCGGTTCTGACCCGGCAGTCTTGCTGCCCACGAAAGCGAACTGCCCTTCCAGGGCGATCTCCTTTATTTCCTGAATTTGCGGGCCAAACAGAGCCGCGGTGCCGAGGCAGATCTTAAAGCCGTTATGGTCCGGCGGATTGTGTGAGCCGGTGATCATCACACCGCCCTCAACGTCCGCGGTGTGGACCGTATGGTACAAAACCGGCGTCGGGACCATCCCGATCAGCACCACATCGCACCCTGTTTTATTGAGCTCCGAGGTAATGATTTCCGAGAATCGAAGCGAACTCGCGCGTGCGTCAAAGCCGACCGCGATTCGTGTTGCACCTTTTCGCCTTAGATATGTGCCGATCGCATGACCCAAAACCTGAACCGTTTCTTCGGTCAAATGCTCGCCTACAATTCCGCGAATATCATATTCTCTGAAAATGTTCGGATTCATAAAATTATCGCAATTCTCACGTATTTCCTCCCGGGCATGCAATCCCGCGATGCGAATTCCACTCTTCCAATGTTTTGGCGAACCGGTTTTTGCTATACTTGGCCTTTGCTTTTGGGCAACAGCCAACGGGCTCGGGGCATCGAAAGAATGCGTCAATTTAGTGATGAGATTATCGCCGTTTATGAAGAGATCGCTGCTTACTCTTAATTTCTTGTTTGTAATTTTAGTTCTTGGTATTGGCTCGACAGTTTCGGCTCAAAAACCCGTACCTACGCCGACGCCCGAGGACACGGGCGCGACTAAGGTTTTTGAGGTGCGTCTGCCGGTAACGGTTACGACTACCCAAAAAAAGCACGATCTTGTGACCGGCCTGACACGGGGCGATTTCCTGGTGTTTGAAGACGGCGTCCAACAGGAAGTGACCTTTTTTTCGGACGAAAAAACAAATCCGCCGGTTTTTGTAGGGGTTTTGATGGATACCTCGCCCTCGACAGCTGGAAAGATCGCCTTTTCTAAGGAAGCAGCGGCAAATTTTCTTTACACCGTTGTTAAGCTGCGGAAAGATAAGGCCGCGTTTATGACCTTTGACCACGAGGTGACCCTGCGGCAGGATTTTACGGATAAGCTTGACCTGCTTCAATCTGCGGTCGATAAAGTAAAAAAAACTGGTTCACAAACTGCTCTTTATGATGCTGTATGGCAGTTTGCAGACGAAAAGCTGCGGAGCGTCCCCGGCCGCCGCGTGATGGTGCTGATCACCGACGGCGACGATACATTTAGCCGGGCTGACCTTAAGGACGCCATCGATATTGCCCAGCGAACCGAGACCACCATCTTTGGCATCTCTACAAAGGCCGGTTTTTTGGGGACCGTACCGGGCGTCGAAGCGGGAACGGTAAAAGACAAGGGAGACAACCTCCTGACGCGGCTTTGCGAGGATACAGGGGGACAGGTTTTTTTCACGGGTGATATGCTTGAGCTTGAGCGCGCATTTAAGAAGATCTCGGATGAGCTGCGATCGCAATATATCATCACCTATAAGCCTGCAAACCAAAACTATGACGGTCGTGACCGTAAGATCGAGGTGAGGTTTACCGATAAAGAAAAAACCGGTAAATACAGGCTCCGGACAAAAGCAAGCTATCGGGCGATCAAAGACAGTTTGAAGTAGGAATTAATCAGGATGCTTACAAGAAAAAGGTTTTTTGCGGTACTGATCACGTCACTGTCGATCGTTTGGTTGATCGGCTTTTCGTTTGCCAACGCTCAACAAACGCCGCCAAATCCGGTAGCAAATTCCGCGAGGCCGACGCCGACTCCTACGTCAACACCAAACCCTGACGACGAGATAATCAAGGTCGATACAGAGGTCGTCAATGTCTTATTTACGGCCCAGGATCGAAACCGGAGATTGCTTACCGATCTCAAACAGGCAGATGTCCGCCTACTCGAGGATGGCCAGGCTCAGGAGATCGTCGCTTTCTCGCGGCAGGTCGATCTGCCATTGAGCCTTGCGATCCTGATCGACACGAGTGCCTCGCAGGAAAGGACGCTGCCTGAGGAAAAGGCTGCGGCGGTCACGTTTCTGGAGACTGTCATCCGCCCTGCAAAGGACGAGGTCTGCATCGTCTCATTTACAGGCGAAGCAACGCTCGAGCAAGGTATGACGAACAATGTGACCCGGCTTAGGCGTGCCGTCGGCCAAGTCAGGTTTGTCCCGCCGTCAGGATATATCGGAGGCGGCGTGATCGCTGGGACGCCGCCGATCTCAGGCGACAATCAAGCCGTAACCGGCTCGACTGCGATATGGGACGCGATATGGGTCACATCCGACGAAATCCTGGGCCCAGCACCAGAAAAGACGCGGCGCGCCATCATTTTGCTGACAGATGGTGTTAATACGTTTGGCAAAAAGAAGCTCGATGACGCGGTTCAGGCAGCGCTTCGATCCGAGGCGATCATCTACTCGGTCGGCATCGGGGATAATTTTTACAGCGGCGTAGATCGAGGCTCGCTCAATAAGATCTCGGAACGGACGGGCGGGCGGGCGTATTTTCCAAAAGACGAGCGTGAGCTGCGCGACGCATTTCAGCAGATCCAAGAAGAGATGCGTTCTCAATATCTGATCGCCTATGAACCGTCGAACCAAAACCGCGACGGTGCATTTCGCAAGATCGCCATCGACCTGACAAACCCGCAATTACAAAAAGACAAGGTAAAAGTTACTCACCGGCAAGGTTATTTTGCCAAGTCCGCCAATAAAAAATAACCTATGTGACTGAGGTTATCCACCAGGTGTTGCCGCACGGGTCGGTCACGCCGCAGCTACGTCCATAGTCTTGGTCGGCCGGCGGCATTACCGTTTCGGCACCATTTTCTAGGGATTTGGTGTATGTTTTATCCGCGTTATCGACATAGACAAACATGTTAGCCATCGCGGGTTTCCATTCATCGCGGCTGTTTGAAAACATTATCGTGCTTCCAGAGATCTGTGCCTCGCAGTGGCCGATAATATCGCCGCGCATATCCTGATGCGTCATCTCTGCGTCGAAAACAGTAGTAATAAACTCAATAAATTTCGCCGCATCTTCCAACATCAGGTACGGCATTACACCCTGATGGCCTTCTGGTATTTTCATAAACTCTCCTGTCAAGACAACGATTAAGACTGCTAGTGGTTCAAACAAACATCTTTCCGGGGTTCAATATCCCGTTCGGGTCGAAGACTTTTTTGATCCCTTTCATGATCTCGAGAGTTGGTTTGTCGATGGCGTAGTCGAGATATGGGGCTTTGACGTAGCCGATGCCGTGCTCGCCGGAGATGGTGCCGCCGAGGGCGATTGAAAGTTGAAAGGTCTCGGACACGCATTCGCGAGCCCGCGCGATCGCGTCGGCGTCATCGCGGTCGATGACAAAATTGACGTGGATGTTTCCGTCGCCGGCGTGGCCAAAATTTGCAACAAATGTACTGTGCCGCTTTCCGATCTCCTCGACTCCCGCGACGAGCTCAGGCACCTTTGAACGCGGGACGACCACATCCTCATTGATCTTGAGCGTGCCGTATTTCATCAGGCTGGGCGAGATCGCACGGCGGACATCCCACAGCTTGTCCTCCTCTTCCTTTGATTTGGCACGTAGAATGTCAAAGCCGCCGTTTTCGCCGATGATGCGTTCGATGGTCTCGGCGTTCTTTGCAACCTCTTCGGTTGATCCGTCGACCGCGACGAGCAATATCGCCTCGGCATCCTTTGACAGGCCGAAAGCAAAATTTTCCTCTACCGCGGCAACGCAAAACTTGTCGATGACCTCCATCGCCATCGGCAGCAGGCCCTCAGGAGTAAATTTTGTCAGCACCCTGCATGCCGCCTCCATCGAATGAAAATTTGCCCGCACGGTCGATGTTGCCTTTGGCATCGGCAGCAGTTTGAGCGTCGCCTCGGTGATAATACCGAGCATTCCCTCCGATCCGCATATAAGGCCCGTCAGGTCGAATCCGACGACATTCTTAACAGTTTTGCCGCCGGTGCGAATGATCTCGCCGGTCGCAGTCACCACTTCAAGGCCAAGAATGTGATGCTTTGTTACGCCGTATTTCGGCGTCCGCATGCCGCCGGCGTTCTCGGCGATATTGCCGCCGATAAAGCTGTCTTTATAGCTTGCCGGGTCGGGAGCGAACATTAGTCCTTGCTTTTCGACAGCCTGCTGCACGTCAAAAGTCCTGATCCCCGGCTGACAGATCGCGTAAAGGTCGTCCACGTTGATCTCAATGATCTTGTTCATCCGGTCCGTGCCGATCACAATGCCGCCATCAACCGGAACCGCGCCGCCCGTGTACCCGACGCCGCCGCCGCGGGCCGTGACGGGGAATAAATACTCATTCGCAAGCTTTAGAATCTCGACCATCTGGGCCGTCGTTTCCGGAAAAACAACCGCCTCAGGCGGAAATTTTTCCTTGACCGCATCCGCGCCATACGGCTCGACCTTTACGGGATCAACAACGACATTCTCACCGCCGACGATCGCGCTTAGCTTTTCCAAAACCTCCGGCTTCGAGGCATTTGTCGTCGCCCGGCCTTTTGATTTGAAATGGATTGATTCGAACATCAACCCTTAAAATACCAAAATCGCGACATATCTGCTAAACTCTCAAAAAATTCGCAAAAACGATTTGTAACCGGCCATTCGCCGCGAATACGCAGGAGAAACGACAAGATATGAAACTGCCAAAGATCTCATTGACCTGGAAGATAATGATCGGCCTCGTGGTCGGTATATTTGTCGGCTGGCTGATACACAATCTGGATGTCAGCTCCGGCGACCATCATGTATTCGGTATGGAGACGCAGACCGTCCTCGGGTTTGCACGCTCGCTCTCTACGCTGTTTCTAAATCTGATCAAATCGATCATTGCGCCATTGATCTTTGCGACGCTGGTCGTTGGTATTTCGGGTACGGGCGATATCAAGCAGGTTGGCCGTATTGGGGTGAAGGCATTAGTTTATTTTGAGATCGTAACGACGCTGGCACTGTTTATCGGCCTCGCTGCGGTAAATATTACCCGGCCTGGCGAGGGCGTTTCGCTCGCTGGGGTGACTAAAGGTGATAACAAAGCAACTCTCTCGCAAAAGGCCCAGGCGCTGTCAAAAGAGGCAAATGAAGCCGCTAAGAAAGCGGAGGAGCTACGAGCGCAGATAGCTAATAATCCAAATGCGGCGGCCGAGGCCGACCAGCAATCTGCAATCGCGGCACAAAAGGCGGCGGACGCAGCGGACACGGCAGCAAGGGGATTGACGGCGGACGAGCCCCCGGCTAAGCCGCAGACTTTTGGCGACATCATCGCCCATCTTTCGCCGACATCGATCATTAAGGCGATGGCCGAGGGCGACGTTCTCCAGATCGTTGTCTTTTCGGTGATCTTTGCGTTGGCCGTTACGGCTATCGGTAAAAAGGCAAAACCGGTCGTCGATTGGTGCCAATCGCTTGCAGATATCATGTTTCGCTTTACGGAATATGTGATGATGTTTGCTCCGATTGGCGTAGGGGCAGCGATGGCATATACGATCGGGCATAACGAGCAGGGTTTGGGGGTGTTAAAGAATCTCGGAGCGCTTGTTCTAACGCTTTATGGGTCGCTTATCGTCTTTGCCACGATCGTGCTGCTCCCCATCGCATTGATCTTTAGGGTTCCGCTCAAGGATTTTTTCAATGCCGTCAAGACGCCGGCTTCGATCGCTTTTGCCACAACCTCCAGCGAGTCTGCCCTGCCAAAAGCGATGGAAAATCTCGCACGACTGGGCGTACCTCGACGCATTGTAGGTTTCGTGCTGCCGACCGGGTATAGCTTTAATTTGGACGGTACGACCCTCTATCTTGCGCTCGCGTCCGTTTTCGTCGCACAGGCCGCCGGCGTAGTGATGTCGTGGGGCGATCAAATTTTGATGGTCGCTGTCCTTATGCTCACCTCAAAGGGAGTCGCCGGCGTTCCGCGTGCATCGCTCGTTATCCTGCTTGGAACCTTGGCCTCATTCAGGCTGCCGGTCGAGGGCGTGATCCTTATCCTCGGGGTTGACGAGCTCATGGACATGGCCCGGACGGCGATCAACGTGATCGGCAATTGCCTTGCGACGGTCGTTGTGGCCAAGTGGGAAAATGCTTTCCGGAATGACGAGTGGCGTAAAGAGGAGGCTGAACTGGAGGCGGTAACGGGTTTAGGTCCAATAGTATCCGTGTAAAAATCCTGGAATCCGTTGTAATTCGGCGTATGAGAGTGTTCTCATTTGAATGATTCACCAAGCAATAATTTCGACAAAAACACTCGATCGTCCCATTGGCCAAAATTGCCCTGCCTGACGATGACCAAATCGAGAGAGGGAATAATGTAGAGCCGTTGATTGCCGGCACCGGCGGCCATGAACAGATCGTTAGCTCCATCGGTGATACCACTTTCACTGATCTCGCCGATCGCGCCACGCCGTGTGCTTAAGCCAATGGGATTTTTGCCTGCCTTATTTAGCCAAAAGGTTATTCCATAGGCCGGGTTGGCCTTAGAGCCGATAACAAGCTCATCGAGCAGTTTCTTGCCGACGATCTGTTTACCGTTCCACTTGCCGTCGTTCTTGAGAAACAAGCCAAATTTCACCCACTCACGGGCCGTCAGATTCGCTCCCTGCGGCAAAAGCGGTTGGTCGTCATTCATTCTCCAAAATGCTACGCTGAGGCCTATCGGCTCGAGAATGCGACGTTTTAGATAGCTCATCACCGTCTCTTTCTTTGCTTTCAGCTTTCGTGTCATTAGCTCGCCGAATATCTGAAACGGAGCAGGGCCGTATTCGAAATGAGTTCCCGGTTCGTAGGTCGTTGATACCTTTATTGCATCGGAATATGTCGGCACCCGGCCAATCTGCCCGGCGTCGATGCCGCTTGTGAGCGACAGCAGTTGCCGGATAGTGATCTTAGACTTTCGAAAATCGCTCTTCCATTCAGTTATCGTGTCCGAAACCTTTTCATCGAAACCTGTTATCAATTTGTCCTCGATCGCTGCGGCACACATCACTCCTGAGAATGATTTTGTGCCGCTGGCAAGAAACCACGAGTCCTTTTCGTAATGACCATTTTGGTAGTCTTCGAAGATTGTCGTATCGCCCTTCATGATGAGTACGGACACGCCGCGGTTATTACGAGAATATGCTGCGGCCAGCTCAAATCGCTGCTTTTCCGTAAGTTTTGGAGTGGTCTGAGCGGCTAAACATCCGCTCAACGCAAATACCAATAATAGGATCGTGATTTGAATTTTCATGATGTTTTCGAAAAAAAAGCCGGCGATCGATATTCAGACCACCGGCTAACAGAACTGGCAGTAAAGCTACTGCCGCTGGAACTCAGGCGAACCAAGCACCAAACTTATTATTTTAAAGACCTCAGGATTTCCGCTCGGACTTAAGAGCCGGGCCTGGCGGTTTTGGGCGCCTTGCTGGCCGGCACCACGCATATTTGGCACCTCCATATTGGCATCAGCCAACTCCGTCCCAGCTTTAACGTCCGGTAAAGGCTGTTCGATCTGCTTGAGAAGCGTTGCCTTGGTTCCCGCCGATAATTCACCGTCGAGAATGGATGAGATCGCTTTATCCAGAATCTGCCCCTTGTCTTTACCCTCATAGTTTTTCAGATCGACCCGCGTACCGGGAATTCGATTGCTGGCGATGGCGACCGCAAAATTGAGCCGTTCGAGCAATGCTCCCGTGTTGACCCAATCCTCGGCTGTGTCAGGGTACCCCGTCGGCGCCTGATAGCCGTACGGAACCTCACCGAGTTTGTTTAGCATCGCGAGCATCGCAGGGCTGCCGTTGGTGTCGGCGCCAAGCGTTCGGATCGAGCTTACGGCCAGTTCAAACGGCGATTTGATCTTTGCACGGTAGTTTTCCGGTGCGAAAAACTCTTTATCACTAAACAGAGCTTTCAACGTCGTTTTAATGTCACCCTTTGAATTATGAAAGGCATCAGCGACCCGCGATACGAGGGCATCGCTAGGGTTGTCACTGACAAACTTCACTGCCAGCTTACGGGCGATAAATTTTGCCGTAGCCGGCTGATCGACGAGAATATCGATGACCTTTAGCCCGTCATTGATGCCGCCCTCGTCCACCTTTTGACCGAGAACGGTTTTTGCTCCGGTTTCGTGCCAGCGTGAATTAAAGTAAAATTCACCACTTTCAGCATTGTCCGGGATACCCTGCAGTCGCTGTAGCCGGTCGATGCGTTTATCCTCGTTCCCCTGGATCGTAGCGGCAGCTGCACGTCTGTAGCCGCGCGGATCGACGATCGTCCAACCGGTAAAGCATTTGGCGACCTCGATGATGTCTTTCTGAGCGTATCCGCCATCGACGCCTAGCGTATGCAGCTCCATCAATTCGCGGGCGTAATTTTCATTGATACCTCGCTTTTGCCGTTGCTGGGCCGCTTGAGGGTTGGCCTGACCCTCTTTCATCCGCTGATCGATCTGGGCGTCGGTTGCACCGGTCTGCTGCTTGATCCGCTCCCTTAATTGAGGGCTGAGTTGACCGCTACGCAAAACTTGCTGCAATTTACGTGCATTTTGACCATTGCCGGGCTGCTGGGCATTTGGCGAAACTGACTCAAAGTTATCGAGGTAAAAGAGCATCGCTGGATGTTGTGCGGTGCCTACAAGGAGGTCTTTGAAATTGCCAAGAGCATTTTTTCTCAGGACATCTCGCTCATAGCTCGGTATGTACCAGCGAACAGCGTTTTTGCCTGAAAATACATTAAAATGATTTTGCCAAAAATCGACCATTACTTCCTGTAGCTGACGTTCTGAGTAAACCGAACGCAGTACGCGGTTAGCCACGATCTGAGGTAATATCTGCGCCGCTGGTTTTAGATCGTACTTAGCGTAAAGCTCCTGAATCTTATCGCGGCGTTCCTTTTTGTCCGCGTCGGACATTTCGTTAGGATCCTGCTGCCCGGGTGCGGCCGTTTGATTTTGCTGATTTTTCTTATTTTGGGCATTTGCCTGAGCTATTTTACCGCCCTCGAGCTGTTTAAGCAGCGCTCCCGGATTTGGATATTTTGCAAAAAGCTCCGCCGTTGACAATCCGAAAATATCCAGGCCTTTTACTTTCGATTCGGCAACCGTGTCTGGTATAGACGCAGGGTTTAATTGCTGATCGATGTACTTTTGCAGGCCCATTGCCTTTACCTTTTCGACATCGCCGGGACGGGCACCAAACCCGAGCCGGTTTAAAACGTGCATGATCTTTTGCTCATCCCTAAGCGGTTTGGCCCCGGCCGGCGTGTCTGCACGAAGTACAAGTGCGGGCGCCAGCATCGTAAGGATGGCGGCCGCAGCCGTAAGTCTTTGAATAAGAGAAATAGTGTTTTTCATTGATTGATACCTCAAAATAATTATTGCAAAAATGCTCCTGCCAAATTAGACGCCCTCACAGCGAGAAAAGGCGAAGAAATTCTCACGCTGTGGATCTTTCCCCCGCCGCGAGGTGGACAACAATTATCTAGCACAGAACATCTAATTCATCGATATTTAGCGTGATATACGTTAAACTGTGTCGTGCATTGACAGGAGCTGAAAGTAAAATGAGATCGTATAAATTTTCGTTTGTCTTACTGGCGGTTGCAGTTGTTTGTATGGCTTCCGCAGCGGCAGCGCAGGATGAGGTCTTTAGCGACCCGAATGTCGACTACACGTTTACCCTGCCCGATGCTAAATGGAAAATGACCATCAAACCTTCCGCGACGAGCCCAAATGTCGAATATGTCTATGGAGACAGGACAGATGGGCATCTCGAGGTCCGCAAGCTAACCGTTGCAAAAAATACGATCCTGACGGATGTCATTCACGGTGACGAGGAACAGAAACTCCAGTTTAAGCCCGGGTTTGTGGCCGGAAAGGAAGAGAATTTTACAGGCCGTCTGCGCGGGACGATATTTAATTTTGAATATGTCGCCGCCGGACGCAATATGTCAGGACGCTATTACTTTTTGAAAGCTGGCGACGGCGTCATTTACGTTCTCCGGTTTGCGGGAAGAAAAGACTCGTTAAAGCTAATAACCAATCAAACCGATTCGATCGCGCGAACATTTGGCGTTACGCCGTAATTAACACCTTCGCTCCCGCGGGTATTATATATCCGGGCGATGCCCGCAGTTCTGTCAACACGGCCGTCCCGACCTTCGCGAGTCGCATTTTTTCAGTTTGAGACCGATTCAGTCCGGTTATTATTTTGATCTCAAATCTTTCTGCTTTTTGCATCAGGCTCCAGGCCGTCTGTCCGCTGACCTGATATTTTTTACACAGGGCCGCAGCCGCAGATTTGCTGTTTGCTGCTTCGAACCACTTCAAAAAATCGCCTTGTCCTAGTCCGTCCGCACATTCAGCGAATAGGATAATTGTGCCGCCTTCATTGCATGCGTGCGAGGCTGTCTCGAGCGCTTTGTGGGCCTGTATGATATTTATATCGTGAGGATACCCGCCGCAGCTTACGACGACGAGATCACGTTTTTCGTTTAGGCGAAGGGTATGGTCGGCTGCATAGGCGTCACAGGCGGTGCGGTGCGACGTTATCCAGTTGCCGCAAAACAGATCGACGGCCTCGCCAAAACCATTGACTATCGTGTTGATCGCAAAAGCCGGAGAGATCTTAGCGACGGCCTCCATGAACGCTTCATTGACTGCGTTTCCATCCAAGAGGCCCGTGGCGACTCCGTCACGACGAGACAGGGTGTCGCAGTCGAAAGCGAGTTTATGCGTACCCGAAACTGTTTTGTTTGAAGCCAGGCCCGGACAGATCAGCTTTCGGCCGCCGGTAAACCCCGCAAAGTAGTGAAACGAAATGCCGCCGATCAAGATTACGTGAGTATGTTCGACCAGAGCGCGATTCAATTCGATCGGGATGCCACCAGCAGTTTCACCGAGACGCATGATCTGCATCAGATCGCGAGGGTCGTGGTCGAGCGTTTTTATACGCTGCATTATGAAAGGCGTCAGGATCGCGGACTTTTCGGCGTCTGTCACTTTTCGGTGGATGCCGGTCGCAAAGATGATGCGTATATCGTGAGGTGAAGTTCCGTTAGCGATCAGACGTCGAACGACAAGATTTACCGCTTGCCCGCAGGCAGTCTGCCGCGTCGCGTCCGGTACTACGATCAGAACCGAATCACCCGGATTAACGATCTCTTCGAGCTGCGGTGAATCTATAGGAGAGTCGAGCTTATAGCCAAGCCCGACATCGGAGAGCGGAGCTTTTTCTGCGACCGCTGCGAGTATTTCAAAGCTATCAGCTTGGTATTCAAATGGAATGGTGGAGCGGCCGTATTTGAGATCAACGAATGCCATAGGTCAAAACGTCCGCAAGAGTTAATAACGCCGCAGGACGGAGCCACTTTTGAGCGAGACGACAAAGCCCGTGCGATTGCCGCGATCGTCGCCAACCTCAAACGCCGCCTCGATAGACGGCGACAATATCTGGAGCTTGAATGCGCCGTCCGGCCCCGCAAAGGTCTCGCGTCCCGTTGAGCGGACGATCATCCCCGGACGCGTCCTGCCGGTCACTAAATAGACATTGCCGCCGACAAGTTCCACATGCCAATCGGTGGCATCGATCGCAATGCTGTCGCCCGCGCGAACGATCATAAACTTCCACGCATCGCTCCAATTAGATGTCTGACCCGACTTTGATGTTGATTTCAGCCGCCAATAGTAAGTGCCTGGTGAGACGCCGGCAAGGCGAAACTCACGGGTTTGCAGCCCGTTTCGATCTACGAGTATCGAGTCCGAAGCAAAAATTGGCGACCGTGCAATTTGCAAATAAAAGTTTGCGGCCGGATTTCCCTCGGCATCCTGCCAGCTAAACGCCACATTTACACCTCCGCCCGGGTCGACAGCCTGTCCCGAGTTGGACGGAGCAATTGGCCGCGGCGCGGCAAGCAGCTTTTCACGGGCAGAGAGTTTGCCGTTATTGACGGACGCAAATTCATTCTCGCCGATCATCGTCTTTTCGCCACCCATTGTCGTTTCAACGCCGCCGCGGCTGATCCGTATCTCGCCGCCGTTGGTCGCCGGGTCGGCGCTAAAGCTGGCATCTGTATTGGATAACAGACGATTTTCTGAATCAGCGATTTCGACAATGTTGGTCGTGTCTTGCGGCTGTTCATCGGTGCGGACATTTATCTGCCCATCTCCTACTGAGACGCGGACGTCCTTGCCGCCAAGCAGCGTCGTCGAGTCTTTAATGACGATCGTGGCGTTTGGCCGCATCTGGTAACGCGATCCATCGATCATCTGAATCGTGGCCCGCCCGTCGGATTGTGTCTGAATGGTGTCGCCAGCGGCAACATAAGTTTCTTTGGTAACGATCAGCGTTTCGCGGGTAGCGGCACGCGTTATACGCACCTCGCCCTCGAATGAAATAATGCGTGCGGCATCTTTGGGAATATTGATGTTTTCTTTTGGTATAAACCAGTTATTCCGGGACGCCCACCATCCGCCGCCGGCAATGGCAGCCAGCAAAAGCAAGACGCCTATGGTGGTATAGATCGTACTCTTACGGATGTTCCACCAATCGACATAAAATTTACCGATTTTTTTATCGTCCATTGAGGGCGGAATCATTCTGCTTCTGCCTCCGTCGGCACCGGCGGAAAAATAAGTGAAAGTGCGATCGACACGGCAATTGCTCCGACGACCGTTCCGAGCGAAATGTTGATCACGGCCTGATCAAATTCATGATTCACATAACTCTGCAGTAACGACACAAGAGCCGAAGAACTCGTCTGGCCTAAAACCATTATCAGTCCTGCTGCGATAAGTGGCAAGAGCATTTTGATTCCGATAAACGTAAGCACGAAGGCCAGGCCATATTTCAGATAATGAAATCTGTTCGCCATTTCCGCCAGCAAAAAAAAGAACGTGCGGAGTCCTAGGATGGCAAAGATATTCGATGTATAAATTATGAACCTGTCCGTCGTGATACCAAAAATAGCAGGGATCGAATCAACAGCGAAGACCAAATCAGTGATCTCGACGACGATCAGAACTAGGAGCAACAGCGTGCCGGTTCGGACACCGTCCGTTACCGTAAAGAACTTTTCGCCATCGTAATGCTTCGAAATTCGTATATACTTTGTCACGAGCCGAACCATTAAACTCTCATGCGGTTCAAACATGTCATCGTCAGGTTTGAACATTTTCAGGCCTGTAAAGACCAGAAATGCCCCGAAAAGATAGATGATCCAGTGAAAACGCTCGACGAGTTCCGCACCGGTAAAGATCATGATCATACGCATTACAAGCGCACCCATGATCCCCCAGAAAAGAACCCGATGCTGATACTTTTTAGGGACCTTGAAAAAGGTGAATATCAGCAAAAAAACAAACAGGTTATCGACTGACAATGACAATTCGATAAGATAACCCGTGAGGAAAAGCTTTGCCTGTGCAAGAGCCACATTCCAGTCGCCTGTATGATTGCCTACTTGAAAATAAACAAAGACATCGAATGCGAGAGCCAATGAGACCCACACGATACTCCACGCGATAGTCTCCTTTCGGGTCGGTGCGTGGGATTTACGATTAACAATACCGATATCGACAAATAATGCGGTCAATACAACGGCAAAGAACAAAATCCAAACCCAATATGGATGGTCAACAGGTGTCATAAAAACGTATGTCTTAAATTAATGTCTCGACCGCCTTTATGACCTTTTCTAAACCGCCGGCATCGATGTCAGAAAAATCATCAAGTCTGTCGCTATCGACATCGAGCACGCCGAAGACGCTTCCGTCACGATCGAAGATCGGCACGACAATCTCGGATCTGGCGGCCGACGCACATGCAATGTGTCCGGGAAATTCATCGACATTCGGCACAATAACGGTATTCCGCGTCGAATAACAATGGCCGCAGACGCCTTGATCAAAATCGATCCGCGTACAGGCGAGCGGACCCTGAAACGGGCCCAGGACGAGCTGGCCATCTTTCGCGAGATAAAACCCTACCCAAAAGAAGCCAAAGGCCTCCTTCAAAACCGCCGTAATGTTGGCAAGATTGGCGACCAGATCCATTTCGCCAAAAACGAGCTCCGTGATCTGCGGAACGATCTCAGCGTAAACCGTTTTTCGGTCAGCGTTTTTTGAGAATATAAGCGATTCAGCCATAAATCTTGAGTTTAGCGTGTGCCAACGTTGACGTGCAAATGATTTGCGACTAGAGAAAATGTATAATTTGGGGCGATGGAGGCTGCTCTTAAGATACTTTCCGTGGCCGTCGGTGGTGCAGTAGGTGCCGTGGCCCGTTACCTCATCAGCATCTCACCGCTCGCGGGCGTCTTTGAAAAATTTCCGTTGCCAACCTTTTTTATCAACGTGACCGGGTCGTTTCTGATCGGGTTTTTAATGATAGTTTTGGCCGACAAAGTGGTGGTGAACGAAAATTTGAGAATGGCCGTGATCGTCGGATTTTTAGGAGCGTTTACGACCTTTTCGACATTTGAGGCCGAAATATTCGGGCTGATGAGAGAAAAACAATTGGTCATCGCCTTTCTGTATATGGCCATGAGTGTCCTGATTGGCTTTGCGGGCGTTGTGGCCGGTGTCGCGTTAGGGCGACGGATCTAATCTCAATCTTGCCTCTTTTACAATCTTTACAGAATCGACGGCTGCCTCTGCGACCGCAACCAGATGTCCCATTTTCCGTCCATACCGCGGCTCCACCTTTCCGTAAAGGTGGAGTTTTAGGTTTGGATAGTTCAAGGCTTCAAACCATTTAGGCTCGCCGTTTTGCCATAGATCGCCAAGCAAATTTGCCATCGCCGCCGGGCGGTAAAACTCGGTCGAGCCAAGCGGTAGGCCGCAGACGGCGCGAAGCTGCTGCTCGAATTGCGACGTAACGCAGGCGTCAAATGTCAGGTGGCCGGAATTGTGCGGACGCGGTGCAAGTTCATTGACGAGCAGCTTTTCATCTTTTGTCAAAAAGAATTCGACGCACAGAGTTCCCACGTAACCCAACATTTCTGCGATACTTTGCGTGATCTCGTCAGCGTGGTTGAAAATTCTTTCGGAAACGATAGCGGGTGCAAAGGAGACATCCAGGATGTGGTTAGCATGTTCGTTTTCGATCACGCCGTAATGGGCAAAATTGCCGGCTTGGTCGCGGGCACAGACGACCGAGACTTCTTTTTCAAAATCAACAAATGCTTCGAGCACGGCATCGTTGCCGCCCAGAGCCGCGAACGCCGGTTCTACATCATCGGCGGTCTTTATTTTGCTTTGCCCTTTGCCGTCGTACCCGAAACCCGCGGTTTTTAGAACACACGGTGTGCCGAGTTCAACGACTGCGATTTTCAGATCGTCGAGGGTTTTTACGTGGCGAAACGGCGTGACCGGAAAGCCATTCTCAGATAGAAACGTCTTTTCACGCAGCCGGTTTTGACTGGTGTGGAGTATCTCGCCCTTTGGAAAAACATCGACAAATTCTGCCGCCGCCTGTACACATTCGGACGGCACATTTTCAAATTCAAACGTCACGACATCGACGCTCTGTGCAAATGTTCTGACCTCGTACAGATTATCGTATTCGGCAACCGTCTCGATATCCGCGACCTGTCCGGTCGGCGTGTCGCTCTCCGGCGAAAAAGTATGCACGCGGTAGCCCATCTTGCGGGCCTCAATAGCAAACATCCGCCCGAGCTGCCCGCTGCCGAAAACGCCGATGGTTGAATTTGGAAGAATTTGTTTCATCTACGGGAGCAATTTGACGTGTTGATATTCCAATATGTCGGTGTCCGCCGTGACGAGAGGCACGTCATAAATACGAGCGGAGGCAACAATGAGTTGGTCGAACGGGTCTTTGTGAAAATTACCGGGCAATCGTGTCGATTCAATTGAAATACGCTCGGTTAATGGCAACAAAATGATCCCGGGTGAATTTAAGGCGATCACAAACCAGTCCTCCACAGGTATTGAAAGGTCTAGACGGTTTAGTGATACTGACTTTGCCACTTCCCAAAGAGAAATTGCACAAACACCGATCTCACCAGATTCGTTGGTTCGAATGATCTCTTGATGGTCTTTGGTTAGCCGACGATCTCCTTGAACACTCCAGACCCATATGTGGGTGTCAAGGATTATCATTTGAATGGTTTCCAGTCGTCATCATCAACTAGCGGTCCAAACGGATCATCATAGCGATAAGGCGTCCCGCGCAATGGGTAGGGGTTATCCGGGTCAATTTTTGGTGCTTTTACCAGAGTAATATTGACAATGTCACCGGCTTCGGCTTCGAACGGCAATTCGTCAATGACAATAGTTCCGTTTGGCAGAATTGGCTTTTTGATCTGGTGCAGCTCCATATTATGTCTCCAATCTGGATTTTAACACGGTTTTTGTCTGTTTAGAGCGGAATGTGTGCAGCTTTCTCCGCAGTTCAGGCCGCGAATTTGCGAGTATGGCTAACGCAAGTAACGCTGCGTTTTTCGCTCCGGGCTGGCCGATCGCAAGCGTTCCAACCGGAACACCGGCGGGCATTTGAGCGATCGAAAGCAGAGAATCAAGGCCCTTCAATGCCTTGCTTTCTACGGGCACGCCCAGCACGGGCAACACTGTTTGCGAAGCGCACATTCCCGGCAGATGAGCCGCCCCGCCCGCACCGGCGATGATGACCTCGATCCCGCGTCCCTCCGCACTTTTAGCAAATTCGAACAGCAGATCGGGCGTTCGGTGAGCCGAAACGATCTTGGTCTCGTGGTCGATGCCAAACTCGGTAAGCGTCAATGATGCGACCTCCATCGTCGGCCAGTCCGATTTGCTGCCCATGATGATGGACACGAGCGGGTTGTCGTTTTTGTTAGATACTCTCGCCATCTGCCTCAATAACTATCCCGCCGAAATATGCCTCGTCCGCCCAACATTTGATGCCGTCGATGTAGCAAACATGGCTGTCGCGTTCCTCATGCGTATCCCGGTAAAGAGCGGCGAAACCGCCCGAAAGCGAGACATTGGAAAAACTAACGGATCGGCCGTCTTCGTCCGTTGCCCTTATGAAACAATCATCACAGACGTATCGCGGGTAGCGTTCGGAAAACTTTACCGACGTCGAACAGATCGGACATTTTTGAACTTCGGCCATCGGTTACAAAATAGAAGAGATGAGCGATCAAAGCAAATGCATCATCACTCACCTCAAACTACTGTCCAAAAAAACTACTGGCCCTGACCAAGCGAATAGCCCGGTTTGCCGCTGAAATTATACAAATGCTCGGTCTTGATAAAGTCCAGGCCTGCATTACTAAACCGTGAAAGCAGGTCAATTACCTGACCGTGGGTTATCACTTCGTTTTCGTTGTCAGACATGAACCGGCATCGCCAGTGATCGACGCAGAAGGTATCAGACATTCCTTTCGGATATACCTTGGTTCCGCGGTTTGAAACCATTACCAACTTTACGCCGCCACCGTTAAGCTCTTCTAGTTTTTTGCCGATAACTTCGCCGGCACCGTAAAATTCACCGTTCCACCAGCTTATGAACACATCAACACCGACGAGTTCTTTCTTTTCGGGTTCTCGGATCGAATATATCGGTTTGCGGTCAGCGACGGCGATCTCTTCGACTTTCTTATATTCGACGGCCTTGAGCGTCTCGGGTTTTTGGCCAAGACGATCGACCACTGCCTGGGCAAACTCTTTAGTGCCTACTTTTTCCTTCGAAACACCCTCTTTGAAAATGTCGTAGGTATGAACTCCATCCTCAAGCGTTCGTAGCCATGCATTGTGCGCAGCCTCAGCGACATCAGGCTGGTTTAGATGGACCATCATCAGGATCGCGCCCAGAAACAGTCCGGACGGATTTGCCAAGTTTTGTCCCGCACGCCGAGGAGCGGATCCATGGATCGCCTCAAACATCGAGATATTCTCGCCGATATTCGCTGAACCTGCCAATCCGACTGAGCCGGCGATCTGAGCCGCAACGTCAGAGAGGATATCGCCATAGAGATTTTGCATCACAATGACGTCAAAATTCTCGGGCGTATCTGCCATCTTTGCTGCACCGATGTCGACGATCCAGTGATCGGCTTCGATCGATGGGTACTCAGCCGCGATCTCGTCAAAAACTCTGTGGAACAAACCGTCGGTCCGTTTCATGATGTTGTCTTTCATGAAGGCCGTGACCTTTTTCCGGTTGTTCAATACGGCGTATTCAAAGGCGTAACGGACGATCTTTTCGCAGCCGGGCCGCGTAATCAGCTTGAGACAGAGCTCGACCATGTCCGTCTGCCGATATTCGATGCCGGCATAAGTGTCTTCCTCGTTTTCGCGCACGATCACCAGATCCATCACCGGATGTTTTGTATCAACGAATGGGTGATATGACACGCAAGGGCGAATATTGGCATAGAGACCTAACGTCTTGCGGACGGTTACGTTCAACGATTTAAAGCCCCCGCCCTGAGGGGTGGTGATGGGTGCTTTCAGAAACACTTTTGTCCGGCGCAGCGACTCCCACGATTCCGGTGCGATACCAGCGGAGTTGCCCGATAAATAAACCTTTTCGCCGATGTCTATAGTTTCGATATCGATCCGGGCACCCGCCTCTTTCAAAATATGCAGCGTTGCCTCCATGATCTCGGGGCCGATGCCGTCGCCGTGTGCGACCGTAATTGGAACATTTGTCATAATCTGTTTTTTATCCTCGTAGAAATTGCCGTTTTTGTAGAAAGTAAGATTTTATCGGAAAATGAACGCGCAGGCAAAAGATGGTCCCCTTGGTCCGGTCCGGACCAGACTGACTAGAGTGGACCAAGGTGGGCCAACATACGCGTGAACGTTTTAATTATTATTTCTCTCTGACGGGAAAACGGGCCGGTTCGCACCCGGATTGTCGGGCGATGTGTGGCGGTGGGTTATTTTCCAGTCTTTGCCCACGAGCTTAAAAATCAGCGTCATGCGACCCGAGGCGTCCTCGAGTTTGTGATCATTTTCCTGCGTTTGTTTCCATTTGCATGAGACGTAGGCAGACTTGGCTCCAAGCATTTCAATCCGCAGGCCTGTGATTTCGATAGTGACGTTCGTGATCTTGGCATACGCCGTCTCCACGTTATTTTTGACATTGTCCCAGCCGATGGTAGCCGAGCCGTTGTTATTGAATATCAACAGCCTATCGGTCTTTTCATACGCGCCCATCACCTTGTCGACATCGACTTGCTTGATGCCGTCAATCAACCGGTCAAAAGCGTCGTGGACGGCTTTTGACGGGTCGATCTTGGCACCCGCAGCCTTTTGGCCAAATGCTGAAAACGTGAAGATAAATATGACCGGTATCAAAAATATAGTTCGTTTCATGACAACATTCCTCGTGCAATAATATCCTAAGAGACGGCTAATTTGGAAGAAAAATGGCACGGTCGATCGCCGCCGGGTCACCGACCACAATAAACCGTAGGTTACGCATATATTTTTTGGCAACCGCCTGAATATCGGCCGGCTTGACTTCACGTACATGGGGCAAATATTCAAAGGCCCGCCGCCACCCGCCGCCGGTTAGCTCGTAACGGGCGAGTTCGGCGGCCTGCGCCCCGTTGGTTTCGCCCGAGACAAAATAGGTGGTCAAAAACTGTCCCGAAATGCCCGATATTTCACTATCGGTGACGGGGGTTGTTTTGAGAGATTCGATCTCCCTAAGCATCAAACTTACGGCCTGATTGGCATCGACCGCAGTCACATATATCGCACCGGTATTTGCCGCAATTGACCCCATGTCAGCGCTCGGTGCGTATGAGAGGTTTCGTTTGACCCTGACCTCCTCAAAAACCCGGTCGCGAAGGATCGAAACCGCCACCCGCATAGCAGAATAATCCGGATCGTTTAAGGCCGGAGCCGCAAAAATACCGTTAACGTAGTTAGTGGGCAGAGAGCGCTGAGTAATATCAAGAGTCGGTCGTGAAAAATCGAGGACGGGTACGGCAGATTCTTTATAATTCCCGCGTGAGAGCTTGCCGAATGACGCCGTGGCGAGGCGTCGAATATGTTCGGCGTCCAGATCACCCACTATGACTAACACGAGCCGCGAGGTCTCCATTAGTTTCTTGTGATACGAACGGAGATCGGCGGCTGTCAGGCGGCTGATTGATTCGATCGTGCCGTTAGGATCGTTACCGTACTGCGTTTTCCCCAATATCGTTTTGTCTACTAATTTTTGCAATTGAGAATCTGGGACGTCGTCGATGCTTCGCAGTCCGGTCAAAAGCTTTTCACGGGTGAGTTCGACATCCTCACTCGCGAAGGCCGGATTCAGAGCGATGTCGGTAAAAATTTCCCATGAACGGTCAAAATTTTGACGGGTCGAGGCAAGAGAAAGAGCGCTAAAATCATAGTTGGAGCCAGCACCGATGTTGCTCCCGGTCCTCGCGAGTTCGCGCCGGAGAGCGGCACGAGGAAATTTGACGCCACCCTCGGCAGCCACGTTTAAGGCGAAACTTTCAATTCCCGCGGTCTCTGCGGTGAGGTTGCGTGCACCGCCGCGGATAAAAAGTCCCGCAGCAACGGTTTGGCTGTTTGGACGCCGTTTGAACAAAACCTTGAGTCCATTAACGTCCATCTCGGTTACGAGGGCAGTCTGTGTGGCAAGGCTCGTCGCGGTGCCTTGGCCAAAATCAGCAGGAACGATCGTAAAGATCAGGGCCAGAAAACCGGCCAGGACTGTCATCCGCTTGCGGCTATAGGGTGTTTTCATATCAAATTATTATCTCTGTGTTCCGATTAGGTCGTCGGGTGTAATCTTTGCGGCCGCCAGGGAATCGGGCGAGATCAACGCAACGCCGACATGAGGTTTTCCCTGCACATAAGTTTTTATATATCGGGTCGTGTCGCCCCGCGTTATGCCGCGCAGCGTTTTGTGATAGCCGCGAAAATACTCGATCCCGGTCGAACTCCACCAGAAGCTCAACGTATGTGCGTATTCGCTCAATTTTTCACGGTCAAAAAGATCACGGGATGAGAGTATAGTCTTTGCATTTTCAAGCTCGGCATCGGTGAAATAATTTGGCTTATCAAACTGCGCTATCTCGGCGTAAAGCGCGCGCAATGCAGCTTTAGCCTTATCGGGCGTAGTCGAGATCGTGACTACGATCGGCCCGACATTCCGCTGAGTATAGTAACCAAAATCAGCTCCGACGGTCAGGCCCGAGTCAACCAAATTTCGCTGAAATCGCGAATCGGGCTGCGTGATTATATACGAAAATACATCAGCCGCGTAGGTCGCCGCATCATCCTTGCCGATCGAGGGGCCGTGCCAGCCTATCTGGATCAGAACGTTCTGTACAGGCTGCTCAACAATAAATCCTTCGCTCTTCGGTAACGGTGGATGCTCAACAAGCGGAAATTCCTTAAAAGGATCAACCGCGCGGCGCTCCCAGTCGCCAAAATATTGCTCGACATAACGGAAAACGTCATCGGGCTTGACGTCGCCGGTTACGACGAGCGCCGAGTTGTTTGGCACATAATAGCGGCCCTGTATCAGCCGCATTTTCGCAGTCGTGGCGGTGGCGACGGTCTCGCGCGTACCGAGCGGTTGCTTGCGGGTCGGATATTTGAAAAAGAGCTTTTCGTTGAGCGTCGTATTCAAATAAAAGAAGGGGTTTGATTCGTTGCGGTCTATCTCGCCGATCACTACCTGTTTCTCACGTTCAAATTCTCCCTCGTCAAACGTCGGATACCGGATCGCGTCCTTGATAAAACGGATCGCCGTTTCGACATACGGGCTGGTCGTCGTGAAATAATAATTTACGACCTCCTCACGAGTCGATCCGTTGTAGGTGATCCCGAGTTGGCCAATATCCCGCAGGTAAGGCTCGCCGTTAACGATGGCTTTATTTGCCTTAAAGAACATGTGCTCGTAGAGGTGCGAGAGGCCGTTAAGCTCGGGCGGCTCGGTAAATGAGCCGTTTCTTACCGCCATCTCGACAGATACGATCGGCACGCTCGAATCAGGATAAACAATCACCTGCAGGCCGTTGGCCAGCGTTTTGGTCACTATCGGTATCTCGGCAAACTGCTGCGTCGATGCAGCCGTCGCTCGCGGTCGTGCTTTTCCGGGTCGGCGTTTCTGTGCAGGACTCGAACCCGCCAGAAATGATACGATCAATAAGAAAGAGACAAGAATATGTTTCACACGCGAACTCCCGTGAAATAGTCTGAACATCTGAAATGTAACATACGGAGACAAAATTAATGGAACGCGACAATTTGATGCACGGCGCACGAACGGCGTTGAATACAGATATGGATATTCGGGCCTGGGCCGAAAATTATTTGAAAGAAAAGTCACGTACCGACAATACGGCGATGACCGACGAAGAGTTTGAAAAATACTGGCGCTATCACAAACCCGAGATCATGCACGCCGGAGCGGCCGAGGCGATGGCGGCGTGGAGAGAAGACAAGAGGTCAGAACCGCCTGCGTAAGCGGGCGGCCAGGAATACCCGCCTCCGAGGCTTATCGCGGTGAAGTGTGAAAAAGTGGAACGATGATTAAACAGATACTAGCCATAACCCTTACGGGTTGCTCTTTACTAACAGTCATTTATGGCTCTGTCGACTTTAATTTAGAGGACGGCTGGAAAGGTATAAAGGTCTTTGAATCAAAGCGAACCGACGTTATCCAAGCGCTTGGAAACCCTGTCGACGAAAAGGGCGGGGAGGCTCGGTTCGAAACTTCTGATGCATTTGTGCGTGTGTTGTTTGCAAATGAGCCGTGTAGCAACATCGATTCGATAACAGGTGGTTATAACGTTGAGAAAGGGACAACGCTCCAGTATGAGGTCAGGCCAAAAAAAGAGTTGCTGCTTGATCAACTGAATTGGAAAAAGGATCGATACGAAAGGTTTCGAGATTCCCATGTTCGAAATTTTATTCACTATTATGATAGCCAAGACGGAGTTCGTTTGGTTGCAGAGCTGATGGAGTACGGAGAATCAGAGAACGTAAGAACGATCTATTTTGAAAGAACGCTTGAGCAGGTGACAAAATTCGAGTGCAAGTCGAAGCGGGTTAATTAAATTCGGCCAACAACACGAATCCAACAAAGGGATGAAAAGATTTATCTTCTCATCCCTTTTCCACTTTCCCATTGCGGATCAAACTGGCCGCCCGCTTACGCAGGCGGTTCTGACTACGGACCTGCCGGTTCTACATTCTCCGGGGCTTGATCGTCTACATTTTTCATCATTCGTGCTATTGGGATAGCGAGAACTCCCATCACTATCGCAGAAACTACTAATGCGATCGTCGTCCAGGTGAACAGCATTGGCGTCTGTTCCAGTTTCTCAGGATCAACGTTGCCGCCGACCAGTCCGGCGATCAAATTACCCAATGATGTAGCCAAAAACCAAACTCCCATCATCTGACCGACGTAGCGTCGCGGAGAGAGTTTTGTCACAGACGAGAGCCCGACAGGACTTAACGACAGTTCGCCAAAGGTCTGAAAAAGATAACTAATAGTTAACCACCAGGCCGAAACTTTTATCGCACCGCCGCTTGAGACGAGGCTATTTGCAGGGATTATCATTAGGCCGAACCCTACTGCGGCCATCGCTAGGGCGAACGCGAATTTTGCGGGACTTGAGACGTTGATATTTCGCTTACCCAACCATAGCCATAACCACGCAAACACAGGGGCAAAAATAACAATGAAAAGTGAATTGATGGACTGGAACCATGTCGCTGGAACTTCGAACCCAAAGAAGTTGCGTTGAGTAAAATCTTTGGCAAATAGCTGCAGTGAGGTCGGAGCCTGTTCGAAAGCCGCCCAAAATATCAGGGCCGCAAATGATAGGACCGCAATCACCAAGACCCTCTTTTTCTCGTCGGAATTTAAGCCGCCCAAAATGAATACGTACAAAAAGAAGAGGATCATGACCGAGAATTCAAAATAGGCATAATATTTGCCGACGACGACCGGGTCTAATGTGATAATACCGACCGCCGTTAAGGCGACTACCAAGGCTAGGATAAGGAGCACACCACCAAGCGAAAATTTCACGGTATTTTCTTGCTTTGCTTGCTTAACAGGATCCGGGTTTCGGGTAGGTTCCTTGCCAATGTCGCCGAGTGTAGGTTGAGCTCGAAATGTGAACCATAAAAATCCAAAAAGCATGCCGACGCCCGCAGCCCCGAAACCCCAATGGAAACCATAGTTTTCTCCGAGAAATCCGGTGACAAGCTGTCCTAAAAGCGAACCCGCATTGATGCCCATGTAGAAGATAGAAAATCCGGCGTCGCGACGTGCGCCGCCTTCGGGGTAGAGATCGCCGACGATAGCGGAGATATTAGGCTTTAACAGTCCGGTTCCAAGAACAATAAGTATGAGGCCAACAAAGAATACGACCTTAGCTGACACAAATCCCGAAAGGCCGATACACAAGTGGCCCATCGTAATGAGGAAGGCACCAATTTGGATCGAGCGTCGCAGTCCCAGCCAACGGTCTGCCACCCAGCCTCCAGGCAGCGAGGCGAGGTAAACGCTGGCAGCATAGATGCCGACGATCGCAGAAGCCTGCGGACGGTCAAATCCAAAGCCGCCACTAAGCAATGCGGTGGACATGAACAGCACGAGGAGGGGCCTCAAGCCGTAGTAGGAGAATCGCTCCCACATCTCGGTCATGAACAGGGTTGAGAGGCCTTTTGGATGGCCGAAGAATTCACGTCCCGCTTTCGGGTTTAGATCACTTGCGTTAGTGCTCATCAATATTCCCCTTTTGGTGGTTTGAAATTTAAAAAATGTTAGGCAAAATATAGCAGATAAGCGATTTAACCGAAAGGAGAAAGATGCGTAAACAAATAGCTGCTATGATTTTCGCTGGCGCCGTTATGATGTGCGGTGTTGTAGTTTCGGATGCCCAGACTTCGCGTAAGAGCGTTACGGCGGCGGAGGTCAACGGAACATTTAACAGTAAATTTACCGGCAAATTTAAAGGTAGCTCTAACGAGATCAAGATACTCGCGCTCGGCGGCGGCAAGCTGCACATCGCAATGAGTTTGCTCTTTCCCTATATGGTCAACGGTGAGGCCTCCGCGAATATGGGCGAGCTTGATGCCGAAGCGTCGATCGAGGGCGATACCGCGATCTACGAATCAGCCGAATTCGGCCCATGCTTGATCACCATAAAATTTGTACGCCTGGGTACGATCAAGGTCACGCAGGAAGGCTCGGACGCGGACTGCGGCTTTGGGCATAACGTGATGGCGGACGGCACTTATAATAAGACGAGTAATAAGAAACCGAAGTTCGACGATCAGTAAAGGAGGGTTTAGATCTATGCTGCTTGCCATACTCGCAGTTTGGTTTGGGTATAAGAAAGGTCGCGATTCAGGCCGTAATGGGATGCTGTGGGGATTCATTTGCGGTGCGACGTTTATCGGCGTACAGCTGCTTGTCGGGGTCGCCGCCGGAATAGGGATTGCGATCGGGATAGCCGCATTTGGCTGGCCGGAGAGCACGTTCGATACCTATCAAATCCCTATTACGATCGGTGCGATAATTCCGGCAATTGCCGCTGTGTTGCTGATATTTAGGTATCTGGATCGGATCCCCGACGAGCCGCAGGTCAGCGCGCCGCCGCCGCCGCCGACATTTGATCAGGGCGAGTAAGGTTTGAGGCCGAAGGCTTCTGACGATTACGTTGGTAGTTAGCGGGTTTGCGGGAAATTCCCGATTAATTTACACTAAACCGGTACGCCCTTGTAGCTCAACGGCAGAGCAGAGGACTCATAATCCTTTGGTTGTAGGTTCGAATCCTTCCGAGGGCATACTTCTTTTTTCTACACATTAAACCGAAAATCTACGACATCGCCGTCCTGCATGACGTATTCTTTGCCCTCGAGACGGGCGAGGCCTTTTTCGCTGGCGGCTTTACGGCTACCGCAGGCGACTAGGTCGTCGTAGCCGATGATCTCGGCACGGATGAATCCCCGTTCGATGTCGGTGTGGATCTCGCCCGCGGCCTGCGGGGCTTTGGTGCCGATGGGAATGGTCCACGCCCGAACTTCTTTTTCGCCCGCGGTCAGAAAGCTCATAAGGCCGAGCATGTGATAGGCGGCTTTTATGAGTTTGTCTACTCCGCTGGATGTTAGGCCTAGATCTTTGAGATATTCGCTGCGTTCGGCGGGGTCGAGAGCCACAAGTTCGGCTTCGAGCTTAGCGCAGATGACGACGACATCGGCGTTTTCGCTAGCGGCGTGTTTCATCACGGCCTGGACGTGGGCGTTGCTTTCCGCGTCGCCGAGCGTTTCTTCGTCAACGTTGGCTGCGTATATAGTCGGCTTAGTGGAGAGAAAAAACCACGTCTTTAAGATCGCACGTTCATCATCAGTCAGATCGGCAGCCCGAGCGGGACGGCCATCCTCAAGGATCGGTTGTATTTTATCAAGGATGTCGATCTCGATTTTCGCAGCCTTGTCGCCGGATGCTTTTACCGCTCTTGCGGCCTTTTCACGGCGTTTTGCGGCGGAGGCGAGATCGGCGAGGGCGAGCTCGATCTGGATGGTCTCGATGTCGCGGATAGGATCTACCGAGCCCTCGACGTGGACGATATTGTCGTCGTCGAAGCACCGTACGACCTGAATGATGGCGTGGGTCTCACGGATATTCGCCAGAAACTGATTTCCCAAACCTTCGCCCTTAGATGCGCCGCGAACTAGGCCCGCAATGTCCAAAAACTCGACCATCGCCGGCACGACTTTTTGCGCCTTGTTCAGCTTTTCGAGAACGGCGAGGCGTTCGTCCGGCACGGCGACCATACCTACATTTGGCTCGATCGTCGCAAACGGATAATTTGCCGCGAGCGCCGATTCCTGAGCGGTCAAGGCGTTAAAGAGAGTAGATTTTCCGACGTTGGGCAAGCCAACAATTCCTGCTTGTAACATAAGAGCGGTTGCCGCCTGTGCGGTCAAAACTCTAATTTTACAGCTAGGAGACGGTTTTGGAAAGACGGCGGGACCTTAACGCGCCGTCCCCGGTAAAACGGGTATATCCTTTGACGCTCGGGCGTCGTGGGCGGGAATCATGTGGATATCCGGAAACCGTTTATGGATGGCGGCGATGCGGGCTATGTTTTCGCGGACCTCGGCGTCGTTTTCGGCGACAAGGCGCCGGGAGAGCCATGGCCTTTCGGCCGGAATTTCGATGCCCTCCATTTGCCAGACAAGGTCTCCAAGTAGTGCGAAACGCATCCCGGAGGGTAGTGAAATAAAGGCGATTATCGATCCGGGAGTATGACCCGGTGCGGGGACGAGCACTACCGAGCCGTCGCCCCAAACGTCAAAGCTATTCGGAAACCCAAGATAAGCCCCGTCATTAAAGGCGTATTCTTTATAATTTACATTGTAAAAGCTATTGATAAGTGCCGTCTTTGAGGAGCGCGAGGAGATAAAACTGCGTTCCGCCGCGCTCACCCATACGGGCACTCGCGGTAAACTGTCAAGGCCGCTGACATGATCCCAATGGGCGTGGGTCAGGACAACGCCGGCGAGCTTTTCGATCGGATAGCCGTATACACTCAGCTGTTCACTGACGGGCCTGGCGACTGTGTAGGTCGTCATTTGGCGGAGCAGCCATGGCTCGGTCTTGATCTGTTCATCTACGGTGCTGCCAAATCCCGTATCAAAGAGCAAATCGCCTTTTGGATGACGGACGAGAAATGCTGTCATTACAAACTGACGTTCGTCGTTAAACCCACCGCCGCGATAGGCAAACATGGCTTTGCTCTTCATCGCTCCCGTCGGTAGGGCGCTGATCGTCATTCCGGCGGGCGGCAGAGCGACCGGCAGCTCCACATCGGCAGCAAGCGGCGTGAACTCAATCTTTGCTGCGGTAAATGTCCAAGCGAGAAACCCAGATACCAAGATGAACAGCACAATTAAGGTCAGAAAGATCCTTTTCTTCATACGTTTTCTATGTTTCAGAAGCGGCGGGAAACGACTGTCGGGCAAAAGGATATACCAATCTCCGCGCTGCGACAAGCCCGCAGCTACAGGATGTTGCAAATTGTGTTTTACGCCCCAATTAAAGTAACTTATCTAGAAGTCCGGCTCGACCATTATGTTGATCTCGCTGTTCATTTTATTGCTTATTACCGTCAGCGGCATGTCCCTGACGTATCTGATCGTCGATGACGAACCTCTGATGTGGCGGCTGGCCGCCGGTAACATAATCGGTTCGGCCATTTTCGGATTGACCGCTTTTGTGACGGCTTGCGTTTTTGGATTTAGCCCGGTGACCATTCTTGCATCTCTAGCAGTTACCCTCCTCCTGCTTTTGATAATTCTAAATAAGAGTTTTGGGATAAAGTTTCGACACGACTGGGCAAAAGCCAAAGGGAAACTGCAGGGCGGCGGCTTGAAGAGATTTAAGAGTTTTGCGTACTACGCCTTCTTTTTTATCTTATTCTGGTTGTTTTTCGCTCAGGCGATGTTTGAAACGAAGGATGGCATTTACACCGGCGGCTCAAATAATCTTGGCGATCTGCCGTTTCACCTCGGGGCGATATTTTCCTTTTCGGATGGCAATAATTTTCCGCCGCAAAATCCGTCGTGGGCCGGAGCGAGATTTTCATATCCATTCATCGCTGATTTCCTGACGGCGTGTTTTGTAAAACTTGGAACAACGGCGCAGGACGCGATGTTTGCTCAGAATTTTGCATGGGCTTTTTCGCTTTTAGTGATTTTCGAGCGCTTTGCGGCAAAGGTCACGGGCAGCAAGCTGGCGGGCCGCATCGCACCCGCCTTGCTCTTTTTCAGCGGCGGCCTCGGTTTCCTTTGGTTTTTTAAGGATTACTGGGAATCGGGCCAGAATTTTCTCAATTTCGTTTGGCATCTGCCAAAGGACTACACGATCGGCGACAACTTTCGCTGGGGGAATTCGATGGTGGTGCTCTTCATCACGCAGCGCAGCCTGCTGATCGGAATGCCCTTGACGATCATTGTGCTCGGCCATTTGTGGCGGATTTTTGCCACAGAGATCACAGAGGACACGGAGAAAAAAGGCAAAACCGCTCGATATCTCCTGGTCGCTACTCCATTTATATTCGGCCTCTTGGCCGGCATGCTGCCGCTTATTCATCTGCACAGCTTGGCTGCATTGTTCGTCGTGACAGCCTTTTTGTTTATGATGAAGCCATCGCAATGGCAGACATGGATGATATTTGGAATCGGCGTCGCATTGATAGCAGTTCCGGAATTGCTGTGGTCAATGTCGGGCAGCGCAACCGAGACCTCAAAATTTTTCGACTGGCATTTTGGCTGGGACCGGCGCGACGATAATATCTTTTGGTTTTGGCTCAAGAATACGGGGATCGTAATTCCCGTTTTGATCGCGGGGATTTATCTATATTGTTTCCCGCAAAGACGCAGAGAGGCAGCGGAGGAAAAAGAAGAAGTAAAAAGTAAAAAGACAAAAGGCAATAACGAGGAACCTTCTTTTTTCGCCGAAAAAATGCTTTTACTTTTCTATATTCCCTTTGCGGTCCTTTTTATCATTTCAAACGTCGCAAAGCTGGCCCCGTGGGAATGGGACAACATAAAAATATTGATCTATTGGTACGTTGGGTCGATTCCGCTTATTGCCGTTGCGATCGCATGGGCTTGGGAACAAAACAGACTTGCGAAAACAGCGGCGGCCCTGGCCTTTATCATGCTCATTTTCGCAGGTACCCTTGATGTCTGGCGGACGGCTTCCGGCCAGAACAAGATCAAGGTTTTTGACCGCGAAGCGATGCAGGTCGCCGAGTATATCAAGCGAAATACGGAACCTGCGTCCTTATTTCTAAACGCCCCGACATATAATTCCGCTGTTGTGCTCTCAGGACGCCGTTCGCTAATGCGATACAGCGGACATCTTGCGTCGCACGGTATAGACTATGCTCCGCGCGAAGACGACGTTAAACGTATGTACGAGGGTGGCGGAGTCGCGGAAATACTACTCAGAAAATATAATATCGAGTATGTGCTGATATCGCCTGAGGAGCGAAACACGATGCACGCGAATGAAGAGTTTTTTAGGAAATTCCCCGTTATTTCCGAGGCCGGACAGTATCGGGTGTATAAGGTCAAATAGTCACAGATGAATGCAGATAAAAACAGATCGGAAATAGGCGAAATCTCTCAGATTGAGGGAACAGACCGGTTGTGGTTTGCATGTGCCGTGTTGGTGACTGCGGTGGCGGCGTTTCTACGCTTTTTTTGGCTTGACCTCAAGCCGCTCCATCATGATGAGGGCGTCAACGGCTTTTTTCTGACAAATCTAGTCCGCGACGGCATCTACAAATACGACCCGGGCAATTACCACGGGCCGACGCTGTATTACATCGCGCTGCCTTTCGTTGAGCTATTTGGCCTTAAGACAATCCCGATCCGTGTAAGCGTGGCAATCTTTGGCGTATTGACTGTCATTCTTGCGCTGTTTCTCAAGCGGTATATCGGTAAGACCGGCAGCATTTTTGCCGCGCTATTTCTGGCTCTATCGCCCGGGATGGTTTATATCTCGCGGTATTTTATTCATGAAATATTCTTCATTTTCCTAAGTCTTGCAATTGTGGTGGCAGTTTTGCTTTTTATCGAACGGCGAAAGGCGGGATATTTTGCGATCGGCTGGATGGTTTTGCTTCTGCTGGTATGTTTTCTGCCATCGGCTCTGAATTTAGCATCCTTTCTCGGCGGTGAAAATCAGTCGGCTTTGTGGGCCTTTCGCATAGCGTTTTTGGTGATCGAGTCCGCACTGGTCTATCTTGTTATCCGAATGATCCTCGCGTGGAACGAGGGCCGGCTGATCTACTTAATGCTTGCGTCGGCATCTGCCGCTCTACTTTTTGCGACCAAGGAAACCGCGTTTATCACCATCGGCACCATGGCGATCGCCTGCGCTTGTGTATGGGGCTGGCGTCGATTTGCGAGCTCGGAGAGTTTCGACCGCCTAAAATGGCCGATGATCGGCGCGGTTCATGTAATTGGTTTATTGGCGGCTCTCTATTTTAGAAACTATCTGGTCGACGGGGCCAAATGGGTTTATGACAATTTCCTCGGGCAGGGACGCGTCCAGGAGCCTTTTGTCTTTTACATGGTTATTCTTCTCACGCTGGCAGCGATATCAGCATGGGCGGTATTCCTGTATTTTTACCGGCAATCGGATGCGGGTACGCTCGATGAAGACAGCGATCTCACATGGTCAAATCTTGCCTTGGGGATCGGCACCGGTACCGATCGGATCTTATTGCTAGCGGCCATTGTGACGGTTTTTATTTATATCACCGTGTTGTTTTTTTCATCATTCTTTACTTATGGCGAGGGCGTGAGCAAGGCATTTGAGGCTTATTCGATCTGGACGAAAACCGGCAGCAAAGACCATACGCAGAACGGCGTTTTCGCCTATATCAAATGGGGTGTCAAGGTCGAAACTCCGCTGCTTGTTCTGTCAGCCCTGGGCGCCGGCATTGCTCTGCTCAGGGTAAAACATCGCTTTGCAATATTTACGGCTTTTTGGGCATTCGGGCTTTTTGCTGCGTATATGATCATTCCGTATAAGACGCCGTGGCTCGCGCTTAGCTTTTATCTTCCGATGTGTATCATTGCGGGTTACGGTATTAACGAACTTGTTGCCAGCAAAAATCTCGCGTCCAAAATTTCAGGTATTGTTCTTGCGGCTTTTGCGACGGTTCTGCTCGGATATCAAACATACGATCTTAATTTTGTCCGCTACGATGACGAAGAAATGGGTTATGTATATGCCCACACAAAACGACCGTTGCTCGGCCTGGTCGCCAAGATCGAATATTATGCCGGCAAAAGCGGCAAGGGAAAGGATGCGACCATTGAGATAGTCTCGCCCGATTATTGGCCGATGACATGGTACCTAAACGAATATGGCCATGCCAATTTTCACGGACAGTTGGTCGATGCAAATACGTCCGAGATGATCGTTGCGAAAAAGAATGATCAGGATGGCGCCGTAATTCAAAAGTATTCGGCGCACTATAAATTTGTCGATGTATGGCCGCTGCGGCCGGGAGTGGACCTAATGCTGCTCGTCAGAAAGGACCTCGCAGACAGCGATGCAAAGGAGTTATACAAAATACTGGAATACGAGTCGCCCGAGATCAGACGCTGATCAACTGCCAAAGAATCCAACCAAAACGAGACCCGCTCCAATGACGATATGCAACACGTCGTCCGCGCGTTTCCATTGAAACTGCTTTTCCGGAAACCAGTGTAGAAAACTCGCCGCCGCCTGGTAAAGATCGATCAGACCAAATCCGATATTGAAAGTCCGTATACTCAGGTCATGATGTGAATAGACTATCGCGATCCCGATCACGCCAAAAACAATATGAAAGATGTTATATGCCGGAGCACCGCTTGTCAGGCCTTTATCCTTGGGGATAATAAATCCCAAAATGCCGATCAGGACCAGCAGCGGAGCAAACACAAGAAGAACGTAATAATTCCAAAACATTTTTTTGACTCTCCTCAGGCGAATATAGCATTGATAGAGCGAGACGACGCTAATATTTCTTATTACCGTAACCGATTTCACTTGAATTAAGGTAAACTCGCGTTAAAATTACAAGCATTCTATTTTCACAGGAGATCTCTAATGAAAAGAGTTATTGTTGCCTTTATTGCTGTATTCTGCGTTTGCAATTCTGCTTTCGCGGTCGATATGAGTGCCGAAATTAACGCCGCAACGGCAAAGATCATGCCGCAGGTCATCGAGTGGCGGCGGTTTATCCACCAGCATCCCGAGCTTTCGAATAGGGAATTTAATACATCCAAGCTCGTTGCCGAGCAACTGCGAAAGCTTGGAATTGAGGTAAAAACGGGGATCGCCAAAACGGGCGTCGTCGGTATTTTGAAGGGAGCATTGCCGGGGCCGGTTGTTGGCCTCAGGGCTGACATGGACGCTCTGCCCGTCACCGAGCGGGTTGATATTCCGTTTAAGTCCTTGGAGAAAGCGGAGTATAACGGCCAGTCCGTCGGCGTAATGCACGCCTGCGGGCACGATACGCATATAGCGATGCTCCTTGGCACGGCCAGCGTGCTTGCGGGAATGAAGGACAAGATCAAGGGAACGGTCGTGTTTATCTTTCAACCGGCTGAGGAGGGCGCTCCCGTCGGAGAGACAGGCGGAGCGTCTGACATGGTCAAAGAAGGGGTGATGGATAATCCAAAGATCGATGCCGTTTTCGGTATTCACATCAATGCTCAGACCGAGATCGGCCAGATCAAATATAAATCGGGTGCCGAAATGGCGGCTAGCGACTGGTTCACGATCAAGGTCAAGGGTAAGCAGACACACGGAGCTTACCCTTGGTTGGGGATCGACCCGATCGCCGTTTCCACACAGATCTACACGGGTCTTCAAATGATCGTCGCCCGCGAATCGGAACTCACAAAAGCTCCTGTGGTCATCACCGTCGGCAAGATCAACGGCGGTGTGCGCGAGAATATTATCCCCGAAGAAATGACTATGTCAGGTACGATCCGCACGCTCGACACGGCAATGCAAAATGAGGTTCACGAAAAGATCCGCTTAACTGCGACTAAGATCGCCGAAAGCATGGGAGCCACAGCTGAGGTCTCCATCGATAAGAGAACGCCTGTCACATACAACACCCCCGAACTTGTCAAGAAGATGTTGCCTTCGCTCGCAAAAGCGGCGGGGAACGACAACGTTTTCGAAACCGAATGGGTCACCGGTGCAGAGGACTTTGCTTTTTATGGTGCAAAGGCTCCGGCGTTTTTTTTCTTTGTCGGCGGAATGCCAAAGGGCAAAGATGTTAAAACAACCGCCGCCCACCACACGCCCGACTTTTACATCGACGACAGCCGCCTCGACGTGGGCATCAAGGCATTTTGCAATATTGTTTTTGATTATACGAAATAAACGGCGGGTTATAATTCGGGAGTATTTACACGCGGCTGCCGCGTTGGGACAAAATTGTTGCGACCGGCTCCGCGAAATAATGGCGTAAAGACCCATTTTGAATGATTTTCGATGCCGTAATAGGCGATCACGGATCGGTTTTTGCTTTGGCTGGCGACGCCAATAAAAGGCGTATTGTCTGTCGCGATGTCGACAGTGTCGTCAGCCTCCTGGGTGTCGGCTGCCGAACCCGTATTCAGCGAATTTACTATCACAAGGCTGTAACGGTCAAAGATCTGGCTGGTATTGGCGGGTAAAATACCGCCGTTATATTCCTGCAAGCGTTTAGCAAACGCCCCGAGCGTTTGCACGTCGGCTTTTACGAGCCCCCAGTGACCATCCTCACTCAGCGGATCGATTGCCGCCGAGGCTCTCAGGATCTGGCGTTTTTTTGTTCCCTGCGGCAGGCCCTCGAGCAAGTCGTCCATCGAATTGGGCAGCTTTGTCCCGCCATAAAACTCGACGTACTGGCGGATCGCTTCGGCGATCTCCTCGCCGCGGCGGATGGCCTCGAGCTCTTTTTCACGCTGCACCTCTTGTTGAACGGTAGGCGCGACTGCGAGCAGGGCCACGGCGAAAACCGCCATGATCGCCATTACGGCGAACAGCGTCATCCCTCGCTCGGATTTGCGTCTAATAGCCGCCACCGCCGTCTCCGTCGTCATTATCGTCCACATCTTCGTTTTTATCGGGTGTCTTCTTTGGTTGCGGCTGCGGCGGGACGTAGCGCGGTACATTGCCGGGTATGCCGGGTAAATCACCCCTCGGAATATTGCCTGGGTCATACGGCGAAAATCCGCTGTCATTCGGGAAACCGGGACGTCCGGGTTGGCCGCTGGCGGCCAATGCCTTGGTTATTGGTACGCGATGTCTAAAGCCGAGGTTTACATCCTCGAAGACAACCTCGACGGCGGAAATATCTACCAAGCGAAAGCGTCCGCCGACAACGTCGTTAAGTCTTGCTCCAAACGGGGTCGGTTTCCCATTTTCGTTGAAGTACGCAGTGTCGTTATTATACCGCTTTCGTCCTATCATGCCGATATATTGGTATGCCGGACGGGGCGGCGCCTGGACGGTCCACATCATCTGATTTGAGTATGCCCTGCCGTCAGGTGTCTGAACAATGATCTGTCGAGGCCCCTCTTGAGCGATCAAATTCGGAGGTATGTCGGCAACGAGTTTTTGTTCGTTGATAAAAATGGTCGGCAGCTCGCTCTGGTTAAAGTAAATATGCGAGTCAGCCGTAAATCGTTCTCCGCTTACCTCTAACCGAAAGCCGGGCGAGCCGGCATAGATCGCCTGGGGGTTTACAAGCGTGATAATTATCGGAGGTGTCGGCTCCGGCGTTGCGGGCTTTGGCGTTATTAGAGGTATCGGAGTCGGGCTGTACGGCGTCGGCGGAGGGGGCTCATAAAATGCAAAAATATTGCGGCCCGGATCGGGTGCATACGAATTACCGGGACGATAATCAACCGGTGTGGTTTGGTAAACAAAATCCTGCTCGTTTAATGTCGGAAGCGGCCGGTCGTCACGGATCGCTCCGGGTGAGACGCTTGCTTTCGGCGTCGGTGAACCCTTTGCTGATGTCGCCGTACTAGTGCCGAACAAAGTGCGGCCAAAAGCGAGGTACAGGGCGATAAGAGCGACAAGACCCAGCACCGCCGCGGCGATCATCTTGTTTCTTTCGGTCGTTGATTTACCTTCAAAAAGGGCCATTTTTCTTAACTATTGCCCCGAGAACGGCACCATTGGTGCAAAGTCGGGCCGCCGGAAATAGGCCGCCATTTCAATATGGAGGCTTACTACCTCGCCGTGAGTTTTGCCTCGTTGCCGCTGCACTGCCGGGTTTTGGACCGCAGGCTGATTAAATCCCACCGGACCGCCGGGCACCGGATTAAGGCTCGCCGGGTTAGCACTTGGATTAGGCCGGTCCCTTTGTTTCTCACTATCTGACGGTGCGAGTTCGACCGAGCTAATAACAATAAATTCGCGACCCGTTTCGATATCGCGAATAAAGCGGCGAAGATTTTGATAGGGCCCCTCGACCGTCACCGTAACGTAAACGCCCGGAAACAAGCTGCGAAATTTTGCCCGGCCGCGTTCTTCGTCTGTTTGCTGACCAGTGCTGGAAATATTGGCCTCGAGCGGAGCGTAATCCGGCCCGGTCGTGTTGACGAGGCCGTATGCTCCGATCAAACCATTCAGCCGTTGGTAGAGTGCCGATTGCCCGGTCGCTAAAACCGGTAGAAATCGCGTTTGAAAATCGTCGACGCTTCCTAAAAGTTTGACGACCTGAGTCTCAGTGCTTGTGATCTCACCGTACTTTGATTTTGCAGAGATAAGCTCGGCTTCGAGCCGACTGGCCTCAGACTTGTTTTTTGCAAGCGCGCCATCGGACGGGAGCACCAAAAAGAAATAGATCAGCGATGCCGCAATGATCGACAGGGCGCCGATCGAGACAGCCGCAACCTCTAGCGGGCCCCACATTCCGGCATATACCTTTCGCGGACGATTGGGCCGCGTTGGGGCCGAATCGGCCATAACGATGCCGGCTTCCGTATCACTCAAGACCTCGGTTGGAATCTGATCCTGATCCTGCATTACCGTTGGCCTCCCGGCTGAATTTGGGCCACATCAGCCTGCTGAGCATTCGAGTATCCGTAGCCCGGTGAGTAGACAACGTGAAACGTATATTCCGAAAATGTTATACGCTCATTTTTTTGCAGATCCTGGCCTCGCAGCTCGGCTCGAAACAGGCCGGAATTATTCATATTCTCGATCATCGCCATAACTGCGGGATAATCACGGCTGATAACGCCGAGCTCAAGTTCAGCCTTGACCCGGTCGCCATCCTGAAAAATATTATCGACCGCGATCCGCGATGCACTAACGCTGCCCGGTAAGACGGATTCGAGATCGGAGAAGAGCCTCGACCAGCCAAATGTCTTATTTGCGACGAGTTTATGTGAGGCGGAGAGCAATGCTTTTTGCTGTGGCGACAAAAGCTGCTGCACCTTTTCACCCTCACCTTTTAGCCGCTGTATTTCTATCTGACGTTCCTGAATGGCGGTTGCCAGCAGGTCATTTTGCTTTTTGTTCTCGTTTAGACGGGCGAAGCAAAATATACCGATCACGGCACCGATCACGAGCAGCAGTCCGCCGATTAGGTATGGTAAAACCCTGTTGCGAAAGGGGTTAGTAGAGAGGTTTAGCTTAGTTATCACCTTAAAATCAGCAATCCTTCAGAAAACTCGAGCGACACGACAAATCTTAACACGAAAGAAAACGCATGTCTTTCACGTCCACGGGGGCACAAATGTTGCAATTTTTATAAGCGTCGGGGCGGTAAGACACCATCGCCGATATCACCCGGAATCTCGCTATAGGCAGCTACCCGGTTGCGTCCTTCGTGTTTGGCCCGGTAAAGTGCGGAATCGGCCATTTCGACAAGCTCGATCGGATCGGACGAATCATCAGGAAAGGCCGAGATGCCAATGCTAACCGTAATATTATGCGTTTCCTTGGTCTTGCCGGGGCGGACGACGCTGAACTGATAGCCGGCGACGCTCGCACGTATTCGTTCGGCGGCAACCAATGCCTGCGCGAGGTCCGCGTCAAGCAAAAAAGCCGCAAATTCATCACCCCCAAAACGGGCTGCCGCGTCGCCGCTGCGAAGATTGGTCATTATTGAAAATCCGATCTCCTCGATCGTCTTGCTGCCGGTAAGATGCCCGTAATGGTCGTTGACGCTCTTAAAATTGTCGCCATCCATCATTAGCACGCAAAAAGGCCGCTCCTCGGCCGCCGCTCGTCCGGCTTCGCGGCGAAGCTCCGAGAAAAATGAGCGGCTCGAGAGCAACCCCGTAAGATCATCGTGAGAGATCAGGCGGTGGATCTGCCGCTGATATTCGCGGTCGATCTCATCGAGCAGGTCAAACCTTAAGATCGTCTCGCCGACCGTGATCTTATCTCCATTTTCGAGCACTTCGCGGCGGACGCGGCGGCCGTTTAGAAAGGTGCCGTTTCGCGAATCGAGATCGGTCAGGATGTATTCGACTTGATTTGTGGCCTCGTCCCTCTCGGCCGTGACCTTGGCATGCTGACGAGAGACTTGGGTATCATTGACGCGAACATCGGCCTCGAGCGCGCGTCCCATAATGACCTCTTCGCGTTCGAGCGGTATCGGAACAGCGATCAACTCCCCGCTCAAAAATACGAGGGCCGGTTTAATATTGCGCCGAACTGTTACTAAATTATTCATAGGCCGGCCATTAATCGCGCGAGTCGAATGCCAATTTATAGAATACCCTAAATTTTCTAACAATTTCCATAGTTTTTGAAGGCTGATGCTTAATACATAGGGGGTCAATCCTTAGCTGCTGGAGGGTTGCGAATATTTGCTGCGAACAGGCTATAATTTTACCAGCCGGGATCGGGCAAAAGGTAAGAAATATGTATTGTGAAAAATGCGGTGCAGACAATTCTGAATCAGCAAAATTTTGCCGTAAATGCGGAGCCGAAACTGACATTGAAACGGAAACGCGGGTCGCGGTTCGAGCGTTGAAAGATGAACCGGAAGCGGAGATATTCTCGATCAGCCCGACCTTGATGTTTGTAAAGGCCGGCTATGCATTGGCGGCCGTCGGAGCCTTGCTGCTGGTGGCGCTCGTTAGCGTCTTTTTGCCAACCATAATCTCTGTCTGGATAGCTATTTTATTGGGTTTGATGTTATTCCTGATACCAGCTTTTTACCATTTCAAACAAAAGATGGTGCGGTACACGCTGACGGATTCAAAACTGGAGATCGACTCCGGATTTATTTCGCGAACGACGCGTAATATGCCGATTCGGCGTATTCAAGATGTAACGGTATCGACAACAGTCGTGCAGCGGATCTTGGGCTTTGGAGATCTGGTGATCGATAACGCCAGCGAAGAGGACGGCAAGGCTGTCCTAAAAAATATCAATTCGCCAAAGCACTATGCCGATGCCGTGCTAAAGCAAATGAGAGACAGCGAGAGATGAGTCAAGGCTAAGCGTTAGTACTTTCGGCCTTTTCCTGCTCTTCCATCAGGGGCGTCTCATCATCGTCTGACTGCGAATAATATTTGTAGTAACCCGAACCGTAATAATCATACTCCATTGAGCCGGCCTTAATACCATTGAGTACGACGCCGTAGATGCGGGCTCCGATGGCACTTACGCGCTGTTTGAATTGCCGCATCAGATGGATCGAGCTCTTATTCGCCATGGCTACCAGGACGACGCCGTCAACAAGCGTCGCGAGTATCGAGGCGTCCGTAAAAGATATCGCCGGCGGCGAATCGATAATTACGTGTTTGAATTTGCCCGAGAGAAATTGGAGCAGATTGCGCATCTCGTTCGAGCTTAATAACTCGGCCGGGTTCGGCGGGATCGGGCCGCTGGTAATTATCTTAAGGCGGGGCAGATCAGGGCAGGGGCGCATCAGATTATCCGTATTTTTGTCACCTGAAAGATAATTTGTCAGCCCTTGATTATTCTCTAAACCAAAATGGCTGTGAAGCCGCGGGCGGCGGAGATCGCAGTCGATAATAACGACGTCAACGTCCGACTGTGCAAGCGTGATCGCTGTATTGACGGCGGTCGTCGTCTTGCCTTCAGACGGTTGTGAAGACGTGATCAGGATCGTTTGCGGTGGTTTTCCGGCGGACGAAAAGAGCAGCGATGTGCGCAAATGGCGGTAGGCCTCGGCCATTGGCGAATTGCGGTCGTCCATCGTGATCAGTGCTGTCGAAGCACCATTTCCGTTTCGGGCTACGCCACTAGGCAGCAATCTGCGTTTATCGGAATTCAGGTAATGGGGTATCAACGCAAGGGTCGGCAGGCCAAGATGACGGCTGACGTCATCGGATGTTCGCACCGAGTCGTCAAGATAATCCAAAAGAAATGCGAGGCCTACTCCGGCAGCCAGGGAGAGAAGAAATGCAATAAATATATTTCGTGTCCGTTGCGGTCCGATCGGGGTAGTCGGTGTCACCGCTTTGTTTTGGATCTTGATATTGTCAGGACGACCCGTAGATAGTGCTAATTCCTGTTCTTTTTGCCGTTGCGTGTAAGTGTCCAAAAGTCCGTGATTGGATTTGATCTCGTTGTTTAGCGTTGTGAGTCGCGTTTCGGCTACACCCTCGACATTGGCCTTTCCTGCGGCCTGATAAAATGCAGCATCTGCGCGGGCCTTTCTTTGCTGAGCCGCCCCAAGCTGCGACCGCAGACTAGCCAGCACTTCCCGCTCCGCATTTGATTCGAGTTTTGACCCCTCAGATTTGATCTTTTCCGAGACTTCACGATTAATGCGTACCTTTTGGGACTCTAGTTCCTTGATCTGAGCATCTATCTGGACGACCTCTTTGTATTGATCGGTGTATTTTACGAGCAGCGTCTGCCTTTTTTCCTGAGCTTCATTGATCTTTCGGTCGATATTCTCAATCCGTTTTTCCAGATCGGCCTGACGTACCAGATTCTGACTCCGGGCGTCCTGAATGGCTTTGTTGTCGCCCACCACTGAGAGGATATCTCCCTGCTGACTAGCGCTGAGGGCCGCGGAGTATAACGCCTGGAGTTTCTCGGCATCGAGCTCGGCCGCATTTTTTTGCGACTGCAGAGTTTTAAGATTGTCCGCCCGCAGCTCGCCGCCCTTGTCACCCAGCGGCAGATCACTCGCTCGCATCTCATCGATCAGATCGTTTTCCTGTTTTGAGATTGTCCCCTTTAGGTCTTCGATCGATTTTCGCAGGTCTTCGTAGGCTTGCTGGGTCCCCGCCGTCTCACGCTCGGAGTTTTCTTTGATAAAGAGCTCAGCCACCTTATCAGCGACCTGCGCGGCGAGTGACGGATTTGGGTTGTCGATCGTGATGTTAACGATATTTGTCCGCTCAACCTGCTCTACGGCAAGGCCGCCTACCAACGATGCTGCGTACGCCTCGGCGCGCGTCTTCTCTTCCGGTGTTAGCTGAGCCTCCGCCGCTGTTTCCGATGTGCCCGGTGCGTCGCTCACCACCGGCAAGGAGTTATTAGTCTCCTCAGTCTTTTTAGTTCCTAGAAACAGCGAGCGGACACTAGCAAAAATCCCGCGGCTTTGGTCCCCCATAAGCGTTGCGTCACGTTGCAGCCCGAGCGAGATAACAACGTGTTTCATCAGCCCCTGATTCTTTAGCAGCTGGAGCTGGGTATTATAATATTTCTGATCGTCGCCGAAATTGATATTGATCGCCTCTTTCTGGGTTTGAGGAGCCCTCCGCGGCTCGATTATCAGAGACGTTGCGGCCTGATAGATAGACGGCTGCCGATATGAATAAAAGGCGACTGCAGCCGTAGCCAGGATGGTGATCGCGACGATGATCGGCAGCCTTTTATAAACGATATTGAAATACTGCTTGATGGAGCGCTTGCCATCTAAAGCCTCGTCATAAACGGACGAGTATCCCGCGTTATAATCGTTTTGGGCCGCTTGTAAATCCTTTGTGACCGGTAGAGGTGTCAGCCTCTGATCGTTTTCCATACTGCTTAGTAAATCCTTTCCCTTGCCGGCTTCTGCCTATGCGATAGAAACTTCTTTTATAACATATTCAGGCCGCCTTTCATTAATATTTTACATTCTACCATGTTGAAGGAGTAAGCTTGAGCGGCGGGCCGGAGCTGGTGCCATTGTCCGGCGCGGTCGGCGAATGATATATTTTAAGTTTACCCGGCGGGCTAATTATCGGGTACTAGAAACACATGACTCAAGTTTCCGAAATCGGGCACGATATTGAACTGGGAATCGAAGGATTCAAATTTTCAGATCTTTTTGATGCTGACAAGCTCAGAGAGCTAGCCGAGAAATTTTACGCGGATGTCGCGAAGCACGAACCGCTGCTACACGATGCACTTGCCAAATATATCACGGCCCGCGGATCGGGTTTTGAAAAACGTGTCGAATCAAAGATCTTAACCGATGCTGCTCCTTATTTGTCTGACTTTATCGCCCGTTTGTTCAAGATCACACGTGAACGTACAAACCTCGAACGCGACATTACCGTACAAAATTCGGTGTGGAAATATAAGTTTTTTGTCCAACGACGTGCGGCTAAGAAATATAAACCCGAACTGGTATCCGAGCTCAATGAAGGCGAATTGTGGCGGGCTTTGACGGAGCTTCGCAACGAGGCTTTTGACGATACGCTTGTGCATGACGAAGAGCTTTCTATCGCCGAGATGACATGTCGGCTACTCGAGGCGGAAGAATCTCTCGGTAAGGGAGACGCCGTTTCTCCGACCATCGAGCAGACTGTCGCAAAGGTTACCGCAGCTTATGAAAAGCTAAAAGATTCGGCCTTTGGCAAACTTTTTTCGGACTATGTTGTCGCTGAGGATACGACCGGCAGTTTGTTAACGATCACCGCCGCACTTCACCTAGCGGAGGCTTGGTCGGCTGCCGCTTTTCATAACAAATCTAAGAAGTGGCATTCGTTCAAAGTTCCACACCCGCTCGATTACCAAAATCTTGTTCATCTCATTCATCCCGAACCAGAGACGCCCAATATCATGCGCGGAGCCGAGGCTGAACTACGCCGCCGCGACGGGTTTAAGTTGACGGATGACCGAGGCACAATGCGGGACTCGCTTTTTGAAATAGATTATTGCCTTATTTGTCACGAACGGGAAAAAGATTCGTGTTCGACGGGTTTGCATGAAAAAGACGGCATCCCGAAGCGTAACCCGCTTGGCATCAAGACCGAAGGCTGCCCGCTCGACGAAAAGATCTCCGAGATGCATCTGCTCAAAAAGCAGGGCGATCCGATCGGCTCACTCGCGCTCGTTGCGATCGATAATCCAATGTGTGCCGGCACCGGCCACCGCATTTGCAACGATTGCATGAAAGGCTGCATTTTTCAAAAACAGGAGCCCGTAAATATCCCGCTCGCGGAGACTGCATCGCTGACCGATGTGCTGAATCTGCCCTACGGTTTTGAGATCTACAGCCTGCTCACACGTTGGAATCCGCTGAATGCAAAGCGTCCATATACTCTGCCCTATAACGGCAAAAACATATTGGTCGTCGGTCTCGGCCCGGCCGGTTATACGCTCGCTCATTACCTGCTAAACGAAGGCTTTGGAGTCATCGGCATCGACGGTCTCAAGATCGAACCCTTGCCGACCGACTGGACAGGGAATCATGGAAAATCATGTCCGAAACCGATAAAGCATATAAATGAGATCACCGAACAGCTTGACGAACGAATTCTGTCCGGCTTTGGCGGTGTTTCGGAATACGGCATCACGGTGCGTTGGGACAAAAATTTTCTGACGATGATCCAATTGATGCTGACGCGGCGAAAGCGTTTTCGCCCCTACGGCGGCATTCGTTTTGGCGGTACGCTGACCATTGAGGACGCATGGGATTTTGGCTTTGACCACATCGCCATCGCGACCGGAGCCGGACGCCCGACGATCGTCCCGATGAAGAACAACCTCATTCGCGGCATCCGCCAGGCATCAGATTTCCTCATGGCGTTGCAGCTAACTGGTGCGTTTAAGAAAGATACGCTTTCGAATCTGCAAGTGAGACTGCCGGCCGTTGTGATCGGCGGGGGCCTTACCGGTATAGATACGGCGACGGAATTGTTCGCATATTATCCCGTTCAAGTCGAAAAAATGCTTGCCAAATACGAGCAGATCATCGCTGAATTTGGCGAGGAAAAGGTCGTCGAACACTTCAATGAAGAAGAGATTCGCGTACTTCAAGAATTTCTCGAACATGGTAGAGAGATCCGCGCCGAACGTGCTCGTGCTGCCGCCGTTGGCGAAGAGCCGAATTTCGTCCCGCTCGTACGCGGCTGGGGCGGCGTGTCCTTGATCTATCGCAAACGCTTGCAGGATTCACCAGCCTATCGCCTCAATCACGAAGAAGTCCAAAAAGCGCTTGAGGAAGGCATCGATTTTGTCGAGTGTATGAATCCCGTGGAAGCCGTCCCGGACGAATATAGCGCCGTCAAGGCTCTTATTTTTGAGCGGCTCGAATATATCGCCGAGACGGGAAAGTTTGAGAAAACAGGCGAAATGCACGAGTTTCCGGCCCACACCGTCTGCGTCGCGGCAGGCACGTCGCCGAATGTCATATACGAAAAGGAAAAACCGGGCACCTTCAAAATGGACGAATGGAAGCAATTCTTTCAGCCACACAAGGTTGAGCGCGGGCGGGACGGCAAGCAGCACCTCGTGGAAACGCCAAAGGGCGAAGCCGGATTTTTCACCTCTTACGAGCACGAAGGCAAGTTCATCAGCTATTACGGTGACAACCATCCGACTTATGCGGGAAATGTCGTCAAAGCAATGGCTTCGGCCAAGCAAGGTTACGAAAAAGTCGTCGAGATATTCGCCGATGAAATTCAGAGTGCAAGCTTTAGCTTGTCTCAACGCGATGCAGAACGGGCTGAAGCCCGCGATTCGATCTTTGACAAATTAGAAGCGGCGCTAGACGAGCAGCTTCGGGCCTATGTCGTAAAGGTCGACCGTCTGACGCCGACGATCGTTGATGTGATAGTCAAGGCTCCGCTGCAGGCGCGAAAATTCGAGCCGGGTCAATTTTATCGTCTGCAAAATTTTGAAACGACTGCACCGTTCGTTGACGGAAAGCGTCTGATGATGGAAGGTTTAGCTCTCACAGGGGCGTGGGTCGATGAGAAAAAAGGCCTGCTGTCGATGATCGTCCTCGAAATGGGAACGTCGTCAAGGCTTTGCTCACTGCTCAAGGAAGGCGAGGAAGTTCTCGTCATGGGCCCGACGGGAACGCCGACTGAGATCACCGAAAACGAAACCGTTCTGCTTGCCGGCGGCGGTCTTGGTAACGCCGTTCTTTTCTCGATCGCACGAGCCTTGCGAGCCAAAAACAACAAGGTCATCTATTTTGCCGGTTATAAGGACGGTGCCGACCTTTTCAAACGCGAGGAGATCGAGAACGCCACCGACGAGGTCGTCTGGGCGACGGATTTTGGCGACGAGATCGTTCCGCAGAGGCCGCAGGATGCGCATTTTCGCGGCAATATCGTCCAGGCGATGATCGCCTATGCCGAGGGCCGTCTCGGCAACCAAGCCGTTGATCTGAAAGACGTTGACCGCATCATCGCCATCGGTTCGGACCGTATGATGAACGGCGTCCGCGAGGCTCGTCACACAACACTCAAACCATTTCTCAACGAAAACCACACAGCGATCGGCTCCATAAATTCACCGATGCAGTGCATGATGAAAGAGGTGTGTGCCCAATGCCTACAGCGTCATGTCAACCCGCACACTGGCGAAGAATTCTTCGTCTTCTCCTGCTTTAACCAGGACCAGCATCTCGACTTCGTTGATTTCAAAAACCTGAACGAGCGGCTGCGTGCGAACAGCATTCAGGAAAAATTGACGAATCTGTGGCTGGACCGGTTTTTTCGGAGTAATTCGATAAAGGACACCTAACTCAGGGTGTAGGCGGAGGACTTGATAAAAGTTTAGGTAGGTAAACAGCTAGCAATGCCCCAATAATCAGTAATAGAATTCCCCAAAAAATATAGACGAGAAGCCCGTACCGACCGACAGAAACCTGCAAATTTGTAATGTCGTCTCCTTGTTTCTTGGAGGTTGCTTGCACATCTTCCGTACCTTTTTTGACCACATCAACTTGACCAACCAGCTTATTAATATTTGCTGTTAGTTCCGTAATTTGACGACCATTTTGATTTACGTCATCTGTGAGCGACTTGACATTATTCGTAAGATCCCGAATTGGTTGCAACACATCTTCATAACGAGCCTTAAGGTCTAGAATGTCGCTCGTCATTGCTTCTATTTGTTTTACTCTTTCGCTAATTTGCATCCATGGAAGGACTTCCATGTTGGTTAGCTTATCGACGAACAAACTTGGGAATTCACCCTTTTCCAAGTCGGGATCGCTGGAGGCCCCTTTCTCTGCCGGATGCACGAGACGTTCAAATACGATGTTACAGATTTTTCGCTTAGAGCGAATGACAACCCGTCGCTGCGAGGCATTGTATAGTCCAAATACCAAATGCCCCGTATAACCTGGATCCACAGTGGATCCTGTCAACAGGATTACTCCGTCATACGCCATCGCCCTTTTTGAGCCAATACGGCCATGAATATTGTTTGGAATCACAAGTTTCTCATATGAAATGATTCCTCCGAACGCGCCCGGACCCAATTCAAGGGACTCTTTCGTGAGATCAATTTCCCGACCATCACCGCCAAGAATACCCAGCTTGCCGACACTAATATCGTAACTTGAGGCATCGAGTGAGGATTTTACAAAAGTGTCTTTCGATATTAATTTGCCCGCTGCTACCTCTCTCTCTATGTCGGTATCAGCAAGTGCTCCCACAATAATTTCTGAGCTTTGATCAAATAGAGATGGATCTTTTGGATTTGTCATATCACCAAAAATGGGCTGAAGCAACTTTAGTGTTTCACTTATGCAACATTTTGAGACTTAAGTCAAGTAATGTTTACGTCGGCCAAGAATGATTGGTGGGCCTCAATCCTCCCAACAATCTCACCACGACGGTTCTTTATCATCGACGCCGTTAGATCGGTTAGATCGTCCGCACCTAAGATTCCTAACTGCCGCAATATATCGACGGCTATTACCGGCCGTCCACGATGGTCGTCGCCGTCCTCGACTTTGAGGGCGATGCCGAGGCCGTTTGGGTATTTTTCGCTGGGGAGAATGCCGCAGAGCCAGACGCCGTCGGCGCCGACCTTTGAAATGATCTTGCCGGGTGCCGCTTGCATTAGCATTGTGTCGAGGCGTTCGGTACCGCCGATGAGTTCGGGGTGCCGCATCATTGCGTGGGTGATGCGTGAGGCTGCTTCCTGAACTGCCGGATGGAAATTGAGCGGGAAGACGAGATTCGCAAAGCTCTTTGCCATTGCCGCTATCGACACCGCAAAGTTTGGAACACAGCAGCCGTCGATGCCGATCGCGATATCGTTTTCAGCGACACTGGTAAAGTCGGATACGCATCGCAGGATGCGTTTTTGAACGCGACTTTCGGGCAGGTCGTAACTGCCGATATCCGCTCCGATATGTTTTGCAAGGGCGAGCATTGCGGCGTGTTTGCCGCTGCAATTATTGTGAAGCTGTGTCGGCGTTTCGCCTTCGCGGATCATGCGTTCGGCTTCCTTGGTGTAGAAAGGCGCGTGTGCCCCGCATCGTAGATCGCTTTCGGTTAGGCTGATCTTTTCGAGCATTTTCGCGACGCGATCGACATGCATCTTCTCGCCCGAATGCGACGCGACGGCCATCGCGATCTCGTCGTCGGTAAACCCGAATGCGTCAGCGGCCCCGCTCGTGATCAACGGCATCGACTGAAACGGCTTTGACGCCGAGCGAAAATAGGTCACGGTCGATGGATCACCAACCGAAGCGACGGTGTTCCCTTCGCCATCAACGATGAAGATATGTCCGCGATGGATCGACTCGATCGTCTCACCGCGAATCACGTGGGCTAAAATTTCGGAAGGCATAAGAATTTGTAACGCAAAGCCGCAAAGTTGCCAAGACGCAAAGGAAGAGTTTTAGCCGCCGATTGACACAGATGAACACGGATAAAATCTATTAGTCGCAAAAATGTATTTTCTCTTACTCGTATCCCTTTTTATCCGTGTCAATCTGTGGTAAAAACCGCTTCTTTATTCTCTGCGCCTGCGCGTCTCAGCGGTTCAATTTACCGTCCGGCCAGCATCGAGCGGGCATTTTCACGGGCGGCATCGGTTATCTGTTCGCCGGCGAGCATACGCGCGATCTCCTCGACCCGTTCGGCGGCGGATAATTGACGGACGCTGACCGTCGTTCGACTGCCTGACAAAGCCTTTTCGACGACGAAATGCCTATCCGCCAAAGACGCGATCTGCGGCTGGTGCGTGACGCACAGAACTTGCTGCGTATTAGCAAGATCCTTTAGTTTTCGCCCTACAGCCTCCGCCACGCGGCCGCCGATACCGACATCGATCTCGTCAAATACTACTGTTTTTTGCGGCCCGGCTGCTTTTACAGTGGTCTTCAAGATCAGCATCAACCGTGAGGCTTCGCCGCCGGAAGCAACCTTGGCAAGCGGTTTTGGCGACTCGCCCGGGTTTGCGGAAAAATAAAACTCGGCCCGGTCAAAACCGTTTACAGTATATGACCTCTCGTCTGCCGCATCCGCAGCGATCCTAACTTCAAGCCTCGCCTTTTCTAAAGCGACAGCCTGAAGGTTTTGTTCGACCTGTTTTGCAAATTTCTCCGCCGCTGTTTTGCGTTTGTTATGAAGATCGGTTGCGGCTTTAAGATACGCAGAGCCCAAATCGGCAAGCAGTTTCTTTAACTCTTCTTCACGAAACTCGGCGGTTTCGATGTTCTGCAGACGCTCGTTGCTTGTCGAGAGATGCTCAAGAACGGCGTCGATCGAATCGCCGTATTTCCGCTTGAGGCGTGTGATCTCGGCCAGGCGGTTCTCGATCTCGTCGAGACGCTCGGGTGAAAATTCGAGATGGCCGCGATAATCGCGCACGGCGATCGCAAGATCTTCGATCACGGCGCGAGCCGACTTGATGCTATCGGCATAATCGCGAAACTGCGATTCAAATTCCGAAAGCTCGTCCACCTTTCTCTGGGCCTTTTCGAGTGTCGCGGCGGTCGATTCGGAATTATCGTAGAGCAAAGCAAACGCATCGCCGCTCAGCGAGGTCAATTTCTCGACATTATTCAGACGCAGTTTTTCTTCTTCAAGCTCGGCATCCTCGCCCGACCTGATATCCGCGGCTTTTATCTCATTTACCTGAAATCGCAGGATATCTAATAGCTGCAGCTTTTCGGCTGTGTCTTTTTCTAGCGAGGCAAGCTCGCTTTTGACGGCGGACCAGGCACGAAATTCATCGGCGACCTTGATTTTTTGCTCATCGACACCTGCAAATTCGTCAAGCATGCCGATATGCGTTTCAACATCATAAAGAGCGGCTTGCTCACCCTGGCCGTGAATATCGACCAAAAACGAGCCGATCCGCTTTAACAGTCCTTGGGTAATAAGCTGTCCGTTTATAAAAACGCGATTCTTGCCCGCAGCCGAAAGCTCCCGCCGGACGATCACATCGTTGTCGCCCGACGCCTCGTGCTCAATACCGCTTTCGTCAAAGATCGAGCGGAGGTCGTCACCAACCGAAACTGAAAACAAACCCTCAATAACCGCCGATGGTGAGCCTTCTTTTATGAGATCACTCGACACGCGTTCGCCCGTCAGGGCGCCAAGGCTATCAACGATGATCGATTTTCCGGAGCCGGTTTCGCCCGTCAAAAGATTTAGCCCCTCACCAAATTCGATAGCGAGTTCGTCGATCAGCGCAATATTTTTGATCTTTAGTAGCGTTATCACAAACAAAAATCTATCGTCGCGGCACTATCTTATCGCCCTTGATCCATTTACCACCGGAAAATATCGCATCCGGCGGACACTGTTTGTCAAAATCGGGCAGAGCCCAATCGACAACGCGATCTTTTTTATAAAAGAAAAATTCGGCGAGCTCGCCCGGAGCGGTTTTGCCAAATCTCTGAACGACGTTGAATCCTATTGCGTCATACTCCTCCAGCCCGCGCAGTTTTGGCAACGAACCGACGCTGCGAATATAGGTCGGGGCGGCAAAGCTCGCCCGGCGGCGTTCGGTAGTGGCTGAGATGTCGGCGATGGTTGCCGACGTTGGGCTCGCGATATTTATAACGTTGGCGTTGCGAAAGATAAAATTGACCAGGCTGCCCGAGCTATTTTCAGGCAGCGTCAAATACGGTGACGTATCTTGATCGCGCTCGCTGCCTGTTGCGAGCGTCTCTAATGCGGTCATGAAAGCAACAAAATTCAGGCGAAGGAGGTACATCTCGTCCTTGCCGTAAAGCGCACCGGTCTCGATGAGGATGGTCGGCGTCCCCCAGGCGGAAAAATTGTCGCCAAATGCGGTCGGCGTCCATTCGTCGCTGTACCGTGCGATGTGGCCGGGGATAAATTTTTGCAGAGCGAGCACCATGGCCGATGTGACCCGCCGGTTGCGTTCCTGGCCAAAATCAAGTGTCTTTGCCTCATCACCAAAAACACTCAAAAACGAGATCGTGGCCTGATTTGTCGACCGCCCGACCGTCGTCAGCGCTCCCTGATTGTGGAGGTTAAATCCGATGGCGGGCGACCAATCGTCACGGAGCTGCTTGAGCAGCCGCGCCTCAGGCGTTTTAAGATCGATCGCGTCGCGGTTAATATCAATTCCTTGCAGATTGCGGCGCTGATAGATTTCCTGACCGTCCGGATTTAGCATCGGTACGCCACGGATCGTGATCGTCTCGGCGATCTTTTTTACCCAGTCTTTGTCACGATGTTTTTGCAGTGACGCGAACATATCGATCAGCGCCGAGGTCGCGGTCGGTTCGTCCCCGTGCATTTGCGACCACATAAAAACCTTTAACGGGCCTTTGCCCCACTCGACCTGATAGATCTCGCGGCTGGCGTTTGAAACTCCGACCTGATCAACTTTGAGGCCGAGTTTTTTTAATTGTTCGAGATACTTTTTTAGATCGGCGTGACGGACATCGGAGGGCGGCATTTTCGAAATATGCTCCTTGTCCCACAGTTCGGAAAACTTTTCTGCGGTTTGCGAATAGGAGTTCATCGATACAATGGTAGCCAAAAGGATGATAAATATAAGTTGCCGCATACTCAATAAGATAAACCGATTCACTGTTTTACGGCAAGGCAATTTTGTCAGAACCGTCTGCGTGAGCGAGCGGAGCATTCGCGGGTTTGGTCATTATATATTGAGAAGGCCGGGCCAATTACTTACGCAAGTGGTTCTGACATAGTACAAGCGTCCCGATACAAACCCTCGGTGGAATCTACCATCTGAGCTAAACCAAATCGTTCGCTCGCATCCGTCCGCAGCTTTTCGCCAAGGTCGCGGCGGGCGTCAGCATTCTTCAGAAGCCAACATATTTTTTCGGCTAACGCGATCGGATCTTTGACCGGGACGAGAGCTTTTTCGTCCGCGATTAGCTCGCCGGCCACATCGATAGCCGTGGCGATCACGGGCGTTCCGGCAGACATTGCCTCAATGAGTGTCTGGCTGAGGGCCCCGGAATGTAGTGGTGAAATATATAAATCCGCTGCGGCGAAGAGCGGAGCAATGTCGTCGATCCAGTCAAGCCACAAAAAGTTTTCGTCCAGGCCGAGCACGCGCACGAGGCGTTTTAGCTCGCGCCGAAACTTTTTATCGATCGAGCGGTCCATACCTGCGACGACAAATCGGGCATCCGGGAATTGTTTCACGACCTCATTCGCCGCGAGGACGAGGTCCCGCTGTCCGTTTGCCACCTTGAGTTCACCTAGCGTGACGACCAGCACGGTATCTATCGGGATCGCGTGCAGCGTGCGAAAGGTCGCGCCCATTGCCATCTTGGATTGTGTGTCACCAGTTCCCGGGTCGATACCGTTTAGGATTAGACGAATTTTTTCGACCGGAAATATTCGCTCGAGTTGACTGCGAATCTCCGGTGAGACAGCTATCGCGGCCGCTACATTCCTTAAAGCAAAGCGGTGAAAGGGCTTCATCGGGCGAACAACATGACGCGTAAGTACAAATTTTGTGCCCTTGACCGACCGCGAAGCGATATTTGCCGCCAGATAGTCGCGGGAGGCGTGTGCATGAACGATGTCGATCTGATTCTTCAGAATAAAGCGGGTGATCTTTTTAGAGCTAAACATGCCGAATGAATTGCGGATCGAGACGTGCAGGAAATTTTCGGGCGGGAGAAAATCGAGTCGCTGCTGCCACTCGCTGGTCGGCCGGAGCGCGACAAAAACGTCGTGACCGCGACGCGTTAATTCACGGCACAGATCGACGAGATGCCGCTCACTTTCGCCAAAACCGCGCGCCGATGAAATTTGTAAAATCCTCACTCGGAGGAAGTTTATAACGAACGCGGGCGCAAAAAAAGGCACGCTCCGTTTTAAGAAGCGTGCCCGATGTCCCTGACGGGAGCGATAATTAGAATTGAAAGCGGAGTGAATACTGGATCTGACGCTCGCGATACAAGGTGCTGTCAGTCGTTGTCACCTGGCCAAATGACGGGTTGAATGTCAGCGTATTTCCGCTCCTGCTGTACAACGTATTGTTCACACCAAAAATCTGAGTCCGGTTAACGAGGTTAAACCCTTCGACCAGGAATTCGAGATTTGTTGTTTCAGTTATCCTAAAGCGTTTCGAAAGCCTTGCATCAATATTTATCAGACTCGGCAGCCGATAGATATTTCGCGGATTAAGCGGGAATCGATTGTCCCCACTCGAACCATTCAGGGTTGTTCCCGAAACCGTTCCGTCATAAGCACGGCCCGAATAATATACAAAGATCGGCGAGAACGACCAGCCGTTAACCAAATAGTTGTATGCCGAACGGGTGCTGCCCTTGAAAGGATTTGGGGCATAAACGGCACTGGCTACAAATTTTTGACGAACGTCCAGATTGCTCGGGCCTTTGTCATAACTCCGGTCAAATACATCGTAGGGGCTATTATTCTGCGTAAATGTTGCAGAGTTTTGATTCAGATCGGTCGCCTTGGCGATCGTGTAGCTTGCGTTCCATGCCAATCCGTTTGTAAAGCGGCGCTTTGCCTGAAATACGATCGCATCGTACTGGGTGCTGACATCGCTCGCGATCTGAGTCAACTGCGAAAAAGCAGGAAGCGGCCTTGTGTAAAGCGGCAGAGTAAATGTCCGTCCACCGGCCGGTCCTCCGACCACATTGTAGGTCGTCGTTCCGGTCTGTGCCAGATTGTAGTCCAGGAAAGTCGGCAATTGGCGTCCAAAGCTGCCGATGTATGAGACAGAGCCTACGACACTATTCGCAAACTGATGCTCGAGAATAAGGTCGTACTGCTGGATCATCGGAGCCTCAAAATTCTTCGCAAAATACTGGATCGCACCCGCCGCAAATGTCAGCGTTGAGGGAACAAGGACTTGCGGGAAAACAGGTGCACACGGGATTGTGGCCCCAACAGTAGCGGGGAAACAACCGGTCGTAGTAGTAGGAGCGATCGATACCTGCGCCTGTCCGCCCGGATTGCCTGTATTAACCAGAGCATTGTAAATGGTCGAGTTTTGGATACGGCCATAATAGATGCCGTAGCCACCGCGAATGCTTGTTTTACCATCGCCAAAAAGGTCATAGGCAAAACCAAAACGCGGCCCAAAATTATCCTTGTCGTTTGGCAGCGTCGAGGTCGCCTGAGCTATTGTCCGTCCGTCCGTGGGAATAATCGTCGTGTTGGTGCTTGCAAGTGTCGTTGCAGGCATTTTGATGTATTCCCATCGGAGGCCGAGGTTTACGGTTAGACGCGGGCTTACACGCCAATCGTCCTGAGCGAAGAAATTATAGTCCGTTGTCTTAACCAAATAACCCGGATTTCCGATACCTTGTGCGTAGTTGCTTGTGTAGCAGCGGCCCACAAATCGCGTCGCACTATTCGTACACGTAGCTAACGGATTGAGAGGGGTCTGCCAATTAACATAATCAATGATAAAGTCGTTGATATTGTTGTATGAGTAGGCTCCCGCCTCGGTGCGGAGATTAGCAAGATCATCGGTGACGTAGTTTATATCGCCGCCAAATTTGATTGTATGGTTACCGCTGATCCAGGTCATGGTATCGGCAAATTGGTAGCGCTTTTCATCAGGATACTTAGGCCGCTCTAAAAAGGTAGGCGTGCCGAATTCGATGCCGTTTGTCAGAAAAATATCGGGTGCCCGAACACCGCCGATCGCCGTTCTGGAAGTTGCAGGTTCGCCCGGAAGAGGCGCTGTGCTGAATTGGGTTTCAAAATCGCGTCCGTATTGGAACCGGGCCTCGTTTAGAATATTGGCCGTTATATTTGACTGCAAACGTGCATTTATCGAATCAACATCGACAAAGTCGTCGCCAAAACTCGAACGTCCACGGTTATTTACCGCCTGGGTCTGAATACCGTTTGGTGACTTCCACCGGAGGCGGTTATAGCTGATCGAGAACAGATTGGCTGAATTGATCTGCCAGTCGACCTTTGGCAAAAACAAAGTCTGGTCACCTTTACGCGGTGTTTCACCGGTAAATGAATTCAGTACCGCCAAGGTATTATTGACCTGGGTGAGCGTTAAGCCCTTGCCGCCGCCAGTACAACCCGCTATTACAGCTCCAACCGCTCCGGTTAAACATGCAGTATTGGCAGTTGATAGGTAGTTTCCCTGCGTGAAAGCAGCGAGGCCGGGGAAATTACGTTTTTGTTGGTCATAGCTAAAGAAGAAGAACAATCTGTCTTTAACTATCGGCCCGCCGATCGTTCCACCAAACTGTTCGCGGAGGTCGATCGGTTTAGCCGCCACAAGGCCGCTTACGCCGCCGATGAAAGTCGAGGCAAAGGCACGCGGGTTACGGGCCCCGTTACGGTTGTTGCGGTTGAAATAAAACGCATCGCCGTGAAACTCGTTGGTTCCGCTCTTGGTGACAGCGTTTGTCACGCCACCGGCCGAACGGCCGTATTCTGCCGAGTAGTTCGAGGTGTTGATCTGAAACTCGCGGATCGCCGATTGGCTGATCACGTAATTGATACGTGTGCGGCCGCGTTCTTCTGAAAAGAATGCCTGGTTGTTGTCGCCGCCGTCGATCGTATTGTTATTAAGCAGGCCCGAGATGCCGCGAAAGCTGATCAGGCCAAATGTTCCATCAGGAACAGCACTCGGACTAAGGATGGCAAAATTTGACCAGCGGCGGCCGTTGATCGGACGCTCGTTGATCGCGGTCTGGTCATCATTCTGCGTGTTTGCGTTGTCACTCGTGTTGATTGCGGGTGCTTCGGACGTGACGTCAACGGTCGCAACCGCTCCGCCGGCGGTCAATTTGAAATCCACCGTCGAGGTGCGTCCGACCTCAACGACGATATTTTCGGCCTTCGAAGCACCGAATCCACTTACAGCTGCAACCTCGACCCGATAAACTCCGGGCTGAAGGCTTGTAGCCTTGAAGCCGCCGTCGTCATTTGTCGTAACGGTGGTAGCGCTGTTGGTGCCGGTATTGGTAACCGTCACGCTTGCGTTGGGAACCAGTGCTCCCTGCTGATCGGTCACATTGCCCGAAATGGCACCTGTAACTATAGACTGAGCAAATATTTGACTGACGCTCATTGATATAGAGAGCATCAGTAAAAGAAATAGTTTTATTGATAATTTATTAGTCATCTGATCTTTTGACCTCATCTGTTAGAATTTTCGAAATCATTATTACCTTATTCACGACCGAACGGGGAAATTTCCGTTTTTGGATTTTTATTTTGATTTTCGGATTTTGCTTTTTCTGTCTACGAACAGAATGCGGAACATCATCTTCCACCCTCCTGACTCCTAAACCTTATCCCTAAGGCACTTTTCTCCATGCCGTTGGAATTGACCATTGCAATATCCAAAATCAAGATCACTAAAACCGTGAATACGGGTTTACTTACGCAACTTGAGTTCCTTTCGAATAAGAAATTATGGTTTCATTAAAGAGGAAACAGGGTGTTAACGGGAGGTGAAATCTATGTTAAATCATTTGCCGGATGGCCGTACGATTTCTACTCTTCGCTCAGACCATTGTAACTATCGGAAAAATTGGGGCCTATGTGCGCTGGATAACATTGTTTCGAATAAAATATTGATACAATATCCGATAGATGAAAGCAACAGTTGGACAACTCTTTTGTAAACAATGGTTTACGGAAATTACAGGAAACTTGACTTTTTTGTAAAAATAGACTAAATTTGTTTCGCATTTTACAAAATGGCGACTGCCGTCAAGTGATTTGCATATACTAAGTAGTGAAAAGGGGAAATAAATGGCACAGGTAGAGTACTCTACATCATCATACAAAACGCCATTGCATCATCGCATTATTGCGAGCATGCCCGTAAAGGCAAGCTGGGTCGATCTTGAGACCGGTGACACGATCAATGTTGAGGGCTTGACTGAGAATGTTGGCGAAACCAGCACATTGGTCAATCTCGATATTCTTCCGCCGGTTGGCTGCGAGGTTCGTCTAAGAATTATGGACGAAAACAAAGCGATCATCGACGTTTCGACGCGGGTGATCAGGGTTGAACGCGATCCGGGCAAGCCGATGGCCGCTCTTACCATTTTGGAAAATTTGAAGAAATGGAAGAATACGGCAATGGGGGCTGCAGAAGCATGGGTGACGAGGCATTGGCAACTCAATTACGAAGAAGAATGGGTTAACTAACTTATCCATATTCGTTATCATAACCGGGGCGGGAAAGTTTCTCATGAAATTTTCCTGCTTTCGCTTTTTATGAAATACTGTCACTGAAAAAATTGGGACACCCGGGGCAGTGGTACAACGGACGCAAATCGCTAAAGCCTAAACAACGCACAATTGCTATTAGGCATCAGTTAAACAGATGAAAAAGATCGTTTTTGCATTTATTATTTTTTGTTTTATCCAGTCCTCATTTGGACAGACGGCCCCGCTAACGCAGACCGAATATTCCAAGATGATCTACGGCGTCAAAAAAGGCGAGGTCACTAAAGCCGAAGTCATCGAGGCCTTGCGAAAGCGCGGCATCGATTTTGTCGTGACGGATGGCATTCGCGGGTTTACGCGTTCGAATACGGCTAATGACGATGAACTAAAACGTGCTCTGGACGAAGCCGGGCGCCGCAAAGAAAACCCCGTCGCGGCAAAACTGCCGTCGGAAAAAGAGGCGGCGGAGGTTTTGGAAAATGCACGGAAAAAGACTTTGGATGCTGTCGAAGAAATGCCCGATTTTGTCGTTAAGCAGCAGATCCAACGTTCGGCTGCGTACGCGGGTACAAACAATTTTCGCAATCTCGACCGGCTTGTAGTCGCAGTAAGTTACCGCTCAACTGGCGAGGAAGATTACCGCCTGCTCTCGATGAACGGCATAGTCCTAAATGATGTTAAGTCAAAGCAGTCTTACGAAGACGCCGGCGGCACAAATTCGACCGGCGAATTTGTAACCGTACTAGCGACCATTTTTAAGCCGGAGAGCGAAACAAAGTTCATGATCGTCGATACGGACGTGATCCGTGAGCGGAAGAGTTTGGTCTTTGACTTTCTGATCGCCAAGGAACGAGCCCATGAGATAATCTCTGCCACTGGCATATCAACGCAAACGACGGTCGCAGGCATGAAGGGCCGCATTTGGATAGACCGTGAGAATGCCCGCGTTTTGAGAATCGAAAGCGAAGCGACCGAGATCCCCGATACGTTTCCTGTCAGGACCGCTCGGCGCATTATCGATTACGACTGGGTAAAGATCTCCGGGGACAAGTATCTATTGCCATCGCTTTCTGAGGTTCGTTTGACTCTTCGAGAAACGAGCAAAGTTTTTGAAACGCGAAATTTGATTCGATTTAAGGATTATCAGAAATATGGATCTGAGGTGGTGATCCTGGATGATGACATCAAACCCGAACCGACGCCCGCGCCCATAAAGCCTTAATTAGTTAAAAGTGTAATATGCTCCGGCTGCGGCCAGGCCGAGCCAGACGAGGCCTTTGCTGAGGAAAAACAGAAAGGCGATGATGCCTGCACGCTTTGTCCACTTGCGGGCGGGACATACGCGTTTTTGAGGTTCTTGCAACATTAATTTCCAAAATAGCGTTTTCGCGTTGTTTTTTCAAATCTAAATAGATAAGTTGTAGCTGATGAGGCGAAAAGATCTTTATAGATTTACGGTTCCCGCACTTTGTCTTACTATCGTTCTCGGTGTGTTCGCCCAAAACGAGCCGCTAAAAGTTGCTAATACACGTGAGGCAGACTTGATAGAACTCAGGAAACTCGATAGATCGATAAAGCTCGATATAAGGTATGCAACGGCTGACAATTTTGTCGGGCGGGCAGTCTATCCTGAGGCCCGCGCGTTTTTACAGCGTCCGGCGGCAGAGGCGTTAGTGCGCGTTCACAGACTATTGCGGAAAGAAGGTTTGGGGCTGCTGATCTATGACGGATACCGGCCGTGGGCGATCACGAAATTGTTTTGGGAGGTTGTCCCCGAGGATAAACGTAAATACGTGGCCGACCCGGCGAAAGGCTCCAAACACAACCGTGGATGTGCCATCGACCTGAGCATCTTCGATCGAAAGACCGGTAAAGCGATACCTATGCCATCCGGTTATGACGAGTTCACCGAGCGTGCGTCACCCGACTACAAAGGCGGCACCGATGAGGAACGCTCCAATCGCGACAAGCTCCGGCGACTGATGGAGGCCGAGGGGTTCAGCGTCAACCCGAACGAATGGTGGCATTTTGACTTTATCGGCTGGGAGCAATACGCGATATACGATATCTCATTCGCCGAAGCCGCGAAAAAAGGTAAAAGTAAAAAGTAAAAAGGCAAAACAAAGAGCACTTCAAGTCTTGCCTTTTTATTTTGCCTTATTACTTGGCCGCGTCCTTTGGCTTGACGGCTTCGATCTGCAGCACTACCTTTACCTGATCGGAAACGACCTGAAGGTTTGTCCCGGGTATCTTTGAGTCGTAATTTACGCCAAAATCGCGCCGGTTTATCATCGTCTCAGCTGTTATTCCCATGCGGCCGCCGTTGCGGTCGGTCGCCGGCAGAAATCCAGCAATATTAAACGGGAAGGTTATCGATTTAGTAACGCCCTTCATTGACAGATCGCCGGTCACAAGCCAGTTTTTACCCTTTTTTGCTACCTTGGTGCTCTTAAAGATGAGGTCGGGAAACTTTGCCACATCAAAAAAATCCGCCGTTCGCAGGTGATTGTCGCGCCCCGCAACTCCGGTATCAATGCTGGTGGCTTTCGCCGTAAATTCGACCGTCGATTTCGAAACGTCTTTGGAATCAAAGCTTACCGAACCGGTAAAATCCCGAAAAAATCCGGGGACTTCGATCAGGCCGTTGTGCCCGACCCTAAAGCCAATGAAAGTGTGAGCCTTATCAAAATTATAGGTGCCGGAATCGCCCATCTTGGTGTCCCCGGCAAAGCGTTGGTCGAATGTTACATTGACCGCCTGCGTACCGGTCTGCGAAAAAATAACGAAGGCAATCAGAGCTATGCCTATAAAGAATGAAGTTCGTTTCATAAAGATTTCCTCCCAAATCAAAGAGTGCTTTTATTTGATGGCTAATGTGATCGAAAACTTCTTAGCCACATTGGATGTCGCATTTCGTTTTACAAAGATCATATAATCGCCGGTCTCAGGCACAACAAATTCTAAAGTAGGTTCAGCCAGGTCAGTGCTTTCGTAGTTGACATCCTCAATGTCCTGACTAAAAACCCTGTACGAAAACTTGTCCGAGTCAGGATTTGTCACGTAGACCGTTTGACCCTTCTTAGCACCAAAAACAAATTCATATTGCTCATCGCCCTTGAGGCGGCCTGTGACCACGGTGCTCGATTTGCCCTTGGCAAATTTGATCCTATTCGGTTCGGCCTTGCCGCCTTGAGCAAATGACGAAACTGCTAATGCAAAAAATGCGATGACTAAAAGAAATGAAACTCTTTTCATTGTGATGGATTCTCCTAATAATATCCGATTTAGATTTCTCAACCGCCATACGATGCTGACCTAGTCGCGTAAGTTTGTCTAATTAATTGTGATGGTTAACGAAAACCGTGAGACCCGAGGCCCTGCAATTTTTTTCCTGACAGTAAAGAGGTAATCGGCTGTCTCCGGTATTTCAAATGCATAGCTCGGCGAACTGTCAAAATCGCCCTCGTCAAAATATTCTTCGTTAAAAACGCGAAAATCAAAGATCCGCGACGTGGCGTTTTTGATCGTCACACTCTGCCCCTTATTCGCGCAAAAAACATATTCCATTTCCTGTCCGTTTGATAGAGTACCTTTCAGCGTTATGGCCGAACTGTGCGGGGCAAACTTTATCTCTTTTGGCTCGGCCTTTCCGCCTCGCTGTGCAAGTACCATCGGAGTGCCATAGGAGGCAAGCACAATTAGCAATAACAAAAACGATCTCATAACCCACTCTAAAAGAATTTTCCCTTTGACTCTGATAATATACCGCATTATGAATCGACCTGAAACAAATGAATTTGCCCCGTATTACAACATCTACATTTCGCTGATCGAGGACGGTGAGGTCATACCGGTTCTGGATGCACAGCCTGACGAGCTTCGCTCGGTATTTTCGGATGTGCCCGAAGAAAAAGGCACTTTCGCCTACGAAGCTGGAAAATGGACGGTCAAGGAAGTCCTGAGTCATCTGATCGATGGGGAGCGGATGTTTGCCTATCGTATCTTGCGGGTATCTCGCGGTGACGAAACACCGATCGAGGGCTTCGAGCAGGACGGCTATATCGAAAACTCTAACGCTAATAATCGTTCGTTTGCCGAACTGATCGAGGAATTTGACCTCCAACGCCGTTCAAATATGCTGCTGATCAATAACCTTTCAGACGAAGGCTCACGCCGAATTGGGACGGCCAGCGACAAAAGCGTTTCGGTCAGAGCTCTGACATACATTATGGCCGGACACGTTCAGCATCACCTCGGCATTCTGAAAGAGCGGTACCTCGCATAGGTGAAATACGATGCCATAATCATCGGCGGCGGGGCAGCCGGGCTTTTTTGCGCCATCGAGGCCGGGAAACGGCGTAAGAAAGTCCTTGTTATCGAGCATAATTCCGAAGTAGGACGCAAGATCGTGATCTCGGGCGGAGGGCGGTGCAACTTTACAAACGTAGATACGCGCCCCGACAATTTCATCTCAAAAAATCCGCATTTTTGTAAGTCCGCGCTTGCACAGTACACGCCGCAAGATTTTATCGCTCTGGTCAGGAAACATAAGATCGAATTTTATGAGAAAACCCTCGGACAGCTTTTTTGCCGTGATAGCTCGCGACAGATAGTTGAGATGCTGCTGACCGAATGTCGCAAAGCAAGCGTCGAGATCAAGACAAATTGCGCAATACAAGCCATAACCGGGAAAGGGCCTTTTGTCGCTGAAACTAATCATGGAGAATTTGAGGCCGCAAATCTGATCGTTGCCAGTGGAGGGCTGTCGTTTCCAAAAATCGGAGCGAGCGGCCTGGGCTATCGTATCGCACGACAATATGGGCTAGAGGTCGTGGAAACGCGCCCCTCGCTTGTTGCTCTGGTGATGGAGGACAAACGCTATGCATCTCTGGCCGGGGTATCGATGGATGTTGGCGTTACGGATGGAAAGGAGGTATTTCGCGAAAATATCCTTTTCACACATCGCGGCATGTCAGGTCCGGCGGTGCTTCAGATCTCAAACTACTGGCGGCCCGGCCAGCCTGTTTCGTTTAATCTCACACCTGAGACAGATGTCAAAAAACACATCTCGGCCAACCGGAAAAGCAGAAAACTTCTAAGCAACTCTTTCGCCGAAATACTCCCTCAGCGTTTTGCGGATCTTTTTGCCGCAAACGAATTTGAGCGCAAACCGCTCTATCAGATGAATGAAAATGAGATCGAGTCGCTGGAAGACAGGCTGGGTAACTGGCGGGTTAAGTTTTCGGCAACCGAAGGATACGATCGCGCCGAGGTCACACTCGGCGGTGTTTCGACAGACGAGCTTTCCTCCAAGACAATGGAGAGCAAAAGACAGCCGGGACTATATTTTATTGGTGAGGTGGTTGATGTCACCGGGTGGCTCGGCGGTTATAACTTTCAGTGGGCGTGGTCGTCGGGATACGCGGCTGGCAATGCTATTTAAAAATAAGGCGGGGGAAACGTCTCCCACACCGTTTCCCCCTATTTTCGCAGTCACCTACAGGGTGTAGGCGGCCACGAAATTTATCATATTTTTCTGATCGCGAACTATGAACTTTGTAAAAGATAGAAACGTTCGCTATACTCAAGAAATGAATGATCGTGTAAACTTTTACACAATCATGTAATTCTGTCAAGGGCAAAAATTGGATATGAGTAAAAATACTGACTTTGCTACTAGATTCATTGATGCATGCGGGACATCCGAACCCGCTAAGATTCAACGTTTGTTGAATATCTCGTATCAGTCCGCCAAGAATTACCTTGAGGGGAGGCTTCCGCATCCGGATATCCTAATTATTATCTCGAGCATCACATCGTGCTCGATAGACTGGCTATTGACCGGCCACGGAAAAAAAATTGTTGACAGTGTTCCCTTCATAGACACACCCGTACCCGCTGGCCAAATGGAGGCATTTGTCAGAAGGATTTGTGTGGAAGTAATCAACGAAATGAACGGGAGTCAAGAAACGGCTCAGCCGAAGATCGTTGTATTACAGCCCAGCGACATAATGTCGGAAAAGGTGACGGATAATGCCATCGCCTTAACCGGGAGGCAACCGTAATTGGCCGCAGGAAACTGATCGATCAGGTCGTTAGAACGTGAAAAATAGGTTCCGTTCGACAGTATCGATGATTTCTAAGAAGTATTCCGATGATTCGCTTGACGCCTCCGTTTCGTTTGACTGCATTGCAGATCCGCCGCCGCAGTATTCAGTGCAAGGCGGTTGGGGGCAATTTTCACCGGTGCAGCCGCGGCCATTTCCCATATCGCCATCGGCCATTGCAAACGAACAGAACATCGCGATCATCAAGCTAACTTTTAACATTGTCTTCATTTTATTTATCTCCTAGTTGTTTTTGTCTTGATACTTATTAAGTATCGCGACTATAATAGCAGAACTGTAAAAGCACGCTACGATGACGTCTCTCCACACTCAGATCGCAAAGAATCCTGTCGCTCTTGCTGAAAGGCTTTTAAGGCTTGAGAGGTGCGGTAGATATACGGATGCGCTCGATATGCTGGGCGACATCTGGCCGGACATTGAGGCGTCACCGATCGTAGAAAACTTCTCAGATCGAGACGCGGCCGAGATACATTTGAGATGCGGCAGCTTGATCGGCCTCCATGGGCATAATGCGCAGATCCCCTCTGCACAAGAGCGGTCTAAGGATTTGCTTACCAAGGCTCGCGGCCGATTTCTCGATCTCGGGCTCATCGAAAAGGTCGCCGAGTGCGAAAATCATCTGGCGTTCGCCTACTGGCGAACCGGGGAATTTAATGAGGCTGAAAATTGGATCGAGGAGGCATTGTGCCGCGATTTGGCGATCTCATCCGATGCCCGTCTCTACTCATATCTAATCAGGAGCCTGATCAATCTTGCTGGTAAGCGGCATGAAGAAAACGTCGTGCTCGGGAGCGAAATCGAATCGTCATTTCGTAAATATGGCGATGCGTTTCTCAGCGGCAGCTTCTACACCAATATCGGCTTATCGCTTAAAAATCTTGGCAAGACGTCCGAAGCTCTGGGACATTTTGAATTGGCAAAATATTATCACGAGCGATCGCACCATAAGATATATTTGGCCACCGTTGAGAATAATCTCGCCCAGCTTTATAAAGAAACGGGTAAATTTAACAAGGCTCACGAGTCGATAGACAACGCGACGCGGATATTCCGATCATTAAAAGATAAAACGCGTGAGGGGTATTCGCTGGATACAAAGGCCCTGGTTTACTACACGGAGTCAAAATACAGCGAGGCCCTCCGGACGGTGGACAGGGCACTTAAGATCTTAAAGGGAACCGAAAATTCCGCATACCGGATCGATACGTTGCTGACTAAAGCGAAAATACTATTATTCCTTAATAGATTTTCTGAAGCCGTTTTGAGTCTCAGCGAGGCTGTAACTATCACCCGGGTACAAACAGGTGATAAGGCAGCGATGCTTTTGATTGACGAGTTCGAGTCTGCTCTCGATGCCAGAAATTCGCCGCCAAAGAAAGATGTCGAAACGGGCGATTTTGAATTGGTACTCCCCCAATCCCTTGCACATTTTGCGGATTATAGAGGAATTTGGATCACGGGCCCGCGGCTTGAGAGCATCGGACTTGTTAAAGGATCGCTTGCTGTCGTTGTCAAAGCCCCTGTGGCTCGCGGCGATCTGGTCGCTGTCGCCGAAGTCGAGAGCGGAGAGGTGAGCTGCGGATTTTATGATGCCGAGTTTGGCATCATCTGCCTCGAGGGAACCGAGGGTGAGCCTCAGATATACGATGAGAAAGAGGTCAGCGTTCTCGGCAAGATCGTTGGAGTTTGCAATACCGGCCGCAACGAGGAAGGTAAAATGATCATCGAGTCGTTAGTCCTTTAACTACCGGAAAGTCTCAATGTCCATTCCATACCGTTCCTTCACATATTCCTCGGCGGCTTGATTAACGTTTCGCAGATTTGCCAGCCGTCTTTCTGATTTCTTAATATGGACGCTTGTCCGAGCAGCCATCTGAGCAAGCAGGTCGCGTCCATCCGCGATCTCAGCCTCAACCTTTTTACGTAAAATGTATAGCTCTGACCGCTCGGCGATGCGACGCTCCTCGGCGAGTTCAGTGAGCCGCAATTTAACCTGATAGATCTGACGAATAGCACGGACGAGTTCATCCCCAACGCTTTCGCCCTTGACAAGATCAGGGCTGACACGAAAATCCTCGACCAGCTTGTTTAGTTTTATTTGATCCCCGGCGGAATACGCGGCATTAAGTTCAGCCATCAGGCCGTGCCTTTTCTCTTTTTCGCCGGCATCGAGCGCGAGATCTGGATGGATGATCCGTGCGAGATTGTGATACGCCTTTTTTGCTTCGGGCGTGGGGTTAAAACGGAAATTTAGTGCGTCGGCATCGGCGGCGGCCCGCGCGGCTGATTCCTCGGCACGCCTGCGCATCTCGTTGGCCTTTTTCTTGATCTCCTCGTCGTCGGGTACGAGCTTTAATTCTTCTTCGGCGATCTGCGCCTCAATGTCGTCAAATTCGGCATAGAGTCTCGCGACGCCCATCGTATAGCGGGCCTCAAACTGATCCTGCTCAGCCCGTAGATCGGCCATCTCTTCTTCGTTGGTCGCAAGCCGGTCTTTAAGGCGCTCGACCACACGGCGTTTTTTATCGAGTTCGAACTCTTCGGGGGCAAGTGGCATCATTGATCAGGAGTAAAGATTCATGGGCCTTGTCAGAAGGTCGATCGGGTCGTCTATGTTCAAAGCCTCACGGACAAAGAACGGCTCGCCGGCGCCGGCGCCTATCAGCGAACCGTAATACCGCGACCTGCTCGCGATCTCATCGAGATAGCTCTTTCCGGTGAGCATCGTTTCCGGTTCACTGGAATTTGGATCGTAAAACTGCGATCGATGAGCCCTGATAGCTTCCATTTTCTCATCGAGGAAATCCGAAATATCGATGATAAACGAGGGTTCGACACGGCGCGAAAAAATGCTGTGTGCGACTTTCGGCGAGGGGATCTTGTCGCTTTGAGGATCGTAATTTCGCATACTGACGAGTCTCGCCGATTCACGGACCAATTGAGCAATATGGTCATGGTCGGGATGCGAGTCGCCAGGCTGGTGCGTAAGGATAACCTTTGGTTTCAGGCGGCGAAGGGCACGCACCAATGAAGTACGTTCGACATCGGTGACAAAAACGTGGCCGTCAGGTAGCCCAAGATTTTCGCGGACATCAAGCTTTAGGATCTTTGCCGCGTTTTCTGCCTCCGATGCACGTCCCTCGACCGTTCCGCGAGTCCCCATCTCGCCGCGAGTGACGTCAAGAGCTCCGGTTCGGTAGCCGCGATGTTTCATCTTTAGCAGTGTGCCGCCGACCGACAGCTCGGCATCATCAGGGTGGGCAAATACCGCAAGTATATCTACTTGGATCATCAGTCTAATTTAACATATTCTAGACGTATGAAACTCACCGTCCTCGGCTCGGGCACGACGATACCGCATCCCAAGCGGAGCAGTTCCGGCTATTGGCTTGAAACTAGCGGTGGCACGCTGCTGCTCGATTGTTCGGCGACGGTGCCGCTAAGGATGGCGCAGGAAGCGCTCGATTGGCCAAACCTCGACTCGATCTGGATCTCGCATTTTCATATGGATCACTGCGGTGGGCTGGGACCGCTGCTAGCGGGGACAAAGCACACATCGGCTATGAAAGAACGCACAAAGCCGCTGCGGATATTCGGGCCCGCCGGCATAAAGCATTTGATCGCCGGATTTGACGCTGTAAATAATTACCGATTGCTGGAACAACAGTTTGCGGTAGAGATCATCGAGGTCGAAGAGTTGGACGAGTTCGAGATACTTCCCGGCGTCGATGCGGTCGCCTGCAAGACGCCACATACCGCCGAAAGCCTCGCGATACGTTTGCATGATGCTGACGGGAAAACAATTGTATATTCGGCTGACACCGGTTTTGATGAGGTCCTCGGGGCGTTAGCCATTCAGGCCGATCTTTTTATTTTGGAATGTACGTTTGTTAAAGATAAGCCTGTAAAGAAGCATCTAGAGCTGGCTGAGGCAATATTTCTAATCCGCAAGGCCCACCCTCAACGCGCGATGCTAACACATTTTTATCCTGAATGGGATGACGTTGATTTTGAAGTGGAAATTTCTAAGTTCGATTCCCTGTGTGACGTGATCGAGGCCAAAGACGGATTGAAACTAACCATCTAGTTCACGGCTACGCCTTAACGTTTCTCTGTGCCATTGCCGTGAGTTCGGCGGGCATCCATTCTTCAAAAACCTTTTCCTCCGCACCCGCTATACCTTTTGTCCTGTTTCGCCATTCTTTCGCAGGGTCGTCCTCGCGGCCCGATTCCTTCGGATAATTTTCGACCTGCTCCAGGCTGATTATTATGCCGTGGGCGACATCGTTCCAGTCTTCGTTCTGAATGCCTCGAAGCACGATCGGCAACCCCGCGGTCCAATCTTCCTCAGGCGTTATATTGTCGTATTCCGGTATGGTTAGAAATGCGGGTAGCGGAAAAGGCTTTCCGCTAAATTCGGCGACGATCTGCTTCGTCACATCCTTGTATGAACCGTTCGGGTTGGCCGCACGCATTTCCAATGCACGGCGAAAGATGTCGGATACTGTTGTTTGATCGTTCATGATTGACCACAGATTATCACAGATGGCGGCGGATCTTAACTGCCATTGCTTAGCCTTAAACGACTATCCCCATTCGCTGCCAACTTTTCCCTTGATAATTCGCATCTGAGAAGATAGTCTCTTATACCTAGAGGTCACAATGAAAAAAGCGTTTTTTGCAGCCTTGATCGTAATGCTAACGGCGGTTTTCACGCTCGCACAAAACGAGCAGGCCCCGATCATCGAGAAACAGATCAACTATAAAAATTGGACGTATAGGAGTGTGCGGACGGGAGAGGACGTAAATTTACGCGATTTTGCGGTTGGCAAAAAACTCGTGATTGTTGTTTACTTTGCGCCGTGGTGCGGCAACTGGCGCCACGACGCCCCGATGCTGCAAAAGCTGTATGACAAATATCACGCCGCCGGCCTCGACATCATTGCGGTTGGTGAATACGATCCGGTCGCGTCGATGAAGAATAACCTTGAGTTTATGAAAATAACGTTTCCGGCTGTTTATGAGTCGGAAAACCGAACGGACAAACAAAAAACAAAGCATTACGATTACCGCAGAGCGACAGGCGATGACCGAGGTTGGGGATCGCCGTGGTACATATTTTTGCAGCCCGCGATGTTCGAGAAAAAAGGTGATACGCTCGTTAAGAAAACATCAGTCATCAATGGCGAAATGATCGACGCCGAAGGCGAGAAATTTATCCGTGAAAAGCTCGGCCTTCCGCCCGTAGACGGCAAGACGGCAGCCAAAACCCCCGGGGTCGAGGTTTGCGATCCCGATAAGAAAACGACCGAACTCAAAAAGCCCTAGGCATCGGAGAATCTAAAAAGTAAAAGGCAAGACTCAAAAGTTTTGCCTTTTGTTGTTAAAGAGGAGGGCTTGCCGGCATGACCGCGAGGGTGTCGGTCAGCTTTTGAGCAATACTTCGTAATGGCTCTTTTGCCGCGACGAACTTACCGGCGATGGCGAAATCCTCAGCTTCGGCAGCGAGGTCGGTGATGCCTTTGATGTTTTCGAGATATTTTTGAAGGGCGGCTTTAGTCCGAAAGTCGGATTCCAGATTGCCGAGACCGAGTTTGAAATTTTGGATCGCCCCGACGATCTCACTTTTTTTCGCCTCGATCTTGGCTGCAGTAGCAGGTTTGAGACGGTTAGCCTTGGCGTCGGCATCGGCGATTTCCAGGCCCTCCGCGATCGTTCCGAGCTTATTCACAAAATCATTGACATTTGAGAGTTGATTATCCACCTTTTCGCGCGCCGCGCGGACATCGAGCGGCGGAATGACCGTTTTTGCTACGACCGGTTTCTTAACGATCTTCCTCCGCTTTCTCTGAGCGTCGGCGGAGCCTACAAAAAGTGTAAGGGCCACTAACAACAATATCGCCAATTGAAAATGCTTCATAATTTTTTCGTTCCTGTTCAAATAATTATAAAAATTTTATCATAGTCATAATGCAACAGCGTTGTTTAGAGGTTCGCAGGCTTGGACGGGTTGGCTATGCAAATTCGCTCGAGCTGCAAAAGGAGCTAGAGGGCGAGGTGATCGCGCACCGTGAGCGAGGATTTCTGCTCCTGCTGGAGCATCCTCATACGTTTACGCTTGGACGCCGTTCGAAAAATGACGGCGTGCTGGCGACGGCCGAATTGCTAAAGAATCTGGGTGTCGAGGTCTTTGAGATCAACCGGGGCGGCAAGGTGACGTATCACGGCATCGGCCAGATTGTCGGATATCCGGTCATCAGCCTTTCGCCGGACCGCGAGGACGTGCACAAATATGTCCGTGATCTTGAGAAAGTTCTGATCAGGACGATGGCCGATTTTGGGATCGATGCGTTTCTGATCGAAGGATTGACAGGCGTTCACACGTCCGAGGGAAAAGTCGCAGCGATCGGCGTCCATATTAAACGCTGGGTGACAACACACGGTTTTGCCTTGAACGTTAACACCGATCTGAGTTACTACAACTGGATCATCGCCTGCGAGGGCGAGCCGGTGACGTCGATGGAGCGATTGCTGGGCCGCGAGGTCGATATGGGCAAGGTAGAAGATCGGCTCGCAGAGAATTTTAGGGATGTGTTTGATTACAAGTTAGTCGGGGAAAACGCACACGCCAAAATAAAGCAGGTCCTGACAGTTTGAATTTGACAGGGCTTTTGCCCAACGGCCGGCTAAAGCCGTTTTTTACGAGAATACTTACTCCGCCGAAGGTGGAGGCGATTTATATAAGAATATGCGACGTGATATTACATCGTGGTACAGCCACAATCTAGGAATGGATATGCCGCTTGTGGCCTATGGACACGCGGGATATCCGCTGTTGATGTTTCCGACGGCGGCGGCGGACTATCTGGAATATGAGCGGTTTTATTTAGTCGATGCGATCAAGGACTATATCGAAGCCGGATTGATCCGGGCTTATTCGATCAACTCAGTGAACAAATATAGCCTCTTAAATCGAGAATCCCATCCGGGCTGGAAGGTCGAGATGCTCACTCGTTACGACCGCTATATAATGGACGAGGTTTTGCCGCTGATTCGTAACGAGTGCGGCGAAGGCGCGAAACCGCTGACCACCGGAGCTTCACTTGGTGCCTTACTTGCGGCTAACACCTATTTCAAACATTCCGACAATTTTCGCGGTGTCATAGCGATGAGTGGCAGCTATGATATTTACAATTATCTGGACCAGGGCTATTACGACGATAATGTTTATTTTAATAACCCTGATATGTATTTGAGGCATTTGAATGACGACTATCACCTGCCGCGTCTCCGTCAGGCCGATTCGATCGTCATCGTCACCGGGCAAGGCTCATTCGAAGCCCCTGACCGCAGCCGCGAATTTTCGGGCCTCCTGCATTCAAAGGGAATCCCACACCGCCTCGACGTCTGGGGTCACGATGTCAATCACGATTGGGTCTGGTGGCGGAAGATGCTCCCGTACTACCTTGGCGAGTTCTGCCGATAGTACGGGAAGGCTTAACAAGCGCGCTGTATGAACGGATGGACGGCCCGTTCTACAGCTATCCGTCCCCTTTTTTACCTTTACGCTTTTCACCAGATGGTTTTTCAACCGTCGGCTGCGGACGCGGTGTAGACTGCGGCACCGGTGGTTTCACGATGGGTGGCTTGTCCGGAGTAGTGTCGACCGGTTTAGTCGTATCCGGATTGCCGGAATCCGTTATCGTCGTACCGCCGGGCAACGGGGCATCGGGGTCGATCTTTGTTCCGGGCGAAACGCTAATGCCTGTCTTGCGGCCACTAACGTCAGCTTCCTGAAGCTGCTCGAGCTCCTCGCGCTTACGCATCTCGGCCTCCCGTTTTATGTCAGATGGCATTGGCGGCGGTCCCGGAAATGTCTCGTGCGGCTTGCCTTTCATAAACGGGATCATAAATGCGTTGAAATACGGCACGGCGCCGTGTCCGCCGGTCATGTTATTACCCAAATTTTCCTTTCGCTCGGGATTTCCCATCCAGATACCAGTAGTATAGGTTGGTGTATAGCCAATAAACCACACGTCGGTATGATCGTTAACGGTGCCCGTCTTTCCGGCGATCGGGTGGCCTCCGGCACTCGCGCTCGCGGCTGTTCCGCCGCCGGCTGTGACGCCGCGCATCATCTGAACCATCGTCAGGGCGACATATTCGCTCGTTACCTTAGAGCTCTGATTTTCATACTGCTCAAGCAGGCTGCCGTCGCGGTTATAGACCTTTCGAATGAGGTGCGGAGTCATGCGAATTCCCTTATTCGGAAATGAAGAGTAGGCCGCAGTCATCTCAAGCAGTGACGCTTCGCTGGCCCCGAGCGCCGACGGCAGACTAGGAGCCATCGGATTGGTAATACCAAAGCGTCGCACCATTTGAGCTCCGGCTTGAATGCCGACCTGTTCCAGAAGATGCACCGCAGCGATATTATATGATTTAGCGAGGGCGATCTTCATAGGGAGGTTGGCTTCGCCCAGGCTGCCATCGTAATTATGGGGCGTCCAGCCTCCCCGCTTTATCGGGGCTCCGCTGACGATCGTATCGGGCGTCATACCATCTTCAACCGCCGCGGTGTAGATAAAGGGTTTATATGACGATCCCGTCTGCCGCAGGCCCTGCGTCGCGTTATTGAATTTATTTGTGTGAAAGTCATATCCGCCGACCATCGCCACGATCTCGCCATTGTGCGAATTTATGCACATTAACGCCGCCTGGACGTCCGGCACCTGCATCAGCTCAACATCCAGGGTTTGATTGGTTTTATCCACACCCTTGATGAGGAATTCCGCCAAAAACCCGGGCTTTAATTCGTCCTTTGGCCGTCGACCGCTGCGGCCCATATTTCCGCCGCGGACTATGGCTTTGAAGCGGCCAAAACGAACACCGACCTCGTCAGCTGACGGGCTGGCTTTCATTACAAGACCCTTAATATATTCGCCTTCCTTATAATCGTCACCATACCAATCGGCGTGTTTGAAGGAATTAAGAGTTTTTTCAATCTCCTTTTGATCTGTCAACGGCTGCTCATTTTCATCGAGCAGAACGTTTTGATAATCGGAGCGCCACTTGCGGCCCCTATCATATTCGCGTAGGCGCTGGCGGATCGACTGAGTCGCGATCTTTTGAGCCTCGATGTTGATGGTTGTGTAAACCTTGAGTCCGCCCTGCGCGACGCGGGTTGTGTATTTTTCTTCGAGGTATTTGCGAACATCCTCGACCGGATAGTCCCACGCAGTAGACTTCGGCTGCGATTGATAATAAGCGGTATCGGCGAGCACGATAGGTTTTGCCTTGGCAGCGTCGACCTCAGCCTGAGGGTATTTATCCGGGAAATATTTCGTCATCTGATCGAGGACGATGTCGCGCCGCATCCTGGCCTTTTCCATACTTCGGGTCGGCGAATATTCCGGCGACTTTGGGATTGCAGCCAGCAAAGCGGCCTCGTCAAGAGTGAGGTCCTTTACCGATTTACCAAAATATGTACGCGATCCGGCCTCAAACCCGTAGGCACCGGCCCCGAGAAAGACGTAGTTCATATACATCTCGAGGATCTGATCTTTTGTATAAAGGCGCTCGATCTGCAGAGCTACCGCCCATTCGTTAACCTTTCGGGTGTAGGTTTGATCTTTGTAGAGAAAGAGATTTTTGGCAAGCTGTTGGGTGATCGTCGATGCTCCCTGTTTGTCGCCAGTCGTTAGGTTTTTGAACACAGCTCCGACAATACGGTACGGATCGATGCCTATGTGGTCGCGATATCGATAGTCCTCGATCGCCAGCAGAGCGTCAGTGACCTTATCAGGTACATCCTGGATTTTTATCGGGATTCGTTTTTCGATCGCAAATTCAGCAAGGATCGTCTCGCCGTCGTCTGCATAGATCGTCGTCACCTGCGGCGGACGGTAGGTTGCAAGTGCAGAAACCTCGACCGAATAGCGCGAATTATTCAGATAATATGATGCCAACACGCCGGTCAAAGCTCCCGCCGATAGAGCGAGCAACAGAGCGATAGTGAGCATTATGAGGGTTGAAAATCCGCTCCTATCCGTCCTATTTGAAACGGCCTCGGCCGTCTTCATTTTCTTTACATCTACTGCCACTTTTGAAAACCTCCTAGTTTACGAAACGACGCAATTTTACACTTATCACAAAACCTATGGCGACAAATGTCGACAAAATAGCCGACAGCCCCGCGCTCATCAGCGGCAGCGGAACACCGATCACTGGCAAGATCCCAAGCGCCATGCCTACATTCATAAAGATCTGAAAGGCCATACCGCAAACTATTGCCATTATAACAAGCATTCCCGCGCGGTCAGAAGCCTCCCGGGCACCTGCGATCATTCGCGACAGCAACAATGCATACGCTAGAAGCAGCGAGACGCAGCCTAGAAAGCCGGTATTCTCAGCCGTCACCGCAAAAATAAAGTCCGAGTGCGGTTCCGGTAAAAATTTTAAAACACTCTGCGAAGTTTCCGGGTCGCCTTTAATGCCGGAAAGACCGCCTTTGCCCACGGTGATCGTTGACTGGATCGTATGGTAGCCATAACCCTTCGGGTCGACGCTGTCGGGATCGAGAATGGCGTTGATACGCTCCTGCTGGTAAGGCTTGATTTTCCCGGTGCGGACTCCGATCGTCCATGCCGCGGGAATAAAGATCGCGGCCCCAACAACGGCAAGCACAACATACCGCACCCTAATTCCCGACAAAAAGATCATTGCTGCCAGAATCGGGAAATAAGTTATCGCCTGCCCGGCATCCGGTTCGAGCATGATCAGCAGGATCGGGCCGGCAAATATAGCTCCACCGATCAACATTTCCCTTAGACTGAGGGTTCCCGCTTTCCGCGCTCCGTAATATTTGGCAAGCATCAAAACGGTGGGGATCTTCATAAACTCCGACGGCTGAAACTGTCCGACGAGAGGCAATCTAACCCATGCTTTTTGTCCATTGATCGTTACGCCAAGCGGCGTCAGAACCAAAAACAGCAATACGAGCCCAATGATATAGAAAATGGGAGCCGAGTCGATCAGTCGCCGATAATCGGTAAATGAAACGATCACAAACACCACTAACGCAATGCCGATGCCGTAGATCTGCTTTAACCAGTAGTTCTCCGAGGGTACGGCATTGTGGATCTGCCAGACACCAAACGCCGCGATCCCTAAAGCGAGCACAGCCGTCAGCCAGTCAAAATCACGGAAATCACGTTTTTCGAATACTGCTACCATCTCCTACCGCGTCGCGACCTCCTCCGCGTTTGGCCGGGTCTGTCGTTTTTGAAGATAGGTGTCGTACATCGCCCGCACGGCGGGGGCCGCATTCTGAGCTCCAAAACCCGAATTCTCGATCAGGGCGATCACCGATAGCTCCGGTTTATAGGCCGGGGCAAAACTTACAAACCACGAGTGGTCCTTATTCTTACCGGTATCCTTGCCAACCTCTGATACCTGGGCCGTACCGGTCTTCCCGGCGATATCAAATCCTTTCAATGCTATTCGGCTCGCGGTTCCGCCGGCATTTACGACGCCCCACATTCCCTTGAGGATCATGTCCCATTGATCGGATTGTAGTTCGATCAATTTCGGCTCAGGGTGCTGATAACCAAAACCGGGCCGCGGCGGGATATACGTAAGGTCACCTTCTTCACCGACTGGGCCGATCGGTTTGAATTCCTTCATAAAATGCGGAACATACTCCTTGCCTCGCATGCCCACACTGGCGACCGCACGCAGCATCGATATAGGGGTAACGACGACCGTGCCCTGGCCGATCGAGGCATAAACTGTGTTAATCTCGTTCCATTTCCCATCGCGTTTGAGGACATACGGCATCCATGATTTGGGTGTCTGCGGCACTTTTTCATTTGGCAGATCGACCCCCGAGAGCTTGTCATAGCCAAATGTCTCGATCATGCTGATAATGCCCTGAATGCCCATCTTTAGGCCCAGCCGGTAATAGTATCCATCACACGATTTAGTGATTGCGTAAGGCAGCGGCGGCGAGCCGTGATTGCCCATGCAGCGTGTAAACTTTGTCCCGACCATTATGCCGCCGCCACACGCCAAACTGGAGTGCTCAACGGTAATGGCGCCCTGCTGCAGTGCACCGACGGATTCGGGGACCTTCCACGTCGAGCCGGGCGGGTAGCGGCCCTGGATCGCGCGATTATATAGAGGGCGTTTCTCATCTTGCCAATATGCCGCGATCTGTTTTCGTCCCTCGGGTGTTGCGCTGCCGCGAACAAATACATTTGGGTCAAATGACGGGGCCGACGCCATTGCCATGATCTCGCCGTTATTCGGGTCCATCGCGATGATCGTCCCCCGTTTTGTTGTGGATACGGCGAGCTGATGTTCGGCTTCGTTCTGGAGGTCGAGGTCGATAGTTGTTACCAGATCTTGTCCCGATTGCGGCGGAACTACCTCCAGCTCGCTCTGAACGCGGCCGCGGCTGTCGACCAACACTTTGCGGTAGCCCGGCTTGCCGCGAAGGTATTCGTCATAATACTGCTCCAAGCCGCCCTTACCGATCACGTCACCGGAATGAAATCCTTTGTCCTTAAAATCATCGCTTTCGAGTTGTTTCGGGCTGATCTCGCCGACGTAGCCTAAGACGTGCGCAAGCGACTCGCCCAACGGATAAAATCGCTGCGGCTGCAGCTCGACACGCAACTCAGGAAACTCGAGCGAATGCGATTCAACCCATGTGATGTCCTGAATTCCGACGTTTTCTTTTAGGACCATCGCCTCAAAATCGTTTTGCTTTTTTAGCAGGTTGAGGCGTTCGACGACAAATTGCCGGTCGATGCTCAGGCCGCGGGAGTAATCATCGACCCGGTCATTTGCATTGATCGATTTCAGCGGCTCGTTTGAAAGAACGACGTTGTAGGTCGGCCGCGAATCAACCAGCAGATGACCGTTTCGGTCAAATATCGCACCGCGAGGGGCGGGTATCGGTATCATCCGGACTCGTTGACTTTCGGCTCGTTCGAGATAATAATCACCCCGCACAACCTGCAGGTAATACAGCCTCGCACCCAGCAGAGCAAGTAAAACAAAGGCGATGGCCTGAATCGCTCCAACTCTCAATCCTAAATTTTGAACGTGATCACCGATCTTCATATCTTAAAATAATGCTATTTGCTTAAGCGTATTGGGTTTCGTCGGCGTGTTTGCCGCCGTGGTGTAAATACATCGCGCTTCTTGACCCGTGTTCTTTCGGCCGATAAATTTTGTAATATCAGATAAACGAGCGTTCCGGCTATGGTCGTTCCGATCAGCGAGTAGGCGGCGGTCACCAGGATATCGGCTGCCGGCGGCTGACCAAACAGCCAATGAAGGCTGTAATAGATTATATCGTTAACCAAACACGCTCCAGCTATGACGGGTATCCGCAGGATTAGGTTGTCCATATAGACCCGCCGGGCGAGCTCCGAGACGGCGTAGGCGATAATCGTTTTTGAGAACCCGTTGGCCCCAAGCAACCCGCCGCTCAAGGCATCCACCGCGACACCCGCAATAGTGCCAAAAAGGATGGCCCGGATCGAATTTCGCTGGAGCGCCGCATAAACAATGATAATGAGCGGAAAATCTATGTAGGCGAAAGGCTCGGCCACGTTTCGCAGCGTCCATTGCAGGACGATCGCGATGATCAGACAAACTGTTAATTTGACGCCCTCCATAGATGTTTCCGCCCTTATTTTTTTGCGTCCTTTGTTGCGTTTGGCAGTTTCTGGTCGAACTGATCTCTCGACGGCGGTTCGTAAAGCAAGATGCCGACCTCCTGCATCGAGTTGAGCCTTGCCGCAGGCCGTATCGATATCTGTTGCGACGTGGTCGCCGACCCGCTGACAACGCTTACGATCTCACCAACCTTTAACCCAGCCGGGTAGATTCCATCTTGCCCGGTCGTAAATACCGCTTGGCCGACCTGTACATCGATCGAGCCGGGCACATACCTCATCTCGAGCAGATCGCTTTTGCTCGTGCCGATGACGACACCCAATGCACTTGACTCGCCGATCTGTCCGATCACAGCACCGAGGCCGGATTTGTTGCGGGTGATAAGATCGACCTGACATGTAAGCGGGCTGACCGCTGTCACGCGTCCGACCAGCCCGCCATCCGTGACGACCGGCATATTTAGCGCGACACCATCGAGGCTGCCGCGATTGACGATCGAGGAATCAAACCAAACCGACGGGTCGCGTCCGATGATGCGGGCGGTCAAAACCTTGTATTTGCTCGTCTCTTTAAGCTGGAGGAGGGATTTTAACCGCGTATTCTCGGCGGCCAGCTCCGCCTTTTGTTTGAGCTCGACCTCGAGCTCCTGTACGTGCTGTTTGAGAGCGTCGTTTTCGTTCTGGGCGGTACGGAGATTTGCTATCGATGTAAAATAGTTGGCGATACCGGCGGTCACCGTCGTGACAGGCGACTGCACAAAATCGGCCGCCGTCTGCGTCCACGATCGAACGACCCGCTCGCCCGAGGTTATCTCCTTTGCGTCAAACGCCATCAGCGCAAAATTGACAATGAGGAGCGCGATCATCAGCCAAGGAGTAAGGCGCCAAACTTCTTTTTGACTACGCTCAACCATCTCTATTCAATTACGAATTACGAATTAGAAAATTACGAATTGCTGAGTTTGGACGATGTTCCAATTCGTAATTCGTAATTTGAGATTCGTAATTGATTAACCACCTGTCATTAATGAATTATCCCACTTAACCCGTTTGAGCAGTTCGAAATCGGAGAGCATTTTTCCGGTTCCGAGGACGACGGATGAGAGCGGATCGTCGGCGATCACCACCGGCAGGCCGGTCTCGATCATCAGTCGTTTATCAAGATTTTTGAGCAGTGCACCGCCGCCGGTTAGGACGATGCCGCGTTCGACGATGTCGGCCGAGAGCTCAGGAGGTGTCCGCTCGAGGGCGACGCGAATAGCGTTGATGATCGTCGAGACGGAATCAGACAGAGCCTCGCGGATCTCCTCGTCGGTCATGGTAATTGTTTTTGGAATCCCCTCGATCAGGTTGCGGCCGCGGACATCCATTGAGAGCGGCTCTTCGAGCGGAAATGCGCTGCCCAGTGCGATCTTGATCGCCTCAGACGTGCGCTCGCCGATTAGCAGGTTATATTTTCGTTTGATGTATTGCGTGATCGACTCGTCCATCTCATTACCGGCTACCCGCACGGCACGCGAATAGACGATACCTGATAGCGAGATGACAGCGATATCCGTCGTTCCGCCGCCGATATCGACGACCATGTTGCCGTGCGGCTCGGTGATCGGCAGCCCGGCACCGATGGCGGCTGCCATTGCTTCCTCAACCAGATAAACCTCAGACGCCTTGGCACGGTAGGCCGAATCTTCGACGGCCCGGCGTTCGACCTGCGTGATCTCCGACGGAATACCGATAACGACACGCGGGCGGACCCACGATTTGCCGTTATGTGCCTTGCGGATAAAATGCTGGAGCATCTTTTCCGTTACCTCAAAATTGGCGATAACGCCGTCCTTCATCGGGCGGATGGCGACGATGTTGCCCGGCGTACGGCCAAGCATCTCTTTTGCATCGCGGCCGACGGCCTCGACCTGATTTGTAACCTTGTTGATCGCAACTATCGACGGTTCCGAAACAACGATGCCGCGCCCTTTTGCGTAAACCAGCGTATTCGCCGTTCCGAGATCGATCGCAAGATCGCTGGAAAATAAACTAAATAAAGACTTAAATGCCATTGTGAATAATTGTTGTGAACAAAATCTATAATATAAAGATCGAGCTGGCTCGTGTGGTTTCCGCCATTATTATCTGTCCATTTAGGATAGATAAACACGTCACCGCCGTCCAAAACGTCTAACCTATTAGCATACACTTAATCCTGAGTTTTTTTCCACAATTTACATAATAATTGAGGCACAAATAAATTTTTTTTTATTCGGCGGGCGTCCAGCACTAAAAAGCAAGATTTTCCGGGCATTTTGCATCGCATCAAGGGCATCTCCGGACAAAAAAAAGACGGCCCCTGAGGCCGCCTTTTTTAGCATCTTCACAGAGTCGGCTAGGTAGGAAATCGCTCACCTTGAGCATCACTTCTCATTCGCGATCAGCCTGTCGCCCGGCTCTCCCGGATTTACATCCGAAACAGGCAGCGCATACGGCTTTTCGGTAGGAGCGAATGGTTCCGATTCCAGAGCCGCATTAAGCACGTCGCTGATCCGCTTTGCGGGGATGATCTCAAGTTCCTTTCGCAAGTCCACGGGAATTTCTTCGGTATCGGCCTCGTTCCTGTCCGGCAGGATGATGCGGCGGATGCCTGCCCGGTGGGCGGCGAGGATCTTTTCTTTGACGCCGCCGACGGGGAATACCAGGCCTGACAGCGTGATCTCGCCGGTCATCGCCGTATCGGATCGCACTTTTCGTCCAGTATAAAGCGAGGCCATCGCGGAAACCATTGTGACGCCCGCCGATGGGCCATCCTTGGGGATCGATCCGGCGGGGACGTGTATATGAATTCCGTTATTTTTGATCATCTGCGGGTCGATATCAAATTCGGCGGCGTGCGACCACAGATAGCTGCGTGCCGCCTGGGCCGATTCTTTCATCACGTCGCCGAGTTGACCCGTCAATGTCAGACCGCTGCCGCCCGGTAAAAGCGTCGCCTCGATAAACAAAACCTCACCGCCCATCTCGGTCCATGCCATTCCGGTGGCGACACCGGCAGGCAGCTGTTTGCGGGCTTCCTCAGGAAAGACGCGGGGTTGGCCGAGATAACCTTTGATCTCCTCGGCGGAGATTGACACCTTATCATTTAGCCCCTGTGCAACCTTTAATGCCACCTTGCGGGCCAGATTTCCGACGGTGCGTTCGAGTTGGCGGACGCCCGCTTCGCGTGTGTATCGCGTGGTCAAGAGGTTGATCGCGTCATCGGTGATCGTGAGCTGCTCATCGGTCAGGCCATTTTCTTTTATTTGTCGGGGGATCAGATACTGTTTCGCGATATTTAGTTTTTCGCGGTCGCTGTAACCGGCGAGTTGGATGATCTCCATTCGGTCGCGAAGCGGCATCGGGATCGGCGCGAGCTGATTGGCGGTGGCAATAAAGAAAACCTTTGATAGATCAAACGGCAGATCGATGTAGTTGTCTCGAAACGTATTATTTTGCGCCGGGTCGAGTATCTCAAGCAAAGCCGACGCCGGATCACCGCGAAAATCATTGCCGAGCTTATCCACCTCATCCAGCATCATTACCGGATTATTGACCCCGACACGCCGAAGCGATTGGATAATGCGGCCCGGCATGGCTCCGACGTAGGTGCGGCGATGTCCGCGAAGCTCGGCCTCATCACGCATACCTCCGAGGCTCAAACGATCAAATTCACGTCCCAACGCACGAGCGATCGACCGCCCAAGCGACGTTTTTCCCACGCCCGGAGGCCCGACAAACAATATGATCGGACTTTTAGAATCGGGCCTTAATTTAACGACCGCAAGCGATTCCAAGATTCGTTCTTTGATGTCATCGAGGCCGTAATGATCCTCATCGAGTACCTTGCGAGCCTCGCCCAGATCAAGCTTTTCCTCGCTCGATTTCATCCAGGGAAGTTCGAGAATGTATTCGAGATACGTCCGGATGACATGATAATCGGGCGCCGCTTGCGGAAGCTGCTCCATACGCTTGAGTTCGCGCCCCGCTTCTTTACGGACCTCATCGGGCAGGTCGGCTTTTTCGAGACGTTCGCGAAGCTGTTCAGCCTCGGCCTTTTCACCCGATTCGTCGTCACCCAGCTCTTTCTGGATCGCCTTCATTTGCTGCCTCAGCACATAATCACGCTGCGATTTGTCCATCTCATGCTGGGCCTCGTTAGCGATCTTTGACCGGATCTGCATGATCTCAAGCTCGCGTGCGAGAGCCGCGTGGGTCAGTGTCAGCAGCCCATCGACTGTGCCGGACTCGAGCATTTTCTGCTCGGTCTCGACACCCAGATCGAGGACCGACGCGAGAAAATATGCGAGCTGTACGGGATTGTCCTGTGTCGTAACCGCCATTCTGATCTCGGGCGGAACGGACGGCAGCAAGGCCAACGCCTCCTGGATCATCCCTTGAATGTTGCGTTTAAGGGCCTCGATCTCCTCATCATCAACCCGGCGCAATTCCGGTAATATCTGTACCTTGGCCTTAAGATACGGCTGCTCGCCAGTCCATTCCAGGATCTCAAAACGATCCATCCCCTGAACGATAAGCTGCATGATGCCTTCGTTACGCATCATCCGCTTGATGTTGACGATGGTGCCGATCTTGTAGAGGTCATCGGGCTTGGCATCGTCGCCGGTGACGTTTTCGGTTTTGGTGGTGATACAGGCAATGAGTTTTTCCTCGGTCGCAAGCGCAGATTCGACGGCGCGTGTCGAACGCTCTCGGCCAACGGCCAGCGGCACGACGGTCTCCGGAAAAAGCGTGGTATTTTGCAAAGGAAGCACCGCTATCTCAAGCTCCTGCGGCAGCTCTATGTCCTGCGTCTTATACTGTTCTGCGGTCGTTTCTTCAGCCATAAATATTTGGTAAAGCGGGCTTTAATGCCTGCTCATGAACAGGCCGGAAAGCCTGTTCTACTTACCCTTGCGCAATGTAATTATCAGCAGCCCATTTTCGAATATATGCTCGATCTTTGCTCCGTCGATGACGGACGGAAACCGCAAGGTCTTTTCAAAATTGCTATACGTGATCTCCATCTGTTGATAGGCCACGCCAGCGATACACGAACGGTCTTTGCGGCATCCGGCGATATAGATTACGTTTCCCTGAATATCGATCTCAATGTCCTCAGGCGACACTCCGGCGAGCTCTACTTTTACGACCCAACCGTCCGGCGTTTGGTAAACGTCCGCCGCCGGATACCAAAGCTGGCCCGAACGGACATCTTTCGATGAACCGATAAATTGAAAATGCCGATTGGTCGACTTTGCCATATAGAGACCTAACCGCTTAGACTACCGCATAAATTTGATCGTTTTCAGACTATAATCGAGCATTTGATCGTACTTTTCGTCTTGGAGCGTGGTGACGAAAAAGAGGGCGACACCGTTTCGAACAGTCACTAGGTAGTTTTGACGATATGTTTTTCCGGCCGCCGAACCCTCTACATCGAAGCCTGTAAAGCTGACCCCGCCAAATGTGACCGCATAAACATCTTTTGTTATTTTCGAATTCGGTGTTAGAAGCACCAGCTTTTTATTGGCGGCGGCATATTTTTCTTTTGTTGTGGCGGCCTGCAGCCGTTCGATACCGCAGGAGAGGAGGGCGGTATTTTTTGGATCGCCGAGCGGGAAAGGCGTCGCCTGAAACAGGATCTGCGTGTTCGCGATCGACGCGTCGAGAGCCTCCTGCTCAGGTTTAGATAGATTTACCTGACTAATTTTGGCCGTCTGCCGTCCGCTGTCGAGGGCGGCCTTATTTTGTACGCCGCTGTAATAATGCCACGTCCCGGGAATCAAAAACGTAAAGGCGAGCTCTTTATTGCCGTAGAGCATACCCTCGATCGTTCCGCTTTCCGCGATCACTATGGCTGTTGGCCTGGCCGTAACGGCCGGTTTACGAATTCTCTTTGGATGCGTTTGCCCGGCAGCCTCCGGCGGCAAACAAGTGATCGTCAGGCCAAACAGTAATACGAAATAAAAGTTTCTCCACGTCATAGAGAGCGGTTTTTCCCCCAAAAACTTGCTCCACTCGAGATCTCCTCAAGCGTCTCGGCGACCTCGCGTTCGTCTTCCATCTCAAGGGCGACATCGGCCATCGCGATTATCCCGGCAAGCTCGCCGTTGGCACCTACGACCGGAATACGGCGGACCTGTTTGTCGCCCATAAGGCGTACTGCTTCGAAAACAAAATCGTCAGGTGTGACGGTGAAAAGCTCGGTGGTCATCGCCTCGCCGATCGGCGTTGAGGCATCTTTGCCCTCGGCGACGACGCGCACAACAATATCGCGGTCGGTGACGATGCCGATCAGTCTGCCTTCGTCGACGATCGGGACCGCACCCATATCACCGTCGCGCATCATCGCAGCAACGTCGCGCAGGCTCATACCGCGAGTCGCCGTCTTAACACTCGTAGTCATGATTTCACTGCACCGCATACGTGATATCGCTGATTTGTCGGCTTCAGTCATATATAAATTCCTATACGGATATTTTGTTCGACCAACGAGAATAAAGCAAGAAAGGAAATTTAGCTGGATAATGCTACTTAAAGAAAGGTAGAATTTAGAACTATGAAAAGAATAGGCATTCTCATACTAACTGTTGCGTTTACCTTCCCCATTTTTGCTCAACAGAGACCTCTATGGATTCAAAACGTGGAAGCATCAATCAAAGAAAAGGAGTCGGCTCTCGTCCTTAAAAACATCACCGAAAAAAATAACGAGGGCTGGCGACAGTATGCTTTTTCCACAGAATATAACGGTGTTCCCGGGAATGTTTCTATTGAGGAATTAGGGAATGTTTCTAATTATGAAGAAACTTTTCTGGGATTTGTAACTGTCAACAATAACCTGATGGGGCCGAATACAGGGTCACGGGAAATTAAGGATTTCGGCGACGTTGGATATCTCTGGTATAGGGTTAAAGACGAAAGTTGGAAAAGACTCTATTTTCGACGCAAAAGGTTTATCGTTGAAATCACGTTACCGGAGACGATCGCGCGGAGATTGGCAAAAATAATTGACGATCAGATATCCAGATAGGCTGTTCATTATCCATTCTTCTCCGTAAAATCGATCATCCGCTGCAGCGCGACGTTGGCGAAGTGTTTGGTTTCGTCATCGACGACAATTTCGTTGACGATATTGTCGTCGAGCAGATTTTCCATCGCCCAGGCGAGGTTTTGCGGGGCGATGCGGTACATCGTCGCACACATACAGAGGTCGGGTGCGAGCAGGCGGATCTCTTTGTCGGGAAAGCGGTCTTGCAGGCGATTGACGAGATTTACTTCCGTGCCGATCGCCCATTTTGAACCGCTCGGCGAGTTTTCGACAGTTTTGATGATGAACGAGGTCGAACCATCAAGATCAGCGAGATCGACAACCTCCTTCGGACATTCAGGATGGACGATGACTTGCATCCCCGGATGATCTGCACGAATTTTATCGACATGCCACGCCTTAAATCGTCCGTGGACCGAGCAATGGCCGCGCCACAATATGAGTTTCGCACTATGAAGCTGCTCCTCCGTGTTGCCGCCAAGCTCTTGGTGCGGATCCCAGAGCACCATCTTGTCGAGCGGAAGCCCGAATTTCGCCCCGGTATTCCGCCCAAGATGCTGATCAGGAAAAAAGAACATCTTGTCAAATTCTTTCAGGTAAATGTCGAAGAGCGGAACTGCGTTTGACGATGTGCAGACGACGCCTTCGTTACGACCGCAAAAGGCCTTGATCGCGGCGGTCGAGTTCATATAGGTGATCGGCGCGACCTTGTTCTCGAGCACCCCTATCTCGCGAAGCTGCTCCCACGCATCTTCGACCTGATCGATGTTTGCCATATCGGCCATCGAACATCCCGCACCGAGATCGGGCAGAATTACGTGCTGATGATCCTTTCCGAGAATATCGGCCGATTCGGCCATGAAATGAACCCCGCAGAAGACAATGTATTCGGCCTCGGTCTGTGACGCCATCACCGAAAGCTGGTAGGAGTCGCCCGTCAGATCGGCGTGTTTGATCACGTCGTCACGCTGATAATGATGCCCGAGAATCACGACCCGCGGCCCAAGTTCCTCACGGGCGAGCTCGATCCGCTCGTGCATTTCCGCACTTGGCATTACCAGATAGTCTTCGATAGCGCGGGTTTGTTCAAGGACAGCAGTCATATCGAAATGATTGCGCGTTAGACGAGGTACGTGCAAGCTGATAGGGCAGTAAGAAAAGAAAATAGGCACGAATTACGAGAATAAGACCTCATAACTCGTGTAATTCGCGCCAAAAACTCTTGTTTAAGCTACGCCGGCTATTTTTTCGATAACGACGATGATGCCGTATGAAAGGGCAGCGATAAGGGCGGCCATCGGGATAGTCAGGACCCATGCCCATACGATGCGTGTGGCGACACCCCATTTTACGGCTGAGAAACGTTTTGCCGAGCCGACACCGACGATCGCACCTGTGATCGTATGAGTCGTGGAAACGGGTATGCCAAAGTAGGTGTTGGCAAAAAGCGTCAAGGCACCGGCCGTCTCGGCACAAAATCCACCAACCGGCTGCAGCTTTACGATCTTCGTGCCCATTGTTTTAATGATGCGCCAGCCGCCAGAAAGCGTTCCCAGGCCGATCGCCGTGTGAGCCAAGAGCACTACCCAGAGCGGTATCTCAGGCAGCTTTCCGGCAGCTGTCATTTGCAAATATCCACCGGCGACGAGGACGATAGTTATAATGCCCATCGTTTTCTGCGCATCATTTCCTCCGTGCCCGAGTGAGAATGCCGCGGCGGAAAAAAGCTGTCCGACGCGAAAGACTCGGTCCACTTTGCTGACTGAAACCCGGTGAAATATCCAATAGACTGAAACCATCAGGATAAAACCGAGAGCCATGCCGATAAGGGGCGAGAGCACAATAAAGGAGAGAGTTTTAATCCATCCCTCGGCTATCAAAACCGTTTGGGCGCCGGTAAAACCGTTATGGTAAATGTATGAGGTCAAAGCCGAACCTGCGTATGCACCGACCAAGGCATGAGAGCTGGATGTCGGAAGTCCGAGATACCATGTGATCAGATTCCAGATCACCGCCCCAAGTACACCGCCGAGCAATACGTATAGCTGATCCTCCGGCCTGATTGCGGCAATATTGACCATATCGCCGCCGATGGTTTTAGCCACTGCGGTTCCGAAAACCAGAAATGCAATGAAATTGAAAAACGCGGCCCACGCGACAGCAGCACCGGGCGAGAGAACGCGTGTCGCAACAACGGTCGCGATCGAATTCGCCGCATCGTGAAAGCCGTTTACATAATCGAAAACGAGCGCGACAAAAATGATAAAAACTACCAGGCCAAAAGAAACTGAATGTGTATCCATAAGAGAATGGAGAATGGAAAAGGGAAAATGGAGAATTTGAATGGGCGTTTTACCCCATCATTTTCCATTGTCATTTTTCCATTATCAATTGTGTTTCAGAACAATGCTTTCGATGGTATTGCCGACGCTCTCACAACGGTCAGTCGCGCTTTCGAGAATTTCAAAGAGCTCTTTCATCTTGATGATGGTAACCGGGTCGGCCGAACTCTTAAATAGTTTCCCGATCCCCTTGAAATAGGCCTCATCGGCTTCGTTTTCAAGCGTCTGGATATTGAGCAAATGCTGTTTCATGCCCTTTGCCTTTTTTAGAAGCCCGACCGCTAGGTTTAATTCGCCCGCAAGTTTTTGGATGATATTTGTAAATTCTTTAATATGCTCATCGACTTCGCGAATGTCATACATCACGACGGCACGGGCCGCCGCGTCTATATAATCGCAGACATCGTCGAGAGCGACGGCGAGATCGTAAATGTCCTCGCGGTCAAATGGGGTGATGAACGATTTGTTTAATTTGGTGGTCACGCCGTGCGTGATCTCGTCACACTCGTTCTCGACGGTTTTGATACGCTTTGACGCGGCCTCATAATTATCAAACGGGCCAGCCAGCATCTCGACTAGGAGGTCTGCCCCCTCCTGAATTTTCTCGGTCATTTGCGTAAAGAGCGCAAAATACTCGTCTTCCCTCGGTAAAAAGCTAAAAGCCATTTTCGATATCTCCGATACTAATTTTTTGAAACGAAAAACTTAATAAGCATACGCGAAACCGGTCGACCGTTCCAATAGTCAACGTTTGCCGCAGCCTTAATCAAGCACACTATGCTTGATAAATACTGCCTCGGTCAGGTAAACAGTCAGCTCGCAAATGTCTTTTACATAGTCACCTATCCGCTCGATATGCTTGGCCACAAACAAAAGGCGGGCGGCACCGCTTGCTGCGGCCGAATCTTTGACCATAGTTGCAATAAGGCTGTCAAACACGCGACCGTACGATATATCTAGAGCCCGGTCGCGGGCGATTATCCGGCGTGAGGCAGCGGCATCTTCGGAAGTGAAGGCATTCAACGCTTCGCGAAGCATTTCTGAGGCTATCTCTGCCATCAATGAAAAATCGACATAACTGTCAATCTGGGGCTCGTTGTTTAGGATGACCGCGGCTTCGGCGATGCTTGATGCATGGTCGGCGATCCTCTCAAGGATGGGTGTGATCTTTGCGACTGATACAACGAGACGAAGATCATGCTCGGTCGGACGCTGCGATCCGAGTATCTCAATGCTCAGACGATCGATCTCGAGCTCCATCTGGTCGATGGTCTCATCGTCCGCACAGACACTGCGAGCAAGTTCCGAATTTCGCTCCGTCAGCGAACGCATCGCTCTATGCACAGCATCCTCGGTCTTGCCGCCGAGCAGGAGTACCCGGTCGCGAAGCAAATCCAGTTGTGCGGCTTTTTCAATTGGTCCCATTATATCGTTGGCGGCTGCGCCGAAATATTCCGGAACATCTCCCAAAGCCGCAGGATGCGTACGTTCGCTCATAAAATCCTAAGATAATCATAATTCAGAGCGAGACACGAGAAACATTACATTATACTTAACTTTATAAAAATGCTGAGTGTCGATTTCCAAAGTAATTTATCCGGTCTGTCCTAAAGTCGGGGTGTTGCTTTAGGATTCAAGTTGGGTTACTTTGCAGCCTTTTCCTCAGAAAAGGCGGGTTTAACGCAAAGAGGCCAAGTCCGCAAGGAACGCCAATGTATGTAAGAACAAAGCTAACACCGCATAGTTAGGGCAACACCGTTTATCCGAATCTGCCGCCGATGTAATCCTCGGTTAGTTTTTCGTCAGGGTCCTCAAACATCTTTTTGGTCGGTGCATATTCGACAAGTTTGCCGAGCATAAAGAACGCGGTTTTATCTGAAACGCGTAACGCCTGCTGCATATTATGCGTGACTATGACGATCGTGTAGTTACGCTTTAATTCGACGACAAGCTCCTCGATCTTTTGTGTCGCTGACGGGTCGAGCGCCGATGCCGGCTCGTCCATTAGGACAACTTCCGGCTGAACGGCCAATGCCCGAGCAATGCATAAACGCTGCTGCTGGCCGCCGGAAAGCCCGAACGCGGATGTATGCAGACGGTCCTTGACCTCCTGCCACAATGCCGAGTCTGATAGTGCTTTCTCGACGCGTTCGTGCAGGTCCGCTTTGCTGGAATGAATACCGTTGATCCTGATACCGTACGCAACGTTGTCAAAGATCGTTTTCGGGAACGGATTCGATTTCTGAAAGACCATACCGACCTTTCGGCGCAGAGCAACAACGTCGGTCCCGGCCGAGCAGATATTTTCGCCATCGATCGCTATCTTCCCTTCGGCACGGGTGCCCGGTATCGTGTCGTTCATCCGGTTCATTGTCCGGAGAAAGGTCGACTTGCCGCAGCCGGAAGGGCCAATAAAGGCGATCACTTCGCGCTCAGGCATCTCAAGCGAGATGTCAAATAACGCCTGAGACTTGCCGTAATAGAAATTCAAATTGGAGACACTGATCTTACTTTGCATTGATAATCAATATGGCGGCTGTAATAGGCCGCCTTTCACCTAAAATCTCTTGCGGGTTAAAACACGGACCAAAATGTTTATGATCAGGATAGTTCCCACCAGAATGAGAGTTGCGGCCCAGGCCATTGCATGCTCGACGTCAAATGGGCCGGTCGCGTAATTAAAGATCTGCACGGTGAGCGATGACATCGGCTGGTCGAGGTAAAAATTGTAAAATCGACTGTTTAGAGCCGTGAAAAGCAGCGGAGCTGTCTCGCCGGTGATGCGGGCGATCGCCAGGATCGCACCTGTCGCGATCCCCGACGCAGCCGCCGGCAGAACGATATTGAGCGAGACGCGCCATTGATTCGCACCCAATGCCAGAGCACCCTCGCGCATAGACTGGGGCACGAGCAGGATCATCTCCTCGGTAGTCCGGGCGACGATCGGTATCATTATCAGAGCCAGCGCGAGTCCACCGGCTAGAGCTGATTGCCTGCCCATCGGCACAACCACCAACGTATAAATAAATATACCGATGATGATCGAGGGGATGCCGATCAGCGTATCGGCGATAAAACGAATAATGTTCCCGTACCAGTTTTTGCCGTATTCAGCCAGATACACACCCGCGGCCATCCCAACCGGAAGGCCGATGGCCGTTGCCAGCAGCGTCATGATCGCCGATCCGACTATAGCATTGCCAATACCGCCGCCTTCGCCGACGGGCTTGGGAGTATCGATCAGAAACGATAGGCTGATCGACGACACGCCGCGAACCGCAACATAGCCGAGTATCAACAGCAAGATAACACTCGCAAACACTGCGCAGGCAGCCGTGAGCGTAGACATTGCCGAGCTTACGAGCCGTCGTCTGCGGTCTATAGATGCTGCTGCGCTTGCCATACTTTGTTCGATCCCGTTAGTCGGTCGCTGGAATAAATGCGGCCGCCGGCTCCCTGTCTTCCTTTAAGATGTTTCGGCCTTTGCCGCTTTCCTGCACGCTCATGATAAGGAGCTTGGCCAGAGCATTGATGCCGAAGGTTACCAAGAACAACACCAGCCCGATCTCGATCAAAGCGCTCAGATATATCTTGTCCGTTGCCTCGGCGAAGTTCGCCGCCAGAAGAGATGCAATGGTGTTCGCCGGCTCAAAAAGCGAAGCCGCGATCTGCGGTGAGTTGCCGATGACCATCGTGATCGCCATCGTTTCACCTATCGCACGGCCCAGACCGAGGACGACAGCACCCGCGATGCCCGAGGCCGCATTACCGAGAACGACGGTCGTCGTTTCCCATTTTGTTGCTCCGAGCGCCAGAGCAGCTTCGCGTTGTGCGGTCGGCACTGCCTCTAGCACATCTTTAACAACCGCAGTGACGATCGGTATTATCATCAATGCAAGGATCACACCGCCGGTCAACATCCCGATACCCGTTATACGTCCTTGAAAAAGCGGGATAAATCCGAGATTGTTTTGGAGGATCGGGCCAACGTACATTCTGATGATCGGAGCAAGTACAAAAATTCCCCACAGGCCATATACAACCGACGGGATCGCGGCTAACAGCTCGACCATGAACGCTATCGGCCGGGCGACGTATTTCGGAGCTTGTTCGGTTAGAAATATCGCGATGCCGAGCGAGACCGGGACGGCCAAAACGAGAGCCAGAAGCGACGAAACAACCGTGCCGTAAATAAACGGAAGGGCACCGAATTCCTGTTGCGACGGCTTCCACTGGTTCCCGTATAGAAACGCGATACCAAATTGTGAAATGGTCGGCAGCGAATTCTGCACAAGCATGTAGAATATCGCACCCACGATCACCAAAATGCTCGTAGCCGCAATCAATAAAACAGTTCGGAATATCGTGTCGCCGAGGGCGCCTGTTTGTGCCAAATTTCTCACCTCAAGGGCTTTCCGCCGCTGGTCATTGAGTCGATCTTTGCTCTTACTTTGATAACCACTTCATCGGGCAGCGGCGCGTAGTGAAGGGCTTTTGCGTAACGCTGTCCATCATGGATCGCCCACCATAGAAAATCCGCGATGGCTTTGCCCTTTACCACATCTGCCTGATTTTTATAAACCAGAACATACGTGTAACTCGATATTGGATATGAGCTTGCTCCGTCGCTATTTGTAATCTGTGTCCGAAGATCCGTTGGCATCGACGCTACTGATACCGCAGCCGCAGCTGCAACGCTTTCGATCGTGGCTTCGACAAATGCGCCGGCCCTATTCTTGATACGTGCGGTAGGCAGATGATTTTCTTCTGCAAAGGTCATCTCGACATATCCGATAGAGTTTGGTGTCTGTTTTACTTGCCCCATAACTCCGTCATTGCCTTTTGCCCCAACCCCGACGCCGGTTATCCAACTCGGTTGTTTATTCGTGCCTATTTTCTCTTTCCACTCCGGTACGGACTTTGAGAGAAAATCCGTAAAAACCGCCGAGGTGCCGCTCGAATCCGCCCTATAAACCGGCAATATATCAGTATCGGGCAATTGGACGCCCGCATTGTCTATCCTGATCCGCTCGTCATTCCATTTGGTGATCTTGCCTAAAAAAATGGCTGAGATCGTGTCGCCGGTTAGATTGAGAGGCACGGAGACCCCCTCAAGGTTATACGTCAAGACGACCGCGCCCAATACTGTCGGGACATGCAGTATCTCTCCCCCGCTCGCACTTTCCATATCTGCGTCGCTCATGGGGTCGTCCGAAGCTCCGAAATCGGAGGTCCCGGCGAGCAGTGCTTTCTGACCCGCGCCCGAGCCGGTAGATTGATAATCGATGCTGACGTTCTTATCGATCTTTCCAAATTCGTTGACCCATTTCTCGTAGATCGGCTTTGGAAAACTCGCTCCCGAACCTTGCAGCCGTACAGCCGATCCCGGTGCCTGGCTGCCCGGGCTCTCGCCAAACCTCTGTCCGCTGCATCCGATACATACGGCAGCCCACAGAAGTAAAACGCACACAAGATCCGTGATCTTCCCATTTTGAACCATTTTGATTCTCGAAACCGCCAAATCAATTCTTATTGGCAGACAGACTCAGAAAAAAGTTTGTCGTGTTTATGTAAAATATAACAATTGCGAAACATTGGCGAAATTGAGCGGAGTTTGCTTAACATTTCGTTAATATAGCGGTCGAAATGGTGGTTCCACATACTGTAGAGATCAATTTTCATAAGTATAGTGCATATTTCTAGCCACCCGATCCTCAGGTTCGTCATCCAAACTCCGGCTTCTTGTTTTGATTATTGACGGTTGGTTGAAATAGACTTAGTCGCAGTATTAGGGAGGGTCTGATGAGGAATACAAAATTTTTCCGGGTTGCTTTTTCATCATTGGTTTTTTGGTCTATTGCGGTCGTGCCTTTTGCAACATTGGCACAAACGCGTGTAATAGCGCCGAAGAATAAATACAAGGTTCAGGACGACATTAAGTTAGGCAGCGATGCCTCGCGACAGGTGGATAAACAGTTTCCGATAATAAATGATGCGGACGCCGAGGCCTATCTCGAACGGGTCGGACGGCGTCTCGTCTCAGCGATACCGCCGCAGTTCAATCAACCGGCTTTCAACTATCGTTTCAAATGGGTAAATGCCAGCGACATCAATGCCTTTGCATTGCCCGGTGGCCCGATGTACGTCAATCGCGGCATGATCGAATCGGCCCGAAATGAGGGCGAAATGGCCGGTGTTATGGCCCATGAGATCAGTCACGTAGCCCTGCGGCACGCAACCGCGCAAGCGACCAAGCAAAACAGCGTTGGCAACACTCTCGGGACGATCGGCCTGATCCTGGGCGGTGCGATCCTTGGCGGACAAACCGGGGCGCAGCTCGGAGCCCTGGGAGCGCAGGCTTGGATGACAAAATACAGCCGTGAGTATGAAACTCAGGCCGACACGCTCGGAGCGCAGATAATGGCCGAGGCGGGCTATGATCCGCGCGATCTGGCAAACGTTTTCAGAACGATCCAGCAGCAGGAAAAAGGCGGCGGTACGCCCCAATGGCTGAGCAGCCATCCCGATCCCGGCAATCGTTACGAGGCGATAAACCGAGAGGCGACGTATCTCCGCGTATCGTCAAACCCGATCAAGATCACACGCGATTTCGAGCGAATACAGGCCAGATTTCGTGCGTTGCCAAAGGCCCGAACGATGGCCCAGATCGAAAAAGATGCCCAAAACGGGCAAGGGCCGACCGAAACACCGACGGCATCAGGGCGTTATTCAAACACCGTCCAATACCCGTCCACACGCGTCCGCACATACACCGGGTCAAACTGGCTTCGGGTAAGTGTTCCATCAAACTGGCGTCAGTTTCCCAGCCAGGACGATGTCCAATTTGCACCCGAGGGGGCTTATGGCGAGCAGGGAATTACACGCGGAGCGATGATCGGTCTATATCAGGGGCAGAACAACGATCTTGCGCAGGACACAGAGGTTTATGTCAACGGCATTCTACAGGCCAATTCGTATCTGCGGCAGCGAAACGGGTTTTCACAAACCTATGTTGCCGGGCGACAGGGCTACACGACCCAGCTTTCGGGCCGTTCGCCGATAACGGGCCAGACCGAGGTAGTCACTATCTATACCACCCAACTTAGAAACGGCAACCTCTTTTATGTTGCAACGGTCGTCCCGTCAGGCGAATCAAGCAGCTACTCCTACGCATTTAGGAATATGCTTAGCTCGATCCGGCTTAACGACTAGACGGGGATTATTCAATTGCAAAAAAGCGAGTCAATTTTTTGGGCTCGCTTTTTTTGTACGTTTAGGTACTGATTAATGGTCTGTAACAAGAAAAACGTCCCATGCCCAGCGGCCAAGTTGGGCATCGTGAGAATCCTTTACCTTTGCGCGGTATCTGAATAAGTTTCCGAATGTGTCGGTTTGTCGTGATTCGCGGTAATCGAGTTCAATTTTACGCAAGCCCAATTCTGTAAGAGTGTGAAGTTCATTCGCCTCCGAAACCCCGTTATGGTTTACATCCTGCCACAAACGCAAATTGCTGAATACGACATCTTTACGTGTTATCAAGCCGTCACGATTACCGCCATTTGTCAGTTTGTCGAATTGGGCAAGAGCTAAAAATCCATTGGGTTCGACACCTTCGGGCGGTTCCGGTTGCGCCGTAAAGTTTCCGAAAACCTCAGAGCCGTTATCTATGTAGCCATTGCCGTTGTTATCCAGTGCAAGCCAGGCGTCATCCGAATTAGCTGAGGTCCAAGATAATTGTTCGGGTATTCCGTCCGCGGTGAGGTCAAAATCTACGCCGTCGTTTGCATTGGTAAGATTAAAGCCGTTGCCCAAAACATCGATGACGATCGGCGAATACATATAACAACGGCAATTACGCCAGATCCCGCCATTCCCCTCGCACTCGTTCATCTCGACTTCTGGCTCGCATTCGGGATAGCAACGTGGCCCAGGGGACGCCGAAGTAAAGGTCCACCCCTGTGTTTCACAGGAACTCTGACTTATCCCGGTGCAATAATTAGCAAAGTTCCAAGTACCGCCGAGACTAGCACAGACCGATGATGGCGGTGTCGGGGTGAGTGTTGGCGTCGGCGTCGGGTTTTCGCAACCCGTGCCGCCTTCAACGAAATCTTGTTTGCTGAAAGCACCACACCCTCCAACATTAAAATTGCACGAATCACCTGGCGCATTCGGAAATTCTATGAAATCAGGGGAGCAGAAATATTGGGAGCCAGTAGTTTCGAGATGACCTTTTATGTAATCTTCTGGACTTGGAGGCGTCAAAGTATATATTCTATCAAGAGGATATTTACAAATTCCGCCTGTATTATTGCAGCCTTGAGTGCTTCCGCAGGTGATTTTGTCCGTAGCGCCTTGCCACCAAACACAACCGTCCATAGGACGAGGTGCGGTAGATGCAACACTGGCATCATAAAAAAAGCCTCTTAGTGGGAATATATTCGCTGTTTGATCGAGAGATCTACTTCCGTTACCAATCAAAGTAAAAGATTTTAGCCAGGTGGTAAATCGTTGACTCAAAGTCAGTACTTTCGGCTCGTTACTATCCAGAACCCATTTATCTTCATTACCACGACTAGGATCTGGCTTAACTTCATGTCCAAGCATCCATCTTGAGCCATCCTCGTAGTAAACATATCGGATATCAATCGAAACGCTGTCAATATCGGTGATCTCTTGCTTTCTCAAATCATCACTCAAGGAGCGTAACTGGTTATCGGAAACCTTGACTCTGACATTTTCGCCCGGTTTCAAAAACGATGTTTTATATTTGCCGGTTGGACGACCAAACGAATCTAGAACCGGTTCTCCTTGTCCAGGGAAGCTTACGGTAATCGCATTCCGATTGGACATTGTTCCCTGTTTTTCAACGATGAGTTGAATATAGAAATAGGTAATTGTCTTTTGAGACGCATTTTTTACATTCAATGAGAGGTCTTTTAGCCAGTCTGGTCCTCCTGTTGTTTTATTGTCGTTCAAAAAAGGTTTGGCACCGAGTTCATAACTTACCAAAATCGGTTCATTAGTCTTTTTGTATTTTTCCTGATCCACCGTTCGTAGTTTGATCTGGGAATAACAGAACGATGTTATTATTAAAGTTACGACCGAAATAAAAATAAATTTCTGAGTTATTTTCATCACATCTCCTTTCTAAGCAAATGCTCATTTGTTACGTGCGTAAATAATATTCCTTAACACGTTAAGAGTCAAGATTTTTGTCTGACTTAACGGTCGTCAACAAAAGGATCGCGAGGATCGAAACACAGGCGCTGGCGAGGAATGCGGTCGAGGCGCCGAAGGTGGTCCACACCAGGCCGAAAAGCAGCGACGCGGGGAATACCGTGACGCCAAAAGCGAGGTTGTAAAGGCCGTAGGCGGTGCCGCGTCTTTTCTCGGGGACCATGTCGGCGACGAAGGCCTTTTCGACGCCCTCGGTCAGGCCAAAGTATGTCCCGTAAACGATAAAAAGCAGCCAGCATTGCCACGCCGAGCTGACAAACGCAAAACCGGCATAGACGACGGCGTAGATGATCCAGCCGGCGACGATGAGCTTTTTACGCCCGATCCGGTCCGAAAGATCGCCGCCGACGAGCGAACTTACCACCTTGCTCAAATGCAGCGTCATCCACAGCAGCGGCAATACGACCGGCGATATTCCGGCTTGCCCGGCCCGGAGCAGGAGAAAGGCGTCGGTCGAATTTGAAAGCGTAAAGACCGCGATGACGATCAGAAATCGTTTGAAATTACCGTCAAAGCCCTTGAGCGAAAAGCTGGGCGGCGCTGCGTCCGCCATTGCATGCGTTTTAGGGTCTTCGCGAACGACAAAAGCGATCACGAGCAGGCCGAGTACGACCGGAACAGAGGCAAAAAGAAAGACCTGCTGATATTCGAGCAGAGTCGGGCTTTGCGTATTGGCCGCAAAAATAAAAAGTAAGACAAAGCCAACAACCGGCCCAATCACGGCGCCCAGATGATCCGCCGCCCGGTTAAAGCCAAACGCAAAGCCGCGTTCTTTTTTTGGGACACTTTCGGCGATCAAGGCGTCGCGTGGTGCACCGCGAATGCCTTTGCCGACGCGGTCGGTCATCCGCACGACCAGCACTTGCGGCCAGCTTGTGGTAAATGCAAGAAATGGCCGTGTTATCGCCGCCAGCGAATAGCCCAGGAAAACGGGCAGTTTGCGTGTCCCAAAACGGTCACTGAGATAACCCGAAAAGAGCTTGAGAATGCTCGCGATCGACTCGGCAAAGCCCTCGATCAGCCCGATCGCAAACGGCGAGGCGCCGAGAGACAGAGCTAGAAAGGCGGGAAGCAGAGGATAGACTATTTCGCTCGATGTGTCGTTTAACAGGCTGACCGCGCTCAACGCAAGCACGTTTCGCGGAAGTCCGCGATACCGTTGCCAAAGGCTTGTTTTTGTTTCGGATCGCGGTTCGGTCATGCCGGGGCGCTAGCGGTTGCGTGCAGGGGCGGGGCGAGGGCGCGGCCCCGGGTTTGATGACCCGGAAAAACCAAACCAAAAAAAGGCGATACTGCCGACCACCGCGATCGCCAGAATAATTGCCACGATCGCCATCCGAAACGCCATTTTAAGAGTTTTCCTCAACACAAAAAATGCTATGACTGCGGCGACTATGCAGATCAAAAAGAATATTGCCCCACCGACCAGTCCAATGACGCCTTCGACCGGCGGCATGTCAAATAACAAAAAAACCTGTTGATTCATCGTTTCTCCTCCAAGGCCTTTTCGATCGCATCGACATCATCCTCGGTCAACGCCGCCGATTCGCTTGGGATATTGTATTCGCCGTCGGCCCACGCTCCAAAATCGAGCAGTTTGCACCGCTCGGAGCAAAACGGTCGAAATTCATTACCTGTAAACTCTGTTTCTTTGCCGCATTTCGGGCACTTCACGATTGGCATACGAACAAACAGCATAACAAATCCACCATAAAAATCTATTGAATCCGGCGCGATTTGGTGACATCATTGGTAGGTTGGGAAAATATGGGCTTTTCCGTACATAGGGCGGCAGATCCGCATTTCGGTAGAACATTCATCTATATTCAACCGTAATTTGTTTTGAAGTCAGTTCCTATTAAAGTTATGAGCGATTACAAAGAAAGATTTGAGCGTTGGCAAAAAAAGGCGTCGGAGAAGTTTGATGAGATCGATGCCCAGCTGGGCCTCAGGGAAAAGATCGAGGGTGGTGCCCGGGCCGTCGCTGACGCGGCGCAGAAAAGCGCCGATTACATAAAGACCGAGGCCGAGAAAACCGACGTCGGCAAACAGGCTGTAAAGGTTACCGAGGATGTTTTCTCATCAGCCAACTACGCAGCAAAAACGGCGTGGGATGTAAGCGAGCCGCTCCGCGATGCTGCCGGCGGTGCCGGTGCGAAAGCCGGCGAGGTGGCCGTTGATGCCGCCGCCCGAGCGGGTGATCTTTTTGACGAGACGGTCGAAACAGTTGGAACAAACACAAAACGAGTCGCCCGTGTCGTTGGCTTTGGTTCGTCGCTCTCGACCGCATTTGACGCCGGGCTTAAGTCGGCGGCAAAAGCCGTCGATTGGGCTAAAGAGGATCCGCTGCGTGCGGCGACGACAGGCGCTTCGATGGCGATCGGTGCCGGGCTCGGCGTCGTTTTTACGGGTATTAGCTCGCATTGGCTGTTTAATTCGGCGATCCCGACGTGGTCCGTTAAAAAACTTGCCGAGGAATTCAACGGTTATCTAAAGCGCCGCGAAGAGATGATCGAAAAAGGCCAGCTTTCTGATGCCGATGCCGAACGAATCGGGTTCGAACGCGACATTGCCACGCGTATCGGAGCGCCGCTCTTGGGAGCATTTTCTTTCGCGTCCGGCGCGGTGATGATGACCAATGTCCTAAATCCGGCGACCGTCACCGGATTCCCGCTAGGCAACATCATCGGCGGCAACCCTCTGCTCGAGGGCGTCTGGTTTTTTGGTAACGGAATGGTCTGCTTTAAGACAAGCTACGATTTCTTTATGATCGCCCTAGACGGTCAGGAAGATGTCGAGAAGATGGTGAAAGAAATGAAGGGATTGCTGCCGCAAGCAATTTAAATTCGAACGTGATTGAAAAGTGGGGGTATAATTAGTGATCGATCCCAAATCGCTTACAAACACCGACATGACAGCATTTCAACCAAAACAAACCTATTCCCTCGAAGAATATTTTGAACTCGAAAAAAGTAATAACGAGAAATTTGAGTTCTGGGACGGCAATGTCTGGTCGATGAGCGGGGCTCAATTTGCACACAATCTTATCGTTACGAATTTGATAACGGATCTCAATCTCGTTTTACGCGACAAAGGCTGCTTCGTGCTTGGGCCGGAGATGCGTGTTAAAGTGCCTGCTTATTCGCCTTACCGTTACCCCGATCTATCTGCATTGTGCGGAAAACCGCAGATAGAACAGATCAGCGGGATTGACATGCTGGTCAATCCGCAGTTGATTGTCGAGGTTCTTTCCGATTCAACCGAGGCTTTTGACCGTGGAGATAAGTTTAGTTACTACAAATCCATCGAGAGTTTTTCCGAATATCTTTTGGTTGCCCAGCATCGCCCCCACGTTACGCAGTTTGTTAAGCATGGCGATGGTTTCTGGGCAAACTTCGAGTTTAACGATTTGAATGATTCTGTTGAATTGAAATCGGTTTCGTGTTCTTTGCCGCTTGTCTCGATATATCGCGATGTTTCGTTCCCGGAGCCTAATTTATCTGTATCGGAAACGGCACAAAACACAGAGCAAAGATAACCAACGTTAGAAAAGCGATCACCTTTCGTTTCGCATCCAGCGGTGTCTGATCGTACGGCATCGGATGCCGGACCCGCATCATAACGCCTAAAATTATAGCGATGAGAAATCCGCTTGGGCTGTTAAAAAAGATAAATCCAACCACCGACAGCGTCGCCATCACTACAAACGCGATACGTCCTGTCCATCTATGTACTGTTTCGCCAAGAGCTGCGTAGATGGCATGCCCTCCGTCGAGTTGGCCTGAGGGGATTAGATTTAAGGCGGTTACGAGCAGACCGACCCATGCCGCGAAATAGAAAGCGTTTCCCACGCCAAACCTCAGATCGATCCCGAGGATTAGCGCAAACAGGCGCATCAGCAGAGGATCCGTAAAAACAAGCGCTCCAGCCGCCGTCCCGGCAGTCGATGGCTGGATCGTTTGCATTGTCGAAAGGCCGATCAGGGCGACCGGGATCAAAGCGATAAACCCCGCGATCGGACCGGCGACGCCGATGTCAAAAACCGCCTTTCGAGACGGCATCGGCGACAATATCTTGATAAACGCTCCAAACGTTCCCGCCGGCCCGATCATCGGGGGCGTCGGGATAAAAAACGGCAGCGTCGCATCTACCTTATAGAGACGGCAGGCGACGTAATGCCCCATTTCGTGACAAATAAGGATAAATAACAGTGAGATCGAGAAACTTAGGCCGTAGGCCAATGTCTCTGGATCTGAGAAAAGTTTATGAATGGCCTCGGCCAAAAATATGGCGTATCGCGAGGGCAGCGAAAACAAAAATTGAAACGTTTCCGCGACCGTCTGCGGATCGCCCTCCGGGACTGACGCGTTTTGGCCAAACGGAAAAAGCGTCCCGGCGATCGTCGCCGTGCAAAATGTGATTGCGAGCAGCAGCAGATGCTTCAGATATGTCTTTACTGAGGGACCCTGAATTATAGGGTCGGCGAAAATGTCGGTTGTGATCAAATCGGGGTCTGTCATTTGAAAGCGAATAAAAAAATCGTAGGCCACGTGTGAGACGCCACAAGCGCGTACTCAAAAGCGATCTACGATCAACCTCAAGACTATTATACCTTACCGTGGGTCAGACGGCTTTAGCCGAAAGCTCTTTACCGGGTTTGAATCTGATTGTCTTACCGGCGGGAATCGGTACTTCCTGACCCGTGCGCGGGTTTCGCCCGACGCCCCGCTTTCGCGGTTTGACGACAAATACGCCGAATCCGCGCAGCTCGATACGCTTGCCGGCCGCGAGAGCTCCTTTCATAGCTTCAAAGAGCGAATCCACGACCTGCTCGGCCTTTTGCTTCGGCACGCCTGTGCGGTCGGCAACCAGATTGACAATGTCTAGTTTGATCATTATTTCCTCCTCAAGTTTTTGGAAACGCGCCAGTAAAAGAAAGCCTTATCTAAAAATGTATCCGAATCATAATCCTCTAAGTCCGCATCTGTCAAGATTTTGCGTCCAATTTAACATAAGGCTTTTTTTGTCACGCATTATCTCGGATAAGATTTGCTTAGCCGCCTGTACCCGAAAGTGCTAAAATCAGTTTCACGTTTTGGCAATTCAATTACTCGTGAAGGGGGAAGGAAATTATGCGTTGGAGCGATCTGCGGCAGAGCGATAATGTTGAGGACCGCCGCGGGCTTGGCGGGCCGGCGATGATAGGCGGAGGCGGAATTGGGGTCGTCGTTCTCGCGGTCGCGATATATCTATGCGGCGGCGATCCGAGCCAGCTTCTTCAAAATCTGCCATCAGGCGGGGAAGTTCCGGTACCGGGGACGACCGCTAATAAGACCGTTTCCCCGGATGAGAACCGCAAATTTGCCGGGGCGATCATGGGTAATCTTGAGGACGCCTGGAAACAGATATTACCGCAACAGGCGCGAATCCAATTCAAAGCGCCTAAATTGGTCCTTTTTACAAAGCAGATCTCATCGGCTTGCGGCTATGCAAGCTCGGCGACCGGCCCGTTCTACTGCCCCGGCGACTACAAACTTTATCTAGATTTCGCGTTCTTTGACGAGCTGCGGCGCGAATTCAAAGCACCCGGCGATTTTGCCCAGGCGTATGTGATCGCTCACGAATTCGGCCACCATATCCAAAACCTGATGGGCACGATGGACAAGGTTCAGCGTGCCGGTGAAAACAATCGTCTCTCGGTCGCTCTCGAACTCCAAGCGGATTGCTACGCGGGCGTTTGGGCAAATTTCGCCCAGAAACAGGGACGTCTCGATACAGGCGATACCGACGAAGCTCTCCGGGCAGCCTCAGCGGTCGGTGACGATATGATCCAAAAACGCACACAAGGTTATGTCGTTCCCGATTCGTTTACACATGGTTCCGCGCAGCAACGGATGCAGTATTTTGCCACCGGTTTCAAATCCGGCGATATGCGGCAATGCCAGACGTTTCGTTGATAAATCGAAAGGTCACGCAAAGGGCCGGCCGTAGATCTCCTGATAGACCCAACCTAAAAACCGGGCCTCGGCGGTGCAGAGAGCTTCGAGCCAGCAGCTTGTTAAATAAAGCCGTTTTTCGGAGTTGGTCGTTAGTTTTTCAGCTTTTTTGAGGGAAAATGCCTCGGGGTTATCGTCGAGGTTATAGGATTCAGTGATCTCAGTCTTGGTTTTATGTGATTCCTGCAGGGCACCTAGCAGATCGCTGATCCAAAGCTTTAACAGTGGCTCAGAACTATTTTCGGCCAGCGCCTGAAACGCTCCGACAGCGAATCTCGCCTCGGCATTTTCAAACGGGTAAATGCCAATGCCATTTGCTTCGTCATCAGCCTGTTTCCATTTGAACAATTCTTCTGTGTTGGCATGCCGCATCCGGGCGGTGCGTTCGTCGTATGTAAGAAACCATTCGAGCAGGTCGGCGAGCGAACCTGTGTCGATCTCGCCCGTTTCGTCACGCCGCAATTTTGGCGGTTCAACCTCTGGTTTTGCTGCTTTGGCCATATTTATATTTCAGCACCAATGGCTTTCAAAAACCAGCCTACTTTTACAATTAACGGGTCAAGCCGATATAATCGCACACATACGTGGCAGAACTAACCCTCGACAACTCAGCCGAAAACATCAATAGCGAAGCGGAGCGCGACCTCGGATTTGGCTCGGTCGTCAGCGGTCAGAGCCGCCAGCGCCTGCTCAACCCGGACGGCACATTTAATGTTAAACGCACCGGCCTGTCGTTTCTCTCGTCGCTCAATCTTTATCACACGCTGCTCTCGATGTCTTGGGGAATGTTTTTGCTGCTCGTTTTGGCGCTTTATTTCTTGAGCAATGTTGCATTTGGAGTGATGTATGCATCGTTTGGCGAGGCATCGCTGGTCGATACGACGGGTGACCCGGCGCAGAACCTTCTCATCCGCGGATTTTTCTTCAGCGTCCAGACTTTTGCGACCATCGGCTACGGTACGATCCATCCGATGGGCATCATGCCAAATCTTCTCGTCACTATCGAATCGTATTACAGCCTGCTCGCCAATGCGCTGATCACCGGCGTTGTTTTCGCTCGGTTTGCGCGTCCGACGGCGAAAATAATCTTTAGTGATGTATGTGTCATCGCACCATATCGCGGCATCGAGGGATTGATGTTTCGACTCGTTAACGGACGCAGCAATCAGCTTATCGAGGTCGAGGTCAAGGTGTTGTTTGCCCGTTTTGTTAACGAAGACGGACGAGCGGTCCGCCGGTTTGATTTCCTCGAGCTGGAACGAAAAAAAGTCACCTTTTTGCCGCTTGCTCTGACGGTTGTCCATCCGATAGATGAGCGGTCTCCGCTTCGGGGGCTTTCCGCCGAGGACTATATCCGTAGCGACGCCGAGATACTGATCCTGCTCTCCGGCACCGACGAAACCTTTGCCCAGGTCGTCCACACGCGTTCATCCTATAAGCCGGACGAGATCCGCTGCGGACATAAATTTGTCAGCATCTATAACGAGGTCGCGGACGGCGAACCCATCTCGATCAATATCCGGAAATTGTCGGCAATTGAGCCTGCGGAAGAACCCGTTCAAAGTATGGGGGCCGCAGCATAAGTGTTTACTGGATTGATTGAAGAGCTTGGCTCGGTGAAAAGGCGTGAGCCGAATGCAGGCGGCGAGAGGATCGTGGTCTCGGCTTCGGTCGTAACGTCCGATCTGAGGAACGGCGATTCGATCTCGGTCAATGGCGTGTGTTTGACGGCTTTGGATGTGGCGGCAGATTCCTTCGCGGCGGATGTGTCGCCGGAAACACTCGCCCGAACAACGATCAACGAACTACGAACAGGTTCGCCCGTCAATCTCGAACGTGCGGTCACGCCTGCCACTCGGCTCGGCGGCCACATTGTCCAGGGCCATGTCGATGGACGGGGAACTTTTATCTCAGCCGTCGCGACAGGCGATTTCTGGACCGTGACCATCGGTTTCACACCCGAATTTGCCAAATACCTCGTTTACAAAGGCTCAGTCTGCGTCGAAGGCATCTCCCTCACCGTCGCCGCCCTAGGCGAAACCACATTCGACCTCGCCGTCATCCCCAAAACCTGGGAACTAACAAATCTCTCGTCGCTAAACCTCAACGCCCCCGTAAACCTCGAAGCCGACGTCATCGCTAAATACGTCGAGCGGATGCTCGAATTCCGAAATTAAATTTCAAATATGCCGGAAACTCATCCTATGGACGATAAATACCAGATCAGCAAACCCCAAAAGCCGCAGAACCGTACAGAGGAGTTGCAGCTACAGATCGAAGACCTCGTTAAGCTCCGCGACAACAAACCCAACCTCGCCGAAAAACAAAAACTCAACGCCGAGATCACCAAACTCTTTGCCCAATACGAGCGGTCAAAGATTTAAGTTTTTTGCTCGCCGCCCGCTACGCGGGCTCAAGATAAATCAAATGCTGCGCGTGAAATCGCTATGATGTGCAAAGTGACGCCAAATGCTCCAAGTACAGCCACGCAACACCCGAATGTAAATATCGCGATCCGCGTATAGGTCACCGGCTTGGTGCCGAGACGCTTTAGAAGGTTTCCGATCCGGCCGCTTAAGAGCATGAGCAGACTGCCCACGATCAGATAGCCTGTGACGATCATAAAGCTTGCGTAGAAACCTCTCATAATTATTTTCCGCCGCCGGAGAGTTTTCCGATCAGTGAGAAGAGCGGTAGATACATCGAGATAACGATCGAGCCGATGGTCACGCCGAGAAAGGCGATAAGGACCGGCTCCATTAGACCGAGCAGATCGGCGATCGCGGTATCGACCTCTTCCTCGTAAAAATCGGCGATCTTGCCGAGCATCGCGTCGAGGGCTCCGGTCTGTTCGCCGACGCCGATCATCTGGCTGACCATGTGGGGAAAGACGCCGGTTGCCTTGAGCGGATCGACAAAGTTTTCACCGCGTTCGACACCGGCCCTGACCTTGAGGATCGCATCTTCGACAATTACGTTACCGGCTGTTTTGGCTGTAATATCCAGCGATTGCAGAATCGGCACACCTGATGAAAGCAACGTCGAAAGGATGCGTGAAAACCGTGCGACCGCAACTTTTCTGAGGATGCCGCCGAATATCGGCATCTTTAAGAGCAGGGCGTCGATCTGCCAGCGGCCTTTCGGCGTTTTGTAATAGTAGCTCACACCCACGGCGCTGCCGATAAGCGTGACGGCCGTTGCGATACCACCCCAACCCGCGATAAAGCCGCTTATAGCCATGACGATGCGGGTCGGCAGCGGCAGCTGCTCGCCGGGGCCAAGAAGCCCGAGAAATATCTGCTGAAACTGCGGGATAACGACGATCATGATGATCGTGATCGCACCGACCGCGACGACGATGACCGCCGCCGGATAGATCGACGCAGAGACAATGCTGCGTTTTAGCTTGACGACCTTTTCGATCAGGGTCGCAAGACGCTGGAGGATCAGATCAAGCACACCGCCGGTTTCACCGGCTTCGACCATGTGGGTGTAGAGATTATCGAAAACCTTAGGATGTTTTTCGAGAGCGGCAAAGAGCGTCGAACCCTCTTCCACATGCTGCCGCACCTGACGGAGCACATCTTTGAAATGAGCATTCTGCTGCTGCTCGGCCAAAATATCGATACATTGGACGAGCGGCAGGCCGGCATCGATCATCACCGAAAATTGACGCGTAAATACCGCCAATTCTTTTGCACCGACCTTTTTGCGGCGACCGATCTTCGGTATCGAGATCTCGCGGCCTTTCTCTGAGGCCTGCGTCATGACGATCTGCTCGCGGCGGAGCAGGGCACGCAGCTCATCATGCGTCGCGGCTTCGCGTTCGCCGGCGACCAGTTCATTGAGACGATTTCTTCCCTTAAATACGAATGTAGGCATTGTTAACTCCAGTTGAGAATTGAGAATTGAAAATGAGAAGAAGTTCTTTTCTTTAATTTTCCATTTTCCATTTTTCCGTTTTCCATTTTTATCTCGGCCGTTCGCCGATGTTTCGGGCTTGTGAGTAAGGGCTGCCGTTTGGCATCGGCCGGGTGGCTGGGCGACCGTTTCCCGCGTAGGCCTCATTGAGGCCCGAACCGCGGTCGATCAGTTCTTTTAGCTCATCGGCGTTAGACGAACGCTGCATCGCCGCCTCAAGCGTGATCTGCTTTTTGTGAAAAAGCGTCGCAAGCGATTGGTTAAATGTCTGCATCCCAAATTTGTCCTGTCCGGTCTGCATCATCGAATAGATCTGGTGGATCTTGTCTTCGCGGATGAGGTTGCGGATGGCGGAATTTGGTACGAGGATTTCGAGGGCCATGCATCGTCCGTCACCCGACGATTTTGGCAAAAGTGCCTGACATAAAATGCCTTCGAGTACGAGCGAGAGCTGCGTTCGGATCTGTGCCTGCTGGCCGGCCGGAAAAACGTCGATAATACGGTTGATCGTCGAATACGCCGAATTTGTATGCAGCGTCGCAAACGTCAAATGACCCGTTTCAGCGATTCTCAGCGCCATTTCGATTGTTTCTAGATCGCGCATCTCGCCGACCAATACTACGTCCGGGTCTTGACGCAGCGCGGTTCTGAGAGCGGCGCCAAACGAGTGAGTATCGGCGGCCACCTCACGTTGATTGACGACACAGTTTTTGTGGTTGTGAAGAAATTCGATCGGGTCCTCGATCGTCAGAATGTGGTCGTGACGCTCGACATTGATCTTATCGACCATCGAGGCAAGTGTCGTCGATTTACCGGAACCTGTCGGACCGGTCACGAGGATCAGGCCACGCGGCTTTTTACACATGTCCGAGATCACCGACGGCAGCCCGAGGGCCTCGAATGTCTTTATCTCGTATGGGATAGCACGAAAAACCGCTCCGACTGCGCCTTTCTGATTAAAGATATTGGCACGGAACCGCGACATTCCTTTAAGCCCGAATGAGAAATCGAGCTCGAGATTTTCCTCGAAACGATGTTTCTGCGCGTCCGTCAATACCGAATACGCGAGCCTTTTTGTATCCGACGGCGAAAGCGGCCCAAATCCGGGCAGCGGCGACAGATGCCCGTGGACGCGCACTTGCGGGGCCGAATTTGTCGAAAGGTGCAGATCCGAGCCGCCAAGATCTGTCATCTTTTTAAGCAGATCCGGCAGGGTCAGTTGCGATTCGACGGATGTTGGTTGTTCGTAGCTCATATGTTTCTAGTTAAAAGTGAATAGCGACTAGTGAGAAGCATTTTTACCTCTAGCTTTTCACTGATTCGACGCTCTCTGAGTACCGCGCACGCGGCTCTTGAGCGAGTTGATGACTTTTTCCGACTCCTCGGCGAGACGTTCGGCTTCGTCAACTGGAGAATTGGTGGCGACGCTGTAAATGCGGCCGTCAACCTCAGTAAAATAGAACATTCGTGACTGGACGGTTCCATTCTTGGCCTGCGATTGGGCGACGACCACGTAGACCGGCTGGCCGGCTATATCCTTTTGATAGTCATTAACGACCCATCCGTTCTCGCGGATCATCCGGTCGATCACGTCACGCCGCAGCGAGCTTGTTGCTACACCACCAACGCTTTTGCTCTTGCCGGAATCGACACTTTGGGTCATTGCCGGGCCGACTACTGAGATCGAGGCCGAACCAACTTGGGCACCGGATGAGTTGTCCACGCGAAACTGCAATTCGGCCGGCGACGCACCCGTCGCACGCCAACCGCTGGGAGCCGGATCACCCGAAGGTAAGACGGCGCCCGCCGACGCGTCAACTTTTTGACGCTTTTTGACTGCAGGATTGGATACGCCATTGCCATTCTGAACAGCGGGTTCGGCAGCGCGGGCACGGGCGAGCCGCAGCTGCCGCAGACGGAGAGCACGTTTACGGGCACGAATCGCACGGAGACGCTTTTTGCGGGCGTGATATTGACGCCACCAGCCCTTCGAATATTTTTTGTAATGCCTGTGATGGCGGTGTTTGCGATGCTTGCGCGGCCCGGCCTCGGTTGTGTCGGTTGCCAGCGGAATGATCGTGCCGATACCGATCAATAATGCCAATGATAATGCGATTGCCCTGACTAACATAATTCCTCCAAGTTCCTAAATGACCGTTTCCTTAACAACTTCTTCGATGGTGGTGATGCCCTCGCGTATCTTGCACAAGCCCGATTCGCGGAGCGTTATCATCCCGAGTTCGATAGCTTTTCTCCTGAGTTCCATTGCACTGGCGCCGATGATGATCAGTTCGCGAAGCTCATCAGTGATCTCCATAACCTCGTAAAGCCCGACGCGGCCCTTAAAACCGGTGTTATTACAAACCGTGCAGCCTCGGCCTTTGTAAATCTTTAGATTTGGTGCCTCTTCCTTGGTCAACCCGATCTCGATCAATCCTTCGACGGGGACCTGGACCTGCTCTTTACATTCGCTGCAAATACGGCGGATCAGACGTTGGGCCTGGATGATGTTAACGCTGGTCGCGACCAGGAATGGCTCGATTCCCATATTGACGAGCCGCGAGATCGTCGACGGGGCGTCGTTAGTGTGGAGCGTCGAAAGCACGAGGTGACCCGTGAGAGCTGCTTTAATAGCAATTTCGGCAGTTTCGAAGTCACGGATCTCACCAACGAGGACGATGTTGGGATCCTGACGAAGAAATGAGCGAAGCGCCGCCGCGAAATTAAGGCCGATCTGTTCTTTCATCTGCACCTGATTGATGCCCTGCAGATTAAACTCGACCGGATCCTCGGCCGTCATAATGTTGGTCTCGGATGTGTTCAGCGTCTGGAGCGCCGAATATAGCGTGTTGGTCTTACCGGATCCCGTCGGGCCGGTCACCAAAACCATCCCGTAGGGATTGGCGATCGCTCGTTTGAATTTGTCCAGACTCTCCTGCTCAAATCCCAGCTTGGTCATATCGAGCATCAGCTTTTCTTTATCAAGCAGACGAAGCACAACTTTTTCGCCAAATAGCGTAGGCAGGGTCGAGACGCGGAAATCGAGTTCGCGTGAGCGGTTATCGATCTTGACCTTGATCTTGATGCGACCATCCTGAGGCAGACGTTTCTCTGAAATGTCGAGCTTTGCCATGATCTTGAGCCGCGAGATAAGCGGGTCGCGGATCTTGAGGGGCGGATGCATTACGTCGTACAAAACACCATCGATACGAAATCGAATGCGAAAATCCTTTTCATACGGCTCAACGTGAATATCAGAGGCCCCGCGTCGAAGCGAATCGACCATCAGCACATTTACGAGCCGCACGACCGGAGCATCTTCGCTTGCCCGCGCTAAAGCCGCCAGATCGATCTCGTCGTTTTCCTCAAGAACCTCAAAATCCTCGGCTTCGCCGCCGCCAAATTCGAAACGATCGAGCGAGACGTCCAGATCGGATGCAGAGAGTTTTTCAGACGTATCGATCTTAAATCCATTCGCAGCATGTCCGTTCTTGGCAACCTTACCGTTAGATGCACCGACCTTTTCAGTCTCGACCGCAAACGCGGCGTCAAAAATATCGATCTCACTCGATCCGCCATAATATTTGGCGATCGCCATCTGGATCGACGTCTCGGATGCGATCACGGGTTCGACGTTAAGTCCGGTCATAAACTTAATGTCGTCCATCGCAAAGACGTTTGTCGGATCGGCCATTGCCATGGTCAGCGTCGCACCGACCTTCGAGATGGGGAGCACTGCATATTTTAGTGCCACCTCTTCGGAGATGAGCTTTATGACATCCTTTTCGATCTGAAAGAGATCGAGATTTATCGAGGGAACGCCATATTGACGCGAGAGGACGGCGGTGACTACGTCGTCGGATACAAAGCCAAGCTTAACAAGGTTGGAGCCGAGGCGTCCGCCATGCTCACGTTGGAATTCGAGCGTTTCGCGCAGCTGCGGCGACGTTATAAGGTTTTCGCGGACAAGGATTTCCCCAAGTTTTGCTGACATTTGTTGTGAGGGCCTACTCCCTCTAATAAAACCCGAGCGGCGGGACTGTTTATGAAGAGGATAGTTCGGTCAATATAATCGAGCGGTGACGTGCTGATAAACGATGACTAACATCGTTGACATCTAATATTACATTGTTAAACCAAACAGTGTCAATAATTCTTTTGAAATTATCTTGACCGGGATCGAGGCGGGCGGAGACAAGGATTCTGTCAGATTGACCTATTTCAAGGAAGTTGATCTTTCTTTAATTGGACGATAAATGAGCGCACGGCGGAGGCCTCTACCGCGTCAGGGAAAAGGCGTAAAAACTCCTCGTAGATTGAGATCGCCTCCGTGTATTTCTTTTGCCGCTCATAGACCAGACCGAGGAGCTGGTAGATCACCAGCGCGTCAGGTGCTCCGGCAAGCTGCTTGACGGCTGACTTTAGATACTTTGCGGATTCGGTGTAATTTATACCCTCATTTTCGAAATCGCCCGCGCCTCCAAATCCCTCGGCCCTTTCTTTATACAATAAGCCCAAACCGGCGTAAGCCTCGGGTTGAAAGCCTTTGCCCTCGGTTATCGCCCGCTTGAAAGCGGCGATCGCCTTTACCTCTTCGCCGTTCTCTTTTTGAATACGGCCCTCAACGGCAGAGGCGTCGGCGTAACCGGGGCGGAGTTTTCTGGCGGAGGCAATTGCCTCTTTTGCTGTTTCTAGATCACCGGCGTCTAGTATCACGCGAGCGAGGCCGAGGTAAGCCTCAGGATAATTTGGACGGAGTTTGATCGCTTTGCGATAAGCATCGGCGGCTTTGTCACGGTCGGTTGTAGTCAATCTTTCGGCTTCCTGATAAGCGAGTTCCGCTTCGTCGGTGGTTTTTACCAGAGTTACTTTTATCTCGCCCTTTTGCCCGGGTGTCAGCGACTGAGTCTTATCGACGTAACCATCTGCCCGCAAACGCAGCGTGTGGGCACCCGCCGCAACGGTTTTTATAACGAACGACCCGTTCTTGTCGGTTTTGCCGTAACGAACACCATCGATCCAAACGATAGTGTCCGGCTGTGTCGTAACCGTGATCGAACGGAACTGAACGGGAGCGGTCTTTTGTGCAAACGCAAAAGACGCTGCGATAAATAAGGTTGCGATGGCTGCGGATACTCTCATAAGGTCCTCATTTTTATGGTTGTTCGACGCAAAATACAATAAACGCGTTGTTTGAGCGATTAGTTCGCATCGTAACTTTCATAGTCGGTCGTGTCCGGATCATCGTCCAGTTCAGTTGGTCGGCCAAAGATCGTAAGCCACACAAAACCGATAGCTCCGGCGGTAAACGAAGCGAGCAGGATCGCCATTTTGGCGGCATTTATTACCTCGTTGTTGCCAGTAAATGCCAGATTAGTAATAAATATCGACATCGTAAAGCCGATGCCGCCGAGGATGCCTGCTCCGAATATGTGCCGCCAATTAAGATCGAGCGGTAGGCGGCAGATCCCGATCGTCACCGCCGCAAAGCTGAAAAGCGTTACGCCCAAAGGTTTGCCAAGCATGAGACCGGCGAGAATGCCGATGCTGTTCGCCGCAGCAAGCTCCTGTGACCAGGCGGAACCAATTATGACGCCCGTATTGCACAAAGCAAAGACGGGCAGGATCATAAATGCGACCGGCTGATGGAGAATGTGCTCTAGCAGGTGCGACGGAGACGTTTCGTCGTCTTCGATATGTGACGATGGTATTACGAACGCCACCAAAACGCCCGCGATCGTCGCGTGAACGCCCGATTGCAGCATCAAATACCACATTACCGCTCCGCCTATCAAGTATGGAACTAGCGACCGGACCGCTGTAAACCTTCCGATAGCGGCTAGAATGAGCCAAACCGCCAGGGCCGCAGCCAGATAAGCCATCGATAGTTTAGCAGTATAAAAGACAGCGATGACGATGATCGCGCAGAGGTCATCGATCACGGCAAAGGCCACGACAAAGACCTTGAGCGACGCAGGTACGCGGCTGCCGAGTATTGCTAGGGAACCGAGCGCAAATGCTATATCAGTCGCCATCGGAATACCTATGCCCGCTTGGGTCGGCGTTCCATGGTTCAGCGAAAGATGGATCAGTGCGGGGACGATGATACCGCCGACGGCAGCGACGATCGGCAGCAGGGCGTTCTTAAAATTGGAGAGCTCGCCGCAGTAAAGCTCGCGTTTCAACTCGAGGCCGATCAGCAAAAAGAATATCGCCATCAGACCATCGTTTACCCAGTGTTCGACACTCAGGCCGCCCACGTAAGTGTGCCACATGCCGATATAGCTCGTGCCGAGGGACGAATTGGCAAGAGCTAACGAGACGAGCGTACAGATTATAAGCAGTATCCCGCTCGATTTTGCGGAGTCGAAGAACGCCTTGAACGATCTCGAAAGTTTCTTTCGAACAGTTACCATTATCTACCTTCAAAAACGCGACATATGAAGTTCAATCATACCGTCCGATACGATTCTGCCGAAATTCCCTTGATTTATTCCCGATACAAACTATAATCAGATGTTTGTGGCTGGGTAGCTCAGCTGGTTAGAGCGCGGGATTCATAACCCCGAGGTCGAGTGTTCAAGTCCCTCTCCAGCCACCATTTATCTAGAAAGACGGCACGTCCAGGCCGTCTTTTCTTTTGTTTAAGCAAGGTCGATCGCCAAAAGGTCGCCTATTCGCTCGACCGTTATGTCGGCGGCCGGATACCTGGCGACTTCTTTTTCATCGAATGCATAATGCCCCTGCCGAGGAAAGACTGTGGTAACGCGTTCACCCCAAACCCTCTTTATCGCTGATAGAATGCGGATCTTATCGTCGACCAGGATATAGCGTTTTGCCGGATAGCGGCGTTCGACATCGGCAAGTTCCGTTTCCTTATGAACGTAGATCAAAATGTTGCCGCCGACGGCCTCAAATAGGCCAGACCGCTCGATTTTTCGCGGCTGAAAGACGACATCGCCATCGGTAAGGATCACGACGGTGCCCAATTCGCTGCATCGCTCGATAACATCGAGCGAATTTGGGAAAAGGCGGTTCGCAAATGGATAGTTGATCAGATATGTCGAGACGGCCAGAATATGCGAATCGTAATCATGTTCGATACGGTAACGCTGCAGAGCACCCAAATAATCTGCATAGCCAAGCTCACTGCGGAGCCGTTCGAAAATTTTCCAATAGCTCGCGCTCCGCTCGACCCCGACCTCTCTGTCCAAAAAACGCCTGAGGTCTTTCGTTACGCGGTCGTTGTCGAGCAAAGTGTTATCAACGTCGAATAGAAAAACGGTGTCGGATCTGGCCATATCGCATTTTTCTCCTTTGATCTCTCAAGTTCGCAAGTTTCAGGTCAACTTGTCAATCTCCTGTAAATATTCGGCATTCGCTCAGGCAAGCTCAGCACGTCATCGATTATCGTGTAACCGACATCTCCGTAGAGGTCTTTTAATTCGGCCTCCGATTCGCGGTCGATGGTGATGCAAAACGGCGTCACACCCATCGCCTTGGTTTCGATCAGGGCCTCGCGAACATCTTCGCGGGCGTAGCGTGCGTCGCCATAATCGTGATCGTACGGGCGGCCGTCGGTCAGGACTATGAGCAATTTTGTCCGTGCCTCTTGTTTTAGCAGTTTTGCCGAGGCGTGACGGATCGCGGCGCCGAGACGCGTGTTGTTTTGAAAAGTGATGCCCCCGATTCGTTTTTCGATCTCATCCGAATACTTTTCGGCGAAATCTTTTACTACATAAAATTTTACGTTTCGGCGGCCCTCGCTTGTAAAGCCGTTGATCGAATAGACATCACCGACCGCCTCAAGAGCTTCGCTCATCAGGACGAGACCCTCTTTTTCGATCTCGATGATTCTGCGGCCGGGGTGGGTGTAAGGCTGGAGCGGGTTTCGAGTGATCGTCCGGGCGGTCGATGACGACTGATCGAGCAGGATCGAAACTGCCACATCACGCTGCTTTCGCAAGCGTTTTGTATAAATATTTTCGGATTGCTGGCCGTCGGCCCGGCGATCGACGACAAAATCGACAAGGGCGTTTAGATCATAATCTTCGCCATCGATCTCACGGTTGATGCGGGTCAGGTTTTCGGGCTTCATCAACTGAAACTGATGCCTGATCGACGAGATGACGCCGCGATACCGCGAACGTGTCAGCTCGACAAAGGTGCGGTCGCCCTGCTTTACCTTTTTTTCGACCACGCGGCTCCAGCCGACGCGGTAGTCGTTAAGATCGCGGTCCCACTCGTCGTAAGCAAAGGCGATATCCTCTGCGTCTAGCGCCTGCTCGGGCATCTCGCTCTGCGACCATGCCTCTGCCCCCTGCAGATCGTCGGGCTCGCCCTCGTCATCGAGGCTGTTCCAGGCGTTGAAAAGGTCGCGGATGTCTCGAGCATTTTTCTCGCGCTCCCGTTTTACTTGACCCTCGGTTACAGCTTCGACCGCGTTTTTGTCATCGTATGCAAATTCGCTCTTTTCATCAGTATCTTCCGATTCGGTCTCGTGCGACTGTTCGGGCGTTATGTTTTGAAAGAGCGTGTAAACGCGGCTTGTCGCCATCAAGCTGTCTGCGACAGTCGGAATTGAGAATTGAGAATTGAGAATTGAGAATTCGGGGTCTTCATTCTCCATCCTCCTCGCGTCTCTGCGGTTGATCTGAACGTATTTTTCGACGACGTTTTCTATTTCGGATATTATTTGGCCATAAAACTGCTTTGCATCGTCGGTCGCACCACCGCACAGGGTAATCTGGAATAACAGCTCGAATGGCACTTGATGGATCGGCAGATCAAAGATATACGGCCGATTTGATTTAAGATGCGACTGCATCAGATCAAGGTCTTTTCTGAGTCCTCGATACGTTTGTCTCAGGCGAGCGTCGATTCGGGCATTTTCCATCGTGCCAAAGATCTTTCGTGCTAAGCGAGGTTCGGGAAACGCGGTGAGGACGACTCTGTAATCCGAATCCTTCGGCAGCGTCTTGTGGCGTTTTATTGCCTCGGCTTGAATTTCTTTCTCCGGCAAAGCCTTTTCCGCTTTCTGCACATCGTCGATGTAGCCACCGAGCGAAAATGCATCGAGCTCGTCAGCAGTTGCCTGAAAGAGTTCAGACAGGTCCGTAAATGCCGCCTTTAGCCCGGCGGTATCGCGGTCGAAGGTTCCGAATTCGATCTGTCCCGCTCCGTGAGCGGCGAGCACCTTGTAGAGACGAAAATCCATTTCGTCATCGTCAAATTCGGCGACCGACGCGGGCAGATAGATCGTCTTGCCATCACCGATCCGCGGGTCGCGAGGCATTTCCGTCATCGGTGCGATCTCGACCTCTTTCCCGGTCAGGGCCTCGACATACATACGCAAAACAGACTGTATACTTTCGAGCGGCAACCCTTGGCGTGTCTTCTGAAGGGAATTATTCGACTCGCGAGTTTCAAGGGCAAAATAGCTGCGGCGTGCCTTTGACGAATCGCCGGCGCGTTCACGAATGCCGGTTTGCACCCACTCTTCGAATTGTTCGATCGAAACCTTTCGCAATGCAGCGATGCTCGACTTAAAGGCCGCAAGAGCACTCTCGGCGTCAGTCTTGGCGATCTGCGCCGTCAACTGCAGGATGCAGCGGAGCGAGGCGACCGGAAACTTACTTTTTACCGCGAGCTGCGCAAAAAATATTGGCGTGGCCCGGATGAATGAGATCAGTACGGCGTTGCCGTGGCCTGCGATCTCGCGGGAAACTGCGCACCAGTCATCAAAAACATCGGCAGCCGCGTTCAAAACCTTACTGCCCGATGAGATAAAGTGCAGCGTCACGCTGCCACCGAATTCGAGAAACTCCGTAGATCGATGCATCAACAAAATGGCATTGCCTGCCGAGATCTCTGCCAGCGTCTCGGGTAAGATTTGCCATAGGTCGGCGGTAAGCCCTCCGGTGCGGTTTGCGAAATTTGCAGTCAGGGCGACGACGGCATCGGCAACGGACGAACCATCTTCGCCAAACCTGTCAAGGGCATGAATGAACGCCGGGGTGTATTCGATAAAATCGGCGCTGTGTTTTGCCGAGCGGTGGGCGATCTCAACTGCGAGACTGAGGATATCCGCTAACAGCTTTTTATCCTTGGTAGCCGCGGCGACGTCCGGAACAAGGTAAAATGTTTCGAGTGCGATCGAACTCGAGAGCACCAATTGGCGTGAGCATAACTCAAAAACGGCGGCACGCGATCCCGCCGGTATTTTTTTTAGGCCATCCACGCCTTCGGCGAAAAAATTGACCCCGGTTTCGGCATTGCCCATCGCGAGCCGCTTTCCAAATTCGCCCCAGTTGCGGAGGTCCTCCGCCGAAAGTATTCTCGCAGCTTTCGGTACGGCTTCGACAAATTGACGGCTGACACGTAAAGACACCCCGGCGAGGGCCGCGCTAATTTCCAGAGCGGCACGCTTTTTATCGGCCGGCAATTTTCCGAGCCTCCGCGCGAGACCGGTCAAGGTCGGCTTATCTTGCTTTTTATTTTCGGCCACTCATCAAGTTTAAAGGAAAGGAGGCGGAAACCGGTAGTGTCCAGGACACTACCCGGTAACCCGAGTGATAGCTAGGGTGTGATCGTTTTGGTTTTCGAAAGCCCACTTCCGTACCCGCCGTGTTTCTGCCTTCTGCAGTTAGTGATGGTGGTCGCCGGTGACCTCTTTTAGCTTGGCGATGTCGAGCAATTTTGAAAACTGGTCAAAGTGAAACATCGTCTCGTCATGACAATGCTCGCAGTAGAAAGTCACATCCTCGCCGAGATACATGTCTTTAAGATGATATGCGATAAAACAGCCATAACAACGCTGGATGCGCTTTCGGAATACTCCCAAGACTTCGGCTGATACGTGCTCTTCCATAAACTGTCTGCGATTTTATCACATTCGATTTTGTCCGCAGCTTGCAAATCTCATTCTCATATGTTTTTAATATGAATACGATGTTTCTGAATTTTGGACATGTCCACCCCCTCCACCATCATCACGCAACACTCGCGCGTGAACTGATCTCGTTGTTTTAACGAACTCGTAACTTAGTTTTTATTCAAACGCCGCGAAGCTTGAAAAAGTCTCAAGGGCGTCGCTTTGTTGTTTTCTCGTCATGAAATTAAAAATCGCTTTACAAAAATCAGGAAGACTGTCAGACGGCTCGACCGCTCTGCTTCGCAAATGCGGGATCGGATTCTCGAATGGCCTCGGAAAGCTGCGAACTGAGGCAACAGACTTTCCGCTGGAAATTTTCTTCCTTCGCGACGACGATATTCCTGACTACGTTGCCGATGGGGTCGCCGATGTGGGAATTGTCGGCGAAAACATTGTTGCCGAGAGCCAAAAGGCCGTCGATGCTGTTGAAAGGCTCGGTTTCGGACGGTGCCGTCTTTCGCTCGCCGTGCCGAAAATGGAAAGCTACGCATCGCTCGCCGACATCGCCGGCAAGCGGATCGCGACCAGTTATCCGTCGATACTGGGCGAATTCCTTTCCGCTCGCGGAATAACTGCGGATATTCACGAGATCAGCGGCTCGGTCGAGATCGCCCCTTCGATCGGGCTGGCGGATGCCGTTTGTGACCTGGTGAGCTCAGGCAGCACACTCTTTTCAAACGGGCTTCGCGAGGTCGAAACCGTTATGCAGTCGGAAGCGGTGCTCATTGCACGCCAAGGACTTGGGGGCGGAACGGCTGCGATGCTCGAACGCCTTTTGTTTCGAATACGAAGCGTCAAGGCTGCGTCGCAAAACAAATACATACTTCTCAACGCCCCGACCCGCAGGTCCGACGAGATCGCCCGTCTGCTGCCGGGTATGCGAAGCCCGTCGATCCTACCGCTCGCGGAACCCGGATGGGTTTCGATGCACTCGGTGGTTAGCGAAACGGATCTATGGGAAGTGGTCGACGCGCTAAAACTGGCCGGAGCCGAGGGGATTCTCGTGCTTAGTATTGATCAAATGATCAGGTAAAAATTATGCAAATCATCAAATATCCGACAAGGGATACCTGGGCGGCGATTCTGAAACGCCCGGCTCTCGATACAAAGTTTCTGGAGCGGACGGTGGCAAATATTCTCGCCGACGTCCGCAACAATGGTGACGAGGCGCTCCGGCATTGTGCACGGCATTTTGACAAAGTCGAACTCGACGATTTTCTTGTCACGGAAGCCGAATTTGTTGAGGCGAATCTGCTGGTTTCTGAAGAATTAAAGGATGCGATAGCAGTCGCGAAAGCAAACATCGAGAAATTTCACATCGCCGGGCAATTTGAGACACCGGTAACCGAGACTTCTGCAGGCGTGACGTGTTGGACCCGCAATGTGGCGATCGAACGAGTTGGCTTGTATGTGCCGGCGGGCAGTGCCCCGTTGTTTTCCACAGTGCTGATGCTTGCTGTTCCCGCAAACCTTGCCGGCTGCGGCCGCATCGTGATCACGTCGCCACCGGGGACGGACGGCAAGGTGGCTCCGGTTACGCTTTACACGGCGCAGCTCTGCGGTGCTACCGAGGTCTTTAAGATCGGCGGAGCACAGGCGATCGGGGCTCTTGCGTACGGCACCGAGACCGTTCCGCGAGTCGACAAGATCTTTGGGCCGGGAAATCAGTTCGTCACTGAAGCAAAACTGCAGGTCTTGCGCTCGGGGGTGGCAATCGACATGCCCGCCGGACCGTCCGAGGTTGCCGTGCTGGCAGACGTGACGAGTGTTCCGTCATTCGTCGCGGCCGATCTTCTGGCGCAGGCCGAGCACGGGCCGGATAGTCAGGTGATCCTTGTTTCAACGTCGGAGGCGGTGGTCGATGCGGTTTTTGCTGAGGTTGGCCGTCAAACCGAGGCTCTGCCGCGCAAAAAGATCGTCGAGGCCGCACTCGCGAATTCGAAGGCGATTCTAGTCGCAGACATCGGGGACGGCATTGACCTTCTGAATGAGTACGCGCCCGAACACCTCATTCTCGCAACCGACGAGGCGGATAACCTTGCGAGCCGGGTCATTAATGCCGGTTCGGTGTTCCTCGGCAACTTCTCCTGCGAGAGTGCCGGTGACTACGCCTCCGGAACTAATCACACATTGCCGACCGGCGCTGCGGCACGAGCCTACAGCGGCGTGTCCGTGTCGAGCTTTACGAAAACGATCACGTACCAACGCTTGACGGCCGAGGGGATCAGAACGCTTGGCCCGGCAGTCGAGATAATGGCGGCCGCCGAAGGGCTCGACGCGCACAAAAATGCAGTGACAGTTCGCCTCGAATGGCTGGAGGGCGAACCCGATGTTTGATCTCGCGAGGCTCGTCCGGCCAAATATTGACGGTCTAAAGCCATATTCCTCGGCCCGCGCAGAATTCGTCGGAGCAGCCGACGTTTTTCTCGACGCCAATGAGAATGCCTTCGGATCACCGGCCGGTCATGGGTTGAATCGATATCCCGATCCGCTTCAGGCCGAACTGAAAAGGCGGGTCGCAACGCTCAAGGATGTCGATCCCGCACAGATCTTTGTCGGTAACGGAAGTGACGAGGCGATCGATCTACTTTTTCGAATTTTTTGTAGACCGGGCCGCGATGAGGTGATAATTTGCCCGCCAACTTACGGTATGTATCAGGTTTCAGCGGATATCAATGACGTTGCCGTCCGCGAAGTTAGGTTGACTGACGAATTTCAGTTGGACGTTCGAGCGATCTTGAAGGCGATAACACCGCGGACGAAACTGATATTTATCTGCTCGCCAAACAATCCGACCGGCAATCTTATGCGGCGAGAATCGGTGATAGAGATCGCGGCGCATTTCGGCGGCGTTGTCGTGGTCGATGAAGCGTATATCGACTTTGCAAACGAGCCCTCGTTTGTCTGGGAGCTCAAGTCGGTGCCTAATCTCGTCGTTCTACAGACCTTTTCGAAGGCGTGGGGAATGGCAGGCCTGCGAGTTGGCCTCGCGTTTGCGTCCGGCGCGATCATCGACCTTTTAAACCGAGTAAAGCCGCCGTACAATGTCAGCAGCATTGCCCAACAGGCTGTGCTGAGTGCGGTCGAAACCGGCCAAACCAAGGTTTCACGATGGATCGAGGAAACTCTGCGAGAGCGTACTCATCTCGTTCGGGCATTGGGCGCATTGGAGTTCGTCGAAACCGTTTTTCCCTCCGACGCGAATTTTTTGCTTGCTAGAGTCGACGATGCGGATGCCGTCTACCGTTTTCTCGTTGATTGCGGCATCGTAGTGCGAAACCGGAGCAACGTCGAGATGTGCGGGGGATGTCTTCGTATCACGGTCGGAACGCCGAATGCGAACACGCGGTTGATCAGTGCTTTGGAGAATTTTAGTTAATCGGTAATTGGCGAGTGAAAATTATGAAACGAATATTATTCATTGACCGTGACGGCACGCTGATACGCGAGCCGGACGACTTCCAGGTCGATCTCTTGGAAAAGCTGCGGTTTCTGCCGGGAGCGATTTCAAATCTCGGACGCATTGAACGCGAGACAGACTTTGAGCTGGTCATGGTGACCAATCAGGACGGCCTCGGCACCGAAGGATTTCCGGAATCGGCGTTTTATCCCGCCCAAAACTTTGTACTCCAAACGCTTGCCGACGAGGGCATCGAATTCGCCGATGTTTTCATTGATCGGACAATGCCGGCTGACAACGCTGCGACGCGAAAGCCCGGAACGGGAATGCTGACCAAATATCTCTCTGGAGAATACGACCTCGCCCGATCTTACGTCATCGGTGATCGGCCGACAGACGTACAGATGGCCAAGAACCTGGGTTCCAAGGCGATCTATATCAGTAATCCAAATTTTCCGCTCAACGAAGATCTTAGTGACCTCGCGGTCACTGTGAACGGCTGGGCAGATATCTACGAACTGCTGCGAGTCCCGGAACGGAGCGTTTCACACCGCCGGACGACGAATGAGACCGACATTACTATCGACCTAAATCTGGACGGGACGGGCCGCTCAGAGATCTCGACTGGAATTTCATTTTTTGATCACATGCTCGACCAACTCGCCCACCACGGGCGGCTCGATCTTGTCATCAGTGCGAACGGCGACCTGCACGTCGACGAACACCACACCATCGAGGACGTTGCCATCACGCTGGGCGAAGCTTTTTCGCTTGCTCTTGGTGATAAGCGGGGCGTCGAACGATACGGGTTCTGCTTGCCGATGGACGACTGTCTCGCTCAGGCGGTGATCGATTTCGGGGGGCGGAATTGGATCGTGTGGGATGCAGAGTTCAAACGGGAAAAAATCGGCGAAATGCCAACCGAGATGTTCTTTCATTTTTTTAAATCGTTTACCGACAAGGCTTTCTGTAATCTGAACATCAAGGCTGAGGGTACGATCGAGCACCACAAGATCGAAGCGATCTTTAAGGCGTTTGCCAAGTCGATCCGGATGGCAGTCCGCCGTGATGGCGGCGTGTTGCCGACCACAAAAGGGGTCTTATGAATGTCGCGATAATTAAATATAACGCCGGGAATACCGCGTCGGTCGCGAATGCCCTTCGCCGGCTCGGCGTCGAGGCCACCGTAACGGACGACGCCGACGAACTGCGTTCCGCCGAAAAAGTGATTTTTCCCGGCGTGGGCGAAGCCTCGTCGGCGATGGCATATCTGCGGGAGCGGAGCCTCGACAAAGTTATTAACGGTCTTACCCAGCCCGTGCTCGGCATATGTCTTGGGATGCAGCTCATGTGTTCCTTTTCGGAGGAGAACGATACCAGAGGTCTTGGCATATTGCCGAATCGTGTACTTCGATTTGCACCGGGCTCGCTCAAGGTCCCGCACACCGGATGGAATCGGATATCGAAGCTTAATTCGCCGCTTTTCGAGGGCGTTGCCGAGCATTCGTATTTCTATTTCGTTCATGGTTTCTACGTTGAGGCAAGTGCTGACACTACGGCGGCAGCGGAATACGGGTTGGAGTTCAGTGCCGCGATAAGCCGTGATAATTTTCAGGCCGTACAGTTCCATCCCGAAAAGTCGGGTGATGCAGGCGAAAAGATACTGAAAAACTTTCTAAGCCTATGATCGAGATAATTCCGGCAATGGACCTGATCGGCGGGCGATGTGTTCGGCTCGTACAGGGCGACTTCGAACGCAGAACGCTGTACTCAGATGACCCTGTCGAGACTTCTCTGCGGTTTGAGGCGTCCGGCCTTCGCCGCTTGCACATGGTCGATCTTGACGGAGCCCGGTCGGGTGAACCGTGTAATCTCGACATTTTAAGACGTATCGCGTTGGCCACCTCGCTGGTCATCGACTATGGAGGCGGCATTAGATCCGTGTCGGATGTTGATTCGGCCTTCGCCGCCGGAGCCAATCTTGTCAACATCGGCAGTCTCGCCGTGCGGGATCCGGATACCTTGGACAACTGGATCGAGCGTTTCGGCCCGGAACGCTTTTTGATCGGGGCCGACTCACGCGACGGAATGATAGCGATCGACGGTTGGCATACCGAAACGAGCGTTCCGGTAATCGACCTGATTCATAGATTTGCGGTACATGAGATCGGCGGTATTTTCGTGACCGATATTGCCAAAGACGGGGCGATGGCAGGCCCCGCCGTGGAATTGTACAGGGAAATATTGAAAGAAGTTCCCGGCGTCGGAATCATTGCGAGCGGCGGCGTTCGCTCCATCCAGGATATTGAAGAACTGGAAAAGGCCGGATGCCGCGGGGTAATTATCGGCAGGGCGCTTTACGAAGGAACGATCCGGCTGGAGGATCTGAAAAAATATGCTCGCTAAACGCATCATCCCGTGTCTAGATGTTAGAGACGGCCGTACGGTAAAAGGCACCAATTTTGTTGGCCTTCGCGATGCCGGCGACCCGGTCGAGCTGTCGTTCCGGTACTGCCAAGAGGGGGCGGACGAACTGGTCCTGCTCGATATCTCGGCGACGAACGAACGGAGAAGGACATTTGCCGAGCTCGTCTCGCTCGTTGCCGCCACTATCAACATTCCGTTTACTGTCGGCGGCGGGATCTCGGCAGTTGATGATATCGGACTGCTGCTCGACGCGGGAGCGGACAAGATCTCGGTCAACACTGCCGCCGTCCGAGAGCCGGAACTCATTTCCGCTGCCGCCGCGAATTTTGGTTCGCAGTGCGTGGTTCTGGCGATCGATGCTAAAAGATGCGCGGACGGTTGGAAGGTCTTCCTGAACGGCGGTCGAGTTGCCACGGACATCGATGCCCTCGAATGGGCGAAACGCGGGGTCGAACTCGGAGCGGGTGAGATTCTGCTGACATCGATGAACGCCGACGGCACGAAAGGCGGTTTCGAGCTCGGCCTGACGCGCGATATCTCAACGGCGGTCGGCGTTCCCATTATTGCGTCAGGCGGAGCAGGAACTATGGCGGATTTTGCCGATATATTTGCGATCGGCATGGCCGACGCCGCACTTGCGGCCAGCGTTTTTCATTTTGGTGAAATACCGATCCCAGAATTGAAAGCGTTTCTCGCAGCGCGCGGGATCGAGGTTAGACTATGAAACTTGATTTTGAGAAATACAGTGATGGACTCGTCCCTGCGATCGTTCAGGACGCGGATTCGGGCATCGTGCTGATGCTGGGCTTTATAAACAATGAGGCACTGGAGAAAACGCTTCAAAGCGGTAAGGTCACGTTCTATTCGCGTTCGCGGCGGCAGATTTGGACGAAGGGTGAATCGAGCGGCAATTTCCTTGAGTTAGTGTCTATCACGGCCGATTGCGATCAGGACACCCTTCTCATTAAGGCTAGGGCGGCCGGTCCGGTCTGTCACACGGGGGCCGCGACTTGTTTTGCGGCCAATGATAATAGTCTCCGTGGCCCGACAGATCTGCTTACGGAACTTGAAGACGTGATCGACGCCCGGCGCGAAAGAAAGAGCAGCGATTCGTATGTCGCAGGACTTTTTGAGAAGGGGATCAACACGATAGCTCAGAAGGTCGGCGAAGAGGCGGTTGAGCTGGTTATCGAGGCAAAGGACGACGACCGCGAACGATTTACGTCCGAGGCCGCCGATCTGTTGTTCCATTATTTGGTATTACTCAGAGCTAAGGACGTCTCGATAAATGATGTCTTGACGGAGCTCAAGAGTCGCCGCCGGTGATCACTTTACGACCCCTCGCTTTGAGCTTTCGATAAAGTTGACAAGCAGATCGACCTCGCTGCAACCCGTTATTTCCATGCGGATACGTTCCACGGCTTGTGTCGTGTTGAGCTTGGCCGAAAGCAGAAGATGGAATGCATGATTTAGTTTTTCGATCGTATCGCGCGAATATCCGCGGCGTTTTACGCCCAAGCGATTGAGGCCATAGCATCTTGCATGATTGCCCTGAATGATCGCGAACGGCATCGCATCTTTGACGACGACGGAATAGCCGCCAACGAACGCTTCGTAACCGATGCGGCAAAATTGGTGAACGCCCGAGTAGGCACCGACGCTTGCTTTGTCGGCGATCTCGACGTGGCCGGCGAGCGTGGCGGCATTGGCCATAATAATCTCATTTCCTAACTGGCAGTCGTGTGCAACGTGGGCCTGTGCCATAAGCAGATTGCCGTCGCCGATACGCGTAACGCGGCCTCCGCCCGCGGTACCGCGGTGGATAGTGACGAATTCGCGAATCTGATTTCGCTTGCCTATCTCCGTCGCGGTCGGTTCGCCCGCATATTTGAGGTCCTGCGGAGCGAGGCCGATCGAGACAAAAGGAAAGACGTGTGTTTCGTCGCCAATAGTCGTGCGGCCATCGACAACCACATGCGAATCAAGCCGCACATTATCACCGAGCACGACGTCGCCGCCGACTGTGCAGAAAGCCCCAACGTGACAATTGCTGCCGATCGTCGCACTCTCGGCGATGATCGCTGTTTCGTGAATAAAAGATGTCATTTTGCGGAGTATTTAATCCTCGATAGTGTCCCGGTTCGCGAGTATGCACAGGATTTCGGCCTCGGCGGTGACCAACCCGTCAACCAAGGCGACCCCGAGCATTTTTTGCACCTTGCTGCCTATACGCAAAACCGTGACGTCGAGCGTCAGTGTATCTCCCGGTACGACCGGACGGCGAAACCGTGCATTATTAATACCGCTAAAAAATGGGATCTTGCTTTCGCGGTCTTCAAATTCGCGTAGTGCCAAAATTGCCCCTACCTGGGCCAAAGCTTCGATCTGCAATACACCCGGCATAACCGGAATTCCCGGAAAGTGGCCGGCAAAAAAGGGTTCGTTAAAGGTGACCTGCTTTACCCCGATGATGTGTTTGCGCGGTTCGAGTGCGATGATCTTATCAACGAAAAGGAAAGGATGCCGGTGCGGTAATATATTCTGAATAGCGATCGAATCGAGAATTGCCATAATTTGAGCGAAAAGAAAACATATAAGCCATTAGCCGGTAAAATGCAATTTCACCGGCTAATGGCCTAACTAAAAGTTAGATTGTATGACTATTATTTAGGAGCCGCCGTCGTGGCCGTTGTAGCAGGGCGAGTGTTGTAGTAGGTCACGAATTCCTTTGTAACATTTGTCGTCTGATCGAGAGCAAGAATGGCGTTCATATTCTCATTCGCGAGTGCCGCGATGTCGAGGATCGCCGAGTAGCCCTTTGCCTTTGCAAACTCCTGAATTGCCTTAAAAATATCATTTTGGATCGGGCCAAGAACCTCGGTGCTCCGTTTTGACGCAAAGGCATCGTAGTCTTTTTTCTTATATTCCAGATCACGCTGCAACTTCTGGCCTTCATCTTGCTTTGCAAGGGCGGCTTTCTGATCAATCGGAACGGCGGTATTGGATTGCATTTTAGCCAATTCATCGGCGATCGTTTTGATCTTGGTATCCATCGTTTGCAGTTCTGTGATGCGAGGCTTGAGCTCGGTCTGGAGAGCTTTTAGCGCACCGACAAATTTGGTAACGCCTTCCTTTTCATCCCCAAAAGCTCCCGTGTCGATCCAGCCGATCTTTCCGGTGCCCGTCTGAGCAAACGATGAGACCGCCAGTACGGTTGCAAAAATAAAACTAACGGCAAGTAAACTAATTTTCTTCATTATCTTGTAAAACTCCTTAAAACTTCTATTTTGGTCGAGGCGACCGTCGATATTAGTACAATCCTTTGAAACATTTTTTGCCAAAACTGTTGCTTACCGTTTCAAAAAAGAATAGCAATAGTAATTAATACACGATCAAAAGTCAAAATATTCCGGCGGGTTAAAACGTCCGGCCGACCGTAAACTTAAATCCGCTGCGTTTGCCGGGCAGAAAGATTCCGGGTAATTCCTGGGTAAATCCAAACTTTCCGTTGGGATTGTAAAAATAGATAAGCCTGAACGGCACATTGACGATCGGCACTTGGACGCGAAACTCGACCCCGATAGTCGCCTTAAAATCGCCGATCTTGCCAAATTTTGACTCGTCGACCCTTAGCTGTGTATTCTGCTGAACCTCCCCACGTAAGAAAAGCTGTTGAACCTGCGGCGAAAGGCTGGTCGGACAGCCAAAACGGTTACCGCGGCAAAACTCAGTGAGAAAATCGGTTTTTGTCATTACGCGGCCGCGATAGTAGAGTATGCTGCCAAAGCTGCTCTCGAGCACAGGCGTATTTATCAGGCCCAGAGCCGTGAGGCGCCCGGCGCCGAGAAAAATATCGTCGGCAAGGAATTCGCTATTGATGGTCTGGATACCGGATTTGCGGAGGTTGAAAACCGAACCGACATCGCCAAAAAAGGCCATTGTCGCGGGGCCGAATAAAGGTAAGCGGTATTCGACGTTAGCCAGCAGCTGCGTGTCACCGCCGATAAAACGGAAATTTCGCGAAAATAGTGCAGGGTTAGTACCGCCCGTTCCAGTCAATTGTCCTATCGTTGCAATCTCATCGCGATCGCGGGTATTTAGTCCGGTGTTTGTATCCGCCGTGCCGAACGCATTTGTTGCCACTACGACGTTGCGGCTCGTGACATAAGTATCAAACGGTGCGATCGGCCCGATGGCGCGCGAATCATAACCGCGAATATCATTCTCGCTTCCGAGAAAGTAGCGCGAATACGCGGGCACACCACCGATGAACGAGATCGAATTCGCATTCCTGATCTTATCGCTCACCGACCAGGTGCCGATCGTTCCGGCCTGAATACGAAACGCCAAAACCTCCGGATTCTTAGATCTCTTTTTTCTGACCGGTATGAACTGCGAATATTGCACCGTAGGCTGATAGGTACGAACATCGCCACCCAACCCGGCAAATCCGAGCGATACTGAGAGCGATGTGCCGCTCACCGTATCGATCCCGTTCGATGATGGCTGACGGGTGTCATAGACAAAGGATGCGGTGATCTGGCTCGTAAGGATATTCGGTTGGCGATAGATCACCGGAATTCTCGCGGCGGGGTCCGCAGAAGAATTTACCTTCGGATCTTTAATGGACGTAGCAGATAATTGATACGTCAGGCCGATACGCGAAAATTGAGTAAACCGCCGCTTCTTGAAAAAAAGCTCCGAAAGCGGTGCAGTCGCAAAAACGTTTACACCGAAGGTGCTCTGAGTAAAGAGATTGGCCTGATCGGTCACGACAGTTCCATTAGGATTATAAAGGTCGTTGAGGACATCGGTGTTTTGAGTCAGCGCCGTGCCCTCGCCAAAGAAATTATATCGGCTGGCGAATACCGAGAAGCCGACCGAGATCGGGCGGCCGCGAAAGTAGGGCTGCTGATAGCTAAACTGCAAATTCTGCTGGCGGTTTCCGGCCCCGATGTTGAGCGACAGTATTTCGCCCCGACCGGCAAGATTATTGGTAGAATATTCCAATCCAAAGAATGATCCGCCGATGCCCGAAAGCCCGCCATTAAAAGATATCTGCTGGCGCCCCTTTTCTTTAACCTTGACGATTAGGTCGACATCACCCTTTTCTTCATCAGTACGGATCTCAACGTCCTGATCCTTATCGATCGGGTCGAAATACTGCGTCTGATTAAGCCGGGCAACCGAGATCTCAAGATAATTCTGATTGTAGATATCGCCCTCATTTATCAAGACCTCACGCCGCAAGACATTGTCCCGGGTAAAGGTATTACCCGTAAATTCGAGCCGGCGCAGGGTAAACTGTTTGCCCTCCTCGATCGATATCGTTATGTCAACTATACCCTCGTTCGGATTGGTCGGGCTGTCCTTGAACTCGGGGGCAAACTCGGCGTTGTATTGGACAAATCCCTGCGACCCGTAAACCTTTTTCAGGTCTTCATAAACCGCATCCTGAAGACGCTTGCCATCAGCGATCTCGCCTTTTTTGAGCCCCACATAGCCGAGTATCTGCTGCTCCGAAAAGATCGAGTTGCCCTCTACCTTCAGTTCGCCGACCCGAAATACCTTCCCTTCCGTGACCGGCACCTTGATCTTCAGGGTGTCGTCCAGCGATGTGATAAGCGGGAGCGGAAAATTTTTGAGAATTGGGAATCCGGTTCGCTTATAGCCAAGCCCGACTACCTCGGGTTCGCCGATTCGGGCCTGAAAATAGCCCTTGGAAAACATATATGCACGGACATTTTTTTGCAGGTCGTATTGCAGCTTTCGCAGATCGAGAATATCCGTTCCCTTAAAACGCGAGATTAGGCCGGTTTCCTTAACGAGCGTCAGAGCCCCGCGCAGCTCGCGATCCTTAAAATGTTGATTGCCGATAAAATCGATCTCGACGATGCGTGACCGGTTGCCCTGCTCAACGTTGAATGTAACGGCGATCGACGTGGCCGAAACCTCGTCTTCCTGTACGGTGATCTTGGCATTCGGATAGCCTTTTGAGGCGAGCATTTCGCGTAGGATTCGGGTCGCGTTTCGGGCCTTGACCGGGTCGTAGACCGACTCTTTGGAGATACCGACCCGTTTCTCACGAAATTCTTTAAGAATATCGGATTCCGGAATTGCCTTTGATCCCTTGAATTGCAGATCACGGATGATCGGCAACTCCTTGACCTCAAAGATCACATTGACTCCACCGCGGATGCCTTCCTCGGTCAAAACACGCGTCGCTGTCTTGTCAAAAAAGTTGAGCGAAAGCAACTCTTTCAGGTCGCGCTCAAGCGCTGCTGCGTCGTATGTGTCGCCGGGACGAGTCTTTATGTAGTAAAGAAGGTCTTCGTCGCGGAGTCGGCGATTGCCTTGAATATCAACCGTCTCGACGACCTGTTGAGCGGCGATCACGGGCCTATCTATCGCACCTTTAACGGTTTTGGCAAGCGTGGGAATACCCAAAAATGCCGAAACCAATATAACAAGACCAAGTGTGCGAAAGTTATGCATAAAAAAGGAATTTCCTTGCCCGGTGCAAATCAAAAAGCTTCGAAAAGCTTTTAGGCCGCCGTCAATATTTTTGAAAAAATAGGATAAACCAACAAAAACGGCATTTCAACGTCAGTTTTTACTTGCCTGTTTGATTCTGTTAACAAACGGCAGGTTGCCCTTTTGCACCTATCCAGCAAACTTACGAATTATACAGGGAAAGGAAGAAAAACGAAAAGGCAACGATGAGAGGCCGCGAGCGGCCCTAGCCGCCGGCCAAACTTCTCAACCGCCCGAGGCGGCCATAGCGACCGGGTTGAATTCCTTCAAAACATCGTGAGGCTGGCCGAAATTGTCGAACCACATTTGGAAAACTAACAGCGTCCAGAGCGGCTTGGCGTGATTGGCTACGCCCGATTCGTGATCTATCAATAGTTTTTGAACGTAAACAGGGTTAAAAATACCCTGACTTTTGATGCGGTCGTAGGATAACGCGTCGCGCACCAGCGGGTTCAATTTACCTCTCAGCCATGATGCGACCGGGATCACGAAGCCGTTTTTCCGGCGACTCGTGATAGAATCCGGTAGCAGAGGGGCCATAGCTTTTTTGAGAATAAATTTCCCGGTTTTGCCGAGCCCAAATGCCGCCGTTTTGCAATTTAGTTTGAAATCCCGTGGCAAACCGGCCGCGAACTCAACCAGGCGGTGATCGAGAAAGGGCGAGCGAACCTCAAGAGAGACCGCCATACTCGCGCGATCAACCTTGGTCAAAACGTCCTCCGCCAGATAGAATTTCATATCGAGAAACTGCATGCTTTCGACCACGTTGTTCGAGACAATATCGGTGTCGAATTTACATGACTCTACCCACCGTCGGGCGTCAGCGTAGATGTCCGTACCATTTTTTGATTCCGATGCGTCCGTCAGCAGGTCGCCGAGCTCGGCGTTCATAAACGAGCCGAAAAAAGAAAGATGTCGGGCGACCGGATCTTGATCTTTCAGCGATTTAAAAAATCGCTTTGCCAGAAAATCAAACGACATGTTCTTTTTGCTGTTAGGTAGCCGGTTGACAAAGTTTTCGACAATATTGCGACGTAGAAAATCAGGGATTTTTTCATACTTTTCGGCGAGTTTATGGGCGAAATACGATGGATATCCGGCAAATATCTCGTCGGCCCCGTCACCGCCGAGGGCAACCGTCACCTGCGAGCGGGCAAACTGCGAAAGAAGAAATGTCGGGAGGATCGAAGCATCCGCCATCGGCTCGCCCAGCCAACCCGCGATTTGCGGAAGCATGTCGGCGGCCCGGTCTGGCGTTAGGCACTCTTCATGATGCTCAGTCCCAAGGTGGTTGGCGATCATCCGAGCCTGGCTAGATTCGTCAAAGGATGCTTCCTCGAAACCGATACAAAAGGTTTTGACGGGTTTTGCGGAATGTTGCTGGGCAAACGCAGCGACGCAAGACGAATCTACACCTCCGCTCAGTAACACGCCCAGCGGCACATCGGAAACGAGCCGCATTCGGGTCGAATCAGCGATCAGCTCACGCAATTCTTCCGCCGCGTCTTCGAGAGTTGGAACCGTTGTATTTTTTTCGTAGCTAAGATCCCAATATTTTTCGATCTTGATCTCGCCGTTTTCAAGAGTCAGTGAATGGGCCGCGGGCAGCTTAAATATTCCCTCGTATATTGAAAATGGGGCGGGAATATAATCGAAGGCCAAATATTGGCTAAGAGCATGAAAACTGAGCCGCGTCTCAACATCCGGGTGAGAGAGTACAGCGGCCAATTCGGAACCGAATATCAGCTTGCCACCAAAGACGCCGTAGTAGAGTGGTTTTTCACCAAACCGGTCGCGGACGATAAAAAACTTACGGCGGCGGGAATCCCATAGAGCAAAGGCAAACATGCCGTTTAGCTTATCGACCATGTCGATGCCGTATTCGTCGTATAGATGAGGCAAGACCTCGGTGTCGCTGTTTGAGATGAACCGGTGCCCGCGCTTCTCGAGGTCGCGGCGCAGTTCGCGAAAATTGTAGATCTCGCCATTCATCACCACGACCGCCGTCCCATTAGGGTTGAAAAACGGCTGCTCCCCCGTGACCAGATCGATCACAGCGAGGCGGCGGATGCCAAGCGCCACATTGTCATCCAGAAAGACACCTTCCGAATCCGGCCCGCGATGCCGTATCCGCGCGCACATTGAGCGGAGCGTACTTTCGTCGCCGCGACGATCAGCACTCTTATCAGTATTCAAATTAGCCCAACCGGCGATACCGCACATAACGTCTCTGTGAACCGCAGGATGCAAACGCACCCGGCCTCCGCTCTAAAATCTTATTCCCCTTGTTTTAAACTGTGGCATCCATGCTTGTCGCACGGATCGCGGGAGAGAACCCATTTAGTGTGTAAAGTATACAGTATTTGAAAAAGCCCTGTACAACCAAGCGATGACTAAGCCTTTTGGCTGAGTTCCTTTTCTGCTTTACGGGCCCGGACTTCGCGAAAAGCTAATTTTTCGCCCGCTGCATAGACCTCAACGGTACTTTCGTCCGAAACGTCACCCTGGATCAGCGCTTCGGAAAGTTCATCCTCGACGTATTTCTGCAGCGCACGTTTAAGTGGGCGGGCGCCGTATTTGCGGTCAACGAGGGTTTTTTCGACGAGCCATTTTCGGGCGTCATCAGTAAGCACGATCTTGAGTTCGCGGCCCTCGACGACCTTATTTAATTTAACGATCTGGAGATCGATGATGCGGAGCATGTCGTCATCCATCAGCTCATCGAAAATGATTATCTCATCGAGGCGGTTGATGAACTCGGGGGCGAATGTCTGCTTGACCTTTGTCATCACCTGTTCTTCCATGCGCTCGCGCGAGGCGTCACCGGTCCCCTGAAAACCTAGGGACGCACGCTTTTGTATCTCACGGGCCCCGAGATTTGAGGTCATGATAAAGATCGCGTGTTTGCAATCGACCGTCTGACCGAGAGCATCCGTCAACACGCCATCCTCAAATACCTGGAGGAGGACGTTAAAAAGGTCAGGGTGAGCTTTTTCGACCTCGTCAAAAAGCACTACGGCGTATGGCGAACGTCTAAGTTTTTCCGTCAGCTGTCCGCCCTCCTCATGGCCGACATACCCCGGAGGCGACCCGATGAACTTGGAGACCGAGTGTTTCTCCATAAATTCGCTCATATCAAAGCGGATAAGAGCCCGCTCTGAGCCAAAGAGATATTCCGCGATTGATCGGGCGACCTCAGTCTTGCCGACGCCGGTCGGGCCTAAAAATAGGAATGAGCCAACGGGACGATGTGGATTTTTCAGTCCTGCACGTGAACGGCGGATAGCACGGGCCAATGCCGAAATTGCGGGCCGCTGCGACACTATACGTTCGTGGAGCGCGGATTCTATGGTCAGTAATTTCTCGGCCTCCTTTTGCTTGATCGATGCGATCGGTACACCCGTCCAGCGGGCGATCACGTCCTCGACATCATCCTTAGTGACCTCGACCGCAAAGAACGAATCTTCTAGCGAGCGCAGCTCATATGAGATCAACTGATCCTCGTTGGCGGCGGCCCGTTTCCAGTTTTCAACTGTCTCTTTCCAAGACGGCTCGCCGCGATTCTCTTCCTGGTACCGCAGCTTGGCGCGGGCACCGGCCTCGTCAAGTACATCAATGGCCTTGTCCGGCAGAAACCGGTCCGCAATATATCGGTTAGACTGCGTGACGGCCGAGAGCAGAGCGTCTTTGGAATATCGAAGCTGGTGAAAGGCCTCGTAACGCTCGACGATCCCCTCGATTATCTCAAGGGCCTCGGCCTCGGTCGCGGGTTCGATCTTGACGGATTGAAAACGCCTTTCGAGGGCCCTGTCCTTTTCAATGGTTTTGCGAAACTCACCCGGCGTTGTTGCCCCAATGCACTGGATCTCGCCGCGTGAAAGAGCGGGCTTTAGGATATTCGCTGCATCGAGCGTACCCTCTGCCGAACCGGCTCCGACGAGCGTGTGCAGCTCGTCGATAAAGACAATGTTCTCGGTGCTCTCTCTCAGCTCGGCCATTATCTTTTTCAGACGCTCCTCAAATTGACCGCGATATTTTGTCCCCGCAACAATGAGCGACAGATCAAGCGAGAGGATGCGTTTGTCCTCCAGAAAGCTGGGGACGTTCTTATCGACAATGCGCTGGGCGAGACCCTCGACGATGGCAGTTTTCCCTACGCCCGATTCGCCTATCAGCACCGGATTATTCTTCGTCCGGCGGCACAATATCTCGATGATCCGCTGCATCTCGCCCTCGCGGCCCACGAGGGGGTCAAGACGACCCTCAGATGCCTCGACGGTGAGGTCGCGCGTAAATTCTGTTAAGCCCGGCGTTTTTGAATTTTCTTTATTTGCTGCTAATACGCCCGGAATTCCGCTTTGCCGTGTCAACTCATCCCGCACATCCTGGAGCCGCAGCCCGTAGCCAAAAAGTATCTCGGCAGCGATCGATTTTTCTTCGCGGACGATACCCAAAAGCAGATGCTCGGGGCCGATATGGCGGTTCTTTAACTGGCGGCTCTCGTCGTTAGCATAAAAGAGAATTTGTTTGGTAGCGGCAGAAAGATGAAGCTCGGATGACTGAGGTATGCGTTCGCGCAGTACGATCCTTTCTTCGACATCGCGGCGGATCGAATCGACCGTCAGCACATGGCGAAACGGAAAGAAGCGGGCGGAGAGCGTCTTATCCTCACGCATCAGGCCGAGCAGAATGTGCTCGGGTGCGATGACTTGCGAACCGTATTGGAGGGCCTCGTACCTAGCGAAAAAGATCACCCGACGGGACCTCTCCGTATAGCGTTCAAACATAGAATTTTTTTTCCGGTCCTGCGTTAACGCACAACATTATAACGAAAAACCGGCGCACGGCAATAATTATTTCAAGTTTAGTTCTTTCGAGCTTTCGTTGAATATAGACGCAAAGGCGCCCGAAATCCACAAGAAGCATGCAAATTTACGGGTTTTGGAGAAAAATTTTCCGAATGATCAGTTTGCCATCCGCGATCGGGCGTCGATGTCAGGGATTTCGTCAACAGCGATCTCGCGAACAAGAGCCTCATCTTTATGGGTGATGCCGCGCAGGATCTTGCCCGCCGGTGCAAGCTCAACACGGGCGGTGAGCACACGGGCGATGCGTCGCGGGAGGAATTTAGGAGCGATATTGGCGATCGAATCAGCCAATGCGACGATGTCACCTCCGCCTGACCAATGCTGGCGAACGACAGATTCGTCCGTGCGGTTGACGAGCCTCAGCAGCACCAAGGCAACAACATAAAGGTCATCAACCTGTCCGATAAACGGGAAAAAATCGGGAATGAAATCGAGTGGCGAAATTACGTAAACGATGGCAGCGGCAAAGAGAGCCTTTTCAGCCATCGGCACTCGAGCGTCTTTTAACAGACGGCCCAAGAGCATCACCATGTTTGGCAAGAACATTAAGAAGCTGCGCATGCGGCCTTTCAGCTCAGATTCGGCGCGGTGTTTTACTCTTTTTTTTGGCTCTTTCATACTGTGTTTCCTTTACTTTAAGAAAGTTTAAAGAATAGCCGATATTTGAGCAAGTTTAGATCGGTTTGGTTGTATGGTAAATTCAGTCTAGAGTGCAAGCTTTAGCTTCTTCCCCACAAAAAATAGGAACAAACTAAGCTTACACTCTAGACAAACCTTATGATCCTTCAGAAAATCCGCGAACGCGCCCGCGCCGATCAACAGCATATTATTTTGCCCGAGGGCGAAGACGTACGTACCGTGGTGGCGGCTGCCATCTGCGCCCGCGAGGGCATCGCAAAGATCACGATCCTTGGCAATGAAGAAAAGATTCGCGAGTTGGCGGGTCAGGCAGGTGTTAATCTGAACGGCGTGGAGATACTCGACCACCGCAAGTCAAATGATTTTGGCAAAATGGCGACGCTTTATCACCAGATGCGGCGGGCAAAAGGCGTCACTCTTGAGGAATCTGAGCAGACCGTCAAAGACCCGCTCTATTTTGGCAACCTGATGGTTCGCGAAGGCAAGGCCGATGGCTCGGTTGCCGGTGCTACGAACACGACCGCTCACACAGTCGCCGCCGCGATACGGTGTATTGGTGTGCGACAAGGCATGAAAATCGTCTCCAGCTTTTTCCTGATGGTCGTGCCCGATAAGAAATTCGGCGCGAACGGAGCGATGATCTACGCTGATTGCGGCGTCGTGATCGACCCTGACGTCAGCGAACTCGCCGAGATCGCGATGGCATCGGCAGATTCGTGCCGTACTTTGCTGCAAGTCGAGCCGCGTGTCGCGATGCTATCGTTCTCGACAAAGGGCAGCGCAAAACATGCTTCGCTCGAAAAGATCATCGAAGCGACCAAGACCGTTAAGGTGCGAATGCCCGACCTCGCCATCGACGGCGAACTTCAGGCTGACGCCGCCCTTGTTCCGTCGGTCGGTGCTTCGAAAGCTCCGGGCTCAAACGTCGCCGGCAAGGCGAACGTGCTCATCTTCCCTGATCTCAACGCCGGCAACATCGCCTACAAACTAACCGAACGCCTTACGGGCGGAACCGCTATCGGCCCGATCCTGCAAGGATTAGACCGGCCATGCAACGACCTCTCCCGCGGCTGCAAGGCTGAGGATATTGTTGATGCTGTTGCGATTACTGCCGTTCAATCACAAGCGAGAAAACAAACTTGATCACCGCTTGATCCTAAACAGAACTAATGGATCGCAAAAATAATCCGATAAAAAAACTGCTCGACCGGCTCGGCCCCGGCCTGATCACGGGTGCGTCGGATGACGATCCGTCGGGGATCGGGACGTATTCGCAGGCTGGGGCGGCGCTGGGGTATGCGACTCTCTGGACGGCAATTGTGACGCTGCCGCTGATGATCGTGGTCCAGCATATTTGCGCAAAGATCGGGATGTGCAGCGGGCGTGGGCTGGCCGGTGTATTAAAACGTTATTATTCGAAAAAGCTGCTCTATCCGGCGGTCATCGGCTTGGTTATCGCGAACACCATCAATGCCGGGGCAGACATTGCGGCGATCGCGGCTGCCATCAACATGTTCGTGCCCATTCCGATCTCGGCGATGGTGATTCCTATCGCGATTGCGATCGTTGTCCTTCAGATCTTGGGCTCATACCGGCTGATAATGAAGATCTTTAAGTGGCTGACGCTTTCGCTTTTCGCTTACGTGATCGCCGCCTTTCTTGCCAAACCTGATTGGTATGCCGTTGTAAAAGCTACTTTTCTGCCGCAGATATCATTTACTAGTGAATACGTTACGACGATCGTAGCGATCCTTGGAACGACTATCTCGCCTTATCTTTTCTTTTGGGAAGCGGGAGAAGAGGTCGAGCAAGAAAAGAGCGAAGGGCGCTCGACTCTCTCGCAAAGAAAGGGCGCGACAGAATTCGAGATCAAGAAAGAGAAGATCGACACCATCGTCGGTATGCTCTTCTGCAACGTTGTTTTTTATTTCGTGATCGTATCGGCAGGAGCTACGCTTCACGTCACGGGTCAGACGAACATTCAAACCGCGACCGAGGCAGCGCAGGCGCTGCGTCCGCTCGCCGGAAATTTTGCAACCATTTTGTTTGGGATCGGACTGATCGGAGCTGGGCTTCTTGCCATTCCGGTGCTGACGGGATCGGCTGCGTATGCGGTGGCCGAAACATTTGGCTGGCCGTCAGGACTCGACGAAAAGCCGCTCCATGCGAAGAAGTTTTACGGCGTGATTGCCGCTTCGACACTCGTCGGCGTTCTTATCGATTTTGCCGGTATAAACCCGATCAGCGCTTTGTTTTGGACGGCGGTGATCAATGGCGTGGTCGCCCCGCCCCTCCTGATCGTTGTAATGCTCATCTCGAATAACAAACGCGTGATGGGAGATCGTACGAATGGCATTTTCACGAACATCGTTGGCTGGCTCGCGGCTGCCGTTATGTTTGCGGCCGCGATCGCGATGTTTGTAAGCTGGGCTTGAATGACATTATTTACTTTTCATTTCCGCCATCCGTTTTCGTTTTTTCAGGTCGAACCGATCTTTGGGTTTCAAAAAATTCACGGTCATCGCTCCTTTCTTGCCTCGGGCATCGATTAACATTACCCACGTTGTTCCGGCCACTTCGAGAACCTTGTTATCTGAGATCAAAATCGCGTTGTCCTCGTCGATTCCCACGCCTAAATACGCCGGATTTTTCATTACGAAACCGAACAAACGATTATGCCGCTGGCGAACGAGGAAATGCTGGTCGAACATAACGTTCGGAAGAAGGCCGAGGCCCGTACGGACGCCGACCTTTGTGCCGTCGAGTATTTTCAGATCGGCATCGCCGGTCATCATGGGATCGGACATCACCGCCGCACCGGCACTTGTGCCGCCAAATGGCGTTCCGCCGGCGTATTTGTCGCGAAGGAGTTTGAGCAACTCTTCGTTTTTCAAAACATCCATTATCCGGTTTTGATCGCCGCCGGCGAAGAATATGCCGGTTGCGTCTTTCAACAATGCTACAAACCTAGCCCGTTTATCGCTATCGATCGGTGCGATCGGCGATGGCATAACATTCGCCGTTTTGTACGGTGCAAAATCCTCGCTCAGCGACTTAAAGCTCGCATCCGGTTCGCCGCTCGCCCACGTTATGATGAGCAAACGGGCCTTTTCGCCGCCCGACCATTCGACGAATCTTTTCATCGCCTCGGGCGGACGCTTCCCGCCGCCGATGACAACCAGCCTTTGCTGGCCAAAACTCGCACAAACAGCCAGAGCTAGTATTGCTAACGCGTAAAACGATCTTTTTCCTATAATCATAGATCTATTGCCCGGCGGTATCGGACGCATACCGACTAAGACATTCTGCGCAGAGGCATTTGGCATATTTCTCTTTCATGTCGGCCCTTGCTTGATCGGAGACCTTAATATTCATACACCAGCAACCTTTTATTGTGGCCCCGCAGATAAATTCGTCGCCGCACGATTCGCAGATTGATGCATCTTTATATTTTTCCGAGAAAAGCCCGAGAGCGGTTTTTAGTTTCATTTGTCCTGCCAGCTTTTGAAAGTAAGCACCGCGTTGAGGCCGCCAAAGGCGAACGAGTTTGACATGGCCGCATCGACCGCCTCATGCCGGGCCTCGTTGGCGATAACGTCAACATTGCACTCTGGGTCAGGTTCGTTAAAATTTGCGGTCGGCGGTAGAATCTTGTGGTGCAGTGCCAGAATAGTCGCCGCTGACTCGATGGCACCGGCCGCACCGAGAGTATGACCGTGCATCGATTTGGTGGAGCTAACGGCCACACGATCAGCCTGCTTGCCGAATACGAGCCTGATCGCCTCCGATTCCATCGCATCATTTGCCTGCGTCGCGGTACCGTGGGCGTTCAAATAGCCAATCTGTTCCGGCTCAAGCCCACCGTCTCGGAGAGCGAGGCGCATCGCTTTTGCCGCACCTGTGGCCAGCGGCATAGTTAAATGATGGGCGTCCGCCGACATTCCAAATCCGGCGATCTCGGCGTAGATTTTCGCACCGCGTGCGCGGGCATTATCGAGCGTTTCCATGACGAACATCGCACCGCCCTCGCCCAGGATCATGCCGCTCCTGTCCTTTGAAAAAGGCCGGCAAGTGTCTGGCGAAACGACCCGCATAGTTTCCCATGCCTTTAGGTTGCCATAGCATAACGGGGCCTCGCTGCCCCCGGTGATCGCCATGTCCAATGTCCCCTGGCGGATTAGCCATAATGCCTGACCGATCGCATGATTGGCCGAGGAGCACGCCGTCGAGGTAGTGAATGTCGCACCCGTAAAACCAAACTCCATTGCGATGTGACTCGCTGCCGCGTTGCTCATCGCGCGCGGAATCGCTACGGGCGGGAAGCGGGTCTTCTTTTCGCCATATAAGTCGAAATAGAGTTTATCCTCGGTTTCTTTGCCTCCTAAGCACGAACCGGTGATCACGCCCGTCCGGTCGCACAGTTCGTCCGTCAGCTCGATATTTGAATCGGCAACGGCCTCCCGGGCGGCGACGATGCCAAAATGAGAAAAAGGGTCGAGCCAGAGGAGTTGTTTGTCTTCGAAGTGTTTCGTCGCATCAAAGCCACGAACCTCCGCCGCGTTCTTAAATCGCAGATCATCGGTTGGAACCTTAGTGATCGGGCCGATGCCGGAGCGGCCGGCTTTCAGCGACGCCCAAAAATCGGCCGTGTTATTTCCCAGCGCAGAAACAACACCGATACCAGTTATCACAACTCTTTTCATTTGATTAGAGAATTATGCGGCAGGCGACGGCGGAATTGCCGGTGTTTGATTCGGATTAGCCAGTAGCCATTCGACGCCGTCGACGGCCTCGGCAACGCTCTTCATCGACTGGACCTTATCATCGGGTATCATGACATCAAACTCCTCCTCAAGCTCAAAAATGAGATTGAGCCCGTCGAGCGAGTCAAATCCGAGCTCCTCAAATGTCGTTTCCATTTTGATCTCGTCGGGGGACACTTTCTTAAATGCCGCAAAAACGCGAATGACCCGTTCCGAAACTGTTTCGTCTGACATAATAGTATTTCCCCTTTTTGGCGGGAACAACCCGGTTCCTTTTATTATAGTCTGTGTTTTTGATCAAAGCACGTCAGTCAAGGCAATCGTAAGGCTTGAGCCTTCAATAGATATCAGTCTCGCCTGTCGGGCGGGTTTTCCAACGCTTGTGTATCCACATCCACTGTCCGGGGTATTGACGGATTATCCTTTCAAGCTCGGCAGTGTAGGCAGCGGTGGTTTCGAGAATGTCACGTCTTCGGTTACCGGTGTTGGCTGGTGCGAGCAGATCGCCGTGTACTAACTTGTATCGGCCAATTTCTTTCTCCCAAACACATACGACCGGAAAGATAAGGGCATTCGAACGGATCGCGATCATCGCCGCGCCGGTTGGCGTACAAGCCGGTACACCAAAGAACGGTACGAACACTCCCTCTTTAGGGTGTGCGTTCACATCCGACAGGATACCCAGGCCGCCGCCCTCGCGGAGGATCTTGATCGCCAACATCGCCGAATTTGATTTATTTATCGGTGTATTTCCAAATCTGATCCGGAAGCGGGTCAACATCTCCTCGATCTTTGGGTTATCCAGCGGGCGTGCGAGATAGCTGATCGGCTCGTACAGAGCGGCAAAGGCGAAAACGAGCATTTCCCAGTTACCCATATGCCCGGTGACCAACAGCACGCCGCGCCCTTCGCTCTTGTTTTTCTCGTACACGGTTTTTGTTTCTTGATCGAAATCAAACTCGGTAAATCGGGCAAGATCATCGCGCGTGTATTTGTGAAATTGACTCAATTCGCCAAGCACTCTACCTAAATTTTCAAATGTTCCGTTCAAAACGCTCGCCCTCCAGGCAACGCTTTCGGCGGGAAATGCGATCTCGAGATTTCGCATTCCTGTCCGCCAGAGATTTCGGAGTATGAATGGCGTTGTCCCCAAAATGAAAATGGCGAAACGTATTGCCGCCTCACGAGAAAGCACACCCATCAACCCGAGAGCGACGCGGGCTGTCGCATATTCAATCCAAATGATCGCGCTGTTCTTTTTCGCCATGGACAATTGAGGGCCGAGATTAACTCTAGATATATTTTCCGGCGATTTCAAGACCTGATAGTGTAACTATAACCTTACAAAACTCTTACAATTACCGACGCACGAACCTGTTAGCCTTGTAAATGTATGATGGCTGGGCCGTCCTATATCTTGTTCCACGGGGGCGTATCTATATGCAAAACGTAATTGAATTTCAACCGTCCAGAGCCGGTAAATACAACTGGATCACGATCTTTTTCGTGGCGGCATTTCATCTCGCCGCAATTGCCGCATTTTTTACATTCACCTGGTCCAATCTGCTGGCCGCATTTATTTGCTGGTGGGTGGCTGCAAGTTGGGGTGTCGGCATCGGTTTTCATCGCCTGCTCACACATCGCGGTTTTACAACCTCAAGATGGATGACGCGGTTTTTGGCGACATGCGGCACACTAGGTATTCAATCCGGGCCGGTGACATGGGTCACTACCCATCGTCTGCATCACGCCTTTACCGACACCGATAAAGATCCGCACAGCCCGCGCGACGGGGCCTTTTGGTCGCACATGGGCTGGATCTTTTACGGGACGGCTCAAAATCATCCGCAATCGACCGTTCAGCGGTATTCGCCGGACTTGGTAAAAGACCCATATTTGAGGCTATTGGATAAATATTATTACGTTACAACGCTGATTTTAGCCGCGGGGCTTTTTGCGATCGGCGGATGGACAATGGTTTTATGGGCGATCGTGCTTCGTGTTACGCTAAGCTGGCATTTTACTTGGATGGTCAACTCAGTAACTCACATCTGGGGTAGCCGCCGTTTTGAAACGCGTGACGATTCGCGTAACAATGCTCTAGTCGCCGCCGTCACATTTGGCGAAGGTTGGCACAATAACCACCACACTTATCCGCGTTCGGCCAAGCACGGCTTTACCTGGAAGGAATTTGACCTTAATTGGTACCAACTCTGGCTAGCCGAAAAAGTAGGGCTTATCAGCAACGTTTACGCATACGATCTGGCGACCGAATCCGAGACACCAAAAGAGCTAAGGAAAGCGGCTTAAAGAAACGGAAAACGAAAATCGGGGAGTGGAAAATGAGGAGCGTGTTTCCTATTTTCCGCTTTCCGTTTTACATTTTCAGTTAGCGTATGCAACGTCGAAAAACCGCTTTCTTCTTTCTTGCTCTCGGCATTTTGCTTTCGATGCTCGCCGTCGCGCTGAATATCGGGTGGATACTGTTAAATCTTCGCGAAGTCGCGCTGCTTGTTTTTGGCGTAATATTTTTTGCCCTGATCATCACGGGTTTGATCCTAAATACGATATTTCTGCTGAAAGAGATCCGCCGAAACGAGCAGCACGACGCCTTTCTAAACGCCGTTACGCACGAACTAAAAACGCCGATCGCCTCGATCAAGCTTTACCTCGAAACCCTGAAAACACGCCCGGTTGATGAAAAAAAAAGGCAGGAGTTTTACGACATCATGCTCGCTGATAATGAGCGTCTCCTCGGCACAGTCGAGAATGTGCTGCAGGCGAGTCGCACGCGGGAAAAGACCCGGCTGATGAATCTTGCCGACATCGATCTCGGCCAACTGATACAAGATACGATCAAGATCGTCCGGGACAGGCATCATCTTGATACCGCAGCGATCAGATATACGGGTCCGGCTGAGAGCCCAAAGGTCATCGGTGACCGCAGCGAGCTGCAAACGGTTTTTAGCAACCTGCTTGATAACGCCGTAAAATATTCCGACGAAACGCCGAAAATTTCCGTCCGTCTGGCGTCATCTCGATCGGGTAAAGTGGATGTATTTGTCCGCGACAGCGGCACCGGGATTCCGCGGGGGGACTTGAAACGAATTTTTAAGCGATTTTACCGCGTCCCCAATGTTGCCCCTACAGCCGCGAAAGGCACCGGTCTCGGTCTGCCCATCGTCAAGGCGATAGTTGCAAAACACGGAGGCCGCGTATGGGCTGAGAGCCGCGGGCCCGAAAAAGGAAGCACGTTTATTGTGCAGTTGCCGAGATCGTGAATATTGAATGAAAATTTTGATCGTCGAGGACGAAGAGCATCTGGCGGACGGCCTGCGGTTCAATCTTGAGGCCGAGGGTTACGAGACGGCGATAGCCGGCGACGGCGAGACGGCGCTCGTCCTGCTCAATGAGGGCGGATTTGATGCTGTCGTCCTGGATGTGATGCTGCCCGGAGTGGACGGATTTGAGGTTGCCAGGACGATGCGAGCAAGCGAAGATTACACGCCTATATTGATGTTGACCGCCCGCGGCCGTCCCGAAGATGTGCTTACCGGTTTTGAAGCCGGGACAGATGATTACCTCGCAAAACCATTTGAATTGGAGATTTTCCTGGCGCGGCTCAATGGCCTTTTGCGGCGGCGTCAATGGTTAAAAAACGAAGCAAAACCGTCTGATATCGGGGACGTCGTTTCGATCAACGGACGCTCTGTAGATTTCGAAAATCTTGAACTCAGACACGGAGACGAGCTGGTACATCTGACCTTGATGGAGGCCAAACTGCTTCGCTATCTCATCGAAAACGAGGGCCGAGCGATCTCGCGAAAGTCGATTCTAGAGAACGTGTGGCATCTGCAAGAGGACACTGACACGCGGGCGATCGACAATTTCATCGTCCGGCTACGCAAGCATCTCGAAGACTCGCCAAACGACCCGCAGATAGTCCAGACTGTCCGCGGAGTAGGCTATCGGTTTGTGCAAACCCCCCAGCGGTAAGTGAGCGCGTGAAACGGTTACAAATGTTACGTCTAAACTAACATGGCTCCATCTTCATCATCGTAATTTTGTCTCGCGATCACCCTCACACTTTCACGCCAGTTTTCATGCAGCTCAAATCGCCAAAGTTCTATTTCGGGTGAGACGGTGCTGGCGAAAAATTCAAAATCACGATGAAAGCTCCAGGCAGGTGCGGCCAGATATATCAGGGCGGATTTGTCTAATATCTCGCGTCCGTCAAATAAATTTGCTGCTTCGAGGTCGCCGCGACGGCGTTGAAGCTCGATCTTTCGCCAATAATCCGCCGCCTGAAAAACCATTTCGCGGTCGGGCTGCGTCTTAAGCTCGATGATGACCAGACGGCCATCGCGCCGGAGCGCCAGCAGATCGATCTTGTCATTTGAAGAGCGAAATTGGTTATAGATCGGCGACAGAATGAGATTCGCGTCGAGCAAATTTATGTTGCGGCGGAGAATGGATTCGAGCCATGCTTCCGGAGCGGTGCGATAGTATTCATGGCGTCTATTTGGGGCGGCTGATGATCGATTGATCTTAAGATTCTCAACTAATTGGCCTAGGTCAGCCCACGTTTCCTGATTTAGTATCCGCCTTTCGCGGCCAACGCCGAACCACGCCTTTTCAATTCCGAGCATCGTCCGAACCCGGGCAAACGGCAGCCCCATATACCGCAACGTTTCACCTTGTTTGGAATAAATAACATCGATCTCGTTGGGCGACAGCGAGATGATCTTGGCCGCAGTTTCGCTAGGGTTTGGTGTCTCGGGTAGCGTTAGGCGTTTTGCTTTCTCCCGCCACAGGTCGCGGATCTTTCGCTTTGGTAGCTCCTTTACGACGGTAGGATCAGTCCTGCGATCTACCTCAAGAACGGTGATTTTAGTCTTCCAACGCTCGGTCAAAAGGGCATGCAGCTTTTGAGCATTTCGGGCGTGACGCTTTTCGCAAATTATCCAGATGTTATTGACGGGCTTCTTCTTTCTCAGGCCAAGTTTTTCGAGCCAGAGAATGGCATTTGTAAAAACAGCCTCAGCGACAAGTGTGCCCGTAACATCGGCTATCGCAGCCATCGCGGTTTTGCCGGCGGCGTCAAAATTGATGTGTGCGAGGCGCCCGTTCGCTTCGTTTAATGCGACCCGGCCAAGCTTTGCTCCGGGAAAACTGTTGACGATCAGGCCGGCGATCTCATTTGCTTTCTCGAGCCGTGCAAGTTCGATCTCGGCCGCCAGCGCCGACGCGCTAAAGCGCGCTACCATCCGCATCAACTCACGTTTTCGGCCAAAGGCGCCCGCCACGTCTATAACGATCTCGTTGCAGTCAAATACGAAAGAGTTCAGTCGCCACGAGTGAAAACCCCGGTCGTCAAGAAAGCCAAAAAACACGGTTTCGCCCACAGTCTCAATTTCTATTTCCTGCTTTTCGAGCGGGAAGGTGTGGCCTTGCTCGCGAATAAGCAGCCACTCGTGATGCCCGCCGATTAGCTCACACAACTCGTCCGTATTCACCATTGATAATTGACTGCAAAGTACCGCATCATTGCCTCTGCCCAGTCGGAATATCCCTGCTCGGATGGGTGGAGGCCGTCCGCAAAAAATCCTTCGAGCCGGAGATCGACGGGCTGCGGGTAATAGAAAACCTGATCCAATTCGCGGGTAAATTCCTTGATATTTACATCATGCATTTTTGACAGCTCCCAAAGGAGAAATCTAGCCGGCTGCGGAATCGCAGGCGAATATTTGATCATCGGGCAATTGGAGAGAAATATGATTGCGCCCGGGTTTTTATCACGCAGAATGCCGAGCAATTCGAGCATATCATGCCGCCATTTTCTCGGACTTGAGAGCCGGATCACATCGTTGCCGCCGAGACCGACAAGGATGTAATCGAATTGCTCATTTGGGATCTGCGGCACAAGCTCTTCGATCGTCCGGCGGGCCGTAACGCCGTTTTTACCCAGCACTTTCCAATCGACAGGACGGACTAAATGCTCACTTAAATATTTGGCAAATTGCCCAGTAAAACCGCGTTCATGGTCGCGGGCGCCGAGACCGGCGATCGTGGATTCGCCGATCGCAAAGAGTTTCGCCGCGTCGCCTTCGCCGCCATAACGTCCGTGTCTTTCGCCCGCCGCATCCGGCAAAACACCGACTTTCCAGCGCGCGATCTGTCCCTGCAAAAATAGCAGAGGTCCAAAAGGCAGAATCGCGGCGGCGGCAACGTTGTACCTACGCTGCCATCGCGATAAATTTTTCGAGTCGTTGTCCATGTCTGATGATATGTTAGAATTTAAAGACTCCGATGTTTTTGTCAAATCCACGTCGATCTTTCATGCTTGCCCTCTCCTTTACACTAGTAATGCAGGCGTGCGGATCCTCGCAAACCGCTGAAAACAAAGAAATGTCACTCACGGGTGCGACGGCAAGCGAGTTTCCGTTTTCAACCAAAGAACCAGAGACTTATCAAGGCGATTTTATTGCGACCGCCGGTCAAACCGGAGACCGTACATTTGTCGCGCGAAAGGGCGACAAGTGGCGTTTTGATATATATAACGGAGCTGACCTCTCGCTGACGCAGATCAGAAACGATAAATTATATGTGGTAGATCATCAAAAAAAGGTTTATGCCGCGATGCCCGAAAACCCGGACGCCGTAAGCCATAACGTGCACGACATCACCGCCGTGCTTTTTAACGGTAAAGAGTATCGCGATTTTGATGAGATCGGACGCGAAAGCGGGTTGATAAAATATAAGGTTCGCGCGACCAAATATTCCAAGGGAGATATATTTATCTCGATAGATCTGGCGAGCGGGATGATCGTCCGAGAGGAATTTGCCGACTCGATCGGAGAGAACGAAGAGCAGCCTGCAGACTCGTTTATCTTCGAGATACGGAACCTGAAATTGGAGGTCGATGACAGCGTTTTTGCGATTCCCGCAGGTTATCGAAAAGTGACCTGGGACGAATATCGAGCCATGCGGCAAAAGAACAAATGAACGACACAAAACCCGAAATTGAGATTACCGATAAGCATCGTGAATACGCCGCAGATGCCTTGCACAGCCTGCCCTTCGCCAAGCTGATCGGCATGGAGCTTGTCGATATGCAGCTCGACATGGCCAAGATTAAAATAGAGATGCGTGACGATCTGCGCCAGCCGAGCGGAGTGCTGCACGGCGGCGTCACGGCCACACTTATCGATACGGCGATGGCGTTCGCCGTGCGGACACGGCTGCCCATCGACGAGGCGACCGCGACGATCGACCTCACGGTCCATTACCTGCGGCCGCACATTACCGGCATCTTTATCTGTACGGCAAAAGTCGTCCGTGCTGGAAAGCGCATCTTTACGGTCTCAGCCGATGTTCACGGCGAGAACGGCAAACTGATCGCGACGGCGATCTCGACGTATACAAGGGTTTAGTGAATCGTACATCGGGAATAGAAAGAAAACGCGATTTACGATTCGGGAATTACTATCAGATGGAACAGCTCAAAAAATTTTCACGCTATTTCAAACCGTACAAGGGCACCATCCTGCTCGGGATCTTTTTCATTTTATGCTCGATGTCGTTTGGGCTTTTTGTTCCTTTCATGGTCGGTCAGGCGATCGACGATCTGAGCAAAGGGATCACGCGTGAAAAGATAATCTATTATCCGCTAGTCATTCTTACTATCAATCTGATGAGCGGCATCTTTCTCTTTTTTCAGCGGCGGCTTTTGATAAACACATCGCGGCATATCGAATTTGATATGCGTCAGGATTTCTATGCAACGCTGGTCGATCAACCGGCCGCATACTTTCATGCAAACCGCGTCGGCGATCTCATGGCCCGAGCGACCAATGACCTTGCCGCGATCCGTCAGATCGTCGGTCCGATGATCTTATACAGTTTTCAGGCTATATTTGCACTTGCGATCAGCTTACCGATCATGCTCAATATCTCGGTCAAGCTCACTTTACTGTTGCTCATCCCGATGCCGCTCGTCACAATTACGGTAAAGGTTCTGGGCGAGCAGATACATAAGCGGTTTGAAAAAATACAAGGATTTTTCTCTGACATTACGGCCCGAACACAAGAAAATCTGACCGGCGTGCGTGTCGTCCGAGCCTACGCACAGGAAGATGCTGAGATCGAGCAATTTCAGGTTTTAAACCGCGAATATGCCGCCCAAAACCTGCGGCTCGTCAAATATGCCGCCGCGATGCGCCCTTTGCTATTCTTTTTTATCGGTCTCGGATTTGTGATTATCGTCGCCGTCGGCGTGCCGATGGCCGTCAGCCGTGAGATCACTGCCGGAGACTTTACGGCCTTTATGCTTTATCTGCAGAGGATGATCTGGTATCTGATCGCCCTCGGCTATGTCGTCAATCTTTACCAACGCGGCACCGCCTCGCTCAAACGTTTCAATGCCATTCTCGAAGCCGAGCCTGCGATCAGGGATGGCAAAGATGTTGTCACGCAACCGCCCGTGAAAGGGAAGATCGAATTTCGCCATCTGAATTTTAGCTATAATGGATCACCCACAGATATCACAGGGGCCACTGAGAATGGAAAAGCTATTTCCTCAACGCCATCTGTGGCTAAGGATCGTGTCCTTCACGACATCAACCTCGTCGTCGAGCAGGGCAAGACGGTCGCCCTCGTCGGCAAAACGGGCAGCGGCAAATCGACGCTCGTCAGCCTGATCCCGCGTCTGCTCGACGCACCCGATGGCAGCGTATTGGTCGATGGCGTCCCGATCCGCGAATACCCGATCGCGCAGCTGCGAAAGACGATCGGTTTCGTGCCCCAAGAAACGTTTTTGTTTAGTGATACATTGGCCGCGAATATCGCTTTTGGCGTCACGGAATTTGAACCGCAGAGACGCGGAGACGCAGTGAAGAATGGTAAAGAGGTTGATGTTACCGTCGATCCGCGTTCATCTGCGGTTAATTCATCTACAGCTTCTCAGCTTATCACCGGTAAGATGACTGTCGAAGATGCCGCGGCCGTGGCAGGTTTAGCGAAGGACATCGAAGATTTCCCCGGCCGCTACGAACAGCTCGTTGGCGAACGCGGTATTACACTCTCGGGTGGGCAAAAACAACGAACGGCGATTGCCCGTGCCGTCATGCGCGACCCGCGGATTTTGATACTCGATGATTCGCTCTCGGCGGTCGATACCTACACCGAGGAAACGATCCTCCACAACCTGCGTGACGTCCGGGCAAACCGCACCACGCTCATTGTCTCGCACCGGGTGTCGACCATCCGCGACGCCGACATGATCTGCGTCCTCGCCGACGGCCGGATCATCGAGCGCGGCACCCATGACGAACTCATCGCCCTCGACGGCGAATACGCCGACCTTTACGAGCGACAACTGCTCGAAGAAGAATTGGAGAGCACGGAGTAGAGTCCTGAAACAGGCGAAACAAAAAAGCCCCGATCGCTCGGGGCCTTACTAATTATGATAAAAACAATGCAAACTACTGTGCCGAATAAACCTGAACGGTTCGGCGGCCAAATTTGCGTGCTTCTGAGCAGCTTGGCACCCAGATGTCGAGGCGTTTGCCCTTGATCATGCCGCCGGTGTCCGAAACCAGATACGTTCCGCTGTAGGCGCCGGTGATGGTGATCTTCGAACCCAACCGCAATACTCTCGGGTCGGCTGCTATCAGGCCCCGGCGAACGCCGTGTCCCATTGCTGTTCTTCCTTTTAAGCAATATGCCGTTGCGACAAATGCTCCGCGGCTAGCACCCGCTCCGCTTGCTCTGACCAATGCGGTCGTTTTAACTAACTTTTTATTATTATCGTCCTGCTGTTCTCCGGCCAATTGGGCCGTAAATTCATCTATTAAAAAATTATTATCAGTAAAATTATTTTCAATTTTTGGTTGCGAATCATTCGCTATTACGAGGGCGGCATCCGTTGTGACCTGGCTATAAACAAATATAAGCGCCAAACTCAAAACTGTGAGGACACCGGCTGCTCTAACGAGATTTTTCATTAACTATTCTCCGTGTGATTCGACTTCGCCTAAACGCAAAAATAGTGTCTGAGATTTGGGTCATCAGCCACTATTCGTATTTAACGAAGACTGTTTCGGTGGATTTATTTCCGCCTGTTTTCGTGCCGCTTGTGGCCGAAACATTTTTAGAGATTACCACTTTCAGGCCCGTCTGTCTACCCCCATAAAAACCTGAACCCCTTATGCTATATGCAATTGCTGAATTTTAAGGGACTTACACGTGTGATTTTTTTTTGATTTTGGTAGACTTCGGTTGTGGAATTGGCGTATATTTCAGTTCATTTTGGTGCGAAAGCGTACTGACTACTCAGGGGGAAAAACTATGAAGGACAGGCGCGGCGGCGGACGCCATGTTATCTCATTTCCGATCCGTGTCCGTTGGAAAGATGAAAACGGCAAAGAGATGATGCAGGAGGGGCTGACCGAAAACGTCGGCCCGCACGGTACGCTTATCTATCTCCCCCGGCATCTGCCGCTGGTCGGCGGAAAGGTGCATCTTACCGTGACCGAAAACCCAGATGACGAAGTAACCGTCACGGCAGAGGTGATTCGGCTCGAACGCAACGCCGCCCATCCGCAGGCCGCTCTTCAGTTGACGGAAAATCTGCGCGAATGGAAAAAAAAAGTGTTTGAGGTCGCCGGGGCAATCATTGCCGCAATGGAGCCGGAACCGCTCGATGACTGGTAGATGGCAAGGCAAAAGTAAAAAGTAAAAAGGCAAAAAATAGTAGATGAAAATTTTAGTTCTTGGTGCCGGTCGTATGGGACACGGTGCCGTTTTTGATCTAATTCACAATTCGCCGCAAGTCGAGCGGGTGACCGTCGCCGATTTTGACGTGAAAAGGGCCGAGGCAGTTACCGAGGCGGTCGGCACTTCGCGTGTCGATGCTCATCACGTTGACGCTGCAAACATCTCGGATGTCGCCGATCTGATGCGTGGCCACGATTCGGTGATCTCCTGCGTCAACTATTGGTACAACGTCGCTCTGTCGCGGGCCGCGATCGAAACCGGATCCAATTTCTGCGACCTCGGCGGTAATAATTACATCGTCGATGAGCAGCTCGCTCTCGACGACGAAGCCAAGGCCGCGGGCGTCAACATCATCCCGGACTGCGGCCTCGCCCCGGGCATGGTCTCGGTGCTGGCGATGCACGGAGCGGCAAAGTTTGACGAGATCGATGAGATCCACATCCGCGTTGGCGGCCTACCGCAAAATCCGCAGCCGCCTCTCAATTACCAACTTGTCTTCTCGGTCGAGGGCCTCATCAACGAATACATCGAGACCGCCCGTGTTATCCGCGACGGACATTTAACAACCGTCGAATCGATGACCGAGCTCGAAAGCCTGTCATTCGAAGGCTTTCCGCCGCTCGAGGCGTTTCAGACATCAGGCGGCACCTCGACGCTGCCGGATACATTTCTCGGCAAGATCCGCGAGCTCGATTACAAGACCATCCGCTACGCCGGCCACTGCGAGAAATTCAAAACAATGATCGATCTCGGCCTCTGCTCAAGCGACGAGATCGTCTTGTCAGAACCGGGAGCGATAGCGACTGGGCATGTCAGAACGTCGCCGCGAAAAGTATTTGGCGAGCTTTTACAACGACATCTGCCCGCCGACGGCCCTGACTATGTACTCGTCCGGCTTGATTTTGTCGGGAAAGGATGCAGAAGCCCGCACGTTAGTAAGGGCGTATCAGACAACTCAACCGACACTCAACGCCTCCGTTACGACATCGTCGATAAGCAGGACGAAGCGACTGGCATGAGCGCCATGATGCGGACAACCGCCTTTCCCGCATCGATCATCGCCCAGATGATGGCAAGCGGCGACGTTTTATCACGCGGTGCCACACCCCAGGAAAAAGCCATCGACCCGGACAAATTCGTCGCCGAACTCGAGCGTCGAAACATCCAAATTAAGATGCTGGAAATTTAAGTGTCCACAAGCTGTCCGCGGGCTGTCCGCGAGCTGTCCACACCCTAGTGTGGACAGGGAAACTATTGGCACCATTGATCTTACGCCGACAAGAGGTGCGATTTTTACCACTTTTGCAAAAAAAAATAACCAAAGTGTAAGACAATGTACTAAATGCGGCAAATACGAGAGTTACGCCGTCCCGCTGTGCCGTTTTAGACAAAGTCCGCGTGGACAGAGTCCCGGCAAAATGTCCCACTGTCCCAAGGGGTGTTGCATATAAGTTTTCAAAGAGCTATTAGCAACGATACTCTATCATAAATTGCATAGATAGTCAATCGATTTATCTATGCAACAACGAGGGGACGGACTTAGGATCACAGCCGTCGGAGACGTTGAAAGCATAAAGCCTCGTGCGTGAGCGCGGGGTGGCGGGTTATATGACATCAAAGCTATCGAAGAGATAGCGGCAGAGCATTATCCGGTGCGAAGGTCTGTCACCCGCTAACGCGGGCTTTTGATCTTTACACGGCCTCACCTCCGGGCTTACACCCGAGGCTTTATGCTGGCGTCCGCTTCGCGGACTCAAGAATCGCAGAATCGCGCGCCTGACCCCCATTCTTCTTTCAGAATCGCACGCCTGACCCAGTTCTTCCTTTGCGATTCTTATATTGACCCCGCTTTTTGACGTGACAATGGTCCTTGCTTGACGGAAAATTTAATCATAAATGCTATACGAACATGAAAAACCTTGGACAGAAGCTGAGCTTAAGACCCTCTCGACGGAGGACGACCGGTATGAATTTAAGAGCGGTCGCCTTTTCTCTGGTGTTGGCTCAACACAAGACAAGGTCTCGAACGATATCGCACAGGAGATTTGCGCCTTTGCGAATTCGTTTGGCGGCACTCTTTTCCTTGGTGTCGAGGACCAGACGTTGAAAATTGACGGTGTTGGTTTGTCTTACCCTAAGCCGAATACGCAACTTGCGGACTGGCTCGAAAGAAAAGTTGCCCATATGCTTGAGTTCAGGGTTCCGCACTTTCGAATTTCGCAAGTCGAGTTGACGGCTGCGACAAAGAAAAGATTAGGCAAGGATAATGGCGTAATAGCTATTGATGTCTTTGAAAGTGAACTAGCGCAACACCAATGCAAGTTTGATTCGAAGTACTACTATCGGCAAAACTCTAGTTCCAATCCGGCTCCGCATCATTATGTGGCTTTTTTGTTTGGCCGAGGCAGCGCGAGTCAGTCCGAATTGGTACGGACTTGGTGCCGAGAATTCCTTAATGAGGCTATCTCGTCTATAGACTTTTCAGGTCAACAACTATTTAAGCGTTTTTTCAGCGGAAATGTTCTTTATAAGACACCTCAATGGCTAATAAATCTTAATTTGGCAGGTGAGCAATTCCTTCGAAATTTTCCGGACATCAATAAGAAATTGAAGGATGTTGATCATTCATGCTCGGAGATGCAATTAGATATGTTGGATCTTGAGCAAAAGGTGATTGATTCGGCCGCACTAGACGAGCTGATGATCACGCTTCTGATCAAAAATTCCAGTTCGCCTTCGCCCATCGAGTCACTCCGTTCCGAAGACCCGGATCGCGTTGGAACGTGGCTTTGCCAAACATGGGGGTTTAACAGTCTGAGTTCAGACGGCCGAATGCATATCGCGAGATTTACTGCTCGGGCCTTGGTCGGTGGCCGACATCCTGGAATTTCGGATGAAGCGAAGAAAGTGTACGGTGCCTGTGCGCTCGAAGTCGTTCCGGAAATCACGCAGGTTGAACCTGATTTTGAAGGGATAGCGGAAATCGTGAAAGAACGAATCGATCTTGCGGGACGGGAACTCAGTGCTCTTGCCTCTGAGCTCCGAGAGTTCAGACATGAGCTTTGTATGCGGCACAATACGTCGTACGAATAGTCGCAGATTCGCAGTACCGAAAAAGGGTGCGGATGGGAGAGGAATCGAACCTCCCACGTCTCTACTGGGTAGCTGAACATTTCCAAGAGAGCCCGATTTTTCGTTTGGATTGGAATAACTCACCAGAGCATCCGCAGAAACGTACTTCCAAAACAAACGCAGGCTTTAATCAAAGCGTTTGAATTTCCCATAAATATCTCCCTAGCAATCACAATTAATCAAAATGCTCTGGCCGTTATTTCCAATCCAAACGAAATCCCAACTGCCACGTCAACGTGAGCCGTTAGCCCCAATCTCACAATTGGTCGGCGGCACCAATCAGATGCAAGTATAAAGTTCCGCAATAAGTTTGCAAGGAATCTTCAAAACTGAGACAAAGTCAATACCACATTCTAGTGTTGTTCCATATATCCGTTAAGCCCGTTCAAACGGGCTGTCACAAAATTTACAACCCCTAACACGTCCGCTCCCTCCACCCGTCGACGAAACGCCGCCTCCCCTCCTCAGACAGGAGCGGATCTCTTGGCTACGTGCCGCGAAGCGCGGGAAGACGGCTGAAGCCGCCTCAGAAGAGCAAGCCGTCGTACCGGTTCTTGCAAACGGTTCCCAAACATCATCGTTTTTTGTTTTTGCATCTCACATATGAGATGCTATGGTTGTTGTATCTCATGTATAGCGATAAGTGAGACACAAAACGATTCGTATCTCTTACATGGGATTCAAAATATGTCCTTTCCTTCGGCGATATTAATAAGATCCCGAAAAACAAAAATACCTGGTCTCCGGCCTCTTCCACGAACCGCAATCTTAAGAATTTCTCCTTCGATAAGCAATTTCAAGATTCTGGCCGCAGAAGGACGGGGAATTCCCGACAACTTCATAAACCACGGCCCTTGAAATGTAGGCGTTTGGAAAAGAAAATCCACTGCCTTTATCGAGTGCTGAGAACGAGTTAATTTAACCACATCGGATTTAACCCTTTCATAAAGAGCAAGTATTGAGCGAGCTTTTTTCTCATTTTCGGCCGCCTGTTCACGAATTCCCTTAAGAAAAAACGCACACCAGCCGGTCCAATCGCCAGCCTTCGAAACATTGAGCAATCGTTCGTGATATTCCTCGCGATTCACCTCCAGATATTCGCTCATGTAAAAATCCGGACTCGAAAGCAATTTGCTTTGAAAAAGGAACAGAGGCATTAGCATGCGACCTAAACGTCCATTACCATCCTCAAATGGATGTAGAGCCTCAAATTCAACATGAACGAGAGCCAGTTGAATCAGAGTATCTGGTTCTGTCCTACTGTTTAGATATTTTTCCCAATCGTCCATGCCTTGTCTAAGATAAGCAGGTGAGATCGGCACAAATTTTGCTTCGTCGATCAAGCACCCCTTGGGGCCGATCCAGTTTTGAATTTCTCTGTAAGAGCCTGGCTTTTTATCGCGACCACGGACTCCTTTCATAAGCACTGCATGAGCGCTTCGAATAATATGTTGTGAGAGCGGTCGATTCTTCATCGCACCGATACACTCCCACATAGCTTTTCGATAGTTCAACACTTCTTCAGCGTCTTCGCGTTTTGGCTGAGTAAAAGCCTCTGAATCTCCTCCAGCCTCGATCTCAAGAACCTCACCCATTGTTACTACGGTTCCCTCGATCTTTGAGGAGAGCACAGCCTCTTGAGTGGTTAAAGGTGAAAGTAAAACGTGAGCGTTCGGAATTGCGGAAAGCAGACCATCATATCTCGCCAGTCCCGCATTTGCAGGACCAATAAGTGGAATCAATCGCTCCCAGTCCAGCGTCGGGGGCGGGAAACTCCCTAAATGATATTGAACAGGAGCCATATTATCTCGCGAGTATGTGTCACATTTTGCATCTCACTTATTAGACATAATACACATTGTATCTCACTTTGCATATGAAGTGAGATGCAAATATCAAAATGTTTTTGGATTGAGATCTGAAAACATGAAAAAGGAGGATGGGGACAAGCGTGCGATGTTGCGATTTTTTGACATCTGAAAAGATGGGTCACGCCATCGTTGAACGAATAAGAGGGATAAAAGAAAAAGGCTTCTCGGTGTTGAGAAGCCTTAGTAAGTATGATTTCTAATTTAATTATGCGTTGAGGCCGACGAGCCTTGGGTTGGCTTTCTTTTTCAAAAGCTTTTGCAGTTTGAGGCGTGCCTTGTGCAGTTGCGATTTTGACGTGCCGACCGAGCAGCCTAGGATGCGGGCGACCTCTTCGTGCTCAAAACCCTCAACGTCATGGAGGATGAATACACTCTTGTAGCCATCAGGCAGTTGAGCGACCGCGTTATCGATAGCGATCTTATCGACGATCTGCATCTTGTGCGGGTTTGTCGAGCCTGAGACTACCTGTTCCGGGGTTTCGCCCTCTTCGGTCGTCTTTTCAAACTTCACCGTCCGCTTGCGAAAGTGCATCAAGACTTGGTTTACCGTCATCCGGTGGAGCCATGTTGTAAAGGCTGAGTCGCCGCGAAAGCTGCCGATCTTGCGGTAAAGCTGGATAAAAACATCCTGCGTCAGATCCTCTGCCTCAGACGTGTTTTGCAGCATCCGCAGACAGACCGCATAAACGCGTCGATGGTGCCTCTTGTACAGCTCCTCAAATGCGGCCATATCGCCGTGGGCCGCCACCTTGGCTAATTCAAAATCCGCCACCTTGCTAATATCGGCGAATGTTCCTGTCATTGCGAAGCGGACCTCGTCGGCTTCGACACCTTGCTCACTATGAAAAACCGGAAATGTTAATGTTTCAGTTGTCATTGTATTTCCCCCCTCGGCTACATACCTTTCAATTGCCGTGCCAAACCTCTCACAACTTTACTGGACATTTGTATTTAACCCCAAAAGCTAAGTATTCGTCGGTGTTGTGGCATACATTGTCATTCGGCGGGCATCTAAAAACAGATGCGCAGCCATGCGTAGTGGCGTAGAGCGTTACCTGCTACACGTTTTGGTGTAGCCCTGTGTGCCTAGGGTGGCGTTCGCGAAAAATGCTAGAATTTACCCATCGTTTGGCACCGGTTGAGGAGTTGGTTTGTGATGTTCTGTCCCCGCACTATAGTCGCTATTAAAAGTTGGTCTTTGGTTGGCGTTTTCGCCCTTTCGGCGTTGAGCGTTTTCTCGCAGGGGACGGCCTCGCCAAAATATAAGAGTCAGGAGCTGTCCGAAACGGATGGCATCCCGGTGCTCATCAAGCATCTGCCCGACTGGGAAGATCGCCGCGAACGGACGACATTTGCGACGAATATCGATGATCTAAAGTCGGCTCTCGGCGAGCGTCCGATACTAGATCTCATTGATTTCTCGGTGGGTACGGAGGCCGTCGCCGCCAAGTATGACGCGGGCCAGCTATTGATAATCGAGTACACATCGCCGCAGGGTTCGGCGGAGGCTGATGCTGCATTTACGGATAGGCTTGCCCGCGATGGGCAATTAGGAACGACCGCCTATCGACGGATCGGTAATTATAATGTGTTCGTTTTCGACGCGACCGATCCGATGGCGGCTGGCTCACTTCTCGATCGGGTTAAATACGAAAAGAACATTCAATGGCTGGGCAATAATCCATTTCGTATATCGGCCGAGCGCGCCTTTATCCTAACCACATCAGACATTTTTCTCTCCACTCTCCTTGTTATTGTGATGGGTATCGGTCTTGCGATCGTTGCCGGCCTCACATCAGGATTCATCTATTTTCAATTTCGCGAAAGCCGCCGGGCCGCCATGTCCACATTCACAGACGCCGGCGGGATGACTCGCTTAAATCTTGACGGGTTTACACCTGACGTCGTGTCTGATCGGCTGTTGGAAGAAGGCTAAGTTCTCCTCAAAATTAACGATGATATTCTAATCAGAATGCGCTATCATTATGCAAGCATCCGAAATGTAAAATGATTCGGGGAGAAATGAGATGCCTAACGTTTTAGTCAGAGATGTTGAGATTGACGTGCTGGACCGCCTGAAACTGCGGGCAAGTAGGCAGCATCGTTCGCTTCAGGCTGAGCTGAATATTATTCTTCGCGATGCCTCTAATAAACGTGAACCTTTGTCAGATCTTGAGATGGCCAGAAAGATAAAGGCCTCGATTGTGAACAAAAATCAGACTGATTCTGCCATATTGCTGCGTGAGGATCGAGACAGATGATTGTTGTGGTTGATGCCTCAGTCATCATTAAATGGTACGTTGAAGAAATTCATGACGCCGAGGCTGAATTGCTGCTTGAGGGGAATTTTGAAATTCACTGTCCAGAATTGGTCATATCAGAGCTGGGGAATATCATTTGGAAAAAGACTCGACGCGGGGAAATCTCCGATGAAAAAGCACTAAGAATCGCGGCAGCCCTTCTAGAGCAGGACATTACTTTTCACCCTCAAAAGTCATTGTTGACATCGTCACTGGTTGGGGCAATTTCGACCGCTCAAACTGTGTATGACTGGACATATCTCTCTCTTGCAATTTCCTTGTGCTGTAAATTTATTACTGCTGATAGCAGATCTTATAAAGCTATTTGCACGACAAACTATAAAGACAATATTTTTTGGATCGGGGACATTCCGGACCTGATCTAGTCCTACGGCAAAGCCTTGATCAATCGGTCAATATCACCAATATTATTGTAAAAGTGCGGGGCGATGCGTAGGCGGTCGCCGCGTGGGGATACGATTATATTTTCACTCTCGAGCTGCACAGCGATCTGGGTAGCGGGGATGTCATTGCTGTGTTTGATACAGACAATTTGCGATCTTTCGCTGGGTGCGCGCGAGCTTACGATCTCGTAATCCTTACCCGCAAGACCGTCACACAGGTGATCGGTCAAATCAGCAAGATGCTGCATGATATTTCCGGCACCTGCCTCGTTAAGGAGCATCAAGCTTTGTTCTAGGCCGTAAAAGAGTGAAGCGCAGCCAGTACCCGTTTCCCATGCGAGGGCATTCGATTTGAAAGGCTGGTCGCGGTCCCCAAAATTCCAAGGCGTCTCAACGCTTATCCAGCCTACAAGCGTCGGTTTGACACGTTCCCGTGCCCGATCAGACAAATATAGAATGCCGCAGCCCTCAGGGGCGCATAGCCATTTATGGCTCGCACTACAGGCCGCATCGACGAACTGAGCAGGAAGATCAAACGGCATCGCGCCAAGCCCCTGAATAATATCGACGCAAAATAGTGCATCGACTGCTCGGGCGGCCCGGCCTATACGCTCAAGATCCGCCCGGTAGCCTGATGCATATTGCACAGCACTAATAGCTACGACCTTAGTATTTGCATCGATCAAACCGATCAGCTCGTCCAAATAGATGCGGCCATCATGCTCTGCGGCAAGCCGCAGTTCGACGCCGTACTCATCACGGATGCGCCGCCACGGATAGAAATTGGCGGGGAATTCGCGTTCAAAGCTGACGATATTATCGCCGTGTTTCCAATTGAGGCCGCTTGCGATAGAGGCAAATCCGTCAGATGTATTGCGCAGGAACGCTATCTGATCGCTTCGTACATTGAGCATCCCCGCGATAAGGCCGCGGGCGCGGTCTTTGGTATCGACCCAGTCCTGATAATGGGCGGAGCCGTGGACGGCGACATCAGCCAATTGTTTTGCTACCGCCTCTATAGCCGTTTCGGGAATCGGCGATACAGCCGCACTGTTTAAGTAGCTATAATATTTTGTCGCCGGAAAGAGCGAGCGAAAGACGTCATTCATAGTCACAAAACTGAAAGTGAAAATTCCCAACGGTGGAAAAATGCCCGGTTCGAACCCGCAAGGCTTTTAGCCTTTTACACCTCTCCAAGTCTCACCTTTGATAATTCTTTTGACAAAGACCTCTGCCAAAGCAGATTATTAAGGTTGATGTAACAAGGGGGCCGGGCCTGTTAACGTATTAGCTCAATTATGTTCGAAAAGCGGAAGAAAAACCAATCGGATATCGGCTTCGTATCGGTCGAGGATGATCGTAATATCGAGGTTACTCGCGTCCGTAGGGAATCGCGTCAGGGACTTTTGTCCGAGGCGTTAAAGCTCTTTCGCGACATTTTTCTTATCATTGTAGTATTCATTCTTGTTGGTGTCTTTTTTGTTCAGCCGGTGGTGGTCGAGGGAACATCGATGCTGCCGCAGTTGCATGATGGCGAGAGGCTGTTGGTCAACAAGCTCATTTATTACAAAATTCAAAGCATTAGCTGGGGCCATATCGAACGAGGCGACATCGTCGTTTTTTGGTTTCCAAATGATCCGGACAAAAGTTATGTAAAGCGTATCATCGGGCTTCCGGGTGAAACGGTCGAGCTGCGAAACGGCAAGGTGCTCATCGATGGCCGGGAGCTAAACGAATCGTATCTTGATTTTGAGCATAACCAGTCATTGCCGACCTGGCCGGCGAAAAAGGTCGAGGATCACCATTATTTTGTAATGGGCGATAACCGGGATAATTCGTCGGACTCAAGATACTGGGGACTCGTGCCGGAAAAATATATCTATGGCAAAGCCTTTTTTAGATACTGGAAGCCACAGGATGTCGGGTTTTTGGAACATGGAGCATACGACAGCAGCGTGCCCGTGACGACGCAAGCGACGCCTGAGAACGAATCGGAAAGATAAGAAATTTCACCGCCGAAGAGCACACATAATAACGGATAAGAATGGTGTTTTGGATGGGGTTTTCCATATCGTCGCGCTATTTTTAAACTGAGTTCGCTGTGGGAATCTTTGGCTAATTTTCTGCTTTATCATTTCGTGCGGTAAAATCTACATGTAATGCATACTAAGACTAAAGCGACTTTGGTTCTAGAAGACGGACGCACATTCGACGGTGCGTCTTTTGGCGCGGAGGGCGAGGCGTTTGGCGAGATGGTCTTTAATACGTCGATGTCGGGGTATCAGGAGATACTGACTGATCCGAGCTACGCCGGACAGATCGTCGCGATGACCTATCCGCTGATCGGTAATTATGGAACGAACGCCGAGGATGTCGAATCACGCCGACCGTGGGTCGAGGGATTTGTCGTCAGGGAAGCAAGCCGCATCGCGTCAAATTTTCGCTCTACCATGCCGTTGCAAGACTACCTCAAAGCCAATAACATTGTCGGCATCGAGCATATCGATACGCGTGCTTTGGTGCGTCACATACGCGACAAAGGTGCGATGCGCGTGGTTGTTTCGACCGTCGATCTCGACCCTAAGTCATTATTGAAAAAGGTCCTCGCCTCGCCTGACATGAAAAACCGTGAGCTAGCCAGCGCGGTTACGATTGAAGAAAGCTACACATATCAATCAGAGCAGATCACCGCCGGAAAGGAATCCGCAATCCGCAACCCGCAATCCGCAATCGAGCGGTTTCACATCGTCGCCTACGATTTTGGGGTAAAGACCAACAGCCTGCGTAAATTCGCAAAATACGGATGTCGTGTGACCGTCGTCCCGGCCGATACTACTGCGGACCAGGCTCTCGCCTTAAAACCGGACGGCATCTTTCTTTCAAATGGGCCCGGCGATCCGGCGTCGATGCAGAGTGTCGTAAATGAGATAAAAAAATTGACGGTTTCGCAGACGCCGATGTTCGGCATTTGTTTGGGGCATCAACTATTGGGTGAGGCGTTTGGCGGATCGACCTACAAACTCAAATTCGGCCATCGCGGCGGCAATCAGCCGATCAAAGATCTGACGACCGGAAAGATCGAGATCACGGCTCATAACCACGGCTTTGCGGTCGATGCCGACAGTTTGCCGGCGGATGTAGAGGTCACGCACGTCAACCTAAATGACAAGACCGTCGCCGGACTGCGGCATAAGACTCTGCCGGTGTTCTCTGTTCAATACCATCCGGAATCCGCACCCGGGCCGCACGACTCGGAGTATCTGTTTGAGCGGTTTATTGACTTGATGGACGTGCGAGTAGCGCGCACGTGAATAATGGCTCTTTACGGATCGCTTATATTGGCATCAAATCTCTAGTTAAAGCGAAACGATTTGATGAACCTCTCGAACGCATTATTAATGATCTTTTCGTCAAAGCTCTTAAAGTCATCGAATGCGCTGACCTGGTAAGTCACAGACTGGATCTGCCAGCATTTATCGCTCACCTTGCTACGAAACCCGACAACGCTCATTCCTTTAGACATGCCACCCTCCGAGCCGGTATAGGCGTAAAAAGTTTGGCCGTCGATCTCCCTCGTTTTTGGTGAATCGGTGACCGGCGAAATCGGAACCGACAGGTTAAGTTCGTCCTCGTCAGGCTCGCCGCATTTTGCTTTCGGGTCGGTATCTCTCCAGATATTGAATTCATACCAGCCGTGGTATTTTCCGGGTATTCGGATCGGCACTACCTTTACAAGCTTTTTGCCCTGTCCCGGCTCCATAAATGCAGAATCATCCGATTTTGCCCTGGCTCCAACCGCGACCTTGAAATCACTGGGATATTCCAGGCTGAAGTGAAGCGATTTATCCAAATATACTTTCAGGCCACCTTTACCCGATGTTTGGGAAAAAAGATCAGCAGAAAGCAAAAAAATAAAGAAAAGAAGCAAGAATAGACTTTTGATTTTCATAATTTAACTCCATTGGTGCGTCGCTGGACGCCTCCGACTTTTACCCCAAAGTCCGTCTCGAACCGGACGAGAGAATAATCTGACGCTCACTGCTCTTCATTGCTACTTCACGGGCCGAATAGCGATCGAATCAACCCACTTCAGAAACTCCGCTCGCATCGCAGCCAGCACCTTGGCCTCCGGTTTTGGCGCTTTTGTCACCGTGTTTTCCTCATAGCCGGCGACCCAGCAGTTGCGGAAGATGGCGCCGTGATAGTCAACGCCGAGGCTGGTGTACTCGTCACCAAAACCCGATATATTTGCAGTGTCAACGCTGAGAGCCAGCACTGCTTTGCCTATGGCCTTTGTCTTGGGTATATCAGCGGGTATATCTGAAGGCTCAGGCTTTGAAAAATTATCCGAACACGGCCCAAGCTTCTTCTCGAGGTGATAGTTCCACCATAGATCGGTGGTCGCCGTTCGCTCAGTCTTGACCGACACGGTAAAGCTCCCGGCGTCGAAGAAACTCTTTTCTACTGACGTCGTCCCTGCGCCCGGGTAATTAAAGGAAATGCCGAGTTTTTTGTCCTCAAATGTCTTCCAATCAGTCTTCGCTGCCGGCTGAGAATATATCCAACACGACATGATCAATAAGACCGCGAAACCACCCATCGTCCGTTTAAGCACTTTATTTTCTCCTTCTAACATTCAAGCGATCATTTCTGATCCTTAAACAAAAGAAACGCTATTTGGCAGACAAAATGCGCTTTAGGAAGTCTTCGGAGCCATTAATGATGTATTTCACATCGTAGATCTTCCATTGTTTTGTGCTCTTTTGTTTATGAAAGAGGTACCAGACCCAATGGTCTTCGCCGCCGATCTTGAAAGCCACCTGGACCGAGGCTTCGCCGTCAACGCCAAATTTTGAGTCGCCGCCAATTGCGGTATCCTGGATGACAAAATTCGTGACGTCAGGGTCCTGAACGCCGTACAGCGGATCGAAATCTAGTTTTCCAACCTCGCCTTTAGCCTCGCGGGCATCCTTCCAGATCAGGTCGGCAATATCCTTAAAAAAATATTTATCGACGGCTGCCCGGTTTTTCGTTTGGAAAAAAGGGCCGGTCCCTGCCTTTTGCGCCTTATACAAATTCTTAACGGTCACTTTTGGGTCGGTTGCTTTAGACTGGGCAAAACCGACCGAGGCCGACGCCAAAAGTAGTGCTACAAAAAATAAACATTTGATCTTCATAAGTTTTTTGATTGCCCTCCCAAGCAATGTTCCCTGACCTACTTGTAATCCTTTTCTTTACAGGTTTGTTCGGTGTCGTAACCGATATAGTAATAGCCGTGCCATATCCGTCGTCCGCTTAGCGGCCTACCCGACCAAACCGTCAAATGAGCACCCTCAGTACTCGTGCAAGTACGAAAATAGTCTTTCTTCCCGTCTGAGTTCAGATCGCCGCTCGCGGTACCCTTAGCCACGGTTACCTTCGGCCCAACAACGGCAATACCGACAAAGGGCGTAAGCTTTTTGCTTAACCGGATCGAATAGTACGACGACCCTTGGGTGCTTTCCTGCAGGCAGCTCTTCCTCAGTTTCGTGATTATGGTCGTACTCTTTACCGATTGCGGCTTTTCGAGCATAACTATCCTAACCGCCTGACCGGCTTTCAATTTGGAATTTGCGATCTCAAGGCATGCGGAGCCCTCGTTTGTATTAGTTACAATTCCGACCTTTGAGGCAAGCTTTGACTGTCCAAAGCCGGAAACAGCAAACACGAAAACCCAAGCCATTAGTAATACAAGTTTCATAAATTTAATGGGTATTAGCTTACTGACAATGCCCACTCCGAGTGTCAATTTCTGCGCGACAGTTAGGACGTTCCGTTCAGCGCTTAATTTGTTCCAAGCCGCGTGCCGGCTTCTTCAGCCATTTTTTCGTGGTCGACGTCGTCAAGATATATAGTGGAAACCTTGACCTTAGTCTTTACGGACTTTGCCTTGGTCTTGCCGCCGTTCGTTACTCGGTCCCCCGTGGCGTAATTGGTACTTTCCGAGTCGGCCTGGCCTGTGTTCCTGTCGCGAACATTGTAATCAAATCCGATCAGAGCGAACTTGCCCGACGCAGGTTCGAAGCGGAAGCGATATTTTTCACTCCACACCCAACGCGAACCACCGTCCTGCTCGATTATGATGGTTCCATCGTCGACCTTAATATCAGCGGGGGCATCCATGATCCCGTAAAACGCTCCTCCGCATCCGGGGCATTGAAGCAGCTTTCCAGCGACACCGGCATTCTTGAGGTTGCCTTTGTCATCCATCGCCACGATCACCATTGCCCTGTTCCGAAGATCAGTAAGTGGGTTGTCCTCGATAAGCTTTAAGACGACAAACTTATCGCCGTCTTTCACGTAGCCAATTGTTTGCTGTTCGATGATCCATCCTTTGGGGACAAACTCTCCTAAAGTCCTGGCGGTCGCGGGGATCTTTGATTTGTCAATTACTCTCATCTCATCCTGCGCGTACGAGGACGCAGAGAAGCAAGCCAAAACCGCAAATATTGAGCAGGCGAGGACACTCGCGCTCATCACATTCAGCCTCGATTTTTGAATATTCATAGTCTATCTCCCTGTTAAAACTAAAGAATTTTTTCTGCAAACCCGAAAAACGTATGAGACAAGCGATCGACTCGTTCCCCCGACTAACTCCGGCACATTCTAAGGTTGAAAAAACCCGTAAAGTATCACAGCAAATAATTGTGGTGTCAACCAAAAAGCAGGCCAAAGATGAGTATGGATTTTTATCAGTCGGGACGATAAAAACCGCAGCAGGCGTTCAAAAAACTGGCCCATCGTGGAAACTTGTGGGTTAAGGCATTTGAAAAATCCTTATAAAATCGTAATAATTACCCTTTTGCCTGAAGCGTCTGCATTTTACGTCCGGCGGCCACGGCTAGTACACCAATAAGAGAGGTTAAATACAGTGGAACTTTGGCTAGTCATAATTATCAGCGTCCTTGCTATCTTTTTTGCCATTTGGCTCGCTAAGAGCGTATTGGCGAAAGATACCGGCACGGCCGCGATGCAGGAGATCTCAAACGCTATCAAAGAGGGCGCCGAGGCGTTTCTCGCGCGGCAAAACAAGACTATTGGAATAATGGCGGTCGCCGTGGCGGCACTGCTCTTCTTTTTATACGCATTTTTGCGGGAACGCAGTTCGGCCGATCCGGTCGATCCGATGCAGCTTGCGATATGGACGGTGATCTCATTCGCACTCGGCGCCTCGTGCTCGGTCGTGGCCGGCTATGTGGGCATGTGGGTTGCGATCCGCACAAATATTCGCACTGCCGCCGCCGCGGTAACGAGCCTTAACGGAGCTCTTACGACGGCTCTGCGCGGCGGAGCGGTCGCCGGCCTGTTTGTTGTATCGATGTGTCTGCTTGGTATCGGGCTGCTGATCGTTTTAGTGCAGTTTATTAATCCGACGATCAATATATCCAAGATTCCGCTCATGATCGCCGGATTTGGTTTTGGTGCCTCCTTCGTGGCGCTTTTTGCACAGCTTGGCGGCGGTATCTATACAAAAGCGGCTGATGTCGGGGCCGACCTCGTTGGCAAGGTAGAGGCCGGTATCCCCGAGGACGATCCTCGTAACCCGGCGGTCATCGCAGATCTCGTTGGCGACAATGTCGGTGACTGTGCGGGTCGCGGTGCCGACCTTTTCGAATCGACAGCGGCGGAAAATATCGGTGCCCTGATCCTGGGTGCTTCGCTATTTGCGGCTAATACCACGCTTTTTGCTCCCTCGCAGCAGCTCGGCGTTATTCTGTTCCCGCTGGTCGTTTCCGCACTCTGTATCATCGCGTCGATCATTGGCGTGATGGTCGTCAGGACCAGCGAAGACACCGACAACCCGATGAAAGCGTTGAATTTCGGCTACTACGTGACGGCCGTTCTGGCGGCGATCATCTTTGGCGGAGTCTGTTATTTATTACTCTATACGCCAAAGGCTCCTAACGCATGGATCTATTTCTGGGCGTGCGGCGTCATCGGGCTGATAATGTCAGTCGCGTTTCTTTTTATCACGCAGTATTACACCGAGAGCAATTATCGCCCGGTAAAGTCGATCTCCGACGCATCTTTGACCGGCCCCGCGACAAATATCATCAGCGGTATAGCCGTCGGTCTGGAGTGTGTTGCGATGCCGGTTATTGCGATCTCGGTCGCCTTGATCTCATCCTATTATCTAGGCGAAATTTCGGGGCTGAAAGGCGCCGGTCTTTTCGGAACCGCCGTCGCCACTATGGGTATGCTCGGTACCGCCGGATACGTCCTGGCGATGGATACGTTTGGCCCGATCACAGATAACGCTGGCGGCATCGTCGAAATGTCCGACCAACCTGACGAGGTCCGAAATAAGACGGACAAGCTCGATTCCGTTGGCAATACGACCAAGGCCCTGACCAAAGGTTACGCGGTAGGCTCGGCGGCCCTTGCGGCTTTCCTGCTGTTCTCGGCATACCTCGATGAGCTGCGGCATTACGGCTTGACGCTGACATCGATCAACCTCGCAAATCCGTCGGTCTTTGTCGGCGCGATGCTCGGGGCGATGCTTGTGTTCCTGTTCGCCTCGTTAGCGATTCGTGCGGTCGGTAAAGCGGCTCAGGTCGTAATCCAGGACGTCCGCGATCAGTTTGCGGCGGACCCGGGAATCTTGGCCGGAACGTCAAAACCAAACTACGGCCGTACGGTCGACATTGTCACTAAATCCGCTTTACGCGAAATGGTACTGCCGGGAATACTTGCGGTGGGACTGCCAATTACGGTGGGCCTCATTTTCAAATACTTATATAAGGCGATGGGAACGAGTTCCGGCAGCGCCGCATCAGGTGCGGAGGTCGTGGCCGGATTTCTGATGGTCGCAACGATCGTCGGTATACTGATGGCGCTGTTCCTGAATAACGCGGGCGGAGCGTGGGACAATGCTAAAAAGTTTATCGAGTCCGGCGTCCATGGCGGCAAGGGAAGTGACGCTCACAAGGCGGCCGTCGTCGGCGACACGGTCGGTGATCCGTTCAAGGATACGGCGGGCCCGTCGCTGCACGTGCTTATTAAGCTGCTCGCAACGATAACGCTGGTGTTGGCTCCTTTCTTTATTTAAGAATTTAGCTAATGAGAACGCTTAGGGTATGGAGATTGCAAATCCGTACCCTCATATCTCTTTCTCTCTCTCTTGTTCTTTGTAGCTATGTGGTAAATTCCTTTTTATGACAACAGGATATTCAGGGACACCACTCGCAAAAAAGTTAGGGATCAAAGCAGGCGATTCGGTTCTCGGGATAAATCCTCCAGATCATTTCGAAGAACTTTTGTCTCCGCTCCCGGCGGATGTGACGATTCTCACCTCACCGCAGCCGGAGATTGATCTGATCCACCTTTTCACCAACAGCCGCGACGAACTCTTTGGCAAATTGGCGGAGTGCGTGCGGCTTATCAAGCAGGACGGGATAATTTGGGTTTCCTGGTATAAAAAGGCCGCGAAATTACCGACAGAGATCGTCGAAGATACGGTTCGTGAGGCGGCCTTTCCGCTCGGGCTTGTCGATATTAAGGTCTGTGCCGTTGACGAAAGTTGGTCGGGATTAAAGTTGGTTATCCGAAAGGAAAATCGTATATAATACCGTTCACGAGTAAACTGCGAGGAGTTTTCTAATGCCGACGACCGATCCGCGCATCGACGCATATATCGAAAAATCCAGAGATTTTGCCAAGCCGATCTTAAACCATATTCGGGCGCTGGTTCACAAGGCGTGCCCTGAGATCGACGAGACGATCAAGTGGGGCATGCCATTCTTTGACCACAAAGGAACTGTCTGTCACATGGCTTCTTTTAATGAGCATTGCGCTTTAGGGTTTTGGAAGCAGTCTCTGATGGAAGATAAGGCTTTCTCATCCGAAAAAACTGCGATGGGCAGTTTTGGCCGGATAACCTCGCTAAAGGATTTGCCGGACGATAAGACAATTAAAAAACTCATTGCGGATGCCGTTCGGCTAAACAAAGACGGGATAAAAGTTGCGAGGCCAAGGCAGAACGCCGAAAAGAAGGAGCTTGTCGTGCCGGACATTCTGACGGCAGCCCTCGCGGCGAATGACCTAGCCGCCGAAACCTTTGACAATTTTCCCTATTCAAAAAAGAAAGATTATGTCGAGTGGATAACCGAAGCAAAAACCGACGCAACCCGCGTTAAACGCCTCGCAACCACGATCGAATGGCTCGCCGAAGGCAAATCGCGGCATTGGAAATACGAGAATTGTTAGTTTGAGAATGTTATGCCGACACTTTCAATGTTTTTCGGTATCATTATTCGGATGTAATATGCGCCGAAAGAACACGGCCCGGCTCATATTCACGCGCTTTACAACGAATGGGAAGCGGTGTTCAAAATTATAGACGGAGAAATCGCAAAGGGTGAATTGCCGTCGAAGCAGTTATGTATTTTTCAGTTAGACAGGTAGTGGCCGACACTGATTTCACACTCATCATTACGTTCGAAACAGGCGAAAGAAAACGTTTTGATATGAAGCCGTTTCTCGATACGGGTGTTTTCAAAACTCTGAAGAACGAGGAACTATTTCGATCGGTACACGTCAGTTTTAATACCGTCGCCTGGGACGGCGATATAGATTTTGATCCCGAAGCACTTTACGAGGGCGGCCTGCCACTGGGCGTCTAAGAACCGGCCATTTACGAATAGACCTAATTATAATTGCTATGTCTGAACCAATATTGACAGCAAAAAATGCTGAAACTGAGTTTTTCTTATTGCCGCAGATGTCCAACCGTCACGGCGTCATCACCGGGGCCACCGGTACCGGTAAAACGGTCACGCTACAGCGTCTTGCTGAGGGCTTTAGTTCGCGTGGCGTGCCGGTATTTATGGCCGACATCAAGGGCGATCTGACCGGCGTAACACAACCTGGCGGCGGCAATCCAAAGGTGGATGACCGTAATAAAATGCTCGGTATCGAGCCTGCGTTCGAGGGCTTTCCGGCGACTGTCTGGGATGTTTTCGGTAAGCAGGGACACCCGCTGCGGGCGACCGTCTCGGAAATGGGGCCGCTGTTGATCGCCCGTCTTTTACAGCTAAACGACACTCAGGAAGGCGTGCTCGCGATCGCTTTCAAATACGCTGATGACAACGGTTTGATGCTGCTTGATCTGAAAGATCTTCAGTCATTGATGCAGTTCGTCGGGGAGAGTGCGGCCGAGTTGACGCTAAAATACGGCAACGTTTCGGCAGCCTCGGTCGGTGCGATCCAACGCGGTTTGCTACAGATCGATGAGCAGGGCGGCGATCTTTTCTTTGGCGAACCGGCGGTCAAGCTCGACGATTTCATGCAGTCATCAGGTGGCAAAGGAGTGCTCAATTTGCTCGCTGCGGATCAGCTTATCCAGGCACCGAAGCTTTATTCGACGTTTCTGCTGTGGCTCTTGAGCGAGCTTTTTGAATCGCTGCCTGAGGCAGGGGATCTCGATAAACCAAAGCTCGTGTTCTTTTTTGACGAAGCCCATCTGCTTTTCTCGGACGCTCCGCCGGCGCTCATCGATAAGGTCGAGCAGGTTGTTCGTCTGATCCGTTCAAAAGGCGTGGGAGTGTATTTTGTGACCCAGAATCCGGCGGACATACCCGAAAAGGTTCTCGCGCAGCTAGGCAACCGCGTGCAGCACGCGCTTCGGGCCTATACGCCGCAGGAGCAGAAAGGCGTGCGGGCCGCCGCATCTTCGTTCCGCGTCAATCCAAAACTCGATACCGAAACCGTCATCACCGAGCTTGGCGTCGGCGAAGTACTGATTTCGACACTCGATGAAAAGGGCGTTCCGACGATGGTCGATCGTGCCTTTGTCGTGCCGCCGGTCGGCCACATCGGGCCGATCACGCCGGAACAGCGAGCGGCGTTGATCGCCAATTCGCTCGTCGCCGGTGTTTATGAAAATGCCATCGACCGCGAATCGGCCTTCGAAATGCTCAAGGTCAAGTCCGACGCACGGCTTGCCGAACAGCAGCAGATTGCTGAGGCTACAGCTTCGGCAAAAGCGTCAGAGCAGGAGGCGAAAGCCCAACGTTCAGCCGCACGTGCCCCGGATACAGTTTGGGAATCGATCGGCAAAAGCGCCGTTCGTTCTGCCACGAGCAGTATCACCCGCCAGATCGGCACCCAACTCGTGCGCGGCGTACTTGGCAGTCTACTCGGCGGTAAAAAGAGTTGGTTTTAGTTCATTGCGATATCGGCCCCATAAATGACGCCCTCGATTCCCTGGCAACGCCACAAGTCACTTCGCGACCGCGTTCTAAATGAAACGGGCGAGATCCGCCAGCATGTAAATATCTTTGTCGGGAGCGATGATGTGAAGCGGTTGAAAGGCTTACAGACGTCGATCAAGTCGAATGAGATACATATCTTCAATGCAGTAAGCGGTGGTTGAAATGAAATTCAGAAGGCTTCGGGCGAAAAATTGGCAAGACAAATATTGATTTCGGATGATTTCAGTAACTTGAACCATGGAAGGACTAACACTATGAACATCAAAAGTATGAGACTGCGTTTAGCATCCGCCAGCGTGAAATTCGCGCTGTTCTTTCTTATCGTGATTGCAGTCTGTAACAGCGGTTATGGCCAGTCAGACAATAAGATCAGTATCGGAGAGGTCGTCAGCATTCAGTCAGCGGTCTTGAATGAAAACCGAAAGATCTGGATCTACTTGCCTCCGAGCGCCCGTTCGACGACTTATGCCAAGAGACAATATCCGGTCGTTTATTTATTGGATGGCGATGCTCACTTCTATTCGGTTGTCGGTATGATACAGCAGTTGAGTACGGTCAACGGCAATATGATCTCGCCGGAGATGATCGTTGTGGGTATTCCGAATACCGACAGAACGCGAGATCTAACGCCGACACATGTGGCCACCGACCCCATGATGGGCCCTGATTTTGTCAAGACATCAGGCGGAGGTGAAAAATTCCTCTCGTTTATTGAAACAGAGCTGATCCCCTATGTGGATTCGAAATACCCAACCGCACCATACAGAATGCTCATCGGGCACTCTCTGGGCGGGTTGATCGTGATGGAGGCTTTGGTGCGTCACACTGGGCTATTCAATTCATACGTGGCGATAGACCCGAGTATGTGGTGGGATGATCAAGTGCTTTTAAAGGAGACCAAGAAGGCTCTCGCGGAAAAACAGTTAGCAGGTAGATCATTGTATTTGGGTATCGCAAATACGATGGACGAAGGTATGGATATCAAGACGGTGCGAAACGACAAGTCCGACGACACAAAACACATCCGCTCGATATTAGATCTGAGGGACTATCTTGAAGCCAATAAGCAAAATGGCATGAGATATCAGGGCAAATACTACTCTGGTGACGATCATGGCTCAGTGCCACTTATCGCCGAATACGATGCCCTGCATTTTTTCTTTGATTTCTATCGTTTGAAATTGACCAGCAAGGACTTTACCGATCCTACAGTTGACCTGGCAGACAAATATGAAAAACATTTCAGAAAGGTTTCGGAAGGAATCGGCTACGACATCAAACCGACGGAAGCCATGATCAACTCAACGGCCTATCAACTCCTGGCGCAGAAGCTATTCAAAAAGGCCGAGGGCATGTTCAAGCTCAACGTTAAGAATTACCCGACAAGTTTTAATGTATTCGATTCGTATGGAGACTATTTTGTAGCGATGGGCGACACGAAAAACGCGATCGTACAGTTAGAAAAAGCTCTCACGTTGAAAGATAATCCGGCTACCAAGAAGAAATTAGAGAAACTTCAGGGTAAATAGGAAACGCTAATCGAACAATATCCACGTCTTCAAAGCGATTAACGGAAGATGATTATTTGAGGGTGTCAGGAAGAGCCGAATCTGTTTTTGCCTCCCTTTTCTTCCTTCTGTGCTTCGCAAATCTTTTCAAAAAAACTTCATCGCCATCAATAACGCACTCAACTTCAGTGCCGGGATGCATCCCCAACTGCCTACGAATTTTTGCAGGTATGGTAACTCTGAAATCGGACCAAACTTTCATGCTTAAAAACTTAGTTAAGTGACAATTCCGGAACATTTACATTCTCGTAGTTCTCGATCAAGGCAGAAAGTACATCCATTAGCGAGGCCAGGGGATGAGATTCGTCTTCGCCGACCTGATCGATCAGATTATCGAGCATCGAAACGAGACGTGCGTATTCCTGCTCAGTGTGCGGGACGAAAACAGTGTCCGACACTTTATTCCAAGATTGAATATCAACTGTTTGCATATCTACTCCTTCCATTTCCCGGCGTCATATTCCTCGTGCGTTAATACGGCCCGGATATAGACCTTTTTCCTATTATAGTGCATCGCCGCGATTAATCGCACTCTATTTCCGCCGATATTGAATACGGTTAATTTGCCAACCTTGTCAGCCGAAGAGAAAACTTCACGCACTTCTTTGATCGATGCAAAATTAGATCGCTTCATTTGTCGGTACCAGTTTGCCAATGCATTGTGCGTTTCAGGAAATCGATCTGCGAACTCGTTTAATCGTTTCCTCGTGATGATATGCATATCAATGCAGAAGATACGGTTTTCTAATCTCTCTAAAGTTCGTTAATCCATCCGCCCAATCCGACTCGATCTCATTTAACGCAACTCCGCCTTCGATCTGTTTGCGGATCTTGTCGGTGCCGCAGACTACGTCCATGGGGTTTTTGTCGAAGACGTACTCGTAGGCGTTTTGCCGCCATTGAAATTGGTCGGGGTACATGTCGTAGATGGTTTTGACCATCGCGATGCCGACGATGACGGGCGTGAACGCATCGCGGTCAGTGACGTGGATCTGAACACCGCCGCACGACTGGTCGGCAAATTCGCAGAATGTCGGTCGGAAGAATGCAGGGCGAAATGCGACGCCGGCGAAATTAAGGGCGTTCAACTCGGCGGCCCAGGCGTACGGGTCGATGAATGGGGCTCCGTTGAGGCGAAAGGGCAGCGTCGTGCCGCGGCCTTCGCTTAGTTCGGTTCCTTCTAAATGAACGGTTGCAGGGAAGACGACGCAGGTATCGACGGTCGGGATATTCGGGCTCGGCAATATCCACGGCAGGCCGGTCTCGTCGCCGTACATTTCGCGGCCCCATCCGGTCATTTCGACGACCTCGAGGTCGCAGCCAATGCCGAAATGCGTGTTGAGCATTCGTGCAAGCTCGCCGATCGTCATGCCGTGACGGGTTGGTAGTTCGAATTGGCCGACGAAGGATTTGAACTCGTGCTCGGTGATGTTGCCCTCGACGCCGTTGCCGCCGATCGGATTTGGCCGGTCGCAGACGATGACCTTTTTGCCGAACTGTTTGGCGGCGATCATGCAGTTCGCCATGGTGTAGATGAATGTATAGATGCGGCAGCCGACGTCTTGTAGATCGACAACGATCACATCGACATCGGCAAGCATTTCCTCGGTCGGCTCGCGGACCTCGCTGTAGAGCGAATAGACCATCTTGCCGGTGCGTTCGTCGCGGACGTGCGGCGTCTCGATCATGTTGTATTGAACGTCACCGCGAATACCGTGTTGTGGGCCGAAGAGCGTGGTTAGCTCAAATTCGCTGTGGGAGCCAAAGACATCAGCGGCGTGGGCAAAAGTGTCCGGCAAAACCGAGGCCTGATTGCAGACGAGACCGACACGCTGCCCGTGAATGAGGTCGATCTTTTCGTTGAGTAGGCGTTCGATGCCGAGTTTTGTTCTTGTCATAGGAAAAGACGTAACCGCGAAACGCGCGAAAGAGACTAAAAATTAAAACAACTCTTTTTTAGTCCTTTTTGCGTATTTCGCGGTTACTGTTTTTCTAAATTCTAGGCCTCGACGGTCGGTGCATCGGGGGCGTTCTTTTTGACAGACTCGATACCGTTTTCCATCGCGGAGGCCGACGAATACATTTCACTTTGCCCAATTACCTGGTTGTTTCCAGCTTTTAGCGTGAAGTAGGGGTCGCCCTTTGAGGATTTTAGGCGGTCATACCGTCCGTCGTCCGGTGCATTTTTCTGAACCGAGGCAATGCCATTTTGCGCGGACGATTTCGATTCGTACATCTCTGATGAAAGGATGATCTGTCCATTGCCCGCCAGTAAGTTAAAATGATATTTGCCGTTCTTAGCGACCTTTAATTCAAATTTGCCTGCCATTTTTTATGTTCTCCTTTAGTGATGGTATGGGATTAAAACCTAATATTCAGCGTGTAAAATATCGCACAGGTTTGGATCGGTAGCAAACCGCTCTATTCAAGAAAATCATGCGGCATATCACGCGGGCCGAGATTGTTTCGTTTGATGACGCGGACGCAGCCGTTCCAGCGGAGGATCGCATCGTCTTTGCCGGCCGGACGCATTGCCTCGGCGGTCTCGAAACAGTCCATCGCCTGACGAAACAGCTCATATGCGCCGACACCGCCGCGGGCGAGTTCGGCCTTTGCACGGCGTTCGTACATGATGCCGGTGTAATAGGTGCGCTCGTAATCGCCCTTGATCCGCGTGATATACTCGGTGATGCGGGCGTCGCCGATAGCGTAATCTTTGCCAAAACGGTCGCTCATCGCGAGAACAATGTTTTTGAGAGCCTCTTGATTCTCCGGCTCGATCGCCAGAATGTCGAGGTAGATGCTCTCGGCGGCACCGGGCTCGTTGAGTAGGCGGTAACGGTTCGCCTTTTCAAGCGCGGCCGGAATGGCATTTTCCGACAATGGTTTTAGTTCGAACATATCTGCCTATTAATTTACCGTATTCTGGCTCGTAAATTCACGTTCGTTTCGCCGCCAGTTGATAAAACCCATTATAAGCCCGAAGAGCGTTCCGTGTAGCATAAATCTGACCCATGTCATAGATTCGGTGAAATACTGGCCAAATGACTGCGCATCGCCGGGAAACAGGAAATAGCCAACAACCTGTAAAATAATCGCAAACGGGCCGCCGGTGATCAAAATGCCGTCGATCAATAAGAATCGCCAGATGCCTTTGGCACGTTTTGCGGCCCAAGTGTCGGATGAGTATTTCATAATAACGAGCGGAAACCCAAGCGGCGCGCGGATGTTCTTTGATCTCACACATTGGAAGAACACACTCCCTACCGGTCGCGTTTCTGCCTTCGGAACAATTTCACCAATTTCTTGAGCGGATCGTAATGCTCGTCAACGACGCGCTCTTTGAGCGGGATAATAGCATTATCCGTGATCGTAATGTGCTCGGGGCAGACCTTTGTGCAGCATTTTGTGATGTTGCAGTAGCCGATGCCAAACGCGTCTTTTAGCTCATCTACACGATTTTCGGTGTCGAGCGGATGCATCTCGAGAGCGGCCGCGTAAACAAGGAATCGCGGGCCGATAAATTCCTCATGCTTTGAGTGGTCGCGGAGCACGTGGCAAACGTCCTGACACAGAAAACACTCGATGCACTTGCGAAATTCCTGTACGCGGTCGATATCCTCCTGCTGCATCCGCCATGTGCCGTCCTCGGCATCAGGCTTACGAGGTTTGAATTTTTTGATTCGTTTTTTTACTTCATAGTTCCAAGAGACATCGGCTATCAGATCTTTGACCGGCGGAAAAGCCCTCATCGGCTCGATGGTTACTGGTTTGTCGAGCGGAATGGTGTCGAGCCGAGTCATGCACATCAGCTTTGGCATTCCGTTGATCTCGGCAGAGCACGAACCGCATTTGCCGGCCTTACAGTTCCAGCGGCACGCGAGGTCCGGGGCCGACTCGGCCTGTATCTGATGAACCGCGTCGAGCACGACCATCCCCTCGGTGACCTCGGTATGATAGTCAACCATCTCCGCCGTCTCACGCCCGCCTCGTCTAATGCTGAATGTTGCTGTTGCCATAATAAATGTTCAGAGTGCAAGCTTTAGCTTGTCTCTACCCAACGCATTCACAAGCTAAAGCTTGCACTCTAAACCGTTAGCCCATCTCTTCAATTATCGCTTTCAGCTCGGCAGGCATTTCCGGTATCGGAATCTTTGATACTGCCATTGCCCCGTCTTCGGTTTTTTTGAGCGAATAGTTAAATTTTGCAAACTCGGGGTCTTTGCCCGGGAAATCGTCACGGAAATGTCCGCCGCGGCTTTCTTTACGTTCGATGGCGGCACGCGTTATTGCCTCAGAAACTGTGAGCAGGTTGTGCAGATCGAGCGCTGTGTGCCAGCCGGGGTTAAAGTCAATATTGCCCGGTACAAATGCATTCTCCGCGCGACTCCGAAGCTGGTCAATGCTGTTGAGAGCGAGGATCATCTCGTCCTGCGTGCGGACGATGCCGACGTTTGCCTGCATCATCTCCTGCAGGTCACTTTGTATCGAATACGGATTTTCGCCGCCGTCGCGTTCGAACGGTTCGAGTGCGGCTTTTGCGGTTTGTTCGATCGCGTCGTTGTCGAGCGTTCCATGGGCGTTCTCCCGCGCAAAGACCGCAGCGTGCTCGCCCGCACGCTTGCCGAAGACGATCAGGTCCGAAAGCGAATTGCCGCCCAAACGGTTTGCTCCGTTGATACCCGCCGCACACTCACCCGCGGCAAAGAGTCCCGGCACGGTCGAGGCTTGCGTGTCAGCGTTCACGCGAATTCCGCCCATGACGTAATGCGTTGTCGGGCCGACCTCCATCGGCGTGGTCGTGATGTCGAGATTGGCGAGCTGTTTGAACTGGTGATACATGCTCGGCAATTTCTTTTTGATGTGCTCGGGGGCGTCCTTGATCTTTTCTTTGATCCACGCGATGTCGAGATAAACGCCGCCATGCGGCGAACCGCGTCCCGCCTTTACCTCGCGGACGATGCAGCGGGCGACGTGGTCGCGGGTCAAAAGCTCCGGCGGACGGCGGGCGTTTTTATCGCCGGTGACGTATCGCCAGCCTTCCTCTTCGGTGTCGGACGTTTGATCTTTGTAATTGTCCGGGATGTCGTCAAACATAAAGCGTTTGCCCTCGCTGTTACGCAAAATGCCGCCTTCGCCGCGGACGCCTTCGGTCACCAAAATGCCGCGAACGCTCGGCGGCCAGACCATGCCGGTCGGGTGGAACTGGATAAATTCCATGTCGATCAGCTCCGCCCCGGCGTCATAGGCGAGCGCGTGGCCGTCGCCCGTGCCTTCCCAACTGTTGCTTGTGATCTTATATGCACGGCCAATTCCGCCGGTCGCAAGGATAACGGCCTTTGCCTTAAAAATACGAAAACGACCGTGTTCACGCTCGTATGCAAGACAGCCGATCACGCGGTCGCCATCTTTCAAAAGCGACAGAACGGTAACCTCCATATAGACCTCGATTCCCTGATGGATGCCGTGGTCCTGCAGTGTGCGGATGAGTTCTAATCCTGTGCGGTCGCCGACATGAGCGAGCCGAGGGTAGCGATGCCCGCCGAAGTTTCGCTGGAGAATTTTGCCGTCTTTTGTACGATCAAAAACGGCGCCCCAGGCTTCTAATTCTTTAACTCGATCGGGAGCTTCTTTTGCGTGCAGTTCGGCCATTCGCCAGTTGTTGACGTACTGACCGCCGCGCATCGTGTCGGTGAAATGAACCTTCCAGTTGTCGCGGTCATCGACATTGCCCATCGCGGCCGCCATCCCGCCCTCGGCCATTACTGTGTGGGCCTTGCCGAGTAGGGATTTGCAAACCAGTCCGACCGAAACACCCGCCGCAGACGCCTCGATCGCGGCACGCAATCCTGCTCCTCCGGCACCTATGACGAGAACGTCGTGTTCAAATGTTGTGTATTCTGTAATCAAAAAAGATTCCTTTTTTATGAATTGCCACTAGCTTTAGCTAGTGGGTTATGTGTATTTTCGCTCTCGGCTTTCGCCAAATCTTGGGCTAAAAGCCCGGAAAATCTTATTGAAACTAAACCACTAGCTAAAGCTAGTGGCAATTTATTCGGATCAAAAGAATCTAAAATCTGTCCAGATCCCCATAGAGCACATCCGCACATAAATATCGGAAAAACCGACAACGAATAGCGAAATCCACGCAAACAGCATATGCCGTTTGTTGAGGGCGCTGACGCAGCCGTAGGCCTTTTTGCGGATCGGTTTATTTGATAGTACGTCCCACGCACCGCCGATCAAATGCCGCAGCGAATGGCAGCTAAACGTGTATGCTCCGAGGCAAAAGACGTTGGCAGTCAAGACGAGAGTGCCGACGCCGACGCCGTAATGCTCTCTGCCGTCTGCACCGGCAAACCACATCGCTTTCCATGCGTCATGGGCCAGAAATACGAGAAAAATGATCGCGATGTAGAGAAAATACCGGTGGATATTTTGAATTATCAGCGGGAACTTACGTTCTCCGCGATAGTTGTGACGCGGTTCGCCGACGGCACAGGCCGGCGGGTCGGCCCACATCGATTTGTAATAGGCGCCGCGATAGTAATAACAGGTAAAACGAAATCCGCCGGGAGCCCACAGGATCAAAAGTGCGGGCGAAAACGGCAGCCACGTCGGCAGCCAACTTGGCGGAGGACCGAAAAGAGCGTGCGGCGAATTGCCAAATATTTCCGGCGAATAGAACGGGGAAAGGTAGTTGCCAAATGCGTAATGCTGCCCTTGAAACGCCGCCCAAGTCGAATAAACGACAAACGCTCCGAGGCCGATCGAGGTAAACAGCGGAGCGACCCACCAGCGGTCCTTACGCATCGTCTGCCCAAAACCACGCCGCTGAATTGAAACCAGATTTGATGCCATAAAGATGACCGCTCAATACCGAATCTTCTTAATATTTTTGTCTAAAAGCAGATAAAGTTTTACGCGAAATGGGCTTGCAAGTCAATAATAGGTTGATAGAGGATGCCTGAAAAATCGAGCGATCGCGAAGAAAATAGCGCTTCAACCGCAGATCGAGCAGATGACGCAGATCAGGATGATAAATATAGGTAGATCTTCTAAAAAAAATCCTCCGAAATCCGCTTTTCATCTGCGTCATCCGTGGTCAAATTTCTATTGCATATCTAATCGTTCTTTTTTTCAGACATCATCAACGACCGAATGTTTCGGTTAGATCTTTCAGTTTTTTCGCTACATCTTCGGAGATGTCCTTGAGCCGCCATGACCAGTTGCCCGATACGGTTGCGGGTGTGTTCATACGCGAATCGTTTCCGAGTCCGAGGATGTCCTGCATCGGCACTATAACTGTGTCTGCCACCGAGGCGAGTGCGGCGCGGATCATGTCCCAATGGATCTCGCGCCCGTTCGACGCGAGATATCTACGGCAGAAGGTGCGTTGATCAATTGCGGAAGATCTGTACCATCCCACGGCCGTTTCGTTATCGTGTGTGCCCGTGTAGACGACACAGTTTCGGACGTAGTTGTGAGGCAGATGGGAATTTTCGGAATTGCCGTCGAAGGCGTACTGCAGAATTCGCATTCCGGGAATGTGAAACGAGTCGCGTAGTCCCTCGACCTCCGGGGTCAACTCGCCTAAGTCCTCGGCAATAAATGGAAGTTCCCCAAATTGTCGATTCAAAAGGGACAACAACTCCGAGCCCGGAGCATCCACCCATTCGCCGTTTTCCGCGGTCTCGTCCTCCGCCGGCACCTCCCACATCCTTACAAATCCGATAAAATGATCGATCCGGACAATGTCCACCATCGTCAACGTGAATCCCATACGGGCGACCCACCAATCAAAGTTCTCCTTTCGCAGAGCGTCCCAATCATAGATCGGATTGCCCCAGCGCTGGCCTGTCGAAGAGAAGTAGTCAGGCGGAACGCCCGAAACAACTTTTGGCGAACCATCACCGTTTAGCTTGAATTTATCCTGATTACACCACACATCGGCCGAATCGAGGGCGACAAAGATCGGTAGGTCGCCAATGATCCTGATCCCGTTCTCAGTGGCGTATTTCCTAAGGGATTTCCACTGCCGGAAAAACAAGAATTGAAAAAATTGTTCGGCACCTATCGCGGCAGCCAAATCTTGTCGGGCGAAACTTAATGCGCCCTCCTCCCGCAATTTGAGCGGCTCATCCCATTCAAACCATGGTCTTTGATCCTGCGCGATTTTTACTACTCGATATAGAACGAAATCGTCCAGCCACCAGGCGTTTTCAGCTGAAAATGATTCAAATTCTGGACGGAGCTCATGATCGGCTGTTTCGCCAAATTTCGCGTGGGCGGCGCGGAGAATTTCGGTTTTCCACTCGAATACCCTTCCAAAATCCACCCGACCCGCTGGAAAATCAGGTATCTGGGCGAGGCGATCTTCGTCTAACAAGCCGTCATCAACGAGTCGTCCCGGTGATACTAAGAGTGTATTTCCGGCAAACGCCGATGTCGACGAATATGGTGAATCGCCGTAGCCGGTCGGTGTAAGCGGCAGGATCTGCCAGTATGTTTGACCTGAATCCGCGAGGAAATCGACAAATTTATACGCCTCGGTCCCGAGATCACCGATCCCAAATTTTCCCGGTAATGATGTCGGGTGCAGCAATATCCCGCTTGCTCTCGGAAATCTCATGTTTAATATTTTCCATTATGCTTTTGCGGAGTGCGACTTGTCACCTAAAGCCCATCTTTATATAATTTTGGCTCAAACATCGCTCGATATGAGAGACTTGACCACTAGCCATCCAAAAGGATTTCAAATTTACAAACGCTTGAAATGGCTTAATGAGCTGCCGCGGCGTGATGCAGAATCTTTGTTTCTCGGTTGCTGCGAATCGACAGAATGGGCGCGTATCGTAACAGCCTCGAGGCCGTACAGGATGGTCGATGACCTTTTTAGAAGTGCTGAGAATGAGTGGTTTGCACTTTCGGAGGCCGGTTGGATCGAGGCTTTTGGGGAATATGAAGACGAGCGATCCGCTCCCGGCCCGTCAGACAACCGCTGCGATGAATTGAAAGAGGCTCAGAACTTGTATCGGGAGAAATTCGGGTTTATATTTATCGTATCCCCCACCGGCAGGACCGCTGACGAAATGCTCGCAATATGCAGGGCGCGGCTTCGCAATTCCGTCGAGACGGAGTTGCGGATAGCAGCCCATGAAAAGTGGAAGATCATTGAGGTCAGATTGACGAATACACTAGAAATATGAGCCCGATCACAACACACATTCTTGACACAGCATCGGGCCAACCGGGTGCCGGCATCCCCACCGTCCTCGAACGCAAAACGCACACATCGGGCTGGCAGGCGATCGCCGAAGGGATCACAGATATCGATGGTCGGATAGACGACCTGCTTTCCACGCGGGAAGCATTTTTACCAGGGCATTACCGCTTAATATTCGAGACGGGCCCGTATTTTTTACTCCAGAATATCGAATGTTTTTTCCCCCAGATTACGGTCAGCTTTGTGGTCAAAGATCCGCTTTACCAATATCATGTACCATTGCTGTTGAGCCCATTCGGCTATTCGACCCACCGCGGAGTTAATAATGCCGGATAATGACGATCTCTCTTTCAGCAGAATCACTAGAAAAGATTACTGAGCCGCTGCGGGTCGAGATGACCCGTTTTGGAAAACGTTATCCCGGCGAATCGGGCCGGCGGCAACCTGTCCACACGGTTTATGGCGGTGCCCATTTGTTTACGCCTGATACGGGGCAGAAACTGGGGCAACTTGCCGCCCGATCTCTCAAGACTTTTGCACCTGACGCTGCATCGTTTGCCGATGCACTTGATCTGCCGCGAAGTTTGGCCGATACGATCTATGTAAGAGTCAGCGAAAAACTCAACCGTGAGGCGGTCGAGGATTTTCGCGTTGATTTCGAAGATGGCTACGGCATCCGCTCAGACGCGGAGGAGGACGCTCATGCCTTAGCCGCCGCCGAATCGACCGCAAAAGGAATGGCCGCCGGGACATTGCCACCATTTATCGGGATTAGAATAAAGCCATTCTCCGGCGAACTGGTCAATCGCAGCATCCGCACGCTTGATCTGTTTTTAACGAGGCTTGTCAGGAGCTCGGGTCAGACTCTGCCGGACAATTTTGTTGTCACATTGCCAAAGATCGTCTCGCCCGGACAGGTCGTCGCTCTTGTCCAAATTTTTGAAGAACTTGAGCCAAACCTCGGACTCGCCCCCGGCTCATTAAAAGTGGAATTGATGATCGAAACGACGCAGTCGATCATCGCAGCAGACGGCGGCTCGGCGATCCCTCGCCTGGTCGAAGCCGCCAACGGGCGGTGTACCGCCGCACATTTTGGCGTTTATGATTATACGGCTGACTGCTCCATCGTCTCCGCCTATCAGGACATGTTTCATCCGGCCTGCGATTTTGCCCGAAATATGATGCAGGTGTCGCTCGGCGGCAGCGGCGTGTGGCTTTCGGATGGCGCGACAAATATATTGCCGGTCGCTCCCCATCGCGGCGGCGATCTTTCAACAGAGCAAATGTCCGAAAATCGAACGGTCGTTCATCATGCGTGGAAACTGCACTACGACCATTGCCGACGCTCGCTCGCAAATGGCTTTTACCAGGGCTGGGATCTACATCCGGCCCAACTGCCGTCGCGGTATGCGGCTGTCTATTCTTTCTTTCTCGAAGGGCTCGATTCCGCAAGCGAGCGTCTCAGCAACTTCATAAAAATGGCTGCTCAGGCGACGCTCGTCGGTGACGTTTTTGATGACGCTGCGACCGGCCAGGGACTGCTCAACTATTTCTTGCGAGCGATAAACTGCGGTGCGATCACCGAGCCGGAAGCGGTACAGCTTACAGGCCTGTCACTCGCGGATTTTCGATCGGGATCATTCCTTAATATATTGAAAAAACGTTAGGGCCACCTTAAGAGGCAACCAAAGTTTTTTGATTCTAATGGAGCCGCCCATCGGAGTCGAACCGACGACCTTTCGATTACGAATCGAACGCTCTACCAACTGAGCTAGGGCGGCTTGTGGGCGAATCTATTGGCTGACTGAGGCTCAAAACCTCCGATTCAGCGGTCGCATTTCGCTAGGGCCGAATTTCAGAATATACGTTTCCGGGCCTTGTTGTGTCAAGCGTATGTTGTCGCCAACTTGGAGTTTCGATTGGGGTAGTAGTAACATTTGCTGTGAACAAGCAAACATACGTTTCACACGCCTTATGGATAAAGAATTTATAGCCCGACTCAATAAGACGTTTGACGGAGCCACGATGGCTGAGGTCGCACGGCGGCTGAAGATACCCCACGCCACGGTGCGTAATTACTATAAAGAAGCTCGATTGCCCGCCCCCGAAGTGCTTATGAAGATCGCCGCCGAATCAGGTGTGTCGCTCAACTGGCTTTTGCTTGGAACCGGCGATATGTATGGCAATCAGCGGCCTCCGATCAGTTTGGGGACGTTTCTCGAAGAAAAGATCGGCGAGATCGTCGATCGAAAACTGGCCGAACAATCGTCCACCGGCATTCAGGACATTGGTGTCGCAGATGGCATCGCGGTGTTTGATGTCGAGGCGGCGGTCCAAGAATTTGACGATCCGCAGCGGGTGATGAACGAGTGGTTTCGTCACGAAGGCCGCGAATATCCTCAGGACTATGGCATTATTTTCTTTCGCGGCTGGGAAAGCTTCTCACGAGAAGACAAGATTGAAGCCGTTCACGATGCAAAACGGGTCCTCGACCGTTCGTTAAGCGAGTGATCGGCAAAAACATTTACTTGGCAGAATATTTGTGATACATTGTCGCATACACGGCACAAGGCTCGCCTCGCTATGCGATTTCTCACGGACAAGATCATTCAACTTCGCATCGCCTGGAATGAGCGCCAACTGACCGAGGCCGATTTCTACCGGCTCTGTAAACGCTTCAAAATAAAGGCTGTAGAAATGCCGCTCCGCACGGATGGATTTTACTATCGGGTCATGGGCCGCGATTTTATCGCAGTAGACAGCAGGCTGCCGCATTCAAAAAAGCTGCTTGTTTTGTTTCACGAACTCGCTCATTTCCTATTTCACGTTCCAAACAGCGGCGTGACCGCTAACTTTCACGGCGTGGGCAAACGCGACCGCAAAGAAAACGAAGCCGATCTATTTGCATTGTGTGCCGTTATCCCAAAAACGTGGATCGAAACCCGCACTACCCAAGAACTTATTGACGACGAAGGATTTACTCAAGAGATGCTAGCTGCAAGGATCGAGATCTTTGAACGTCACGGCGTCTAGACTTGCCCGCTTCACAAAGCACCAAAATCGTTATAACATTCCTTCGATAATTCAAAAATCATTTGACTTGGGGTTACATTATGGCGATGAATGAACCATTTGATTGGCGACGTTCCGATCGAAGATTGTATGCAGCGGCGGCTCTTTTATTTCCGATCATCATTCTGATCGGGTTTGGACCGACATATTATTTGAAGTTCGCATTTGGCGATCCGCCGGTGCCGAGTCTGCTCGTTCACGCTCACGGTTTGGCAATGACGACGTGGATCGCATTGTTTATTACGCAGGTCTACCTGATCTCGTCCAAGCGGATCAAGGTGCATCAAAAGCTCGGAATGTTCGGCGTGGTACTTGCGGTCGTTATCGTCATTGTGGGCGTGATGACCGGAGTTGCGTCGGCCGCTCGTGGCGGAGGTGTTCCGGGAATACCACCGTTGTCATTCCTAGTCGTGCCCGTCGGCGATGTTTTAGTGTTCGCGATTCTTTTTGCTGGTGCGATCTATTACCGAAAGAATGCCCGTAACCACAAACGGCTGATGCTCCTTACGGTGCTCAACTTCCTGCCGCCCGCGCTTGGCCGGTTTCCAGTTGAGTTTGCCCACATACCGCCATTCTTCTGGGGAATACCCGATGTCTTGGCGATCATTTTTGTCATTTATGACACTTGGAAGAACCGCAAACTTAACAAAGTATTTCTCGCCGGTGCGTTGATAATGATCGCCTCGCATCCGCTGAGACTGATGCTATCAGGAACCGATACGTGGCTGCGGTTTGCCGCGTGGCTCACAAGCTGGGTCGGGTAAAGAACCGAGCCTTTGTTAGTTTTGGGTTGCTATTTGAAACTGCTCCAGTTTTCCGCCGGGCATCTCGTAGGTCCATGCACGCAGCGACCTATTGGCAAACCCAATGATATAGACCCTAAGAACCATGCCACCTCGAAGCCCCTGACGCACTTGTTCGAATGAAACAGGTGTGCCAAATGGCGCGAGGCTGGAGGCAAAATCTTTGAGTGACTGTTCACCAAAATAGAAATTACAATTGTCGGTAAACAGGCTGCGATCGATGGTGCCTTTTTGCAGGCCTGCGAATATCTTTTTCGCCTGATCGAGTTTAGCCGGTGTCGCCGCATCACCTGACGTTGCGAACAGCAGCTGCGAGATGCCGCCAGCTATTGAGCCAGAGGCACTTGCGGCGTCCTGATTTGTGAGCACAACAACGGCAGCACGGTCATCGGGAAATACGTTGTTCTGCGCAGTGAAACCGGATACTTCGCCGCCGTGTGATAGGATGCGGTGGCCGCCCTGAGTATTGACGTCAACGCCGAGCCCGTAGTGCGTGCTGGTGCCGTTCAAAAGCAAAGTGTCTTGAGCAAATTCGCGATATGATGCCGGTTTTAGTAGTTTCTGATCCATGATCGAAATATCCCATTTGGCAAGCTCGGATGCGGGCATCGCGAGTTCACCGGCCGCGAAAAGCCAGCCCGGGCCTTCTTTTGGTGCTTCGCGCAGTGGCCCAAGGGCGTAACGCAGGTAACCTGTCGGATCTGTTTCGCCGAGACGAGCGGCGTCGATATCGGCGACGCTTTTCATACCTAATGGAGCAAATACTTTTTCTTGCAAAAATTTCATCAAAGGCATGCCCGATACTTTTTCGATGATGACACCGGCTATGACAAAGTTTGTGTTGCTGTATTGCCACTTTGTTCCCGGGTCAAAATCCAGCGGTATCTTTGCCCAAGTGTCCATGATAGCCTTGGCCGATGTTGGTTTTAGCATCCCCGGCATCACGTAATCCTGCGGCCAGTAATCTTGATAACCCGAAGTATGCGAGAGCAGTTGGCGAATAGTAACCTCGTTTGCACGAGTCAATTCGGGCACATATTTGCTGACCTTGTCATTGAGCGAGAGCTTGCCTTGTTCCTGCAGGAGCAACATCGCGGCCGCCGTAAACTGTTTGCTGATCGAGCCGATGCTGTAACGCATAGACGGCGACGCCGCTGTTTTCGGGGTGAGCTTTGCATCGCCGTAGGTTTTGGTAAAGACGATCTGACCGTCCTTGACGACCGCTACCGAGGCGCTAGGCACGCCCGTACTCGCCAGGCTGTCCGTGGCGATCTTATTGATCTTTGCGATCATGTCGTCAGAAAGCGGTGTTTGCGCCCCAGCATCAATGCAAACGAAAACCAGGCTAATAAGAATGGCGATAATGTGCTTCGAGAAACGGGTTTTACTCATGGCAATGCTCCTTAAGGTGAAAATTATTTTGTCAGTTTATCAGATAAATTTTCGACTACAACCAGAGGCCGTGCCATTTAAGACAATGCTGTATTTACCGATAGGGAACTTTCCATCTAACATATAAGAAATGCGGCTCCTCATCGTAAAACTTGGCAGTATTGGCGATATTATCCATACGCTGCCATCGCTGGCGGCGATGCGTGCGGCATTGCCGGATGCGGAGATCTCGTGGGTTGTCGAGGAAAGATCGGCTGAGATACTTCGCGGTAATCCGATGATAGACAATCTGATCGAGGTCGATACCCGCAGTTTGCGCGGCGGGATGGTGATCGAAGAGATCCTCCTCAATGCAAGCAGGCAGATCAAGGGACTAAGACAATTTAAGTTTGATGTCGCTCTGGATTTCCAGGGACTGCTAAAGTCGGCGATGATCGGGAAACTATCGGGGGCAAGGCGTCGTTGGGGATTTGCGCGTGAAGCTCTACGGGAACCCGCGAGCCGGTTTTTATTGACTGATAAGGTTGAGATACCGCCGGGAATGCATGTCATAGATAAGAATCTGGCGTTGGCCGCTAGTGCGCTTAATATCGCCGTGCCGGCCGATCATTTTGAATTCCCGATAGCGACTGGCGATGAACATCGTGCGGAGGCTAGCGACATCATTGACCAGCAAGGCGGTCAAAAGTTTGTTGTGCTCAATCCCGCCGGCGGCTGGGTGACAAAGCTGTGGCATGCCGAGAAATTTGGCGAGCTTTCCGATAGGCTGTGGGAAGAGAAAGGCCTGATCTCGATCGTTGCGACCGGGCCCAAAGAGGCCGATCTTGCTGAAAAGGTTGAGGTAAATAACAAGACGGGAAAGCTCTTCATCACCCAGCCGAGCCTCAAAGGGTTTTACGAACTCGTAAAGCATGCAAAAGTCTATGTCGGCGGTGATACGGGGCCGACACATCTGGCGGTTGCCGCCGGAGCCCCGGTGGTCGGGCTTTTTGGGCCGACCGAATGGTGGCGGAACGGAAGTCCTCACAGGGATGATATCTGTGTCGAACGCAATGACATCGGCTGCCGCGTCAACTGTCACCGCCGGACGTGCTCAAAATGGATCTGTATGGACTCGGATGTCGAGGCTGTTTTTGCCGCCGTCACAGAAAGGCTCGCGCGGGCCGCAGCGGTGAGCAATGTATAGAGTTGTAGAACACATTTGCCTCCGCATATTATTTGTGAACTTTTCGCTCGATGTCCGCATCTATTTCTAAGTTAAAAGGAATTGGCAACAATGAAAAATATCTCGGTATTTATATTGGCAGCGTGTTTTGCGGCGGCGGCATTTGGACAAGCGAGCAGTATCGTCAAAAAAGATCTCAGCCCGGCCGAGATCGATCAGATTATTAAGAAGGCGACAGCCAACGAAGGCGATTTTCGGGCGGCACTCACTAATTATGTCTTTACCCGCTCGGCAACTCTACAGACGATCGGGCTCGGCGGGCAAGTCACCGGAACTTATCGGCGTGATTCGTTTATGACCTTTAATCAGGACGGCTCTCGATTCGAAAAAATTCAATTTTTCCCTGTTCCGACGCTGACGGAAATTTCGATGACGCCTGAAGATCTAGAGGACCTCGGGGGGGTAAACCCTTTCGCTCTGGAGCCGTCGGCGGCCGCTCAATATAATTTTGCCTATATCGGAAACGAAAAAATAGACGAGCTTAATCTATATGTTTTCGATGTCACGCCCAAGGTCATACCCGACCCCAAAAAATCTAAATTGCGGCTGTTTACCGGACGCATCTGGATCGATCAGGACGATTTTCTGATCGTAAAATCCAAGGGAAAGGCTGTCCCGGAAACGAAGCAAAATAAATTTCCGGTGGTCGAAACCTGGCGCGAAAATATTGACGGCAAATACTGGTTTCCATCCTTTGTCTCGGCGGATGACGAACTCGTTTTTAACAACGGACAGGTCGTAAAGATCAGAATGCGCGTGAAATATACCAATTACGCCGTCGGCCGGAGCGAGGTGAGAATACTTGATGATGTTCCGGACCCCAAGCCGACGCCGTCGCCAACGCCGAAAAAACCGGAATAGCGAATAGTGAATAACTAAAAACGAAAAGTGAAAAGTGAAGGCCAAAGTCTAGAGAGGTGTTTTTACTTTTCACGCGTAGCTTTTAGCTCTCCGACGATCGCGGCCCGTGTCACCTGAAGCAAATCCATAACGTCATCCTCACTGAGACCTGCGGTTTCGATCGGCGGGAGCAAAACCATCTCGATCTCGCCGGCGTACGCGACGCCGGTGCGTTTGCCCATCATCCAATCCGTATTTTTGATAGCGACCGGGATGATCGCTGAGCCGGTTTGCAGCGCAAGATGAAACGCACCTTTTTTGAACGGCAAAAGCTCGCCAGGCAGGCCGCGTGTGCCCTCAACAAAAACGCCAAACGAGTAACCGTCGTTCATTACCTTACGGGCCTTTTCCATTGATCTCATGGCCCGCTCGGGATTGGACCTGTCGATCGCGATGATGTTGACATAATTCATCCCCTGCCCGAAAACCGGCACTTTGAGCAGTTCACGCTTTGCCACGAGTCCCATCTTTTTACCGGCGTAGAAAAACAGTGTTGCCGTGTCAAGATACGAGCGGTGGTTTGAGGCAAAAACGTACGAGCGTTGCGGATCGACAGTTTCTGCGCCGGTGACTTTTACGCTTGCGCCGCACGCCCGTAACCAAGTCTTTGCACCCCACTGGGCAAGCGGAAAGAGCCACATCCTTTTATTGATAAGGCCTAAAACGATCAACGCCGGAGCCGCAACTACAAGGATCAGCGAACCCGCTACAAACCAACTCCACCAATAACGAAGTTTTCCGACAAAGCGCGATTTGTTATGCTCTTTGACAGGAAAAGTCAGTTTAGTGTTTTCGGCCACCGGTGAATTCGCCATAAAATAATCAACCGCAGAGACGCTGAGACGCAGAGATAAGAATATAAGATTATGAACATTTCGGGCATCCAACGTAAATCTGATGAGTTAAATTTATTCCTTGTCTGCTCTGCGACACTGCGTCTCTGCGGTTTAATTTTCCTCCTTGCTCTCGTCGCATCATCTCAAATACCCAGCCCAAAATCGGTCCTCGGATTCACACCGACCGATGACAAAACGATCGCGGACTGGGGACAGATCACGGATTATTTCGCAAAGCTCGACAAAGCCAGCAACAAGGTCGCAGTCAAGGAGATCGGCAAGACCACGAATGGTAAGCCGCTCATCTTGGCCTTTATTTCCTCGCCGAATAATATAAAGAATCTCGAAAAATACCGTCAGATCTCAGCAAAACTCGCCGACCCGCGCGCTGTCAAAAACGACACCGAGCTTGCCGATCTGATAAAGAACGGTAAGACGATCGTGTCGATATCGTGCTCGATCCACTCGACCGAGATCGTCGCGTCGCAGATGTCGATGAACCTCGCGTACGAGCTTGCGACAGCAATTGACTCCGATACCAAGGAGATACTCGATAACACGATCCTACTGCTCATCCCGTCGCCCAATCCGGATGGAGTCGATATCGTCGCCGATTGGTATCGCAAAACGCTCGGCACTAAAAGCGAGGGAACTTCGCCGCCCGAGCTTTATCATCACTATGCCGGTCACGACGATAACCGCGATTGGTTTATGCTCAACCTTGTCGAGACGAGAGCCGTCACGAAACTATTTTGGCAGCAATGGTTTCCGCAGATCGTATACGACGTTCATCAACAGGGGCAGAATGCGTCTCGGTTTATAATCCCGCCGTTTTTCGACCCGCCAAATCCGCGTGTCGCGCCGTCGATACTTCGTGAGGTCGGGCTCATCGGTTATAAGATGGCGGCGGATCTACAGGCTAAGAATATTGCGGGAGTGGCGACAAATTCCACCTACGACACTTGGTGGCACGGCGGGTTTCGCTCCGCACCCTATTTTCATAATTCGATAGGGATTTTGAGTGAGGCGGCAAGTGCAAATCTTATGTCGCCGATCAATGTGACGGTTGATGATCTCAAACGCAATCGCGGCGTTCGAGGTCTGCCGTCGGTGCTCGAGACAGCGACGAACTTTCCGGATGCCTGGAAAGGCGGGCTGTGGCGCCCGGCGGATATTAACGAGATCGAGATGACCGCGTCGCGTGCGCTGCTCTCGATGGCGGCGAAATATCGGCCGCGATACCTGCGTAACTTCTACGAATACGGCAAAGCAAACCTTGCTCCGAGATCTGACGAACCGCAGGCTTTTATTGTCTCCGCCGGACAGCCAAATACGGAGACCGTCTCACGATTTTTCGAGATTTTGATGGCGCAGGGGATTGAGGTCTATCAGATGACCCGGGAACTGTACGTCAAGATGCAGCCGGTGCAAGCTCAATTTCACGAAATGCCGCTTGGCAGCTTTTTGATATTTGTAAATCAGCCGCAGAAAAACAACGTTCTGAGCCTTTTCGAAAGGCAAGAATATCCGCATCGCTTGTTGCCAAACGGTGATGCCGAGGTTCCATACGACGTCGCGGGGTGGACTCTGCCGATGCAGATGGGCGTCGATTACGAAACCGCGTGGCAGATCAATGAGATTGATAAGGAGCGAGCCGCACTCAAAAAGGTTGAGAATATCGATCAGGTACGCTCGGTAATAAATCTCGCACCAAGTGGCGGCCCGTTCGCAAAAAAACCAAATCCCCTAAAAACAAATCCAAAGATCGGCCTCTATAAAGGTTTTACCGGCTCAATGGATGAGGGCTGGACCCGTCTTGTACTTGACGCTTATCAGATACCTTACCGGTCGGTCTCAGACGGCGATATGCGCTCCGGCAGCCTCGATCTAGACGCGATCATTTTACCCGCGGACGGCGAAAATACGATCGTCAACGGTTTAAGTGCAGAGCGATATCCGGCCGAATTCGTGGGCGGTATCGGCGAAGCGGGTGTCGCAAATCTTAAGAAATTTGTTGAGAACGGTGGCAAGCTGATCTGCTTTGACGATTCGTGTGAGATGGTCATCAAGCGATTCAATCTACCGATTAAGAACGTGCTCGGCGGACTAAAACGCAGCGAATTTTACAACCCGGGCTCGGTGGTACAACTTGATGTCGATACCCGAAACAACCTTGCTAAAGGCTTGAAGCAAGAAACTGCGGCATATTTCACCTCAAGTTCGGCATTTGAAGTTGTTCAGAGTGCGGGCAAAGACGCGTCGGAACGCGATAGATCGCGCACTCTAGACGTCGTTGCTCGATACGCCGCCAAAAACGCACTTCTCTCGGGATGGATGCTCGGCGAAAAATACATAAACAGCAAAGCCGCTCTCATCGAAACAACCTACGGCAAAGGCAAGATCGTCCTCTTCGCCTTTCGCCCCCAACACCGCGGCCAGTCGTGGGGGACATTTCCGTTTATATTTAATGCCATGGAGCGTTAGCGTTTAACAACGAGGGTTGTTGCGGCGGACGAAGCTGTGCTAACATCTGCCGCATCATTTCAAATCGACGGAAAAGGAGAGCTATATGCCCAGGTGTACTGTTTGGATAATTCTCGTTTTGGTAGGCCTGATCGCGGCGTGCGGCAGCGGGAGCGAGTGGAAAGGCAAGATCAGCGGCGAGTCTGAGATAACGGATAACAGCCGCGCGTCGATCGAGAAAGCGACCGGCTCGGCGAAACTTGAAGAAGGTCTTGATCGCCACCTGATCCTTGGCAAAGACACTCCTCTCTCCGAATGCGACCTGCGGTTCGGTACTCCTCGCCCGGCTCCGGGAACTGTCGGCCTGGAATACCCGCTGGTGGTCAACCCGGACAAGTCAAAATGCAAAGCGACCCTCGGCAAAGGAACGCCGCCGGTGGATGTCAGCATCGGCTCCGGGACCGTAACTATAACCGACAGCGGCGAGGTAACTGCGATCATCGACTACTACGCCCCCGGCGCCGCCGGCCGCATCTACACGCTCAAAGGCAAAAAAGGCTGGTTCTAAATTACAAAGGCCGTGATGCCAAACACTTGACCAGTTCAATGCGATGATGACAATATTGGCGTTATGAATACGCGTGGATTTTTGTTGGTTGCGTTCCTCGTCCTTACTTTAATTTCTTCAACTTATGCCGATGGCAGTTATGAATATTACCGGCTTTCGGCGGAGCCGCTGATACGCATCGGGCTTGCGACAAATGCCGGGTCGGCAACGATCACAACTAACGATACGTCGCTGGTTGCGGTGAGCCCCGATGAGCAAAGCAAGTTGTTAGCAACGACGCGAGTGACGGTTTCGGCGCGAGCTTATCGGCCCCCTGAGAGCGAAAATTACCGCATCGAGTTTCAGGGTTTACCTACGCAAACGGACGCGAACGCTCTTGCCAAAGATATTCGAGACGCTACCGGTGAGACAGCATTGGTCAGCATCGATCCAAACTCAAACACCTGGAAAGTTTGGGTCGGCACGGTCAAGGAAACGAGCGTTGATGCTGATGAATTCAAGGCAAAACTTGCCGAAAAGGGTTTCGATGATTCGGTAGTCGTGACAGAAAAAAAGCTGATCGTTTCGCCGGATGCCGATGCCTTGTCGCAGCAATTGAAAACTGCCTGGGCAAGCGAAGTTCGCAGTTTGATAAAAACCACAGGCTCGACGCAGGTGACGACGACGGGAGCGGTTGATCCAAATCTGCGAGAGGTCATCGTCAGCGGTCCGAGCACCGAGGCAAAATATTCATCGCTCAAGTCTGTCGCTTTTGGTTCTCTAAATGAACGCGCAAATCCGGTACGGCTCAATGGCAAGGCCTACCGCGGCAAGATAGAGGTTTTTGTAAATGCCCGCGGGTCTTTGACGGTCGTCAATGTCGTCCCGCTGGAGGATTATCTGCTCGGCGTTGTGCCGAGCGAACTCGGCCTGCCGCAACTCGAGGCCCAAAAGGCGCAGGCCGTCGCCGCCCGGACCTATGCGATCGCAAATATCGGCGGCTATGGCAAACAGGGTTTTGACATGGTCCCGACGATCTGGTCGCAGGTCTACAAGGGCGTTTCGATCGAGACGCGAATGGGGACGCAGGCTGTGCAATCCACACGCGGCATCGTTGCGACGTATAGGGGCAAGCCGATAAATGCTCTTTACACATCGACGTGCGGCGGGCGGACGGAGAATAGCGAGAATGTTTTTGAATTTGCCGAGCCGTATCTACGCGGTGTCGAGTGTTCGCTCGAGGGCCATCGTCATTTCGAACCGTTTCTCATCAAGACAAGCCGGCAGCCCGCAAAACTCCGCGACGAGGGCAATCTCGAACTCGTCTCGCTAATGTCGCAGCTCGCCATGAACGGCTTTTATCTCTCGACACCGCAAATGACCGATGACTGGTTTGAGGACACGCCGACTGAAAATGAGACGTCGAACTGGCTCAATCAATTAGCGGGGAAGTTTGGCAAGACCTTTCCAAATGTTAACCGCGATACTGCCAAGCCGATTGAGCTGGCGCGGATCATCGCCGGATTTGTTTACGCTCCGACGTACGCGGACACTATGCTGAGCGATTCGGATGTGAATTACCAGCTTTCGTTCGACGACGCGGCGGAGATTCCGAAAGACCGACGTGCCGACATCGCGATGCTGCTCCGCGATGGCTATTTTACGATCCATCCGGATCTGACGCTTAAGCCAAACCGCCCTTTCTCACGGGCAAAAATGCTGCGGCTTATCCGGCAAATTTACGAAAAGAAAAAGTGGATGCCGGAAATGATTGCGGGGACGGCCAAGCCGACGGTTGACGGTAAGCTGGTCCTAAAAAACGGCAAGGGTGAGCGTCAGGTCACGGTCCGGCCGGACGTTTTTCTGTTTCGCGAATTTGGCAACAATATGTATCCGGTTCGCGAAGCCGCTCTCGTCGGCGGCGAGCAGGTGCATTACCAGCTAGATGCTACCGGTGCGGTCAAATATCTTGAGATCAAACCGACCGATACGCCGACGACAGCTGAGAATGCTTCGCCCTGGGTCTTGTGGAACAAGACCCTTTCCGCCGGTGAGGCACAGTCCCGGCTTTCGCGGTATGTTCGCGGCATTGGGACGCTTTATGATCTGAACATCAAGAAACAGGGATATTCACGCCGCGCCGTCGAGCTTGAGATCATCGGCTCTAACGGCACCAAGGTCCTAAAAGGCGGTAAGATCCGCTCCGCCCTGCGGCTCAACGAGCAGCTTTTTGTGATGAATAAACGGTATTCCGGCTCGTCGGTCGCGAGCTACACTTTTACCGGCCGCGGCTGGGGCCACGGCGTCGGAATGTGCCAGTACGGTGCCTTTGGATTAGCAAAAATGGGAGTCAAATATGATGAGATCATCCGGCACTATTACACCGGCGTTGAGTTGACGCAGGCCTATTGACCGGCCTGATTTTGTTCAAAATAGAGGTAATGGTGCTTTAAACAGCCTGGATTGAATTGGCTTTTGCATGCCGGACATTTCGAATTGCAGCCGACATATTCCGTAATTGATAACTTATGACCGCACGCTCCGCAAAGGATCACTAATTCGGCGTATTCATTTGCAAGCCACACTCGAGATTCGTGGTCGGCGATCTCGCTGTGGCATTCGAAGCACGGAAACCACTCGCCGCAGCATTTGAATTTGATGGCGATAATGTCGAGATCGCTGTGATAATGAGCACAACGGGTTTGCGGGTCGACCTCGAGCCCCTGAACACCTTCTTTATGGATCAAAAGCTTCATAGTTGTCCGCAAAAGGTAATGATCGCCAATGTAAAAAACGATTTAATAAAGCCGCTCAATTGACGTAGCATTACCCTCCTCACATAACACCCTTTTAGTGTACCGTTATAGAAATGGATTTCGCTTTCTGCGTTGTAAGAAGTTTGTAGAGTAACGGAATCCCTACTATTTATTTTATGAGATTTTCGCGCAACCAGATCATCGGCTCGGTCATCTTCCTGACTGCTATACTAGCTACCGCTCTACTTCGTCTCAACTAAAGAGTTTTCATCAACATGTAGACTTAGGTCGACGCAGGTAAAGGCAGATAAATCTTTGCTTCTATCTGTGCTAATCTGTGTTCATCAGTGGCACAAATCCCTAAAACAAACCCTATTTACGCCATCGCGGGACCGACTGCGTCGGGCAAGACGGCGCTCGGCGTTGAGCTCGCCCTGCGGGTCGGCGGCGAGATCATTAATTGCGATTCGGTGCAGATCTATCGTGGCATTCAGATCGCGACGGCAAAGCCAACGGATTTAGAAAAACGAGATGTCCCGCATCATTTGATCGATTATGTCGATCCTAACGTAAATTATACAGCGGCTGATTGGGCTGACGATGCGACGGCGAAGATCGCAGAGATCGAGTCACGCGGAAATGTGCCGATATTTGTGGGCGGGACCGGATTTTATCTCCGCACCCTGCGGCAACCTTTGTTTGACAGCCCCAAGACCGACGTCCGGCTTCGCGAACGCCTGCGAACGATCTACGCAAAACGCGGGGCAGGACACCTTTATAAAATTCTCACACGCGTCGATCCTGCGGCTGCCGAGGCACTGCCCAAACGCGATTACGTCCGCGTAATGCGTGGACTCGAGGTTTTTTTTCAGACCGGGGAACGACTGTCCGATCAGAAGCCAAAACGCGCTGAGCCGCCTGAGTTTGCCGCGCGAATCAGGCTTTTTGTCTTAAACCCGCCGCGTGATCTGCTCTACGAAAAGATAAATACCCGAACTAAGTCACACTTCGCGGCCGGGCTCGTCGACGAGGCAAAACATTTGCGCGCCGATGGCGTTCGGGATGATACGAACGCACTCGGAGCGCACGCATATCGTCGGGTTTGTGAGTATCTTCGCGGCGAGAGCTCGCTCGACGCGGCCATCGAAAAGTCAAAACAGGATGTCCGCAATTACGCCAAGCGTCAATTGACGTGGTTTCGCAAGGAGCCGGGGGTTACATGGCTTGACGGTTTTGGAGACGAAGAAATGGTTCGAAAGCAGCTTTTTGAGGCCGTCGGAGCTTGACTCGTGCAAAATTCTTGTCTATGCGTTTAAATTTGATATAATCACAGATACGATCCTATTGCCTATTTTCGGGACACTGTCCCATCTTACATACTAAACTGTTTGAAATTGAGGAATCGTTATGGAAAAGCAGGCTGCCCAAAATATTCAGGATGCATTCTTGAATTCGGCGCGCCGTGAGCGCATCTCCGTCGTCATTCATCTACTCCCAGGTTCGACGGTTTCAGGACGGATCAAGAGCTTTGATAAATTCTCGGTTCTGCTGGACGTTGGCGGGCCTGACGTCTTGATATTCAAACACGCCATTTCATCGATCTCGCAGGAGCGAAAGCCTGCACCGGAACATCAGTCTTGACTGGAAAATTTATCACTCTCGAGGGGATCGACGGCAGCGGCAAATCGACGCAATTGCGTATGCTGGCCGACATTTTGCGCCGCCGGAGCCTCGATATCGTAACGACGCGCGAGCCGGGCGGTACACAGCTTGGCATCCATCTCCGCGAAGCCTTTCTTGAAACTGAGGAAACGGTAGCGCCGATGGCTGAGCTCCTTGCTTTTGCAGCGGATCGAGCCCAGCATGTTGAATTTTTGATAAAGCCCGCGTTAGCCGATGGCAAGATCGTGATCTCTGACCGTTATGCCGACGCGACATTTGCATATCAAGGAGCGGGACGCGGTTTTGCAGAGGACAAGGTCAATCAGGTGATCGAACTCGCCACTGGCGGCCTTAAACCCGATCTTACTCTATTTTTTGATATCTCCGTCGAGACGGCTCTTTCCCGGATGATCGCACGGGACGAATCGCAGGCAATTAAAAACCGGATGGACGAGGAGACAGCCGAATTTTACAACCGCGTTCGAAATGCATATTTAGGTATCGCTGAGCGTGAGCCACGGCGTTTTCGAGTGGTAGAGGCATCGGCATCGATCGAGGCTATCCATGAGCGAGTCGTCGAAATTGTATCCGGGATCCTCACTTAAGATGTTTACCAAGCTGATCGGAAACGAGAACGTCAAACTGACACTAAAGCGCTTGATAGCGAATGGCCGCGTTCCAAATTCGCTTCTCTTTGCCGGTGACGAGGGCGTCGGAAAACGGCAGTTTGCATTCGAGCTCGCAAGGGCCTTTATCTGCACTGACCCGGCGAACGGCGAAGCATGTGGAACCTGCGCGGCGTGCACCCGCGTCGATAACTTTGTAATTCCCGAGCCGACCGACAAGAATAAGGACGAATTTAAGAAAGTCTTTTTTGGCGGACACAGTGATGTAGGCAAGGTCGTGACCTATAAAAGGACGATTTTGGTGGATGCGATCCGTGACCTTGAAAGAAACGCAAATTTCCGCCCCTACGAGGCGCAGGCGCGTTTCTTTATCATCGACGACGCGGAAAAAATGAACGATGAGGCATCAAATGCTTTGCTAAAAACACTCGAAGAGCCGCCCGCGACAACGCACATTTTCTTGATCACCTCTCGCCCTGATTCGCTGCTACCCACGATCCGCTCGCGTTGTCAGATGATCCGATTTGCTCCGGTCGCGACAGATGACATCGAAAAATTCCTTATTCAGGATCGCGCCTTCTCGCACAACGAGGCCAAACTCGCTGCCAGGCTTTCGCGTGGCAGCATCGGCAGGGCTGTCTCGATAAACGTCGACCAATTTCGGACACGCCGCGAGCGAATGCTCGGCGTTATCAACGCCGCGGTTGACACCGGCGACTTGGCGGCTTTGCTGCGTGCGTCCGAAGAGATGAATGACCCGAAGAATAAGGCCAGCTTTGAGGACGACATCGACATTCTCGAATCCTTGATCCACGACGTGTGGACGCTTGGCGTCGGCGGGGACACCACACGCCTGGTCAATACCGATTTGACGGACGATATTACACGGCTTGCCGCCGCCGCAAGAAATGCCGATCTTCCGGCGTGGCTCCGCAGTATCGAGACGATGCGTGAAAATTTCGTCGTCAACATCAATCGAAAGATCGCCGCCGATGCTTTGTTCGTAACCATGGCCGGTGTTTGATTTGGTGTTCCAAACAGTTACAATTACTCCCTATATGCAGGCCGAACAGGAAATACAAGAATTTCAGATCTCGCCATTGATCGAGCGTGTGACTGCGGCATCAGGTGTTGCAGCGATCGCGTCGGGCTCGGCCTTTGTTGCATATTTCGACCCAACCAGTGTCCATTTTTTCCCTGTGTGCCCCTTATTTTCTTTGACGGGTTTTGCTTGTCCCGGTTGCGGTTTGACGCGCGGATTTCACGCTTTATTTCACGGTGATGTGTGGACGGCACTCGATTTTAATGCTTTGATCCCGGTGTGGGCGGTGATTTTCGCTTACGTTTCGGTGTCCCTGCTGCTGCTTGCCGTTCGCGGCAAAGGTTTGCCGATGTGGCCGACGCGGCCGCGCTTCCTGTGGACGTTTATGATCGTGTTGCTCGCTTTTGGATTCCTACGTAACATTCCTATTTATCCATTTACCATCTTATTTCCTTAAGAAAAATTAGCCACGAATAACACGAATGTCACGAATATGAAGAATTCTAAATATTCGTGTTATTTGTGTAATTTCGTGGCAAAAAACTTCTTACGTGATTTGAACTAGTCTGGTGTTTTCGGCCAAGGATTTGGCGGCTGAGCCTTCCTTGCGGAGGATTTCTACCTCTTTTACAAATTCCTCGACGATGTCTTCGCCCGACACTTTTCGCATCGGGACGCCGTCTTTGAAGATCATGCCGACATTGCGGCCGAATGTGATGCCGAGCTGCGAATCGTGAGCCTCGCCGGGGCCGTTGACGGCACAGCCCATGATCGAGAGGTGCAGAGGTTCTTCGACGTGAGCGAGCCGGCGTTCGACCTCGGTGACGATCTCGACAAAATTATCGATGTCGAGCCGTCCACAGGTCGGACAGGCGACGACAGTGACACCGCGTTTGCGTAGCTCGAGCGATTTGAGAATTTCCCAGCCGACGCGCACCTCCTCATGCGGCTCGGCAGCAAGGCTTACGCGAATCGTATCGCCGATCCCATCGTGGAGCAGTACTCCCAGACCGATCGCCGATTTGATCGTACCGCCAAAAGGCGTTCCCGCCTCGGTGACGCCGAGGTGGAGCGGATAATCAACCTTTGCGGCCATCAGCCGATACGCCTCGACCATGCGGTTAACGTCCGAGGCTTTGAGCGAGATGATCGTATTGCTGAAACCGAGATCTTCGAGAATTCGGATGTGACGCATTCCCGATTCGACCATCGCTTCCGGGGTCGCAGTGCCGTATTTTTTGAGCAGGTCTTTTTCGAGCGAACCGCCGTTTACGCCGATTCGGATCGGCACTTTTTGAGCCTCAGCGGCACGGACGACCTCGCGGACACGGTCGATCGAGCCTATATTGCCTGGATTTAAGCGTAGCTTATCGATACCGGCATCAAGGGCCTTGAGAGCCAACTTGTAGTGAAAATGAATGTCGGCGACGATCGGTACGTTAGTCCGCTTGCGGATCTCATACATCGCCGCCGCCGCGTCGTCGTCCGGCACAGCGATACGCACGATCTCACATCCGGCCGTAACCATTTCCTCGATCTGCCGAATTGTCGCGTCAACATCGGTCGTGTCGGTCTTGGTCATCGACTGTACAACGACAGGCGCTCCACCGCCGATCTGAATGTCGCGGACCATGACTGGCCTTGTAACTCGTTTCATATAGTCAAAGTTCAGAGTGCAAGCTTTAGCTTCAGGTTTAGAGTGCAAGCTTTAGCTTGTTTGTCTGCTTGTGAGTGGACAAGCTAAAGCTTGCACTCATAACAAATTAGCGTCCGATCAATCTCGAAACGTCAAAAAATATTACCGTTACCATCAGCAGCAGCACGATTGCGAGACCGCTCAATTGGATACGCTCTTTAGCCGCCATCGAGAGCGTCGTGCCAAACCACGACATCACCTTTTCGATGCCGAGAACGGCGATCTGTCCGCCGTCGAGCATCGGGATGGGCAGCAGATTCATTACGCCAAGGCTCAGACTGATCGCCATCAGCACAGACAGCAGGCCGATAAATCCGCTGGAAAAGACGGTTGTTACAATGATCTGCCCGATCCCTATCGGACCGGAGACGGTGTCTCGGGCCGAACGCTCGCCGGTGCTAACCTGACCAAGAGCAGAGCCGGTCATCCTCAGTATTCTAAGGTTTTTATCGACGGCTTCGCTGGCCGCGCCGCCAACGCCAACCGGCTCAAGGTTTTTGAGCAAGGCAGTGTCAAAACGAATGCCGATGAGCCAGTCATTATTTTTTTGAACCGCGTGCGTCGTTATCTCGTGACGGGTATCGTTGCGGTTAACGCTCAGAATAATGGGTTGATCTTTCGATTCGCCAACCATCATCTTCATTTCCTGTGTATTGCGTATCGCCTTTCCGTTGACAGAGGTGATCCAGTCGCCTTTTTGGAGGCCCGAGGCCGCTGCCGGCATATCGGGGTCGATGCTGCCGACCACGACCGGCTCGGTTCCGGCGTCCGGAGCCATATCCAGAATGCCACCCGACTGGCCGTTCTCTGTGATCTTGGTCGGTGAAATGCTTAGCGGCAATCTTTGTCCGCCGCGTTCGACGGCGATCGGCACTTGTTTTTCGGGGATCAGCAGTGCTCCATCCTCAATCCTGTTCCAGGACGGATTTTCAACGCCGTCAAAATTCACTATCCGGTCGCCGGGTTTGATCCCGGCCTTTTCAGCCGCCCCGCCGGTTTTTACAAACCCGACAATCGGCGACGGATTGGCCGGCACACCGTAAATCAGGGCCATGGCGAACGGGATGGCGAGAGCGAGCATGATATTCATAAACGGCCCGCCGAGCATGACAAAAAACTTCTGCCAGCGGGGACGGAGTTCGTACAATTCTGATTGCGGAACAGAGTCGTCCCTGTTAACGCCGCCCTCGAGCGGCCCGGTCGCCTCATCGCCGTAAAGCTTGACGTATGCCCCGAGCGGAATGGCGGAGATACGATAATCTGTGTGTCCCCATTTGAAACCCCAAATGCGCGGCCCTAGACCAAAAAATGAATACGCTTCGACCCTCATCCCAAAAAATTTGGCGACCATAAAGTGGCCAAATTCGTGAATGTTGATCGCCACACCGAGGACAAAAACTATAGCTAAAATTGCGATTAAAATATCAGGCATCAATAAAAATCCTTTTCAAAATACTGACCGTTAGAGCGCCAAGTCACGCCTGCGGGTTGTCATAAAAAGTGTAGGGCTCCGCGATACGCGAGTCAAACTAATTCGAGATCGCCGCCGAGATTACCTTTTCCGCTAACAAAGTGTCGGCGGCCCTTCGGCCCCAATCGTCGACACGCAAAACTGTTTCCAGCTCGGCGACCGGCTCGGCTACATGAGTGTCTATGACCCCCGCGTTGATCAGAGCGATATCCGCCAATCTGATGCGCCCGTCAAGAAACGCTTGAACCGATGTTTCATTCGCCGCATTCAAGACCGCCGGCATTGTCCCACCGGTTCTGAGTGCGTCGTAAGCGAGTTGCAGGCACGGAAATTTATCGAGATCAGGCTCCTCAAAATCCAGACGGCTGAGCTGCGACAGATCAAGCGGCGGTGTGCAATTTGCTTTACGATTTGGGTAGGTGAGGGCGTACTGGATCGCGTGCCGCATATCGGTGACACCAAGCTGGGCAATGATCGAGCCATCGACCATCTCGACCATCGAATGGACGATCGATTGCGGATGCACGATCACCGAGATCTGATCGGCCTCAAAACCAAATAGCCACCGCGCCTCGATCACCTCGAGGCCTTTGTTCATCAGTGTCGCCGAGTCGATGGTGATCTTGTCGCCCATCTTCCAGTTTGGATGATTTAAGGCCTCCGCAAGGGTGGCGTTTTCGATCTCGGTCTTTGATTTATTGCGAAATGGCCCGCCGGAGGCCGTTAGGATAAGCCGTTTGACCTCGCCTCGTGATTCTCCGCGCAGGCATTGGTGAATGGCGTTGTGCTCGCTATCCACGGGCAGGATCTCGGCGCCGGATTTGGCGGCGGCGGCGGTCATCAGCTCGCCGGCCATGACGAGGGTTTCTTTATTGGCGAGAGCCACACGCTTTCCGGCCTCGATAGCACGCAGCGTCGGGACAAAACCGACGGCACCGACCGTTGCCGAGACAACCGTTTCTGCTTGCTCATGTGTCGCAACAGCAATGAGTCCGGCGTCACCGGTCTCAATATGCGGGATCGTCGCATTCAGACGATGCAATTCGCGTGATAGTTCTTCGGCACAGTTTTCATCGGCGCACGAAACCAATTCCGGGCTGAATGCAGCGATCTGCCCGGCAAATATCGGCATATTTCGCCCGGCTGCCATCGCAACGACGCGAATATCCTGCAAATGTTCGACAACTTTTAGGGTGTTGCAGCCAATAGAGCCGGTGGAACCGAGGATGGAGATGGCTTTCATAAGAGCAGTTCACAGATTAACACAGTTGAAACCAAGGCAAAAGTAAAAAGGAAAGGGCAAAATGAGGTGCCGTTTCCACGTTTTGTGCCTTTTGTGCTTTTTTGCGGCTATTGTTTCTCGCTTTCTTTTGTAAATTCGAGCGGTGCTTCGAGACGGTCGGTCTTGCTTTCGCCTGCGGCTTGTTTTTCGGCGAGAAATTGGTCAAATTCGGCGGACTTGTTCTTTGGAACGCTCAAGGTTTTCCAATCCGCCGACTTGAAATGTTTGGCGAGAAGAATGATCTGGCCGACGTGATATGCGTAGTGAGTCAACTGCCGGTTCATCGCCTCGACGATCGTGTGCGGCTCGCCTCTGATCGCGACGGTGCGTGAAAAGTCTTCTACGTTTAGCGGTTCGATCGCATCAAAAAACGTCTTCCAGCCTGTTTCCCAAAACTGCATCAACGATTCGCGGGTGTCGTCGATAAGCTCAAACTCAGTATCGCGTCTCCGGAAGTCCTTTTCACCGTCACTCGTCAAAAAGTCGGACCAACGTGAACGCAAATTTCCCGCGATGTGCTTGACGATCAACGCGATAGAATTTGCCTCGGGGTCGATCAGCGCAAAAAACTCTTCGTCACCGACCTGCTCAATGGCCCGCTCCGCCATCTTTTTGTAGTTGCGAAACGATTGAACGGCGTTGGAGTGGTAATTCGAAATAATTTCTTGCGACATATTTAAAATGAATTGCCACGCTCTTTAGAGCGTGGATAGCCTATCCACAAAATCTCGGGCTTTAGCCCAAGTTTGGCTAAAGCCACAATCCTTTGGGCATCCGAACCCCTAGCTAAAGCTACGGGCAATTCATAAGAGCACTATTGGTTGATCTTCTTTGCTGCCACGTCCATAGGCACACGATATTTTTCGCGTGTGCGAAGGTTCTGTAAAGACACAACGCCCTCGTCAATATCGGTTTGGTTTACCGTACAAATCCACGGGACCCCTATGGAATTGGCATATTTCCATTGCTTGTCTTCCTTGTCGGCTTGCGGGTAAACCGTCACGCGGAGGCTTTGTTTTCGCAGGTTACTTGCCAGTTTTAACGATTCTCCGATGGTTTCTTCGTTCCAGATCGTGACCATGACATCGGCTGGCGTCGAGTCGGCGATCTCCGGCGGAAACATCCCGCGTTCTTCCATCACAACTAAAATGCGTTCGAGGCCGAGCGAGAATCCGCACGCCGGTATCTGCTCCTTTCCAAACATCCCGATCAGCCCGTCATAACGCCCGCCGCCGCCAAGCGAACCGGCTAGGTCAGGGACGTTGATCTCCATTATCGCTCCGGTGTAATACGACAGGCCGCGGGCGAGGCTCGGATCGATGAGGATCGGTATCCGGTTGGCGAATTTTAGTATCTCGCCCAACTGCGTGAGCGTTTCATTGCCCACGATATTGATCAGATTCGCAACGATAGTGCGGTTAATATCTTTTTCCTGATTAAGGATCTCCTGCGTTTTGGCAAAGATATCCATCAGCATTGCCGACGCTGTCTCGGAAACGCCGCGTTCGTTTAGCTCGGCGGCAACGCCCTCAGTGCCTACCTTATCGAGCTTGTCTATTGCGACTAGGGCGTCGGTATGCAACGGCTCCGGGACACCGGCTGTGTCGAGAATATCGGTGAGGACCTGGCGGTGATTTAGCCGGATCGTAAAATCCTTAAAACCGAGCCGCGATAATATCTCACTCACGGCAGACAAAACTTCGGCCTCTACGACCATCGAGCTTGAACCGATAGCATCGACATCGCATTGATAAAATTCGCGAAACCGCCCCCGAGCCGGACGATCTGCTCGCCAGACGGGTTGAATTTGATAGCGTTTGAAAAATTTTGGCAGGTCGTTTTTGTGATTCGCGACGACCCGTGCCAAGGGAACCGTCAAATCGTAGCGCAAAGCGAGGTCCGTCAATTCGTTCGGAGTGCGCGATTCATCGCGTTCCGACGGGCTAAAGCCCGCACTCTGAACAAGTTTGTCGCCGCGTTTTAGGATCTTGAAGACAAGCTGATTCCCCTCGTCGCCGTACTTGCCCATCAGGGTTTCGATGTTCTCGACGGCGGGTGTCTCGAGCGGCTCAAAGCCGTAGCTTTCGTAAACCTCTTTAATAATGCCGATCACGTAATTACGCTTTCTGACATCTGCGGGCAGAAAATCGCGCATGCCGCGTGCGGGGTTATTACTGACCATAAAGTTTAGTTTACCGCAGAGTGCAGGCGGATGAGAGAGTGAAACCGGGAAATTCGCCGCGAATTAAGCGAATAGTCCTAGATATTATTTGACGTAAATAGGGTTAGACATTATCCATGGCATTTTGTCGAATGGCGGGCCAAGGTCATCACGATAGACCTCGACCCGATAAGCCGCCTTTTCCGTGACGGCCACGGTCATTTCCGCTGCGGTCGCCTCGTAAAACTTTTCACCATTTTTTAGAACGACGAACCGGGCTGGCAGCGGCGATTGGGCGGTCAGCCGCGTGCCGTTTGTAAGCACGATCTCGTCACCCATTGCTTTTGAGCCCTCGACGCTTTCTGCCGCAAAGCGAAAACCGTCAGTATCGCCGATCACATCAAAGCCTGTATAAAAATTACCTTTCCTGACCGCTTCGATAAGATTTTCTTTGGTCATCGGCCGCGTTCTTTCGAGCAGCACATGCATCCGGACGATCTGAAAGATCATCGCATACGGGTCGAGTTTGAGGTTTAACATCTTGTTTCCGGCGTCATCGCCAATCAGGTGAAAGCCGATATTTGAATGAGCGTCGATCCCCGCAAAAAGCGTCACGCGCCGTTTGGCCGCGATCAGGTCAAATTGCGCGAGGTTTGTATCCGGACGCCGGGAATATGTCGCCATGGTCACAGACGGATACGCTTGAAACGACCAGAGAAGATCGAAAAAGACGACGAACGGATTTGTTTGCTTGCTATTGGTATTGAGGCTGAAAACCTCCGCGCCGTCAAAATTTGAACTCCACGATCTGAATTTTTCCGGGTATGCGACTAGGGCAATGCGGCCCCCCGCATGGAGTTTTTCGACGACGGTATTTGTTGGCAAAGCATGAAATCCGCCCGCCTCGGAAGTACCCGGGATCACTAGAAACCTGTCACCGTCAGCGGTGTCGATCTCATTTCCGCCGATAAAAAGAGTTTTTCCGTAAACGCCATTTAGCGTCAGCGTGGACGTGTCGTAGGCGTCCGAACTATGCTCCGTCATCAACACAAAATCCAGGCCGTTTGTATTTGCCGCTGAGATCAGCTCGTCAAAACCACCTGTCGAGTGCCCGCCTAGCGAGGTGTGGACGTGAATAACGCCCTTATATTCGTCAAAATTTTGGTCAGGCGTTTTTGGCCTATTTGCCGCGTCGGCCCTCTCAAGATTTATTTTTTGTGCAAGTTGCCCGTTTTGATATCGTCTAAAGCTCACCGGTATCGCAACGGCCGCGACGATGACTAGTATGATTACAGATAGCCACTTTAGTAGTTTCGTCATTTGTAGTTCTCTTTTAATTCTACGTAGTTTCGCCACGATCGTTGCAGATGTGCGAGCTCATCAGGGTCTAGCTCGCGTTTGACCTTTGCTGGAACACCCATCACCAGCGAACCGGCTGGTATGTGCGTTCCCGGCGTGAGCAAGGATCCCGCAGCCACGAGTGAATTTGCTCCGATTCGAACACCATCGAGCAAGATCGCCCCGATGCCTATCAGACATCCGCGCTCAACGTGGCAGCCGTGGAGCGTGACGCGGTGGCCCACGGTGATCTCGTCTTCGAGCACGGTCGAATGCGTTTTCGAGCTGACGTGGATCATCGTCATATCCTGGATATTGGTCCGGGCGCCGATCCTGATAGAATTTACATCTCCGCGAATGACAGAGCCAAACCACACGCTCGCATCTTCGCCGATCTCGACATCGCCAATGACGACCGCATCGTCCGCAATAAATGCAGATGCGTGAATCTTTGGTGCTAGCGAACGAAACTTTCTTATCATCTTACTAATCTTCGACGGATCATGCCGACGACCTGCTCGAGCTCGGCGACGCGAAAAAGTTTGGCGGCAATGATAAATGCGCCGCCGCCGAGAGCCATCGGGACAAAAGCCTCGACTAATTTGACCCCAAAGGTTTTGACCGGAAAATGTGCGGTCAAATAGTGAAAGCTGAGATAGCAAACGAGCGAGAGCACGGCCGATGAGCCGGCGATCTTCAAAAACGAAACCAAGATCTCCCGTCCATTGAGCCGCTTGATCTTTCGCCGCATAAACCAGGCGAGAGCGAAAAAATTGACCAGGGCGACGCATGAGGTCGCCAGGGCCACGCCGACATGGCCGAGTCCGCCCGGTTGGCTCTCGGTCACACCGTAACCCGACAGCAGGGACATTAAATAATAACTCGCGACCGCATTGATCGCGATCGAGAGGATCGCGATGACCATCGGGGTCTTCGCGTCGTCCATTGCGTAAAACGCTGGCGATAATACCTTGATCGCCGAATATCCGGTCAGCCCGATCGCGTAACCGCTCAAGGCCCAAGCCGTCGCCGGGACATCTGATTCCTTGAAAGCCCCGCCGTGAGAATAGAGCAGGCGAATTATTGGTTCGCCCAGCACGACCAATCCGCACGCGGAGGGAAGCGTCATGAGAAATACGAGATTCATCGAGGAGGACAACGTGTCCCGAAAATCTTTTATTTTCCCCTGGCTCGCCATTCGCGAGAGCACGGGAATCGAGGCTGTGCCGATCGCCACACCAAATAAACCGATCGGAAACTGCATGAGGCGAAACGCGTACCCAAGCCACGAAATGCCGCCGTCAATACCCGAAACAAAAAAGGTATTTACGAGCACATTGACCTGCACGGCCGATGTTCCAAGTATCGCAGGGCCCATAAGAGACATCACGCGCTTTACGCCCGGATCGACAAAGCTAAGCACGGGTGAAAACCGAAACCCGACCTTAAATAGGGAGGGAACCTGCATCAGGAACTGAGCCGCGCCGCCGATCAGCGTGCCGATGGCCATTCCGGTAATCGCCCATTGTGCCGGCATCGCCGGTATCACGGTCGGGTCTGCGGGGACGATCCATGTACCGCCGCTCAGCCAATACGCGAAACTCAGCCCGAGAATGATCGATACAATGTTGAAAACCGTAGAGGCAGAAGCCGGGATGCCGAAAATACCCTTTGTATTGAGCACGCCCATAGCCAGAGCCGCTAGAGCCACCAGCAGGATAAACGGAAACATGATCTGCGTCAGGACCGTCGCCAGATGAGCTTTTTCGGGCGAAAAACCCCTGCCTATAAGATCGACAAAGTTTCGGGAAAAAACGATACCGATGATCGTGATAATGCTGAGGATGACAGCCAAAGCGTTTAAGACAAGGCTGGCCAGATGCCATGCTTCCTTTTCGCTTTTGTTTATCTGATAATCGGTAAATACCTTAACAAACGCCGCCGAAAGAGCCCCCTCAGCGAAGAGGTCGCGCAGTACATTCGGGATCCGAAAGGCGAACTGAAACGCATCATTGAGAAAACCGGCGCCGAAATAATATGCAAAAACTTGTTCGCGGGCCAGTCCGAGCACCCGCGAAAACATCACTGCTACCGACACAATGCCCGCCGAACGTGCGACGCTCGTTTGCTTGGTTGCCGGGGTCTTTTCTCCGGTTTCCAATATCTGGTCTGTTGAGGGTTCGGCCAGTGATTCTGGCTGTTCGGTAAGAGGTTGGTTCTGCTCGATATCACTCATCGATAAATAGATTGGGCCACTTTCGCCAAGCGGAAATTATCTCACGGCACGTAAAAAGAAAAAAGGAAGCATTTAACATGCTTCCTTAAAATCACTCCTGATAATTACGCCCGGGATCAATCGCTTCCGTAAGGGCGGCCCGCGGGATAGGTGACACGCGAACGGGCAAGCCGCGTTTCGAGCGGGATGTTGTCGTAGACCATGGGCACCGCTCCGCCGAATTGTCCCTGTACCAAAGATACAAAAAAGTTCTGAAAACTACGAAACCGGGCGACGCTGCCGCGTTGATTAAATATCACAAAAAGATATTTGCCGTTTCGCGTATTTATCTCACCCGCCAGAGCACTTACGCCGCCGTCGGTATTGCCAAGCGTGCCGGTCTTGCCGACGACGCTGCCGGTCGAGAAATCCGAGTCAAAACGATTCTCAAGCGTACCTTTATCGACGCCCGCCACGGGCATAATATCTGAAAATGTCATTTTATACCGGCCAAGATCGTCACGCAGAACGTGCATCAGCCGCATCATTGCATTTGGCGTAACGCGGTTGTAGCCCAGTCCGCTCGATGTCTGTATCGAAAATTCATTTGGCTGTATTCCGGCATTTAGCTGGACGATCCGCGAGACGGCATAGGGTCCGCCGAGCATATCGCCGAGGCGTTCCGCCAGAAAATTGTTCGAGTAGCACAGCGTCGCCTTGATGATCTCGCGCAGTTCTGTTGATTCGTGGGTAAAGAGCAGGTGCAGGTTGCTGGGTATTCCCTGAACATAAACAGCACCGGTAAACGAAACGCTCGGTATGCCTGTCACCTGACCGAATTTACCTGAATATGAGAGATAATTGAGCCAATTGCGGGTCGCAGCCGCCGATCGCTTTGAGGCATCTAGAGTTGCGAAAAGCGCTTGTCCCGAGACGAGTGAGGATCCCGAGTAGTTCATTGCAAAATTATCGGTAACGATCAGATCGCCCGTCACAGTGCGAATGCCCATTCGATTTAATTCGTTGGCGAGCGACACTGCGTGTTCGGCCTGAAACACCGGGTCTTTGCCGGATACATATAGGTTGCCGTTGAGCGTTCCCGTGTTGCGGTCGATCGCGCCGTCCGTATAGACACTTGTCGAAAATCGAAATTCGGGGCCAAAGGTTCTCAAAACTGCATACGCCGTAGCGATCTTAACGTTCGATGCCGGGTTAAAAAGAAAGCCCGCATTGCTCTCGGCTACTACATTGCCCTTTAAGTCCTCTACGAGTACGCCCGAATAACCCGGGATCGAGACATCTGCAATCGCCGGAAAGAGGGTCCTGATGCCGCTCGTCGTAACCGGGACCGGCGTGACGCTACCCGTTTTTTTGACAAGCGGCGTGGGCGACGGCTGCTCAGAATACGCGTTTGATTGAACCTTAATGTCCTGAAGAAGCGGTGGCGGTGCACCTTGTGCAAAATTAACGCTTGCCGACGCAAAAACGGTAGCGACGACGAATAACCAACTAGTTGTTTTTTTTACGGATCTGATCATTTAACGGGTTCGGAGGTCTGATTCGACCGGCAGGCTTTCGGGGCGGGAAAGCGACACAGTCATAACTATAACATAACGGAACTAAGAAATTCAAATTTTCGGATATCGCATCCCCATGTGCCCGAATTTCCGGGCGCCAGAGTTGGATGGGATATAACAAAAAAGAGATGTCTACGATATGAATTACTTATGACAGTAATTCGAATCAGTTATACCACAAGAATTGGGAAATGGAAATAAATATTTCTGTGGGGAAAAGTCGTCAAATCGGTCGAGATGCTTTATGGGCGGGCTGCTCCGGCAACAGCCGGAGCAGCAGCATCGCAATAAGCTCATGCAATTATGACGTTGGGACTGGACGGATCTTTACAGGCTCGGGCTTTCTCGACTGCCGCCACATACGGTACCCCTCGCGCGAAAGGGTCAAAATGGACCGCCGGTTGTCGAAAAGAAGTTTGATCCACGCCCATTTGCTCATCTGCGGAAAGTAGATACCGCGGAAAAAGAGCCGGGCCACGAGATGGCTTACGCGCGTATCGATCGGCGAGCTCCGGATCGAATTTATCGCCTCATAATTGCGTTCCGGGCTGTAGGAACGCGACCACGCATCAAAGGTCTCTTTTTTGGCGTCCTCGATCGTCATTTTTAGCGGATCGTGGGCCATTACAAAAGGGGCAAAGTCGAGCCAGTGCTTAGGACGCGAGAGCCGGCCTGCCTTTTCGAGGCGGTCGTAAAGCGGTGTCGCCGGAAACGGCGTCAGCTGCCCAAAAACGGGGAGTCCGGGCGCCCAAGTCTCGATCTCGTCAACTGTTCGGTTGGCAACGCCAACGGTGTCGTTATCCATGCCGATAATGAATGACGTAATAGCGTATATATTTCGCCGGGCGAGCCCCTCGAGTACGCCTTGATAATTTGCCGGCTTGGAAAATGTTTTATTAACATCGGCCATATTTACCGGATCAATAGATTCCATTCCGATAAATATCCAGCGGGCACCTGCGTCGGCGATGAGATCAACCAGTTCCTCATCGGCTAGGAGATTGGCACTTATCTGCGCGACCCATGGCAAGATCGCATCTGCGGCGATAATATCGCGCAGCAGCGATTTAAGTCTTTTTTTGTTGATGGCGAGATTGTCGTCAATAAAAAATACGGCGATCTGGCCTTTTTCTTTTTTGGCGCGGGCCTTAAGGCGGAGAATCTCCTCGATAACGCTTTCGTTCGAGCGAAAGCGGATCGAATCGCCAAAGAACCCAGTCACCGTGCAAAATTCGCAGCCGTAAGGACATCCGCGTCCGGTCTCAATCGGTACGACAAAGAATTTGCCCCAACCTTCGCCAAATTTTGACATTACCGGCTGCAGAAACTTTGGCACGAGGCTAAATTGATCAAGGTCGAGCGTCTCCCAGGGGATGTGAGGGTACGGCTGCAGATTTGGTTTCTTGTCATTGCCCTTTGGGTCAACCTCGGGCATATAAACTTCTTTTAGCTCGCCGCGGGCCGCATCGGCAACCATTAGCGGCCAAGTCTCGTCGGCTTCGCCAAGTGCGATCGCATCGGCGTGTCGCGGTCCGCCGTCTTTGCCGAGCGCTTCGTCTGGGCATTCCGTCACGTGCGGCCCGCCCATCACCACTTTAAATCCGGCTTCCCTTAACGAATCAGCCACCAGGTAAGCCCGGGCAACCATTCGCGTCATTGCTCCGATGCCGATCAGGCCAATATTTTCGTCCTTGCAAAACTGGACCAGTTCCGGACGGGTCATCGCCTTTGCGTTGCCGTCGATCAAAATTACCTCATGCTCCGCCGGCGTCAGCGACTGCAGCAAAAACATCCAAAGGTGCGGCATAAAATTGCGCGTGATGCCATTATCAGGGTTGTACAACAGGATCTTCATATTTTCTTACTGATCTAAAGCTCAACCCCTTGTATTTATCAGCCATGCCGTTATCGCATTTTTTCGTACGCGACGTAATTTTTATGGTTAGCTTGAAAACATAGCACGAAGCCCGTCGATAGTATGTGCGTTATCGCACATAAGCAAGGCTTTAGTACATAAAGTTTGCAAGAATAAATAACGATTTCCTGCAAAACCAATGTCGCAACGTGTGGTTAGACTTTTATTAGAGGAAATGGCCCGGAAGCTGTTTTTGTCTCCGACACAGCCATCATTGCATTTATTTGCGGTTTCCCCTACTTCAAAACCGCTTTTCTGATGAGACGTAGAAATAAGCTGTCGGGCAGCAGGCGGCGCAGAAACAGGATCAAGCTCGAATTGACCGGGTATCGTATCTTTGACGCATCGTCGGTCACGGACCGGTAGATCACCTCCGCAACGGCCGAACCATCCGGGCCCTTTTCGCCGGCGTTTTGCAGATTTGGCATCGCTCTGGCGACGAAATTGTCATAGGCGGTGAGGCCTTCCTTTTTTGAAATACTCATTGAGCGCTCATAAAAATCCGTTTTGATCGGCCCCGGCTCAATGATCTTGATCTTGATGCCAAAATCTTTCACCTCAAATTGCAACGCCTCGCTAAAGCCCTCGAGCGCCCATTTGGATGCGTGATAAATACTGTAAAGCGGAAAGGTAAGGCGTCCGCCCATCGATGCAACATTTACGATAATGCCGGCTTTCTGCTCACGAAAAATGGGAAGTATCTCGCGGCAGACGTTCATAACGCCATAGACATTGGTATTTATTTGGCGCTCGATCTGTTCTTGGGTGGCGGCCTCAAACGGGCCGACGACGGCAAATCCCGCGTTGTTTACCACGGCGTCAATTCGACCAAATTTTTCGAGCGTTGCGGCGATCGCCGACCTGATAGATTCGTTGTCCGTGACATCAAGCCGAAAACACTCGACGTCAACGATCTTTTGTAACTCAAGAGCATTTTCCGGCGTCCGCATCGTCGCGGCGACTTTCCAATTCTTTGACTGAAACAGCTTGGCGGTGTGTAGCCCGATGCCGCTCGATGCACCGGTGATGAGGACGACTTTGTTCATATCTGGATATTATCATAGGAAAACTTAACCGCAGAGACGCTCAGACGCAGAGAAAAACCCTTTTCTTTTCTCAGCGGCTCAGTGTCTCTGCGGTGAATCTGGCTTGTGGTAAGATTCGACTATGAAGTTCCTCCATATCGCCGATGTCCATCTTGGATGTACGCGGTATCAACTCGCCGAAAGCCCGCGTGATTTCTTTGATGCGTGGACGGACGTGCTCCGCCGATACGCGATAGATGAAAAGGTGGATTTCGTCATCATGTGCGGCGATTTTTTTCACAAACGTTCGGTGCCTCCCGAGACTATGAATTACGCCGTGAGAGGCCTCACGATGATGCTTGAGAGCGGTATTTCGGTAATCTCTATCGAGGGAAACCACGATCAAAAACACTCCGACAACGAATTCAGCTGGCTGCGTTCGCTGTCGAGCTGGGGCCTGGTAAAATTGCTCGAACCCGCTTCGTCAGAGGGGAAAATGAGTTACGCTCCCTGGGACGAGACCACGAAAAAAGGCGGATATATCGACATTGGACGTGCGAGGATCTTCGGCTCGGATTGGTACGGGGCTTCGGGAAACTGGGCGATACCGATGCTGACCGCGGCGATAAAAGAAAATAGGCGCGATGGTGCGTTTCACATTTTGATGCTGCACACGGATGTCGAGGGGCATCAGATGCACCCAATCCCGGCACTCTCGATAGACGCCCTCAAGGAGCTAAAAACTGCGGTCGAGTACGTCGGTCTCGGCCATACGCACAAACATTATGAGATCGACAACTGGGCGTTTAATCCCGGCTCGATCGAGATCACAAATATTAGTGAGTTTCGAGAAACGCGCGGTGCATTTGTCGTCGAGGTCGATGACCAAAATAATGTCTCGGCTAGGCATATAACCGATTATCACTACCGGCCGTTTCAACAGCTCGTATTTCAGGTAACGGGCTATGCCGATGCTAAAGCGATAACTGACGCTATCCTTGCGATGATCCGAACTGAAGCCCGTGCCGCCGAGGCAGGCAAGCCGCAGCCAATTATCGAGATCTCTCTGCGAGGCCAGCTTGGCTTTCCAAATTCGCTCATTGAAATGCAAAAGATCCGCGATGAGGTCAAGCTGATCACCGATGCGCTTCACGTCAGGATCAAAAATCACACCGTTCCGGCCGATTATCTCGATACCCAGGATGAAATGGAGGACACCGGTCGTGAAAAGCTCGAACGCCGCGTGATCGAGGATATCGTTTTTCGGGATAACCGATACAAAACCCGCTCGAACGAGATCTCGGAAGCCGTTATCGGAGCGAAGCGGATGGCCCTCGGTGATGAAGAGCCGCAGAAGATCGCAGAATTTATCGCAATGAAAGTGGAAGGGGAATTGGTCTGATTGTCCCGATCAAACATGTCTGAAGCCTTAGAAAAAATCTCCGGTATTAAACACCTGCCTATATTTCCGTTGCCGCTTGTTATGCTGCCAAACGAGCTTTTGCCACTGCATATTTTTGAGGATCGCTATCAACAGATGCTCAAGGATGTCCAGAATGACCGTAAGTTTTTCGGTATCACACTCTTCGATCCGGCAGAATCGTTTATAGACAGACCGGCCATCGGGACAGTTGGCTGCGTCGCCGAAATCCGCGATTCCGAAACGCTGCCCGATGGACGCTCCAACATCCTCACGCTAGGCGTCGTTCGTTATCGTTTGATAGATTATGTCGATGCCGGTGAGCCTTATCTCGTTGCCGATCTTGAATTTTTTGAAGACGATCATACCGAGGCAGACGAGATCGAGCCGCTTGCAGACGAGGTGTTCACCCTTTTTGAACGAATGGCTAAAGCTGCGTTTAAGATGAGCGGCGATCGAGGCCGGCTTCCCGAAATCGTCCGCGGCGACCCCGAATCGTTATCGTTTCTGATAACCGCAGCTTTTCATTTTGACAACGCAAAAAAATACGACCTGCTGGCTATGACATCGACAGTCGAAAGATTCGACGATCTAAAGGAAATACTCACAAGGGCGGTCGTCCAGATGGAAGAAAGTGCCGATATCCACTCGGTTTCCCGGACAAATGGCCACAGCCGAAAAAAGCTCGACCTCTAAACGGAGGATTTGGGTCAGTTCATCAGTGCATTTCGAAAAAAGTCGATCAGCCGCTGGTCGTATGCCTCCGACTGCTCCATCGAAGCATTGATAATGCTAAAGCCCGACGGGCTGAGATCGAGCTTGGCCTCGAGCTTGTTACTAACTGGAAAGCATTTGGCCATCTTAGATGTAGAATCCTGAAAATCCTGAGCGTCGACACCGGCGAGCAATAGCAGGTTTCGATTTTCGACCTTTCTTGCGGTGTCGCAAACCGGTTCCCTCTGATAGCAGCCATCGTAAAAATAGAGCCGCGTGCCGAGTAAAGCGAGCTTTGACGTGACAAAGCTGGCGAACGGATAGCGCCGTTCGACCGACCCGCGTAGAATGCCGTCCGAATCCTGGGGAACCGAGTCGAGAGCGAGAGCCTTAATATTTTGATTCTTCGAGGCGGCGGTAATAGCGACCATCGCCCCCATTTCGATACCAAAAATGCCGATCTTTTTATTTACAAGAGCGATCTGATTCGGCGTCTTCAAATTAGTTAAAAATTCGATCGTCGCGTTCGCATCCTCTGCCTCACATCCGCCGAACGAAGAATTCTGAACGATCGGATTCTCGCCGTGGCCGCGTTGATCGGGCATGAGGACGGTAAAGTTAGTCGATTCATTGAGCTTGACGCCGAGATTAAGAACATAGGATCGATCGGCGCCGTATTTGTGAAGCAGGATAACGGCGGGGCTATTTTCCGCCCCGCGTAAGAGCCATCCGCGTGATGTACTGCCGTCCTTATTCGTCCACGTTTCTTCGGTAACCTGCGCGGCACGAGAGCTCAGTTGCCCGTATTTGTCAGGGGTCACCAGATAGCGCGATTTTACCGGGTGGGCCGTCGTGTAAACCAACCAAGCGGCCCCTGCCGCCAAGGCGGCGACGATCAACAGGATCACTGGAAACAGCAATTTGGTTAAACTCTTCAAGAGACGCGTCGATTTAGGCATAAAGGGTAAAGATCGGAGGCAGATTTGAGCCGGTTTACAGCATCGAAGTGTGGAGAAAGCCTATTATGAAAGGCTTTCCGATAGACCTCATAAATGTTAACATAAGCCGCAGTCATTAAGGAAGATTTTTTTAAAGATGTTCAACACCAAATTTCCCGCCATTCTGTTAACAATTTTTTCGATCTATTCGGGTGCTTTCGGCCAGATGCCGGGGTCTATCCTGCCGGCAAGCGAGCCGCAGATATTCCGGTTGTCGGAATTAAAAGAGGGGATGCGGGGAACGGCCAGGACGGTTTTCCACGGGACGAAGTCCGAAGAATTTAATGTCGAGATCCTCGGTGTTATTCCAAACTGGATCGGGCCGCGACAGGACATGATCGTCGGGCGTCTGAGCGGTGCCAACGCTGAGCGGACATTTGTTTTCGCAGGTATGTCAGGCTCGCCCGTGTATATCGACGGTAAGCTCGTCGGCGCCATATCTTACAGCTTCCCGTTCGCAAAGGAGCCAATTTGCGGCATCACGCCGATCGAGCAGATGATCTCGACGGTTGTGACCTCGCCGGTTGCAAAATTGATTCCCGGCTCGCCGAGGACATTTACCTCCGCCGAACTGCTTGCAAATATTTGGCGTCCGGCGTACGCAAGAGATGCGGCAATGCAAAACGCACTTGCGTCGGGCTTTCCGATAGATTCCCGTTTGATGGCGGTCGCGGGACAGACGTTTACGCCGATCGCGACACCTATTTCAATCTCGGGTATGTCGCAACGCAGCATCGATATGTTTGCATCCGGTTTCTCAGACGCGGGACTCATGCCCGTGGCAGCTGCAGGTGGCGGATCGGCGATCACGCCGATGAAACGGGCGAATGAGACAACGCTTCTCGGCGGTGATTCGGTCGTTGTGCATCTGGCACGCGGTGATATCGAGATCGCAGCGGCCGGCACGGTCACCTTACGTGACGGCGATAAGATCTATGCGTTCGGCCATCCTTTTTTCAGTCTTGGTTCGACCAATTTGCCCATGTCCGAATCGCACGTTATAACGGTCGTGCCAAACGCTAATAATTCGTTTAAGCTCGCCGTGCCGGACGCAACCGTCGGTTCGCTGACGCAGGACCGTGCAACCGGAATTTTTGGAAAATTGGGTGAATCGCCAAAGATGATACCGGTCAAGATCCGCATAACGACGAGCCGCGGGCAAAAGGAAGAGGTGAATTTTGAGTCGACGATCGACGAGACGCTCACCGCTCTCATTATTAACGCCGGAGTCGGTAACGCCCTCGCGGCCCATGAACGCGGGCTCGGCGAATCGACTATTGAGCTTAACGGCGAGATCAAGATAAAGGGTGAAAACTCGATCCGTATGCAGCGGCGTTTTACCGGTCAGCAGGCGGCGGCATTTGCATCGTCAGCACCTGCGATACCGGTTGCAGCATTGCTTCGAGCAAATTTTGAAGGGCTTGAGATCGCCGGTGTAAATCTTGACATGACCGCCAGCGACGGCAGCAGGACAGCAGCGCTCGAACGCGTTTCGCTTGACCGCAATCAGGTCCGGGCCGGTGAAACGGTCGAGGCTACTGTGTCATCACGTACGGAATCCGGAAGTGTTCTTATCCAGAAAATAAACCTAACGATTCCGAAAGATACCGCTCCCGGTCAGATGTCGTTTTTGATCGGAGATGGAAATGCCGCCCAGCAAAATACGGCGGTCACACAATTTACACCCAAAAGCGCCGCCGAGCTGATCGCTATCATCAACCGTCTAAAGCGGCCTGACCGGCTCTACGCTATCCTCACCCGCACAACAACCGGGGCGATCATTGGCTCGAGCGAAATGCCAAATCTGCCGCCGTCCGTCCTAGCAACCCTCAACAACGATCGTACCGCCGGCGGTTCGAAACCCGTAGTACAAACGATCATTGCCGAGATGGAACTGTCGCCGCTTGAATACGTAGTTACCGGCTCGCAGACGCTCATGATCGAGGTCATCCGTTAATAAAAAAGGACGGCTGCGGAGCCGTCCAAAAAAAGCCTCTAAATTCATCCCTAGAAATCAAACCTAATACCGAGCTGGAATTCCCGGTTGTAGCTTGAATTGTTGAGCGAGAACGACGGCGAGCCTGAGTAGAACTGTCTCGGCGTCTGGAAGTTTGTCGTTCTGGTGATACGCGGCACACCGCCCACGACGCTGAATGCGAACTGATTGGCGTTGACGGAGATAACGTTTGACCGGTTGAAGATGTTAAAGCCCTCGGCAAAGAGCGATAAGCGGTATTGTTCGCCAAATCTAATGATACGGCCGACACGCATATCGAAGATATAAGCAGGCGGCGTCGAGAACTGATTTCTTACTGTTCCGGGTGCCCGGTCGGACGAGGGATTTCCGTCGCCGTTCGGGTCACCGGAAACCAATGCCGAATACGCGATGCCCGATTGTGCCTGAAATATCCCGGTAAACACATAGTCGCTCAAGAGGGCCCGGGCGACCTTGTTATCAGTATATTTGAATGTACCTGTTTCAAAGACCGGGCTGAAAATAAACCGATGACGAATGTCGAGGTCCGAACGCCCATACTCGCCGGTCAGGTCAAACGTGTTCTCGGCGATCTTTGCGTCATCGGTGCCGGGAACGACCGATGTCTGGTCGGGTTTGTCGTCTTTTGCTTTTGATAGCGTATAGCTGGTGTTGAACTGCAGGTGATTCGAAAACCGTCGGTTAAATTCAAAACTCAGGCCCTGGTAAAACGACCGCGCCGAGCTCTCAAAAAGGCTAAGGCGTGAAAATCCAGCAACTACCGGCGGCACTCCGGTAAAGCGATTTATGTTTACATTTGTGGTCGAGGTGGCTGCACCTGCCTCAAAAACCTGGACGGATGTCGAAACCGGAGCCGTCAGATTAGCGTTTCTAGTACGGGTCAGGTCCTGGCCCTTAAACATCGTGTATTGAACTGAGAACGTCGTATTTTTCCAAACTTCCCGTTCAAATTGGAGCCGTGCCTGATGGGTGAATGGCTGTTGGTACTTCTTACTAAACAAATACAGGTTGATGAGCGGGGTCGTAGCTCCCGTCGGGGCACTCGCGAAAACCGCCGGATAAAGCGGGCACGGGACCGGCGGCACAGGTGTGGTCGATAAGCAGGGAATATCGATCGCAATTACCTGTATGCCGTTTTGCGAATGGGCCGTTCCGGTCATGATCGCGGGTGTCCGGCCGTAGAAAATACCATAACCGCCGCGAATCACGGTTTTGTCGTCAAACGCATAGCTCAGCCCAATTCGCGGTGCAAAGTTATTTTTGTCCTTAGGCTGAAAGCTTGTGTCAAATCCGGCCGCAAGCAGGGCGGGATTCGGATTCTGGATCGGCGGCTTTGCGATCTGCTGATAATCATAACGGAGGCCGAGATTGACCGTCAGTCTCGGCGTCGCACGCCAGTCGTCCTGGACAAAAAATCCGTATTCATTGTTATTCGGTTTCGTTGTGCCGCCGGTCGTACCGGCTCCGGCAAAGCTCTGACGAAAGCGGGTCGAAAATTGTGTCCCCGGTGTCGCAAGCTGATTTGAAAGGGCGGTATAACTCGGGAAGTTGTAGGAGCCGCTAAACAGGCCGGGGAAAAAATTGAATATTTTGTCGAAAAGCAGATCAACCCCGTATTTGATCGTATGGTTGCCGGCAAGATAGGTTTGGCTGTCAATGATCTGATTTCGCGTGATCGTCGTTTCACGGGGGCTGAAATTGTTACGGCCAATGTTAAAAGTGCCGTCGGGGGTCGTGATCGCCGCCTCGGGTGCCGTCGTATTTGAAAGGCCGGGTTCGCTGTCGCGTGAGTATTGATACCGGAATTCGTTAAACCAACGAGGTGAGATAGTTGCGATCCATGCACCCGTGACCGCGGACGTTGTCACGTTGCTATTGCCGGTGTGCTCCTGAGCGCTCAGGCTGCCGCCGTTTTCGAGATTTGTCCCCTTAAAATTTTGCTGATTAAAGCGGATCCATATCTGATTGCGGTCGTTGATATTAAAATCGGTCTTTATGAGATATGTGTCCTGTATGCGGTTAACATTGTAAGACACGACCTTAGGGGAAAGAAACGTCTGGACATTTGCCGGCGCGGCGGCGAGCGAATTGAGCACGACGGGGTTTGGCAAATTTGAACGCTGGCCCTCGTATGCTCCAAAAAAGAACGCCTTGTCCTTTACGATCGGCCCGCCGACCGTGCCGCCAAATTGGTTGATCTGGCCATTTGGCCGGATGCGGCCGGCGGCCACAAGATTGGGGTTGCGGGCGTTAAGCTGCTCGTCGCGAAAATATTCAAATGCGCTTCCCGTAAATCGGTTAGTCCCCGATTTGGTGACGACATTGATAACCGCTCCGGCGGCACGTCCGTACTCGGCCGAAAATCCGTTCTGATTGACCTGAAACTCTTTGACCGTATCGATCGAAAATTGCGATGGTGCACGGCCCGAACCGATGCGGCCCGATGACTGGCCAAAAAATGTATTATCGCTGCTGGCGCCATCGATCTGGATGCTGTTTAGCGTGCCTTTTTGGCCGCCGACAGCGAGATCGCCGGCACGTGTCGGGTCTTTGACAATGCCCGGCGTCAGCGTCGCAAAGTCAAGAAAGTTGCGGCCGTTAGTCGGCAGATTGCGGATACGCGTCTCATCGAGCGTTGTCGAGATGGATGTGCGAGTGGCCTCAATGCTCTGGCCCTCGGCCTCGACGTCAACCACGTTAACCGAGCCGCCCGTGTTTAACTTAATTTCGAGAGCGGTCTTCGCTCCGACCGTGACCTGAACATTTGAGTACGTCGCGGCTGCAAATCCCTTGGCAGCGGCAACCTCGACCCTATAGTCGCCCGGCGGCAGAAGCACAAAGATGTAATCACCGTCGGCATCGGTCACCGCCGATTTTTCAAAACCGGTGTCCTGATTGGTAGCCGTGACGGCGACGCCCTGGACGATCGCTCCATTTGGGTCGACCACGCGGCCCTCAATATTGCCTGTCGTGGAATTGGACTGAGCAAGTGCCGATATGGCTCCAAACGCCGTAATAACCATTAAAATCAATATTTTACGCATAAAAATACCTCTCTAGCTGAAAATTAAAACCAAATTTCCCCCCGTGTTTTGCACCGAACGGTGCCGATGGAATTTACTAAAAATAATGTTTTAGAGTGAGCGAGTGGGTGAGAATCAGTGTTAAGGACGTGTAAACTTGTGATTAAGTTTTTTCGCCTTCGACCCATTTTTCGCCGTCGGCGTAGATCTCTTTTTTCCAGATCGGGACAGTGCGTTTTAGCTCGCGGATGAGCCATTCGCAAGCGGCGAATGCGGCCTTACGGTGGGGTGCGGCGACGGAAATAACGACGCTCGTTTCGCCGATCTCAAGCCGTCCGAGCCGGTGAACAATGCCGACATTCGAGATCTCGAACTCCGATTTGACCCGCTCAATCAGCTTTTCCATCTCTTTCAAAGCCATCGGTTCGTAAGCCTCGTATTCTAGATACTCGGTCTCACGAGTCTCGCCCGTTTCTTTGTTTTTTGTAAACCGCCTAGCGTACCCGTCCAGCGTCACCGTCGCCCCACACTCCGGCGGAACCGCGCGGCGAGCGACGCTGGTGAGGTCGATGGGTTGGGTTGTGAGTTCTACAAAGTTGTCCATCGAGAATCATCGGATTCATGCTTCACTTGCCAAAAGGAGATCTCAAATTCTTCCAAATTCTCGATATCCTCAGGTTGATGGAAATTGACTTGGCATGGGCGGTTTGGGTATTGGTAAGCCAATTTTGCCTTATAGATAGAAGTGAGGGTCTCGCCCAGAAGTACGACTTTATCGGCTGATAAATCTGCACATCCCACGTGTTGAATATCGAAAAGGTGCAAGTGATTCATGACGGTTTCAACTCCACGCTTATTGCCCGCAAGAGACACCTCAAAGCCTCTCAAGGAATCTAAGTTGAAACCCTCACGCAAAAGATAGTCTTCGAAAACCACAAATTTCGGCCAAAAGATTGAAGTGTATCCGACGGCTAAGGAGAATCACCCTTCACTAGCAATCCAGGTCTCTAAATCGACTCCTGCACCGTCATTCCAAGCACCCAGTTCCTCTTGCATACTCAACGGAATTCTCATATCTTCATTCACTTGGTCGGTCGATCTGAGCCTGAAGTTCTGTTGGCAACCGGTCCCAAAGTTGTGGATGCGATTCCACCAACCGGGTGATATCAGCTAGGTCCTTGAACCGTTTGCTTTGGCGTCGTTTTGGGTCGCTCCATGCACGGATCTTTCCTGTCAGGGTATCCTCAAGCGAAGCAACTCGCATGAGAATTCCATGAACATCTGCTGCAATTCCTCGTGACGCGTAATCACGGTACATATCTTCCGTCGTTAACTGAATTGCAACCTTTGACGAGCCCTTGAAGTTGATCGACCAATCAAACTCTTCGGCAGAGAAACCTGCCGCGATCAAAGTGGATTCAGCTTTTTCGATGGAGTCTGAGGCCACCACAAAGTCTACATCCAATGTAACCATTTGTTCCGCAGCCCAGTGGTTGACAGCGATGCCGCCGATCGCACACCACAAAACGTCAGCCTTTTCGAGCGCGTCCACAAAACGCATCACATCATCGGTACCGCCAAGGGTTTGCCAATCGTAGAATTGCTTCTCAGTCATAACACTAGCGATAATAGCCCATTTTTCAGCCGCCTGAAACTGCTGTGAAGATTGCGAGCTCGTCGCCGTCGTTTAGCAACTCGTTGCCGGTCGCGTATTGCTGATTTACCGAAAAATGGAGTCGGTGTTTTGCTAACGTTGGATGATTGGAAACGAGTTTTTGGAAAACGTCGCCCGATATTGCGTCAGGCGGCAATTCGATATCAACGCGGCGATGGCCAGTGATTTCGGCAGTGGCTCCGAAAAACAATACGTGTGCAACCATAATTATCTGGCCAGATCCGATGATGAATCCGATTCGGGACCCGTCCACCGCCGCTCTTGCATTGTCCTTTCCCCAAAGTACCTTCGCGGGTTGCCGCACATCCAACATGAGCATGGAGTTCTAGTGCGAGACATTTGCCCAACGCGGCGTTCATCGTCCTTATGAACACCCGAGTAGTATTTGCTAACCCGACGCTTTATTCGGTTCCGGTGGTGTCGTCGCAGGGCTCGTAAATCCATCAGATGATCCTCCAACTTTATTTTATCGCTCCTTCAATCGGGCTCGACGCGGATGCAAATAAGCGTTTGGGCATTCGGCCTGAGAGATATGCGAGACGGCCGGCTTGGACGGCGAGGTTCATGGCGGTTGCCATGGCCGAAGCGTCGCCTGCCTCGGCGATGGCGGTGTTCATCAGGATCGCGTCGGCGCCGAGTTCCATCGCAATACTTGCGTCACTAGGGACGCCGACTCCTGCGTCGACGATGATCGTGGCGTCGGGCAATTGCTCGCGCATAATGCGCAAGTTTGACGGATTTTGGACGCCCATTCCGGAGCCGATCGGAGCCGCGAGCGGCATCACCGCCGGACAGCCCGCGTCGAGCAATTTCTTTGCCATTATCAGGTCATCGGTAAAATACGGCAGGACGATAAAGCCTTCGTTTACCAATATTTTCGCGGCTTCGAGTGTTTGTTCATTGTCCGGCAGCAATGTAACGGGATCGCCGATAACTTCTAATTTTATCCAGTCTGTTTCGAGCGCCTCGCGCGCCAAGCGGGCCGTACGTACCGCGTGATCGGCATCGTAGCATCCGGCGGTGTTCGGCAGGATCTTCATCGCGGGGGCGAGATGATCGAGAAAAGATTCGCTCTTCCCATCGAGCGGCACGCGGTTGACCGCGACCGTCACCATCTGGGCGCCCGACGCGGCATGGGCCGCTTTCATCTCGTCGAAAGAACGGTATTTGCCGGTGCCGATGATGAGGCGCGAAGTGAATGTGTTATCTGCGAGTTGAAAGCTGTCCGACATAAAAGAAATTTACCACAGAGGACACAGAGGACACAGAGTAATACAGAAATTTAGCCGCAGATTGAAGCAGATGCCGCAGATAAGAATTGAATAAAAATTGGCTTTTCCTGATCCGCGTCATCTGCGAATATCTGCGGCAAAAACTCTTTTCCCCCTGCGTTCTCCATGCCTAAGTGGTGAATTATCTTTGTTCCTTATCCTCCGCCGACGAAATGGACGACCTCTATCTGGTCGCCGTCGTTCACGGCGATTTGTCCCCACTCCGCTCTTGGGATGACCGTTTTATTTAGTTCGACCGCAATGCGTTTGGCGGGTAAGGAGAAAAAATCCAGTAGCATATCCAGGTTGGTCTCTGCGGGGAGTTCACGAGTTTCGCCATTGAGCAGTATGTTTATTGCGGTCATTGCTCTGATTTTCCGCTTTGAGGCAACCGATTTCAAATTTGGTAATTCTAATTTTTAAATCTGAAAACTGAAATCTGGATTTAAGAGAATCAGCCCGGCGTGACGGCCCGGCGAAGTTCGACCTCCTCACCATCGGCTATTGCCCGAACCAGCAGGGCCGCCCGCCCGGCCTCAAAATGCGGAAGCTGCATGTGCACCTTGGCGAGGCCATTGACGTCGGAGCGGGCATGAAAAATTACGGGCCGAAAGCTCGACCCGAGCACCTTCATCATAATTTCAGCGTTACCGATGACTTTGCGATCGGTGCCGCGGCAGATCATTATGTTTACCGTCCGGCGGTCACCGCCCTTAAATTTGGAATCACCGAGCAGCTCGAGGCTAAGTTTGGTATTCGAGGGCCTGTCCCGACCAGACAGTTCGCTGACGACCGCGACGGCCCCTGCGTCGAGAATCATTTCATCCTCGATTATGGCGACTGCCTCGAGAACGGGTTCATCCGCGAAGAGGTCAGGAACATCTGCGCCGCGTGCATGCGGAATATCGGCTTGGGTGTGCGTCAGCTCCGCCGGGTGCCCGAGTCCAACGGTTTCAACGACATTGTGCGGCCTGACAGAAAGTGCCTGCTCAAGTTCGACCATTGCAGCGGGGATTGCCGCCGGAGCCTTTGCCGTTCTCGACCGCTCTTTGCCGGTCATTTCTTTTAGTTCATCGAGCCGGCCCGAGCTCACCGCAGCGCAAATCAACTGGTGCTGCCGGTTTACGCGCTCGACGAGCTTTTTTTCTTCAAATTTTCCGATCAGCAGATCGTCGTAATTGACCCGCTTGCTGGCCAGGATAGTTCCCTTGTTATAAACGAGCGAGACGATCAGACGCGACTTCAAACCTTTGTCCTCGGTCTGAACGTGAAAGACAGTATTTTCGAACTCTATGTCTGTATTGAAGCCTGAGATCACGGTATCTTTCTAGCCAAAATGAAGCGGGAAAACGGCGTATTTACGGCACTATCTACCATTATGACGTTAGCATATCAAATCGTTGAGGGTCAACGAATAAATAGATTTGACCGTCCGCTGACGGGCTGGAAAGATTAGCCCCTGCGTGAGGTGATTGCCTTGACACTAATTCACGCTTAACTTAGGATTTAGATTGTGCCCATATTTTCAAGTATTTGACGGCAAATATTCTTATTTCTACGGGCTTTTTTTGTTCAAACGCGACGGAGCGGCGACAACTAGATGTCTGAATACAACGTTTTGGATTACGTGCCGATAGGGATCATGTTTCTAGTCGCGGCGGGATTTGGGGCAAGCCAATTGCTGGTCACCCAATTGATCGGGCCGCGCAAGCGGACGGCGACCAAGCTGATGCCGTACGAGTGCGGAAAAGACCCGATCGGAGGAGCTCGCGACCGTTTTTCGATCAAATTTTACACGGTCGCCGTTATTTTTCTCCTGTTCGATATCGAAGTATTGTTTATCATTCCATTTGCCGTTGCATTCAAGAGCCTTATGGCCGAAGAGAAATTGAGCGGCGTTGCCTTTGGCACGATCGCGTTTGTTGAAATACTGGTTTTTATCGCGACGCTGGTCGTTGGATATGTTTACGTCTGGAAGAAAGGCGTTTTTGATTGGGGCGTTCAGGCTAAGGCTGAGGCCCGGGCAGAAGCAAAGCAGATGGCCAAGAAGAGGCGGGATCATGATGCGGCCCAAAAGCTGGCGGCCTAAAAGTACCAGAGTTAAGGCGAATATGTTTTTTCAGACTCTGGCACTTTGGCACTCCGAAGCTCTGTAACTTAAACGATTTATGGGTTTAGAAAATAATCTATTCGATTCACTGCCGGACGTTGTAACGGTAAGACTCGACGCAATTATCAATTGGTCCCGCAAATCGAGCCTGTGGCCGGCGACATTTGGCCTCGCTTGCTGCGCGATCGAGATGATGAATACTGTTTCGGCCCGCAACGACCTATCGAGATTTGGTGCCGAGACTTTTCGTGCATCTCCACGACAGGCTGACGTGATGATCGTCTCGGGCCGCGTTTCGCGAAAGATGGCCCCGGTGCTTCGCCGTATTTACGACCAAATGCCTGAACCCAAATGGGTTATCTCGATGGGAGCATGTGCAACGTCTGGCGGTGTATTTGATAATTACGCGATCGTTCAAGGTGTAGATAAGATCGTGCCGGTCGATGTTTACGTGCCCGGCTGTCCGCCGCGTCCCGAGATGCTCGTCCACGCTATCATGATGCTCCAAGACAAGATCATGAAAGAATCGGTCAAAGACCGCCGCGACACATACGAACCCGAATCCCGCGTGTCGACCGTTCCCGGGACACTTCCGGTGACCGAAGGAACGGCCCTGGAGCGCGAAATGGAGACGGAATTCGCGGCAGGTGAGACATCGCGGCCGTATTCGATACCGTCGAAACACGAGAAGCGAAGAAGTTCCTAATGATGAAACGATTATTAATTGTTCTGGCGATTTTGATCGTATTGGGCTGTTTGCCGCACACCCTCTCGGCACAGGCACGGTCTGCTCCGAAATTGGGCCTCTGGAAGATCACAGGCAGCGATGACGAAGGTGTAAAGTGGGGCGGATCGATAAAGCTCGACAGCCGAAAGCATGTCGGTTCGCTCTATAAATATCGCGGGCATTTTATTTGGAGGTCATCGGACGGCCAAGACAGCGGAATCGAGTATTTTACTGGATCATTCAACAATAAAAACGACCGGGTCGTCCTCGTCGGCACTCGATTGTCCCGGGTAAAAGGCGATCTGGCACTTGGCCGATACTATGCTTTTGTAAAAAACAAAGGCCGACGGCTGAGCAACGGAACGTGGGGCGGCACCGATGTAGTTAAAGGAAAGTGGTCGGCGGTTTGGATCCGATCGATGTAAATTAGATCTGTATATGAAGGATCTCTTGGATTTCGTCGAAAAATTGAAGGAAAAAGACTCCGCATCGGTCGTGTCTGTGGCCGAAGGCCATGGCGAGGTGACCGTCACCGTGCCGCGCGAATCGATCGTTAGCGTATGCCGTTTTCTCAAGGAAGAGCATGGTTTTGATATGCTCGCCGATCTTTGCGGCTGTGATCGCGGGCCCGAGGACGACCCGCGTTTTGAGGTCAACTATCATCTTTTTGGGACAAAGCATCATCTGCGCCTTCGTTTGAAAGTGCTGCTTTCTGAGGATGATGCCCACGTCCATACAGTGACGCATCTTTGGCGGACCGCCGATTGGCACGAGCGTGAGACTTACGATCTAGTCGGGGTTATATTTGACGGCCATCCGGATCTGCGGCGAATCTTGCTGCCGTCCGATTTCGACGGGCATGCTTTGAGAAAGGATTACCCCCTGCGAGGCTATGAGCCTTACAGTTTAAATTAGTGACGAGTGATAAGGGACGAGGGGCGAGATAAAATCTTCCCTTGTCACTCGTCACTCGTCCCTGTTCACTATGGTTACTGCTGTAGAAAACATTCCAAGCCAGTTCGAGGTGCTCGATCAGCCGCTCGAGTCCGAGATGACCCTTTCGATGGGGCCGCAGCACCCCTCGACGCATGGCGTGCTCAGGCTCGATCTGCGGCTTGACGGTGAGCTTGTCATTAAGGCGATCCCCGACATCGGCTATCTCCACACGGGGATGGAAAAGCTTTTTGAATACAAGAAATATCAGCAGGGTGTCGTCATCACCGACCGGATGGATTATCTCAACCCGCTCGGCAACAATCTGGCGTATGTAATGGCGGCCGAAAAGCTGCTCGATCTTGAGATTCCAAAGCGTGCGCAGGTCATCCGTGTGCTGATGTGCGAACTGCAGCGTATCGCTTCGCACATGGTCTGGCTCGGAACCAGCGCTCTCGACCTCGGTGCGATGAGCGTGTTTTTCTTTTGCTTCCGCCAGCGAGAAAAGATACTTAATCTGATCGAGGCCGCATCGGGCGGGCGCCTGACGCCAAGCTATTTCCGCATCGGCGGCCTGATGATGGATCTTCCTGCGGGGTTCGAGCGTCGCGTAAAGCAGTTTATGGACGACTTTCCGGAGGCCCTCAATACGTTTGAGACGCTTGTCACCGGCAATACGATCTGGATGAGCCGGACAAAGGGAATCGGCATAATTTCGGCTGAAGATGCAATAGATTGGGGGCTGACCGGCCCGAGCCTCAGAGGCAGCGGTGTCGATCTCGACCTACGCCGCGATAATCCGTACACGGGCTATGAGACGTACGACTTTGATATCCCGACAGAGCCCGATGGCGACGTGTGGTCGCGATTCAAGGTGCGGATGCGTGAGCTCGATGAGTCGCACAAGATCGTCCGCCAGGCGTTGGAAAGGCTAAAACCTGGCCCGATAAAGGCCGACGCGCCAAAGATCGTGCTGCCCGACCGCGATGATATGCGGAAGCATATGGATTCGCTGATCCACCATTTCCTGATCGTCGCCGAGGGCTTTAACGTCCCCGAAGGCGAGGTCTATCACGCCATCGAGGCGTCAAAAGGCGAGCTTGGCGTGTATATGAAATCAAATGGCGGCCCGAAACCCGAACGCGTCCATTTTCGCGGCCCCTCGTTTGTCAACCTTTCCGCCTTGCCCGTCATGGCCGAGGGCGAAATGATCGCGGATGTCGTTGCAATTATCGGCAGCCTGGATATTGTGTTGGGGGAGATTGACAGGTAGGGGAATCGTATGGCTGAACAGATTTCTGATGAAAAATTTAAAGAAGAAATGCTCGGCTTTAAGTCAGAAATGCTCGGGTTTAATTCTGAGATGTTAGATTTCAAGACTGAGGTTACGCGATTTGTTGAAGTTGCTACGCAGAAGTTTGACGGTCTGACTGCCGATGTTCGTACGAATTCTTTCAAGATCGATCGTCTCGAAAATGCGATAAGCCAAGTCGAGGAAAAGGTTACCCAGGTCGGAGCAAAGCTTGATAGTGTCGCGTCAGATGTAAAACAGCTTAAGGATGTTGCGGTAATGGCGATACAGGACCATCCGCGAGTCGACAAATTGGAAAAGCGGATCGATGATCTAGAGGCCGGGGTTCATTAATAGATGGCAGGAGCAACAGCTACGAGTTATACGGATAAGGTCATCGTCTCCGACGAGGTGGCGGAGTTTTCGCCGGAGATCGTCGAGGAGATGAGATCCCATCTCGATAAATATCCGCCTGAGCGTTCGCGTTCGGCGTTGATACCGCTGCTGATGCTTGTCCAGCGGGAACGCGGATGGATCGACAATCCGGGAGTGAATTTTCTGGCGAGGTTTTTGAACTTGGAAGTGACGGACGTTTGGGAGACGGCGACGTTTTACTCGATGTTCAATTTGCGGCCCGTCGGGCGGCATCACATTCAGATATGCAAGACGCTGTCGTGCCGGATCATGGGCGAGCCTGAGATCACGGACCATATTTGCAGTAAGCTCGGCATTCACCCCGGCGAGACGACGGACGACGGCAAATACACCGTCACGATGGTCGAGTGTTTGGGAAGCTGCGGCACCGCACCAATGATGCAGGTCGGGTTTGATTATCACGAAGATCTGACGGTAGAGAAGGTGGATAAGATCTTGGCGGAGTGTGATTGATATGACCAACGGCGAAGTTATTAAAGGAATTTACGACGCGTTTGCGACGGGCAATGTGCCCGGAGTTTTAGCTGCGTTTGACGAAAATATAGCTTGGTCCGAGGCCGAAGGGTTTATGTATGCCGGTACATACAACGGGCCGACGGGCATTTTGTCGGGCGTATTTATGCGTCTTGCGACCGAATGGGAGGGGTTTTCGGCGGTGCCGAACAAGATCGTTGACGGCGGAGATGGCAATGTAGTGTCGATCGGCACCTATTCCGGCAAATATGTCAAAACTGGCAAGAATACGACGGTTCCGTTTGCCCACGAATGGGAATTGCGTGACGGCAAGGTCGTGAAATTTAGACAGCATACGGACACGCTGATTATTGCGAAAGATTTGGGATTGTAAAGATGGAGATCAAAGCAATCGGCTGTGAGCCATTACAACTTAAGCGAATGCACATGAAAGATGGGCATCTGCTCTCCGTGTATCGCGAAACGGGCGGTTACGAGTCCTTGAAAAAAGCTCTCGGAATGGCCCCGGCGGACATTATTGAGGAAGTCAAAAAGAGTGCCCTGCGCGGCCGCGGCGGTGCAGGATTTCCGACGGGGATGAAATGGTCGTTTGTGCCAAAAGACTCGCCCAAGCAGAAATACATCGTTTGCAATGCCGATGAATCGGAGCCCGGCTCGTTTAAGGACCGTTATCTGATGGAGCGCGACCCGCACCAGATGATCGAGGGAATGATCATTGCGGCGTATACCCTCGGTTCAAACACTGGTTACATTTACACCCGTGGCGAATACAGCTATCTGATCGACATTATGGACGCCGCTCTTGCAGAATGTCGCGAGGCGGGCATTCTTGGCAAGAATATCTTTGGGTCCAATTTTTCCTGCGACATTCATACGCATACTGGGGCGGGGGCTTATATCTGCGGTGAAGAGACGGCATTGCTTTCGTCGCTCGAGGGCTATCGCGGACACCCGCGTCTGAAGCCGCCTTTTCCGGCTGTCGAGGGCCTTTATGCGAGCCCGACGATCGTCAATAATGTCGAGACCTTTACTTCAGTGACGCAGATCATCGAAATGGGCGGCGAGGCCTGGCGTGATCTCGGCACCGAAAAATCGGGGGGGACCAAGCTTTGGTCGATCAGCGGCCATGTTAAGCGTCCTGGCGTTTACGAGCTGCCGATGGGCTATGCCGATATGGAAAAGTTCATATTTGATGACTGTGGCGGGATGCTTCGCGATGACAAAAAACTCAAGGCTGTGATCCCCGGCGGATCGAGCGTTTACATAATGAATGCCGGACAGATCCTCGGCAAAAATGTGACGCTCGATTACGAAGGCCTTGTTGCTGCGGGTTCGATGCTTGGCACCGGCGGCATGATGGTCATGGACGAAACCGTTGACATCATGGAGACGACTAAAAATCTGACCGAATTTTACAAGCACGAATCCTGCGGCTGGTGTACGCCGTGCCGCGAGGGAACGGATTGGCTGGTTAAGATATTTGACCGCATTTCGACCGGCGGCGGCAGACCGGAAGATGCCAAGCTGATGCTCGACATCTGCGACAACATCGAGGGCAAATCGTTTTGCCCGCTCGGCGATGCTGCTGCATGGCCGATACAATCGGCAATCAAACAATTTCCGGGCGATTTCAAAAAATGGCTGGTCGATAAGACCGGAGCGGACGGCGTTACGCCGAATATCTAAGGTAAGTAAGGAGAATAAATGGGTAAGGGAGATAAACGAACACGGCGGGGCAAGATATTTGCCGGTAGCTTTGGCAAAACGCGTCTGAAAAAGAAAAAAGTGACGGTCAAACCGGTCGAGGTTAAACCGGCAAAGGCGACCAAAAAATCCAAATAATGGTTGTTGAAACAATAAATTTGACGAGGTCAGCGACAGATATCTTCGGGAGAAAAAACACATGATCAATCCGAGCAATAAGCTCTTGAAAAATATGTCCACGCCAGCCGCACTGATTGTGGTCTTTGCGATCGTTCTATTTGCCGCATCGAACTCGTTCTCTCAGGGAGCGTGGCTTGACGCCAAAAAGGTTGTCAACTGGAACAAAGCATCGGCAGCCGTACCTACGACAAAAACGGATAAGAGTCAGCTTAGCCAATGTGGCGGCGACGGGGTTCGTTCGCCGACGCTTGCGGTCGATAAACTGCTCACGGCAAAGGGATGGCTTCTTGTTGATGCCGCACAGGTCTGGGGCGATGTAACCGTGGTGATGGCCGCATCGGGTTTCGACGGTATGTGCCGTCCGGAGGGCTACAACGTTTTTGTGTTTGTAGGGACCAAATTTGCCGGAACTTTATCGCCAAAGCCGATGGGTGCGCGCAGCGACGGAGGGCTGGTAATGGCAAATCTTAACTCCGCGGCGAGCGTGTATGCCGAGTATTCGCGGTTTAGTGACAGCGATGCTCTTTGCTGCCCGTCAAGAACGAGCAGTATGTCGTTTGAGATAAAAAAAGGCCTCGTTGTCCCGGCCGGCGAAGTCAGCACGATCCCGAACCCTCAATGAAATTTGACGAAGCCAGGCGAAGCCAAATCCAAAACGTGGTTCGAGCGCCGGAGGGCGATGCGGTTAAGGCAACGAAAACTCAATATTCGAGAAAAGTTTGATGTCAACAGAACAGATAAAAGTAACGATAAACGAACAGGAATACGATATCGATAAGGGCTCGCGGCTGATAGATGTGTGCCGCGAAAAGGGCTTTGGCATCCCGTCGTTTTGCTATTATCAGGATCTCGAGATTCAAGCGTCTTGTCGCATGTGCTTGGTCCGCATTGAGAAAATGCCAAAGCTGCAAACCTCGTGCACCATCATCTGCACCGACGGCATGGTCGTCACTACGCAGTCTGAGGAGGTCGAAAAGGCACAGCGGGCGATGGGTGAATTTTTGCTGGCCAATCATCCGCTCGACTGTCCGGTCTGCGATCGCGGCGGCGAATGCGAACTGCAGGAAGTCATCTTCGACTGGGGCGATGTCGAACAGCGTTTCACGGAGAAAAAGAACGCTCAGCCCGAGAAATATCTCTCACCGATCGTCGCCAATGACCCGCAACGATGCATCCTCTGCAAGCGATGCACACGCGTCTGCGACGAATGGATGGGCGAGGACGCGATCGAGGCCGGCAATCGCGGCGTTAATACCGTCATCGGCACATACGGCGGCTGGCTGAATTGCTCGCAGTGCGGAAACTGCATCGAGGTCTGCCCTACGGGGACGCTGCTCGACGGCGTTTATCGTCACGAGACGCGGCCGTGGGAACTTGACCAGACTGTTACCACCGACGTTTATGGTTCGGACGGAATGCAGCTTAGTATCGGCTCGCGAAGCGGGTTAGTTCACCGAATTGTTGCCCGCGACCGCTATGTCAACGGCATGAATGGCGAATTTCTTGATGTAAAAGCGCGGTTCGCACACGGCTTTATCAACCACGCCGACCGTATCAAAACGCCGATGATCCGCTTTTCGAAAGGCGGCAAACTTATTCCGGCGACTTGGGATGCGGCAGTAAAATTTGCGGCTGAAAAGCTAAAAGAACATGGCGCGGATGTGGGCGTCATCGCCAGCCCGCGACTGACGAACGAAGCTGTTTTCACGCTCAATCGATTTGCAAAGGAAGCGGCCGGAAGCGGCAACATTGCGGTGTCAGACGTGTCCGACCTCGCTCCCGCTTTCGAGAATCTGAGCGTCCCGCTTTGCACTCATAAAGAAATTCGCTTTGCCCAGACCATTGTTCTTATCGGCGGCGAACCGGAAGAAGAACAGAGCTACACAGCGAAGCAAATCCGTCAGGCGGTCCGCAATGGCGGTGCAAAATTTATCTGCGTTAACGACACGCCGATCAATCTCTCGCGGCGTGCGACGCAGTTTTTGCATGTAAATCCGGGCACGGTTGATGCATTTGCACTGGCCCTGGCCGATCCAGGATCAGATAGTCTAGCAGCCGGAAAGCTTGGCATAGACGCCGGTGAGATCGACTTGGTCCGAAAGACGATCAACGAAACAACGGGCGAATTGATCATAATGTTCGGTCGCGAATTGTCGGTTGAAGCTCAGGCGGCAATTGCGGTGTCGGCGGCTGGGTTTGCCGGTGTTGATCGCCGCGCCACCCTGCATCCGCTGCCGAAATACAACAATTCGGTCGGCTCACACGACATGACGCCGGGGCGAAAATCGGTCGATGACGTTGTCAAAAATTCAAAAGCATTGCTGATCGGCGGCAGCCTGCAGGACGCGAGTATTCTCGAGGGAAAAGATTTTGTGGTCGTGCAAGAGTTGTTTCTGACCGAGACAACAGACCACGCCGATGTGGTATTCCCTGCGGCGAGTTTTGCCGAGGTTGACGGAACATTTACCAACAACGCCGGCAATGTCCAGCGCGTCCGCAAAGCTATCGAGCCGGTTCACCAGTCCAAACCGGATTGGATGGTAACCGCGTTGATCGCTCGCGAGATGGGGACGGAATTTGTTCAAGATTTTTCTGCGTCGATGGTATTCAAGGCGTTAGCGGAGAGCGTTCCGGCATACAATGGCCTGAGATATCCGATGCTCAAGGACGAATCGAATCCGGTTCAGGCAAAGCACGCGATCGCTGAGAAAGCAGATATTTCTGGCCATCTCGATACATTAAGATCGCACGTCGGGTCTATGGGCGATGACGCAGAAAAGAATTTTGAGGTGCCGAGGGTCGGGCATAAATTGCATCGTTTGACGACGATGACGAGCAAAACCGATCAATTCCACCTGCTGGCTCACGGGAATCCGAAACCGGACAATCTCTTGGTATCGCCGCTTTTGCAGTTTAATTTGAATGGCCAGCCTACGGAACCAGGAATGGCCGAAGTCGCCGCTGTTGGCGTTGCCGACAGATTAGCGCCGGGAGCGAATCATCAATAGTTATCGATATGAAAGCGGTTCTAAAGTCTACATATCAGGCTGTCGTAATGGTGATCTTTATGACTTTTTGCGGAGGCCTTTTGTTGGCGCAGGATGGCTCAGACATGAACTACACCAAGCCTCAAGACCTGGACAAATCGCATATCGGCCGTAGAATGCATATCGATTTCTACCGAAGATCATTCGGAAATCGTCAAGGTGGTGGTCTCGATGTCGATAGGGTTTCTCTTGAGATAGGCGGTAAACAGATTGAATTCGTTGAACATAGAGAGGATGACGGCTTAAACAACTGGTTTTTTGAACAATACCTTGAATCAGCCGACAAAAAAGCGAGGATCAGGGAATTCAAACTTCTTGGGATCGAGAAGGAAACCATTACTGTGATCGGATATTTCAATATTGAGCCATTTGAAAAAGAGTTTACCTTTAGTAAGTCTGAAATCGCAGTAGTTTTGATGAAGGTGATTGATAGTAAGTGAAGAGATGGAATCAGTACTAAAAACGGCATTTCCTTTTATTGTCATCCTCGCCGGGGTCGGTGCTGCTTTTGGCGGGGTAATGATGATCGTTGCCTACACGGTGCTCGCTGAGCGGAAAGTCCTTGGCTGGATACAGGGACGTATCGGTCCAAATCGAGTTGGGCCGTGGGGGCTTTTTCAGCCGTTTGCCGATCTGCTTAAATTTATATTTAAGGAAGATCTGACGCCGGATAAATCGACCAAATTTGTCTATTTTCTGGCCCCGATGGTGGCTCTGACCTGCGCGTTGATGCCGATGGTCGTTTACCCTTTTGGCCCTCGAATTGCAGATCCGCTTGGTTGGCTTGTCCCGCATGTTTCGGGCATCGCCTATATCGGCGATGCGACCGTTTGGATAGCAGAGCAGGCGCGGAATATGCCGATGACCATCGCTCAGATCGACGTCGGCGTGCTGTTCGTTTTGGGGATAACGTCTGTCGGTGTGTATGGCATCGCCCTTGCGGGATGGTCGTCGAACAGTAAATACAGCTTGATGGGCGGTTTGCGTTCGTCGGCCCAGATGATCTCGTATGAGCTGGCGATGGGAGCATCGGTTATCGGCGTCGTAATGCTTGCTGGTACGCTCGATCTCAACGGCATTATTTTTGCGCAGATAAATTCACCGTGGTATATGCGATGGTTTATCGTCCCACAGATCGTTGGGTTTGGTGTGTTTTTGATTTCGGCATTCGCCGAGACCAACCGCGTCCCCTTTGATCTGCCTGAGGCGGAAACGGAACTTGTCGCGGGTTTCCATACCGAGTATTCGGCCTTGAAATTTGCCCTCTTTTTCATGGCCGAATATGTAAACATGTTTACGGTATCGGTTATGTGTACTGTGCTATTTCTCGGCGGCTGGTACGTGCCCGGCCTGAGCCACGTCTTTGAGGTCGGGTCGATCCCGTATGCGCTTGTCAGCCATCTCGTGTTTATCGGCAAGATATGCGGATTTTTGTTTTTCTATATCTGGGTTCGCGGGACGCTGCCGCGATTTCGCTTTGACCAGTTGATGAATTTCGGTTGGAAATTTTTGCTGCCGGTAGCATTGGCGAATATGATCGTTACGATTATTGTTGTGTTCTTTTTGAATAGGTAGTTTAGAGTTCGCGATTTATCGCGTATTTAACGGGCTAAAGCCCGCACTCTGAACACGTGAATTATGGTCGGAACAGCCTTTTTTTTCTTATTTGCCGGATTTGCGATCGCATGTGCGATCTCGATGGTCTATCACAAAAATCCGCTTTACAGCGCGATCTCGCTCGTCGGCGTGTTTATCGCCCTATCTTGTATTTACGTTATGCTTGCGGCTCCATTCATCGCGGCGGTACAGATACTGATCTACGCCGGGGCCATCATGGTTTTAGTCGTTTTTGTCATCATGCTTTTGAATCTGGATGATGACAGGCCGCTTAACCGCCTGAGATATTTATACGCGCTTGGCGGTGGATTAGGCTTTATATTGCTTGCTCAGACATTGTTCGTCTTTTACGCAGTGATGCGTGCGCCGAATATCCCGGCCGACCAGACGATAAGTGCCGGCAAGACTCTTAGTATCGGCAAGGCGATGTACACGGAATATTTATTGCCCGTCGAGATCGTCGGCATTCTGCTGCTGATGGCGATCATCGGATCGGTCATCCTGGCGAGGCGTCTGAGCCAGCCGCAGCTTGAGCTCGTCGTCGAGCATGAAAAAGAATTGCGGCACGAAGAGGATGAGTAAATTGTGAATAATAAATAGGTCTTTCGCGAGCCGCGAAACTATTCACTGTTCACTATTCACAGTTCACTAAATTTATGGAACCGAGCTTAGCCAGCTATTTGGCACTATCAGGAATACTGTTCACGATCGGATGCGTCGGCGTTATTTTTAAGCGCAACGCCCTGGGGATGTTTATGTGCATCGAGCTGATGCTCAACGCCGTGAACCTAACATTTGTGGCGTTTTCGCGATATTACGGCGATGTGACGGGCCAGCTTTTTGTATTTATGGTAATGAGCGTTGCCGCCGCCGAAGCCGCCGTCGGCCTCGGCATAATCATCGCCTTTTTCCGCAACAGCCAATCGGTCGACGTTGATGATGCAAGTATTTTGAGGAATTAGGATGGCACTTGAAATGCGCGAAGTATGTGAGAAATGCGGTCACGGCGTCGAGGTTACCGGCGAAGCATGTATTTGCACGTATGAATGCACATTTTGTAAGGATTGCGCGGAAGAAATGAATTCAGTTTGCCCGAACTGCGGCGGTGAACTGGTTCGCCGGCCAAAACGTTCACAAGGTCATAAATAATGAAACAGAGGATCTCAATTTTAGCGTGCATTTGCGGGATGGTCATACTCGCTTGCTTGTCGGCGGACGGCCAAACTGAGGCTGTCGCATTTAACAGCATCAGCAAAGCGGAAATTGAAATGCTGCTTGTTGACGTTGGAAAGACCAACCCAAAGATCTTAGAGCAGCTCGCCAATGATCCGGAAATGAAGAAGAAACAGATCGAGGATCTCAGGCAACTGCTTGCATTTGCCAGCCAAGCTCAGCGGGACGGCATGGCGTCTGTTCCGGCCAATAAGCATGAGATCGAAAACATTTATGCTGAGACTCTGGCTACAAATTATGATCGCGAGATAAATAAAGGAAAGGCGGCAATGCCGGCCTTAAGCTACATCACGGACGCTACGGTCAATGCCTTTTGGGCAGACAAAGGCGTCGCCGGACAAAGAACTCACGAAGCTGAGTTCAATGATTTTCTAAATGCCAAGATGACACTGCTCAAGGCCGGCAGCCCTGAAATGAAAGATCGAGAGATCACTGAGGATGAACAACAACAGGCTAGGGACGTTTTTGCCAGGGTTCGTATCTATAAGGCCGAGTACGAGCAAAAGGTAAAATATGGCGGTCTGTCAAAAGAATTCATCGACAAGACAAACCTCCAGGTCAAGCTCCAGGAGGCACAGTTCCTATCCCGTCTTTACGCTGAAAAAATTGCAGAACGGACAAAGGCCACGGACGCAGACATCACAAAATATATCGCGGCCCACCCGGCGCTCGATCCGGCACCAAAGAAAGCTAAGGCTCAGGGAATCCTGGAACGGGCAAGAGCCGGTGAGGATTTTGCCACGTTGGCAAATAAGTTTTCGGATGACCCCGGAAATAAAGGCCCCGGTGCGAAGGTAAATGGCGGGCTCTATAAGGATCTGCCTCGCGGCCGGATGTCGGCTCCGTTCGAAGAGGCGGCACTTGCCCTGCAGCCTGGGCAGATCTCGCCCGAGCTTGTCGAAACGGATTTTGGTTATCACGTCATAAAACTGGTTCGGAAAGGTGTGGTTCCGGGAAGTAAAGCTGAAACGTACGACGTTCGCCATATTCTCATTTCGACCGGCTATAAGGATCCGGACGACCCGACGGCTCGGGAAAAGCCGATTAAAGAATACGTCCGCGCCATAATCGAAACTGCCAACGAAAAGAAGTTGGCGGCCGAGATCATCGCGGCTAACAATATTCAGGTGCCCGACGATTTTGCCGTGCCCGCGGTCTCAAAGGTGCCGCAACCGATAAAGAAACCTTAGCGTCAATGACTGAGAACAACCTTTTAAGTCTAATAATTTTTGCACCGCTGGCCGGGGCCGCAAAGCAGTGAGATACTCTTATGATTTTTAACATAACACTCGAACGAGACGAAGATGCTGTTTGGATTGCCGAATGTCCTTCAATTCCCGGATGTGTTAGTCAGGGGGAAACCAGGGACGAGGCAATAGAGAATATCAAGGACGCTATTAAAATATGTCTCGAAGTTCGCGCTGATAGAGGACTGCCATTGACGGTTGAAACCCGTCAGGTTGAGGTTGCTGCTTAATGGCCGGGCTGCCGAATCTTAGTGGAAACGAAGTAGTGAAAGCCTTCGAAAAACTAGGTTGGGAATTTTCGAGGCAAAGCGGAAGCCACATTGTTTTGACCAAAGACGGAGAGATCGCGTCGCTTTCGGTTCCAAAGCACAAAGAAGTTGCTAAAGGGACTTTAAGAAGCCTCATACGCTCCGCAAATTTGACGGTCGACGAATTTACTAAGGCGATTTGATACAAGTTTCTTTTTTGGAATGACTGAGAACAACCTTTTAAGTCTAATAATTTTTGCACCGCTGGCCGGGGCCGTTATCAATTGGCTGATCGGCGGGCGGCTGAAGAATGAAGCGTTTAGCGGGATCGTCGCATGTGCGACGATCGCAGTTTCGACGATCGTGGCGTTTATGATCGCTTTTGGCATCGGTACGCCGCATCCGGGAGCGTTGTTCGCACCCGAGGGCAAGCCGATTCTCGACCATCTCTGGACGTGGATACAGGTCGGAGGATTTCGGGCGGATTTCGGGCTCGGGATGGACCGGCTGAGCGGCATTTACGCGTGTTTTATAACGTTTGTCGGATTGCTCATCCATATTTTTGCGACGGGTTATATGCACGGCGACAAAGGCTTTTACCGCTTTTTTGCTTATCTCAACCTGTTCATGTTCTCGATGCTGACTCTCGTTTTAGCGGATAATTTCCTGCTGATGTTCGTCGGCTGGGAAGGCGTCGGCCTGTGCTCCTATTTGCTGATCGGTTTTTATCTCAAAAAAGACGAAGCTAGAAAGGCCGCAAAGAAAGCCTTCGTCATGAACCGCATCGGCGATTGGGGCGTTTTGATCGGGATATTTCTTGTATTTACGCTGACCGGTTCGATCTCGTTTTTTGATAAATCGGTTGACGGCACGCAAGTCGCAAGTGCGTTGAATATCTTTGCGGAAATGGCAAAGGACCCATTCGGCTGGGGAACAATATTCGCCGGCGGCGCCACGTCCGTTGCCGTTTTGCTCTTTATTGGTGCGACCGGCAAATCGGCACAGATACCGCTCTTTACATGGCTACCGGATGCGATGGCCGGGCCGACTCCGGTTTCGGCGCTGATCCACGCGGCGACGATGGTCACCGCCGGTGTGTACATGGTCGTTCGCTGTAACGCGATCTATCAGAACGCACCGACCGCGATGTTTATCGTCGCGATGATCGGCTGTGCGACAGCGATATTTGCCGCCACCATCGGGCTTGCTCAAAACGATATTAAGAAAGTTCTGGCATATTCGACCGTTTCGCAGCTTGGATATATGTTCCTCGCATGCGGGGTCGGGGCCTTTGTGGCGGCGATTTTTCATGTGATGACGCACGCGTTTTTCAAAGCACTGCTCTTCCTCGGCTCCGGCTCGGTCATTCACGGAATGCACCACGAGCAGGACATGAGAAAGATGGGAAATCTTCGCAAATATATGCCGGTCACCTTTGTCACAATGATGATGGGCTGGCTCGCGATCTGCGGTATACCGATATGGGCGGGCTTTTTCTCAAAGGATGAGATACTCTACCGCACGTTTGCATCGCCAAATCTGCCGCAGCCATGGAATTACGTGCTCTGGATCGTCGGGTTGATCACCGCCGTTTTGACCGCTGTTTATATGACGCGGATGATGGTCATGACATTCTTTGGCAGCGAGCGTTTTCACGAAACGATCGAGGATGAGCACGCTCAAGTGGACGACCACATAACCGTCGCAGATGATGAGGACAATGAACATCACGCGCTTCCCACCGGTTTCAAACCGCACGAATCGCCGTGGACGATGACCGTTCCGCTTATTGTCCTGGCATTCCTATCGACTGTCGGCGGACTGGTCGGAATTCCCTACGCGGTCAGCTCGATGCTTGGCCAGGGTGACATCAATGTTTTCGAGCGAACTCTCGAACCGATCATCGCAAAAGTCGGCCATAAAGAAAGACAGGTGGGCGTGCCGGCCGTGCATACAGAAACCGCAGCGGTCGAATCGACGTCGCCGGAGCATGTTGCCGAGCATGCAGAGGAAGTTGCTACCGAGCGGTTGCTCGCCGGGCTTTCAGTTTTGCTGGCTCTTAGTGGTATCGCTATCGGGTGGGCGATGTTTAGCAAAACACCGCTACGGAAAATGCCCAAAATCCTCGAACAAAAGTGGCGCATCGACGAGCTTTACAACGGCCTCATTGTCGATCCGATCACCAATTTTTCACGAAATGTGCTTTGGAAAGGCGTTGATGTCGGATTTGTGGATGGCATTGTTAACGGCATCGGCCTTTTTGTTAAGGAGGCGGGAAATGTCGTTCGCGGATTGCAGGTCGGCTTTGTCCGCTCTTACGCCGCGATAATTTTGATCGGAGCGTTGGCCGTTATCGGATATTTTATTTATTACGGGCTAAAGCTCGTCGGTTAGCTCGGAGTGCAAGCCTTAGCTTGTTTCTTCCTTACGTGAGAACAAGCTAAAGCTTGCACTCTGAAAAAGTTCTATGGATTTCTTTACCGAAAATCTAATCACAATATTGATCCTGATCCCCGCGTTGGGGTCGTTAGCGACTATTGGCTATCAGGTCTTTTTGAAGCAGGAAAGCCTTTTGAAATGGGTCGCGCTCGTGGTTACGTTGATCAATTTTGGCGTATCTCTGTTGCTGTTTTTTAATAAGAGTTCGCCCTCAGCAAGCGGGTTTTTCTTCGAGGAAAACGTACCGTGGATCAGGGCGATCAATACTAATTACCACGTCGGCGTTGATGGCCTGAGCTTTTGGCTTGTGTTATTGACGACCTTTATCATGCCGATCGCGGTGCTATCGACATGGAACGCGGTCGAAAAACGGCGAACAGCCTTTTACGTCTTTTTGCTGCTGCTTGAGTCGGCAATGATAGGCGTTTTTGTTAGCTTAGATCTGCTCGTGTTTTACCTGTTTTTCGAAGCTTCGCTCGTTCCGATGTTCTTTCTCATCGGCATCTGGGGCGGCGATAATCGCATATACGCGGCGGTAAAATTCTTTATCTTTACGTTCCTCGGCAGCCTGCTGATGCTGGTCGCGATCATAGCATTGTTTTATATCTACGCCGATCAGACAGGACTCGGCGGATCGTTTGATTTCGTAGCGATACTGAGCGCGATGAGGGCCGGTAATCTGGTTTTACCGCCGCAGGCGGGGACGCTCCTGTTTTGGGCGTTTGCGATTGCGTTTATGGTTAAGGTTCCGGTGTTCCCGTTTCACACATGGCTGCCGGATGCCCATACCGAGGCGCCAACGGCAGGCTCTGTGATCCTTGCAGCCGTTATGCTTAAAATGGGAACCTACGGGTTGATTCGGTTCAACTTCGCATTTTTCCCGGATCAGAGCCGCGAATGGGCGTGGCTGTTTATCACGCTCGCCATCATCGGTATCATTTATGGGGCGCTCGTGGCAATGGTGCAGCCCGACGTAAAACGCCTTGTCGCCTATTCATCGGTCGCTCACATGGGCTTTGTTATTTTGGGCATGTTCTCCTTTACCGAGGCCGGATTGCAGGGTGCTCTGTACACGATGCTTAGTCACGGAGTGACAACGGGGGCGTTATTCCTACTCGTTGGCTTTATTTACGAACGGCGGCATACACGCGAGATCACCCAGTTTGGCGGCCTTTCAAATGTTATGCCCGTTTATGCGACGCTCTTCGTCATTACGACAATGGCGTCGATAGGGCTGCCATTTTTAAACGGCTTCGTCGGCGAATTCCTGATAATGATCGGCATGTTTCAGTCGCATGCGTTGGGAGTGACCGCGAGCGTAAACTGGAACTATATAGCGGCGATGCTCGCCGGAACAGGTGTTATATTCGCCGCCGTTTATCTGCTTTGGATGGTTCAGCGCGTTTTCTTTGGCAGGGTGACAAACGAAAAGAACAAAACTCTTGCCGATCTAAGCTGGCGCGAGATCGGCCTGATGATACCGCTGATCGCCCTGATGGTCTATATGGGCGTATATCCAAAGCCGGTCCTCGAACGTTCGGATGAGGCGATCAAAGCGATCCAGCAGCGCGTGATGCACCAAGCTGGAGGTACGATCGAAAAGACAGAATTGAAACCGCAAATGAACGCGGATGAAAAGAGATAATGAATACGTTTTTTCTAACAGACCTCATAACGCCGAATGCGAATGTTCCGATCATTCTTCCCGAATTGATCGTCGCTCTCGCCGGTGTCGTCGTGATGATCTACGACAGTTATTTTCCAAAGCAGCGGGCTGTTTCGGGCATTATCGCCATTCTCGGGCTCGTCGGGTCGGGCGTGGTGCTGGCGACGATGTGGGGCGGCGGTTCACCGGCGTCGGGCTGGAACGGGATGATCGCTCACGACAATTTACGGCTGAGCTTTTCATTCGTTTTCCTGTTTGTTTCGGCGATGACCGTGCTTGTCTCGACCGTCTGGGTCGAGCGTGAAGATGTACCGGTGGGCGAATATCATGCGCTCTTACTTTTTGCGACATTCGGCATGATGATGATGTCAGCCGGCAACGATCTTGTCGTCATTTTTCTCGGCCTCGAAACGCTCTCGATAGCGACCTATGTGATGGCCGGTTTGCGAAAAAACGATCTCAAATCAAATGAGTCCTCGATGAAATATTTCATCCTTGGCTCCTTTGCCTCGGCGTTTTTGCTTTACGGCATGGCGTTGATATACGGAGCGACCGGAGCGACCGGGCTGACACAGATCGCCGAAAAAATAGCGAACCCCAATTTTCCGGCCTTACTCCTCATCGGCGGAGCCATGATGATAGTCGGGTTTGGATTTAAGATCGCCATGGCACCGTTTCATGTCTGGACACCAGACGTTTACGAAGGTGCTCCGACGCCCGTCACGGGTTTTATGGCAACCGGGCCTAAAGCGGCAGCTTTTGCCTCTTTTTTGAGGATTTTCGTCCTCGGCCTGCCGCTTATCGCGGGTGTTCAATCGTCGGTCTATCTGCATGAGTCGTGGATTTCCGCTCTGTCCGTAATGGCGATAGCTACTATTCTAGTCGGCAACGTTGCCGCGATAATGCAGACTAACGTCAAACGAATGCTTGCGTATTCATCGATCGCTCACGCGGGATACGCTCTTGTCGGTTTTGTCGGGGCCGGAATGGCAAAGACGCCTCAATCACGCGATGCGGCGATTGCCTCGGTCGCGTTTTACATGCTGACCTACGCGGTGACAAATCTCGGCGCGTTTGCCATCGTCACTTTGCTGTCGCAAAAGAACGATCGCCGGACGGAATTTGAGGATTACAACGGCATCGGGTTCAAATCGCCGGTCCTTGCATTCTCACTTTCGCTCTTTATGCTCTCGCTGTTGGGGCTGCCGTTGACCGCCGGATTTATGGGAAAGGTGCTGGTGTTTCGACCGGCCCTCGAGGCGGGAAATACCCTCGTCACGGCTCTTGTGGTTGTGGCGGTAATCGGGTCGGCTATCTCGGCTTATTATTATCTACGGCTGATCGTGGTGATGTTTTTTCGCGGACGGACTACTCAGTGGCTCGAACCAAAAATGCCGCTTGGTCTTGCCGCCGCCCTCGTGATAGCGGTCCTCGGCGTTTTCTATTTCGGCATATTTGCCGACCGCGTGATCGAAAAATTTGCCCAGTCGCCATCCGGCGTAGCTAGCCGGGCTAAATAAACTGCAATGTTTACCGAGTTCGACATAGCCGCCTGGCCCCGAAAATCAACCCACGATTTTTTCAAAGACTACGACGATCCCTTTTTTAATTTTACGGCCAATATTGATGTCAGCCATCTCTATCGCTTTTGTAAGCTGAACGGCCTCGCTTTCTCGTTAGCCGCTCTATTTTATTCGCTGCGTGCCGCAAACGCGATTCGTGAATTCCGCCTTCGGCTGTTGGACGGGCGGCTTGTCGAATATGATCAGATCCACGCTACCCAAACGATCCTAAATGACGACGAATCGTTTTCTTTTTGTTATTTTGAGATGCAGGATGACGTTGTTGAATTTAATCGAAACGGCAAAGCGGCCATTGAAAAATACAGAGCTCTGAAGACATTTGAGGTCGAGACCGATCGCGTTGATCTAATATATTATTCGGTCATACCGTGGGTTTCGTTTACAAGCTTTAAGCACGCGAGCCGCTTCGATAAAACCCAAACGGTGCCGCGAATCGTGTTTGGAAAGATGTTTGACAGCGGGAATTTTAAGAAAATGCCTTTGTCGGTCGAGGCAAATCACATGATAATGGATGGAATTCACGTCGGAAAGTTATTCAATCTGTTTCAGGAGATCATAGATTCGATATAATCGATATTTAGAGCGGACCGTCTGATTTAATGAAAATTGACGTTAAAATTCGAGAAGACCTTGCCGAGGAATGGCTGCCGGCAGTCTATTCGGACCGGATTCGGACCCAACGAACCCGAAGCATCAATCTCGACATACGCGAACGCGAAAATCAGGCTGAGATCCAATATACACTGCTCGGGATCGAGCTAAAGGTGGGCAAAAGGCGCTTTGCATGCCCGGACCTGGCGACGGCTAGATATTTGCGCGTTTTTGCCCGGATGGGCTGTCGCGAGTTTGCCATCCCGTACGACATTACAAAGATCTCGGCCGCCGCCGACGATCTGGAAACCTCTTGGCAGCGGACGTTGCTTTTTGTCGAGGAAAAGACGCGTGGCAAGCGGCCAAAGATTATAACGGACGCGAGGGCGAAGCTGGTAAAATCTATTCGCGACTCGCTGCGAAAGATCGGCCCGGGCGACGCGATGCCCAAATTTGACCGCGAAACGAAACAGCGGAAGGTGTGAGCGTCTATGCCGTATTATGATGACGATGGCAACGAACTCGACCCTTTAAGCGCGCCGATGCCGAAGATGTGTCTTATGTGCGAGAAAAAGGACCTGCCCGAAGAGGAGGTCTTATGTACACTAAACCGGCTCGACCAGAAAGATGAACTCGTTTTCGCTTGCGGAGCTTTCCAGAGCCTTTACGGCGCGTTAATTGATGATATAATCGAATGATTCGCCTATCGAGGCTTTGTAACCACGAATTAACACAAGTTATGTTTGACGCAGTGGCAAAAGCAACAAATACAGAAACACTTCCGTTTCCGTACAACAAAAGCACGTATTGTAATTACGAACCGATCGAAAAGAAGATAGAGCACGCCAAAGTGTTGATCGTTAACGATCTGCTGCGCTATGAATCCGACCTGTCGGATCTCGCCCGGAAAGAGTGGAACGGCACGACTAAGAATCGGCTCCAGTTTGAGCGAAAGGTTTCCGGTATGGCCTGCAACAATATCGCTCAAAATGTGCTCCGGCTGGTCCAAAACCCAAAGACAATGACCGTACATTTGTCTGAGGTCGCGGATGCGGCGGAAAAATTTTGTCCGGACGCCATCGTGATGAGCGGTACGTTCGCCGATTTCGATTACTACAATCCCGAACACATAGACAGTTTTACCAAATTCATTCGCGATACCAGGATCCCGGTGCTTGCCATCTGCGGCGCACATCAACTGGTTGCGATCGCGTTCGGGTCTCAACTGAAAACGCTGGACGATCTTGAGCCGTCGGCGAAACGGACGGACCGCGTTGTCGAATATCAATACAGATTTGTAAAGATAGTCGATAAAAACGACCCGATATTTGAGGGCAATGATGACCAAAAATCGGGCATCTGGCAGGATTATACTAAGGAAGATGACATCCTCAGGGTTTGGCAAAACCACGGAATCCAAGTTGACGGTGTGCCGGATGGATTCACGCTCCTCGCATCATCGTATCTTTGCAGAAATCAGATGATGGCCAAGCACGGCGATGGTCAGATGATCTATTGCGTCCAGTTTCACCTCGAAAAATCTTTCGAAGACTGGTCGAAGAATCCAACCCGTTGGGAGCATCCTAACGAATCGCGCGATGGACGTATCTTATTTGAAAATTTCTTAAAGCTTGCGCTTCATCATCGGGTCTAGCAAGCTTCATTTACTGCCCACCGTCTCGGCTGGAGTTTGCAACCAAACGCTCATCCAGCCTATCCTAGAAGAACATGAAGATTTTCCTTTTAATGTTATCTCTTTTCGGAATGGCGACCTATGCCCACGGACAAATCATCACCGCAGGAAGCTTAGAAATCCCGACTATTGTTGTAACAGGGAAGGCGGAGATTGCGGTGGAGCCAGACTACGCGCTGATTTCAGTCCATTTCTCGAAGACGGACAAAAATCTTCAAGCCGCGCAAAAGGCGAGTGAAGACGGTGTAGCGAAAGTCCTCGAACTATCGCGGCATTATTCCATTCCGTCTTCAGACGTCAGTACCGACGCGATATCGGTTTCTATGAAATACCTCTCAGTTCGTGATCCGAACAAGCGTATTTTTGACGATAGCGGTGATGAAGTTGGATCGAAAACGTTTGACGGTTACGAGGTGTCTAGGACTGTTTCTTTGAAACTCGCGGATTTGAGTAAATTTCAAGCGTTGTTCAATGACATTTTAAAGACTGAGCCATCTGAAGTTGACCGCGTTTCCTTTGAAACTACACGCCTTCGTGAACTTAAGGATAAAGCGAGAGATATGGCTATGGTCGCTGCGCGAGCGAAAGCGGTAGCAATGACTCGGGCAATTGGTCAGACGGTTGGAAAAGCATTAAAGATCACGGAAGGTTCTAACGAGTCAAGTTATCTCAATACTAGTAATTCGATGATGTCGAATAACACTGTACGGGCGGAGCCGACAGTACATGTCACCACGCAATCGCTCACATCGTTCTCTCCGGGAACAGTCAAGGTTGAGGCAACCGTCACGGTTATCTTCAAGTTAGATTGAGCAACTAAAACCTCGGCACGCGCGTCGGACATTTTCGCGACGGCCGCATCCTCTTTGAAAATTTCCTAAAATTGGCCTTAGAGCACGACAAACAATAAGTTGACGGGTAAAATCTTCATGACAGGCGGCCAGCGCGTTATATGAAGATCCTGCAAATTTGTTCTGCCCGGGAACTCGGCGGCGGTGAGCGCCATCTCGCCGACCTTTCTAATTCGTTAGCCGAACGCGGTCATTCCGTTTTTGCGGCCATTGTTCCCGGTTCGCCGCTGCGGAAAGAACTTTCATCGCTGCCTAAAGAGAACATTTTCGAAATTCCTATCAGGAATTCGGTGGATATTTTTGCCGGTTTGCGGATAGCCCGCATCGTCCGCAAATTTGATATCGATATTATTCACGCACATGTCGGCCGCGATTACTCGCTGGCGGCGTTTGCATCGCTTAGAACCGGAAATACACCATTCGTCCTTACGCGCCACGTTCTTTTCCCACTCAAAAAAATATTTGCGAGATTTTACGGCCGCGCCTCTGCCTTCATAGCGGTTTCCGAAGCCGTGGCGAGGGGACTGCGGGATCAGAACATCTTTGACCAGCGAAAGATCGTGACGATTCACAACGGCATCGACACGAAAAGATTCGTGCGGGATGACCGGGATATGAGGCGTCCGGCGCCGCTGGGTGTGAAACCGTCGCGGATACTCGTAGGAATGGTCGGGCATCTTGCTCCGATCAAGGGTCAGGAAGATTTCATTCGGGCCGCCGCTATAATCGCATCAAAACGGGACGACGTTGATTTTGTAATAGTTGGTGAGGACAAATCGCCAAAAGGTGAAAATAGACAAGAGATCGAGAACCTAATCACGGAATTTGGTCACACACATCGAGTCCATTTGTCGGGGTGGCAAGATGACGTGAGGCCGCTGCTTGCGGCATTCGATATTTTTGTTTCGCCTTCTCGATCCGAGCCTTTTGGCCTCGTGATCCTTGAGGCGATGGCTTGCGGTGTTCCGGTTATCGCGACCGCATCGGAGGGTGCAGTCGAGATCATCGAACCCGAAGTAACGGGAATTCTTGTGCCGGTCGCCGATCCTGATTCTCTGGCAATAGGAATAACAAACTTACTTGACGCCCCGGCAGAACGTAGGCGGATAAGTGAAAATGCCCTCCGTGCCGTAACCGAGCGGTTCTCTCTGCAGAAAATGGTTGATGCGGTCGAGGAGCTTTATACGGCAATGCGTGTTCGATCTCATTGACCGACACAGATGCAGCGTTAATTCTTTCCGTGCGCCGCAGCCCTTAACAGCTTTTCAATTTCAATAAATCTGGTGGTCATCTGTTCGTGAATGTGATCTACCTTTTCATGTAAGTGAGCGACCTCAAGCTCGGCCTGGACATTCACCTCGTATTCGACGTCGGAGCGAATATGATCCTTTTCAGATTGCCGATTTTGCGAGATCAGGACAAAACACGATAGGAAGATCGCCTCGAGAGAAACGATCATAGTCAAAAGCCCAAATGGGAACGGGTCGAATTGCGGAACACCAAGGGGTAGCGTATTTATTCCGATCCAGGTTAAAAACCAAAGGCCGTTAATTATCAAAAAATGCATGCTGCCACTAAACCAAGCGATCCAATCGGATATTCGCTGGAGGGTCGAAAACTTTTCGTCCATTTCGACGTTGACGTTGCGGGCGACACGCGTCCGCAGCAAGTTATCCGCCTCGCGGAGCATCCCGCAGATGGCGGCCAGCATATTCAACCCCGAATCGGGATGTTTCTGAAACAAAAAAAGCAGATCTTCGCGGTCAAGGACAAATAGTTCGGTATCCATAAGCGCTACCGCAGTCGCTGAACGCGGCCGTTCGTCAAGCATCGATATCTCGCCGAAAAGATCGTCCCTCGTTGCTACCTTCAGAATGATCTTTTGTCCAGCCGTATCCTTGATAAAAAGTTCGACTTCGCCTGATTTGACGATATAGAGCGATTCGCCATGGTCGCCCGCACTAAAGATCGTCCCGCCGGCAGTCATGGTTTCGGTGTCAACAACGGCGGCGAATTCATTCACCTCGTCTTCGTCCAGAAGTTTAAAAAGCTCCACTTCGGCCAGATCTTTTGGATTACTTGGCATCTTGTATTTGGGCCGTGACTGAAAACTTGCGGCAAACGTGGCGTCGCAGAAAAAGGCCTTCGACAAAAAAAACGTTATTCAAAACAATTCTCAGGCACGTTCTCAAGCGTATTGACCATCAGCATATCGACGACAGCGTTAAAATCGCCGCCTGTTTCTTCGAAAACCTTTAGCTGGTCGTCGGCCGAGGTTCCGCGTTCAAGAATCGTGTGGATATGCTCGACCTCTTTACGGGAATCCAGCGGATCGAGCACGTCATCGACAAATTCGAGCAGCTCACGGATCAGGTCTTTGACCGGAACTTCCTTTTGCTTGCCGAGATCGAGCAGCATCCCGTCGAGGCCATAGCGAATCGCCCGCCATTTATTTTCCAGTATAAGACGGCGGTGATAGATGCGAAATCCGATGTTGCCCTCGTTCAGGACCATCAATTTTGCGACGATCGCTTGAAAGAGGCCGGCGATTGCGATCGTATCATCGACGCGGGTCGGTATATCGCAAATCCTGAATTCTAGTGTCGGAAACAGGTGATGCGGACGCACATCCCACCATATTTTCGAGCCGTTCTGAATACAATTCATCTTGATCAGCAGATCCACGTAGGCCTGATATTGCTGATACGATTCAAAGGTGTCGGGGATCTCGGTGCGGGGAAATTTCTTGAATACCTCGGAGCGGTAGGATTTCAAACCGGTGTTAAAACCGAGCCAAAACGGCGACGATGTTGTCAAAGCCAATATGTGCGGCAGAAAATAACGGGCCGCATTCATTATCTGAATACGCTGCTCAAGGTCAGGAATGCCGACATGCACATGAAGCCCAAATATCAATAAGCTGCGGGCGACCATCTGGAGCTCATCGACAAGTAGTTTATAGCGGTCGCCGTCGTAGATCTCCTGCTCCGACCATTTTGAGAACGGATGGGTCGAGGCAGCTACTATGGCCATGCCTTTTTTCTGCGCAAGAGATGAGATTATGCATCGCAGCCTGGAGAGATCCTCGCGGGCCTCATGGATATTTGCACAGACACCGGTGCCGACCTCAATCATCGATTGGATCATCTCCGGCTTGATCTTTTCGCCGAGCAGAAGTTTACCTTCTTCGAGAATCTCGGAAACATGCGATTTTAGCTCGCGCGTTGCCGGATCGACTATCTGAAACTCTTCCTCGATTCCGAGTGTAAATTGATCAAACATAGTTATGCCAAGCCGAGCTCAGTTTTCAAAAAATCCTCATCCTTTGCGTCAAGGTTTTTGAACCGCACACCGACGCCGTGTCCCGGGTCAGAATAAACCACGGTTCCGCTTAGGTTTAACGTACGGGCGCCGAGGCTGACGGTCATCATAATCGGTGTTCCCTGATCGAGTATGGCGGTCGTCGTCATATACAGGCCGCCTGAGCCGATGTCGCGAGTATTGGCGATACCGGTTCCATCGCCGCCATCAAACCGTACGTCGATTATCAGTTTTTTACGATCCGAGCCCCGCCGGTTTGAAAGTGAAAGGGCCTCTCCGAAATCTTTTTCAGTCATTATTTTTCGTCAGATCCTAATGAATAAAAATCTTGACCTCGCAATGTTAAAAGAAACTGTCTAATTCTAACCCAAATGCCCGCCGTTGTATAAGAGAATTTTCAAGGATCGAGAGCAAGCGTATTTTTTGAATCGATCCGATCGAGGACGCCGGATGCGACCTCCAGCCAACGCTCTCGGCGCGGGCGAGCCGGAAAGTTTACAATATTGTTAGCGTATTTTCTGCAAAAGATATAAAATATTGTTGTTTTGTTTCAGTAATTTATTGATTTTATGGGTTTTTCGACAACTGCTATTCACGCCGGAAATGAGCCGGATACGGCCACCGGTGCGGTCAGCGTTCCGATCTATCAGACTTCAACCTACGCCCAAGACGGCCTCGGAAAGCATAAGGGGTATGAATATGCGCGTACACAAAATCCGACGCGATCCGCATTAGAAAAAAATATCGCGGCATTAGAAGGTGCACGATTCGGCTTTGCGTTTGCCTCCGGCATGGCCGCGATCGACACGGCCCTAAAATTGGTCAAGGCGGGCGATCACGTAATCCTCGGCGACAATACTTACGGCGGCACCTTTCGGCTTTTTAACCGGATACTGGTGGACTACGGTGTCGAATTTGACCTCGCAGACACATCGGACATTGCAAATCTCGAAAAAGCGTTCAAGCCAAATACTAAAATGGTCTTTGTCGAAACGCCGACAAATCCGATCATGACCATTACCGATCTCAAGGCCGTCTCAGATATGGCCCATGCAAACGGGGCCAAGGTCATCTGCGACAACACCTTTATGTCTCCGTATTTTCAGCGCCCGATCGAGCATGACGTAGATATTGTCGTCCATTCGACGACCAAATATCTGAACGGACATTCCGACAGTGTCGGTGGATTTATAGCTTTGAATGACGAGAAAGATGCCGAATGGATCGGCTTCGTCCAAAATAGTATAGGTGCGATCCTCTCGCCGTTTGATTCGTTTCTTGTCTTGCGCGGCACAAAAACGCTTGCTGTCAGGATGGAGGCGCATGACAAAAACGGCCGTGTCGTTGCTAGTTTTCTCGCTGAGCACCCGCAGGTGCAAAAAGTTTATTATCCGGGCCTCGTATCGCATCCGCAGCACGAACTGGCAAAACGGCAGCAGACTGGTTTTGGAGGGATGGTTTCATTTGAAACGGGATCGCTCGATAATGCCCGCAAGGTTTTAGAGGCCGTAAAGCTCTGCACTCTTGGAGAAAGCCTAGGCGGCGTCGAAAGCTTGATCTCGCATCCGGCGAGCATGACACACGCATCCGTTCCCCCCGAAACCCGTGAAAAACTGGGTATTACGGATGGTCTGGTGCGCGTCTCCGTCGGCATCGAGGATGTCGAGGATATTATCGAGGACCTCGATCAGGCGTTAGCCTAGTTCAAAGTTCTAGGTCCAAGGTTCAAAGTTATCCGTTTTCGTGTTAATTTGGTTTTAACTGAACTTTGAAGCCGGGAACCCTAAGCTAAAGAAAATATGTTTACAGTTGAGACACACGCCACCTCGCACATCGGACGCGTCCGTAAGGGCAACGAGGATAATTACCTTTTGCTTAATATTACGGGGCAGAAAGTCTGGACGAGCGATCAGGAGGATGGCGAATTTGTCATCGAGACGCAGCAGTTTAATATCGATGATAACGGCGTTGTGCTGGCTGTGTCTGATGGCATGGGCGGTGCCTTGGCGGGAGAGGTGGCAAGCACGATGGCCGTCGAAACGGTCAGCGAGAAATTGCTCGACCATGATGCTGAGGACACGCTCGCTCCGGCTGAGATCGATCACGATCTGATCAGCCGCCTGCACGACGCCACGGTCTTTGCTAACCATTTGATCCATAATCAGGGCCGGACCGATCCGCAATATCAAGGAATGGGAGCGACCTTTACCGGCATCGGCGTAACTCCCGCGGCTGCCGATATTATTCAGGTCGGCGACAGCCGGGCCTATTTGGTCAGAAATAAAAAGATCTATCAAGTGACGAAGGATCAATCGCTCGTCCAGCAATTGATCGACGCGCAGCAGATATCCGCCGAGGAGGCGGAAACACACACATTAAAAAACGTCATTCTTCAGGCTCTCGGCGCCCAGAATGAGATATTTCCGGTCTCAGTGCGAATATCACCGTGCCGGGACGATGTTTTTCTGCTCTGCAGCGATGGCTTATCGAACAAGCTGAGCGCGGCGGAGATGCAGCAGATAATCGTCGATAATTTAAGTGATCTCAGGAACGCCTGTGTGGAGCTCGTAAAGCTCGCCAACGCAAACGGCGGCGAGGACAATATAACGGTGATCGTAGCTAAAATTACTGGTGACGAATTGCCGTTGCCGGTCGATGATGAAGTAAAGCTCGAACTGATCGATCTCGGCGGAATCCACGACACGGCTGATCAGGATGTGGATGACGACGATACGGCGGAAATACCTTAACAGGGAAAAGATAACAACTAAAAGTGAAAAACTAAAAGTGGAAGGTCTAAGAATCGGGAAATTTTGATTTCTCACATTTAGTTTTTACTCGCTTTGCCAGCCCGGAAGCTCCTTTACAACCTTTCTCACATAGATCGACGACCCTTTTACCTCGACGACCTCTACCTTTTCGCCCTCGACTAGATCGATCTCACCATCCAACGGATAGGCTGTCCATATTGAGCCGAAAACCTTGACCGCAGCTTCCTGCATGGCGCCCTTGCTTGCCGCCGTGACGGTACCGACCTTGCCGGGCAGGGAATCGGCGCCGCTCTTCATTCTGCTGCCATCGTCATGCGAAAAATAGTTAGCAAATATAGTTCTCGACATTGCCGTCAAGGCGATCGACACTATTGCGAAAACTAGGAATTGAAGCAAGAATCCGCCGCCCGCGATCCCAACGAGGGCTGCCGCAACCGCTCCGATCCCAAACCATAAAAGTACGAAACCAAGTGTAAATATCTCAGCGACGATCAGCACGACGCCTAAGATCATCCACAAAATCCAAGTTACCTGATCCATATCGTTCAATATACACGAACGGTTGGCGGTAGTCAGTCGTCAGGTGTCAGTAGTCGGCATTTCGCTGAACGATGATTGTTTGAACTGCTAACAACTGAGCACTACCCACTGACTGCTGACAACTACCTTCATCCGTGATAATCTCTTAAATCGTGCTGGGGTGGCGGAATTGGTAGACGCCCAGGACTTAAAATCCTGTGACCTTAGGGTCGTACGGGTTCGATTCCCGTCCCCAGTACCATCCACTTTTTAACACGAGCTTTGAGGTTAACGATGATTAGATATTTTCCCCGCTTGATCGGTCTGGTCTCATTCGCATTAGTCTTTGCGGCGTATACATTTGCCGACAGCCGTTCCAGCGAAATTAGCCGCTGGCAGCAACAGGCTCGCAACGTAACGATCACGCGTGACGATTGGGGTGTCGCTCATGTTGTTGGGAAGACGGATGCAGATGCAGTTTTTGGTGCGATCTATGCTCAGGCAGAGGATGATTTTAACCGTATCGAGACAAACTATCTCAACTCTATCGGCCGCCTTGCCGAGGCCGAAGGCGAGAAAGCGATCTGGAGCGATCTGCGGCAAAAGCTCTTTATCGACGAGATCGAGATCAAACGACAATACCGCGAAAGCCCCGAGTGGCTGCGTAAGTTAATGAACGCATGGGCCGACGGCCTGAATTATTATCTTGCCACTCACCCACATGTAAAACCGAGGGTTATCACAAAATTCGAGCCGTGGATGCCGCTCACATTTAGCGAGGGCAGCATCGGCGGCGATATAGAATCGGTCGATTTGGGTCAGTTGAGGGCGTTCTATGACAAGGGATTTGTCGCGGTAAAGGAGCCTGAAGACTTTACCAAAGAACCGACGGGATCGAACGGCTTTGCGATCTCCCCATCGAACACCAAAAATAAGAAGGCTTTGCTCCTGATAAATCCACATACCTCATTCTTTTTTCGGTCGGAATTGCAGATGACGAGCGGCGAGGGGCTCAACGCATACGGAGCATCGACGTGGGGACAGTTTTTTATTTATCAGGGTTTTAATGAACACCGCGGCTGGATGCATACGTCCAGCGAGGTGGACGCGATCGATGAATGGCTTGAGACCGTCGTGCAAAAGGACGGGAAAGTCTCATACAAATACGGCACTGATGAGCGGCCGATGACTGTGCGTGAGATCTCGATCGCTGTCAAGACGGTATCGGGAACGGCGGAACGTAAATTCACAACCTATCACACCCATCACGGCCCGGTGGTCCGTGCCGAAGGTGAAAAGTGGGTAACGGTCGGCTTAATGAACGAGCCGGTGAAAGCACTCATGCAGTCGTACGGACGCACAAAAGCTGCGAACTATAACGAATTTAAGAAGGTAATGGAGCTTCAGGCAAATTCCTCAAATGCCACACTCTACGCTGATGCTGACGGCAACACCGCGTATTTTCACCCAAATTTTGTGCCCCGTCGCGACGCTAAATTTGACTGGACGCGGGCTGTTGACGGCAGCGACCCGGCCACGGATTGGAAAGGGTTATTGGCATTTGACGAGCTCCCAAACATAAAAAACCCGGCAAGCGGCTGGGTCTATAACAGCAATAACTGGCCATGGTCCGCCGCCGGGCCGAGCAGCTTGAAGCAGGCGGATTTTCCACGATACGTCGATTCGGGGGTAGAGACGCCACGCGGTCTGCATGCGATCCGAGTTCTGCAAAACAAAAAGGATTTTACGCTTGAATCAGTAAACACTGCGGCGTATGACAGTTATCTCACTTGGTTCGACCAACCGCTTCCGGCTTTAATTAGAGCATGGGACGATACGCCCGCGTCCGATCCGCTTAAAGCAAAGACGGCCGGACAGATCGCGCTTTTACGCACGTGGGACCAACGATGGTCGGTTAATTCAGTGGCGACATCGCTTGCGGTATTTTGGGGTGAAGATATCCAACGTCGCATTCGCGGAAGCCTAAGCGGGTTGACCGATCGCGAATTTATCGCTACCAAGGCGACCAACGGACAACTTTTGCTGTCGCTTGTCGCTGCTTCTGATAAACTCACCGCCGATTTCGGCAAGTGGCAGACGCCGTGGGGTGACGTAAACCGTTTTCAGCGGATCACGGATGATATTGTACATCCGTTCGACGACGCCAAGCCCAGCATCCCGGTCGGATTTACATCAGGCAATTGGGGGTCGCTCGCATCGTTTGGCGCTCGTCCTTTCAACGGTTCAAAAAAATGGTACGGCACTAGCGGCAACAGCTTTGTCGCGGTGGTTGAGTTTGGCAAGACCGTCCGAGCAAAGGCCGTGACCGCCGGTGGTGAGAGCGGCAATCCTGCGTCGAAACACTTCAACGATCAGGCTCAGAGATATGCTGACGGTAATCTCCGCGATGTATATTTTTATCCCAAACAGCTCAAGGGTCACATCGAGCGGGTGTATCAACCGGGACAATAGACATCCCCAGGGACTCAACTATGTTTTATGGCCCGATTATTGCCATGTAAACAGCGGAGATTTGGTCCTATGAAACGAATAGCTATTTTGTCGATGTGTTTATTGTTAGCGGTATCGGTCGGGACCGTAACGGCGCAGAATCGTGCGGTGCTTGCTAAGGCTCAAAATATCACAGGTGACGTTTTTACAATTACGGCAAAAACGCGGAAAGGTGCGAATGTGTATGCCGTAAAAAAACCGTCATCGGCCATGCTAAATGCGATCGATAAAGGCCTGACCGATCTATTTGCAGTCGCTCGTAAAAACAGTTACACCGATAGACTGAACTATTCCGATTACTCAATATTTATCGCAAAGGCCGACCGCACCAAGGACAGTCAGGGCGGTTATTCGCCGGATATCGCCGTGACCGCAAACCAATACGCCGGCTCCGTTTATGATCAGGGCGGCTTTATCTATGCGGCGGGGATGGTCATCGCATATACGCCCTGTGCGTTTGTTATCGCCGAGCACACCAAGAATTTCGAACGCATCTCCGAGGTCGTCCGTTACGAGGGCGAGCACATTGTCCTCTACCACAACGACCGCCGGCGCTATACCGAGACGGCCGATCACAGCAAAGGCGGTGGTCATCCTATCCTTCAATAGGCATAGTGCGTTACAACCCGGCAATTACTCGATATCGTGCAATCGATCAACCATACCGTGGCAAAAGCCGGCCTCAATACAACCCTAGATTGAGAAATACCTTCAAAGATAAGCATTTCTATTTTTTTAAGACGGATCTTTTGTATTGGCATAGGCATTGCTTTATTGCTTCGTGGGCGGAGGGCCGTGGCGAGGCCGGAGGGTTTGGATGAATTTCAAAAAAACGGTATTTTTCCATCTGGCCGCTCTTTCGCTTTTGATCTTTGCAAATTTGTTGACTGCGGCTGCACAGACGGATTCGATCTATCAACTGCCCGCGGGAACGCGGATGCGACTGAAAATGGATGTCGAATTGAGCTCTAAGGTCGCGCTGGTCAATGATACATTTACCGCAGCTATCGCAAAGCCGGTGATGATCCGAGATGTCATTGTTCTGCCTGTGGGGACCGTTATCGAGGGCCGGGTGGCGAGCGTAGCGAAGGCCGCGTCGGCCGGACAAAACGGGAGACTCGAGCTCGTCTTCGAATCGCTCAGGATTGTTAACTCCGCGCCGCGCCGGATCGATGCCGAGCTCGTCGAAACGATAGAAACACATTCCCCGATGATAACTAATGTGCTTTTTGTCATTGGGGGAACTGTCGCCGGAGCGGTTTTTGGTGCGGTGTCCAAGGCACGCGGCGGAACGCTTATTGGGGCCGGAGTAGGGGCCGGAGCGGGGACTGGTTTCTCACTTTTTCGGAAAGGCCGGGATGTGCGGATACGAGAGGACGAAGAATTTGAGCTTGTACTGAAGAAAGGTCTCGTTCTGCCGGTTTTGGATTACTGATTTTAAGTTTGGCCGTTGGCGAGATCCGATCGGCCATTTAAGAAAAAGCCCGTCGTGAAGGGGAGAGCACGATGGGCTTTTTCTATCTCGAGGATCGACTGGAGCGCTGGCGTCCCGCCTGCAACGTCGCGAAGCGACGTCGGACGATCAGGTTGAAATACTTTCGGGCTAACGCGATATTTCCGTTGAATGGCAGGCGGAAACGTCTATGCTCCAGTCGCGCTGCTATACGGCCAATCCTCGGGACGCAAACACAATCGCGCCTTAACCGGATTGTTCTCAATATATCGGATAACACTCAAGAAATGCTTTTGGTTTCGAATATATCGGTCAAAAGACTCGGGCTGCCAAAACTGCCCGCTTCGTCCTAAAATCTTGTTCGCTTCATGAGCCATGTAAGATTTGATGGAATGCATTATCGCGTCGAGTTCGACGTCGGGCAGAGGCCTGATCAGAATATGAACGTGGTTTGGCATTATCACCCAGGCGATCAACTCATATTTTTTGCCCGCGTGAAAGAACAAACCATCACGAACCAACTTTGCGATGTCCTGGCGTTTGAGAAAGCAACTTCCATATCCAGAGTCCAAATATCGCTCGACATTTTTGCGAAACCTGATCTCGCCGTTTTCATCCGCGACCTCGCGCCGCAACTTTTCCAACACGTCTTGGGGCATCGAGTCAGCGAGTCGAAACGTCACGAACTGCAGGATTTCACCTCCGTCGAAGTGCGGCAAATAGCCCCGGCTGCTCCAACCTTGCCTTGACTTTAGGCCCTTTGGTTGAAAATTGTAGTCGCCTTTTATCTGCATGGATTCACGCCGCTTCGAGTCGTTTGCAGGCGGGACGCCTGCGCTCCAGTCCAGGAGTGATCATCTTGCCTTTGCCCCTTGCGCCTTTTTCACCATCGCTTTGATCTCTGCCGAGACGGTCGGTACGTGGAACGGAATACCGTCCTTTATCGTCCATTCGATGCCGCCGCCCCGAACGACTTTGCCGTCGCGAATTTCGTCGGTTCCGTTTGGATATAGCACTTTGAAATTTTCAAGCGGATTGCCGTTGACGACGATCAGGTCGGCTTTGTAACCGACGCGAATGCGGCCAAGCGTGTCTTCTTTGCCGAGAATTTTTGCTCCGTTGCTGGTCGCGTGCTGGATAACTTTGAGCGGGTGAAAACCAGCTTCCTGCTGCAGCTCAAGCTCGCGGACGAGGCCAAAGCCGTACATCTGATAGATAAACCCGGCGTCGTCGCCGGTGCCGATCACACCGCCGCGTTTTTCAAACTCGACCAGAGCTTTCATCCAGATACGGTAATTTTCTTTCCAGAAAGCTTCGTCGGTTGAGGTCCAGCCGATAAAGTACGAGCCGTGATTCGACAGGTTCGGGCGGAAATAATCTTCGAGCACGGGGTGCAGGAAATCGGCGAACGCCGGATTTGTCTGCGCCCTTTGCAGATCACGAGAAGCGTCGTAAATATCGAGCGTCGGGTCCCATGCAACACCGGCCGCGACCATCGCGTCGAGTACTTTTGAGAGACGCTCGGGGTCAGCTTCTCGCCACAGGCGTCCGGCGTAACGAAAGCGGTCGACCTCGTTGTTGTAATTATACGTCGCGGGAAAATTCTGCCGTCCCGACTCGATCGCCGCGTCCGGGATCCCGTACCAATGCTCGATGCTGGTCGTTCCGAATTTAATGTCGTCCCATGCATTCGTTTCTTCGACACCGACATGATGCATCACGCGGAGGCCTTGTTTGTGGGCCTCGTCCATCATCGCCGCCATCAGGTCGCGGTCGATGGTGTAAAGCTTTATGCCGTCGTAGCCCGCGGCTTTGAGGTCGCGAACCCGCTGTCGCACCTTTTCAGGCGTCGTTAGATCAGGGGCGGGAAATCCGCCGTAAGGAAATATACGCGGACCTGCAAGTGTATTTGCCGCCGTCTGGTCACGCCACGCGAGCATTCTCTTGTCCGACCAAGCCTCGCGGATGGTAGTGATGCCGCTTGCGAGCCACATCTTCATGCAGTACTCGACCGGCATCGGCACACCAGCGCGTTCCTCATGAATATGTGCGTGCAGATCGATCAGCCCTGGCAAAACATATTTGCCGGCCGCATCGATCTCAAGGTCGCCCTTTTCGGGGCGTCTTGCCTTGGCATCACGCGGGTCAAACGAAGCGATCTGCGTGATAATGTCGTTTTCGACCACTATATCAAACGGCCCCGCCGCAGGCTTTCCGCTGCCGTCAACAAGCATTGCTCCGCGGACAACGATCCGCTTTACACGCTTGCCTGAAAACGACGCGGGATTTCCCTGGCCAAACACCTGCACACAAAGTGAAAACAGAACGGCCATTGCCGCGATGTGTATTAACTTATATCTCATAGGGTTTACAGCAAATTAGCACCAAAATGGCGTGCGAGGCAACCCATCTTTTGCCGTTTCGCGGCGGGTGTGACAAAATATCTTTTTTATAACGCTCAATATTTTCGAAACAGGAAGGTATAAAAATGGCTGCAGGAAGAAATAAAGTTACGGTTGTCGGTGCGGGTAATGTCGGAGCGACGGCCGCTCACTGGATCGCGAGCAAGGAGCTTGCGGACGTCGTTTTGGTTGATATCGTCGAGGGCACGCCGCAGGGCAAAACGCTCGATCTCGCTCAAGCGGCACCGATCGACGGTTTTGACGTCAAATTGGTCGGGTCAAACGGCTACGAAGAAACGGCGGATTCCGATGTGGTCATTATCACCGCTGGTCTGCCGCGTAAGCCGGGGATGAGCCGCGACGACCTGCTTAAGACCAATTCGGACATTGTCGGTCAGGTCACGGATCAGGTCGCAAAATACTCCCCCAATTCTATTATTATAGTCGTTTCAAATCCGCTCGACGCCATGACGCAGGTCGCATTTCGCCGCTCAGGTTTTCCGAAAAATCGCGTGATGGGAATGGCCGGTGTGCTCGACAGTGCCCGTATGCGTTGCTTTTTGGCCGAGGAGCTTAACGTCTCGGTCGAAAATGTCACGGCATTTGTGCTCGGCGGCCACGGCGACACGATGGTGCCGCTGCCGCGTTATTCGACCTGCGCCGGCATCCCAGTCACCGAGCTGATTGCCAAGGATAAGCTCGATGCGATCCTCGCTCGCACCGCCAACGGCGGAGCCGAGATCGTCGGTCTGCTCAAAACCGGTTCGGCATATTATGCACCAAGCCTCGGAGCTGTCGAGATGGCTGAGGCGATCCTTAAAGACAAAAAGAAGATCCTGCCTTGTGCGGTCTTTCTCGAAGGCGAATACGGCGTCAGCAATCTTTTTGTTGGCGTTCCTGTGAAGCTCGGCAAAAACGGCGTCGAACAGATCATCGAGATCAACCTCACCAACGACGAACGCACCGCACTTCACAAGAGCGCCGCCGCTGTCCAGGAACTGGTGGATATCCTTAACGTTTGATATTTCAAATTTCAGATCTGAAATGGGGAAGGCCGAAAGCCTTCCCTTTTTTTTCGCTCAATTTTCATTCAGCCTGACCGCTTCTTTCAGTCAGCTTGACCGAATTCCATCCACCACAAAAACTCCCAAAATCTGCTAACTCTAGTAAATGCAACACATAGCACTATGGCACGGTTCTTGTTATAAGAATCGCGAGCGGCAAAGTCCGCATATTCTCAGCCCCGGAAAAGGAGCCATTAGTTATGAAGATCTCAATATTTGGTTTTGAAACGACACGAAAGTTCGCTGCGATCGCGATAGTTGCGTCGTTTGTTTTTACGAACGCATTTGCGGTCGGAGCACTTCGCGGCGAACGAACAAGCCCCGTGACGGTTTCGGCTGCGACGGCAAAATACACCACTAACCTGACACAGCTTGGCCGCGAAGGACGCCTGCGTGAGGACCTAAGCTTTGAAGCCGAGACATCTCGCCTTATCAAAATGTTAGCCGAAGGTGGTGTCCGCCAACCAGTCATTGTCGATGAAGACAAGGCGGTTCAGACGTCTGTCGTCGAACAGGCGGCCCTGCGAATCGCCAATGGGTCGGTTCCCGCAAACCTCGTGGGTAAAACCATTCTTAAAATCGAAACTGACGCTCTATTTTCAAACGCACGCTCACAGGCGGAGGTCGCACAGATAGTCGACGCAATCATCGCAGACGTCGCAGCCTCGAATGGGCAAACAATACTATTCGTCGATGAGTTAACCAATTTGGTCGGCACAGGTGCCGTAGATACAAAGTTTTTTGATTCGATTGCTGAAGGGAAACTCGTCATGATCGGCGGTAGCTCGGCCGCCGCTTATGACGAGCGGATTGAATCGCAGCCTGAGATCGCCGCGTATTTCGCGGGCATTCTGATCGCCGACGGCAAGAGTGCCGTAGCAGCCAAGGACAGTAATTCGACGGATCGCGACAGCGGCTATCGCGGCGACAACGTCTCACCGGATCTGCGAGAAATGATGGCTCAGGATCCGAGCGGCAAAAAACGCGTTGACGTTATATTGCAAGCAAAGGATGCCGACAATGCAGCGCTTCGCTCACTACTTGCAAGCGGCCAGGCACGCGTTGCCGACCGTATCGGCAAAGACGACACGCTCGTCGTGAATATGCCGCTCTCGACCATTCAGGCTCTCTCGGCCAGCGGCTTGATGAACTACGTTTCGCCTGATAGGCCGACGCAGTCGATGGGCCATGTTGAGGACACGACCGGTGCAACACAAATGCGGACGAGTGCGACAGGTGGCTGTGCAACCGGTTTCTCAAACTGCGACGGCACAAACGTCGGCATCGCTATCGTCGATTCTGGTATTTATGCTGCTCACAACGGTTTCAAAGACGCCGCTGGAGCTTCACGGATCGTTGCAAACGTTAATTTTTCGAGTTCGGCCACTACTAATGATGTTTATGGACACGGAACCCACGTTGCGGGCCTCGCAGCTGGAAATTCAAGCGTCAGCAGCAACGCCTATCGCGGTGTAGCTTACGACTCCAAGATCATAAGCGTTAAGGTACTTAATGATTACGGAATTGGTTCCACGTCGAGCCTGCTAAACGGCTTGAACTGGATCCTTACAAATCGAGCGGCCTACAATATCAAGGTCGTTAATCTCAGCCTCGGAACGATTGCGGTTGACAGTTTTACTAACGACCCAGTTTCCCTAAAAGTCAAGGAGCTTGTAAACGCCGGCGTTGTGGTTTTTGCGGCCGCTGGAAATCTAGGGAAAAACCCGCTCACCGGAGCTAAGATATACGGCTCGATCCACTCTCCGGGCAACAGCCCGTACGCGATAACCGTCGGTGCAAGTAATTCGATGGGGACAAACTCGCGGGCAGACGATACCATGGCGACCTACAGCTCGCATGGCCCGACACGCTCCTACTTTAAGACAACTACCGGAACCAAGGTGTATGACAATCTGATCAAGCCCGACCTGGTTGCACCCGGAAACAAGCTTGTGTCGTACAAGTCTCCAAATAACCTTTTGGCCACTATTATTCCTTCGCTTTCGCTGGATGCGACGAACGGCGCGGACTCTGATATGTATATGAGCGGATCGTCGATGTCCACTCCGATAGCTGCCGGTGCCGCTGCTATGTTACTTGAGATCAACCCCAATCTAACTCCGGGCATGATCCGGATGATCCTACAGTACTCGGCGCAGCCGATCAGCGGAGCGAATACGTACGAGCAGGGTGCAGGCCAACTCAATATAGACGGCGCGATGCGATTAGCAAGAACGCTCAGGACGGATGTTGATTTCCAGACCCTCTCAAAGGGTACGGCGACCGTTCCGGCCGGCTGGCTGATGCCGACAGCGACATCAACGATCGGCGGTGCCACTTTCCCGTGGGCGCAGCTCGTTACAGGAAAATACACATTCCACACCGGTGCGAATTTGGTGTCGCAGTTCCAGACTGTGTACAAGCGTGAGAATATCGTCGGTAACGGAGTCAACTTCGCGGCCGGAGCATATTCCCTTAATACGACGTCGTTCTTTACGACCGGTTTGACAGTAAACCGCAACGTGATCACCAGCAACGGCTCCGCTTTTGGAGGAGGCACAACCTACCTTTCGTATGGCGTGCTGGTCGGTGACGGCGTGCTGGTCGGAGATGGTGTTTTGGTCGGTGACAGTGCACTTCTAAGTAACGGCGTGCTTGTCGGTGATGGTGTACTCGTCGGTGACGGCGTACTCGTCGGTGACGGCGTGCTAGTCGGCGACGGCGTACTCGTCGGTGACAGCGTTTTATTGGGAGATAATACACCGGGAATGCAGTAACAGTAGCAAATACATGTAATAAGGAGGATAAACAAAATGCTACATCTAAATACTGCAAATACAAACAAAACATCGCGATACGAGATCCCGCCGCATCTGATGGTCGCTCCGGATCTGACGAGAGTCAGCGAACTGCGACAGGAAGACACAAAGGAAGTTCTGAATTTCCTTGGCTTCAGGCCGGTTCACACGGTGGTGATGTCGAGCTTTATCGTTGACAACGGTATCGTGAGCGACCTTAACAGAGGCAAATTCTACGGTTACCGGAATATATCCGGCGTGCTCGAAGGAGTTGCTTTGATCGGTCACTCAACGCTTGTCGAAGCCCGCTCGGAAAAGGCCCTCAAGAACCTTGCGATCACAGCCAGAACGGCACAAACGCCGATCCACTTGATAATGTCGAGTGGTAACGCGGCCGAGACTTTCTGGCAGCATCTGACCGACGGCTTGACTGAGCCTCGCCTGACCTGCACCGAAAATTTGTTCGAGATCGCGTTTCCCTTCGCTGTTCAGAAAAGCGAATGGCAGATCGAGAATGCGACGATGGAGCATCTGCTGCCGGTGGCCGAGGCCCAGGCCGAGGTCGCCTTTATCGAATGCGGCGTCGATCCAATGATCAAAGACCGCGAGGGCTTTCTCAAGCGTGTCGCCCGCCGCATCGAAAAGAACCGCGTATTCGTCGTGACCGACGGTGATCAGCTTGTCTTTAAGGCCGACATCATCGCCGAAACCGAAGATGTCATCTATCTCGAAGGCGTTTACGTCGACGAGAAGTATCGCGGCCGCAACATCGGTTCAGAGTGTTTAGCGGTGTTGTCTTTACAACTGTTGAACCGCGTCGAGAACATCTGTCTGCTCAGCAATGTCGATTTTGAAGGAGCACACAAAAGCTTTTTCAAAGCCGGCTACAAGAACACGGACACTTGCACAACGCTGTTTGTTTAGTGCGATTTAATGCTGGACAAAAAGATTTAACGTGGGCATAATAGAGCTGGGTTTGTATACGCAAGCCCGGCTTTGTCCATTTTTACAAAGTAGCGCCACGCTTTCCAATCGAGTCCGACCTCTCGTTTCAACTACCTCCTCCAAACGAAGATAGGCTCCGTCTCCTCTGATCGTAAGATATGAGCGAACTGAGATCCGCAAACCGGTACATGATGACCGTGATAATACTAGGCGCACTATGCCTGATCGCGGCGGTTTTCCGTTTGCCGGTCGAACGCGCTGATGTTTATCTGCCGGTGTTGGCTGCATTGACCGTGATAGTCGGTTCGCGGATCACGATACCGATACCGCGATTCAAATCGCACATTGCAGTTTCGGACACGTTCATTTTTCTTACCATCCTTTTATACGGCGGGGAATTTGCGATCATCCTCTCGGCGGTCGAGGCTTTTGTTTCGTCGTGGAGATTTTGCAACCGCAAGATCACAGTTTTTTTTAACGCCTCTGCGGTCGCCATTTCTACGACACTGGTATTTACCTTTCTAAAAGGTGCGGGGCTTTACACGCCTGAGCAGCTCCACGGTCAGGCGGGCAACCTTACAAGTTTTGTGGTCGCACTCTCAATAATGGCGATGGGGCAATTTGCGGTCAATACATCTCTGGCCGCGATCTACGATGCACTAAAAAGTGCGTTGCCGCTGTGGGAAACGTGGAAATCCAAATATATCTGGACATTTTTCTCGTACTTTGTCGGAGCGATCGGAGCCGGAGTTTTGACACAGCTTTCAGATTCGGCGGGCATAGGCGTCATTTTTGCGACGTTTCCGGTGATTTTTTTTGTATTTCTGAGCTATCGGATGTACATGAAAAATATCGAGATCTCGATACAGCAGGCCGAGCAGGCGGAGCAATATGCAAAGATACTCGAGGATCAGGCGGAGGCACTTCGCGAATCGGAGGAACGTTTTCGCAGTGCCTTTGATTATGCGCCCATCGGTATCGGTTTGCTGGCCCCTAATGGTGCGTGGCTCAAGGTCAATCAGGCGTTGACCGGTATCCTCGGTTATACCGAAAAAGATCTACTCGCGATGGATTTTCAAGCGATCACATTGCCGGATGATCTCGGCCTGACCCTTGTCAAGGTTCACGAACTGCTTTCCGGTAAAATCGCAAATTGCCAGATGGAGCAGCGCTATATCCATAAAACGGGCCGGATCGTGTGGACCTCATGGAGCGTATCGGCTGCCCACGATACTAAATCGACCCAGCCAAACCTCATCTTTCAGATACAAGATATTACGGACAAAAAGAGTGCCGAGGAAAAACTGCAGCACGACGCCACGCACGATGCTTTGACCGGTCTGCCGAATCGGTCCGTCTTTATGACGCGTCTGAAAGCGGCACTAGAAAAAACGCGGGAGATCGACGGATATAAGGCGAGCATTCTCTTTATCGATCTTGATCGATTCAAGTATGTTAACGACAGTTTGGGCCATTTGATCGGGGATCAATTGTTAAAGGCCATAGCCTGCCGTCTTGGCGAATGCATGCGTCCCTCCGACACGGTGGCCCGTCTTGGCGGTGATGAGTTTACGATTCTGGTCGAAGGAAAATACGAGGTTGGTGAGGTCGTCCGCATCGCTGAGCGCATTCAGCAGAAATTTAGCATGCCGTTTGACCTGAGCGGGCACGAGGTTTACAGTTCGGCCAGTATTGGTATTTTACACGCCTCCGACAAGCATGAATCGTCAGAAGACATGATGCGCGATGCCGATACGGCAATGTATCAGGCAAAACGGGCGGGCAAAGCAAGACATGAGGTTTTTGACGAGGCTATGCACCGCGTTGCTAAAGAAACGCTTAAGCTCGAGACGGACCTGCGCCGGGCGGTAGAGCGCGAAGAGATACTCGTTTTTTACCAACCGATCTATGACCTAAAAACCGGAGCGATCGAGGGCCTCGAATCACTCGCCCGGTGGCACCACGCGGAAATAGGACACATTTCGCCAACCAAATTCATACCGCTTGCGGAGGAGATCGGCTTGATCGACAAACTGTGCGAACAGTTGCTTCGACGGGCCTGCCGTGAGATCGGGTCGTTGGCAGATAGCGGCGTCAATGGCCGAAATCTGCCGGTCAGCATAAATCTGTCATGCCGTCAGTTTAGCCAAAACACGCTTGTCAAAAACATCCGGGATATACTTATCGAAACCGGATTTTCTCCGGGCAACCTCAAACTTGAGATCACCGAGTCAGTATTTTTTGAACATCATGAACGAGCGGTGCAGATGCTCAATCAACTGCGTGATAGCGGGATCGAGATAAATATCGACGATTTTGGCACCGGATATTCAAATCTCGGTTATTTGAGAAAGCTTCCGGTGTCGGCACTTAAGATCGACCGCACATTTGTATCGATGATCGACGATCAGGGCAACAACGACGAAATTGTCCGGGCGATCGTCACGCTGGCACGAAATCTCGGCCTTAAGGTTGTGGCCGAGGGTATCGAAACCGAGGCGCAATTAGCGGTCCTCAACTCTCTCGCATGCGAAAGCGGCCAAGGATTTCTGTTTGCCGAACCAATGGGTTTCGAAAATCTCCTCGAATTTCTTGCCGAAAATAAACCGCGCGAAATGCTTCGGACGCAATTTAGCGACATACCGACCGCGACGCTGATCCAATAGACAAAATACTTTGAGGTTGACGAAACCTAGCGGACAGTAAACAATTGTTTCTGTAACGGCTTATGTATCGACGACCCAAGTTTTTAGAGATCCTGCTTGAGATTCGCTGCGAGATGGCTCTCGAAGCGGATTATGATGTCGAGCTGTTTGCGGAGCGCGTTCGCGCCGGGGATACGCCCGCTGGTGTTGCGCCGGATACATCGTTGGCAAACGGGGATACGCCCGCCCAGAAAGCGGATGTCTCTCGGAGCAAAGAAAACGAAAGGCATCAAGCTAACAAAAAGCTAGCCCATACGACTGACAGCTGACGACTGACAAATGTTCCTATGTTTCGCTACCTTATATCAGTACTGATAATTTTGGCATCGCTTGGCGGTGCGGCTTATCTGTTCTTTCCCGATTATTGGGTCCACCGTTACGACGAACTTATTACGCGGCAAGCTAGAGTGTACCGGCTGGACGAGAAACTTGTTTGGAGCCTGATTTATGAGGAAACCTACTTTCGGGCGTGGAAGATCGGGGCCGCAGACGAGGTCGGCTTGATGCAGGTGACACCTGCCGTCGCCCGCGAATGGGCGAAGGAAACGGGCCTCAAGGAATACGAAAAACAGGCATCAGAAAACGTCAACGAATTTCTAGCCGATCCCGAACGAAACATTCAGGCGGGCTGCTGGTATCTGGAAAAGCTCCGCGAACCGTATCGGGGACGCCCTAGTGAGACGGCCATGACGCTCGCTGCCTACAACGCCGGTCCGAGTCGCGTGGCTGAATGGACCCGCGACGCCAACCCAGACATCCTCTCCGAAACTGACTTCGTCTCACGCATAAATATCGCCTCCACGCAAAAATACGTTGCGTCCATCCTAGACCGCTACCGCACGGGCCCGGCTTTAAAATAGTCTCTACCCCTCTATTGCACCAAAGTTTGCGGCAGCGTTTGCTTCGATTTCAGGATGCTCGGGGGAAATGCGGATGCATGCCGCAAAGTGTGCGGGCTTGATCTGTACAAGCTGGGGAACAGTTTTTATGCAGGCGTCGATCACGTACGGGCAGCGGGTGTGAAAATGACAGCCCGACGGCGGATTTATTGGCGACGGGACGTCACCCTTGAGGATAATACGCGTTCGTTTGGCCTCGATCTCGGGATCCGGAACCGGTACCGCGGAGATAAGGGCTTTGGTGTAAGGCATGAGCGGGTCGCGGTAAATTTCTTTACCGTCGGCCAGCTCGACGATGCGACCGAGGTACATCACAGCTACGCGGTCCGACAGGTGCCGTACGGCCCGGAGGTCATGCGAAATAAAGAGATACGTCAAATTCTTTTCCGCTTGGAGACGCTCCATCAGGTTCATTATCTGGGCCTGAATCGAAACGTCGAGAGCCGAGATCGGTTCGTCGGCGACGATGAACTCCGGATCTACCGCGAGCGCCCGGGCTATGCCGATCCGCTGTCGTTGGCCGCCGGAAAACTCGTGCGGGTACCGTTTAATAAAGCGGCGGCTCAGGCCAACCGTCTCCATCAGGTCCTGCACACGCGTCTCGACCGAGCCATTTGCGAGGCCAAAGGTGCGGATCGGCTCACCGATGATGTTACCGACGGTCATTCGCGGATTTAAGCTCGCGTACGGGTCTTGAAATATCATCTGAAGATGCCTTCGCTGGTCTCGCATGGCCGAGGCTTGCAGGCTTGCGAGGTCTTTGCCGTTATAGAAGACCTTGCCGCCGGTCGGCTCAGTGAGGCGGAGAATTGCTTTGCCCAGAGTCGATTTCCCGCACCCCGATTCACCGACCAGTCCCAAAGTTTCGCCCCGCTTGATGTCAAGCGAAACGCCGTCTACCGCTTTCACCACCTTTGAGGCACGGAGCAGGCCACCGCCGGAGCGGTAATGGACTTCCAGGTCTTGCAGAGAGATCAATGTATTTCCGTTTTCTTCCATTAGTACTTAACCGCGAAAAATACGAAAGGTGCGAAATAAAACCGCTTCTGTTTTAGCGTCATTTCATCCCTTTCGCGGTTGATGATTCCTTTGTCGACTCCTCGTAGACCTCGTCCGCAAAATGACAGAGCGAATGGTGATTTTCATTGATCTGTACAAATGGCGGAAACTCCGTACGGCATAGATCGGCCGCCCTTTCGCAACGCGGGGCAAACGGGCAGCCCGGCGGCAAATGGGCAACGTCCGGCGGCAAACCGGGGATTTGGTAGAGTTCTTTGCCCTGTTCGTGTGCCGGATCTGGAACGCTGCGGAGCAGGCCTTTTGTGTACGGATTGGCCGGTGTCGCAAATATATCCTTGGTCGTGGCCTGTTCAAAAACTTTCCCGGCGTACATCACTATGATCTTTTCGGTCATCCCGGCGACCACGCCGAGATCGTGCGTGATGAGGATAACGCTCGTGCCCATGCGGGCCTTAAGGTCCTTGATCAGCTCGAGTATTTGCGCCTGAATCGTCACGTCGAGTGCGGTGGTGGGCTCATCGGCAATGAGCAATTCAGGGTCACAGCTTAAGGCCATCGCTATCATCACACGCTGCCGCATACCGCCCGAAAATTCGTGCGCATAGCATTCAATCCGATCCTCAGCATCGGATATGCCGACTAATTTCAGCATCTTTATCGCATGTTCGCGAGCTTGCTGTTTATTATGGCCGAGATGAAGCTGAGTCACCTCCATCAACTGCTTTGAGATCTTTAGGAACGGATTGAGCGACGTCATCGGATCCTGAAAGATCATCGCGATACGTTTGCCCCGTATCTTTCGCACATCGTTGATTGAAAGGCTGCGGACGTCGATGCCGTCAAAAGTGATCTTGCCGTCAACGATCTCCCCCGGCGGTTCCTGGATCAGCCGCATGATCGACAGATTGGCCACCGATTTGCCGCTGCCCGATTCGCCTACGATCCCAAGCGTTTCGCCCTTTTTCAACTCAAAAGTAACGCCGTCAACGGCCTTAACCACACCATCCTCAGTATGAAAATAGGTTTTGAGGCCATCAACTGACAAGATTGTGCTGTTATTTTCGCTCATTTATTCTCTTCGAGCCAGGTTTGAAAATCGGTTAAAACCTTGAATTGTTCTTCGTTTTGTCCGCGATCCATGAATTCGGTCAAGACAGAGCTTGTTAAGATCGGCAACTGACCGCTGCGTTCGGTTTCCTTGTATTCTCCATTTTCCGCCAATTCAAAGATCTTCAATTTTTCGTCTTGATACTGCCAAAACTCAGGAACTCCAAATTCACTATAGATCTCAAACTTACTATCCGACAGGTGATAAAAATCGATTTCGACAACTATATCCGGCGGGGTTTCAAGCTCATTCGGAACATTTCTTTTTAGTTGGTGGTTGTCAGCATTCTGAACGAAAAAGGACAAATCCGGTTCGACCGCGAGTTTCCTGCTTTTTAATCGCATTGTAGCTTGGCCGGTTGGAATGATATTCCTCCGCAAAAGCATTCCTGTGAAAGTTACAAAATTATGTAAAAGGCTCTTAAGGAGTTCATGGAGTTCCGTAATAGGCATAACCGTTAGCGTCCCATTGTTAAAGGTAATTTGAAGATGTGATTCCCCCATTTCTTCTGAAATTTCTTCGTAAGTTTCCCAGTCGATGCCGATAAACTGCATTGGCTGGGTAAAGCTCAGCAACTGCTCTTTTGAGATCGTAATTTCTGCGGTGATCATAAAAGCCTCAAAATTTTCTCGTCTGCGGGTCGAGTGCGTCACGCAGGCCGTCACCCAAAAAGTTTAATGAAAACAGCGTCAGAGCCATCGTCACGCCCGGGAAAATAAGCTGCCACGGGAATATCGCTATGTTCTTGATACCGTCGGCGGCAAGGCTGCCCCATGAGGCAAACGGTGCCTGCACTCCAAGCCCGAGAAACGAGAGGAATGCCTCGGTAAGCATAACGCTTGGTACCGTCAAGGTCGCATAAACGATCACGGGGCCGAGGGCGTTTGGCACCAAATGGCGGAATATTATGCCGAATGTCGATACGCCCGTCGCCTTTGCCGCCAGCACAAATTCCTGGTTCTTTAAGGACAGTATCTGCCCGCGAACGACCCGTGCCATCGTCAGCCACGAGACCAGCCCAAGGGCAAAAAACAAGAGAAATATCTGGCTCAACCCTTGATTGCCCGCCCCACCGAGCTTTGCCGAGAGCCACTTGATCCAATCCGGTGTACTCGGCCCGCCAAAAACGGACAGTAAGACTATGACGATCAAAATATACGGTATCGAATAGAGAACATCGACGAAACGCATCATCACATTGTCGACGCGGCCGCCGATATATCCGGCAGTAGCACCGTACGAGACGCCGATGATAAGCGAAACGGTCGTCGAAATAATACCGACCATCAAACTGATTCGTCCGCCCTGGAGTACGCGGGCCAAAATATCGCGACCCGCATCGTCGGTTCCCATCAGATGCCCAAGCGATGGCGGCATCGTCTTGACCAGATCGTTGTCGGTAGGGATATAGTCAAATGTGGCGCCGGTCGCCCAGGTCAAGATAACCGGGCCGACAATGACCGCGACGAGCATAAATGCGAGCACGCAGAGGCCAAACATCGCGAGCTTATTGCGGCGCAGGCGCCGCCACGCATCCCGCCAAAGCGAAGCTCCCTTTACGATCTCGATATTCTCGCCCATAAGATCTATTCGAAACGAATTCGCGGATCTAAAACCTTGTACCCCACATCCACCGCCAAGTTGAACACCATAATAAAGATCGACAGAAAGGCCACTATACCTAGCGTCAGCGTCTCGTCACGGTTAAGTACTGACTGGATAAAGATGTTGCCGAGACCCGGTATCGCAAAGACCCGCTCGACAACCACAGTGCCCGCCAACAGCCCGGCAAGTGCGGGTCCGGTGAATGACAGGACAGGGATGATACCGGCGCGGATGGCGTGCCGTCTAAGGATCGTCTTTTCGTCCAGGCCTTTTGCACGAGCGGTGCGGATATAGTCCGAACGCATTACCTCGAGCATACCGGCGCGCGTCAGGCGGGCAATATAAGCGGCATAAACCGCCGAGAGCGTGACAACCGGAAGTATCAATCCTGTTATGCCGCCCCAACGTGCCGGGGGCAGCCAGTAGAACCAAAACGCAAAAACCAATACAAATAACGGCCCGAGGACAAAATTGGGCACCGACAGGCCGATCATCGCAAGCGACATCGAGCCGTAGTCAAAAGGCGAATTCTGCTTTAACGCGGCGATGATGCCGGCATTCATCCCGATCAACAACGCGAGCAAATATCCGAGCAGCCCGAGTATCATCGAATAGGGCAGATGCCTCATGATGATCTCATTTACGGCCTGTCCTTTATATTTGAGGGAATCGCCAAAATCTCCGCGTATCATACGTGACATCAGCATCCCGTATTGGGTGTACCAGGGTTTATCCAGGCCGTAGTTTTCGCGGATCTTTGCCTCGACCGCAGGCGGTAGCTTCTTTTCACCCGAATAAAAATTACCGGGTGCGATACGCACTAGCGCCCACGTCAGCGTCACTACGAGCAGAGCCATCGGAATAATTATCAGCAATCTGCGGATGATGAAACTAAGCATCTTTATTCGGGTCTCTTCGCCACTATTTGCGTAACCACAAGGTCCTGCAATTGTTTATCAACCAGCGGGTCCGACTCGGTCAAAAGGTTTTCAAGGTTCTTGTCCCATTTGGCCGGATCCTGTTCGATATAGACAAATTTCCACGGCATCAGCGTCCCGGGATTTGGATACATCCCTTTAACGTATGGCTTTTTCATCCAGTTCGTCGCGTTTATCGTCAAGGGGATCGATGGCTGCTGGTCCATCAGATAAAACTCGGCACGAGCAAGCATCTCGTTCCTTTTTGTTGGATCGAGTTGAGCATTGGCATCGTCGAGCATCTTGTTGTACTTTGTGTCGTTAAAGCCAGTATCTCCATTATTAGGATAGCCGTAGTGCAGGCCCAAAAAAGTGTATGGGTCCATATAGTCGCCCGACCATAGGCTCTGCGCTATGCCGGCATATTGGACCTCGTGACGTTCGGCGAGAAACGTTTTGAATTCCTGGCTCTTGAGCGGAATAGTTATCCCAAGATTTTGCCGCCATTGAGCCTGGACAAATTCGGCGATAGCTCGGTTGTTCTCGTTGGTGTTAAAGGTTACCGAGACCTTGTCGGTCGGAAATGTCGGGCACGAATAACCGGTGCCATCTTTTTGAACAGGAAAGCCGGCCTCGGTCAGAGTCTTCCGTGCCTGCTCGGCATTAAATTTCCCGTATTTTACCCAATCCTCAGGGCTGATCTTTCGTTCATTGCGGATCTCTTCGCTGACCTTTTCATAGGCTTTGTCATATTCGGGGAAAATTCCAGACGGGGTTATCCTATAGAGCGGTTTTGTGACCTTGCGAAAATTGGAAAGTGCGACATTGTCTACCGCCATCGCAAAAGCCTTGCGCACCTTTAGATCGTTGAAAGGCGGCTTGGTCACATTCATGCTGTAGTAGGCGGTCGCATTCTCAGGGAAATTCATGTACTCGTCCCTGAACGACTGGACCTGCTCGATCCAGGACGTGAGAACGGTATGATTGAGAAACGCGTCGACCGAACCCGCCTTATAGAGGTTTAAGATAGTCGCGTTATCTTCGACCGGATAAAAATCCAAACCGTCCAGATGAACATTTGCCGCGTCCCAATAATTCGGATCCTTTCGTAGCTCGAGCGAGTCATATGGGCGATAATCTTTCACCTTAAAAGGCCCGCAGGTCAATATATGCTCAGGCCTGATCCAATCTTTGCCCCATTTATCGATCGACTTTTGCGGCACAAGACGAAAAAGCTGATGAGCAAGCAACCCAACAAAGAATGGAGCGGATTGCCGCAGAGTGATCCGAAGCGTGTGATCGTCAATAGCCTCGACACCGATATCTTTTGATGTGACAGGTACAAGCTCGGCACCGTCGACGGCTGCCTTTAGTTTGGGGTCCGCATCCAGGGCTTTGGCGCGTTTCTTTTCACTGCCGTCGAGCGTAAGACGAGTCGGCGAATGCAGGAACCTATTAAACTCAGTATCGGGGCCAAACACCGGCGAGGGCTTTACCGCGTCAGCGCCAAAATCCTTTTTGAGTAAAAACTCGCCATTCTTTCTTACAAAAACCTGCCCGGTATTAAATTGCTCAGCGTAACGAATAAAAAATCCAAGCTCAGTCGATGTCGAAAGAGTTGCGGGGTCAAACCCGCGGCGAAAGCTGTAGACAAAATCATTTGCAGTGATCGGGGTGCCGTCGCTCCACTTGGCGTTGTCGCGGAGGTGAAAGACAAATTCGTCAACATTCGGGCTGATCTCCCAGCTTTTTGCGATCGCCGGGATGGGCTGCATATTTTTCGGGCCGTATTCGACGAGTCCCTCAAAGATCGCCATGTAGATCCGAGCCTCCGGCTGGCCGGAGGAAACCTGCGGGTCAAGCGTCTCGGGTTCCGAGCCGGTGACATAACGTAAAACGTTGTCTTTGGGTGCTACTGTCCTGCCAAAATATTTGCTATTAGCCGATGTCGAGCAGCCCGTAATGAATGAACACAATACGACGAAACCGAGAAGTATTTGAGATCGGCCAAAATTTCGTCCTGCCATATTTTGAAACTCCAAAACAGTTGCGGTCGAAATGCCCTGAGGTCAGGGCACGCGGAGAGCGTGTGAAAAAGTTAATCCGAATCGGCCAATAAAGCAAATCATGGCTACGATCTAACCGCCTGCTACCTTGGTTGCCAACTACTATCGATGCTCACGTCCTTGAGCGAGACCGCGTCGAGGCCGTTTATTTCAAACCCCTTAACGTAAGGCTTAACAAGCGAATAGGACATTGGGAAATACAACGGGATCGCGTTTAGCTCAAAGATCGCGTCCTCCTCCGTCAAAAGCGTCAAAGGTTTTGCCGGCTCGCCGGCGATAGGTTCACTCGTTGGATCCGTTTCCGACGGCCCGCCTTTTCTGATCGGCGGAGGTTCGCTTTCGACGCCAATGGGCATCTCGCCGGGCTTCGTTTCCTTTGCCGGCACCTCAACGCTTTTCACAACCGAGCCGAAAACCGAGGTAAGGCAGGCCATCTCGTCGATCGTCGGCAGGACCACTCCGCGCCGCATCAGATCGTATTCACCGGCCGCTTTGACGGCCTCTAATTCGGACGTTTCTTTTACGATGATCTGGGTGTCAAGGTTTAGATTTTGCTTCCACATCCGGGCGACCGTGCGGGCGATGCGCTGCTGCGTGTCATTGCGGTTAACGACGAGGCGGATCGGCGGAAAATTCTGGCCGCCGGGGTAACCGGCTTTTTCGAGCAGCGAACGGGCCTTTTCGACATCGAGCGACAATTGCTCAGGATCGTCATTGCTAAAAGGCAAAAATGCGGTTGCGGGTTGGGACGTGCCTTCAAGCTCGCCGTCGGTCAGGCGTTCGCGGTCGATGCCGATCGCGAGGGCCTCTCGGACGCGGCGGTCGGAGAAGGGAGCATTCTTAATGTTGAACTCGTAAAAATTCAAGGCGCTGTGCCGTGTCTGCCTAAAGTCCTCAAACGGCGCGAGCAGCTTTAGCGCTAACGGCTCAAAATCGGCATTGGTCACCGCGTCTATCTCACCTTTTTTGTAAGAGTCGAGTGCGGCTTCGGCCGTGCCTTTCGGTACGAAGCGGACATGCTCGAGACTCACCGCGGCCTTGTTCCAATATGTATCCGAACGGTCAAGCACGACGCCATCCTTGCCGGCGTCGGCGACGGCAAACGCGCCGTTGGTCACGATACCCGAATCGAGCGGGTCCGTCTCAAACTCTTTCCCGTCACCGTAAATAGGGCGAAAGATCGGGTTAGCGACAAGTTTTGGAAAGTCTTTGTCCGGCAGCTCAAGGGTGACTTTCAGCGTCAGATCGTTGACCGCTACGACACCTATCGTTTTCGGGGCAGATGTGTCGTCCGGTCTTTGCTCGCCGGTTTTTGCTTCCGGCTCCGCGGCGGGATGTTGTTCGGGATGCTTAGCCGCCGCGTTCGAATTGGCTTGTAAGCTTTGGAGCGCCGAATCAGCCGTTTTGGCCGGAGCGTGTTGAAAGTCGGTCGCGTCGATCGCTGGAGATACTGGCTTCTCGGTTTTCAACCCGACGATATTTTGGATGAGGTCGCGATGAGCCGTTTTTTCGCCCGCCAACCGCTTCCAAGACCCAACAAAATCTCCCGCCGTAACGCGTTTGCCGTTAGACCAGCGGGCGTCTTTACGAAGTTGGAATGTCCAAACGCGTAGGTCTTCGGACGAGGTCCACTTTTCCGCGGCGGCGGGAACAGCCTCGAGTTTTTGAGAATTGATCTCGGTCAAACCCTCAAATATGGCTCGGACCACGTCAGTCTCAGGTGCGGCTGCCGCCCGCGCGGGGTCAAAGCTCTTTGGCATTTTGCCGTTACTCCAGCGAAATTCCTGTTTAGGCGGCGGCGGCGTGACAGCATAGAAAGGTTCGGCGGCGGGTTTTTGTATTTGCGAACAGGAAAGAGTGAGGGCGAACGCCGCGGTAAAAAGCACGCGAACCGACAATCGTGTGGAAGCAAAGTGTTTTTGCAAAAATGACATCCGTCTTAGGGCGAAGCGTGTCTCAACCGGGCAACTACCTCTTCTGACTGTCGCCTCGTGTCGTCAAACCCCTTGGTCGTATCGATAAGATAATCGGCTAAACGCTTTTTTTCATCCTGCGGCATTTGGGAATCGATACGCATTTTGGCCTCAGACTCACTCAAATTATTGCGTAACATCAACCGGCTCAATTGTATCGCAGGTTCGCACCACACGACAATCAATTTGTTAAAACGTTTGTAACCTCCGGTTTCGATCATCAACGCGGCATCGATGACGGCGATGCCGTCAGGGTCATGCTTTTCGATACTGTGTATCCACGCATTCTGTGCCTCGATCACGCCCGGATGAACGATGGAATTGAGCAGTTCGCGTTTGGCTTGGTCCGCAAACACAATGGCACCGAGCTTTTTGCGGTCAAGCTCGCCATCGGGCTGCAAGACGCCATAGCCAAATTGTTTGATGATCCCGGCGAGTCCTGGGGTGCCTTTCGCGACTACATCACGGGCGGTCTGGTCGGCATCGAGCACGTAACAACCAAGTTCGCGAAGGCATTCGCAAACAAAGGATTTGCCGACGGCGATCGAGCCCGTTAATCCGACTTTTAGCATAATGGAAAACGGAAAATGGAAAATGGAAAATTCATCTGTTTGCCTTAGAAGTCTTCAGCGAAACTGTCAGAAGTTTTTGTAGTTCGTCTCTGACAAATGTTTATAAAGTTTAACGATCCTCAGGGCAAAATCATATGATTTCGTCTTCAGTGCATTTTCTTTATTTTCCATTTTCCGTTTTCCGTTTTTAGTTATCTTCCGTGTCGCTTTGCGAGTTTTTGGACGTTGTATTCCGCGACCTCTGTGAGAGTTAGCCCAAGCTCATCGGCACACGCGGATATGTACCAGAGCACATCGCCAAGCTCGTCGAGCAGCTTTCCGCGCGTCTCGTCCGTGATCACACCGCCGTGATCGCGTTGGATCTTTTTGACAATATTGGCGACCTCGCCCGCCTCGCCGGCGAGGCCGAGAGTCGGGTATTCGAGGTTTTCCATTCGGCGAGGATAAAGAGCCGTTTGCCGCGCTTCGGATTGATATTCTTCAAAGTTCATATTTGTGGTTTTTCAACCCAAAGTGGCCAAGATGCAGAGACGCAAGGAATAAAGTATAACTTCGCGTCTTAGCGGCTTAGCGTCTTTGCGTTAAATTTTTCTCCTGATCTTCGCAGCCGTGACTGTGTTTTTCATCAGCATCGCGATCGTCATCAAGCCGACGCCGCCGGGCACCGGTGTAAGGTTCGCGGCTTTTTCCATTGCTTCCTTTGGATTTACGTCGCCGACCAGCGTCGCACCGCGTGTTTCGATAGCGTTCAGACGTTTTGCTAGTTCTTCGCCGTCAAAAAACTCATTTGCGGCGGCTGGGTCAGTCAGGCGATTTATCCCAACGTCTATAACTGTCGAGCCTTCGCGAATATGTTCGCCGCGGATAAAGCCTGCTCTGCCGATCGCGGCGACCAGAATGTCAGCCCGCTGCGTCACCCCGGCGAGATCTGCGGTTCGCGAATGGCAGATCGTGACCGTCGCGTTGTCCTTTAGCAGCAACATCGCGAGCGGCTTGCCGACGATGTTGCTCCGGCCGACGATCACAGCGTGTTTGCCTGCGATCTCGATATCGGATCGTTTCAATATCTCGACGACGCCGGCGGGCGTACACGGCACAAGCGACGGATAGCCGAGCGAGAGCTTCCCGACATTTACCGGGTGAAATCCGTCAACATCCTTAGCGGGATCTATCGCCTCAAGGATCTCGCGTTCGTTTATATGTTTGGGCAGAGGCAGTTGGACAAGGATGCCGTCAACGTCATTGTTCGCGTTGAGATCGCGAACAAGAGCGAGCAGTTCCTCGTGGCTCGTTTCAGCAGGTAGATGATGATGCTCGGAAATGATGCCGAGTTCGGCAGCGGTTCTTATCTTGTTGCTGACGTAAACCTCCGACGCCGGATCGAGCCCGACGCGAACTGCTGCAAGGCACGGGCTAAACGCGAATTCGCTTTTTAAAGCATCAACCTCCGCTTTAATCTCGAGTTTTATCTCATCCGCGATCGCCTTTCCGTTCAAAATTCTTGCTGTCATAGCTCTTAACACCTAATTTTACAGGAAACATAAAAACTTTGCTAAAATTGTGTTAATGAAACGTCTATTTGGTGTGATGATTCTGATCGCGTATCTCTGCCTCATCGCGAGTTCGCAACCCGCGAGCGACTTTCATAAAAGGGTCATCATTTCGGTCGAAGCACGAGACTATTCAAACGCGATAACCGAACTGCAAACCCTTCAGAAAAACGGCCCGGAGGACTTTTTTGCCAATGATTATGATTATCTGCTGGCCCGAATCGCGGAATCGAGCGGCCGTTTGGGACTCGCGATGGGAATGTACCAAAGCCTCGTCGACCGCGATTCCGTATTAGGAGCCTATGCCCTTTCACACATGTCGCAGATCGCCCGTTCGACCGGCAACCTATTGCTCGAGCGTATCTTGTTGAAACGGATACTGCTATTTTACCCCGGTAGTTTATTGTCGCAGGGGGTCAATCAACGCATCGCCCGGAACAATTTTGAATGTGGAAACTACGACGAGACCATCCGAATATTGACGACACGTATCAAGACGGACGCCCCTTTGGTTTCCAAGACAGCCGAGAACTCTGCCGCCCGTGAAAATCAGGGACTGCTGGCCGAGGCTTACCTGCGGTCGGGAAAATCTGATCTCGCCCGCGAACTTTTTACCGATCTCATCGACAAAACACCAAATTCCGCCCAACCGGACGACGTTGCACAAACGGCGGCGATGGGCCTTGATCTTTTGGACGGAGGCCTGGAAAACTTCGGGAGGAGGGCCCCCGATCTATCAGAATCGGAACATTTGAGGCGTGCGAGTATCTATCAATTTAACCGCGATTTTGCCGCGGCAAAATTGCATTTAGATGCTCTTATTGCCCGGTTCCCGAATAGTACGAGCGCCTCGGATGCATTATTTCAGATCGGGCGCGGATTCGCCCAGCAAGGAAAATACGTTGAGGCCTTGGGCTGGTTTGAACGCATTCAAGAGCAGTATCCAGACAGCGCCACCGCTAAGGATGCATTACTTCAGGCGGCCTCGGCCTACGCCCGCGTCGGCAAATCGAAGATCGCCATCCAGCGGTACCGAAGCTTTATCGACAAATACCCGGCGGACGAAAAGCTCGAACGTGCCTATCTCAACATTGTCGATATTTACCGCGATCAGGCTGAGGATCAGGAGGCCTTAAAATGGTGTGCAAAAACACAAGAGGCTTTCAAAGGCCGACTGCCCGAGGCGGTCGCCTTGTTTGCTCAGGCCCGTATTCATATTGCGGGCGATAAATGGCCTGACGCGCTCAATGATCTTGATCGGCTTGCGACTTTTTCCGATCTCGGCGGGACAACGCCCGGCGGAACAAACGCAGCCGAGGTCACATTTATTAGAGCCTATGTCCTCGAACAAATGAAGCGCTACCCCGAGGCTATCGATGTTTACCTTTCGATCGCAGACGGGCGCGGTGAGTATTATGGCTGGCGGGCAACCGAACGTCTCCGAATGCTTGGAAAAGACGAGAACGCCGCCTCGTTTGTGTCACAAAAGGTCGGAGCACTCTCGACGGGTCTAAGGGCCAAGGACGCTGAAATTCGCCGGCAAAATGCCCAAAGCCTGTTGCGTTTGTCCGATAACTCCGACGTTCGCGAAAACGCTCTCTCCGTTTTGAAAATAGATTTCAAGTCCTTGCCGAGATACTCGGGAGTCGTAAATCTCAAACGGTCGACTGCCCCATCACCGCATGATTCGATTGCTGCGAGACTTTTATTTCTGGGCCTTTACGACGAGGCGGCTGTGGAGAACTCAACATCGTTACCTGATGGTTTTGACGCTCCCGGTGACAATGCGTTCACTCTGGCCACAAATTATGCGCACGGAGATCGCGGTGACCGCGCAATGGCATACATGGAGCCGATATGGAAAAAGTTTCCGGCGGATTACCCGGTTGAGTTGATGCCGCCAGACCAACTCGAACTATTATATCCAGCCGTCTATAAAGATTCGCTTATGAGATATGCACCGGAATATGGTATCGATCCGCGTTTGGTGCTTGCGGTTGTGCGTCAGGAGTCGAGATTTCAGCCAGATGCAAAATCTTACGCTGCGGCGCGCGGACTAATGCAGTTTATCTCGACGACTTCGGATAAAGTAGCTGGCGAGCTAGGCCGAAATAATTTTAGACAGGAAGACTTGTATTATCCGCCAACCGCGATCCTTTTTGGCTCGCGCTATCTCGATGATCTTTTCAAAATTTTTCCAAATCAGGCTGAGGCGGTCGTGGCGGGCTACAATGGCGGCGATGACAATATGAAACGCTGGCTGTCGAGGTCGCGGTCGAATCTGCCGGAACGCTACGTGCCCGAGATAATGTTTCCGCAGTCGAAAGACTATGTTTATCGCGTTATGGCAAATTACCGTATGTACCAGCTCATCTATGACGAACAACTCCGGCCGAGATGACATTTGTTGCCACTAGCTACATTATTCAGATATGCGAATTATTTCTGTTTTTTTACTCTGCATTTTTCTATTGTCGGCTTGCAAGAGTGGTGCGAATACAACACCGTCGGCGTCTGCAAAGCGATATACGCTAAAAGGCAGTGTGCTGTCGGTTGACCGCACCGCCAAAAAAGCGACCATTGATCACGAAGCGGTCGAGGGCTACATGGGAGCAATGACGATGGAGTTTCCCATCCACGCCGATTGGGTGTGGGACGACCTGAAACCCGGTTCGCAGATCCGTGCGGAATTGGTTGTGGACAACACCTCAAAAGATCCATTCTATCTCGAGAACATCGGCATCGTTGCCGCTCCCGACCCCAACCAGCCCGCTCCAGCCCCAAACGAAAAGTTTGCTCAGATCGGTCAGGGCGTGCCTGATTTTGTGTTGACGAATCAGGATGGAAAGCGTGTCTCGATCAAGGATTTTAGGGGAAAGGCACTCGCGATCACGTTTATTTACGCCAAGTGCCCGCTCCCGGATTACTGCATCAGGATGTCGACGAATTTTAGCGACCTGACGAAGCAGATCGAAGCGAATGCCGAGCTGAAAGATAAGCTTCGTTTGCTGAGTATCTCGTTCGACCCGGCAAATGACACGCCGGAAAAGCTGCGGTCATACGGCATCGGCTACATGGGAAATGACCCGAAATACAAATTCGATTTATGGCAGTTGGCCGTCGGCAAAGACGCCGAGGTGCGAAAGATCGCCGATTTCTTTGGGCTGCGTTACGAGGTCGATCAGAATGATAAGACCCAGATCAATCACAGCCTCCGAACCGCGGTTGTCGGCCCGGACGGAAAGGTAACGAAGATATTTCCCGGTAACGAGTGGACGGTGGCCGATCTGCGCAACGAACTCGAATCCGCCCTTAACGCAGTGGAGAAATAACAGTGAATATTGAAACAAACAACAAAACTGTTACTCTAGCCGTATAAATCAACTTAAACCGGTCAATTTGAAAGGAGTATGTATGCGAAAGATAGTCGTCCGCTTATCCGTTTTTGTCCTCATTTTTGCAGTTACCGCTTCGGCTCAGAAGCGAAACATTAGCGAAAAAGACCTTTTTGATTTTACATGGGTCGCCGACCCGCAAATATCACCGGATGGTGGAACCGTGGCATTTGTAAGAGTCACCGTGAATGCCAAGAAAGACGGATACGATACGGCGATCTGGTCGGTGTCGACCAGTGGCACTGAAGAACCGCATCGGCTGACGAGCGGCATGCGCGACTCGACTCCGCGTTGGTCGCCTGACGGCAAATATCTCGCGTTCGTTCGTGTGCCGGAGGGGCCGGGGCCGCTTAGTGGGCCGCAGTTATTTATGCTCTCGATGTCAGGCGGTGATGCTTTTCAGTTTACAAGCCTGCCGCGCGGAGCGGGCGGCCCCGTATGGTCGCCGGACGGTAAATGGATAGTATTTGGTAACAGCCAGAATGCCGCTGAGGTCGCGAGGGCCGGTAAACCGGCTACTCCGCCGGCCGATGGCCGCGAGAGCGATGTCCGTGTTATCACGCGTGCAACGTACCGGTCCAACGGTGGAGGTTACAACGACAACACGCATCCAAACCACATTTGGGTGGTCGCCGCTCCGCACACAGCCGAGGACAAGCCGACGCCAAAACAATTGACGAGCGGCGATTTTAGCGAGGGCGGTTTTATCTGGACTCGCGACAGTTCGCGGCTCTATTTTACGTCGCGGCACGTCGTTGAGCAAGAGTATGAATTAGGTTCGACCGAGCTCTATTCGATCCCTGTCTCTGGCGGGGCTCCTGAGCTATTTACGACGATCGATATGGGTGCGGGCGGCTTTACGCTCTCGCCTGACGGCAAGCAGCTCGCTTTTGTCGCTTCGCCAAATATGCCGGTCCAGTCATACACCCAGCCTGACCTGTGGGTGATGGACGCCATCAAAGACGCTAAGCCGCGAAACCTCACGACAGGTTTTGATTTTGATGTCGCCTCGGGTGTCGGCGGCGATAACGCGCCGCCACGTGGCGGTGGAGGTGGCGGTCTGACGTGGTCGCCTGACGGCAAGAGCATCATCACCGTTTATGGAAAAGAGGGAAAGGCAAATATTGGGATGTTTGATGCCGCGACCGGAAAGGAAACTGACGTCACTACGGGCGATCAGTCGGTATCGTCATTTAAGCCGACACCGGATGGCTCGAAGATGGTCTACTCGGTCTCCACGCCTACGCGTGTCGGTGACCTTTATGTAATGGACCGCAGCCGTCAGGTCAAACAGATCACTCACAGCAACGACGCGCTCTTTTCAAAGCTGAATATCACCGAGCCCGAAATGATCTGGTACAAGAGCTTTGACGGCAAAAATATTCAGGCCTGGGTGCAAAAGCCGCCCGATTTCGACCCGAGTAAGAAATACCCGCTTATCCTAAACATCCACGGCGGGCCGCACTCCGCATACGGGTATGTTTTCGACCACGAGTTCCAATGGATGGCGGCGAAAGGGTATGTTGTGCTGTATCCGAACCCGCGCGGCTCGACGACCTATGGGCAGGATTTTGGCAACATCATTCAATACAATTATCCAGGCGACGATTATAAAGATCTGATGGCAGGTGTCGATGAGATGTTAAAACGCGGCTACATCGATGACAAGAAACTCGGTGTGACGGGCGGCAGCGGCGGCGGTTTGCTGACAAATTGGGTGGTCACGCAGACGCAGCGCTTTCAGGCGGCCGTCGCGCAGCGGGATATTTCCGATTGGGCCAATTTTTGGTACACGGCGGATTTCACGCTGTTTCAGGAGACTTGGTTCAAGAAACCTCCGTTCGAGGACCCTGAGGATTACAAGGCCCGTTCGCCGATCACATATATCAAAAACGTCACGACGCCGATGATGTTTATATTAGGCGAGGCGGATTATCGCACGCCCCCGACCGCAGGCGGCGAAGATATGTTTCGGGCTCTGAAATACCGCAAGATACCGACCGTCATGGTTCGTTTTCCAAACGAGTCGCACGAGCTGTCACGCTCAGGCCAGCCGTGGCACCGCATCGAACGCCTGCAGCACATAGTTGGATGGTTCGACAAATGGCTGATGGGAATGCCAAAACCGGAATACGAGGTTGGGCCGACAAAATAAGTATTGAAAAGCGCGCACAATCGACGTATTCTTCAACTATGAGTGTTTTGATAGAAGACATTACTGAAGCTGCATTGTCCCTGCCAAGCGGCGACCGAGCGCTACTTGCTGATCGTCTGCTTGACAGCCTCGAACTTCGAAACGAGTCGGCGTCTATCAGCGATGCATGGATGCATGAAATCCGGTATCGTGTCGAAGATGTCAAGTCGGGTAAGGCCAAGCTCATCGATGGTCCAGAAGGCCTTGCTCGTGTTCGCGAATCTCTCAAAAAATGAGATTTCTCTGGGACGATGAGGCTTTGGCCGAGTATGAGCGTGCCGCCGAGTATTATGGGCTGAAAGAGATTGGCATGGACGAACGCTTTGCCGACTGTATCGAATCCGCAATTGAAGGCATTTGTTCCGCTCCAAAAATGTGGCCCGTAATCGAGGACGAGGTGCGACGGCGGGTTACGCATAATTTTCCTTACTCGATCGTCTATATTGAACTCGAACAATTGATCGTCATCATTGCAGTTATGCACGATAGCCGTGAGCCGGGTTATTGGCGAAAACGGGTTGATTAAATTACACACCAAAAACGATATTTCCGGCGACCATCGTCATCACGACATCCCTCGCGTTTGAGGCGAAAACGAGTGCGGCGTGAATGTCGCTGACCGGTTGTTGGGCTGCGTGGGTGAGTGAGACGACGGCGATGTCGGCTTGTTTGCCGGTTTCGAGCGTGCCAATTTCAGCGTCGAGGCCGAGGGCTTTGGCTCCGCCGAGCGTGGCGGTTTCGAGCATTTGTTTTGCTGAAATGAATTCGCGTGGAGATAACGCACTTACTTCGTGCGTGCTTCCGCCTTCTGTTCTATTTCTCGCGACGAGTGCGGCAAAACGCGACTCTTCGAGCATGTCGCAGACATTGTTGCTCGCAACCGAATCGCTCCCTAAGCCCGTCGCAATTTCCGCATCCAGAAACTGTTCGAACGGTGCGTAGCCGTGACCAAATTTCGCGTTCGATTTTGGGCAGTGGGCGATCTTAGCTCCATTGGCAGCGATCTTTGCAATATCGCTGTCCGAGACCTTTACGCAATGAGCAAGCAGTGGCTGGGTCGAAAGCACTCCGAGGCGTTCGAGATACTCGATCGGCCTGCAACGCGGGCTTTCCCATTCGACGCCGAACCTCTCATATATCCCGCTGAAAAATCCGGTGCCCTGCGTCAGCAGTTTGTGCTCGTCAGCCGACTCGGCAGCGTGGATCGTGAGCGGCACTCGGTTGATGATCGCGTACTCAGCGATCAGTTCAAACAGCCGTGAGCCGACTGTGTAGGGAGCGTGAGGAGAGAGGCCGACCCGTACAAGTGGGGTTTCCTCAGCATGAAGCACTTCGTACTTGGCGGCAAGTTTTAGAAAATCTTCGTCTGCGGTTCTATTGTCAGGCGAAAATTCGGTCTCCTGAAAAACAATGCCGCGTAGGCCAACTGTCTTTAGGGCGTTCAATCCCGCATGTCCCAGCCGGCCAATATCGCCAAAGCAAGTGACCCCCGCCTGAGCACCCTCGACGGCGCCGGCGACCGCCGCCGCTTGGATGCCTTCATCCGACAGCTCCGATCGGAGCCCATTGAGTCGCAGCAGCCACTCCGAAAAATCGTGCTCGACGTCATCCAAAGCACCCCGCATCGACGTTATCTCAAGATGCGAATGGCAGTTGACGAAGCCCGGCAGGATCGCGGCCTCACCGTGATCTATTACCGTGGCCTGGGGAAATTGTTGTTGAATTTCATCAAACGTGCCGACCGCCTCGATCTTGTCACCGTCGATCACAACCGCCCCGTTTCGGATCGGCTCAGACGAAATCGGGAGAACGTATTCGGCGGCGTGTACCTGCATTTAATAATTAGAACAAATCAGATCGTAAATAAAAATGGCTGTGATTTTTTGGCGGCTTTTCGAATCGGAAAAAGGGTCATCTGAAAATCCCGTGTTTTTCAGATGACCCCTTAGTAAATGTGTATAAGTCGCTTCTTTTAGACAGTTCCCGGTGTCGCCGTTTTATGGCTTTCCGTGTTGCGCAGCGCCTTTATCTTATTGTGAGCGGCCATGACAGCCTGTGACAGATGAGAGACGACGTCGGCGATGTTTGCCGGCAGATTTGCTTTCAATGCTTCCGCATAGGCATCTTTTGCGAAATCTTCGCCACGTTCGCATTCATTAAGGATGGCTTCTTCGTCCTTTCCCGTCACGAGTGACTTGATGTCGATCCATCCCCGATGGAGGGCTGCGGATACCGTACCAGTAGTTTCCGGATCGCCACCGAGCGTACGGATGAGCCCCTGCAAAACGCCGACGAATTCCGCACGCTGTTGCGAAAATTCGTAAAACACCGACTTGAGGTCAGATCGTTCGATGCCCTCGGCAGCGGTCTTAAAGCCGTCCTGGCCGTCCTTACAGGTCTGTATCAGACCGTTTAATGTCGATATGACGTCCGAATTCGAATCCGTCGATGGCTGCGTAGCAACCGTTGCGTCCTCGGTCATCGGTTTTGTTGCCTCGTAATCATTTATCATAATATTTACCTCCGTGAAAATTGCCAATATTAATTAACTTGACATGCATATCTATACTTTTTCGAGCAAACATAATTATTTGTTGCCAACCTTAGTTTCGATTTGCCGTCCTTTTCGAGGATATTATTACCTTCGCGTTTTGAAAGTACGTTATCGAACATAAGAGTTGCATTTTCCATTTATCGCATTCCCCTTCGAGATCAGCATACGCGAACCGGCATATAATTTTTAGTGAAAATAGGAGGCTATTAACCGTTTTTGGTGGTACATGTTAGAACGTCTCGCGTTAGCTCCGATCAGGAATATTTCGGCGGCGAAGGCGATATTTATGCGTCAAACAAAAGTGAAGCAGGAAATTCCGGAAAAACAGGTCCTCGACCGTCTCGCCGATGAGAGCGGGTTGGCGATAGCTATCGTCGACGAAAACACGCGGGAAATTTTGGTTTCAAATAACAATTCGATCTGTCGAAACCTAAATCCTGACGGCAAATTTAACGAAAAGTGTGCGGCGTTTTGCGGAACCGCACTCGTCGAGACATTTGAGATCGGAGCATCGGCTTCTTTCACATGCCACGCCGGATTGGAATGCCGTGCCGTGCCGCTGGGGCAATCCGCTAAGCGTTTCGTCGCCATAGTTGGCCGTGCTTTTGTCAAAGCCGAAAACTACCGGCGTGCCACGGAACGGGCGATCTCCGGTGACTGGAGCAAATTTGCACCCTCTGAGTTTTTCGAAAATATTCTGCTTACCAGTTCCACGACGATTATTGACAAGGTCGCGGGTCAGGTGGAGGCCTTAGTTCCCGAATTGCCGAATATACCACGCGTAATCGATCTGCCGATCGAGCCTGACAAAGGCCCGCCGCCCCACACCGAACTGCAGCCGCAAAAAAAATCGCCCGATGAGATCACAAATCTCGTTGAACGATTTAACCGCGAGATCCGCAGTAAAACTCCGGCCGAAGAGACGGGCCCCGACATTACAAAACCGCAACCAATTGCTGAGCCAAAACCAGAGCCAATCGATAAACGAACGGCCGAGCTGCAGGCTTGGAGAGGGTTTTTCGGGTCGCTTTTAAAAGCCGATTATAGTAAAGCAGCCGACTCCATTCTCGAGTTCATTGCTCATAATTACGGTTTGATGTCTTTGGTCTGGCTCGAGAAAGTCAGCGATGGTTTTGAAAACACGGCGGCATTTGGAGAAATGAAAAACCGAAAGGTGCGGCTCGGCATTGCACCGGACGACCGCCGGCTAATCGAGGCACTGCAAAATGAAATGCCGCTTGAATTAGGTGAGAAAGAAAGGGACGAATCAGGCACGGTCAGGACGATGCATCTTTTCCCGGTCGGCGTTGGCGGTGAGGTCTCGGCCGCAATAGCGGTGCTCGACCCGCTTGAACCCGTTAGCTTAAAAAAACAGGTCGCAAAGATCTGTAGTTCGATCGCACCGCAACTTGAGATACTTCGTCTCCGCCGCGATGCTGCGAGCCGCGAACTGCTTGCCGCGGCCGTCCGCAGATTCAGCGAGAGTATAAAAACCATAGATGCCGATGATTTTTGGCTAAATTTGACACAGAACGCCGCCGAAATGCTCCAGGCTGAGCGGGCATCTTTGCTCGTTTTAGACGAGCGTGCCGATCTGCTCGAGATTAAGGCATTGATCGGCTCACGAGGGGCGATAGCGGAAACCGGGGAGGTTGGTTCGCGGGTAGCTAAGATCGTTTTCGTCAAAAACGAACCAGTTTTTGTCTCGGATATCGGTAAAACCAGTCTTCCGCCGACCCCGAACGGCCGAAACTACAAGACGCCGTCGTTTATGAGTTGTCCGGTGACCATCGGTGGACGGGTGATAGGGGTCATGAACTTTGCTGACCGGGCCAACGGCAAGCCTTTTGACAAAGCGTCTCTCGATCTTTTCGAGGCGATTGCTCCGCATCTCGCCGTTGCCATCGACCGCGCGAACCTCAAGGAAAAAGCCGGAGAATTTGAGCAACTTTCGGTAACCGACCCACTTACCGGATTGCTCAACCGGCGATACATCGAAGAGCGTTTAATGGAAGAAACAAAGCGGTCGAACCGGCACGGCTTTCCGATGAGTTTTATGATGCTGGACGTCGATCAGTTTAAGTCTTACAACGACAGTTTTGGACATCCGGCCGGTGACGAAGCGTTAAAGATCGTCGGCAACGTCATCCGCGAAACCCTGCGCGGAGCGGATGTCGCGGCCCGTTTTGGCGGAGAGGAATTTTCGATTTTGCTCCCCCAAACGACTGGCGAAGAGGCGGTTACCATCGCCGAACGCATCCGCAGTAATATCGAAGAAACCGATTTTCCGCATCGCCGGGTGACCTTAAGTATCGGCGTCGCGAGCTGTTCGGCGGAATTATGCTCGTCGGAAAATATCGTTTCGGCTGCTGATAAGGCTCTTTATGAGGCGAAACGAAACGGGCGAAATCGAGTGAAAGTGTTTGGGGAAGTGAACGGCGTTGCGCACGGTTAGCAAAATACATGAATCGATCTGTCGAAAAGAAAATCTTTGCCAGCTGCGAACAGGATGAGTTCGTGGGCCGCTCCGCCGAGGTCGAACGCCTTTTGAATCATGCGAAGGAGCGGAGCTTTCCGAAAGGCCTGGTTTTGCTTGCGGCTCCATCCGTCGGCACGTCGGAGCTGATGCGCCAAGTTTACGACCGGCTATTTCGTGACCAAACCGATACCATCCCATTCTATTTTGAGGTCAAAGCCAGCGACAGAAACGCTCGCCATGCGGCCGTAAGATTTTTACGCGAATTTCTACTACAGACCGTCGCTTTTCGCCGTAACGATACCAAAATACTAGATGCATCACCGGAAATCTGCGAGCTGGCACAACTAGCGGTGCCGGCCGATGGTTACTGGATCGATCGTCTGATTGAGAATTGTCACAGCGACAGCAAGCTGGATGACGACCGGTCTTTTGTAAAAAATTCTTTCAGCGCCCCAATGCGAGCAGCCGGCAGCGGAGCCCGCAGCTTCATAATGATCGATGGACTGCACATAGCGGCCGAATTGGACGGCGGTAAAGCGTTGGTCGAAGACCTCCAAGACATATTCGTCCGCTCAACGCAACCGTTTGTCTTTGCCGGCTTAAGGCGGTATCTTTTTGCGAAAATGCCGTTTGAAACGATGATGGTTGACAGGCTATCGGCCACCGATGCGGAAACGCTGATTGAAAAGCTTTCAGCAAAAAGAAATGTCCGTATCAATGATCAGACGCGCGATCTCATAGCCGTTCAGCTCGCCGGAAACGCGCCGTTTATCGAATGGCTTTTTGCCTCAGCCGCCGAAAAGGGCGAGGCCCTTGACACCTTTGAGCGGGTGCAAAAGATTTATACAGGCGAGATATTTGGCGGGCGAATAGGGCGATATTTTGGATTGATATTTGACGGCGTATCGCCGGTGGCCGAAATGCAGGCCCGGGTTTTGCGGTTGATCGCCGAAAGCAGCAAGCTCAACGACGGTAAGGTTCCGCTGGAATATTGGAAAAAACACTTGAACGGAACCGGTGCTGAACTTGAAAAGGTATTACACGCCCTAAATTGCCGCGAGATCGTAAATATAGAACCGGGGGCCGTGAGGTTCGACCCCGCGGATAGCGTTCTTAAGGACTACGTGGCGGGCATGAGCCGGCTCGAGATCTATCAGGAATCACGTGCCCTTGTGATCGGCGAGATTCTCGCGGCAAACGTCCGCCGCGCACCGGCGTTGATGGCAAGGACCTACCGCAAGCATTCCGCCATCGGATTACGGGACCTGCTCGAGGCCTTTGACGGCCGCCATGTGTCGTCGGCATATATTGACTACGCTAGATTCAAGGCGGAGCTAAAAGGGGCTGACAACGAAAAGATCGAGAAATCCCTAAACGAAGATAGTTCCAAAGTAGCCTTGCCACAGATCGTTTTCGTGGCCCATACGTCGGCGTTTTATCCGAAAATTGCCGATATCGCCGACACGGAACGCTCAGCTATAGCACTAGGTTTCGACAGCGACGGCGACGAGATAGCTGTGATTGCGGCAGAGATCGATTCGAAGCTGGAGGCGACACGCGAAGTGGCGGAATTTTGGTGTGACAGGCTCGAAATGGCCGCTCTCCATTGTAATTTTGAGCAGTTCAAGCTGTGGCTGGTCGCCCCTGAGGGGTTTGCTCCCGATGCTCTTGAGGTTCTGAAAGAGCGAAACGCTTATGGATCGAGCCGCAAACAGGCTGCTTTGCTTGCTCAGGCACTACACGCGAAAGTTGCGCCTACAGATCATATTTCCGCCGATGAATACGAGATCATTGTTCCGATGGGCGAGGATACCGAGATGATTGCCGCGAACACCATCGAGGACATCGCCAAACGCCACAATTTTCCCGCCAAAGCGATCAACCAGATCAAGACTGCAGTCGTCGAGGCGTGTATCAACGCGACCGAACATAGCTTAAGCCCGGACCGTAAGATCTATCAGAAATTCGCGGTGGACGATGAGAAGATCGTAGTAACGATCACAAATCGCGGGCTCCGGCTAGCGGATAGAGACGCGAAACAGGCCGAACCCAACGAAGCCCGTCGCGGCTGGGGCCTAAAACTGATGAAAGGCCTCATGGACGAAGTCCGCATCGACCAAACGGATGATGGCACAAGTATCACGATGACCAAATTTATCGCTCCTATCAAAATCGCCTAACTCCGCAGAGAAGTTGTTGACACCGCCCGCCAGAAACTTCAGAATTATCCTAATTTTGTGAAACACGTTGGAGAGCCGATAACCATTGAAAACATAAAGAAAACGCACCAAGAACGGCGGGGGGAGATCCGGCGGCGGCTTGGCGAGTTTGCCGCAATACGAGAGCGCGGCACGGATCGCGTTTTGTGGGAGGAGATGGTTTTTTGTTTTTTTACCGGCGGATGCTCGGCACGGATGGGGCTGAATTCGCTTGAGGCCGTCAAGCCGATCTTGATGAACGGCGATCAGTCGCAGATGGCAAACGCCCTGAGCGGCGTCCACCGCTACCCAAATGCGCGGGCGCGTTACGTGATCGCCTCACGCGAATTCCTACTAGACCATTGCGGTCTCAAGCTGCGCACGAAACTTGACGGATTTGATTGCGATCTTGCCCGACGCGATTGGCTGGCTCGGGAAAAGGGAATTAAAGGACTCGGTTACAAGGAAGCGAGCCACTACCTTCGCAATATTGGTTTTACCGGCTACGCGATTCTCGATAAACATGTTTTGAACTGTCTCGCCGAGCTAAAAATAATTAATGACCCCAAGCCACCAAATACGCGTGCGCGGTATCTAACCGTTGAAGAAAAGCTGAAGCAACTCACAGAGATGACAAATATCGACTTTGACGAGTTGGATCTGGTGCTATGGTCGATGAAGACCGGCGTAATTCTTAAGTAAATGTCCTGACGTGCAAAGCGGAGTTAGCCAATGCGGTATGGCGGTATTTTTTTTAGAGTCCTTAACCTTCCTTTCCACCTCGGACTTCGCCTCGGACACGCTTTCCTGCTCCTTCTAATTGCATCTACAACCTTTTACGCGGCCAGTACATTTGTCGACAAGCCTGACGAGGTTAAGAAACTCATCAACGAGGCAAGCAAACTCACTCGCGCCGGATTGCTGCCCGAAGCCGAAGCAACCCTCCGAAAGGCGATCGAGATAAATACAAGGCGCTCAGATGCAAAGGTCGAGCTCGCATATGTATATGTAAAGCAGCGACGATTAAGAGATGCATACGACTTGTGCTTCCCGATTGCTCAAGCCGAACCTAAAAATGCCCGCGCCCGGTCGGTTCTCGGAGCGACGCTACTTACCGCCGGGAGATTTCATGAGGCCCGCTTGGTCTTTTATGCGGCTCTAAAGCTAAATCGAAACGAAGACCTCGCCTGGGCGGGTTTCGGAATGCTCGATTTTTACGAAAACCAGATCAGCAATAGTCTTGATAATTTGCGCGAAGCTGTTTTTCAGGCCCCTGACGAACCGGATTACCTTTTTGCGCTCGCCCAGGTTTCGGCGCGTTCGGAAAAGTATAAAGAAGCTGCCGAGGCGTATAACCAATTTCTTTTGATTTCCAAAAGTACGGATTCTGACCGTCGAGCTCGCATCAGAGGATTGATAAATTTCCTAAGATATCTTGGCGATATCGGCGGTCTCTATACTAGCGACGGAAAAGATCAGGCGAGTATTCCGTTCGAGTTGATAGGAAATCGTCCGATCGTAAAACTAAGAGTAAATAACAGCGACGAGCAACTTCGTTTTGTATTAGATACGGGCTCGGGAATCTCGGTGTTATCCGATGTCGCCGCCAAAAAACTTTCTGTAAAACCGATTACAAAAGGGGGATTTGCCAGAGGGATCGGCGGCGACGGAAAATTTGAGATTATTTACGGACTGCTTAAAAAAATTCAGCTCGGCGATGTGAACATTCGGAATGTTCCGATCTATATCAGAAAGTTTCATAGTGACGGACAGCAGATCGACGGCTATGTCGGCTTGGCGTTGATCTCAAAATTCCTGACGACCATCGATTACGGCAATCAAACGCTTTCCTTGACCAAGAAAGAAGCGGACAAGCGTGAGTTTCGCGAAAATGACGAACTCTCTCTGCCGCTACGGCTTACATCGAGCGGCTTTCTGAGCGGCGAGGTGCAATTAGACGGAATCGATTCGCCGCTGAATTTCATCGTGGATACCGGTGCCAGTGTATCGGTGATCTCGAATGGCGTTTCAAAGGCTGCGGGAATAAGCCCCTTCGTCAGCAACGAAAAGATGCGGGTCGTTGGTGCTGCCGGCATCACCGACGATGTGGCGACGTTTTTGCTGCCGAGGGTAACATTCGGCAAGAATTCAAGCGAAGACATAATGGCGGTGGCGCTCGATCTGGATATTATTAACGAAGCATCGGGCTTTGAGCAGGCCGGGATTCTCGGCGGTAATTTTCTCAAGAATTACCGGCTAACGTTTGACTTCAAAAATTCAAAAGTAACTTTCGTGGCGATCAGGCCCGAAAAGGAATAAATGAAACTCAGTCTCTATCTCGAAACATCCGTCGTCGGTGCATATCTCGATAACGGCGAGCCCTTTCGCCGCGATCTGACGATCAGGTGGTGGGAGCATGAACTTTTCGAATACCGTGCCGTCAGCTCGATACTTGTCCAGCGCGAACTGGAACGCGTCGCCGAGCCTTACCGCACGGGTTGCCTAAATCTTATTAAGCCGCTCGAACAACTCGACCTTGCCGAGGAGGTTGCTATACTCGCCGAGGGCTACATCGAGCGCGGCATCTTTCATCGTAAATACATCGCTGATGCCATACACGTAGCGATCGCATCGTTTCACAAGATCGACTATCTCGTAACATGGAACTTTGGCCACATCGCAAACGTTCGCAAGCAGGCCCGCCTGCGGCTATTCAACACCGCCGCCGGCTTCTTCTCACCAGTGATCGTCACGCCCGAATTTCTAGTTCATACCATCTAAAAGGGAATGCCGGGCGTCCATGTCGAACACCCGGCGTTTTATATGTGCACAGCGAAAAACTACTGATTGACCGGAGTCACGGCCTCGGCAAATCGGGGCAGGGCGATTGACTGGTTTAGGTAGATACCAAATTCGGTACCCGATTTTACTTCGGCCTGCGGCCCTTTGGTATAACGGTCGCCGAGAAATCCGGCACCCGCCCCGATCAAGCCGCCGATCAACGCTCCTTTACCTCCGCCGATCGCTGCTCCGATGATCGCACCGCCGGCACCGCCACCACCTATAAAGATTATTTTTCGATGCCCCAGCGGCTTACCTGAGGCAGTTCCCTCATTGTCGCTGTTAGTTCGGCCGGAAGTGAGATCTGTGAGCGACCCATTGATCGCGCGTTTTCGTCCGTTTGGCAGCCGAACCGAGATAAAACTGGCATCGATCTCGCCCGGCTTACCACCATTCGCTGCCGGTTTGACTGAGTTTACAAGCCCTGTGACCACGCTGCCGATGGGAATTACAACTACACCGGTCGAGGAGTAGACAGGTTCGGTTACAGTCGTCGTAAATGTGCTGCCGACGGTTGCCGTTTTCGAAGTGATCGTCTGATTCATCCTCGCACGTATCACCGTCCCCGTTTCCACGGTAAAAACAGGTTCAGCGGGTTTGACGTAAACTTTTCGCTTTACCACGTGTTTCTTCCTTAAAACCGGTTTTTTCTGAGCAAATGTATCGGCCGCACCCAACAATAAGAGCAAGCCCATAACGGCAGTAAAGTTTTTGATATAAAAAGATCGTTTCATAATGGTTTTCTCCTCGCTTAGTTACGTTGGCCTGGCAAAAAGCGGCAATCAAGCCAGCGTTTTGAGTATCACGTCCCTCTTTTGGTTGCTCGAAAACAGCTTTTAACCTCAAGTGAATTTACCAAAAGGATAGCATCATAAAAGCCCGCAAACAAAAATCGCACAATTTCTTGAAATTGCTTTCGATTAGACGTATATTCTCACCGACAACAACAGTTCGTGCGATCTCCATCTGAAATGAGGCCCCCGGTATAAAAACCGGGGGTCAAGTCATTTAGGAGACAAGTTAAACAAGTTTTTGCAGGAGGGATCCATTACCAATGCAGCTATTTGCTCCGACCGTTCTTCTTTTCGCGTTGAATATTCTCGATGCTGTTTTGACAATCGTATGGGTCCGAAGCGGTGTTGCCACAGAAAGCAATCAGTTAATGGCGAGCCTGCTGGATATTGGCAACGCTCCATTTCTCGCTGTTAAGATCGCGATCGGTGCTGCTGCTGCATTGGTGCTTTTTCGTTGGGGCAATCGACCGCTCGCCCGGTATGGGCTTGCAGTCGCCTTGGCGGTATATATTGGCCTGATGGGAATCCATCTTTTCACGGGTTTATCAGCTCTCGGTTACGTTTCGAACACATTTCTTCGTGACCTCGGAGAATTTCCCGCACAATTTCTCGCTCTCATATTCTAGTTTTCATATTCGCCCATTATAAGGTCAAGTGTTTTCAGGGAAACATTTGACCGGGTTTTTTCGTATTCGGGATTGAATACACAACGTGAGAGGTTCGCTCCGGCATCTGAAAATTGACATTATATTTGCGAGGAAGTTTTGAAATATGGCCAGGAATTCTGTTTATCAAATCTCGGCGCGGCAATTAATACTGCTTGCATTTTCGTCGGCGTTGATCGCGGTGGGAGCGGTCGCACTTTTTTATAGCTTTGGTAGATTGTGGGATTTACGTAACGGTTCACCCGTTGCATTTGCCGAGGATGCTCCGCGTGGAATTTCCGACCCATCGGCAGTAACCGACGAGGAAAACAATATTGAGGTTTACAAGGCGATATCGCCGGGCGTCGCATTTATCAATACTACATCCTATACACAGGATTTTTGGGGCGACGTAGAGGACGGTAAAGGGAATGGATCAGGTTCTGTGATTGATGCGAACGGCAACATTCTGACCAATTATCACGTCATCGAAGGAGCTCAAAAGCTCACCGTCAGCTTTGGCGGCGATAAAAACTATCCGGCAAAGGTGGTCGGCGGAGACCCGGACACGGATCTTGCTGTAATTAAGATCGAGACGCCTCCGCCGGGACTCTCGGTCGTCCCGTTTGGCGATTCGGACAAATTGACGGTTGGGCAAAAGGTCCTGGCTATCGGTAATCCATTCGGACTCGACCGCACGCTTACTACCGGTGTCATTTCGGGGCTTCAGCGTCCGATCCGTGCCCGCAACGGCAGACCGATCGATGCCGCCATTCAGACAGATGCGTCGATCAACCCGGGCAATTCAGGAGGGCCTCTGCTCGACAAATTTGGCAGGATGATCGGTATTAATTCACAGATACTTGCTCCGGCGGGCGGATCAGTCGGGGTCGGTTTTGCGATCCCCGTCAATATCGCAAAGCGTATAATCCCACAGCTTATTCAGTTCGGCGAGGTTAAGCGGCCGAAGATCGGAGCCGACCTTCTGAGTGTTGCCGGGCTTCGCGATCAAGGCGTTCGACTACCTGTCGATGCCGGCCTTGTTGTTCGTACAGTGACACCGGGGACGACTGCGGCAAACGCCGGATTAAAAGGCGTCTCGCAGGATAATTCCGGCAACGTAATTCTCGGTGACGTGATCATATCGATCGACGGTGAAAAAATGGATGATCTTGACGACCTATATCGCTATCTCGATAAAAAACAGATCGGCGATACGATACAGGTCGGGCTTTTTCGCGGCGGGAAAAATACTACTATTCCGGTAAAACTGCTTGGCACCCAGACGACCGGGCGTCCGGGTCGCCGGATACAATAGCCTTCTTAACTATATGAAAAAGCGGCGGGCGTCACAAACGTTCGCCGCTTTCTGCAAATGACCGAATTAACCGATTTTTACAATGACGGCTCCGGTTGGACCTGTAAGCAATGCGAGCGGGAATTGAATCAAATTCAGGCCGCTCCTTCGAGTCATTCCCGCGTATTTCGTGAGGGCGAGGCCGAAAGTAAGACTCCGACACTCGCAAACGCTGCGCTCGCCAAATGGATGGATAAAACCCGCCGCGTCCTGATCTGCCCGCGATGTAACCTGACCGAGGCCGTTGAAAAAGCCTGACCCGCATTTAGTTGCACGTGCGTAAGGAAGGGCGTGAGACCCATCCAGAATGTTCGCCATTGCCTACGCGCGGGCGTATGCATTTTGATAAGATACTGATTAATGCATCAGCACGAGCTCGAAACCGCCATCACCCTCGCCCGCATAGCCGGAAAAACGATCCTCAGACATTATGACGCCGGCTTTGAAACCGAGCAGAAAATTGGAGATGACAACCTTAGCGAACCGGTAACGATCGCAGATCGTGAGGCAAGTCGGATCATTGTCGATGGTTTGGAAGCGGCGTTTCCGGACGATGGAATTTTGTCGGAGGAGGAAGCGGACGATCTGGAGCGACGTATTTCGAAAGATCGCGTGTGGATCATCGACCCGATCGACGGGACCGCCGGATTTGTAAAAAAAGACGGCGATTTTGGCGTTCAGATCGGGCTGGCAAAGGGCGGAGTGCCGGTTGTTGGAGTTGTTTTCCTACCGTTTCACGACATCTTGAGTTATGCAGTCAAGGGTGAAGGTTCCTGGACGGTCACAAATGGCGGCGAGCCGAAGCGTATGCAAACATCCGGCATTACTGCGTTGCCTGACTTGGGATTGGCAGTTTCCCGCGACCATCTCAGTGGGCGGATGGAACGGATAATCGAGCATTTCGGTTTTTCACGGATAGTTAATCGCGGCTCAGTCGGGCTAAAGGTCGGTCTGGTCGCCGGCCAAACCTGCGACATTTATATTCACCCAAGCCCGCGAACAAAGCTTTGGGATACGTGTGCGCCGCAGATAATCCTCGAAGAAGCAGGCGGACGCTTTACCGACCTTTTCGGTTTCGAAATGCGTTACGACCGGGCTGATCTATACAACAGAAATGGCATCCTTGCCACCAATGGCCCGGCCCACGTGGTTGCCGTCGACGGTCTTAAACCGCTACTTAGTGAGTTTGGCCGTGTACCGCATGACCCGAATATATAGTATTAACCCCTTAGTATTGATGGAAAACACCCCAATATAGTGTAAAATATCGACGAATTTGCTATGATACTGCAAATGCGCGAAATTAATGTTGTTTTCTGATTTCGGTTGTGGTAGAAATATACCTCAAGTAGATTCTTCGCGCGCTCAAGCTAAATTATACAGGGAAAAGAACTAAGTGATTACTGAAAGTACGTCTCTAAGCCCGGTCGAATCTGCCAGTGAGCAGGCAGTTATTCACGCGGGTGACTATCTAAACAAATTAACTGGCGAGCAGATCGAATACGAATGCCGACGAAAGCTCGATGCCGGGTGTAAAGAGATCGTAGTAAATTTTGCTGAAACGGAAATCGTAAACAGTATAGGAATCTCGATCCTTCTTGGCGTGATCGACACAGCGGCAAATAGCGGCGCGAAGGTTGTATTTTCAGAGATGAACGAAAACACAGTCGAATTATTCGAAATGCTCGGCCTGACAAAGCACGTTACCATTGCATAAGGAATTCTATCCATGCCAGAACATGACCACAAGTTAATTCACGCATTTGGAGCACTGGCCGAGCTTGGCCAGGAGATAACAAACAAGAATAATTTCCAGGAGACGATCCGGACGTCGCTGCACCTTATCTCGGGAGCGCTGGGGATAATGCGCGGCGCGGTGGCGAGATTTTCGCGGTTTGGGCATGAGTTGAATTTGTTGGCGATCCGTGGGCTCGGAGATGATTTCCCGCTCAGTCTCTCGCTTACGCCCGAGGACGAGCGGCAGTTTTTGAGCCTTGGGCTGACGCCGATCGATATTGCGTACGCCAAGGTTTTACCGTTTTTCCAGGTTTACGACGCCAGCTTTGAGCGTCGCCGACTTGAGCTTTTTATCCCGCTTGTGGTGCGCGACGAGATCGTCGGTGCGATCTTTCTCGGTGAAAAGGCGACCGGCGAGGCCTACACTAATTACGAAAAAGAGATAGTCTGTGCAATGGGCCAGCACATCGGCGTCGCGATTGCCCAACGCAATTTGATGGCCGAGATCGAGCGCCACGCTAATGAAAACAGGCGGATGTTTGATGAGATGCGTTCGACCTATCACGATACTGTAAAGGCATTTGCCGCCGCGATCGACTGCAAAGACAAATACACCGAAGGGCACTCCGTTCGCGTGGGCAAGTTTTCCGAGATCATTGCCGCCGAACTCGGCTGGGGCAAAGAGGAAACTGAGGGGGCGGCCGTTGCGGGATATTTGCATGATGTGGGTAAGCTCACGGTCGAGCGAAAGATCATCAACGCTCCATATCGAATCAACGCCAAGGAATCGGTCGAGCTTAACCGGCACCCGGCAACCGGTTATGAGATTCTGCTGCCGATCCATCACCCGTATACCGATGTTCCATTGGCGGCAAAATACCATCACGAACGGCTTGACGGGCGCGGGTATCCGGATGGATTGTTCGACCGCGAAATTCCATTTATTGCCAAGATCGTGACGCTTGCCGATTCTTTTGATGCCATGACCACCGACCGACCTTACAAAGCACGGCGTGCCGCGAAAGAGGTCGTAGAGGATTTACAGCGAAATTCGGGCAAGCAGTTCGCACCGGAACTCGTCACATCGTTTCTTGAGGCAATGCTTAAAGAATTACAGGGCGATGACCGCACCAAAAGATTTCGACGGCTCTTAGGCCGCGATTATATGGAAGCCGAGGGGATAGTCGACAAGCTCAAATTTACACTCAACGAAATGGCCCCAACTACGCCGATGACATATATCGCGGCCGCGGGTATCGGCGATCAGGCCGTTCTTTAAGATTTTTCCAGAAGTTGCAAAAACTTCTTGGCCGCGAGCGAAAGGCTTTTATCGGTCCGGTGGATCACGCCGACCGAACGCACCCAATATTTTTCGGCCAATGGGATAACCGCAAGGTTTCCGGCCTTTTGTGCTTCGGTAACGGCCGGTTCGGGGACGATCGCAAGGCCAAATCCGACCTCGACGGCACGTTTAATTGTTTCGATATTGTCAAATTCCGCCACCTTACGTACCTCGATACCATTCGTCTTAAAAATTTTATCGAGAGCCTTCCGTGTCGGGACATCCCGCTCAAAATGGACAAAATCCTCACCATCCAGATCCGCGACTTTTATTTTCTTGCGCCCGGCAAATTTGTGTTCGAGCGGCGCGATCAGGACGAGACGGTTTTCGGGCATCGGCGTAATTGTCAGCCCCCGCTTTGGTTCGGGAAAGGCGACTACGCCTAACTCGACAGTGCCATTCATTACATCACGCAAGACGCGAGTGGTACGGGAATATTCGAGATCGATCTTTGCTGCGGGAAATTTTGTCATAAATTCGCGCACCTTCGCGGGCAGTTCATGCAGCCCGACGCTGTAAACTGTTGCGACCTTAACGGTGCCGCCAATCTTCCCAACTACACCGCGAAGACTCTCCTGCAGCATTTCGTACGCGGCAAGCACATTTTTTGATTCACGGTAAAAAACATCACCAGCCGGTGTCAGCTTGACTTCGCGGCGGCCGCGGATACGTTCCAGCAAGCGTCGCTTGAACTTTTCTTCGAGCGCCCTGATCTGCTGGCTGACAGCCGATTGCGTAATAAAATTTCGCTCAGCCGCGAGTGAGAAACTTTCGAGATCGACTAGATCGCAGAATACTTTTAACGTTTCGATGTGCATATCATTGATAAGTATTTCTATTTAATCACTACTATATTTTTCATTTTATCTTATCTGATAATACAGTTACGATAAAAAGCAGGGTCAAACATTGCTGAATTGAATTTTTCCAATTAAAATTTCAACAAACCTTCGATTTAGCTTAAGTCCCGGGACCGGCCTTTTTAGGATGGCGATCAAATTTTCTAACACCTTTCTATTAAGAAAGCTGCACCAGATAACGGGCATCGTACCGCTCGGTATGTTCTATTTTGTCCACCTATGGACAAATTCGGCCGCGCTCAATGGCCCAAAGATCTACAACACACACGTTCAGGATATACACGATTTTCCGTATCTGATCTTTATTGAGACGTTCGGAATTTTTCTGCCGCTGCTATACCATTCGGTTTACGGCATACTGATCTCCGCCGAAGCCAAGCCGAATGTCTTAAATTACGGTTACGGACGCAACTGGTTTTACATTTTTCAGCGTGCGACGGGCATATTCCTATTCTTTTTCCTGCTGTTTCATATTTTGAATTTTCGCTTCGGCCTCATTCCGGGACTTAATTTGGTTCCGGTTGCGGGCAATGCGGATAAAGCATATGCGATCGTTGCGGGCGAATTTCAGATCACGTGGATAATGGCGATATACATCGTCGGCATTTTGGCGACCGCGTGGCATCTGGCGTACGGATTTTTTCTGTTTGCGGTGGATTGGGGGATCGTTATCGGCGAAAAGGCGCAGAAAGTCGTGTTATATGGCTGTCTGGGGCTCGCTCTTTTCCTATCGCTCGCAGGCATAAACGCCGCTTTCGCGTTTGTCCGCCCATGCGGCCTGCTGCCAAAGGTCATTTGCGAAGAACCGCGGCAGACAACACCGCCGGGTTCGACGAAATTCTAAGGTTAGAGTCCGAGCTTTAGCTCGTTGCTTAAAGAGACAAGCTAAAAATTGCACTCTAAACATTTGTTTTATGGCACAAAGTTTAAAAATTGCGATAGTCGGCGGCGGCCTTGCCGGTCTTGCTGCGGCAATGAAGGTCGCGGAGGCTGGGCATGAGGTTGATCTGATCTCCGTTGTACCCGTCAAGCGATCACACTCTGTCTGCGCTCAAGGCGGAATCAATGCGGCGGTCAATACAAAGGGCGAGGGCGACTCACCGGCTAAGCATCTCGACGACACCGTGTATGGCGGCGATTTTCTCGCTAACCAGCCTCCGGTCAAGCGGATGACCGACATGGCCCCGGAGATCGTCTATCTGTTCGACCGGATGGGAGTGCCGTTTTCCCGTACCAAAGAAGGCTTGATGGATTTTAGACGCTTTGGCGGTACGCTTCATCACCGGACTGCCTTCTCGGGGGCATCAACCGGGCAGCAACTCCTCTATGCACTTGACGAGCAGGTGCGGCGCTGGGAAGTCGAGAAAAAAATTGCGAAGTACGAGGGATGGGAAATGCTCTCGCTGGTTTTGGATGACCACCAAGTCTGTCGCGGCCTTATCGCGATGAATTTGCAAACGCTTGAGCTGAAATCGTTTGCCGCCGATGCGGTTATTATGGCGACTGGCGGCCCGGGAATGGTTTTTGGTAAATCTACTAACTCGCAGACCTGTACAGGGAGCGCCGTTGGGGCCTGCTATCAACAAGGTGCCCGATATGCCAATGGAGAATTCATACAGGTTCATCCGACATCAATTCCGGGCGAAGACAAACTCCGATTGATGAGCGAATCCGCTCGCGGCGAGGGCGGCCGAGTCTGGGTGCCGCGTGACCCGATGGATGCACGTAAGCCAAAGGAAATTCCGGATGGCGAGCGCTGGTATTTTCTCGAAGAAAAGTACCCGGCATACGGTAACCTTGTCCCGCGTGACATCGCGACCCGTGAGATATTTCAGGTTTGTCTCGAGGGCCACGGCGTCGGCGGCGAAAATCAGGTCTATCTCGATCTGACTCACATCCCCGCCGAAGTGCTGACAGAAAAGCTCGGCGCGATCCTCGAAATTTACGAGATGTTCGTCGGCGACGACCCGCGATATGTCCCGATGCGGATATTTCCGGGCGTTCATTATTCGATGGGCGGGTTGTGGGTTGATTTTGAACAGCGGACAAATATTCCTGGATTGTTCGCCGCGGGCGAGTGCGATTATTCGATCCACGGTGCCAACCGGCTTGGTGCCAATTCACTGCTATCGTGTGTTTACGGCGGCTTTGTCGCGGCCCCGTCGGCCATCGATTACGCCAAAAATGTCGAGCGCGGTTCGTCCGAGTCGAATGGATTTCATGCCGCCGAACTAAACCGCCAACAAGAGATCAACCAGTCGATCATCAAGAGCGAGGGCAGCGAGAATCAATATAAATTGCACGAAGAGCTTGGAAAAGTAATGACCGACAATGTAACCGTTGTCCGCTATAACGACCGGCTAAAAGCGACGGATGACAAGATCCTCGAATTGCAGGACCGCTTCAAAAAGATATCGATCAACGATTCGAACCTGTGGGCAACACAGGCCGTGCCGCACGCCCGGCAGCTTTCTAATATGCTGAATCTTGCCCGCGTCATTACGCTCGGAGCCTTAAACCGCAATGAATCGCGCGGAGCACATTACAAACCCGATTTTCCCGAACGGGACGACGAAAATTTTATGAAAACCACGATCGCGGAATACTCCGACGAAGCACCGGTTTTTAGCTACGAGCCGGTTGATATTTCGCTTGTCGAGCCGAGAAAGAGGGATTATTCGTCGGGGAAGACTAAAGGCTAAGTTCAGAGTGCAAGCTTTAGCTTGTTAAGTGTTTTTCTTAAGAACAAGCTAAAGCTTGCACTCCGAACATTTAAGAAATGACTACACACGCACACATCGAAAAGAAACGCCTCGAAAAGCCGCCTGCGACGATCAAATTCAAGATCCAGCGCCGTGAGAAAGAGGGTTTGCCAACTTATTGGGAAACCTTTGAGCTGCAATACCGACGCAATCTGAACGTCATCTCAGCGCTGATGGAGATAAGGAAGAATCCAGTGACGATCGAGGGCAAAACGACCACGCCGCCGGTCTGGGATATGTCGTGCCTTGAACAGGTCTGCGGCATCTGCACGATGGTCATCGACGGCAAGGTGCGTCAATCGTGTTCGGCGCTGATCGATGACCTTTTGCTTGCGTCGGGCGGCGACACGGTCAGCTTAGCTCCGATGTCGAAATTTCCGAATGTCCGCGATCTTAAGGTTGATCGCTCGAAGATGTTCGATCATCTCAAGCAAGTCAATGCATGGATCGAGCTTGACGGCACGTATGATCTCGGCCCTGGTCCGCATATTCCTAACGAGATTGCTCAGGAGCGCTATGCCCTTTCCCGCTGCATGACATGCGGATGCTGTCTTGAGGCGTGTCCGCAGTATGGCGACGATAATTACATCGGCCCGCAGGCCATCGCACAAGCCCGCCTTTTTAATATGCATCCGACCGGAAAGATCACGGCAGATGATCGCCTGAATGGACTTTTGGGTGAAGACGGGATCGCTAATTGCGGCAACGCCCAAAACTGTATCAAGGTTTGCCCCATGTCGATCCCACTCACAAAAACGATCTACGAAATCAACCGTGAGATCACCGTCGATGCGATCTTTGGCTGGCTAAAAAAATAGCTGGTGTAAACCGAAGGTTACGTAGTGATGAAATATCGCTTGCGTTAGTTGGTAAGTGCGGTTAAGATGGTCACACTATAGAGGTGTAGGCAGTTTGATTTTTTTTCGGGTTGGGCGACCACCGGAGTTGATCAGCAATATCCGGTTCGTAAGCCCATTTGAACTTCGTAAGGTAAGCCTTTTTACGATTGGAGGTGAATTTGTGAAGGATATGCTTTTTGCAGGATTGGCTCTTGTTACCGCGGTCATTGCGGCGATCTCTTTCTACATGTTTGTGAATGGCGGCGGCCAAACCTTATATATCGCAATAGCGATAATTTGTGGTTTGCTGACCGTCGTACTCGGGGGACTGTTCCTTTCGGGCCGCGTCAATAAGAAAGAAGATATTCATATAACCGAATAGCTGCATCGGCGGCAAGGAATGTGATGGACGGCTGATGCATTTTTTTAGCCGGGTTTATTTGTGCATTAAACGGCTGGGATTGTCTCAATTCCGGCCGTTTGTGCGTCAGGAGGCCTACCGGCTCTGGACTATCGGACAAGATGCGTTATAATGTTGAAATAAATGTAATGATTAGAGAATTACATTTCTTAAAAAATACCGAGCTAGATAAAAATGCCTAAGATAGCAGACATTCAGGAAACTCCTAATCCAAACGCCGTAAAGTTCATCTTAAAGGAACCGGTGTCCCACGGTACGTCTCATTCGTTCAAGACAGCCGATGCCGGTTTGGGCGACAATTTGGCTAAGTCAATATTTGACGTGGGCCAGGTCGTATCGGTTTTTTACATGGATAAAATGATCACGGTCGAAAAGACCGATGATGCCGAGTGGGACGAGATCTTGCCGGAGCTGGCAGTTCCGATTAGGGCCGCTGAGGCCGTCCAGACTTCGAATGGAAATGCGAAAGGCGCAGCCGCCGCGGTGGGCGGAGCCATTGCCGCAGCGGCGAGCAGCGACCCGAAGGTGGCTCAGATAAATGAACTTCTCGACGAGCGTATCCGTCCCTACCTTGCAAGTGACGGCGGTTGGCTCGAGGTGTTAGAGCTTGAGGAGAACAAATTAAGCATTCGTTACGAGGGAGCATGCGGCAGCTGCCCGAGCTCGTTAACCGGCACACTCATGGCGATCGAAAATATGATCAAAGAAGAGATCGATCCTGAGATCACGGTGGTCGCGGTATAGTTCGTTTGCGGCCGCGTTTAACATACTTTATTTTGTTGATACGCAAGTATTTCTTGACATTTTTACATGTTATTCGGCATAATCGACAGGATGGCGATTTGTGCCGATCGTCGCTCAATCCGCAGGCCTCAGGCTTGCTGCCCGAATCTGCCAGCCGACAACCAGCCCAAATAACTGTATAATTGTCTCGATGGAGGAGAAACCCAAGTGAATAGCGAAGAACTCGAACAGAGTCTGAGAACTGAATTCGAGAGTTATCTCAATAGCGTCCTTGCTGATATGAAGCAGGATGTTACTGAATTTCGTAATAAGATCGAAGCTGAGCTGGAAAAACAGCGATCGCAGGTTGACGAGGCGTTTACGGGATTTGCCGCGCGGTTTGCGTCGAGTAACCAATTTGATACGGGCTTTCGTGAATCGGTCGCCGAACATCTCAAACTTGCACGGGACGAGGGTGCTAAGTTGAGCGCAAATGCCTTTGCCGAGGCAGAAAAATTAGATGCTCCTGCCGCTGCTGTTGCGGATTTTGGTGGTATTCGGGATGCAGTTGCAGACATTTCAAAAAAGGATTCGCAGTCCGGAATACTCAAGGCGTTGGTCGAACATGCATCGGCATTTGCTCCGCGCGGAGCTTTTTTCGTAATTAAGAATGAGCATTTTGTCGGGTGGAAGGTGCTCGGAAATGAGGCCGCTGCCTCGGAAAGCGCGGTGCGCGATATCCACTTCCCGACATCCGCCGATTCCATCCTAGGCCAGGCGAGCCGCTCAATAGCAACGGTCTCGGCTTCGAATGGAACCCACGCCCAGGACGCATTATTTTTGGGGCCGCTGAATTTCGGACAGCCGGACAAAATGTATGCAGTTCCGCTCGTGGCCCGGGGTCGCGGTGTAGCGGTAATGTATGCGGACTGTGGAAATGACAGTCTCCCGGTCAATCTTGATGCTTTAGAAACGCTGGTTAGCGTGGCGGGAATGACGATCGAGATGCTCGCCCTCTCGCAGACCGCGAAGGCTGAAAATCGTGAAATCTCATCCCCGGATCTTGGGAACACCGCCGCCGCTGAACCCGTACCCACATCGGGAGCTAGTTTTAAGGATTCAATCGACAGCACGCCGTCAACGCAACGGGCGAACGACACTGACGCGTCACAATTTGCCTTTAGCGACAGCATGGCCGTACAAGGCGGTTTTAAGACGGAGCCGGCATTAGGAAGGCCATCATTTGAGCCTGTCGAAAGAGTTTCCGAAGATCCTCCGAATGTCGAAGAACCGGTTCAGAGTTTTGAGCCGAGCAGCAGTTCGATGGTATTTGAATCTGGCGGTTCGATCGAACCCGCTGTTCCCGAAGGCTCGCCGTTTGACCGTGCGGTCGAGCCATTTGAGCCGGCCGGAACGATCGGCGGCGGCCGGATGACCCAGGCCGTCGAACCTGTAGCCGAGATTGTTTCTACCCCCGTTCCTCAAGCGCGTTTGAGCGATCGTTCTGTCGATCTGCCGATCGAAGTGCCCGAGGACGAACGACGGCTGCACAACGATGCACGCCGTTTTGCCCGTCTGCTCGTGTCTGAGATCAAACTATATAACGAAAAAAAGGTATTGGAGGGAAGGCAGGCCCATGATCTCTACGACCGGCTTCGCGAAGCGATCGACCGCTCACGCGAAATGTACGATAAGCGCGTCCAACCGCCGGTCGCCGCACGATTTGACTATTTTCACTACGAATTGTTGAACGCACTTGCCGAAGGGGATGTCCAGCGTTTAGGCGGCGGTTACCCAGGAGCAACGGTCTAGCTTTGGTTGGAACCGAACGAGTATTTGGCGAGTTTCGATATCTGAACCGCCTTTTTTAGGGCGGTTCTTTTTATTTGGTCAATCGGATATTTCCGTTCCATTTGCCGCCGTTGCGAGCGCGTCCCGTTAGCGTGTGACCGCCCGGGGTCATATGCAGTTTATAAACGTCGAGCATGACGAGCACTCCGTCGGGATCGTCTTTGTCATAACCACTAAAACTTAGTTCGCCGGTCGCAGAATCAAAAGTGCCGCGGACATATTCGGTTGCGGAATGACCTATCTTATCCTGTTTATCGGGCCGGGCAGATTGCCGCAGCGTCCAATGAATATTTCCCTGAATGCTTTTGCTCCCAGTCTCCTCAAGCATCAGGTCAAAATCTAGCTGCGTTCCACTCAGAGTCGTCCAGTCGCCTTTCCATTTACCCGCCGGGCTTGGAAAAGCGGCTGTCAGGCTGTTCGCCGGATTTCCGCTCTTGTTCGTATTAGCCGACGAAGGCGTGGCTGGAGCGGGCAGTGTCGGCGTTTGCGGCGTCGATTTGTTTTGGGTTGATGTGGCTGAGTTCGCCGCCGGAAAGATGCGATCGCTATCTATTACCACCATCGTACCTGCAAGTGCAACGCAGATAAAAGTGAGGATCCCAATGATCACATAAGGGCCTTTTGAGGATCGGGCCAACGGCCGTTCTGAATAGTTTTGAGCACCAGGAGGTTGCTCCGGACGCGGTGTTAATTGTGTCGGATCAGACTGGACGGGATTCGGCAAAATCTCAGTGTGTGCAGCCGCTCCGATCTTTATTGCCACTTCGGTTGGTGCTGACGGATCAACGGCGGCCCTTACACTCGTAAGTTGGAGTCCATCATCAAGACAGAAAAAGAGATCGTCGGGGTATATTTTTTTGCAGTTTGGACATTCTTTCATCGGGCAAATCGTTCAAACACTCTAAACGGGACTTCAGAAACGAATTATTCACGGTTTCAGGCCGGCGTCCTGGTTACGTCCGATGGCTTCAAGCTGTTTGACGATTTGCTCGATCAGCCAATTAGGTGTTGATGCACCGGCGGTGACACCGACGGTTTTTACGCCGATGAGATCGCTCGCGTTTATCTCATCGCCGGTTTCTATGAGGAAGCTTTTTTCGCACTGTTCCTTGCATACGGCGAGCAGCTTGACGCTGTTTGACGAATGGCGACCGCCGATGATGTAAAAGGCATCTACCATCCCGGCGAGGGCACGGGCCGCTTCCTGACGGTCTTTGGTCGCGGAACAAATGGTGTTGATGATCTGTACCGGGTCGTCAGTTTTTGACCTGATCGCTTCGGCGGTATCGAAGAAGGTCTTTGCTTTGATCGTCGTCTGCGAGACGACAAGCGGATTACGCAATCTTGGAAGGGCGGCGACCTCGGTTTCGTCGCGGATAACAAATGCGTGATCTGGAGCGTAGCCTTTAACCCCGATCATCTCGGGATGCTCAGGGCTGCCGACGACTATGACGTGGCGGTCCTCAGCGGCGGCACGAGCCGCGAGCTTTTGCACACGGGTGACAAACGGGCAAGTAGCATCGACGACCTTTGCGGCGAGTTCTTCAAGTTCCCTTTGCACTTCGGGCGTTACACCATGGGCACGAATAACGGCGGTTTCGAGACGGCCGATCTGGACAGGAGCGCTGATGGTCGTCACGCCTTCATGAGCAAGACGCTGCATTTCCTGTTCATTATGGATCAGCGGACCGAGAGCACGCACAGTGTCTCCGGCATTGACAGCCTCTTCGACCATTTCGACCGCGCGCTCGACGCCAAAACAAAACCCGTATTCATTTGCTAATAGAACTTGCATTTTTTTCAGAGTTTTCCTATTTTAAGGTTTTCCCCCTAGAATCAAACTGTAATTCTATCAAATGGACAATCGAAACGAAACCGCCTCCCGGCATTGCTGCTTTTTGAGCGCCGCGCATTTCCCAAAGCTATACGAGACATTCATCGAGGCTTTTTCTGACTATGTATTTCCATTTGCGTTGACTGAGGACCAGTTTCGAAACCACATTATCCTAAACGCCGTCGATCTCGAACGGACGATGGCGTGCATGGAAAATGGCAAGCTCGTAGGGTTTTCGCTAAATGGTTTTGGCGAATGGGATGGAAAGCCGACCGTCTATGACGCGGGAACCGGTGTCATTCCTGCTTTTCGGCGGCAGGGTCTGAGCGATGCGATGTTTGCGATGATGATGCCTTTCTTCAAAGAAAAGGGCATCGAGCAGTTTCTGCTTGAGGTCGTAACGAGCAATTACGGGGCGATTCGTTTATATGAAAAACTCGATTTTCGCGTTGTTCGCGAACTTGCCCTACTGCAATGCGACGGCGGGATCAAATCGTCTTTACCTCAGGCCCGAGATATAGAGATACGGGATATCTTAGATTGTGACTGGGAGCTTTTCACCTCTTTTTGGGATGGCAAACCATCATGGCAAAACTCCGTCGAAGCCGTCGGCCGCACGACGGGGTTGAAGAAGATAGCGGGAGCGTTTATTGCCGGCCGATGCGTCGGATACATCGTATTTTCCTCAAAATTTGGGCGGATCGCGCAAATGGCGGTCGACAGATCACACCGAAACCGCGGCGTTGGCACGATGCTGCTTCAAAAAACTCAGAGCGAGACCGCAACCGGATATTCGCTCCAGGTGATTAACATCGATAAATCGCTTTCGGCGGCGACGGATTTTTTCCGCAATCGAGGCTTTTATGAGCGGTTGAGCCAGTTCGAAATGATCAAGCCGATGTGATGTTAGCGGACGGGCTCGCGGAGAATGGCGTCGGCTGCAGCGGATGCGATAGCTGCGGCTTTGGGGTTTGATTCGCGAAGGTTTGAGATCTGACGTAAGGCTTCGCCGGTGCGTGAAAGAAGGCGGACAAGGTCGCCTTCCTCGGCTTTTGTCCGATCGGCGAGTTCGTCCCATTCCATACCGGCGGTCCAACGCTCGGCAGCAGCGGCAGCGGAATAATTGATCTCTTCGGCAGGCTCGATGCCGTTTTTCCATTCAACATTTGAGACTTTAATAACGAGGTCCTCGAAATTTGCGAGGATATCCGTCATCGCTCGAGAGGCCCGCATTTCGCCATAGCTTCGGTCGGCGTCGGACGCGACTGACGCCATCAGTCCCGAGGCCTCCGCGATCTTAAGGTCGTCAAAAACGCCCTGCTTTAGCGCCTCGCCGACAAGCAAAGGCCGATCGATGCGTAAATCCGCGAGCCATTTTCCACTTTCCGTGACGGTCTCAGCAGCCATATCGATGTAGCCAAAATGATCAAGTACCTGCGCGCGGCGCTCAAAAGGCTCCCAGATCCGGTCGCTTAACATCTCGGCACCATCGGCGTTTCTGCTATCCGCCATAGCTCTGCGACTTTCGCGAAACGCAAAGCTCTTTTCAGCGATCTCACGCACGTGTTCAAAATTGCCAAAGGCGTCGAGCAGATTCAAAAGACTCGTATAGGTCGCCCGAAATCGGCTTTCGAGCGGTTCGGGTGGGGCTTTCAATAGCTCTGCGATCTTCTTTGGGTTTTGAAACTGGCCCGGTGCGAGGACGCAAAAGCCGACATTGTCGCGTCCGCGGCGGCCCGCACGGCCGGTCATTTGGGCGAGCTCGCTTGCGGTCAACGCCCGCCAGCCGTCGTTACCGCGTGTGTCGGCATTTGTAATAACGACGGTTCGAGCCGGGAAATCGACACCTGCCGCAACCGTTGAGGTTGCAAAAAGGGCGTTTAGCAGCCCGCCCGACATCATCTTTTCGATAAGCAGCTTCCACGACGGAATATGTCCGGCGTGATGAGCCGCGACGCCCGCGTGGACGATCACCTTGCTGTGTTTGTGATCAAGTATCTCGGGGAATTCGGCCGCAAATTGTTCAAATATCTCCTGCCGCCGCATTTGACGCTCCGTGTCGGCACGTTGCGACTTGTCCGCCGCTACCTCTGATGCAGCCTCATCGCAGCGCCGCCGCGTCGGCAAAAATACGATAGCCGGCAACAGATCATAGCCTCGCAAAGCAGAAATTAGCTTTGGCGGTGAAATGTCTGTTTTGAGCGGATCCATTTGTCACAAGTATAGCGGAGAATTTCGTTTTTCGTCCGTTCAAGAATTATTAAGGCAAATCTCTGATATAATGTGAAAAAAAGGAAAAACGAAATGATAGATCGGCGGGAGTTTTTAGGATCCGCAATAGCGGGTACAGCATTAGTTATAGGATCGAGAACCACATTTGGCTCGACGACGGATATTAATCTTGAAGAAGCGACGGTTTTTGGGCTGCAAGCCGCAATGGCCGGAGGGCAGACGACGGCGAGGAAGATCGCCGAGGGCTATCTCACCCGAATCGCCAATATTGATAAAAAACTCAATTCGGTAATCGAACTAAATCCCGACGCACTTGCGATCGCCGGCCAAATGGACGCCGAACGAAAGGCCGGTAAAATACGAGGCCCGCTCCACGGCATCCCGATATTAATAAAAGACAACATCGATACGGCGGACATGTTGAAAACAACGGCGGGCAGCCTTGCGCTTCTCGACGCTCCAACGCCAAGACAGGACGCATTTATCGTCAAACAGCTTCGGGCCGCCGGAGCCATTATTCTCGGTAAGACAAACTTGAGTGAATGGGCAAATTTTCGCTCGACAAAATCGTCTAGTGGCTGGTCCGGACGCGGCGGGCAGACGCACAATCCCTATATCATCGACCGCAATCCGTGCGGATCGTCGTCCGGATCAGGTTCGGCAATTGCCGCTAATCTCGCCGGCATCGCCGTCGGTACGGAGACGGACGGTTCTATCATTTGTCCGTCGGCAACATGCGGCATCGTTGGGATAAAGCCAACTCTTGGGTTGGTCTCGCGTTCGGGAATTATTCCGATCGCTCACAGCCAGGATACAGCCGGGCCAATGTGCCGAACGGTCGCAGATGCGGCGGTGCTTCTCACCATTCTCGCGGGCGTGGATGCAAACGATTCGATCACGTCGCAGGCAGAAAAAGAAAAGCGCGACTATACACAATTTCTGCAAAAAGACGGTCTAAAGGGTATGCGGATCGGCATCGGCCGCCAGTATTTCGGCCGAAATGAAAAGGTCGATAAGCTGATCGAGCCGCATCTTGAAGTATTAAAAGACGGCGGAGCAACACTCCTCGATGTTACATTCCCCAAGCTGCAGAATTTTGGCGACGCCGAGTTCGAGGTGCTTTTATACGAATTTAAAGAGGGTCTTAATAAATATCTCACGGGTCGCGGCGGGACGAATAAAACGCTCAAAGATCTCATTGCTTTTAACGAAAAAAATGCGGACAAAGAGATGCCGTATTTTGGCCAGGAGATATTTCAGCAAGCCGAAGAAAAAGGCGACCTCAACGACCGTGCCTATCGAATCGCTCTCCTTCAGACCAAGCTGATGACGCAAGAGCAAGGGATCGATGGTGTCATGGACAAAGACAAGCTCGACGCGATCGTTGCCCCGTCGGGAGGTGTGGCGTGGATGACGGACCTCGTGAGCGGCGACTGCGGCGTGTTTGAAAGCTCAAGTTTAGCGGCGGTCGCAGGCTATCCCAATATCACTGTTCCGGCGGGATATATTCAAGGCTTGCCGGCCGGTATCTCGTTTTTTGGTAAAGCGTTTTCTGAGCCGACGCTGATCAAGATTGCCTATGCATTCGAGCAGGCTACATTGGCCCGCCGCCCGCCGAAATTTTTGCCGACCTTTGTATAACTGTTTCAGTTACGGAGCAATGAACACTTGAAACACGAGAGACTAATTTCGATGAGCGAGAACACGCAGACCATCGAGCAGGAGATTTTCATCAACGACATCGATGACGTCGGTATTTTTGGCAATCATCGATGCAAACCCTCCGGTGGCGATGACTTTAAGGTTGTCGCCAATTTGATTTTTGAACCTCGCCACCACGCTTTCAACTAGTCCGATCTGGCTGTAGAAAATGCCGGACTGGATAGAAGTTTCGGTTGTGTGGCCGATGACGCTCTCGGGTTCACGGATCTCAACCTCTGGCAGTTGGGCAGTTTGTTGGTGCAGGGCTTTCGCAGATGCAAACAAGCCTACAGCGATCAGGCCGCCGAGCATTTCACGTGCGTCGTCGACCACATCTATAGTAGTAGCCGTGCCAAAACTGCACACGATGCACGGAACGCCATATTTTTCGGCAGCGGCAAAGCAATTTACGATGCGGTCTGTTCCGGCGGCTTCGAGCGGTTGGTAATGGATCTTAAGTCCAAAATCGAGATTATTTTTTACAATGAAAGGATCGACGGCGTAGCTTGTTTTCAAGAAAGTTCTTAGCGGGGCTTCGAGTTTTGGTACGACCGAACACATGATCGCCGACGAGATCGGAAATTCAAGCCTGTTCTCGACCGCCTCCCGTAATTGATCAGCGGTGGAACCTCGTTGTGTAGCTATTGAAAATTTAGAGTGGAGAGTTTCGCCGTCAAAGACACCGAATTTTATCGAGGAGTTGCCGATATCAACAGCTAAGAGCATTAACCTTGAAGCGGCAGACCATCATAGATGACGTTCCAGCCGTTCAGCCGGCTTGTGCGGAGGCTTTTTGTAAACCATTCGACGGCGGCACCGGCGTCGTCATAGATCTGCACAGCGGGGCGGTCCTCACGCGGGTCCACACGGCAAATAGCCGCCCCCACTGCTGCAGTTTTGATGCAGAGCAGGGCGATCATATTATCTTTTTGCATGACGGCGGTCCGAACGGCGACTTCGGCGAGCTCGTCGTCAAACTCGTCAAATTCCGCGAGGTCTTCGTCAAACTCGACGTCAAAGCCATCCAATTCCAGTTCGAGGCCTTCATCAAAATCAAAATTCGCTTCGAGATCAAATTCTTCGTTCATAAAAATTGCCCTGCTGCCCGTATCTACACGTTACACGGTTGGGTCTCGAAATTCAATTCATACTTGACCTCGGCATGATTCTTGACGAGCATTTCTTCGGTCAGTCGATTACCGGTACGGCGGTCGATGACCTCACGCCAGATCTCGTTCTCACGAAAAGTTTTACCGCTCTCGCTCGAAAACTTATGATTTTTTTCGATCACATGAAAAGAATGCGGCGTCTCTCGATCGGAGTAAATCGCTCCTTTCAGATGCTCGTCCGTCAGCCATAGACGCAGCTGAAAGGTCAGATCGGTCGGGTTAAAAAATCGAAGATCGACATAGTTGTAAAAAACGCCCGCACCGCTTCCGAATGGCAATACGCGATGCTCGTCCGGGAATGGATCAAAACTGTGATGATGCCGCTCTGCTATCTCAAGAGGAGTGTGAAGTGCCATCCAATACAGCAAATTTGCCAGCTGGCAAAGCCCGCCGCCGACGCCGCGAACAACCTCGCCCCGCGAAAGCTGCATTCCCTCGAAATATCCCTTCTCGGCCGTCGCCTCACCTATCTGACGCCAGAATGAGAAGGTTTGACCCGGTCTGATAATTATTCCGTCAATTGTCGGGCAGGCTATCCTAAGATTTTTGACCTTGTTTTCCTGTAATTGCGGATCCGAATTGCCGAGCTTGCGGCGAAGAAGCGACTGATGCTTTTTACAAGTAAATTTTAGATCCTCAGACTGCCTTTCAGACGCAAACCGGCCCAGACGCGGCAGATCGGCAACGCGGCGAAACATTCGTTTTTGCCAAATGCGCGTCTTGTAAAGAAATGGGTGAATTTCGGATAGGCGTTTTCTCAAATCTCTCTTAGCCGCTCGATGTCTCCAGCTTGAACGATTGTAACCGAGCCGTCTGATCTTATCACGCGCAAGGCGCCGTTTTCTTCGAGGCCGTCGGTCGTGCCTGTAAAGATTTCGTCGGATATGGTTATCGAAACAGGCTTTTGGCTAAAATACGACGAACGTCGCTGCCAATGACGCCGAATTTCTAGCGATCCATCTTTTTGATTTAGAATCTCATAAAAGTAGGCTGCATACCGGGTCAGCGATTCAGCGAGGTCGTCCGCTCTAACAGTTTTTCCGGTTTCCTTCTGAATGGAAGTTGAAATTTCGGCGATCTCATCCGGCAGACCCACGCTTTTTAGGTTTATTCCTATCCCGACGACGACGGCGAGGCCGCGAGGAGTTTCGACCGTTTCGGCGAGAATGCCGCAGATCTTTTTCTCGCCTACGAGGACATCGTTTACCCACTTGATGTCGGGCTTAAGGCCAAATTCTTTTAGCGCATCGTAAACCGCCACGCCCGCCATTAGCGTGATCAGCGGCAGAAAACGCGTCTCGGTCGCCGGACGCAAAACGATACTGAAATACAGGCCGTCACCCGCTTGCGATACCCACGTTCGTCCGTGCCGTCCGCGCCCCGCGGTTTGCTGACCGGCGATGATACACAAACCTTCATCGGCACCTTGACGGGCCTGATTGGCGGCCTCGGTGTTTGTGGAGTCGAGCGAATCGAAGCGCAGAATGGTGAATTTCATCTGACGGGCTGCCAAAGCGAATCGCAGTAATAATTCCTGCTGTCAAAGAAATTCTGCTTGATCTCAAAACCGCTCTTCATGGCGAGGTCAGCGATTCCTTTTGGATTATATTTCTGAGAGATCTCCATGAAGATCGCTTCCCATTGATCGAATTCAAAATCGCGGCCAAGTGCTTCGATCCTGACCGTTTGGGGCTCGCGGCTGATGAGAAATGAGCGTGCCGAGCCATCGATCGGGCGATAGTTTGCGTAGTGGGTAAATTTGTCGAGATTGAAATTCCCGCCGAGCTCGCGATTGATGCGCCGTAACAGATTTAGGTTAAAGGCTGCCGTGACGCCCGCCGCGTCGTCATAGGCGTTGACGATGATGTGCGGGTCTTTATGGAGATCAAAGCCGATAAATAGCAGATCGTCGTCATTCATCACCGCGCGAAGCTGCCGAAAAAAATCAACGGATCGCTCTCGGCTAAAATTGCCGATGTTTGACCCGAGGAACAATAAAACCTTACGCCGTCCGCCGCCGTTTTTTAGCGATTCGAGGATGCTGAAATAGTCGCCGTTCCTCACAGCCATCTTAAGAGCGGGAAATTCGTCGTGGAATTTAGCTTTAAGCGCGTCCAGCGCTTCTTGTGAAATGTCGATCGGCGAATAGGTAATGTCGGCGTTCTGTTTGAGAAAATGATCGACAAGGACGGCCGTTTTGCTGCCATCACCCGCTCCGAGCTCGATTAGGTCAAACACGGCGTCTCCGTTAGCAAACGCCAGGTATATCTCCTCCGTTTGTCCCTTAAATATCTCGTTTTCACAGCCCGTCAGGTAGTATTCGGGCAGTTTCATTATTTCTTGAAATAGGCGCGAACCTTCGTCGTCGTAAAAATATTTTGACGAGAGCGCCTTGGGCGTTGATGAGAGGCCGGCGAGGATGTCCGCAGCAAATTGTGAGAGTTCTGTTGTTGTCGAGCTTTGCATAATCTAAATGCCAAATATATTTACCCAAATGGTCTCTTCGCCTAAGGGAATTAACCGCAGATGACGCAGATGACGCAGATATCGCAGATAAGAAGATAGCTTATTTTGATTTTTATCCGCGTCATCGGTGTTATCTGCGGTTAACTAACTATTAGATTCAGGCCGCATTATCTTGCCAATCGTATTCCCGTAAATTGCCATCTTAGATGCGGATGAAAGAAATTTCTGTATGACGGACGACTGTGGCCCTCAGGTGTAACAGCGGACGCCCCGCGCAGCACCATCTGATTGATCATGAATTTGCCATTATACTCGCCGACCGCGCCACCCGCCTTTTTGAAACCGGGATACGGCAAATAAGCGCTATTTGTCCATTCCCAGCGTTTGCCCCAATCAAACTGAGCATTTGCTGTTTCCCACTCAAATTCCGTCGGCAGACGGCATTGCTTCCACTCGGCGAATGCAGCGGCCTCGTAGTACGAGATGTGGCAAACCGGTGCGTCGAGCGTCAATTCTCTGAGCCCCGCAAACGTAAAATGCTGCCAGCCGCCCTCGCTCCGATACCAGTAGAGCGGAGATTCGACAGCGTTTTGGTTTACCCAATCCCAACCCTCGGAATGCCAGAATCGAAAATCTGCGTAGCCGCCATCGTCGATAAATGCAATAAATTCGGCGTTGGTCACCAGGCGGTCACTAATGGAAAAATCTTCGAGATAGACCTTGTGGCGGCTGAGTTCGTTGTCAAAGCAAAACTCATCACCGTCGTACCCGATCTCGTGAACGCCGCCTGCGATTTCGACAAATGTAGCCGGTTCGGATTCACGATATTCCTCAGGCGCGTAGTCCGCTCGATATGCGGGAAAGAGCGGGTTGACGCTGAGCGTGTATTTAAGATCGGTAAGGAACAATTCCTGATGCTGCTGCTCGTGGTTAAGTCCAAGGGTGACCAGGTCGCGAACCTCGTCGGGCACATCGCCGGTGAGAAACGCCGCCATCTTTTCATCGACATATTTGCGGTACGCAAAAACCTGTTTGACTGTCGGTCGGCTCAAGGCGCCGCGATGATCGCGGGCGGTGCGCTTTCCGATGGAGTTGTAATAGCTGTTAAAAAGAAAGCCGAACTGTTCGTCAAAAACCTTGTAGCCCGAGGCGTATTTCTTAAGGATCATCTCCTCAAAAAACCAAGTCGTATGAGCGATGTTCCATTTTGGCGGCGAGACATCTACGACAGGTTGTGGAATATAGTCCTCGATCTCAAGCGGCTCACAGAGCTTTTCCGTGTAGGAGCGCACCCGGGCGTAAAACGCACGAAGATCGGTCGAGAGGCTTGTATGCGAACCTTGCATTTGTCTAATTAGAACAAATCTAGCGGCAAAGGTGAAGATTTTATTGCGGATTGTCAATCTTAATAAGCGCTTCCCTGCATATCTCGGCGAGATAAACGTCAGGCGAATTGAGGAACGAACGCAGTAGAGAGATCGTCGATTCATCACCGACCGCACCGAGGGCAAAGGCGGCCTCGCGGCGGGTGTCGTCAGCCTCTTTGTGATTTTTCAAGACGTTTGCAAGGACACCGAGCACGGGGCGCATAGCCGGGAAAGAATTGGTTAACGGTGCGCCGGAAGGTGATTCTTTATACTTCGCCGGAAGAAAATTCTGCGGAGTGACGACCGTCTTCTTGCCACTTTTAACTATCTGTGCGATTTGCCCGATCGACCTGGCCGCTGAACGGCGTAGAAATTCGTTATCGTCGGACGGTTTTTTCTTAAAGATCGCGGCGAGAGCGTCCACGGCCGCAATATCGCCGATCTTGCCAAGAGCAATTGCAGATGCGGAGCGGACATCATCTGCTGAATCTTTTTGAAGCGAAAGGATAAGACGCGTAACGGCCGACGGGTCACCGGTCTCGCCGAGTGCAAAGGCGGCTTCGCTGCGTACAAAAGCGGTTTTGTCGTCTAACAGAGGGAGCAAAACTTTTGCAGCTTCGATTTTTGGCAGAAAGATCACGGCGGTGGCGGCGGTCGCCCGCACTAATTCTTCGGAATCGCTCAAAGCGGGAACAGCTGTTCTCGACGCGGTTTCGGTACGGAGATTCTTGATTTGAAAAAGTGCGTTTCGCTTGATCTCGATGTTGCCGGAGGCGAGATCTGCGCGTATCGAATCAAGATCCTGAGCGGAGGCAGATACGACTGCAAAAGTCACGAAAAGCGCTAAAAACAAGATTATAGGAAATAAAGGGCTAATCCATGCAACAAGTCTCATCTTTTTCCTATTTCCTTTTTCCCGTCGTCGTCATGCGGCTTGTTGTGCGTTTGCACCGCGCAGCCGTTCCCACTCTGTGACTTGACGAGCGCGGCGGTTTTCATGAGCATTCGCTAAAAGCGCGATAACTTCATCGATGATGATATTGTCGTTGGAATGGGGGTTGCGGGATGCCCGGTTTTTGGCGATATAGCTGCGAGCCGCGGCTGCGTCCGATGGGGTTAATTTGTCGATTTCGCGAGGGGTATTTCTATTGATTCGGTTGACCATTGTTCGTGCCTCCAAATTTTGGGGCAGACGGTCGAACCGCAACTTTATGATCTCAAGTTTCGACTGTCTGCAAAAATATTGTATTTATCATTAAGTTCTTTCGCTAGTAACATCCGTTAGCATGAAGCGTTTAAAAATGGTATCACGCTTTTGCCACTTTGCAAAGAAAATTGGACAGGAAAGCTAAAAGCTACTAAACTGGGATTATGTCACTTCCGATAAATACCCTCGTCCTTAGATAGCCGCTCGCAAGTATCACTCTCTGCGACGCGGCGAACACGCACTTCTCACAATTATTAACGAAAAGTGGATAGACCGCCGGTTATTCGCTAAACTTACTACTTTTACCGAGGCTCCCGGCCTTGGGCTTTTGGACTTGAAACATTTTAGATATGGATGAGAAATATTTCGCAAAAAAGATCGAGCAGAAATGGCAGCAGAAATGGGCAGAATCGGGCGCGTTTGACACAGATGCTGGTGACGAGCGGCCCAAATTTTATCAGCTTGAGATGCTCCCCTATCCCTCGGGAAATCTGCACATGGGGCACGTCCGTAATTATTCGGCGGGCGACGCTTTGGCCTGGTATAAGCGTCTTAAGGGGTTCAACGTTCTGCATCCGATCGGATGGGATTCGTTCGGCCAGCCGGCGGAGGATGCCGCTGTCAAACGCGGCGTCAATCCGAGAGAGTGGACCGAGGAAAATATCATCGCGATGCGTGGGCAACTGCAGCGGCTTGGGGTGAGTTACGACTGGCGTCGGCAAATGTACGCGCACCGGCCGGAATACTACAAATTTGATCAGTGGTTCTTTTTGAAAATGTATGAGATGGGTCTGGCGTATAAACGAATGACGCAGGTCAATTGGTGTTCGCACGACCAGGCGACGCTGTCGAACGAGCAGGCGAGCGGCGGTATTTGCTGGCGATGCGGCAACCCTGTGACTAAGAAAGACCTTGAGCAGTGGTTTTTCAAAACGACAGCTTACAGCGACCAGTTGCTCGACGACATGGCCGAAATCGAGGCAGGTTGGCCGGACAACGTTCTAAAGCGGCAGAGCGACTGGATCGGGCGTTCGGAAGGTGCGTTCGTTACGTTTGACGTGAAAGGCTCGGATGAGAAGGTCGAGGTTTTCACCACGCGTATCGACACGATCTACGGCGCAAATGCGGTCGTCGTCGCTGCCGAGCATCCGATCGTTGAAGCAAAACTTGGGATGATGTCCGCAAATGTCGTCGCCAAGATCGCCGCGATTCGCACAGAAAACGCAAAGCCGAACGACCACGAGGTAGAGATCGAAAAGGACGGCATTGATACCGGGCTGCGAGCGATAAATCCATTCAGCGCCGAGGAACTACCGATTTGGGTTGGCAACTACGTGATGATGGAGTACGGCACGGGCGCCGTTATGAGCGTACCGGCACACGACGAGCGCGATTTTGATTTTGCCAAGAAATTTGGGTTGCCTATTAGACAAGTTATCTCGGAACCGAATCTCGTTCACGAGCATAACACAATGCAGGCGCTTGCTCTCGAGGTTGCTTTGAGCGAGTACGGCATTCTCGTTCACTCCGACTATTGGAACGGCAAGACAAGTGAAACCGCCAAAACAGAGATGTCCGTGTACGCCGAGAAGCACGGTTTTGGCCGGGCGGCGACGACTTATCGTTTGCGTGACTGGGGTATTTCACGGCAGCGATTTTGGGGCTCGCCGATTCCGATCATTTATTGCGACAAATGCGGTGTGGTCGCTGAGAAATTTGAAAATCTGCCCGTTCGGCTTCCGGAAACCGCGCCGTTTTCGGGCACGGGCGAATCGCCGCTTGCAAAGGTGCCGGAGTTTGTGAATACGACGTGTCCGCAATGCGACGAGCCGGCAAAACGCGAGACCGACACGATGGATACATTTGTCGATTCGTCCTGGTATTTTTTTCGCTACACTGACCCGACGAACGAGATCTTGCCATTCGACCCTGAGGCCGCGGCGTATTGGACTCCGGTCGATCAATACATCGGCGGCGACGACCACGCCGTGATGCACCTGATCTACGCGCGGTTTTGGACAAAAGTGATGCGCGATATGGGGCTGATCACATTTGACGAGCCTTTTAAGCGACTGCTAACGCAGGGAATGGTCGTGGGTGAGACGTTTTTTGACGATGCAGCAGGCAAGCGGGTGTATCATCTGCCCGCCGATGTGACTGTTACACGCGACGCCAAAGGTAAGATGACCGGAGCGATTTCGTCGGCGGGCAAACCCCTCAAATACGGGATCGAGCGAATGTCCAAATCGAAGGGCAATGGCGTTGACCCCGACGAAATGATCGACATCTATGGTGCGGACGCGGCCCGACTGTTTATTTTGTTTGCCGCCCCGATCGAAAACGAACTTGTCTGGCACGAGGCGGGAATAGATGGCGGTGTGCGATTTTTACAGCGGGTATGGCGGTTGGTTTACAAATGGGAGCGAGCGATTGGAGCGCAGGCTTTAGCTTTTCCCTCCGCCGCCGAAGAACAAGCTAAAGCTTGCACTCCGAACGCCCGCGCTCTGCGGCGAAAGACGCATCAGACGATAAAGCGTGTGTCCGACAGTTTTGAAAGTCTGCAGTTTAACACTCCCGTCGCGGCATTGATGGAATTGTCAAACGCGATCGGTGACGTGGACGCTGAGCCGGAGAATGCGGATCAAGCCACGATATTCGCGGTGCATGAGGCTTTGACGGGCCTGATCTTGATGATGACACCGTTTACACCGCATACGTCCGAAGAACTTTTCGCGGTTTTGACCGGAAACGAAGACGGTATTTTGGCGAGCGGCGCCCGGTTGCCGGAGTATAACGAAGATCTGGCAAAGGCCGATGAGATCGAAATTCCGGTGCAAATAAACGGGAAGCTTCGTTCGCGAGTGATCGCTTCGCCTGAGACGTCGAGCGAAGAGCTTGAAAAACTGGCCCTAAATGACGAAAAGACATTGGAATATACGTCGGGCCGCAAAATTGTCAAGGTTATCGTGGTTCCTAAGCGTCTTGTAAATATTGTCGTTAAAGATTGATCGTCGGCTGATATTCAACCTTTGGCTTATGAGGGAGCGGGCGAACGTATTCCGGGATGCTTTCATCCTTGCTTGAAGAATGCAAAAAAACTAAAATCAAAACGTACTCTGAGATAATTGCGCGTTTCCGAGCATCTAATACCAGCAAAGCGAATGTATTCTTCAACGGAGCTACGTCCAAAAGCTAAATGAAAGAGTGTCAGATCTGTAAAACCTGTTACGCCGACGACGTTGCGACTTGCCCGACGGACGGCATGCCGACCGTGCACACGATCAGCGGCGAACCCGTTTTGGAGGGCAAATACCAACTCGAATGCCGCTTGGGCCAGGGCGGAATGGGCGTTGTCTATAAAGCACGCCATGCATTCTTAAAGACTCAGCTTGCGATCAAAGTTATTTTACCGGATCTGGTCGGTAACGATCCGCAGCTTGTAACCAGGTTTAGACAAGAGGCTTTGGCCGCCGCCGCGATCCGTCATCAGAACGTAGTCGGCGTGACCGACTACGGTGTGATCGACGGGTCGCTGCCGTTCCTAGTAATGGAATTTGTCAATGGTGAGTCGCTCCACGATCTTCTCGCCCGTGAGGGATCCCTCGAACCCGAGAGAGCCCTCGAGCTGATCTCCGCAGTTTGTGCCGGCGTCGGAGCAGCCCATCATCAGGGCATCGTCCACCGTGACCTGAAGCCGCTCAATGTAATGATCTGCAATGACAAGCCGACGCTTTCGCAATCGGTTAAGATCCTCGATTTTGGACTTGCAAAGATCAAGTCGGGCGAGCTCCTCGGATCATTTATACAAGCCCAGACGACCGGTCTGATGGGTTCGCCGTATTACATGGCACCCGAGCAATGGGCTGACGAAGAGCCTGATTCACGATCGGATATCTATTCCCTCGGCGTGATGTTTTTCCAGATGATCGCCGGCGATGTCCCGTTTAAGGGCTCGTCTATCCCGGCTATTATGAAAAAGCATGTGACCGATCCGCCGCCGACATTCGCCGACGTCGGTATGAAAGTGTCACCGGAATTGGAACAGGCCGTTCTTCACACGCTTCAGAAAGACAAGAGCAAACGCACAGGCACGGTTGAGATATTTGTTGACGAGCTTACCAAGGCTATTAGGCCGGCGTCTCCAGCGGCGATCCATAGCTCAATGGGAAAATCTTTGCCGGTTTCTTCGCTAAAAGTGGTGTCCAAACCGCCTCAATCAAAGGTTTTTGTTGACAATGTAGCGGTTGGCGAGACGCTGGATAATGGCCTACTCCTGATCGAAGGGATCCAGAGCGGCAATCATCACCTGCGTGTTAGTCATGACGGGTTTAAGGATTGGCTAGGCGATGTCGTTTGCGACGGTAAACCGCGGGAGGTCGTGGCCGAGCTTCAGCCGGGCGGGGCGGATTCGAAGAATGCTATACCGATGCCGTCCCAATTTGCAGACGGTCGAACCCTCGCTTCCCAAGGTCAGCAAACGGGTAATGTAGCTGACGAGATGGCACAGACCGTCCAGCAGTCGTGGACGACGCAGGGTGCGAGTGTCGCTACCCAGACGCAGCCGGGCAAAAAGTCGGGGATGTCTCCGCTCATTTTAGGAATCGCAGGATTATTCGTACTCTTTTTGATCGGGGCGGTTGCTCTCGGGGCGGCATATATGACTGGCGTTTTTGGCGGCAAAGCCGGGCTGGTTGCCAATAATTCGAATTCCGTTACGCCTTCACCCGGCTCAACCGTGATCGCAACCAAAGCGGAACTGATTTCGATCCCCGGCGGCACCTTTAACATGGGCAATAATGACGGACGCGAGAACGAACGCCCTCAACACAGCGTCGATGTCCAGTCGTTTAAGATGGATAAAACCGAGGTCACTAATGCGGAATATTTGGCGTTTGTGACGGCCACGAGCTATCGTCCGGTTCCCGCTCACTGGGTAAATGATAAGCCGATCGCCGGTCAGGAAATGATGCCGGTCCGTTTTGTAAATATCGAGGATATTAAGGCCTTTATCGATTGGCGTTCTAAGCGTGATGGCGTGACATATCGTTTGCCGACCGAGGAAGAATGGGAATTTGCTGCCCGTAACGGAGATAAGAACAACAAGTACCCGTGGGGAGATGATTTTCGATCCAAATGCGCTGTTGTTGACAAGGAAAGCACCGAACCCGAGCCTGTGGGATCATCATCTTGCCCCGACGATTGGGGAGTCGTCGATTTGATCGGAAACGTCTATGAATGGACGGGGTCGAAGGCCAGTCTCTACCCCGGCAGCAAGGGGTCGGTGAAAGAAACCAAGGAGCCGCATTTTATGATCCGCGGGGGGTCGGCATTTAATAAATCGAGTGGTGAATTTGGTATTACGTCGATGTTCCGCGCGGATGTTGATGCCACCAAGCGTGACAAGGAGTTAGGCTTTAGACTGGTTGCTCAAAAAAACGACGTTCCCTCGAAAAAGAACTAAATTTTTGAGTCTAGTCGAGCAAAAACTGGGATGCTCCCGCGATAGGGAGGTTATTATGTTCGGTATTATCAGGTTCTTTGTTTTACTTGCGTTGCTGAGCATACCGGCGATCTGCTTATCGGGTCAGGATCTCGGGAGCAGTAATAAACTGTTTGGCGGTGCCAAGCCCGACACCGTAGCAAAACCTGTCAAAAAAGCTCCTGTTAAGCGAAAAACTCCGGTCGCCAAAACTACGGCGCCAGCCAAAAAAAAGCCAATATCCAAACCTGCGGCAGCAAAGGTCTCCAAGCCCTCCGCCCCGAATTCAACTGCCGCAAAGATCAAAAAAACGGATGGCGGTGGCAAAACGTCAAAGGTCGAGATCACTCCGTCACAGCCTAGGACACTTGACGTTCCCGTCTCGGCCGCGTCCAATACACTTTATGAAAACCTGATCGAGGATGGTAACAACGCCCGCGATGATCGCAACTATGTAGACGCTGAGACGGCATACCAACGTGCCCGGGCGATCAAGCCAAAGGATGCACGGGCGATTTACGGCCTCGGTAATATCTATAGCGACCAACAGCGTTGGGAAGACGCCGAGACGGCCTATCGGACTGCATTACAGCTCGATCCGCGCGATGCGACGGCTCATATTGCATTGAGCTATGTGCTCGCCCAGCCCCTTTCGGCTGATGATCTTTCAGACAGGTATGAGGAGGCCGAGCGGCTCGCCCGCCATGCGATCGAGCTTGCTCCTTCAAATCCGCTCGCGTTTGACCAGCTTGGCGTCGCTCTCGAACTTCGCGGGCTGATCTCCTCTGAGACTGAAAATGCGTATCGAAAGTCGATCCGGCTTGATCCTTCGTTTGCCCCTTCATACGCTCACTTAGGCCGTCTGCTGAGGCGGCGCGGGCTAACAAGGGAATCGGCCGCAGCCTATGACAATGCGATCAGGTTGTCGACCGATGTCTCGACGATGATATTGGTCGCCGAGGTAATGCAGTCCGAACAACGATATGCCGAATCCGAGCGGCTTCTCCGCACGGCGATAAACGGTGATCCGAAAAACCCGGCCGCACTTCTTTTGCTTGGCCGGGCGCTGACGACGCAGGGAAATTTTGTCGAGGCCGAGCAGATGCTTCGACGCGGCCTGGGTGTAAGCTCGAATGGCTTTATGCCGAATATACTTTTGGGATCGCTTTATATCCGTCAGGGAAAATTTGAGCAGGCCGAGACCGTGTTGCGTCAGGCCCTGCGGTCCGTTCCGATAAGCGAAAAACGGCGGTTGGCCCAACAATTTGAGGCAGTCGGTGACGGCTACCTGAAGACCGGAAAACGTACGAACGCCGCGCGTTCGTATCGGCAAGCGATGTCGCTCGACGCCGACAGTCAAACCCTCGCGGTAAAAATAGCAAAAACTTACGGTGGTTAAGCATTGCAGATGACCTCGATTTTGGCCGCGTTATTGAAATCGGGTTGCTATTATCCGTATTTGATTTAGGATTACCTGTATTTCGGCCTGATAAGCGGCATAAAAGGGCGTTCGATTCAATGACCGGGGAAATGTATTGTCCCAAATGTAGAGAAGTTTTTGAGAAAGGGTCGCGGCGTTTTTGCCCGACCGACGGATCACGCCTGCTCTCGGACGATATAGATTCGTATAATGGTACGGGCGGCGGTATTTTTTCAAATCTTATGTCCAAACCGAAGAACGTGGGCGGAAACAGCGAATCATCGAACGATGTGCCGACATTTGTCGTCACCGAGGCTGAGAATGAATTGATCAGCGAAACCGACCTCAAGGCCGGATCTTTTTTTGAAATAGCCGATCTGCAGCCGGATCCCGAACCGCAGTTCACACCACCGCTGCCGCCGGCGTTTATCAGCCCGCAGCCGATCGGTAGGAAGATCGATCCAGGCCAGATCCCTTCCGGGCACGTTGAGATCGGCGACAGCGAACGCACGGCCAGCGTTTTTAACGACTTTAACGCCGATGATCCGGAGAGTTTCGTAGGACGTACCGTCAAGGGACGGTATAAGGTAATGGAGTTTCTCGGCGGCGACGAAACGGGTCTTGCGTATCTTGCCGATGACCGTATCGTTGGTGAAAAAAAGGTGCTTGTCCGTATCCTGCTCGAGGATGAGACCGATCCGATCATTGGCAGCATTCTGGCCGAGGAACGCGTCTCGCTCTCACATTTCAGCCATCCGAATATTGCTCGTCTTGTCGATTCAGGAGAGTTTACAAACGGGACCGAGTTTCTTATCAGCGAATATACTGATGCCCTTTCCGTGCAGGATATTTTGAGTATCCACGGGCGATTTCATCCCGCGCGTGCCGCCCGCATTATCCGTCAGGCCGCCGCGGCCCTCAGCGAAGCTCATCAGGAAGGCATTATTCACCGCGACATCCGCCCGGAGAATTTGGTGCTTGCGGTTTCAGACACCGATACGGAGCAGGTGAAATTGGCAAATTTTGGTGCCTCAAGCGGTGCTCCAAACTCGCAAAATGCAGGTTACAAAGCTCCCGAGGTCCTCGACGGACGCGTACCCACCATAGCCAGTGATATTTATTCGCTTGCGGTGGTCGCGTATGAAATGCTGACCGGCGATCTGCCGTTTAGCGGGTCGACCTCAAAGGAATTAGTGCGCCAGCAGTATGCCGGACTGGAAGCAATGCCCTCAAAAGCCTCGGCCGAACTGCCGGCGGCCGTCGATGATGTGCTGGACAAGGCTCTTGGATTTAGAGCCGCGAGCCGATATGTAAAGGCCCGCGAATTTGGTGATGCTTTTTACATCGCCCTCACTGAATCCCCAAAGAATGTCGGGGCGCCGGTGTCAACTAGCGCCCCGAACATCAAGGCAGCGACAATGCCGGTTGCGGTATCAGGCTCTGGCGCGGCAATTCCGGCAAAAAACATCGAGTTTATCAAGCCAATGATCCCGGCCTCTGCATCTGCACCGCTCGAACCGGCTTGGAAAAACCGTTCGCCCGAGCCGCCTCAGGTTGAAACTTCAAGGGCAAATTGGATCGCCGTCGCGGCTATTATTGGGTTGCTGGCTTTGCTCGCTGTCGGTTTGTACTATTTGGCCAAATCTAACCCTGAACCCACTGTTCCTTCGCAGGTGGATGCTAATATCGCTCAAAATTCTGATCTGTCGAGACCGGCCAGTTCGGGTGAGACCGAGATGCCGCCGCTCTCACGAAAGATCGTACAGCCGCCAAATACCGAATATTATTCGAACAGCAAGCAAAATCTGAAGGGCGACCTCATCCGCAATTTTGTCGGGTTTTCGGTCTACTACCCAAAGGATTGGAAGGTCAACGGCCCGCAGGAGAGCTCAACCGCCAACGCCCGCGGCAAGTTTCTCGACATCTCTCGCTCAACGCCGGACGGCAAGCTAAAGGAGCAAATGCTGATAAGCTATTACGCCAGTAAAGGCACATACAAGGCGGACGCGGACAAATTCCCGCAAATGGTCCAGGAGACGAACGAAACATTAAAGAAACTCCTGCCCGGCTATCAGATGGTTTCCGAGGGTGAGATCAATGTCAACGGCGGCTGGCGTGCCTATGAGGTCAAATTTCAGGGTGGCGGAACCTCGCCGACCGGTGAAAAGATGATCGTATGGGGCCGCCGGCTATTTATCCCTGCGTCGCGTCCAGGTGCCCGAAATGGTTTTGAGATCACGATGCTCGCGACATCGCTGGCCGATGAGGTACGCAGCGTTGACGATGTCGGCGTCAAAGGCGAACTCGCATCGATCCTTTTCACATTTGAGCCGACACAAAACTTTTAAGAATCTTGCTCGTTGCGGAGCAGAGGTGGAGCAAGTCGGGGTGCCATAGATGGGTGATATTTGCTTAAGAGTGCCGACCGATGAGGATGACGATTTTCTCTTTGGTGTTTACAGCACCACCCGCCGCGAGGAGGTCGCCGCATTTGGTTGGGACGAGGCCCAGCAGATCGCATTTTTGCGGATGCAATTTTCAATGCGTCAGCGATCCTACAAAATGCAGTTTCCGGATGCCGAACATTCGATCATTCTGTACGATGCCGCGCGAGCCGGACAAATGATAATCGACCGTCAGCCCCGTAGCATCAGGCTCACGGATATTGCTGTATTGCCCGAATATCGGAGATTGGGCATCGCGGCCTATCTTATCCGGCAACTTCAGGCCGAGGCCAAAGGCTCGGACAAGCCGCTAGTCCTCAGCGTGGATAAATCAAATGTTTTAGCGAAAGACATATACGAAAAAAACAAATTTGTAGTCACCGCCGAGACGCAGCTTTTGTACGAAATGGAATGGAGAGATCGATCGTGAGTATCAACATTGCTCTACGCCCGGTCGCCGATGAAGACCGCGAGTTTCTGCTTGACGTTTATGAGGAGTCGCGTGTCTTCGAATTGTCGTTGACGCCATGGGATGCTGCGCAAAAGCGCGCATTTGCGGCCCACCAGTTTGACGCGCAGACCAACCATTATCGTGAAGTTTATCCACATGCGACGCACGACATCATTCTTTTAGATGACAAGCCGGCCGGGAGGTATTATGTCGACCGCGGCACCGAGCAGATCGCGATACTCGATATTACAGTGCTTACTAAATATCGCAACAACGGCATAGGCACCGAATTGGTCGAAAAACTTAAAGAAGAGGCGCGGCAGACAAAAAGATCGATCAGAATATATCTCGAACACTTTAATCCGTCGCAGAAATTATTTAGAGAATTAGGCTTTGAGCCTGTCCCTCACGAGGGTATCGATCAGCGGTTTGAATGGCAGCCATCTAAAGACACAATTTAGCGGTAATTCGTCCAAACATGAATATTTTGATTGCCTAAATTTTGTTTTCTTTGGTATTATCCTTTTAAAGTTTCCAGAAAGTGTGAGTATAGGTAAGTTTATCTCCCCACCAAACGGCTTTTTATGAGCGTTATCGCCGAAAAACTACCAACAAAAGTCGAGTTTTCGGACTCGCTGGATACAATATTTCACACGCAAATGCCGGACGGGACGGGGTTTGATCTGTGTCTTGTAGGATTTGAGGATGTTGTCTCAAATTCGGTGCAGGAAAATTTCACACTTCTTTTTCGGGCACCCCTAGACGCACCGCAAGTTCAGAGTATTTACCGGCTCCATCACGACAAGCTGGGGGCGATGGATATTTTTCTGGTGCCGGTAAAAAAAGATGAAGACGGACTTTATTTTGAGGCTGTTTTTAATCTGATAAAACAAGCAGCGGCCTGAGAGAGTCGTTGGAGGTAGAGAAGCTATGAAGATCACACGTCGGACATTTCTCGCGGCAACGCCACTGGCGATCGGTGCCGTGCTGCAATTTAATGGTGTCGCGTTAGGGCAGAAAGTGGGTCGCGGAGGTTTTGCGATACCTGACCTTTCCCAGGACGCACTGTCGCGACTTACATGGGCATCGTTTTACCCTTTCATAAATACCGATTTTACATTTGGCGAGGGCGGTAACGCCGTTTCTCTAAAATTAGTCGATATGACGGACACAAAACGGGTCGGAAAGCGGGTGAGAAAAGGGCAGGAGAGTTTTATACTAAAGTTCCAAGGGCCGTTTGATAAGGTTTTAGCCGGTAAGACATATCAAGTCAATCATTTTAATCTAGGTGATTTTGACCTGTTTATCACCGACGGCGGGCGTGTAAAACGAGAGCAGTATTATGTCGCGGTCATAAATCGCGTAGTTTCATAAAGAGGTGACTTATGGCAGAACCATTTATAGGTGAGATCAGATTGATGAGTTTTAACTTCGCACCGAAGGGTTGGGCTTTATGCAACGGTCAGTTATTGCCGATAAATCAGAATCAGGCGCTCTTTTCGTTGCTTGGCACGACATACGGGGGCAACGGCCAGGTCAACTTTGGACTGCCTGACCTGCGTGGGCGTACTCCGATACACGTCGGCAATGGGCACACGCTCGGCGAACAGGGCGGCGAGGCGGCGCACACGTTAACGGTTAATGAAATGCCGACGCATAATCATTCAGCGAATGTTGCGAACGTTACGCCAACTGCCGGAAATCCGTCAAATGCCCGGATAGTTTCAAAAGCTCAGGGGGCAAATCTTTACGCAGCCATATCGAACCCCCAAGCGATGGCTACGAATGCCATCGGTAATATTGGCGGCAGCCAGGCCCACTTGAATATGCAGCCGTTTCTTACGATAAATTTCAGCATAGCTTTACAGGGGATATTCCCCAGCCAGACTTAAGGAGAAAAAAAATGGGAACGCCATATATCGGAGAAATAAGGATGTTTGCCGGTAATTTTGCTCCGGCGGGTTGGATGTTTTGTGAGGGGCAATTGCTTTCGATCGCTGAGAACGAAACGCTGTTTAACCTGATCGGCACCACCTATGGCGGTGACGGGCAGAACACTTTTGCCTTGCCTGATCTGCGTGGTCGAGTTCCCATTCACATGGGAACGGGCGGCGGGGGCACATATTCGCTTGCGCAGACCGGTGGCGCCGAAGAGATTACGTTGACCGCTAGCCAGATCCCGATTCATAACCACACATTTTTATCTTCAACAGCCCCGGCCTCAACGACGAGCCCTGTAGGAAATCTACCTGCAATAACACAAGCGGCCACCGTTACTGCTTATGGTACAGACGCCCCACTTGTGCAGCTTAATGCACAGGCAGTAGGGTCGACGGGCGGCAGCCAACCGCACACCAATTTTCAGCCGTATCTGTGTGTAGATTTTATTATTTCGCTTTTCGGGATATTCCCGTCACCGACATAAGCCTGGAGTGTGATGTTAGTTCTTATTGTACCTTTATTATTGTTTTAGGAGACCGCTATGTCAGATCCATTTGTAGCTGAGATCAGAATATTTCCTTTTAATTTTGCGCCGCGCGGCTGGGCTTGGTGCAACGGCCAGTTATTGCCGCTGTCGCAGAATACCGCGCTTTTTTCGCTGCTTGGCACGACTTACGGCGGCGACGGCAAATCCACTTTTGCCCTGCCAAATATGCAGGGCAGCGCTCCGATGCATCCCGGACAGGGGCCGGGGCTGTCGCTCCATGATCTTGGCGAGACGGGTGGTTCGGAGGCCGTTTCGCTGCTGTCTTCGCAGATCCCTGCGCACAGCCACACTTGGAGTGCCTCTAATCAAGATTCGATCGATCAAAGTCCGGTTGGTGAGTTATTTGCCGGGGGCGTTGGAGGTGTATCGACATTTGCTGCTCCGTCTGCGATACAACAAATGAACCAAAACACGCTGACTCCAACAGGTTTCGACGCGCCGCATAATAATATGATGCCGTACCTTACGCTGAATTTTAATATCGCAATGCAAGGTGTTTTTCCGCCTCGAAGCTGAGAAAAAATTGTAATGGTTTTGGGATGAGTGCCGGGCATGAACCGCTCTCACCTTTGTGCAAAGCGGCCGTGTTTTGATTGACTGGTAAGGGATTTAGTACTAAAATTTCCCCATCGTTTTTATCGCTCGACAAAACCGGGCAGAGTTGTTTCCAACCCTTAGGAGAATTGTCATGTCGTTGATCCGCAAACGAGGAATCGTTGTATTCATAGTTTTAGTGTGTGCCGTGATCGCGGCAGTCAGATTTGGGGCCGTCAGCCGGGCGCGATCGGCGATCTTTCTCCCGACGGTAACGGGTACGATGACGGCGGCGCCGGTGACGGATATCGGTACCAACGATATTCCGACAGTCAATGTCAATCCTGGCGACACTCTTGAATACACGGTCACCCTTAATAATACGGCGGCCCCCGGGGCCGGCAACGATGCAGGAAATACAATATTTACGGACACACTCGGTTCGAATCTGACACTCGTCGGCGGATCGATCAAGGCGTCGCCGATCGCTCTTGACGATGCGTTTCCGGTGACGGGCAATGTCCGTATGTCGATGGGCGCAGGCACACTGTTATCAAACGACATCAGACCGGTAACCGGTAATAACGTGGGCCTCACGATCACCTCGTTGGGTGGGGACAGCAACGGAGCGTTTGACCTCGGCGTCAGCGCACAGGGCGGACAGGTGACCGCGACGGGAAACTTGGGTGATTTTGCCTACAATCCGCCGCCGGGATATGAGGGCACTGATTCGTTTACCTACACCATTACCGACCCCGACGGAATGACCGGCACGGGAACCGTGACCTTGACCGTCAGCGGCATGATCTGGTTTGTTAAAAATGATGCACCGGCCTGCACGACCCTGGCAGCGGGCTGCGGACGCCTGACAAACCCCTTCTCATCGCTCGCCGCGTTTAACACTCTTAATAACGGCGTGGGCAACAACCCGGCGGCAAACGACAATATTTTTCTTTACACAGGGGTCGGCAATAACGCGGGGACACTGACATTGCTCAGCGGCCAAAAACTTATCGGTCAGGGTGCTAGTGCAACGCTCGCCTCGATCGCCGGCATCACGCCTGCCGCAGGCAGCGACGCACTACCGACAACCGGCGGGACGAACCCGACTATCACGGCCTCGAATGTAAACGGGATCGTCCTTAACACAGGTAATACGATTCGCGGTGTTACGGTTGGAGACACCGGCACCGGCACAAAAATATTCAGCGCAGGCCCATTTGGTACTTTTACGGTTGGTAACAACACAACACCGGATGTCACGCTTAGCGGAACAGGTAAAGCTCTCGACTTGACCAACGGAACGTTTGCAGCAACCAGCGGCTTTAGTTCGGTTGCGACCACCAGCAGCCCGACCCATGGTATGCAGTTAGTAACCGTCGGCGGAACGGTCACGTTTGGCTCTACAAGTGTTTCGGGGTCGGCAAATCAGGGTATTTTCGTAAATAACTCCGGTGTCAATTTAAACTTTGGCAATACGACCGTTGGGGCTACCGGCGGCTCGACCGAATGTGTCAGGCTTGAGACAAATACGGGCGGCACACGCACCTTTGGCACGCTCGGGTTAACTAGCTGTGCCGCTCAGGGCATTACTATCTCCGGTGCGGGTAATGTCAATGTGACCGGACAGACAACGATCACCAATCCGGGCAATGTCGGGATCCTTGCAACTACGTTGCCGATTACCAATACGATTACCTTTGCCGATGTAACCGTTAACGGTTCTGGCAGTACAGGCGTCAGTCTGTCAAGTAATTCCGGTGCGGTCAGCTTTGCGGATCTTGATATAGCACCGGCCTCCGGCCAAACCGCATTTATTGCAAACTCTTGCAACGGCACCACGACATCAACAAGCGGCACGATCACTGCCACTGCTGCGCAGGCGATCAACTCTTCCTCTTCGGTACTCTCGATGATACTTGATAATGTGTCCGCGAGCGGGGGGGCATCGTCCGCCGTCAATCTGACGAGCAGTTCGGGCAGCATCGTGATGAATGGCGGAACAATTACCGGTAATACAAGCGGCAGAGCATTTTTGGTTAACAGCGGTACGGTCTCATCGACCTATAAAGGCAACATTTCACAGGCGAATAACACCGAATTGATCCAGATCACCGGCGGCCATAACACGGGGACGGTTACGTTTAACACCGGCACGCTTAGCGCGACCAACGGAACGGGCTTGTTGTTCGACAACGCTGACGGAATTTATAACTTTAACGGCCCAACGACACTCAACGGCGGCGATGCGGGTATCGATATAACGACCGGATCAAGCGGGACGTTCACTTTCGGCAGCGGCGTCGCGATCACCAACCCATCCGGTATTGCCTATCGCGAAGATACCAGCACCCCGACCGTCACCTGTAGCGGTACGATAAGCAAGACCAACAATGCCGTGAACGCGGTTAGCATCAATGCCAAAACCGGCGGGACGACTACATTTAGCGGTGCCATTACGGCGTCAACAACGACCGCAAATGCGATCAGCCTCACGAGCAATACCGGTTCGACGGTTGCCTTTGGCAACACAACCGGCAACTCGGCCATCACCACGACAAGCGGAAATGGGTTTAACATCACCGGCGGCGGAGCGGTAAATATTACGGGCAACAATTATATTGTCAATTCCACTAGCGGCATTGCATACAACGCGACCGCTGGAACGGTAACGGCGACCGGAACGGGCAACACACTTACTTCGACAACGGGCACGGCGCTCAATGTCGTGAACACGACCATCGGTGCGAGCAATCTGACGTTTCGCAGCATTTCATCAAACGGAGCGACAAACGGCATTGTTCTCAACAACACCGGTTCGAGCGGGGGTCTGACCGTTAGTGGCAACGGTGGAACTTGCACGTCGGTTGGTACCTGCACAGGCGGTGCAATTCAGGGCGGGGCAACTGGAGTATCTTTAACCACGACAAGGGACGTTTCAATTGACCGGATGTTCATCACGGGCACGAGCAACAGCGGTGTGAGCGGTGTTGGCGTAACGAATTTTACCTTTACGAATGGTGCTACAAGCTCGATCGGCAACAGTGATGCGGATTCGTCCATTGCTTTTAACGGAAACCCCGTCGGAACAAGTGGTTCAGGGCGAAATCTTGATGGCACATTGACGGTCACAGGCAACACCTTTACTAACTCGTTTCTTAGCGGCGTTGATCTGCAGAACAGCAACGGCACCATAACTAATGCAAACGTATCGAATAACACGATTATCAACCCGGGAACTTTTGGCATCAACTTTGTCGGCGTCGGCGATGCCGCGACGGTTGCGAACATCAACAAAGCGACCGTAAATCAAAACAACATTTCCGGAGCAGGCCAGGGCATACAGTTTGTTTACAGCAACGGAAGCACGACCGGCACGGGTGCAGTCATGGGAATTCCCGGCGACGCTAATAACATCATCGCGATCACGAATAATACAGTTTCTAGCCTTAAACTAGGCGGTACGCAGGCCATTGTCGTCGCCAATGGCGGGGGCAACTCTGCTTCGCGCAACAAGACGAACTTCATTATCCAATGCAACGGCCGAAACACCGGCGGTTGCACGGCGCCGACAAGCACACCGCTTGCGTCCAGCGATATAGGTACCGTGATCCTCGTCGGAAATAACGGCTTTTCAGATATGACCGGAACCGTCGATCAAAACACGATCCTTGCGACGCATACACCCCTAGGCGGCGGCGGAAATGGTATAGCCGGTGGAAATGGCGCCAGCGGTGGCAGCGGTTGGACGCCTGATCTTACACTCACTGTTACCAACAACGTCATCAGCGGCACGGATGGCAACGGGATTCTGTTGGTGGGACGCGGAACGACCCACGGCATTGCGCGAATGAAGATCGCCAACAATACTATCGGAGCGCCAGTGAATGCGGGCGGTTCGACACGCGAAGGCATCCGAGTGGATGCGGGTAATGCCTCAAGCACCGATGACGAGGTTTACCTAAACATCTTTAGCAATACTACTGCGGGATCAAACGGGGCGGGCGGCATTGGGATCCGGAAGCAAGGAGCAGTCTCCACCACTAACGATTTCGGAATTTTTGACGCCGCTGGAGGGCCTTCGCTTGCCCCTTCTCCGACTAACGCGAATATTACGGCCTTTGTAAGTGCCCTAAATCCGAGCAGTGCCCTTGGGCCATTGTTTACTAACGAGGGCTGCGACATCATTAGTGGCAGCAATTACCTCCGCGACACGACCCAGGCCCCTCTCAGGCCCTCATCGGGTGACGGCGACGACGCCGCGTCTGATACCGCTCCTCTTGTGTCACCGAAGAACTGGACAAATGGAAATCCCTTGGGAATCGACGAAGAGATCGATATTCCGATCTTGATGGGCCCGGATCATTGGAGGCCCTACCCAGGTCCTGCGATAATTCGACAAGAGCCAAAGCCCACATCGCAAGAGGTCTCGGCGAATAACGAAAAGGGCTTCGTTCTTATGCCATTTGAAAGCGAAGTCTGGAAGATCGGGGATGGGAGGACCGCAACACCTGAAACCACTCAGATAGCTAAAAATTCTCCTCAAACCGAAGTTTCTTCGACGGTTGTAGCGGCAGAGTCATTCGGACAGGGACTGTGGAACATCGAAACAGCGGAAAATGGCGGCTTGAAAATTGAGAATGGCGACTCGCAGAGTCCCGTAATTGCTGATTTGGAAACACGTAGGACAGTGGGACAGACGGCTTGGGAAGCTCTGGCAAAGGTCAGCGAAATGATCTCGCCCACGGCGTATTCGCAGGAATTGCGGCCTGAGCGTGTTCAGGTTGGAGAGGTGATCTGCGTCCAGGGCAACGGGACAACATCGGGCCCGTGCAGCGGAGCGGGCTTTACGATCCCGGCCGGCAAATCGACGACGATCAAGTTCCGGGCGGCGATTTCGAATCCGACCGTGCCGGTCAATACATTCTCGGTCTCAAATCAGGGAACGGTATCCGGAACAGGCTTTACCACCTTCCAGACGGACGGCGATCCTGGTACGGCTGGTGTCCAGCCAACGGTAACGACGGTCGTCCAACCGCCGACTATCACCAAGGCGTTCAACCCGGTCATCACATCCCCGAATGCGGCCTCAACACTGACGCTGACTATCTCGAACGCCAATCCGGCCAAGGCGGCAAGCCAGATCGCGTTTGTCGACACATTCCCGGCTGGGTTGGTGGTCGCGTCGCCATTGACCGCCAGCACTACATGCGTGGGCGGAACTGTAAAAAACAATACGGGCGGCACACTCGTTGCAGGTGATCCGGGTATAAGCCTCGTCAGCGGGACGCTTCCGGCCGCACCGGGCCCGGCTCAGACATGTACTGTGACGGTCAATGTCTCGTCGCCGATGCCGGGGGCCTCGTATGACAATACGACCGGTCAAGTCTCTTCATTCGAGGGCTTTACCGGAGCGGTAAGTAATACGGCAAATCTGACAATAGGCTTTCTGACAGCGGCGCGGGTCGCGGTGTCGGGACGTGTTCTCACGCCCTCAGGACGTGGATTGACCAACGCTGTCGTTGTGATCACCGATTCAAAGGGCATCGCCCGGAGAGTCAAAACAGGGCCCCTCGGGACGTATCGTTTTGACGATATCGAGGTCGGCCAGACTTACATCATCAGCGTAAATTCGCGACGGTTTAGCTTTATTCCAAAGGTTCTGGCCGTCACCGATGAGCTGACCGATGTCGATTTTACTGCGGAGGGTTTTTGAACCTGTGCTTTAAATAGAAAAATAGGCTTTACGTTTTCTGATTTTAGGCATAAGATTCTTGCAAGTAACGAGAGACTAGGCGGCTTCTTGTCGCCTGGTCTAACAGACAGGCAACGCGCTTTCGGAGGTCATTCATCATAGCCCAAGAAGAAGTTTTAAAATCCGGCAGTGATCTTTTAGGAGTGACCATGGATCCACACGCAGCGGCGATCGAACAGGAGATCGTCTTTGGGTTTGAGGCGGCAGTTGAACTACCTGCCTTTCAGGCCCCGGTAACCGAAGAAACGTTTGATGCGGCCGCCCCGGACATTCATCTTTGCCGTCTGGCAACGGGCGGGAATCTCGCCGCTTTTGAATTGCTGTATGAGCGTTACCACCGGCGCACATACAGCCTGTGTCTGCGTATGACGAGCAGTCAGACTGAGGCCGAAGATCTCACTCAGGAAGTTTTCATCCAGCTTTTTCGCAAGATCGGCAGTTTTCGCGGCGATTCCGCATTTTCGACGTGGCTCCACCGCCTGACGGTTAATCAGGTGCTGATGCATTTCAGGCGGCGCAGTGTAAAGAACGAGCGGACCAGTGAGGACGGCGAGATGCCCGAACAAATGGTCCACGGCACGGCGAACCCCAACAAAATGCAGGTCGTCGACCGCATCGCTCTAAAAAACGCGATCGCGGAGCTGCCAAATGGATATCGAAACGTATTTATTCTCCATGATGTCGAGGGCTTTGAGCACGAGGAGGTCGCCCGGATGATGGGTATCTCGGTCGGGACATCAAAATCACAGCTTCACAAGGCGCGATTAAAGCTACGCGGGCTTTTGATCAAAAAACAGGATTAGCACAAATCTATCTAGATTCTGGACACGGGCAAACGTATTGTGTTGTTCGTGTTTTTTGTGCCGATGTTTATTGCTAACTTGTGAAATGCGGGGCCATGGCAAGGCAACTAATTCGGGCTTTCGTTAATCTATCAATGTGGACTAAGGCTATAGAATCAACGCGTTTGCGGCTAGCCGCTTGTTTCCGGCAATATGCATTGCGACGAATGTAAAAATCTGATCGGGGCCTTTATGGACAATGAGCTTGAGCCGTCTCAAGCGTCGGCTGTACGCAGCCATATGGCGTTCTGTCCCGCGTGTGCCCACGTTTGCGAAGACCTTGCATCGATCCTTGATGTCTGCCAAACCGAGTCGCCGTCCGGGATAGTCCCGCCAAATTCTCAGGCTCTTTGGTGTCGCATAAATAACATTATTGAGAGTGAGGTCAAGCCTCGGGCATTGCCGGTCGAGCAGCCGCAAGTTGGATTCCGGCGTTTCTCATTTGTACAGGTTGCGGCGGTTGTTTTATGTGTCGCTGTGATCAGTTCACTCGTAACGGTCGTCGCGATCAGGAACTATGTTCAACCGGCGGTCGATGATTTTACGACCCGCTCGGCGGCGACCCAGACGACATTTGAAAAGGTTTTGAGCAAGGTTGGGCTGGTCGAAACGCCGCAGCAGGCGCGGGACCGGCGGGTAAAGGAGCAGCAGGCGGCGATCGAATATTGGAACGTGCGGATCCAGACGCGCAGGTCGCAGTGGGACCGTACGACGCGAGAGGCCTTTGACCGCAATTTACAAGTTATCGATGAATCGCTTAATGATTACACGACCATTCTCGCCCAGGATCCGGACGATGAACTATCGGGCGAGATGCTCGATTCGGTGCTCACCGACAAGATGAATCTGATGCGTGATTTCGCTGACCTTTAGTTTTTGAAAATGATCTACCCTCCGACAAGCGTTTTTAGCCGCGGGACGGCCGCAAAAACTACGATCCTCCTGAGCGTAGTTTTTTTCTTGGCGCTTTTTCACGGCGCGGCGGCGGCACAGAAAAGATTTTCAAAGAATTATCCCGCCGGCCAGAACGTCAGGCTGCAATTGATAAACCGGACCGGAACCGTTACTGTCGAGGGCTGGAATCGGACCCAGATCAATATCACCGCCGATCTCGAGGCTCCCGCCGCTAACATCGTGCCGCAGAATCTGTCGGGATTGATCGTTATCAATATGGCCCGCGACAATCAGGGTCGCGAGGGCGTGGGCAACGTAAACTTTACCATCCGTGTTCCTTACAGCTCAATGGTCGATATCGAGACCCGCATCGGCAATCTCAGTGTCAGCAATATTCGCAGCGGGCTGGTCAGGGCTCACATTTCCAGCGAAGGGACGATCACATTGACCAACATTGAGGCAACCGCTGTCGCGGCCGAAAATGTCATCGGTGATATCTTTTTTGACGGCGAGATTATCGAGGGCGGTAATTACCGCTTTTCATCAATGAAAGGCGAGATCAATCTGAATATCCCTTTCAACTCCTCATTTCGCGTTGTCGCGACCGCACCCTCGACACGAAATATCTCTTTTTCGTCATGTGCAAATTCGGATATGAATTTCCTCGGCGACGGCCGCAGATTGGTGGGGCGATGCGGCTCCGGCAGTGCCACGATGACCGTCACCAACCAACGCGGCGGTATTAAGTTCTCGCGCCGTTAGTCATCTTGGGTGTCCTTGACCCCGCCGTTCGGGACGTCGTAATCTAAATCGTTGTTCGATCCACACAGACCATGAGTAAACGAAGGCTATTTCTATTTATGATCTTGGCGGCGATTTCGGCAACCGGCATCGCTGGTCAGACTCCTCAACTCGTAAAGCGGACGATCACAAAAACGGATCGGTTTGATTTTGGCTCGGGCGGCACGGTCGCCGTCACCGGTGCACCAAATGGGTCAATACGGATCACCGCCGGACAGAAGAATGAGATCGAGATCACTGCAACAATTGAGCTACGGGCGGCGTCCACGGCCGATCTTGACAAGCTCGCCGATGTTACGGGCTTCGTCACCGACGAGAGTATCGGGCGGGTGGGCATCGTCAGCATGGGCACACACTCCAAGCAGATGTTGAAGAAGGCCCGGAAAAAACTCCCAAAAAATTTGTTCGGTCTGCCGTTCAGAATCGATTATGTGATCAGTGTGCCGCGATATTGCGATCTCGAGATAGACGGCGGCAGCGGCGATCTTTCAATTGCAGGAGTAGAAGGCTCGATGCGGGTCAATTTTCTCGAAACAAATGCTAAGGTTGAGGTGATCAGCGGGGCCGCAACGGTGACGATCGGCAAAGGCTCGCTCAATGCTGCGATCGGCACACGAGGCTGGCGCGGCCGTTCTGTGACTCTTCAGGTGGCGACAGGGGATATGACAGTGCATCTGCCGACAAATTTGAGTGCGGAGATCGATGCTACTATCCTCCGCACCGGAAAGATCGAAAACACATTTCCCGACCTCAAACCGCGTGACCGTAAGATCGGCTTTACCGACAAAGCGATCTTTGCAAAGGCCGGCGTGGGCGGTGCTCCGCTTAAATTTAGCGTCGGTGACGGTGCGCTAAAAACGGAACGCCTCGTGTTACCGTTTTGACGTTTTGAGATCCAACTTAAGCTTGAATTTCTTACAATAAAGACCCATCTGTCGGAACGTGAAAAACTTATGACTATTAAATCCGATATTTGGCTCCGGAAAATGGCCGAAGAACATGGCATGATCCAGCCGTTTCTAGCGGAGCTTGTCCGCGAAGCGCATGGCAAGCGTATTATCTCAGCTGGTTGCTCAAGCTATGGTTATGACATGCGGCTGGCGGATGACGGCTTTCGTATTTTCTCGTCGGTCCACGGAAAAGAGATCGACCCGAAACACTTTGATGACCACTATTCGCTGATCGAGCCGGAGCTCAATGCCGCCGAAGACGGTGCCCAATACTATCTTTTGCCGCCGCACCATTATGGTCTCGGCGTAACGGTCGAAACTTTCAAAATGCCTCGAAACGTGACCGGCGTCGCCCTCGGCAAATCGACTTATGCCCGTGCCGGGCTGCTTGTCAACACGACACCGCTTGAGGCCGGCTGGACCGGCCGTCTGGTCGTCGAGATCGCTAATCTCGCCAATCTCCCGCTCCGAGTTTATGTCAACGAGGGCATCGGGCAGATCCTATTTTTCGAATCAGACGAAGACTGCGGCGTCTCCTACGAGGACCGCGGCGGCAAATATCAGGGCCAGACCGGCCTCACTTTTGCAAAGGTCTAGTCGGAACCAGGAGCGGTAGCGACTGGGTTCTTCGCTATGGAAAAGATCCACAACTACATCGGGGGCGAGATGGTCGAGCCGGCGTCGGGCGAGTATCTCGACAATTTTGATCCGTCGACAGGTGCGGTTTACTCGCTGATCGCCGATTCGGATGACCGCGATGTACATCTTGCGGTCGAAGCGGCGAGGTCCGCGTTTCCGGCCTGGTCGGCGACACCGGCGGATCAAAGATTTGATGTGTTGATGCGGCTGGTCGCTTTGATCGAGCGCGATCTCGAACCGCTCGCATTGGCCGAAAGCATCGATAATGGCAAGACGCTGGCGATCGCGAGGAGATTGGATATCCCGCGTGCCGCGTCGAACCTTCGCTTTTATGCGACCGCCGCGATGCACACGGCGAACGAGTCGCACGACAGTGTCGGCCTCGGAGCTATCAACTACACTTTGCGTCAGCCTCTCGGCGTTGTCGGCTGCATTTCGCCGTGGAATTTGCCGCTTTATCTGTTTACGTGGAAGATCGCACCTGCGATCGCCGCGGGGTGCACGGTCGTTGCCAAGCCCTCGGAAGTTACACCGATGACGGCGTATTTGCTTTCGAAATTGTGTATCGAGGCTGGCCTCCCCGCAGGCGTTTTGAATATAGTTCATGGTCTCGGGCCCAAGGTCGGCTCGGCTATCGTTGCCCACAAAGATGTAAAAGCGATCTCGTTTACCGGCGGGACAAAGACTGGCGAAGAGATCGCGCGTGTCGCCGCACCGATGTTCAAGAAGCTATCGCTCGAACTCGGCGGCAAGAATCCAAATATCATCTTCGCCGACTGCAATTACGACGAAATGCTTGCCGAGACGCGGCGTGCGGCCTTTGCCAACCAGGGCGAGATCTGTCTGTGCGGCTCGCGGATATTTGTCGAGAGGCCGCTGTATGAAAGATTTAAGGCAGATTTCGTGGCTGACGTGTCGCGGCTTAAGGTCGGCGACCCGCTTGAGGCCGACACCGATGTCGGAGCGATCGTCTCAAAGCCGCATTTTGACAAGATAATGTCGTATATCGATCTTGCACAAACCGAAGGCGGCACCATCCTGACAGGGGGACGTTCTCTGGATTTAACCGCAGAGACGCAGAGACGCGGAGAGGCAGAAACACGACCGGTAGGGAGTGTGCCCGTTAGTGATAGAGGCCTGGGCGGCTGGTATATCGAGCCAACCGTGATCGAAGGTCTTCCTCACGATTGCCGCACCAATCAAGAAGAGATCTTTGGCCCCGTCGTGACCATTATGCCGTTTGACACTGAGGACGAAGTTCTGGCTTACGCAAACAGCGTCCGATACGGCCTGTCGGCAACCGTCTGGACCGAAAACCTTTCCCGCTCCCACCGCGTCGCCGCAAAACTCGAAGCGGGCATCGTTTGGGTCAACTGCTGGATGCTGAGAGACTTGAGGACGCCTTTCGGCGGCGTCAAAGACAGCGGCATCGGCCGCGAAGGCGGTTTTGAGGCGTTGAGATTTTTTACTGAAGAGAAGAATGTTTGTGTAAAGCTCAGCTGATTACATCAGCTATCCGCTTGATAATGTTAGGGTTCTTAAATTCAAAAAATGTGGTGTATCAGGTCGTTGGATCAATTTCCTGTGGATTATTGCTGCTTAGCCTTTTAATTCACGTCCTGACCTTTTGGAGCTTCAACATAAAGGATCAGTATCCGGCTGTTTGGCTCCTTCATATTTGCATTTTTGTCCTAATCGTTCCATTTATAGTCGTCCAGAAGGTCGAGGAGAAGCGGATGGCTGATGAACTCGTTACGCTTAATTCAAGACCGAGCGAGGAGCGTGTCGAAGAGACAAACTTACCTACGTTGAGTGGATTTCCAAAATGGTTGATTGCGGCATATTTGATTCTTGGGCTATACGTGGGTGTAAATTTCATCGTCTTCGGTATAGGGGCAGAAGGCACGCCGGAAAGGCGCGATAACTCGTTTGTCTTAACAAACCATGGCCAGTTAGTTCGGGAAATATCCGCACAGGAATATGAACTTGCTTCAGCACATTTGCTCCATGGCTTTTCGGGACATTGGATTATATTCTATTTTTATATTGCCGCAGCTGCATTTACGTCAGCCGGAAGGAATAAATTATGAAATATCTTTTTTCTTTGTTGTTTGTATGTAGTTTTTTTATCGCTACCCCGGCACAGCAAAAGGCTCCGACTGAATCCGCGATGTCCCGCTTCCTGCGGTATGTCAAGATCGACACGCAGTCGGCGGAAGACCAGCCGGCGCCGCCCAGCACAAAGAAACAGTTTGATCTTGCTCGTCTGCTTGAAAACGAGTTGACGGCACTTGGTGTTCAGAATGTGCGGGTGAGCGAATGGGGAATCGTTTATGGAATGGTTCCGGGGAACCTGGCCGACAACTCAAAAACGCCGACCATCGGGTTTATTGCTCACATGGATACTTCGCCGGCCGTTTCGGGGGCGAATGTTAATGCCATTATTCACAAAAATTATCAGGGCGGCGACATCGTCCTGCCAAATGATAAAACGCAGATCATTTCGGTCGAGAAAAACCCCGATCTTAAGAATCTGATCGGCGACGACATAATTACGGCTGACGGCACGACGCTGCTCGGGTCGGATGATAAATCAGGGATCGCCGAGTTGATGACGATGATCGATACGCTGACGCAGAATCCGTCGATCAAGCACGGCAACATCGCGATCGCCTTCACACCCGACGAAGAGGTTGGCGGCGGCATCGACAAATTTGAGATCGAGAAATGGGGAGCGAAATTCGCCTATACCGTCGACGGCGAACAGCTTGGGGATATTTCGAACGAGACCTGGTCTGCCCGCACCGCGACCGTGACATTTCGCGGCAAATCGACGCATCCCGGCACGGCGAAAGGGATAATGATCAATTCTGCGTACGCCGCCGGCGATTTTCTCGGGCGTTTTCCACCAAATATGCTGCCTGAGTCGACCGAGGGCCGCGTCGGTTTTGTTCATCCGTATGTCGGTACGCTCGATATCGAAACCTCGACCGTCAAGATGCTTATACGTGATTTTGACCTTTCGGGCGTCGCAGCCAAAGAAGAAATGTTAAAGAAAATGGCCGAGGCGACGCAGATACGATTTCCCGATGTTAAGGTCGAGTACAAGAGCACGCTCGGCTATCTAAATATGAAAGAGGTGCTAAAAGACTATCCGCAATTGACCGATTACGCGATCGAGGCGGCAAAACGTGCAGGTGTTCCGTCAGAATTGCGTCCTATTCGCGGCGGCACAGACGGCTCGAATCTTACCGCTCGGGGACTTCCGACGCCAAATCTTTTCACCGGCGGGCATAATTTCCACGGCAAACTGGAGTTCAATTCAAGAAAAGGTTTGGAGAAATCGACCGCAACCCTCGTTAATCTTGTTCAGATCTGGGCGGAAAAATCGAAATAATAGGTTTAGAGTGCAAGCTTTAGCTTGTTCCGTGGGCGGACACATGCTTGAGGCTTGCACTCTGAACTTTATTTTTCTTTGTACAACTCAGGAAACTTCTCCTTGAGTGCCGCGACTTTCGGTGCGTCGTTGATCACGATGTATGCCTGGTCGGGGTGGTGAGCGAGATAATCCTGATGATAGGCCTCGGCGTCAAAGAATTCTTTGAGCGGCACGATCTCGGTCACGACGGGTTTAGTAAAAGTCTTTGATTTATTGATCGAGTCGATATAATCGGTCGCGAGTTTTTTCTGATTGTCATCCGTGTAAAAAATCGCCGAGCGGTACTGCGTACCATGATCCGGGCCCTGATAATTGAGCTGGGTGGGGTCATGGGCGACCGAAAAGAAAACTGTCAAAAGCTGGGCGTAGGTCACAATAGCCGGGTCAAAAGTGACCTTGACCGCCTCGGCGTGGCCGGTATCGCCATTGCTCACCTGGTCGTATTTGGCGGTCTTGGCCGCGCCGCCGGAGTAGCCTGACTTTACGTCTGTCACACCTTTTACATGCTCAAAAACGGCTTCGACGCCCCAAAAACACCCGCCCGCAAAGACGGCCGTCTGTGTTCCTTTTTGGTCCGGATTGTTTGCGTCCTTAGATGGCGTGGGCGCGAGTTCACGAAGATCGGTCGACCGCGTCGAACTGCTCGCAACGCTGCAAGCCAACGCGGAAATCAAGATAAATGCGAATATTATTGTTTTCATAATGAGTGACATATAAATTAGTTTGTTTTATTCGTTTCGGCGATGCCAACGAATTTGCTCCAATAGATAATTTCGCCTATCGCCATAATTATTCCAATATTGTATTCGGCAACTGGCCGATCTTAGATTCCCATACGCCCGTAGCGCTCTAATTTGATATTATCAAAAGTACGATATGATCGACGGTCAGTTTAATTCGTTAAAGGCACCGGAGCCCGTCGGGCTTTATCCGCACGCGCGCCGAGTGGGGAATTTGCTGTTTCTTTCAGGGGTCGGCCCGCGTGAGCGTGGGGCTAAACAAATACCGGGTGTTGAGTTGGATAAAAGTGGTGAAATTATATCTTATGACATCGAAACGCAGTGTAGAGCGGTGTTTCAGAATGTCGGATACATTATTGAGGAAGCGGGTTCGTCGTGGGACAAGATCGTGGATGTCACCGTTTTTTTGACTAATATGAAGGACGATTTTGCTATCTATAATCGTGTATACGCAGAGTATTTTGCGGAAAATCAACCATGCCGGACGACGGTCGAGGTCAACAAACTGCCCACTCCCATCGCCATTGAGTTAAAAGTGATAGCTACGATTTAAAAGGTTTTCCGTGAATCCCGTGCCTTCCGTGGTTTATCTTGAAAGATTCAGGTCTTTAACCACGGAAAACACGGATGGCACGGAAATAAACAAAAGAAGTAAAAGGACTAAAAAATGATACAAACCAAAGGTTACGCAACACATGATTCAAACGCAAAATTCTCGGAGTGGGAATTTGAACGCCGCGATGTCGGGCCAAACGACATCTTGATCGACATCGCCTACGCGGGCATCTGCCACTCGGATATTCACACCGCAAAGAACGAATGGGAGGGCGTCGGAATGGGGACCACGTATCCGCTCGTACCCGGCCACGAGATCGTCGGGCGCGTTTCGCAGGTGGGTGGCGGCGTGACCAAATTCAAGGTGGGCGACATTGCGGGGATCGGCTGTTTCGTCGATTCGTGCCGCGAGTGCAAGCCCTGTAAAGAGGGTTTTCAACAGTTTTGTCAAAAGATGGCCGCATACACGTACTCGGGCACTTACATGGACCGGGTTACGCCGACCTACGGCGGTTATTCGGACAAGTATGTGATCGACGAGGGTTACGCGTTAAAGGTCAGCGAGTCGGTCGGGGATCTTGCCGGTGTGGCTCCGCTGATGTGCGCCGGGATCACGACATATTCGCCGCTTCGTCGATTTGGCGCTGGCCCCGGAAAGAAGGTCGGAATTGTAGGCCTTGGCGGACTTGGGCACATGGGCGTAAAGCTCGCGGCGGCTATGGGAGCGGAGGTTACCGTCTTTAGCACCTCGCCATCCAAAGAGGCGGACGCAACGGGGCTTGGTGCACATCACTTTGTGGTGACAAAGGACCCAGCCAACCTCGAGCCGCTGGCCGGATCGTTTGATATTATTCTGGACACAGTTTCCGCTGACCACGATATAAATCCATACATCGCAATGCTTGGCGTCCGCGGGACACTGGTCGTGATCGGCGTGCCGCCAAGTCCGAACAGCGTGCATTCGTTCGGACTGATCTTTGGCAATAAATCTATCGCCGGCTCTCTGATCGGCGGTATTCCTGAAACACAGGAGATGCTCGATTTCTGCGCCAAACACGGCGTCAAATCTGAGGTCGAGATCATCAAGCCCGACTATATCGAGACCGCATACGACCGAACGGTGAAGTCGGACGTTAGATATAGATTCGTTATCGACATGTCAGAACCCGCTGCGTAAGCGGCGGGCCAGCTCGCTCGAATAACTGGCCGCCCGCTAACGCAGGCGGTTCCGACTGAACCTATGCGTTTTGTAGCCCTGCTCCGCGGCATCAATGTCGGCGGCAATAACATGATCAAGATGGAGACGCTCCGGGCGACTTTCGAGTCGCTCGGATTTGAAAATGTAAAGACCTACATCAACAGCGGAAATATTATCTTTGATACGACAAGGGCTGACGACAAAAAGATCGCGAAAAAGATCCATGATGCGATCCGGGCGGATTTTGGATTTGATATCTCAACAATGGTCCGTTCGCTTGCCGAGATAAACGAACTGATCGCGAACAACCCTTACGAAGGAATGTTCGAGAACGATAAAGATCTGCACGTGTTCTTTCTAAATGAACCGCTGTCCGCGGAACAGGCTGCCTTATTGATCGCTCAGGGAAACGAAGCTGAGAGATTTCATATCACAGATCGTCACATACTTTGCCTGCTGTCGATCAGCATTCTCGACAGCATTGTCGGAAAGGGTTTTATCGACAAAAAGCTAAAGGTCGCAACGACAGCCCGCAACTGGCGAACCGTGAAAAAGATCGCGGAATATCAGTGACCCTAAGGCCGGGCTTCGAGTACCAGATTGAAGGGCGTTTCGGTGGCGCGGCGAAATCTCGTAAATCCACCATCGGTGACTACGTCTCTAAGACGTGCTTCGCCCGCCTGAGCACCTAAGCCCATACCCACTTCCTGCGAACGCGATGCCGGCGTGCATATCAGCGTCGATGCGGAGTAAAACACGCGTCCGACCGGGTTGTGATTATCCTCAGCCTTGTCATTGGCAAAAGGCTCGACGATCATCCACGTGCCATCGTCTTTTAGCGTCTGTCTGACGTGTGCCGCAGCTCCGACCGGATCGCCCATATCGTGAAGGCAGTCGAAAAACGTGACAAGATCGTAATCGACGCCGGGAAAGTCTTTGGATGCCGCGACCTCGAATTTTACGCGGTCGCCTACACCTGCCTCATCCGCTTTTTGATTTGCTTGCTCGATCGACTTATCGTGGTAGTCAAATCCGATAAATTCGGAATTCGGGAACGCTTGAGCCATTATGATCGTCGAAGCTCCAAGTCCGCAGCCGACATCGGCCACTTTTGCTCCCGCTTTTAATTTGCCTTCAACCCCGTCGAGGGCAGGTATCCAGGAACCGACAAGATTAGCAACGTATCCGGGACGGAAGAATAGCTCGGTACCGCAAAAAAGATCTGCGTCATGCTCGTGCCAGCCGAGGCCCTCGCCCGTTTTGAACCGGTCGATCATTTTCGGCACCGCCATCAATGCCGCTGTCGCGAGGATGAAAGCACCGGGCAAATATGCCGGATTGTTCTCGCTTGTCATAACGAACGACTGTTCGTCCGTCATGTAGTAGCTTTGGTTTTCGGCGTCATACTCTACATATCCGCTGGCAGCTTGAGCATTGAGCCATTCGCGAACGTAGCGTTCATTGGTGCCGGTGCGTTTTGCCAATTCCGCAGAAGTGACCCGTTCGCCGGGCGTTGCCATTGCTTTGTAAAGGCCGAGCTTTTCGCCGATAACGATCGAACCTGCATGGATCGTCGCGCCCAGATCGCCGACAAATTTTCCAAGCAATTGATTCAGTTTGTCTTCATTGATATTCATAGAATTTTCCTGTAATTTTGCGCCTACACGATGACGTAAAAGAAAAGTCGGGTTAACCCGGCACCCGTTAAAACTAATTTTTAGATATAATATACCTCTAAATATTAATTAGTCTAGATTTTTTTATTTGTGATGAAGAGGCCGTTTAATTTTGCGCAGTGGATCGAAGATCACAGGCATTTGCTCAAGCCTCCGGTCGGGAACCAATGTGTTTATGACGACGGCGATTTTATTGTGATGGTCGTCGGCGGGCCAAATTCGCGTAAGGATTACCACTGGGACGAGGGCGAAGAGCTTTTTTACCAGCTCGAGGGCGACATCAAGGTGCAGATACAGGAGGACGGCAAAGCGGTCGAGATCCCGATCCGCGAGGGCGAGATGTTTTTGCTGCCGCCACGTATTCCGCATAACCCCATCCGCGGTGCAAACACCATCGGCCTTGTCATTGAACGCAAACGCCACGAAGGCGAATTAGACGGGCTGCTCTGGTTTTGCGAAAATTGCAATGAAAAACTTTACGAAGAGTATTTCCAACTCACGGATATCACAACGCAGTTTCAGGGCGTTTTCAAAAGATTTTACGGAGACGAAGATCTAAGAACTTGTAAAGCCTGTAACACGACAATGACCCCGCCGCCGATCGCCTCATGATCCGGCACTGCTCTCACTTCTGGTCAGAGCGAGGAGCATCTGCAAATATAAAAAAAGGATCACGACACCTCGGATCGCGCTAAGGATTTGCCAGTTTCGAGCGCGAGCGGCCCATTCGCCCGCCGGAACGTTTGATTTCGCGCTATCGACAAAAGCCATTAGCTCGGGTACAAAATATAACGCCGTCGCGACCAGCATCACGACATAGAGGACCAGGCTGGTCGAGACTAGCTTTCGACGTGATACGGCTTTCCAGTTTGTGGCAAGTGCGATCAGCGTCGATGTGATGACGAGGGGGTGTATGTAGATCCAAAATGGCCCCTCATTGACCGCGTAAGGTCCGTTTACGACAGCGGCCGAGGCCGGCAGATCGCCGAGAAATACAGGCATTAGGATCAAATTTGAAAAGACGATGCCGCCGACCAAAACGCCCCAAAATAAAAGGGCTGCCATTAATGCGTAAGTTCCTATTCCAATCTTTGTCATTGTTAATTTTCCTCCTTTCGCTGAGATTGATTGGTCGTAATTGATAATTCTAAAACCTGACAGGAAGTGGTATCAGCTAGAGCCTAACTATATTAATATAAATCTGAAAAATGTTAATATGAGCGAGTATAATCACAATTTGAGTGGGTTCACAAAATAACTGAGATGAAATATATTTCTACTTTTGAGATCGAGGGGTGGGATGTCGCCGAGACGGGCGGGGTCGATGAACTCGCCGACGTCGCACGGGCGACGATCCGGAAAGCATTTACCGGCGAGCTTGAAGGGACAAGCGTCGGCTACGGACTCTTGCTTCAAACACCTGCTGAGACCGGCGGTTATGTTGTTATCGAACGTGTAACCGGCAAGGCAGACGGCCGCGAAGGCACGTTTGTCGTCCAACATTACGGGGTCCGCGATGCGGCTGGCGGCGGCCCTTGGTATGGAGACGTTGTACCCGGATCGGGAACCGACGGATTTGCAGGTGTGACCGGGACGTTTGCGATCCAGCATGACGAGGGCGGGGCGGTTTTTACTTGGGATTTGAATTTTGCTGAATAAAAATAAGAGGTTTTGATATGAATAAGAAATTTCGATTCACGCTTCTTTCGACCATTGCTTTGTCGGCCGTTTTCGCTGTTGGAAGTGTTCGCATAAATGCACAGACCGTTTTTGTTGCCTGTACTTGGGACACGTCGTCGATCTTTAAGGACAAAGCCGGCAAGGAAAAGTTTGAACGCAGACTGTATGTTTCGCCCATCGTTTCGATGACGCAGGACGACTTTCAAAAGGTCGACCGCGAGGGCGATCGTATCGAAGGGCTTTGCGGCGATTATTTAGACAAAACTGTGATGAAAGCGGCAACGGACCGCGGTGAGCGGCTCGATCCGGGCGGTTCGCTTCGGGTGCGTCGAAGCATCGAGCTTTCGGGTGAGGATATCGGCAGCAAGAATATGTATAAGTTTGCGACCAAAGAGGATATTCAAAAGTTGATCGACGCCGATGTAAAAGAAATGATCGATGCCGGAAGGTTCATAATGTATTTCAATTGGGACGCGACCGGTAAGGATGAGGCCAAGGATCTGGCCGCCGAGCAAAAGCGCGTCATCCCCACGCCTGTCACCAAACCCGCGACCAAGCCCTAAGATCGACGGCGGTGCGGCGGCGGCGGAGAAATGCCGGTTTACGGGTGACGCGGCGATGTGGAGAAAGGCGGGCGAAAATAGTGTTTTTGCTTTTTTGATACACCCGGGAAACAATGACGAGAATACTTTCAAAGGCCCACTGTGACTGGCCGCGCGATCAGAATTGTATTTTTCGAGCGGCAAGGCTGTCGCAAAACGACACGCGAGTAAGTCGCTAAAAACGTATTGTTTTAGCTGATAATTAGGCTTTATTGCTCGAATTTCGGTCCTCCAATTCGATTTTCAATTTTTCCTTCCGGCTCCTCCGTCTTTGTAAATTTTTGTAAACTTGCCCGTTTTTATTGCGTATTAGTTGCGTAACCATAAAATCTAGCCTAAGTTTATAGCAATCCAAACAAGGTGCAGTCTACTTTTGTTTTCCTTTCTGAAAAATTTCGGCTTACTGAGGACTTACACACGATGAGAACATTTTGCTCGCGAAAAGGCTTTTTCCTTTTTTTCTTTATACTATCGGCTTTCGTTTTTTCGGCTACGGCACAGGATCAGCCAAAGGGTAAACCCAAGGTTAAACCGGGTACCGGCCCGAAATCGACGACAATAACCGAAGATTCGGCGTCGCCAACCCCAACGCCTGCTCCTACGCCTAGTTACCAATCGGCCCTGGCCGGCCTTCGCTTTCGCGAGATTGGCCCGGCGACGATGGGCGGCCGTATCGATGACATCGAGGTGGTGCCCTCAGATTCCCGTATTATCTATGTCGCTACTGCTGCGGGCGGTATCCTTAAATCCGTTAATGGCGGGACATCTTGGTCATGGCTTTTTGATAAAGAAGCAGTCCCGAGCGTGGGTGACATAGCCATTACACCGTCAAATCCGTCGATCATCTGGGCCGGGACGGGCGAATCGAATAACCGCCAAAGCTCGTCGTGGGGCAACGGTATATACAAATCAATGGATGCGGGAAAAACTTGGAAGCAGATGGGCCTCGCCGCCACGATGCACATCGCCCGCATCGTTGTTCACCCGACAAATCCTGATATTGTTTATGTTGCTGCGACCGGCAATCTCTGGGGTTCGAGCCCCGACCGTGGCGTTTACCGGACAATGGACGGCGGCAAATCGTGGCAGCTCGTACTAAAGGTAAACGCTGATACGGGCGCGACCGATATTGCGATCGACCCCGAGAGCCCGACCATACTCTATGCTGCGATGTATCAACGCCGCCGTACGGTTTTTGGGTTTAACGGCAGCGGCGAAGGTAGTGCACTCTATAAAACAAATGACGGCGGCGACACCTGGACAAAAATCACCAAAGGCATGCCGTACGACACGGAAAATGCCCCGACGCCTAGGCCGGATGGCCTCCTTGAAACGGGCCGCAATGCCATCGCGGTTTACCCGAAAGATACGAATATAGTTTACGCACTGGTCGAGCATGCAAATGGGGGTGTTTTCCGCTCGAATGACAAGGGTGAAACCTGGACGCGGCAGAGCAATATCGACAGCAATCCGCGTCCGATGTATTTTTCGCAGATCCGCATTGATCCGAATAATGACCAGCGGCTATGGATTGCCGGTGTGACAATGCAGTACTCCGACGATGGCGGTAAAACGTGGTCGGGAAATTTCTCAAGAGCACCTCACGCCGACACTCACGCCATATGGATCGATCCTAACGATTCAAATCATCTCGTAATGGGAAATGACGGCGGTATCAATATCACTTATGACCGAGGCAAGACCTGGGACTACGCAAATACGGTTCCGCTTGGTCAATTTTATGAGGTCGGCGCGGACAACAGCATGCCGTATAAGATCTGCGGCGGCCTGCAGGATAATAACGCCTGGTGCGGGCCAAGCATGTCGTTTAATCCGCGCGGGATCACAAATGACGATTGGTATACGATCGGCGGCGGCGATGGCTTTTATGCTCAGCCCGATCCGAATAATCCGGACATTGTTTATACCGAATCCCAGGACGGTAACGTTCTTCGCCGAAATGTAAAAACCGGTGAAAGCAAGAGCATTCGCCCACGCGAAGAGGAAGGCGAGGCCTTTTACCGCTTTCAGTGGAATTCGCCGATCCTGATCTCGTCATATGATTCGAACACGATATATTTTCCGGGAAATTTTGTCTTCAAATCAACAAATCGCGGTGATAGCTGGATAAAGATCAGCCCCGATCTGACGACAAATGTGGATCGAAATGGCCTGGCGATCATGGGTAAAGTGCCCGACAAAAATACACGGTCTCGACACGACGGTGTCCAGCAATACCCGACTATTACGAGTATTACCGAGTCACCGGTAAATAAGAGTGTTCTATGGGCCGGGACCGATGACGGGAATTTGCAGGTGACGCGCGACTCGCAGACCTGGAAAAACGTCGTTGATAAGATACCGGGGTTGCCGAAGGGAACATATGTCAGCCGTGTGGTCGCATCAAGGGAGAATGAGGGAACGGCCTACGCAACATTTGACGGCCACCGCATGGGCGATTTTAAGGTCTATGTTTATATGACCTCCGATTTTGGAGAAACATGGCGGTCAATAGCCTCGAACCTGCCTCAGAATAATGGCGTTGTCAGTGTGATCCGCGAACATCCTCGAAACACTAATCTGCTTTTCGTCGGCACCGAGTTTGGACTCTTTGCCTCGTATGATCGCGGAGCCAACTGGTCACAGATCAAACAAAATCTACCGACCGTTCCGGTTGATGATATTCTTATTCACCCTAGGGACAACGATCTGATACTTGGGACTCACGGACGTTCGATCTGGGTAATGGACGACATAACTGCACTCGAGCAAATGAATCAGAGCGTGCTGGATAGCAAAATTACGCTATTTGACTCACGCCCCACAGTGATGTGGCGGGCTTGGAGCAATAAGCCGCTTACATCGGACAAGGCTTTTTTGGGACAGAATCCGCCTAATGGTGCGATGATCAATTTCTATCTTAAAGACGCCTTAGCCGACAAAGAGACCGTAGCGATCACTATCCAGGATGCAGCCGGGGCCACAGTCAGAACGATAAACTGCACTCGTCCAAATCCGCAGCCCACACCCAATCCGCAGGCCGGTCCCGGGGGTCCGGGGGGCGGCGGTTTTGGCGGATTTGGTGGCGGCGCCCAGCAATGTAACGTGACAAAGGGAATCAATCGTTATGTTTGGGATTTGCGTTCGCGTCCGCCCGGACCGCAAATTCCGCCAGGAGCCGGTGGCCCTGGCGGTGGTTTTGGCGGCGGGTTAGCCAATCTGGGACTCCGGGTTGAACCGGGCGATTATACCGTCAAGATTAAACTCGGGGATAAGGAGATGAGCAAGCCGCTCAAGGTAGTCGAAGATCCCCGCATCAATTTCTCCGCCGATGACCGTGCCAAGAAGCGGGCAGCTATGGTCAAACTCCAGCCTTTTGCAACGCAGGCGGCTCTCGCCCAGACTACCATCGTGTCTTTGCGAACCAATGTTAATGCCGCGATCGAAGGCTGGAAACGTCCGGGGACGCCTCAGCCGCCTGAGAATGTGAAGAAGGCGGCCGATGACCTGCTCAAAAAGATCGATGCGATCTATGTAAACTGGGGAACGCCACCTTCGCTTGCGACCAGTATTAGTTCGGCTGGGCCGCCGTTGGTCGAATTGCCAACCCCGTTGAGCCAGCGTGCACAGCAGCTCTTGTTTACGCTGGATGGCACATCGACGGCACCGACCGACTGGGAATTGGCACAGATCGAGATCCTTTCTAAGAAGATACCACCGGCAGCCGACGAGGTTCGCAAGTTAGTAAGCGAGGACCTCGCAGCACTAAACGCCCTGATGCAGGCAGCTAAGATGCCTTATATTCAACCCCCAGGTTTCGGCGGCGGCGGTGGCGGTGGTCGTCCTCCGGTTGATAACGATGATGATCTGGATAATATCGAGCGTTAAAAGGTGGTGATCGTTAATTTGAATCGGCACGGAATCTCATGAGAGATTTCGTGCCCTTTTTTGTCGCTCAGAGTATTGATCAAAATGGGTACTTTCACCGGCTGGTGACAACGGATAAAATAGACTGATGCTAAAGATCGACGTTCACACACATATCTTACCTCGCGATATTCCGCGCTGGAAGGACAAATTCGGCTATGGCGGGTTTATTTCGCTCGATCATTACAAACCGTTCTGTGCTCGGATGTTGCGGGATGATGGCGTCTCGTTTCGGGATGTGGACGAAAATTGCTGGAGCGCCGAAAAACGGATAGAGGAATGTGATTTGACCGGCGTTAAGGTACAAGTGTTGTCGACCGTGCCGGTGATGTTCAGTTATTGGTCAAAATCGCAGCATGGGGCGGAAATCGCCGAGTTTTTGAACGATCATATAGCCGGTGTCGTAAGCGAGTTTCCGCTGCGATTTATAGGCCTCGGAACCGTTCCGATGCAGGATACTCGTTTGGCCATCAAAGAACTCGAACGGTGTAAGCAAATCGGGCTCGCGGGTGTCCAGATCGGAACAAATGTTAATCAGCTAAACCTCGGCGAGCCGCAGTTCTTTGACTTTTTTAGCGCTTGTGACGAATTGGGAATGGCGGTGTTTGTACATCCGTGGGATATGATGGGCGAAAAGGATATGCCAAAATACTGGCTGCCGTGGCTCGTCGGAATGCCGGCGGAAATTTCGCGTGCGATATGTTCCCTAATCTTTTCTGGCGTGTTGGAGAGACTTCCGCGTTTGCGGATCTGTTTTGCTCACGGCGGCGGTTCGTTTCCCGCAACGCTTGGCCGCATTGAACACGGTTTTGACGTTCGTCCGGATCTTTGCGCCGTTGATAATCGGAACAGTCCGCGTGAATATCTGAGCGGGATGTATTTCGATTCGCTTGTTCATGATGCGGCAGCCCTGGATTTTTTAGTCAATCTTGTAGGAACTGATCGCGTCGCTCTTGGCAGCGACTATCCGTTTCCTCTCGGCGAGGGTGAACCTGGAAAGTTAATAGATTCAATGCCTTATGATAGCGTTGTCAAAGAAATGCTGTATTACGGAGCTGCCCTGAACTGGCTGGATCTCGACAAATCCAAGTTCGTACAATAATTTATGAAAATCGAGAAGAGGATGGATTTTGAGTTTTCGGATAGCTATGCAAAAGAAATGGATGCGGCTGATCTGCTGGCGCATTTCCGCGAGCGTTTTTTTATGCCGGTCGGGGTGAATGGCGAATCAATCTATTTTACCGGGAACTCGCTTGGACTGATGCCAAAAACCGCTCGTGGATACGTCGAGCAGGAGTTAGAAGATTGGGAAAGACTCGCCGTCGATGCCCACGTCAAAGCAAGGAATCCGTGGCTGCCATATCACGAATTCCTGACGGGTCAGATGGCACAGATTATTGGGGCAAAACCGATCGAGGCGGTCGTCATGAACGCCTTGACCGTAAATCTTCATATCCTTTTGGTCTCGTTTTATCGCCCGACGGCCGAGCGGTACAAGATCGTCATCGAGAAGGGCGCGTTTCCTTCGGATCAGTATGCGGTTGCGTCGCAGATCGGGTTTCATCGAGGCGGGACTAAACTTTCTGCGGCAGCTCGCGGGTCTGAATTGATTCAACTCACGCCACGCGATGGCGAGTCAACACTGCGGACAGAGGACATAATCGAAACGATTGAACGCGAGGGCGACGCGGTCGCGTTGATCCTCATAGGCGGCGTCAATTATTACACGGGCCAGGCGTTTGATATGCAGGCGATTACGGCGGCGGGGCATAAGGTGGGAGCTGTTGTCGGGTTTGATCTCGCTCATGCTGCCGGGAACATTGAGCTGAAAATGCACGATTGGGATGTCGATTTTGCGGCGTGGTGCTCGTACAAATATCTCAATGGCGGTCCCGGTGCGGTCGGCGGAGCTTTTATCCACGAGCGTCACTCGACTAGTTTTGATTTGCCGCGTTTCGCCGGCTGGTGGGGACACGACAAGGAAACGCGGTTTCTGATGGGGCCGGATTTCCACCCGATAGCCGGTGCCGAGGGCTGGCAAATATCAAATCCTCCGATCCTGCAAATGGCGGCGTTGCGTGCATCTCTAGAGATTTTCGAAGAAGCCGGAATGCCGGCTCTAGTCGAAAAATCACGAAAATTGACCGACTATCTCGAATCCCTTATCGCCGAAATTGCCGATGATCGCGTTGCGATCGTGACACCGCCCGAACCGAACCAGCGGGGATGTCAGCTTTCGATCCGCGTAGGTGACAAGAGCCTGCATTCACGCATCGTCGAACGCGGCGTCTTCGCCGACTGGCGCGAGCCCGATGTGATACGTGTCGCCCCGGTTCCGCTTTATAATTCGTTTGCGGATGTACATTGTTTTGCTCAAATTCTGAAGGAATGTTTGGGATGATTCACCACAAAGGCACAGAGAACACAGAGATTTTCTAAAGTGAATCAACATGTTCACGAGCACGTGACCAATTTCCATTTTTCTCAGTGCTCTCAGTGGTGAAATTCTTCTTATGTCTAAAGTCGTAATCATCGGAGCGGGGCTGGCGGGGTCGCTGCTCTCGATCTATCTTGCTAAGCGCGGGATCGAGGTCGTCGTTTATGAAGCGCGTGGTGATATGCGTTTGGAAGAAGTCGCGGCGGGGCGGTCAATCAATCTGGCGTTGTCTGATCGCGGCATCGCCGCTTTGCGTGAGGTCGGGATGGACGAATATATGCTTGGCGAGGCCGTGCCGATGTACGGGCGGATGATCCACGCAGTTTCGGGCGAGACAAAACTCCTGCCGTACAGCGGCCGGCAGGGAGAGTATATCAATTCGGTCTCTCGTGCGGGGTTGAATATCGCCTTGATAAACGAGGCTGAGAAATATCCAGGCGTGACGTTCCATTTTAATGAGCGGTGTGTTGAATTTGATTGTGCGACTGGTTTCGCCAGCTTTTCGAGCAGGGCGGCCGTGAATGGTGACACGGTAATTGCAACCGACGGTGCAGGATCGGCTGTTCGTAGTGCAATGCAGCATGGCGGTGTTGAGCGGTTCGATTTTTCGCAGGTCTGGCTTGAGCACGGATATAAAGAGCTGCACATTCCAGCGGCTGCTGACGGCGCCTTTTTAATGGAGAAAAATGCCCTCCATATCTGGCCGAGACATAAATTCATGATGATCGCCCTGCCGAATTTTGATGGCAGCTTTACGTGTACGTTGTTTTTGGCTCACAAAGGCAGAAACCTGAGCGTTAGCGAGGGTGTTCCTGACCTATCGACTGCTCAAATTAAAAACACACTCCCTACCGGTCGTGTTACCGCCTTCAATGAGCTAACAACGGAAAGTGAGGTTCGCGACTTCTTCAACCACGAGTTTCCCGACGCTGCTCCTCTATTGCCAACTCTCGTCGAGGATTTCTCTTCCAACTCGACAGGCAATCTCGGCACCGTCAAGTGTTTCCCTTGGAATGTGGGCGGCAAAGCTTTGTTACTGGGCGACTCGGCACACGCGGTGGTTCCGTTTTACGGGCAGGGGATGAACTGTGCGTTTGAGGATGTTCGGGTGCTCGATGATCTGATCGAAAGACATGGTACGGATTGGAGGACTGTCTACGACGAGTACGGCCAGCTCCGCAAGATAAACACCGACGCTATAGCCGATATGGCTGAGGAAAATTTCTACGAAATGCGCGACGCCGTTGCCGATCCGGTCTTTGTCAGAAAACGGGAACTAGAAACGAAGCTCGAACAGACCTATCCCGATTATTTCTCAAAATACTCGATGGTCACCTTCCGCGAAGACCTGCCCTACTCCGTTGCTAAAGCCAAGGGTAATGCTCAGGATCGATTGTTGATGGAGATATGTGCAGGTGTCGAGAATGTGAATAAGATCGACCTAGACGAAATCTATGCTCAAATTATAAACCTAGCAGAGGGCATCGATGATTGACCTCGAAGAACTCAGTGATCCTATCGACATCTCGATCCCGCTATGCTTTGATGGCCCGCAACCGAATGCATATGGCGTTGAGGAGGCGACTTCGAAGGCTTGTGTGGCGGGTGATATTGTTGGCGACACGCGGCGGGGCGGGAGCGTTAATTTTGAGCGATATATTTTTATTCCGCATTGTAACGGAACGCATACCGAGTGCGTCGGGCATATTACGGATGAGCGGATATCGGTGTCGGATTGTTTGAGAGATGTGCTTGTGGCGGCGGTGCTTGTGTCGGTGGAGCCGGAATCAGAGGGTGATGATCTCGTTCTGTCGCTGAACTCGTTGAAAAAAGCGGGCGTTCAACCACCCGCTACCGCAGGTGGTTCTGACACGGAAGTGACGGCATTGATCGTGCGGACTTTGCCGAATGACGACAGCAAACTGTCGCGGCGGTATGGTGAGGGGAATGTTCCGCCGTATTTTACGGCTGATGCGATGGAATATATTGTGGAATGCGGATTTCGGCATTTGCTGGTTGATATGCCGTCGATCGACCGGATGTTTGACGAAGGGAAACTGGTGAATCACCGCATCTTTTGGAATGTCGAGCAGGGAAGCCGTGATATAAACGTTGCGACGCGTGTTAATAGCACGATTACGGAACTTATTTATGTACCGAATGAGGTCGCGGATGGTGAGTATTTATTAAATCTACAGATCGCTCCGTTTGTTTCCGATGCCGTTCCTAGCCGGCCGATTTGTTTTAAGAAATTTTAGCCGCGGATTTACGCGGATAACGCAGATCAAAAAAGAGATTTACAATAATTTCTTGGTATAGTCCGCGTCATCTGCGTAAATCCGCGGCTAAAAATCTTACTTTATTGCGTTTTCGACTGCTTCTTTCAGATTTGGGTACTTAAAATCAAACGCTGAGTCTTCTAACCGTTTCGGCATTACCTTTGTGCTTGCTAATAGCAGTGCGTCGCCCATTTCGCCAAAGATCATGCTGACGGCGAATTCGGGGAGCGGGAGGAATGTGGGGCGGCACAACACCTCGCCGAGGGCTTTGGTGAACTCGGCATTTGTAACGGGATTTGGGCTGACAGCATTTACGGCGCCGCGGATGTTTTCGTTTTCGATGACATAGTTTATGACGGCGATCTCGTCTTCCATCGAGATCCAGCTCATCCATTGCTTGCCGCTGCCAACCACGCCGCCAACTCCTAATTTGAATGGCGTAAGCATTGCGGCGAGCGCTCCGCCGTCTTTCGACAAGACGATGCCAGTGCGCAGCAGAACGGTCCGAATTCCTGCGTCTTCGGCGCGACGTGATTCGGCTTCCCACTCGCGGCAGACACCGGCGAGGAAATTGTCGCCCGCCGAGCTCGATTCGGTCACCTCTTCGTCGCCGCGCTCGCCGTAAAAGCCTATGGCGGACGAGGCAATGAAAACTTTTGGCTTATTTTTAAGCTTTGAGATCGCATCGACGACGTTACGCGTTCCCAGAACGCGACTGTCGTGGATGGCTTTTTTCTTTTCGTCGGTCCAGCGCAGGCCGCTGACATTTTCACCGGCAAGATGAATGACGACATCAACTCCTTCGAGTTTTCCGGCTTCGGTAAACCCGTCTTCGATGCTCCACTGGATGTGCTGCTCGTCGGTCGGCTCTTTGCGCGAGGCGAGGAGCAGGTCGTAGCCCTTTTCGGCAAATGATTTTTGCAGCTCGGTCCCGACCAACCCGCTGGCACCTGTGATGAGTACTTTCATAAGAATTATTTTACCTCTTTTCGCAGCCCATCGTGGACGAATTTCGTCATCAGATCGAGTTCGCGATTGGTTAGGATGTAGCGAAAGGGCGTCATACCGTTGCCGCCGTCGGCGATCTGTTTGTATATCTCGGCTTCGGTCTTGAATTTGAGCAGCTCGCCTTCGCGCATATTCGGAACGATCAGGCCTTCGTCAGTCGTTTTACCTTCGCCCTCTGGGCCGTGACAGACGGCGCAATTCTGACGAAAGAGCGAGGCCTCGTAGGTTTTACTTGTTGCGATAGAATAGCGCTCCGGTTGGCGATTGAGGCAAGAGTTCAATATCAATGAGCTAAATATAAATATGATGGTGAGCTTTGTCCGAATCATGATCGAAAGAAAAGTTTCATGCAAAGCCGCAAAGAACGCAAAGCGATTATCGAGTTTGAGAAGGAGTTCCAAACAGGATATGCAGGATGATCAGGATAAATGATGCTTGATCGAGGTGGTCTTATCCTGCCTGGCCTGTGCATCTTGTTTAAATTTTTTTAGGAGTTAGTGGCTTCTTCTTTTAACGCGCGTTTGAATATCTTTCCGGTATTGCCGATCGGCAGGGCTTCGCGGAACTCGACGTGGCGCGGATATTTATTAGCGGCGATCTGCGATTTGCACCAGCCGACAAATTCGTCGTATGTCAATTCGTGTCCCTGCTTTAACACGATAAAGGCCTTCACCTCTTCCCCAAGCCGGTCGTCGTGTACGCCGATCACGGCGCAGAGTGAAACAGCGGGATGGGTCATTAAGACCTCCTCGAGTTCGCGGGGGTAGATGTTATAGCCGCCGCGAAGGATCATATCCTTCTTGCGGTCAACAATGGCGAGATAGCCCTCGTCGTCCATAATGCCTATGTCACCGGTGTGAAACCAGCCATTGCGAAAGGCCTCAGCTGTCGCATCGGGACGTTTGTAGTAGCCTTTCATCACATTGGTGCCGCGAATGACGACCTCGCCACGAGTCCCCGGCGGGACCTCTTTGTCGTCATCGTCAAAGCATTTGACCTCAACGCCAAAGATCGGCTGGCCTACCGTGCCGGGTTTTGAGGGTCTTTCGAAGTGATTAAACGTTGCGAGCGGCGATGTTTCAGAGAGGCCGTAGCCCTCCATTACGCGAACGCCGAATTTCTCTTCAAACGCCTTCATCACCTCGACCGGCATCGGTGCGCCACCCGATGTGCAAACCTTCATATTGTCCGCTATACGGCCAATGTCGTAATTATTCTCCTCGACGTATTTGAGCAATGCCCAGTACATCGTCGGTACGCCTACCCAGAAATTTACCTTTTCCTTGACCATGCTGTCGAGAGTCGTTTTGGCTTCAAAACGTGGCAGTAACACGACGCGATTGCCGCCATAGAGATTGGTATTCATCTGGACGGTTTGAGCGGTCGTGTGAAAGAGCGGTAGGGTTATCAGCACCGTTTTTTGCTTTCCGTCGGTAAAATCCAGCACTGGTAAATGGATGCTCCACCCGGTCACAACGTTTGACCAGAGATTGAGGTGGGTCAGTTCCGCGCCTTTAGGCTGACCGGTGGTGCCGGACGTATAAAGGATCGCGCAGGTGTCATCAGGGCGGGTCGGATAGTTCGCAAATTCGTCCGATTTGTCGATGGTAAGCTGCGTCAAGGTCGCATGCTCCGGAAAGGGTCGGGCACTTTTCTCATCCTTAGTCATCACAATCAGATGTTCGCAGCTTTCGACCGTGTCAAACGCTTCCTTAGTTGATCGTGATAAGGGTAGTTCTTCGGTGCCCTCGAAAACAAACACCGCTTTTGCCTCGGAATCACTAAGATGATAAGCGATTTCACGCGGCGTAAATAGTACGCAGATAGGTACGACGGCGGCCCCGGTTTTCATAATGCCGTAATACACCACGGGAAAACAGGGTAGATTGGGGCAGTTGAGTGCGACTTTATCGCCGTAGCCGATCCCCATTTCTGTGAGTGCGTTTGCCACCTTGTTCGAGGCTGCCTCAAGATCGGCAAATGTTAACCTGACATCATTCCAAACGATCGCTTCTTTGTCTGGAGCGAGCCGCGCGTGTTGAGAAATGATCGAGGCTAAATTTAAAGTTGTAGCCGAGTTTTGCATCGTAAAACTAGAGAAAAAGGATAAGCGATTTTGTCGATTCTAACTATACCGCCGACCGGTGTCAAAAATTCATTATTGCTGCCGAGGAAATGTCTGCCCCTATCCTTTGGATCGAATGCGACTTCCATTCTACATGCTGTATAGGGAAATCCGACCGGAAATGTCCGCCACGCGACTCTTCACGCCAAAGTGCGGCATTTGCGACGAGTTTGGCAAGTGTAACAAAATTTTGTGACGATGTGCTTAGATTTCCGGCTGATATTTGATCGAATTCGGTTAAAGCTCGAATGAGCGAACCGCGTTCGCGAATAATGCCGACGCGTTCCCACATGATGCGTTTGACGCGCTTGCGGACTGCCGTTCCGATTGCGGATTGCGGATTTCGAATTTCGGATTCGGAACTATCGACGTTTTTCTGACCACTGATCACTGACCCCTGACCACTGTCCGCCGCCGCTGCGGCTCCCGCTCTCGCACCAAAAACAAGCCCCTCGAGCAGGGAATTTGACGCTAACCTATTCGCGCCATGGACACCGGTACAGGTAACCTCGCCCGCCGCGTAAAGGCCGGGAAGTGTACTGCGTCCCCACAGGTCTGTCCGGATGCCGCCCATGCAGTAATGCGACGCAGGCGACACCGGCAGTAGATCTGTCCCAATATTAAGGCCGTAGGCGGCGCATGTTTCGTATATTTTCGGAAAGCGGTGTTCTAGAAAATCTTCGTCGAGAGACGTCATATCGAGAAAGACGGTCCGGGTACCGGTACGCCGCATTTCAGCGACGATCGAGCGGGCGACGATGTCGCGGGGAGCAAGTTCGGCCCGTTCGTCATAACGAGACATAAACCGCTCGCCATATTTGTTTTTAAGAATCCCGCCCTCGCCGCGCATTGCCTCAGAGAGCAGAAATCGGGGAACTCCCTCGAGATTTAAGGCGGTCGGATGAAACTGTATGAACTCCATATCAGCCATTTCGGCTCCGGCAAAATAAGCCATCGCCATACCGTCACCTGTCGCGACCGGCGGGTTTGTCGTGTGCTGATAAAGCTGACCCGCTCCGCCCGTACACATTACGACCGCCTTTCCGAAGATCTCACGCGGCTGTCGAAGGACGGGGTCGAGAAAGCGCACGCCGATACATCGGCCGTCCCGAACTATCAGGCTCTCGGTATTGGCAAACGGCGTTAAATTGATCGTCTTTTCCTGGCCTGCACGGGCGATCAATGCCCTGACAAATTCCGCTCCGGTCGAGTCACCGTGGGCGTGCAGTATCCGCCGCCGAGAATGTGCCGCCTCTTGCGTAAAGACCAGCTTGCCGCCCTCGCGGTCAAACTCAGTACCCCAATCGATAAGCTGTTTTATGTATTTTGTGCCTTCGGTAACAAGCGTTTCGACCGCCTCCGTGTCGCACAATCCGGCGCCCGCAATTAGCGTATCGCCTTCGTGCAGCTCGGCATTATCGTCATCCGACAGAACAACGGCTACGCCGCCCTGGGCATATTCTGTATTAGATTCACTGGCCTTGTCCTTGGTGAGGACGGTCACACTCGCACCGCTCCCGGCCAACTCGATGGCGGCTCGCAACCCGGCCACTCCGCTGCCAATGACGATAAAGTCTGTTTCCAGGGACATTACGAGAAATGTAACAAATTTAGGAAACGGTGTCTTGCGCGAACCGCATCAAGCCGACGGCTCGCCGTGTTTGTTCTTTGCGCAATACAATCCTTCGGAGATGCTAACCAGGCTTAAAACACACCCTCGATCAAAAAGGATAAAGCCTGCCCATCGAGATGAGCAGGCTTTATTAACACAATCGAAACTTCCAATTAGGGAATCTTCAGTTCCTGTCCCGGGTAGATCTTGTCCGGGTGATTGAGGATGTCGCGGTTGGCGTCCCAGATGGCTTTCCATGCGATGCCGTAGTGCGAACCGATCTTGCTCAGGCTGTCGCCGGAGACAACCGTATAGGTGTTGGCCCCGCCGCCGGCGTCACCGCTACCGGTGGTGACATTGAGGATCAGATCGCTTGACGCAAAATCAGGATCCAGACGTTCGTATTCGGCCCATAGTGCAGCCTTTGCTGCGTCATCTGGTGCGGTTCCCGAAACGTGCAGAACTCCGTCTGCCTCGCTCAACTCATAGGTAGTGCCGTTTGAATTGGCGAGCTCCAGAAGTGATTGATATTTTTCTTGTACTGACATAATTTCTCCTGTATCTGCCTATTTATTAAGGTTGTTGATAACTTTTTTAGGCTTGGCCTCATTGGCTGCCATCATAACTTCGGCGACCTTTGCCTTATCCACGGTTCCGCTCAACGTAACCTCACCATTAGTAACCGTTACCGTTACGCCGGTGATGTTCTTTTTCTTGAGAGACTCATTGATCGTACCCTCGAGCATCTTGTCCGGTGACGGCGGAGCAGGTGTCGGCAGCGGTTTCATCGTGATCTTAGTAGTATCAACCGATTTGATGCCCTCGACCGATTTGACCGAAGTCTCAGCCTTGCTCTTAACGGTGACATCGGCGACCTCGCCGGTTAACGTAGCAACACCGTCTTTAACGGCAACGGTCACACCCGTGACCTTATCAGCGGCCAGCTTATCGGTGGCGGCCTTTGTCAGGTCGGCGTCGCTCTTGCCGCAGGCGCTCAAAACCAAGGCGGCGGCGAGCATTAGAACTGTAAAAAATTTAACTCTCATTTTTCCTCCCGAAAAATTCTGCTTTTTATGAAAATCTACTATCGCATATACCCCTACGAATACTCGCGATCATAACCAATAAATTCTCACCTTTTAGTAAAATGGCGAGCCCTATTTATTTAGTGAGATAATAGTGATAGAAAATGTAAATTTTCGCAACATGACAGAGTGAAAAGTTAAGAGAAAATTTCATCGGCTATTTGTTTTGCCACGTGGTACGACGTATGGTCCGAGCGAACGATAAAATGCCAGTCAGCGAGGCAATAAACCTTTTGTCGCTCCTCAAACAGTCGCATGGCGTTTTGTTTGTTTCGCGCGAGAGGTCGTTCCTTGCGGGAAAAGGTAATATTTAGCCAGCAATGTTCGAACGTGGACTCGAGCCAGACACTTGTAAACTTGTGCTTTTTTAAGATTTCGCGATTCGCGGCGACGGTCCACGTTCCGCCGCCGAGCGAGAGTATCCGGGAATCCGTATCGCTCAACACATTATCGAGGGTCGTTGTCTCTTGCAACCGGTAGCGATCAATGCCGTCTTGATCGATGATCTCGGCCACGAGGCGGCCATCGTCCTCCTCGATGCATTTATCAAGATCGATCCAGCGGGTTTTGAGGATGTTAGCCAGATGGCGGGCGACGCTCGATTTACCCACGCCCATAAATCCTGTTAATGCAATTTTTATGTCTTTGTTCATGTCAGTGTGTCTTCGGTTGACCGCCAGAACACACTCCCTACCGGTCGTGTTTCCGCATTTCGTCCTACCCTACGACAGACGCGAGGGTTTCGAAAAAACCGGGGAAAGAGATGTCGACACATTCGGTCCCGTTTATTTCGGTTTCGCCGCTGGCAAAAAGTCCCGCGACAGCGAAGGCCATCGCGATCCGGTGATCGTTATGAGAATCTATCACCGCCCCATTTAGATTTGACTTACTGACCTTAAAGCCATCGTCAAATTCTACTATCTCGCCGCCCATTCGCCGAAGGTTTTCGACAATTGCGGTGATCCGGTCGGATTCCTTTACACGCAATTCCCGGGCACCGCGTATCTCGATGCCGCCGTCAAGCTGCGTTCCAAGGATAGCAAGAATAGGAATCTCATCGATCAATCCGGCGATCTCAACCCCGCTTATAAGATTCGATTCGGTTTTTCGAACGAGTTCATTTCGCCCGTTAACTGTCAGGTCGGCGGATGGCTCGAATTTTGTGTTTTTGATCGATGAGATAGGGACATCGGCACCAAAACGTATCATTTTGTCAAGAATCGCGGACCGCGTCGGATTGACCCCGACGTTCTCTATCTCAAGTGTTGACCCGTCCAAACAGGCGGCGGCGACCATGAAAAACGCTGCCGACGAAATATCGCCGGGAATCTCTATATCTCTTCCAGTTAGAATTGATTCGCCGAGAATTTTTATGCTAGTGCCGCCATCAGGTTTTCCGAAAACATCAATATCTGCCCCAAACGATTTGAGCATTAGCTCGGTGTGATCCCGGGTCCAAGTGTCCTCAGTGACCGTCGTCCCGCCTGCCGCGTTGAGGCCCGCCAGCAAAATACACGACTTAACCTGAGCGGATGCGACAGGCGTGTTGTATCGGATCGCTTTAAGGGGACATCTGCCAGTGATAATCAATGGAGCAAGGCCAGCGTCCGACGTGATCGCCGCTCCCATTTGCGTGAGCGGCTCGATTATCCGCCCCATCGGCCTCTTTCGCAAAGATTCGTCTCCGGTTAGGATCGAATCAAAATTTTGCCCGGCGAGTACACCGGTAAGAAGTCGCAACGTTGTGCCGCTGTTACCGCAATCAAGTGGGCCATCTGCTTTGCGAAGACCGGCTTTCCCAACGCCGCGAACCATGACCGATGTCCCGTCCTGCTCGATCTCAACTCCAAGCTGCCGCATACATCGAACGGTCGAAGCACAATCCTCGCCCGTCGAAAAATTGGTAATTACCGATCTCCCCTCTGCCAAAGACGCAATCAAAATTGCACGATGGGATATCGATTTATCACCCGGCAGAATGATTTTTCCATTTAGAGATTTGGCCGGTTTGATTCTCATACTTAGAATCTTAGACGAGATATAGCGAATTTGTCTTGACAGCTATGGTGATAAACCGCTAACTTACAAAACATATATTTTCGTCTATGATACGTGAGATCAAGTTGCCGAGCCGGATCGAATCGGTGGACCAAGCTGCGGTGGAGGCAGATGAATTTGCCAAAAGTTGCGGCTTTCCGGAGGATTTTGTGTCTGCACTCGACCTTGCGATCCGCGAATCGGTCGCTAATGCCGTAAAGCACGGCAATAAGTTCGACGAGACAAAACCGGTCGAGATAACGTTTGCGGATTCTTCTGCGGGATTTGAAGTGACGGTTAGAGATCACGGAGCGGGTTTTGATATTGATGAAATACCTGATCCGACGAATCCGGAAAATCTGCTAAAAGCGAACGGCCGCGGGATCCTATTCATGAATTCCTTTATGGATGAGGTGCGTTGGTCAAATCACGACGAAGGCGGAATGGTGGTTAAAATGTTGAAGAAACGTTGAATGTCCAGCTCGGAAGGAACAGGGAAAATGGAAAACAAAAAACTGAATATTAGGGAACGGGGTAGCGTGTCCCGCTTCACGAATCCAATTATCCATTTTCAGTTTTTAATTTTTCGCAGTTTAGGTTAAGATTTGCTATCGCAAATAATTAAACACGAGGAGATAACAATGTCTGATATTACAATTACGGAACGCCAGGCTGGCGATGTCACAATTCTTGACCTTGTTGGCAAGGTCACGATCGGTGAGGGTAGCGTCGCGCTTCGCACCGCGATTCGCCGTCTGCTCGGCGAAGGCAAAAATAAGATCCTGCTCAATCTTGCGGGTGTTGGCTATATAGATTCGAGCGGCATCGGCGAATTGGTTTCGAGCTTTACCGCTGTAAAGAAAGAGGGAGGCACTTTGAAGCTTTTGAATCTGACCCAGAAAATTCAGGATCTTCTCGCTATCACCAAGCTCCTGACCGTTTTTGATGTTTATGAAGACGAGAGTGAAGCTCTGGGCAGCTATAACTAAACATCGCTAAAACACAGTTTTCAAGGATAAGGGAAAAGCTTTTTGTTCCTTTATCCTTTCTTCTTTTGGCTTCACGTTAAATGCATCTTTACAACGCGAAGATTCATCTTCTTAAAAGAGTTAAAATTTAGTGAGAGCCAAACGATCAATAATAATGCAGCGTATTTTATTACTACTTATCCCGGCGATCCTTGCAGTCAGCATTTGCGGCCAAACGCTGCAGCCCGGCTTTGACCTTACGAACTACGGCGTCCGAATTGAGCCTGATAAGCGGCTCATCGTCGTTCTCGCATCGCTTGAGATGGCTGGATTAAAAAACCCCGACGGCAGGATCGACAAACTACTTAATACTCCCTTATCGGAGCAAGGTGCTAAGTTTCGCGCCCAGCTTTTAGACGATAACGCCAATCTGCCCGACGATCTTCGCGGGAGAATAACGGCATTTGTCGCGCAATATAAAAAACGTAACCCGAAGGCAACTGACGCCGAGATCATCGCGCCATTTATCTCGATGGCATATACACTGACACCCGCCCCGGAGCTTGCAGATCCCGTGATAACAGGTGATCTTCCGGGCAATCTGCTCGATGTTTTGGATTATGCGCCGCTGGTTCGTGAGTTTTACCGGCGCTCGAATATCAGCGGAAATCTCGAAACTTACGTTAAAAACTACCGTGCCCAGGCCGCCGGGCAACTCAGCACGTCGACCCGCGATATGGTCAGCGAACTGCTTGACTATCTGCATACGCGGCCCCAACTAATCTTTTCTGAAAAGGTAAAGATCGAGACGCGTAGGGGCACCAGCAAAACAGAAACGATCTCAAAAACCGAGATACGCGAGCACGACCGGCATTTTTATATCGTGCCTGAGAGCTTGGCGCCATCAGGGGACATCACGTTTCTAAATATTCGTGACGATTATTACCTGATCATACCGCCGGATACTGATCTCACCGTTTCCGAGGGACGGCGGGCTTTTCTGAGGTTTGTCATCGATCCGCTTGTCCTTGGCAATTCAAAAGATGTTACGGCGATCCGCAATTGGGCCAAGCCTGCTCTTGACGAGCTCAGGAAAACTGCTCCGGACGTTTCGCCGGATTTATTCCTTGCTATGTCGCGTTCCCTCGTCGCCGCGGTTGATGTGCGGCAGGCTGAGTATGTCAAGGCACGGATCGCCACCGATCAGACGAGGCAGAAGTTGGCACGCCTTACTATCGATAAGGAAAAACTTGCCGCCTCGGAGGAACTTAATAAGCTCAAACAATCTTTTGCCGACGAATCAGCCCTCCGGTTGTACGAGGATTACGAGAAGGGTTCCATTCTCTCGTTCTATTTTGCGGAACAGTTAAAAGGGGTAGAAGATTCCGGCTTTGATATTGCATCTTCTTTGAAAGAAATGATCCTGTCATTTGATGCGGCGAAAGAATCGAATCGTATTTCGGACACGGCCGACGCTCGAAAACGCGCTTTGACCGCTCGCGAAGATCGCAAAAAGCATCCCGAAACGACTTTGTTTATTGCCGAAAATCCGGTTACGGTTAGGCTTATCGGGATTCAAAAAGTGATCGACGCCAAGGACCTCGTCAAGGCAAACGCTGAGCTGAAGCAGCTTCTTATCGAGTATCCGTCCGAGCCGCGCATCTACTTTAACATTGGCCGCGTTGCCGGGCTTGCGGCTGTCGGCATCGTCGATCCGGATGTTCAGGCACAGAAACTGCTGGAAGCAAAGGTCGCCTACACAAACGTACTAAAAACGGCGACGCCAGCCACCGACAAGGCTCTCCTTTCGCTGACCTATGTAGCTCTCGCCCGTGTCTATGAGTTTTTTACTGATAATAACTATGCAATAAAACTTTACGAAGAGGCGATAAGGCTCAAGGATGTCGCGGGCGGCGGTTTTAGTGAAGCTATGGCGGCCAAGGAGCGACTTCTCAAGCCGTAATAAAGCGAATTCCACATTTCCCTTAAAGTCTGATACCGTCTAAACAATGTCAACAGAAGGCTTTCGCAGCGGCTATGTCGCGCTCATCGGCCGCCCAAATGCCGGTAAATCAACGCTCCTCAATCGGCTCGTCGGCGAAAAGATCGCGGCGGTTTCAAACAAACCGCAGACGACGCGTCACCGAATTAAAGGCATTGTAACCCTACCCGAAGGGCAGATTGTTTTTATCGACACACCGGGTGTCCATAAGCCCGGCCATCTCTTAAACCGCCGAATGATGGCAGCCGTTCACGATGCAATATTATCCGTGGATCTGATCGTCCTGATGCGGGATGCGAGTGTCTCGACGGGAAACGGAGACCGCTTTGTCTTTGACCTTGTCAAAGAGGCAGAAAAAACGTCCGTTCTCGTACTTAATAAGATCGACAAACTTCACGAAAAGTCCGCTCTGCTGCCGCTGATCGAAAGCTACTCGGCCGAATTTGAATTTGCCGAGATCGTTCCCGTATCAGCTCTTAAGGACAGCGCCATCGATGATCTGCTCGTATCGATAGTTAAACATCTGCCGCAGGGCGAACCCCTTTTTTCCGAAGACGAAATGACTGATCAATCGACGCGAAATATCGCGGCTGAGATGGTTCGCGAAAAGATCCTTGCGACGACCGGCGAAGAGATACCATATGTAACGGCGGTGGTTACTGAGCTCTTTGACGAAACCGATCCAACGTTGGTCAAGATATTTTGTGCCATCTATGTCGAACGCTCGTCGCAGAAAAAAATAATCATCGGTAAGCAAGGCGCTCGGATTAAGGACATCGGCACCAAGGCACGAGTAGATATTGAAAAACTGTTAGGTAAAAAGGTGTTTCTCAAGCTCTTCGTCAAGGTTGTCGAAGACTGGCGAAACCGTGAGCGCGACCTCGATGACATCGGTATTCACGAATGAATCAGCTCAATTCAAAAAAATGGTTTGCGGTCGATATCGAGGTCGATGCAGCGGCTGCCGAAGCGATCGAATACGCATTCAACACGCTCGATGCTCTCGGTAGCGAGATCGATAATTTGCGAAAATCGGCGGGCGACAACGTCAAAGTTACGGGATACTTTAACGATCTACCCGATGATGAAGACTTGAACGACGAAATCGACTCGGCGCTCGATATTTACAGTTTAACTCGAGCATCGGTCCGGTCGATCACAAGTCGTCCTGTCGAAGAAATTGACTGGCTCGTCGAATGGAAACGACACTGGAAGCCAACCCAAATCGGAAAATTTATCATTGCCCCGGCATGGTCCGAGGTCTCTGCGAAAAACAAGATCGTTATCCGTATCGAGCCAAATAGGGCATTTGGTACCGGTACGCACGAGACGACGCAGCTCTGCCTTCAGGCCATCGGCAACAATTACCGCGACGATCAGACATTTCTCGACGTCGGAACAGGAACCGGAATTTTAGCGATCGCTGTCGCCAAATTAACCGCAGAGGCAACGGCGAAAAGAAAAAAACTCTTTGTGAACTCGGTGCCTTCTGTAGCAAATATCTTTGCCTGCGACACTGACGCTGATTCGGTAAAGATCGCAAAAGGAAATGCTGACGCGAACGGCGTCGGTGATAGGATCGATTTCTTTGAGGGGACAGTTAGTGTAGCCACCCCGGCCTATGATTTTGTGTGCGCAAATCTGACGATCGATGTGATCAGTCCGCTCCTGCCGCTGCTGATCGAGAAATCAGAAAGCATTCTCTTACTCTCAGGCATACTGACCGAACAGGAAGCGCAGATCAAGGGCGAACTTTTGAAACTTGGGGTCGCAGCCGCTGAGATTGAACGGTCCGGTGAATGGATATCCGTCTTTATCCGTTTCAGCTAGGTCTTTTGGCAGGAACTGCAAGCGGAATATCACCGTCGTCGGTGACAGGTATGATCGGCAGGCGGGGCTTTGGCCTTGCCCGCGGGCTTGCGGTTTTTAGTATCGGAGGTCCTTTTGGGAGACTGACAGAGATCGGCGACAGCGAATCGCTTCGTCTGAGCATTGCTCCGCCGCGGCCTGCGACCCAGAGCCGGTTCTTTCCGCGAAAAACAACCGCCTGCAAGACCTTTCCGGTCACATTCGGCTGTAAGGCCCATGTTTTTCCGCTATCCACGGTTATCAGTACTGTTCCCAATTCACCTACCGCTATTGCACTGCCAGGCCCGAAAGCCTGCACCGCAAACAGGTTGAATCGAATGGGTGACTCCTGATCCTGCCACGTCGCGCCGCCATCGGTTGTCATCAACGTGATGCCGCCCGAGCCGACGATAAAGCCCTTTTTATCGTCGAAAAAGCTAAGAGCATATAGATTTTCGCGAACATTTATCTGGATCTTTTCCCAAGAAATACCGCCGTCGACCGTTTTCAGAATTGTCCCCTTGTCGCCGACCGCGACGCCCCGTTTGCCATCAAAAAACTTAACGTCCTCGAGCCATGCCCGCGTCCCTGAGGCGGATAGTTCCCAATATGCACCGCCCGAATCCGTTCGCAGGATGATACCGTTTGCACCGACGGCAAAGCCGGTTTTGTTTGATATAAAGCTGACGCCAAGCAGGTCTTCGTTGAAATTCGAGATGCCCTTTCCCCAGCTCGCTCCGCCGTTTATAGTCCGGAGAACGGTCCCGCCGTCGCCGACGACCCAGCCTCTTTGTCCATCAATAAAGAACGCAGCGTTCAAATTTACTTGCGTGTCGGAAAAGGCCGGCAGCCAATCGAGGCCCCCGTTATTTGTGATCCATATCCTGCCGTGCGAGCCGACGGCCACGCCGATCTCGTCGTCCAGAAACGTAAGGTCGTTTACGTCCTCCCGCCCTCCATCGGTCAGACGCTGCCAACTAAAACCGCCGTCATCTGTCCGGACTATCAAACCATTCTCGCCGACCGCCCAGCCCGTGAATGTGTCACCGAAATAAACGCAGACGAGCTTTGGATTTGTTCTGACGTTAAACGGCAGCCACGTCCGGCCGCCGTCGCCCGTGAGCCACACCATGCCATTCGCGTCGGTCATTGCTCCGTGTGTGGCGTCTGAAAACGAGATCGAAAGGAGGTCGGCGCGGCTAAAAATATTGATTCGCGACCAAGTGCCGCCAGCATCGTCACTGAAGGCGACACATCCATCAAAGCCCGCGGCAATGATCGTCGTTGCGGACAAAAAGGCAGTATCCGAGACGAGCGTACCGCTACACGGATCGGATGATTTCCAGCTCTCACCGCCGTTTATGGTTGTCAACACGGTTCCGCCTTGCCCTACTGCTGATGCTCTGTTTTCATCAAAAGCATCAATATTCAAGAGCTGCTCATTTGTCCCGGAGGTTTCTGATTTCCATGTCAAACCGCCATCTACGGTCTTCAATATCCGGCCGTATGTGCCCGTGATCCAACCGGTCTTAAGGCCGGATCCGGCAAACTTTATGCAGTAAAGGTGGTCGCGGGTTGCGACGGCGACCGGCTTCCATTCCTTGCCGCCGTTTATGGTCGATAGGACGGTCCCGCGGGCCCCAACGATAAAGGCACTATTTTTATCCCGGACAAAAACTGATGAGAACGCAGCATCTGTCTCAACGTTCTGATTTTGCCAGCTAAAGCCGCCATCGGTTGTCTTAAGGATCGTCGCATCGGAACCGACCGCGAATCCCGTCTCTTTGTCAGGTGCGAAATGGATCGAGTAAAGGGGATTGCCCTGCGGCAAAGGATTTTGCCAAGTCCAACCCTGACTGCCGCGTTGGGCGAAGGCCGAGAAAGCAAAAAGAAAGATGAAAACCGCAGAGACGCGGAGACGCAGAGACAGGAATTTCCACCACAGATGAACACCGATGAACACGGATGAAGAAAAAGATGCAGTCTCTTTTCCATTTCCTGATCTGTGTTTATCTGTGTTCATCTGTGGTTAATTTTCTTTCAGATCTCTTCTGTACCTAGTTCTACGACAGCTTCCTCTAGAAGAGCCTCGTCCACATATCCAAGCTCGGCCATTTTTCTTGCCATCGAATCGGCGACTTCTTGCACGGCGTGGCCGTTGTGGCCTTTGACCCATTTCCAGGTTATTTGATGCTTCTTAGCCGCGTTATCGAGTCGTCTCCACCACTCGTGATTAGTTTTTCGTTTCCATGTTCCGCCCATTGTCTCGACAACATACTTGGAATCTGACAACAGCGTTACCTTGCAGACCTCATTTAGACTTTCCAAACCGACCGCGGCTGCCGCGATCTCAGCCTGCTGATTGGTCGCATTGCCTAAGTATTCACCTACCGCTTTCCAGATACCTTTAAAGCCGAGGACAGCAACGGCTGCGGCACGAGGATTTCCTTTGCCATTACCGAGGCTCGAACCATCGCATACTATGGTGACTTGTTTCATATCTAGTTGCTGACCGATACAACATTGTCGACAAAATTATCGAAAGTCTCGTCATGCGAGATAACAAAAAGCTGGTCAAAATGCGTGATGCGGCTGAGCTGCATCGCCAGATTTTCGCGGCGTTCGGCGTCCATGTTGGTCGTCGGCTCGTCAAAAAATGCGATGCGGATATCGGTCAATTGTTTTAACAGAGCGAGCCGGATCGCGAGAGCCGCTGCCATTTGTTCGCCGCCTGAAAAACTTTGAAATGGCCGCTCATATCCATCCTCTTCAAGCATTATGGCGTAATCCTCGCCCCATTTCAGCGTGCGTTCGGCGTTTCCGGTGATCTCGCGAAAGAGCAGGTTTGCCTCAAGCGAGACATGATGAACATAATTGCGAGCAACACGAGGAGCAGCTTCTTTGAGCGTGTCACGGATAAAAGCGGTCGTCTCGGCCACGGTCTCAAGCCGTTCTTTTTCTTTAAACTCACCCGACAAAGACTTTCTGATCTCTGCAAAGTGTTTTAGCTCGGCAGCAAGCTGTGTCTCGCGCCGCTTTGCCGCGTCAAACGTCGCCCTGATCTCCGCCGCTCGCCGCTCGGCAATTATCAACGCGGTTCTTTCTCGATCATGAAGTTCGCCGTCATAATCGACTCCAGCCGCAGCTACATCCCGCCCCGCCATTTCGACCGCCGAGGTTTTCGTCCTCAGCTCTGTTGTTGCGGCATCTCGTTCTTCCTTTCGCTTTGCCAGAGCTGAGGCTTCGGCTTCGTTGGTCAGAAAAACCCGATGTGCCTCAACCGTTGCGTCGCGTTTAGCCGTTAACTTTGTCCACTGAGCATCGAGTTCCTTAAATTCGTCGAGTTGCTCAACGTGCAGCTTGCGGTCACTTTCCAGTCGTTCGAGATTGCTCTCGACGTTGCCAAGCCCTTCGCGAATGTCAGGCTCAAGTGATATATCGCGTTCGAGAATGCGAATACGAGCCGCCGGATCGGCGAGCTCGTTTAGCTTGAGGTTCAGGCTGGCGATCCGCTGCTCAGTTTCAGCGGGACCACGCCTAGCCTCAAGCGAGACTCTCTTTGCTGTAAGTTCTGTTCCCTCGTCCTTTAACTCTTTTTCGCGATGGCGATAAGTCTCAAGCGCTGCGAGTTGCTGGTGCCCCTCGCGCGCTTTAATAAGATCAGCCGTTACTTTCGAACGTTCCGATTCGAGTGACGCGATAAGCGTGGTCATCTCGGCAAACTGGGTGGAAAGAAAACTTTCCAGTGTTTCACCCTCTTTTAGATTCAAGCATCGCTGCGACAAAACCGGGCAAAAACCGCCTTTGACCTCGCTCTGAAATTTTTGGTCGCGATCAAGGCTCGCGTTGAGATTGGCTATCTCGGAGACCAGCTCTGCGTCCTTCGTTTCAAGCATTGCCAGCGATGCAGCGAGGGCCGTCTTTTCCTCCGCAACACGCATCTTTTGCTGATTGTCGCGGTAACGTTCACGCAAACGTTTCAGTTCACGTTCAATGCTCTCGATGCGTTCGTCAACGTTTTTGGCATTGGTAATGTGCACGCGAAGCTCAGTTATCTCCTTTTCGATCGCTGCCTGCTCCACAACCTTAGGCCGAAGGGATTCGATCTCTTGCCTCGCATTTTGGACCTTTATGAGGTCTTCGCTAAAACGCTTTTGTTCGGCTTTGACATTCACTATGGCGGCGTCGGTTTTGGCAAGCTCGGCGCGGTAGCGGTCGCGAATTTCACGTTCGCGTTCAAGTTCTTTGAGCCGTCCGAGCGTGGCTAAATGGCTTTCGTGACCGGCTCGAACGCTGTCCAGCTTCGCCGCTGCGTCGGTCGCACGAGCAAGTGCCTGCTCCGCCTGTTTAAATAAAAGTTCGTCTCGCTCCTTTTCCGAACGGCTACGTTCTAAGGTTGTTTTGAGCCCGGAAACACGACGTTCCAATTCATCTAGTTCCTTAACACGCGTTTGTTTTGCGGTGAGGTCGGCTGTGAGTCCCGCGATCTCCGCCGACAACTCTGCCACCTGCGAGGAAATGGCCTTATGCTCTTCGTCAACCGTTTCTGAGCGTGTCAGTTCGCCCTCGACACGGGCTATTGTCTCGCGGACAGTTACTACTTGCGAATCGAGCAAGCGTGACGTTTCACGCAACTTTTCAGCGGCCTGCCGGTACTCCTCGACCTTTAACAAGCGGTCAAATGCTACTTTTCGCTCGGTGGCCCCATCTAGAAATATCGCCGTAAATGTGCCTTGAGGAACGCCGATAGCCTGCTTAAAAAGCGATTTGAGATCGGTACCGGGTTCGAGACCAAGATGTTGCCAGAGAAAACGAAAAACCTCTTCTTTTTTGTCGGCGATCCTGGTTTGCAATCGCGGGTCGGTGACGTAGTACCCCGCACCCGAATCTCGGTAAACAACGTACTCCCGTTCGTCCAAACCGCTTTCAAACGTTACCTGTACAGAGCCCTTCTTGGCACCACGCCGCACAAAATCTTCTTTTTTATAATCGAGAAGGTCGAAAAGCGTCCATGCAATTGCCTCAATGATCGTGGTTTTACCCGCACCGTTCTCGCCGGTGATCGCGGTCGTGCCGCGAGTAAATTCAAAGGTAGCGGCGGCGTGAGATTTGATATTCTCAAGCTCGATCTTGGAGATATGCATGCGATTCAAGTTTAGAATAAATCCGATGAAACCGGAATCAGCACCATCGGCTTTAGTCGCTTCGCTCACAGTGCCGGCAATTTTGGTATTGAGAAAGATTTGCCTTTTAAGGCTACAATCTAGGTATGAAGATCGAGTCAGGCGAAACCGTAATCGTTGTAATGCATTCACCAAGAGAGAAGTTGTTGGGGATCGTCGACGAAATTAGCCCGGCGGGTATCAGTTTGCGGGCGATAGACCTTGGCTATTTTGACGACTGGTGCCGCTCAATCGCGGCGGGCGAGTCGCATTTGCCGATGACGGATTATTTTTTTCCAATGTGGCGTGTCGAGCGGATCAGCCGCGACGATCACAGCTCGGAGATTCCCTCGATGGCGGCCCAGTTTAACGCGCGGACGGGCAAACACCTTTCAGATCAATAGCAATTAAAGTCTTTTGATCACGATGCTGCCGCTATTTGTCGTGAGCTTGACAGTTGTATCTTTGGCCCCTGCACCAAGTGCAACGGTCTGGCTTTTGACCGGCCCCTCCGCGATATTCTCGGTCAATAACTTTAGAGGTAGCTCCGCGTCGAAGGTGCCGAAACCGTACGAAGCCATCACGAGACAAGACGTATCGGCCGGGATCGACAGCTTGAGCGAACCGTTGCTCGTGCCGAGTAAGTACGTTCCGCCGTTAAGGATCGTGCCGCTATAGAAAACCGAACCCGAGATAGAATTGGCCTCTATCTGGCGGTGTTCCATATTTTGCAAAGAAATGTTCCCGCCATTTGTCCGGGCTTTAAACATATCTCCGATCTCACCCGGCCGGGCATTGAAAACAAGGATATTGCCCGTTGTGCTCTCGAGCATCATGGCCCCCTCGGAGTCCTCAACTGTAATGTCACCCTGGCCAGTTGACGCTTTAATGCCTCCGCCCACGTTACGCAAAATAATGTCGCCGCCGATCGTATCGACGCTCGTCTTTCGGACAGTGTCGATGGTAGTTTTGGTTTCCTTTCCCTTAATATTAACGATCGAATTGACTGGCACATCGATCTCTATCTCATCTCCCCAAATACACTCGCCCGCAATCGAATATTTACCCTTTGTTTCTAAGCCTGTGATCTTCAACAGGGCCGGTAAGCCCGATTTTGAGCTCTTTAACTGCACCGCAAAACCAAATTTTGCCCCGTGTTTTACAAAAACGCGCACCTCATCACGGCTCCAACCGTTGATTTTCAGATTGCCCTGCGTTACACAAAGCGAAAGATTTACATCCTTATCGACCGCGATGAATTTTTCCGACGTATCGCCGCCAAATAATTCTGCTAGTTTTGTTGCATCTTCGTCGAGAGGGTCGGGAGTTGCAGGCATTGACGGTTGTGCGTATGCGAGCAGCGTAAAAGCGGCAAACATAGACAGCGCAATTATCCTGAATAAAATGTTTTTGAGAGGGTATTCCATCGAAATTCGGATCAGTGGCTATTTCAGGCTTGCCATCAACTCCTCTTTTCGGGAAGCCGAATTCAAGAGATCGATCTTATTCTGATAAGACGAGTAGAGTACCTGTTTGGCCGATTCGTTTCTGGGGTTTTTCTTGACAGCGTTCCTCATCTTGGCGATAGCGTCATTTACGACGGCCATATCGCGTTCGTATGCAATGCGTTCGGAGGCCCCCATGATGCTGTCTTTTTGTCCCTCGACAGATTTGGTAAGGCTTGAGATCGTTTTTACATAACTCTCCTCGCCGGGCATATAGCTATCCGATACGGAGTTCGCCGCCGTTCTGTAGGTAGCCGTAACCGTACGGCGGTCGCCGGCCCGGTATGCGGCTTGCTCAAACCGGATTGGAGCTTCATTTCTTTGCACAATAGTAACTTCACTGTTCGAGCTCGTGGGCGGGACGGTTGTATTCTTTGTGGATTGAACGGACACAGAACTGCTGATTCTTGCCGTACCGTTATCTGTGACCTGGGGAGGCGTACGGGTTATCAAAATGGCCGCAATCCCGATGACGATCAAAACGCCCGCCGCGACGGCGAATGACGGATTAGCCAGAGCGACGGATAAAAATGCCCAGCCCTTTTGCCAAAACGGCATGCCATCGTGCTCGGCAGAGATCGAATCGTTTATTTTATTCCAAAGCCTATGGGTCGGAACGAGAGTATTAAATTCACGCTCAAGGGCGTGGAAAACCAATGCTGATTCATCTTCGGCCTCACTCAGTAGGGCGGAGCAGGTATGACATTCATCAATGTGCCTAGACAGCCGCGACGACTCGTCTTTCGCGAGTTCGCCGTCTAAAAAGGCTTGAATTTCGCCAATATCAAAACAATTTGCGTTCATAACGTTCCCTTGCCCTTGTTGCCGTAGAACCGGGCAAATTCTGTCCGCGCGCGTGCAACAAACGTGCCGATGCTCGATTCATTTAGATCGAGGCTGCTGGCAATTTCTCTGTACGAGAGGCCTTGCTGCTTCAGTATTAAACAGCTCCGGAGCGGCTCTTTGACCCTATTAAGAGCCTTGTGAATTTCATTGACCTCAGAATATTCCTCATAATCCATTTCGACCGACTGGGCCGACGTTATACCTGAATCTTTGACGTAATTCTCGTCTCGCGTGTTCGCCCTAATATTACCCCGAATAGTATTCTTTGCAATATTTATCGCCACTCGTATCAGCCACGGCCGGAGCATTTCGTCATCGCTGATCGAATCGAGATTTTTGTAGAGTCTGAGATAGGTTTCCTGGACAACATCTTCGGCAAGCGCGGTGTCCATCACCACCGAACGGGCGGCGCGGAAGACAGTTCGATGATGAAGCGTAAACGCCTCTTCAAACCCGATCTTATCTGTCGCTGCCGCCGCCGCTGTATGCTCGGACATTATGTCCACTAGAATGTCGGTACTTTCGTTCATTTTCAGCATTAAAAATGCTCTTCAGCTTAGATACACCGCGAAAGGCTGATTTATGACACGATTTAACCTTAAAACTCAACTATTTTCAATTGTTGAAGGATATCGGATGACAATCCGCCAGAGCCGTTTGCGGTCACGAGAAATCGATGGCTGTCACCTGTTTCAGTAAGCATACGTTCGAGGTTGGATTCAAGTTCTGACGAAGTGTCGCCAGCTGCAAAGTTTGGTTGTGCTAATGCGAGGCGTTTTAGGCACGCGAAGAGCTGATCGCGGCCATAGCCGAACGCGCCAGTGGAGCCGTCGATCACAAGTTGAAACTCGGCTTTTTCTTCTGCAAAATAGGCGAGGATCGACGCGGCAAGGCTCGCCCCGGCCTCAAATTGTTCGGAAGCGACGACTTGCCTGCCGCTTTGCTCAGCCGCGATTTTTTCACGCAACGGGCGGGTTTTTTCACGATGACGTGTAATACGCGTGTCGAAAATTACGGTCACGCGCTTTTTATCCTCGTCGGCATATTCCCGAACGGTCAACTGACGGGTTCGGGCCGTGGCCTTCCAATCGATTCGGCGAAGATCGTCATGCGGTTGGTAGTTGCGCAGCACGAGCAGGTCGAGCCCCGTACCGCGTTTTCCGGACGGATGATTCCCGGCGTCCATTGGCAACAGTTCTAATTGCGGATCGACGGCTTCGAGCTTTGGGAAAACGATCAATTCGGCGGCACGTGCCGGCAGCCGCCGCCGGTGGCGGAAAAATCCGAAGGGAAACTTAGTAGAAAGCTCAAAATCTCTGATCAACAGCCGCCCGCGATGGGCGAATGTCTGCATGGTTTTTATCTCGAGCGTTTCTTTCCGTCCAATATGGACGAAATAGTTCAGAGTACGGCTGACAATCGGAGCACGCCCGAGGCGGACAGCGGCCCAACGCGGCAATATTGCGTCGAGTTCGGCAGCCGCGATGGATCTCTCGCGTTCCTTGCCCCGAACCTCCGCAACGACCGAAAACGCGGGAAACATCCGCTTGCGATTTGTCAGGCTGACAAGTATCGGCGTCGGTTCCCCGGCAAAGATCGTTTCGGGAAACCTCATGCGTATATCCAGCTTTTTGAGACAGATACTGCCCGCGAAAAAGCCCACGATCATCGACGCGAGCAGAAACGACAGAACTATGAATAGCAGATTATTACCTGTGTTCCATGCAGAAAAGCCGACGATCACCAGCAGAATAAGCATTATCGCACCGCCTGTGGTAATTTCGAACGGCAGATTCATCTGCGATGCTTCGCGGCCCGCATTTCGAGCGAGCGGCGGAATTACAAAAATCAGGATCAGTAGGACAAATACGAGAGAGGCTCCGGCTGAGATTCCCGCAAGCCGAATATTATTGGTCTGGTGAGCATAGAGCGTGAGACCCGATAGAGCGAGGCCGCCTAAAACTACCACGACGCCAAAAACCGCATTTCGCAGATCGCGAAGGCTGAAAAGCTGGCTTGCAAGTTTGAGGTTCATCGAACGAGGCGGAAATACGACCGGTAGGGATTGTGATTATTAGGCACGAAGACACACTCCCTACCGGTCGTGTTTCTGCCTTTTTATATCGGCACGCTTATTTTTTGCAGTATGTCGTGCAATATCTGCTCTGCCTCGCGCGTCCGGTTGCGGATCGCTCCGCTCCGTGAATTTAGGATCAGCCTATGTGCAAAACAGGGCACAACGAGGCGTTTGATATCATCGGCGATGCAGTAGTCCCGTCCCTCGATCAAGGCCATTGCCTGAGCCGAGCGGAAAAGTGCCAATGTGCCGCGCGGGCTAATACCAAGCTCGAGCAATTCGGACTTTCTTGTCCGGTCGACGATCTGCAGTAAATAATCGAGCAGTGCGTCATCAACACGAACCTGGGAGACGAGATGCTGCATTTCCAAAACGTCAGTTTTCGACATCACAGGCTCGACAGAACGGAGCGGATCACCGCTTACGCGGTCACGCAGAATGCTTAGCTCGTCATCGAGTGTCGGATATCCGATGTGGAGCCGCAGCATAAAACGGTCAAGCTGTGATTCCGGCAGCGGATAGGTGCCGTGGTGCTCTGACGGATTTTGCGTCGCGATCACTATGAAGGGCAATGGCAGCTCCCTGGTGACGCCCTCGACCGTGACCTGCTCCTCGGCCATCGCCTCAAGCAGGGCCGACTGTGTTTTTGGCGTCGCCCGGTTTATCTCATCCGCAAGCACTATATTTGAGAATATTGGGCCCGCTTTCCATTCGAAATCCCCACTCTTTTGATTAAAGATCGAGAGTCCAAGCATATCGGACGGCAGCAGATCGGATGTGAACTGAATTCGCTGAAAAGAGAGTTCCAGGGATCGGGCCAGGGCGTTAGCAAGAGTCGTTTTGCCGATGCCCGGAACGTCCTCGATCAGCAAATGCCCTTTGGCAAGCAGGGCGATCAGGGCGAACTTTACTGTCTCGGATTTGCCCTTGATGACCCGTTCGATCGCCGATTGAAGCTCGCCGATCTTGGCCGCCGCACTCATGTCAAGGGCGCTATTCTCGTCTGTATTTTTATTTTCGCTTGTTATCCAGTCTCTCATCGCGGGGCGAACGCCTAACAAACGCTCGAACATATATTCTACCTGATTAGAAACATGTGCCGCATCAAAAAGTTATGTGAATTGAAATTGCGGCCAAAACAAACTAAACTTTTGAAACTTAATACACGTGTTTTCGTGAAGAAAACGGACGGTAGTAAAGCATTTATATGAATAACATCAGACTTAGGCTCAAAGATCAACGCGGATTTAACTTGATCGAATTAATGATCGTGATCGCAATCATCGGCCTGCTGATCGGCGTCGGAACGATAGCATGGACAGCCGTTATCAAGTCGGGGAATGAAACTGCTGCGGCCCAGTCGGTCGATAACATTCGCAAATTTCAGGCTCAGTATGCATCGCGGAATAAAGGTAATTTTGCGACATTTGACGAACTAATAGCAAAGGTCAGCCTGGATGATAAGTTTAAGGGTGAGCGTCCGCTGGTAAATGGCTATATCTTCACTTTGACGGTACAACCATCGTCTGCAAGTACACCATCGTCATATTCGATCACGGCAGATCCACAGGTTGCCGAGGGTGTGACCGCGACCGGTACCAGGCATTATTACACCGACTCGTCACTTAGTTCGATAAAGGCAACCGACGAAAACCGCCCGGCCAAAGCGGATGACCCGGCAATTTAGCGAACAGCTAACAGTGAATAATGTACAGTTAAAGAGATTCCCTAACTGTTCGCTATTAGTTATTCACTGTTCTCTGTCCCGCCGTCTTAGCTCAGTGGTAGAGCACTCGCTTCACACGCGATAGGCCACAAGTTCGAATCTTGTAGACGGCACCATTTCATGAGCAACGTCAATATACTTTTAGCCGGTGTAGCGTTTCGAGAATGTTGTAATTAAGTACGATATCGAGGCGCCGCCGAGCGAGCGTCGGCACGATCGGGCCGACTCCTTCCGTAAAGCTCGTCGTAATGGTAAATTCCTTACTGAGATTTACAATGCCGTTTAAGTAAATCCGGTTTCCGCGTGGAAATCTGTCCGCATTCAGCATCGTCCGGTCTATCCGAATAAAACCAGTACCAAGAGTGAAAGCCGTATTCAATTTTTTCTGGCCGTATATGTTAAAACCATAGCCCGGATTCGGATCGATGCGTTGATAGTTTTCGAAAAGGACGAAATCAAAGACACGCGATTTTGGGATCGTAAATTTCACCGCTTGGCGAAAAGTGTCGACACCTGATTCAAAAGTGTAATCGGACGAAAAACCGACCGCTTTATTGACTTGCTTTCGGATGAGAAATTGATGATAGTTCGATTTGCTGAGACGCCTTAAGCGACGGAAAACATTTGGCTGCAAGAGATCGCCGACATAGCCGCTGGTAGCCGAGATCTCGTCAAAATAAAGCTGTTTTGGCCGCCTAATCTGCAAGCGTTCACCTACGATATAGCCGTCGTTGTCATAGCTCGTAGCCTCGGTGCCTTCGCCGTTGTTAAACGAAAGGCTTCCGATCTGAAACTCAAAACCGTTTCCCGGTTTGGCGTCAAAATAAAGCTGCCGCAAGCCGAAATTTTTACGCGGCGGACCGCTTCCCCAGCCCGAATTATTCCAACCAAACGAAAAATTATTTCCGGTGAGAATTCCGGCTGCGACCGCATAGCGACCTTTTGAATCGAATTTAAATTTGAACCGGGCGGTGACCTGATACTGGTTTTGATTTGCCGCGACAACGCCGTTTTCATTTTTTATATACCGGTATCTCGTGGCGACGGACAAGGCCCCGATCTCGATCCAGCGTTTGATGCTGACCGACGGATCTAACACACGCGGCGGATTTGGTGACGGCGAGGGCATTTGGCCGTTTCCAAATATCGCTGAGGAAAGCCCGATTACCGCGATAAAAATCAGCCGTTGCATCGCCCATGAACCCATTTTTCGATTATAACCAATAGCCGGCTATTTTGACTCAGCCCAGGCTTTTTCCGCCTTCGATAGAGCGGTTTGCAGATCTTTTGCTGCAGCCGCAGCCTGTGTACTCGGGGCGACATCAGCATCCTGAAGCAGATCGAGCAATTGCGTAAATGCGCCTGCTAGGCGTCCGAGCGGAAAATCAGTAAGGGCCAAAGGCGTCCCCGGACGTAGCTGCGGGCCGTCAAGGAGCGTTTTTAGTTTGGCTATTGACGGATTGGCCGGCTGTGATTTTTCGAGATCCGCGATTTGTTTTTGAACCTCACCTGCCAAGTTTCGCGCGCGGCTGATGCCGTCGTAGGCTTGCATGGAAAGAGTAAACTGCGAAAGCAACCCAAGAGGCGGTGTCTTTACACGCGGGTCCATACGTACATTTAGAGACTGATTAAAAGATTTACCGTCCACAGTCAGCGTTACCATATAAAGCCCCGGCATGACCGCCGGGCCTTGCGGGACAAAGGGCGTGTCTTTGTAGATCGCCGAGATCGGCAGGTCATAGCCGTCAGATGGCGGATTGGGATACGTTAGGTCCCACACAAAACGCTGCATCCCAGGCTCGTTTTTTAACGGCTGGAACGGCCTGATCCAATACTCGGGCGGATTTACCCGTTTCAGATCGACAGCGAGGGGTTTATCATCGCTGGTGAACCGGCGGACGATTTTGCCATAGGTATCCTTGATCTCAAGCACGACTGGCGACGGCGATTTTGTTTTCAAATAATAATTGATCACCGCTCCATCCGGCGGATTTTGGCCAGCAGGTTCCTCGGGCGGAAAGGGCGTGTCGGTGTGGACGCTGCGTTTGACGCGGGTTGCGAGCTGCGGCGTAAATAGGCGGGCATTTTGACCCTCCGTCTCCGAACCGATCTGCCGCAGCGGCGTGATGTCATCGAGTATCCAAAAACTGCGTCCGTGCGTCCCAACGACAATGTCATCATCATGGACGACGAGATCTCGAATCGACGTGGCCGGCATATTTAGCCGCAGCGGCTGCCAGTTTTCGCCCTCGTCGATCGAGAAATAGACGGCCTGTTCGGTGCCGCAAAATAACAAACCGCGACGCTCGGGGTCCTCACGAACCGCGTTGACGATGCCGCCATTTGGCAGCCCTTTGACGATCTCTTTCCACGTTTTGCCGCCGTCCTTTGTCCGATAAATATGCGGCCGCAGGTCGTCGAGCCGAAACGTATTTACCGCCGCGTATGCCGTATTTGCGTCAAACCGTCCCGCGTCGATCAGCGAAACTTTTGCCCACGATTTTACTTCGGGTGGCGTCACATTTTGCCAAGTCTCTCCGCCATTTTTTGTAATATGGATCAGGCCGTCGTCGGTTCCGGCCCAGATGGTGTTTATGTCTTTGTATGACGGTGCAACTGTGTAAATAACGCCCCGTCGCGGCATGGTCTCCATCTCTTTTGTTGCATAAATGCCCACATTTGCAGGCACTTCCCATTTTTCGCGCGAGAGGTCGGGGCTTATTACCTCCCAGCTTTGACCGCCGGTCGTCGTTTTGAAAAGTACATTTCCGGCAAAGAAAAGTGTGTGCGGATCGACCGGGGAAAAGATGACTGGAGCAGTCCGCAAATAGCGGTATTTACCCGTTCGGATGGCCTCGGGCATTATGTTTTGAACGTGGCCGGTGCGTTTGTCAAAGCGCGATAATTTGCCGCCGTAGATGATATTCGGGTCGAGCGGGTCAGGCGCAACATAGCCGTATTCCTCGACGCCGATGGTCATCCAGTCCTTCGCAAGGATCGCGCCGGTCGAGCCGCGAGACGCCACCCCCGCCGAGCCGCTTTCCTGCTGGCCGCCGTAAACCCAATAAGGATATTGATTATCGGTGATAACGTGATAAAACTGGGCCGTAGGCTGGTTATACCAGCTCGACCACGTTTCGCCGCCGTTTACGGTGATCGTCGCTCCCTGATCGGTTGCGAAAAGCATGACGTCCGGCTGCTCCGGATTGATCCAAATGCGATGATAATCGTCGCCGCCCGGAGCGCCTTTAAAGCTGGTAAACGTCTTTCCGCCATCCATAGATTTGTGCGACGAAACGTTTGCGATAAATAGTGTGTTTGGGTCGGTCGGGTGGACACGTATCTCTGCAAAGTCGCTGCCTCGTCCCCACAGCCTGGGATCGCCGTTGACCAGTGTCCAAGTTTCGCCGCCATCGCTTGACGCATAGATCCCGGCATAACGGGCCTGTGCATCGACGGTTGCATAGAGCCGTTTGGGGTCGCTTCGCGAGATAGTAAATCCAATCCGGCCCAAGCCCTGCTCGATAGTCGGTAGCCCGTTTGTAAGTTTTTTCCACGTATTGCCGCCGTCGGTCGATTTGAACAGTCCACTTTCCCTTCCCTGCCACGCTCCGTTTTCCCATGGCCCTTGACGTCCGGCCCACAGATCGGCGTATATAACTTTGGAGTTTTTCGGGTCAAACTCGACCTGCATCGCACCCGTGTTGTCATCTTTGTAAAGAACCCGCTCAAATGTCTTGCCGCCATCTGTGGAACGGTAAATCCCGCGTTCCTCATTCGGTCCGTAAGGATGGCCAAGCACCGCGACAAAAAGACGATTTTCATCTTTTGGGTCGACCGTGATCGAGGCGATCTGCTGGCCCTCTCTCAAGCCCAGATGCTGCCATGTCTTGCCGCCGTCATTTGACCGGTAAATACCGTCGCCGGTCGAGAGGTCGGGCCGCTGAAGCCCTTCGCCGCTGCCGACATAGATCACGTTTGGGCTAGACGGAGCGATGGCAATGTCGCCGATCGAACCGGTTGGTTGGTCGTCAAAGATCGGCTTCCACGTCCGTCCGGCATCGGTCGTTTTCCAAACCCCGCCGTTATTAACGCCAATGTAGAATACATTTGGTTGCGATGGGATGCCGACAGCGCCCACGGTACGTCCGGCCCGAAACGGTCCAATCATTCGCCAACGCATGCTTTGATAGAGTGACTGCTCGACGTGTTGAGCGGCGACAAAGCCGGGTAGGACGAAAAATACTGCAATGGCTACGATGAAGAGGGCTCGCAAACCTGAGGCGATCGAATTAGACATAGAATTTCTCCTGAATGTAATAATTCAGAAGATTAACAGAAAATGCGGATTTCCGTTACCAGATCGCTGGTTTTGGCTCAAAAACAAAAGAATAAAGCAGCCCTATATAGTGCTGCTTTTTACCTGAGATTTCTGTTATTAAACCGTTTCGCCCGTTTCGTTTTTTCTGATAAACAATGCAAATGAGGGTTTCTTTGGCTTATTGCTATCCGAAGGCGGATTTTGCGGCGGCGGCTTGGGCTGAGGCGTTACTACCGGCGGCGGATCCTTTGGCGGCGGCTTTTTTGTGTCGTTTTGCGCCGATACAGCGAGCGAAAAACCCGCTACGATCGCAAACGTAAATATTATTTTTTGTAAAATCTTCATCGCTTTATTTTTCCTCTTTCATTAAATTCACGCTCTTGGGGAAAGAGGGAAAGTCGCGTTCCACTTAATCTAAGGCAATCTCAATGCCAAAGACGCACTTATGACGCGAGAGCTATGTGTTTAGTTGGAAACTTATTTTTTCGTTTTAGATTCAAATTTACAAAACTTTACGTTTTCAGGTAGTTTCATACGAAATCGTGAATTCGACATGCAGCCAGCGATGACTTTTAACGCGTTAGTGAGATAATCGGACAATGAAACTTGACCGAAATTCATATGATCGGATGCGGGCGATCCTCGTGATCGTTGCAACAATTGGGACAATTACATTTAACGCTCTAGCCGCCGCCGGTTATGTTAACGGCGTGACCCCCGCGATGATTTCTGATAAGTATCCGACGGTCTTAACTCCGGCGGGCTGGGCGTTTACGATATGGAGCGTGATATACCTCGGAATTCTCGCGTTTAGCATTTATCAGATCTTTCCGCAAAATCTTGCACGGTTTCGTTCCGTCCGCTCGCTTTATATTGCAAGTTGCGTGTTGAATTGTGCGTGGATCTATTTTTGGCACCGAGATCAAATCGCCGTATGTTTATTTTTGATCCTTTCCCTGCTCGGAACGCTGATTGCCCTGTTGATCCTCCTGAGACGGCCTGAGGCAAACACTGGACCGCTGTGGACTAAGACTCCGTTTGGCGTCTACGCCGGCTGGGTGACGGCGGCGACACTGGTCAATTTTATGATCTTTTTGAAATCCATGAATGCTCAATTATCGCCGGCAGGCTGGAATACGCTCGGCGTTTCTTTTCTCTTGCTCGGGGCGAGTTTGGCGGTGATCATCCGTCTGAAACTGCAAAATTACCTTTATCCGCTGGCGATAGCTTGGGCCGCCACGGCAATCGCAGTCAAGCAAAGCGGTAACACGGCAATAGCGGTCGCGGCGGCTGTCTGCGTGATCGTTTGTCTGGTGATGGCGGTGAGCTTTGTATTGGACATGAAAAGCACGACCACATGAACCAGGGAAAAATTTGCGTTTCGGTATGTGCCGAAACCGCGGATGAAATGATCGCAAATATCAAACGCGCGGAGGAATTCGCCGACGTCGTTGAGGTCCGTTTTGATTGTCTAAGGCGTGAACAGATCGAAATATGCATATCTAAAATTTCAAATTGCAAATTTCAAATTCTATTGCTTGCAACTTTTCGTTCGACCGACCAAGGTGGTAACGGAAACGCAACATTTAATGAAAGACTGAAATTTTGGGATCAGAAACCGAAAGAGTTTTGGGGCGGCGATTTTGAAGAAGAAGTCATAAGTTGTTCGGACGGATGGACGAACCGGATTGTTTCTGCCCATGATTTTCAAGGTATTCCGTCCGATTTGGGCCAAATTCATGAGCGAATGGCTGGATCGGAGGCTGGAATTCTTAAAATTGCTGTGACCGCGAATGATGTTGTCGATTGCCTTCCGGTATGGGAATTATTGGATTTGGCAAAGACAAACGGTAACCGAATTATCCCGATCGCAATGGGCGAAGCCGGTAAGTGGACTCGGGTATTGGGCCTTGCTCATGGTGCATTTATGACCTATGCCTCGCTTGATGAGGGAAAAGAAACGGCGGATGGGCAGATCACGGCAAATGACTTGGTCGAGACCTACCGCGTCAAGCTACTTGATCGAGACACAGAGGTTTTCGGAGTAATCGGTGATCCGGTTGCTCGTTCGCTTTCGCCGTATATGCACAACGCGGCGTTTGTAGCCGCTGGGCTGAACGCAGTCTTTATTCCGCTGTTGGTAATAAATTTGGACCAATTTATACGGCGAATGGTCAATCCTGCGACGCGGGAGGTCGAGCTAAATTTTGGCGGCTTTTCGGTTACAATGCCGCACAAACAGGCGATGATGAAGCATCTCGACGCGATCGACCCGATCGCCGAAAAGATCGGGGCCGTAAATACAGTCAAGGTATCGGACGGCAAATTGACCGGTTATAATACTGACGCACATGGTTTTGTGACGCCGCTCAAAAGAAAATTCGGTAGTTTGAAAGGCGCACGGGTTGCGGTATTTGGCGCGGGCGGTGCGTCGAGGGCGTGTATTTATGCATTAAAGCAAGAAGGTGCGGAAGTGACCGTTTTTGCTAGGGACCCGGCTAGAGGCGAAGAGTTCGCAAACGAATTCGATGTAAAACTCGAAACAGTATCAAAACTCAAGGATCAAAGTTCAAAGATCGATTTTGACATCGTCGTTAATGCAACACCGCTCGGGATGAAAGGTCCATTAGAAAACGATTCATTATTCACGTCTGAAGAACTTTCGGGTGTAAAATTGGTCTTTGACCTTATTACAAGCCTAAGCGAGACGCCGATAACTCGGGAAGCAAAAAAAGCGGGAATACCGGCGATCGGCGGGTTCGAGATGCTTGTCGCGCAGGGGGCTAAGCAGTTTGAGATATGGACCGGCAACGATGCACCGGTCGAACTGATGCGAGATGCAATTGTCTCGAAAATGGGAAGGAAAAAAAATACATGAAGGTCGAAGCTCTGAATTGCCCGAATTGCGGTGCGGGTGTCGCAAGCGACAGCCCACGGTGCGAATTTTGCAAGACGCGATTAAAGACTATGGCGTGTCCGTCTTGCTTCGGCCTGATGTTTATCGGGAGCAAATTTTGTCAGCACTGCGGTGCCATCGCGGCCCCGGTTGAGGTTTTGGAGGAAGGCTCTAGCGATTGTCCACGATGCCGGACAACGCTGGAAAATATTAAGATAGGCGAGACGAGCTTGTGCGGCTGTGAGGTATGTGACGGTCTATGGTTGGTCATTTCGACTTTCGAAAATATCTGTGCCGACCGTGAAAAACGCTCCTCCGTGCTCGGATTTCTCAATAAACGGACGATCAAATCTCAACAACCGACCAAGGTCAACTACGTTCCCTGCCCGGAGTGCGGCGAGCTGATGAACCGCAACAATTTTGCGAGAACGTCAGGTGTGATCGTTGATATTTGTAAGCAACACGGCATCTGGTTTGATGCCGACGAACTGCCTGAGATCATCGAATTTATCCAGAGCGGAGGGATGGAAATCGCTCGCCAGCGTGAAAAGAACGAGATCGAGCGTGAACGCGAACGGCTCCGCGAAGATCAAAGGAGGCAGGGAATTCAGGATCGGCGGTCAGGCCTCGGCGGGATTTTTGAGAAAGAGGACAACGCGGGAATTCGAAACTTCGTCCGAAGTTTGTTTGATTGATCTCGATGTTATCTGATTTCAACAATATGAAGATTCGCTGGCCCGCAACCCTTTTGTTTTTTGCCACGATATTCTTTCTTGCATATGGCAACAACTATGCTGCTGACAAATGGGATCCAAAACATACCTGGGTCTTTTTCGTCGGACTGGTCAAATGGAAAGACTCGGAAAATTTTGCGTCGTTTCCTGCCGAGATCCGCAAAGACGGGGTGTTGCTTGACAGCCTTCGCAGGCACGGCGTCCCGCCAGATCAGATCGTTTATCTAAAAGACACGGCCGCTACGACCGCATCGGTCGAGACAAAATTTGCTGAATTTTTAAAAAAACCCGGGGCCGATGATTGGGTATTTGTATATTTCGAGGGCCACGGTTACAAGACGGACGACGGCGTACCTTATCTTGCAACTTACGACGTAGCGGGCAAGATACTCGGTTGGAAATTTAACGCCGTGCCGGATACGATCGAACGATATTTTAAGGGTTCGCATGCGATGATCGCCCTCGACAATTGTTACTCGGGGGGCATGGCAAATTCAGTAAAGAGAGCAAAACGCCGCGTCTCGTACGCTGTATTGGCATCGTCGATGGCGAGTCAGGAGTCGACGGGTAATTGGACTTTTACGGAGTCTCTGATCTCCGCGTTTAACGGAGCGGCATTTATCGACAGCGATCACGACGGCAAAATTACCTTTGCCGAAATGAGTGCAAATGTCGAACAGGACATGCTCTTTGGCGAGGAACAGATCGCGACGAGCTTCTTTACGGGAAACTTTGACCCAAAGACGGTTATCGCCGATGCTTCATCAGCACCGTCACCGCGAATCGGTGAGCGAGTCGAGGCTTATAGCGAAGATGACTGGTATCGAGGCTTTATTGTCGATGTGCGGGGCAACAAATTTAAGGTGCATTACTATGGCTATGAAGCCGGCGACGATGAATGGGTCACCGCAAAAATGATGCGGAGCCCGAAGATATCGTCGATCTACAAGATCGGCGAAAAGGTCGAGGTCGAGTGGAAAAAAGAATGGTTCCCCGCCCACATCGTTAACATCAAAGGCGGTTCGCACTTCGTCAGCTACGACGATTACGACGTCGATGAGAACGAATGGGTCTCATCAAAACGCATACGAAAGATCAAGTGAACGAACGATACACCAGGCAGATCTTATTTTCCGTTATCGGCGAGGCCGGACAGGCGCGGCTTTTGAATTCCCGTGTTTTACTCGTGGGGTGTGGAGCTCTCGGCGCGGTTCATGCCGAGATGCTTGCCCGAGCCGGAGTCGGACACCTACGAATCGTCGACCGCGATTTCGTTGAGTTTACAAATCTTCAGCGTCAAACGTTATTTAATGAATCTAACGCCGCGGAGCGGCTGCCGAAAGTTATTGCGGCGAAAACAAGGATAGCTGAGATTAATTCCGAGATAGATGTCGAGGCCATTATCGCCGATGTTAACTACTCGAACATTGAGCCACTTATTACCGGCTGCGACCTTGTGCTCGACGGCACCGACAATTTTCAGGTCCGCTATCTGCTCAATGACGCTTGCGTAAAAAACGGCGTGACGTGGATATACGGCGCCGCGGTTTCAAGCTACGGCACGACGATGACGATCATACCCGGCAAGACCCCGTGCCTGCGATGTATCTTTGACGAGATGCCCGACGCCGGTTCGTCGCCGACGTGCGATACGGCGGGAGTGATAATGCCGATCATCGCGACGGTTGCGGCGACGCAGGTGGCTGAGGCTATGAAAATATTGGTCGGCGATCTCAAGTCGCTTCATGGTTCGCTGATGCAGTTTGATGTCTGGGCAAACGACCGTCAACGGATAAAACTCGGGGAGCCAAACCCCGATTGCAAAACCTGCGGCAAACATAATTATGAGTTTCTCGATGCCGAGGCTCAAGAGTTCTCCGCCGTCCTCTGCGGCCGCGACGCCGTCCAGATCGCTCCGCCCAAACCGATTGAACTAAACCTCTTAGATCTCGCGGCGAGATTGCGAAAACTGGGTGAAGTGAAAGAAAATAAGTATCTGGTGCGTTTTATGACAGGTGACCTTGAGTTGGCGGTTTTTCGCGATGGTCGTGCGATCGTAAAGGGGACGGATGACATGGCGACGGCTCGGGGCCTTTACGCAAAATTTGTCGGCAATTAATAATCAGACTATGATCGAGAGACCCAGAGTAATAATTATCGGCGGCGGTTTTGGTGGCCTACGGGCGGCCAAAGGTTTGGCAAACCAGGCTGTCGAGGTGATAGTGATTGACCGCAAGAATCACCACGTTTTCCAGCCGCTGCTTTATCAGGTTGCAACCGCCGTTCTTAGCCCCGGCGAGATTGCCCAGCCGATTCGGCGAATTCTGCACCGCCAAAAAAATATTGAGGTAATACTTGGGGAGGCGGCTGGATTTGATAAGGAAAGAAAGCAGGTCTTTTTGGCCGACGGTTCGCAAATTTCGTACGACTATCTGATCATCGCCGCAGGTGCCCGTCATGCGTATTTTGGACACGATGATTGGGAGACACAGGCGCCCGGCCTTAAGACGCTTGAAGACGCGGTAGAGATCCGCCGCCGCGTTTTGCTCGCCTTTGAATACGCTGAGCGCGACGCATATTTAAATGACAATCAGAGGGAAATGAACTTTGTCGTGGTGGGTGGCGGCCCAACCGGCGTCGAGCTCGCGGGAGCGATCGCCGATATTGCGAGAAAGGCGTTGGCGAAAGATTTTATGGCCATCGACACCCGCAAAGCCAAGGTCATGCTTTTCGAAGGGTCGGATCGCGTCTTAGGCACATTTGCCGGCGATCTTTCAGACAGCGCCAAATCACAGCTCGAATCGCTCGGCGTCGAAGTGCGGCTAAACAGCTTTGTGACCGATATTGACGGTGGCCGCGTAAAAGTCGGTGATGAGTGGATCAACTGCGATGTCGTCCTCTGGGCGACTGGTGTCGCCGCCTCGCCTCTTGGTAAGGCTCTGGGAATCGAAACGGATAAAGCGGGCCGCGTTTTTGTCGAACCCGATCTGTCGATAAAAGAATTTAAAAACGTTTTTGTGATAGGTGATATGGCGTGGCTGCTGCAGGAAAGTGGCGAACCGGTCCCCGGCGTCAGCCCTGCGGCCATGCAGATGGGTGCTCTCGCGGCGAAGAATATCCTTCGCGATTTGAAGGGCGAATCGCGAGAAAAATTTCGCTATGTCGATAAAGGGATGATGGCGACGATCGGCCGCAGTAAGGCGATCGCTGAGGCGGCAGGGTTAAAATTCACGGGTTTTATCGCGTGGCTGATGTGGCTCTTTCTACATGTATTCTTTCTGATCGGTTTTCGTAACCGGCTGGCGGTGATGTTTTCATGGTTCTGGGCCTATCTTACACGCGAACGCAGCGCGCGCCTCATCACCGGTAACGCCGACGAAATGCAGGACTCAATGCGTTTTCTCGAAGCCCGCCGCGAGGGCCGCGAGTCACGACCCATAGCAAGGGCCAAAAAATACTCAGACGTTTGAACTGCGGCAAATTATGAACCTGCTTTCGATGCGCCTCAAAGCCCGATTTGGCGGGGAATTTGGTATGATAATCCACGTCATAAATATAGCCGTTTCGATCATTCAATGAAAAACTTATTACTCGCGGTCTTTTTTACAACCGCATTTTCAGCATCATCGTTCTCTACCGGGCCAATGGTTTGGTCTGTCAATTCGCGTGCAGATGTGCTTAAAGGGGATGCCCGCGGCGTTTCTATCGATTCAGACGGGAGCCTAATTCTTGCCCCTAAGCTGATGGAGGTCTTTAAGACAGGGCAGTCGTATATCTGGTCGAGCGCGGTTGATGGTGCGGGCAATGTGTATCTGGGCACGGGCGGCGATGGCAAGGTTCTCAAGGTGGACGCGGGCGGCAAAGGTGCTGTTTTTGCCGATCTCAGCGAGATGAATGTGTCGGCGATAGCCGTGGGCAAATCGGGCGAGATCTATGCTGGAACATCGCCCGACGGTAAGGTTTATCGCATCGATACGGCGGGCCGAGCCGAGGTTTATTTTGAGCCAAAGGAAAAATATATCTGGTCGCTCGCCGTTCTGTCGGACGGGAGCCTCGCGGTCGGCACCGGCAACGGCGGCAAAATATATAAACTAAAAGCGGCAAACGCAACCCCCGAGTCGTCGCTTCTTTTTGACACGAGCGAGGCGCACATCATCTCGCTCACCACGGACAAGCAGGGAAACTTGTACGCCGGGACTGATTCGAATGGAATCGTGATGCGTTTCGGAGCTGACGGCAAGCCTTTTGGTTTGCTCGATTCGCCTCTCCGCGAGGTCCACGACATCGCTATCGGGCCCGACGGCTCAGTCTATGTGCTCGTGCTCGGCGAATCGGCAACTGCCCCAAAGCCGGCCGATGCCGCGACGCCCCCGACGGCGACGACGGAAGGCAAGACCGTTTCGGCCGATAAGCCAAATCCCCTCAATCCGGAGACTCCGGCCAAGAGCCGATACGACCTGACGGCCGCAAAATCTGCCGTTTACCGAATATTACCGGACGGCGGCGCTGACATAATTTGGGCGTCGCCAACCGTGACCGGTTTCTCATTATCCGCTCAACAAACCGGAAAAGGAGTCTATATCGGCACGTCAGACAGAGGGCGGGTCTACAGTATTACAAACGACGGCAGCGAAACGCTCGCTCTGCAAACCGACGCAAATCAGATATCTACGCTTCGCGCGGTCGGCGAGAATATGATAGCAACATCGAGCAACCAAGGTTCGCTATATCGTTTCGGGCCGGAAACCGTAGCGGAGGGAACTTATGATTCTGCAATTCTCGACGCCAAAGGGACGGCGACGTGGGGCCGTATCTGGTGGCAATCGAGCGGCAGCGTGAGCATGATGACGCGAAGCGGAAATACCGAGAAGGCCGACGAGACTTGGAGCCAGTGGAGCCTTGCCGTGACCGACCAAAAAGGGGTCCAAATCTCCAGCCCGAAGGCAAAATATCTGCAATGGCGGGCCGTCCTCAAAACATCGACCGCTAGATTGAACGGTGTAAACGTTTCATTCGTGGCAAGAAACATAGCTCCCGAGATACTGTCTATCCAGATTCTGCCGACAAACGTCGGCCTCGCGGCCAATCCGCCGCAGCAGATCGATCCGAATATTGAGCTTTCTGGCCTTGATCCGATCATCTTTGGCATTCCGAATGCGGCCGTTCCTCCGCGTCGAGTCTATCAACGCGGTGCGAACTCGCTGCAATGGACGGCCGAGGACCGTAACGGCGATAAGATGGTCTATGATATATATTACAAAGAGGTTAGTGACACGGCATTCAGGCTCCTCCGGAGTGATCTCACTGATAATTTTATTGCGATCGACGGCCAGTCACTAGCCGACGGTCGATATGTTTTCAAGATCGTCGCGCGCGATACTCTCTCTAACCCTCTCACGGCGGCTCTGTCCGGCGAACGCTCCACTGAGCCGGTAGACATCGACAACACACCGCCCGTCGTCACCGCGTCCGGTGCGGCTCAGATCGCCGGCGACAAAGCCCGTATCGTATTTGACGCTGCGGACTCAGCAAGTTACTTGGTCCGGGCCGAATATAGTGTTAACGCGGGCGTCTGGCAGACAATATATCCGGACGACGGTATTTCCGACGCGCCAAAAGAGCGTTACACACTAGAAATTCCGGTCAAAGCCGGAGGCGAATACGCCGTCACGATCCGCGTATATGACGTGAACGCCAATTCTGGCAATGCTCGCATAGTTGTTAAGAAATAATTAGCCACAGATAGCAGGGAGAAAACCGATAGCCAGCTATTCTGCTCCGTGTTTTCTGTTTTATTGGTGACCAAAATTCTGCGTTATGGGTTTAGACAAGAACAGCGTTGCCGTTATCACAGGAGCCGCATCGGGCATTGGCAGGGCGTTGGCTGTGCGTCTTGCCGAAGAAGAGATCGCCGGGATCGCGATAACCGACGTTAACGAAGAAGCGTTGACCGAGACGGCCACTATGGTCGAGGCGACTGGCGTTCCTGTTTCGTTTCATCTCACAGACGTCTCGGATCTTAAACAGGTCCAGCAGCTTGCGGATGACGTTGTCGCACGCCACGGAAGTGTCACGCATCTTGTGAATAATGCCGGCGTCGGGGTAATCGGTACATTCGAACAGCTTTCGATCGAGGATTTCGAATGGCTGATGGGGATCAATTTTTGGGGCGTCGTCTATGGCTGCAAGGTCTTTCTGCCGATCCTGAAACAGCAAACCGCCGCGCACGTCGTCAATGTTTCGAGCGTATTTGGCCTAATCGCGCCTGAGGAACAAACTGCATATTGTTCGTCTAAGTTTGCGGTTCGCGGATTTACCGAAAGCCTACGGCACGAGCTAGCCGGAACGAATGTCTTCGTTTCATGCGTTCATCCGGGCGGGGTAAAGACAAACATTGCCCGCAATTCGCGCGTCGGGGCCGAGACGCCAGACGAATGGAAACAGGAGGGCGCAAAATTCTTTGACCGGGTCGCCAAGACCACACCCGAAACCGCCGCCGACGTAATCGTAGAAGGAATTAAAGACAACAATCCACGCATCCTCATCGGCCAGGACGCCTTTCTTATCAGTATGTTTTCGAGATTGTTTCCGAGACGTTACTTGCAGGTGATCGAACGTCTCGCCGGGCATAAGATGAGTCTGCGGAAAAAATGATGCTACTTCTTTGGCAGCGTCATCGTCTTTCCTTCCGAGTCCATTTCGAGATGGCGCGTGGTTCCCTCGGCCACGCTCGGCGGGACGAGATCGCCGGTCTTATAGCGTGATTCGGGTGCCGCCCAATCAGTTTGATCCGGCGGTAAAGCAGGGTTTTGGACCGGCGGAATTAAAGACGCCTGAGCAAACCCCGAGTTGATAAACTGACCTTTCTCCGCTTTTCGCAGTTGTATAAATTGCGCAATTCCAGTTCCGAGAGAGCCAAAGGCGGGTATGAGCATCCAAAACCACCACCCTCGACCGGTGCTGGAAAATGCGAGAGCTATTGAAACCGCGAGAAATGCGAGGCCCGTAAAAAGTTTTGTGATCGCGCCTTCCCAGTGGATCGGCTTACCCTTGCGACTAAGGAGCTGTTGGGAAACAGGCGGTGCCGATAGAGCACTCGAGACATTCCCAAGATCGGTCCCGCAGCTTCGGCAGAATTTTCCGGTTTCGGGATTTTGACCACCACATTTTGGGCAAAACATAAGTTAGTGAATAGTGAACAATTAATAGTGAAAAGTTTCGGTTACCGCTTACTGCTTACTGCTCTCTGTCTCTTCGCTTCAAAAAGTATTACGCCGGCGGCGACTGATACGTTCAGAGAATCTATTTTTCCATACATTGGAATTTTTACCAACACGTCACAATTCTCAGCGACCAGGCGATGAAGCCCACCGCCCTCACCGCCAAGCACAAGAGCGCTGGGACGCGACCAGTCCCAGTCCGTATAACTCGTTTCCGCATTTGCACTAGTGCCCACGACCCAGATATTTTTTTCCTTTAATTTTTCAATAAAGCGGTTAAGATTTGTAGTTTTTGCGACCTTCACATATTCAATAGCCCCGGCCGAAGATTTGGCGACCGTGTCGGTAAGGCCGACCGCCCGCCGCTCAGGGATGATGACGCCATCGACACCGGAGCATTCAGCGGCCCGAAGGATCGCTCCCAGATTTCGCGGGTCCTCAACCCCGTCGAGTACAACGATCAGCGCCGGTTTGTTCGAGTTCTCTAATATCTCATCCGCCGAAACATAATCCGCGGATGCCGCAAACGCGATCACGCCCTGATGATTTGCCTGCGGATCAATGAGCTTTGAAAAAGTCTCTCGCGGCACACGATTCCAGGCAATCGAACGTGTCCGGCAGATATCTGCGATCTCAGAGATGCGATATTCATTTGCTCCGTCCGCAATCAATACCTTGTCGATGCGCCGGTTGTCCGCCCGGAGGGCCTCGAGCACCGGAAGTAAGCCATAGATCAGGGATGATGGATGAGGGATCTGGGATGATGATCTTGCATCCGTCATTCGAGCATCTGGTGCGTCTCGGTGCGAAAAGCCGTTATCTTTTGCTTTTTGCCTTTTTGCTTTTGCCTTCATAAAAGGTGCCACTGCAGGCGCGAATACTTGGTGAATTGCCGCAGATTATTTGTGGATGCGACACTTCCGAACTCAACCTTTCCAAAGCCTGACCTTTGGAGACCTTGCGGATCTCTGCGGGCCTCAATTTCCCAGATCGTGCCGAGGGCGTGAAGAACCTTTTGGTAATCCGTTACGACTTTGGCTTTCGGCGAGTTTTCCTTAAGCCTGACCAAGAGTCGCCTCATGTTTTCGGAAGCGACAAGAGCCTTTTCCTCGCCAAGCATTGAGAAATCGAACCCAGACATTTGGACGCGAAACCCGACCGGGTCGCGGCGGCTGTACAGATCGAGAACCGATTCGTCCGCCGCGGTAGCTGTTTCTTCTAAAACCTTGATCTTTCCACTTCGTTTCTTTTCAAGCGACTCTACCTTGCTCGAAGTCAAAATACCCGGGACAATCAGAGCAAGATCGTTAGAGGCCATCTCCGTCACCAAACGTGTATTGAAATTTGTAAATTCGATGCTGCTGTCCCGAAATCCAATATTCCTCAATCGAATCGGCGGTTTGTCAGCATCCAGGGACGCATCACTCACCACGGAGCACTTTAAGCCAAATCCGGCCAGCTTGGCGATCAAAATACCGGCCGCTTTCATACTTTCGACCCGAGCTATCGGAATAGCGGAACTTAAGTCAAGAATCGAGAGCAAATCTACAACGTTCAGAGATAAGAGCGCAGCGGCTTTGACAGTGTCCGGTTTGGTGACAACCGTAGGCAAGATCAAATTGAATCCGTTTTCCCACGATTCAAGCCTTCGCAAGGTTAGCTTGACGGCCGCAGCGTTTTCGCTTTGAACCTCAAATTCATCACCGCAATAGAGGCATTTGATTCGATTTGGGGGATTCATCCGACCACAAGCCGGACATGAATACATTTCGCCGGGGCTGAAACCAATGTCTTCAGTCCGGATACACGGATCGAACCCTGTGCTGCCTTCATGTTTTTCGTTAATTTCAGCCATATTAGCGAGTTTCGGTTAGAATTTTAGCACTTTGACCGCTAAATTGCTTGACCGCAGCCGTTGCGATTGGCAAACTAAATGAAGGCTAGTTTCCGATAGGGAGGACAGCCGGAACAACAGGTGTCGGTGATTATTTTAAACTTTTATCAATGCAGACCTGATATTTTGAAACGACTATTGTGATCCTTAAGATCATCTTCCGATTAGAAACCTTTTACCCGCCAATGTTCCCTAAACTCCGTTTGAGGATGAATTAGCCTGAATTCTCGTAGTTTGAGGTACAACATAATGCAGTTTGACACGACTACCAGCTCGTCCTGGCAGTTTGGGCATCGTGGGCGGGTTGCCGTATTTATCGACGGCAACAACCTTTTTCACGCGGCGCGTTTTCATAACATTGATATCGATTACAACAAGTTGCTCCGCCTGCTTTTAGGCGACGGTCGGCTGCTCAGAGCCTTTTTTTATACTGGCGTTGATGTCGGAGCAGAACGCCAGCAGGGCTTTCTTCTTTGGATGCGGCGCAATGGTTTTCGGGTCGTGCAGAAAGAGTTGAAAACCTTTTACGACGGGACGCGAAAGGCCAATCTCGATGTCGAGATCGCCGTCGATATGTTGAGCCTTGCGGGGCGTTATGACACGGCCGTTCTCGTATCGGGAGACGAGGATTTCGTCTATGCGATCAACGCGGTCGCGTATAAGGGCTGTCGTGTCGAGGTCGCTGGCTTTCGCTCAAATACGGCCCCGCGATTGATCGACGTAAGCGATTTTTTTATTGATCTCGGCGACATTGCCGATCTGATCCGTAAGGACATTACCCAGGGTGGAGAATACGACGTTCCGTCGTTTGTCCCGCCCGGCGAAATGCACGTCGCCGACCGAGAAAACGGGGTGGGCGGCGATTTCAAGCGGGTAGCAGGCCCGGTGCCTTTTGACGCCAATTATTCCGAACCGGAGCCGGACGACGTCCCCGATTTTACTCGCGTAAGAACTGAACTATGAAGCTCTTTACCCTTAACGAGGCAAACGGTTTGCTGCCCGAGATAATCCCAAAGCTAGAGTCCATACAGGGCTATTATGCCGCGATCGAAGAGCTTCGCTCCGCCGCTCGTTCGGCGGCCGCAGCCTCGGAATTTGGCGGGGGCATGGAGGGCGGCACGGGATATGTCAATATGCTCTATAAGGTCGGTAAGCTAACGACCGAATTGCATCAACTCGGCATCGAGCTAAAAGACTACACACGGGGGCTGATCGATTTTCCGAGTATGCGTGGCGATCGTGTCGTTCTGCTCTGTTGGCAGCTTGGCGAAGGCGATGAGATCGGTTGGTGGCACGAGCCGGATGCGGGCTTTGCGGGACGGCAACCTTTGTAGTGATTTCCACAGGGCATAGAATTTCCACAAGCGTGGTTAACATTTTTGTAAAGCATCTAAAAGTTTAAAGTTTCCTGCGCTTTAGTATTGACGACTTAAAGTAAACTCTGATATTATCGCTATGTTTTTGGTAAGTTCGGTTATTAATCTCAGAAAATCAGCCCGCCACGCCTATGAACTGCCCCGTATGCGACCGGAGTTTAGCACCCACGCTGTCGATTTGCACCGCTTGCGGTGCGATGATGCATGACACGGTTCGCGAGGTTATCCAGGCAAAGATAATGCCGGGTACTGCCCTCCGGGTCGAGTCTCAGACACCGCCCGCACCGATTCGCAAATCGCTGGCTCCGCGTCCGGCATCCGCAGCTCCAACCATGTCGAAACGTAACGAAACGGCCGGCCTTGTACCTTCAAAGACCAGTCCGACGTTGGTCGAATTTCAAAATAAAGATGCTTCACTGCCGGATTGGCGACTGCAACTGCAGAACGCGGTGCAGCAACGGCGATGTGGACAGAACTCGGCGGCCGCCGCACCGGCGAGCGAGCGGTCGTTTCCGACAATCGGGGGCCTAGCGGTAAAAGCCGACATCGTGCCTGCCGCCGCACCTGCGGTTGCGGTCAAGTCATTGGACCCGCGTGTGGCGAAAGCTTTAAGCCGCATCGATCGGTCACGCGAAATATTTTTGCACACGGATGAACCGAAAAAAAAAATGCCGGCCGGACGCCCAGCGCAGATGCGTTCGTTCCCGTTCGATGTCGTTTCGCCGAACAATCGCCCAGCGATTTCTTTTGGAGTGCACCCGCCCGTGGCCGCACCTTCAAAACCAAAGCTCGTTGTGCCGCCGCCGTCCGTTGAAAAAAAAGATACGAATAAGCTGCCACCGCTTAAGCAATACTTTGAACGCGTAATTCCGTTCGAGGAAATGGTTGCCGAAAAGTTAAATAGTGAACCGCCGCCCGAATTTTCTGAGATAAATCGCATACGAATTTCGGCCGATGCCGGGGGCGAAGGGGTTGAGCAAACTTTGGTCGAAACGGACGAGATCGAGGATCTCGCAACATTTTCGATGCGTTTCGGAGCGGGTCTCTTCGACATGATAATCGGAGCTTTTACCTCGCTGCTGATACTCGCTCCACTAGCATTTAACGGTGCGAATTGGGCGACTGGGTCAGGCGGGCTGATCTTCGTCGCGGCATGGGCAATTATTTCGTTCGTATATTTGACGGCCAGTCTCGGTTTTTTTGGTAAGACATTGGGCATGCGGCTCTTTTCGCTCGAGCTGGTAGATGCCGTCGAAAACGAATATCCGACCCTGCATCAGGCGGCAGTCAGCTCATCTATTTTTCTCCTTTCACTCGCATTCCTCGGTGTCGGATTTATGACCGCACTATTTAATGAGGAACGGCGTGCCCTCCACGATTTGCTTTCGGGCACAATCCTTGTACGAGAGTTTTAGTTAATTAATTCCATGCTGCCAGGAGTCCCAAAGAATTTATCCTTTGGGCATCTTTGAGCTTGAACTACACTTGAAGGTATGAGCCACGATCCCCAACGACAAAATCCAAGGGTCGGCGAAGACGAAGCCCGCGTTGAACAATTGGCTGCGTCCGTTCGGCGAAAGACTGTCGGCGAGATCAAAAAGCATCAAAAACTGATTGCCAACCTGCTGTCTGATCTCAAAAAACATGGCAACGCCGAGCAGTGGAAACGCTACGGCGACCTGCTCCTGGCAAATGTAAACAACGCAACGCGCGAGGGCGATTCGATCCTCGTGACCGATTATTTTGACGAGGCGACGCCAGTAGTCGAGATCGAGGGTGAAGCAAATCTGCCAATAAGCGAGGTCGCCGAGGGCTATTTTCGCCGGTATGTAAAGGCCCGAAACGGTAATAAAGCTATCAAGGAGCGAATGAATGTGGCCGAGACGTTACTTGCGGCTGCAACCGAGAAACTTCGACTTGTCGACGCGGCCATCGAGGAAAGAAACGAGGCTTTTCTAACCTCGCTTGTCGCCCCGCCGCGAAAGCCGATCGCCATCGCCCGCAAGAAAAAGCGTGAAGTTGAATTTAACGGAGCAAGAAGGTTCATCTCGACCGACGGATTTGAGATCCTTGTCGGCAAAAAGGCATTGGACAATGATTACCTAACGTTTCGGGTCGCACGCTCCCTCGATCTATGGATGCACGCGGCGGATTATCCGGGATCGCATGTCGTCATTCGCAATGCCAATCGACGGGAGATTCCTAATCAGACGCTGGTCGAGGCGGCCCAACTTGCCGCTTTTTACAGCACCGGACGTTCACAGATAAAGGCTGCGGTACACTACACCCTTAAAAAGTTTGTGAATAAGCCAAAGCGTTCCGCACCGGGCTTGGTCAGCATGGCGAGTTTTAAGACAATATTGGTTGAGCCGCAGGTGCCGCTTAAGAGTGAGTAAGGCTACTCGTTCATTGCCTTTTCGACAGTTTCCTTGATCGAATCGGTAACCCGGGATCCGCCGCCGACAAATACGCCCCGCAGATGTCCGTCGCGAGTGACCAATACGCTCTGCGGCACGACCTCTTGTCGAGTCAGCAGGTAGAACTGGTTCGTTGCGGCGCGATCGATACGCCCGAGGGTGTAGTTAAGATTCATCTGCTCGCTAAATTTCTTGATGTTTTCGAGGCCCTCAGGCGAGCCGTCGCTATCGCCGATATTCAACCCGATCACCTCGAAGCCTTTTTCGCCATACTGCGCCTGCAGTTGGGCGAGAGCAGGCATCTCGGCTCGGCAAGGTCCGCACCAAATGCCCCATAGGTTGAGCAGGATGACCTTACCCTTTCGCTCCGCGACCTTTGTCATCGTGCTGTCGAGCAGCTCGATGTTTGCATCCGCAATGCCCGAAACCAGCAGCGGATAGTTTGACGATTTTGTCGGCTCGCCGTTCGATTGTGCTACGGCATTGGGAGGCGCGGCCGCCGCATTGTTCGCGTTTGCTTGCTGCGATGTGCCTTTGCAACCGGTAAAGCTCGAAAATACGATCGTAAAAAAGACAAATAAAGCCAGTTTAGTAATAATTCGTTTCATCAATTCCTCGTTTAGCCGTTTTGACGCATTCGTCGGCTAAAATAAATACGAAACCAAAGATTAGCATCAAATCCCCGCTGTTCAAACCATCCGTGTCGAACGGCGAGTTTTCTTTCTTCGCGGATAATGTTATAAAAACTCACGTAATTTTTGAAGCGACCACTGCCTGTCTTATGCTCTTTCTTTCCCAGTCGGCGACGGTTTATGGCATCGATGCCTTGATCGTTGACATTGAGGTCAATCTTCAGCCCGTCCCAAAGGAGGGCGATGTTATTCCGCCATTTTCGATCGTTGGATTGCCGGATGCCGCGATACGCGAGTCGAAGGAGCGTGTGCGTGCCGCGATAACCAACAGTAAATACTTCTTTCCGTTTCACAAGACAACGATAAATCTGGCCCCGGCTGATGTGCGTAAAGAGGGTGCGGCCTTTGACCTGCCGATCGCCCTCGGCATTCTTGGCGCTGCGGGCGATCTCGGTATAGATCAGCTTGAGAGTACGCTAAGTGTCGGTGAATTGTCGCTCGACGGGCGTGTACGGCCCGTGCGAGGTGCGTTGTCGATCGCGTTAAAGGCGAGGGAAATCGGGATTCGCAATCTGCTCCTGCCTGAGGAGAACGCAACTGAGGCGGCCGTGGTAGAAGGTGTGAATATTTACCCGGTGCATGATCTGCGCGCGGCAGCGGAACTCGTCCGGGACTTGCAGACCGGTCGCGAGACTAAGATCCGTCCGCTAAAACTCGATATTTCAGAGCTGAAATCGCAGGATAACAAATACCGCTTTGATTTTAGCGAAGTGCGTGGCCAGCAGACGGCAAAACGAGCTCTCGAGGTGGCAAGCGCGGGCGGACACAACATCTTGTTTATCGGTCCGCCGGGATCGGGAAAGACGATGCTTGCCAAACGCCTGCCGACAATCCTGCCGCCGCTCGAATTTGAAGAAGCAATCGAGATCACAAAGATACACTCGGTCGCAGGTTTGACTGGAAAAGCAGGACTGATCGTAGAGCGTCCGTTCAAATCTCCGCATCACACCGTCTCGCGGGCCGGTCTGATCGGCGGCGGCTCAATTCCAAAACCCGGCGAAGTCTCGCTCGCTCATCTCGGCGTACTATTTCTTGACGAACTGCCCGAATTTGACCGCAGCGTACTCGAGGTCCTCCGCCAGCCAATGGAAGACAAAAATGTGACCATCTCGCGTGCAGCCAGCTCGCTAACTTTTCCGGCCGCCTTTACGCTGGTTGCTTCGATGAATCCGTGCCCGTGCGGTTACTTTGGGTCCAGCCGTCAATGCCTTTGCTCGCCGATGCAAATACAGCGTTATGTAGGCAAGATCTCCGGGCCCCTGATGGATCGTATCGACATTCACATCGACGTCCCGGCCGTAAAGTTTAACGAGCTTCGCGGACGCGGGGTGGCGGATGGTGATAGTTCCGACGTGATCCGGGAGCGGGTGATCCGGGCACGTGAGATACAGCTTGCAAGATTTGCCGGGGATGGATTTTCAAATTCAGCGATGTCGCCAAAGCAGATCCGCACATTTTGCTCTATTGACGATCAGAGCGAAGAGCTGCTCGAAAAGGCAATGCAGCGGCAAGGCCTCTCAGCCCGGGCACACGACCGCATCCTCAAGGTCTCCCGTACGATCGCCGACCTAGGTGGCAGCGAATTCATAGAGCCTAACCATATAAGCGAAGCGATAAACTACCGATCACTAGACCGCAACTATTGGACTTGAGGTCGTCCAAATTCAACCTGAAAACTAACTCACCCTTTTATTCACCGCTTTGCTGCAAGAGTTTTGCGACGAGGCCGGTCCAGCCTGTCTGGTGGCTGGCTCCGATACCGGCCCCGTTGTCACCGTGAAAAAATTCGTGAAACAGCAGGTTATCGCGAAAATACGGGTCGGTCCGAAATTTGTCGTTATCGGCAAAACAAGGGCGCCGGCCGTTCTCGTCTTTGAGGAAAATGCGTGACAGACGGCGCGAGATCTCTTCTGACACCTCCCAAAGATTCATCATATTGCCGGACCCGACAGGGCATTCGACCTTGAGGTCATCGCCGTAATAATAGTGAAATTTTTGCAGCGATTCGATCAACAGATAGTTGACCGGAAACCAGACCGGGCCGCGCCAGTTTGAATTGCCGCCAAATAGGCCGCTCGTGGATTCGGCAGGCTCGTAATCAACACGGTGGTCGACACCATTTACATGAAGCACATATGGAGCATTTTTGTGGTATTTCGAAAGGGCGCGGATGCCGTACGGCGACAGAAATTCATCTTCGTCGAGCATTATTCTCAATACCCGTTCGAGCCTGTCGCGGTAGGCTATTGCCAGCAGCCGGCGCTCGCCCATTCCGGGCTTACGGGCACAATTTATATTCCCGGTTAGATCTGGGCGGTTATCGATGAACCACTGCATCCGGCGTTTGAACCCAGGCAAGGCATCTAGGCTGTCTGAGTCGATAGTAGCTACGGCGAAGAGCGGGATCAGCCCGACCATCGAACGTATTTTGATCGGTGTGCTGTAGCCCAGGCTCTGCAGATGGAGCACGTCATAATAAAAACCGTCGTCCTCGTCCCATAACGAAACGCCATCCTCGCCGCGATGATTCATTGCATCCGAAATAAAAACGAAATGCTCCCAGAATTTGCTTGCTACATCTTCATAGCTGGCGTCCTCAATAGAAAGCTCGAGCGCGATCGCAAGCATGTTGAGACAATACATCGCCATCCAGCTTGTGCCGTCAGATTGATCAAGCCGTCCACCGGTCGGCAGCGGTTGCGAGCGGTCAAAAACACCGATATTATCGAGACCAAGAAAGCCGCCTTCAAAGACATTGTGGCCGTCGGCATCCTTACGGTTGACCCACCATGTGAAATTGAGCATCAGCTTTTGGAAGATGCGTGCGAGAAATTCACGGTCTCCCCTACCGGTCCGCTTTTTCTCGATCTGATAGACCCGTAGCGCCGCCCATGCATGCACCGGAGGATTTACATCGCCAAGCGCCCATTCATACGCGGGGATCTGGCCATTTGGGTGCATATACCATTCGCGAAGCATTAGGATGAGTTGCTCCTTTGCAAATTGTGGATCGACGATAGCGAGCGGGATGCAGTGAAAGGCGAGGTCCCATGCCGCATACCACGGGTATTCCCATTTGTCCGGCATCGATATGATATCTGCATTAAATAAATGCTGCCACTTGCGATTGCGGCCATCGAGACGCGTTTCCGGTGGCTTCGGCATTGCTGGATCGCCGCTCAGCCAGTCCCGCACGACGTAGTGATAATATTGTTTCGACCATAGCATTCCGGCAAACGCCTGACGCTGGACGCTTCTCGCATCATCTGAAAGCTCGGCAGGGACAAGATCGGCGTAGAATTCGTCAGCCTCAGCCATCCGTTCGGCGAATATCTCGTCAAAGTTCTGAAAGGGAATTCCACTGGGAAACCTCTGAGGCGCGGTATTTCCTATTTTTCTTTTGTTCCGCGACTCGGCGTTCCTGCGGTCAAACTCTATATCGGTTAGTCGCAGACGGATCTTTACTTCGCTCTCCGCGGGGACGTTAATTTCATAATTTATGGCAGCTTTTGTGCCAGTTTTTGAAGGATTGACCGCATCAATGAGACCGTCAATGATGTAGTTGTTCACTGCGTCTTTTACATAAGGTGCGGTATTCGGCGCACCGAAAAGGCGTTCGGTATTTGTCTCATTTTCGGTGAAGAGAAGTTCGGGCGCGCCGTCACAATGAAGCCACCGTTTTCCCAACGATTCCTCGATGATCTCAATCGTTCGATCATCGACTCCCGCTATTGATCCGGTGGGGTCGATGCCTGTCCACGTCCAGCGATTGCGCAACCAAACGGTCGGGACGACGTTGATCGAGGCATCCTCGGCTCCGCGATTTGCAACCGTAATGGTTATCAAAATATCCTCGACATCGGCTTTGGCATACTCGACGAACACGTCAAAATATCGGTTTTCATCAAAAATGCCAGTGTCCATCAGCTCAAATTCGGGGTCGAGTTTGCCGCGGTTACGGTTTTCGTCGATCAATTGCACGTAGGGAAAGGCCGTCTGCGGATACTTGTATAGAAACTTCATGTAAGAGTGCGTTGGCGTAGAATCAAGGTAATAATACAGCTCTTTTACGTCTTCGCCATGGTTGCCCTCAGGGCCAGTCAGCCCGAAGAGGCGCTCCTTTAGGATCGGGTCATTGCCATTCCACAGGGCAAGCGAAAAACAAATCCGCTGATGCCGGTCACAGATCCCAGCGAGGCCATCCTCGTTCCAACGGTAGGCACGCGAGCGGGCATGATCGTGAGGGAAATATTCCCACGCCGAACCGTCCGCCGAGTAATCCTCGCGAACGGTGCCCCAGGCTCGTTCGCTGACATAGGGCCCCCAGCGTTTCCAGTGTTGCGACCGACCGGTCGATTCAGCAAGCCGTTTTTCTTCTGCCTTCATAGTGGTTTGTCCATTTTAATATGTTTCGGCGATCTTTGACGTTTAAAAGATACTTTTTTAACGCCGACGGGACGCTTTCGAAATTAAATCATGTAAGGCGCGCAATATTTGGTTAAATTGTTACAATCTCAAGGACGAATTATGGCGGTTTTAGTTACAGGCGGAGCGGGATATATCGGGAGCGTAACGGTGGAAGCCTTGCGAGCGGCTGGATTTGCGGCCGTGGTTTTAGACAATCTTGTCTACGGTCATCGACAAGCCTTGGATGAAGATGTGCCTTTTTATCAAGGAAATGCCGGAGACGCAGAATTAATAAAGCAAATCGTTACCGAGCATAATGTCGAATCGTGCATTCATTTTGCGGCTTATGCTTATGTCGGGGAATCTGTGACGGACCCGGCAAAATATTTCGAGAATAACACCTTTCAGACCAACGCCCTCCTCAATGCGTTGATTGATTCCTGTGTCAAAAAAATCGTGTTTTCATCAACGTGTGCAACCTATGGCAATCCGCAGCAGATGCCGATCAGTGAAACGCATATTCAGAAACCGGTAAATCCCTACGGCTGGTCAAAGTTTATGAGCGAGCGGATATTCGAAGCATACGACACGGCTTACGGACTGAAATTCGTATCGCTCCGTTATTTCAACGCAGCGGGAGCGACCGCGAAATGTGGCGAGGTTCATGAACCAGAAACGCATTTGATCCCGATCGTTCTAAAAGCGGCGAATGGCGAGTTGGCCTCGGTTCCAGTATTTGGCGATGATTACGCCACGCCCGACGGGACATGTATTCGAGACTATATTCATGTTGCGGATCTAGCCGATGCTCACGTTACGGCACTCAACTACCTAAACGCCGGCGGCGAATCAACCCATCTCAATCTGGGAAACGGGCGAGGATTTTCCGTTTTTGAAGTTATAGAGGCCGCGCGAAAAGTTACCGGACGGCCAATCGACGTCCAAGTGGAACCGCGTCGGCTAGGCGACCCGGACCGGCTGGTGGCCAACTCCGCGAATGCCACCGCCGTTTTAGGTTGGAAACCAACACAGACTGATCTCGCCTCGATAATCGGCTCGGCGTGGGATTGGAAACAAAAGCACACGGGCGGATATGAGGGATGATTATTGCTTAAACCCGCTCTCAATGATTGGACTAAATTAAAGGGTTTTGCGAGAATATGTAATTCCTGAGATTCGATCTCTTTTCATTAAACTCACTGATGATGGCCAATAATCTTGCCGGCTTCGAGGACATACCACAGACAATACCGCACTACCTTTTTGAGTCGTTTCGAAGGCACAATAAGCGGGATGCGCTTGCATTTAAGATCGAAGGGGTTTGGAGTTATCTCAACGGGGAAGCCGTTGTCGAGCGTGTAAAACGTATCGCCATGGGCCTTGCTGCGTTGGGCGTAAAGGAGGGTGACCGCGTAGCGATCATCTCTGAGAACCGTCCGGAATGGTCATTTGTCGATTTAGCGATTCTCTCGCTTAGGGCTGTCAATGTGCCGATCTATACGACCCAAGCGGTTGATCAGATCAGATTCATTATCGAAAATTCGGGAGCGAAAATGCTCGTTATTTCGGGCAAGAAGATCTGGAAACACGCCGAAGAGGCGATCCGGAGCGTCGAACGACTCGAAAAGCTAATCTTTTTTGACGCGGACGGCATGCCTGACAGCGAAAGCCGGGCAGTCACGTTAGCCGACGTCGAAAGCCGCGGCGACGAGTATAAAAACATCGACGCGGATATTGTCGAGCAATCGCTGGCTGCGATAGAGACAAAAGATCTGGCAACGATAATCTATACCTCGGGCACCACCGGCGAGCCGAAAGGCGTGATGCTTACACACGAGAATTTTGTTTCAAACATCGTTTCGATCTCCGGCGGCCTGCCGATAAAATCGACGGACCGGAGCTTGGCCGTTCTGCCCCTTTCACATATCTTCGAGCGGACCGTTTTTTACGTGCTTTGTTCAAACGGAGTGTCGATTCATTACTGTGCATCCTTTGACCAACTCGCGTCGCATCTCCAAGAGGTCAAGCCAACGATCATGACCGCTGTACCGCGGCTGTTTGAGCAGGTTTATCACAAGATCGTAAAGAAAGGTAAAGCGGCCGGCGGATGGAAAACACGCCTATTTGAATGGTCGCTTGGCATCGGCCAGGATTACTGGGCCGCCAAGGATAAGCACGAACGTATCTCTCCCCTCCTTGCGGCAAGGCATGCGATTGCCAACCGGCTGGTGTTTTCTAAGTGGCGCGATGGTGTCGGCGGATGCATCCGTTTCTTTGTTTCCGGTGGTGCTCCGCTGTCAAAGAAACTCTCGTATGCTTTCTGGGCTGCAGGAATTCCTATCCTTCAGGGCTACGGCATGACCGAAGCGTGTATTACCTGCGCCAATCGGCCTGCGGACAACAAGGTTGGCTCGATCGGATCTCCATTTGACGGCATCGAGATGAAGATCGCGGAGAAGGACGGCGAGGTGCTGATACGCGGCGACAACGTGATGCATTCGTATTACAACAACCCCGAGGCGACCACACTCGCCCTCGACGCCGACGGGTTTTACCATACCGGCGATGTCGGATATAAAGATACCGACGGCCATTTTTATATCACCGACCGGCTAAAGGACCTTTTTAAGTTATCCAATGGCAAATATGTCGCCCCGCTCCAGGTCGAGAGCCTGCTCAAACAAAGTCCGCTTGTTTCGCAGCCTGTCGTGGTCGGCAGCGGCCGCAAGCAGGTTGGTGCCTTGATAGTCCCTGATTGGGAAGCTTTGAAAGAAGCGATGAAAGAGCAAGGCGTCGCAACCGAAGGCACCCGCGAAGAGCTTTGCGAAAATCCGCATTTTATTAAGCGAATGCAGCGCGATGCAGTTGACCTGACTAGGGAGCTTAGCGATTACGAACGCGTAAAACGCGTATATCTGCTGCCCCGCGAATTTTCTATCGACAAGGGCGAAATGACCCCTACGCTCAAGATCAAACGCAACGTTATCGACGAAAAATACGAAGAAGCAATAGATGAGATCTGCGGAAGTTAGATCCTAGCTCTCTGCGATCTTATTCGATTGCGACTTATACCTTATCGATAACGACACCGCCCTTTTCCATTAACAATGAGTTGAGTGAGGCGGGGTCGCTGTGGCGGTTTTTGAGCAGGGCCTCCGCAAGCTCAAACAGCGGGGCCGGAATCGCGGCGGCCTCGGGCGGATTGTCATCATATCCCTGGGGATAGTTGGAATAGAATTCGACTTCGGCCTTGCAAAAATCACAATCCGTCAAATGCCGGTTGATCTCGCTGCCGCGGGGACGCGGAAGATCGCCATTCTGAAATTCGAGCAATTCGTTGGATGTCGGACAGTCTTCGTTTTTGCAAAAACCTGTTTTTGATGAAGCCATAGTGCACATGTCGACCTTTTCGCTCTAAGCAAGCGAGGTTGATCTAATCTTTGTTACAAGGAAAGTAAATCTATAATGGGCGTTTGCTTCCAAAACTTAGCCCATTCAATTTAAGAAGAATCACCGATATTTCATTCCGTAGCGTAAAACATACAGCTTAAGCTGTTTAGATGCAGTCCTTTACAGAAAATGTATAAACAATATACAACATTACAAAAAATGGTTGCTCAAACAGCGAATAATTGTTACTATCTTAAATGTAGGTGGCGAGAGGCATTTTATCTCCCCCTTATGCTCAGATCGGCCGCTACGCTCTGCAGTTGATCACGCCGAATCTTTCTATCCCCAACCACTCGAGCAGATCGAAAATGTGTCGCAGCCCGCATTGCGCCTAGAAAGCGCATCGGGACAGGCCAGCCTGCCTCGCTCGCAGACGAAAACACATTTTCAGAGATGGCCGACTGCTAAATAGGACAAATTCAATCGGAAGGCAAATTATGAATGAAGTGAAGACCAAGGCACGTTTACCCAGATCGATTACACACAAACAGATAAAAGTAGGAAAGTGGAATGACAGCTTAAAGACATCTGACGTCAACCAGATCTGGATCGAACTGCACCGCATCGTCTCCTCGCACCCGCTGGTCCGCGCCTCAAAGCGGGCCGGGTTTCTGGTCGAAGAGGGTAAGCACAACGCCTACACCGACCTAACCCAGGAGCTATTTGTAGCTCTGCTCTCTAAGGATAGATTTCAGCATTATATCGACACCGGGATGTCGGATGCCGAGATCGAGGCGGAGATCAGCCAGATCGAGCTGACGAATATGCTAACCGCGGAGCTCCGCAAGCGGTACCCTGAATCGTATCGCCTCGCCCGGCGCATCTCGACGCTTATCCAGACGAGTGCAATTTTCAAGCGTTTTGACAACGTTGATAACCCAGAGGCCCACCGGCGACTTGCCGACCGCCTGTACGGCCTTTCTGACTGGACGCTAAAGAAATCACGCCGCGACGTCCAAGAGATGGACGAACGCGTAAAGGTTGTCTCCTTTCAGAGCCGTGACACGCGAATGGTCGGCTGTACCGGCGACGCGCAGATCGTTATCAGTAACCCGGAGCTTGAAAAATTGATCGTCCGCGTCCTTAAGGCGATCGATTCGCCGGTTGATGTTCGCAGTCTCCGGTCATTTGTAATGTCGCGCCTCCCGATCATGGATATTCACCTCGTGCCCGTCGGAAGCGGTACGGATAGTGACGACGACGACCGAATGCCGTTTGAATTTACAGACACACGCGAAACCCCCGAGGAAGACCTGCTACGTAATGAGGCTGAAACCGCCGCAGCCGGATTTGTCGATAATTTCCTCGTAACGCTAAGCAAATCTGTTCGTGGCAAGGCCAAACAGTATGACCGCATGATCAATGTTCTTTGGCATTGCTATCTAATCTCGGACAGCGGCACCCAACTCGAAGTGGCCGAAATGCTCGGCGTCTCTGATTCACTGGTGTCAGATTACCGCAAGCGTATCGAGGCCAATTTACAGCAGTTGTCATTTAACGGTGTCAACGAAGCGAGGCAGTTTGAAAAAGCTCTCAAACAAAAGGTCCGCGACCTGATCACGATGGAAACAGAAGAGGTTGCGGCTTAAATTAACGGACCGGTTGCAGACGCATGCATATAAGATCGGACGCAGCAAATGTCCCTCGAACGATCAAAAAGAAAGGATCATAAACCCCTATCGACGCCATCGACGGCGGGCGTCAAGATGTCCAATGACTTGTCGCCGCTCGGACCTCACAGCCGTCCTGCCAATATATACGACGGATCGCAAGGCCTGTTAAATTTACACGTTCGAGAGACCGACGCTGACCCAGCATTGATCCGTGGAAACAATGCAGAGGCGTTCGCCAAGCCATTGAATGACTCGATCGCTAGGTCCGCCTCAGTAGAATCGAGGGTAAAAAAGCCCGGAGCCAGCCCCAAAGCGGAGAAAAAAGAAAAGAAAGATGAACGTGATCGCGTACTGCTTGCGGGAGATCGCTGGTTTGCTCGCAACGGTCATCTTTTTACATACATCGGTCTGTTCCTGTTTTCGATCATGGTCCTCTTCCGGCCATACGAACTGATTACCGAACTTTCATTTTTGTCGGCGACGGCGTTTTACTTTGCGCTCGCAACGCTGGCTATATACGTCCCGAGTCAGCTGGCGGCCGAGGGATCGTTGACGATCTTTTCAACCGAGGTCAAAGCCGTTTCGGCGATGACGGTAGTCGCTCTAATCACGATTCCGATTGCCAAAGACCCGTCGGTCGCTTGGACGACATTTAATGATGCGTACATAAAATCGGTAATAATATTTATTGTTATAGTCAACGTCGTCCGAACTCGAAAGCGTTTAATGGGCATGATTTGGTTGTCATTCGGCATCGGCGTATATTTGAGTATTTCATCGCTGATTCTCTATATGGACGGCAAGTTTTCGGTGGAGTCGTATCGCGTTGCGATCACCGAGGTCAAGGGGATGTTTGGTAATCCAAACGAGATGGCCCTGCATTTCGTCATGATGACGCCTCTGGCCATCGCTCTCGGCATCGCGGAAAAAAATAGGGCAATGAGACTCTTCTATTTCGCGGCGGCTGGTCTTTTCGTTGCCGCAAATATGGTTACATATTCGCGCGGCGGGTTTCTCGGTCTGATCGCCTGTTCGATGGTTTTAGCCTGGAAGCTTGGCCGCAAGTACAGATTAAACGTCACAATAGCGTCGCTTCTGTTCGGCGGGCTCGCCATCCTTGCTGCACCAGGTAACTACGGATTGCGAATGTTGTCGATTTTTGTTCCGGGGCTAGATCCGGTTGGGTCCAGCGATCAGCGCAAAGAGCTTTTGTGGCAATCCCTGCTTATAACGGCCCGCAATCCCTGGGGTGTCGGAATTGGCAATTTCCCCATCGTTGGAATACGCAACCTGCAGACCCACAACGCCTTTACGCAGGTTTCATCGGAGCTCGGCCTTTTGGGCCTTGTCGCGTATCTTATACTCATGATCAGCCCGTTTCGAAAACTCCAGGCTATCGAACGGACACTATTTGAAGCGGACGATTATTCATGGTTTTACTATCTCGCCATCGGTCTCCAGGCAAGCATAATCGGTTATATGGTGTCGAGTTTCTTCGCGTCGGTCGCCTACAATTGGTTCATATACTACCTTATCGCTTATGCAGTAGCTTTCCGGAGAATTTACCGAATCGAAGCTGAGCATGTCAGCGGTACCGAGGGCGTCAAAGCTTTGGAACAACAACCGGCATAGATAATATGATCTTTACAGCGGAACAAATAGTCTTCTGGGTATGCGTCGGCCTACTGGCGTATGTCTATGTCGGTTATCCGTTGCTCGTGTATGTGGTAAGCATACTATTTCCTTTGACCGTTTCACGCGCCCCGATCGAGCCGAAGGTTACAGTCCTTATTTCTGCGTTTAATGAGCAAGCCGCGATCCGCGAAAAGCTTGAAAACACGCTTCAGATAAACTATCGGGCGGAAAAATTCGAAATTCTAGTCGCCTCGGACGGCTCAACGGACCGGACCGACGAGATCGTCAGGGAATTTTCGGAACGCGGTGTGCGGCTTTTCAGGCAAGAGGGGCGGGTCGGTAAAACGACGACCCAAAATAATGCGGTCAAACAAGCGACTGGCGAGATCATTCTGTTTTCTGATGCGACCACGCTCTACAATAAAAATGTTTTTGACCAAATTCTTCCTTTTTTTGCAGATGAGAGCGTGGGGTGTGCGGCCGGGCGGCTGGTCTACCTCGACGAAGATAATTCTACGGTGGGAAGCGGAGCACTTAGCTACTGGAGCTACGAGACTTTCCTAAAAACCGCAGAAAGCCGAGCGTGTTCTCTGATCGGAGCCTCGGGCTGCCTCTATGCGGTACGTAAGTCTGCATATGAACCAATGTATGCTGAAGCGTGTTCTGATTTCCTTATCTGCACAATGATCTATCGCAAAGGGATGCGTAGCATATTTGCCCCCGAAGCCGTTTGTTTCGAGCATACCAACCGCAAGTCGATGGACGAGCTAAATATGCGTATCCGCATTATTGCACAGACGTTTACTGATCTTTGGCGTAACCGAGATATGCTTAATCCTCTAAAAGGCGGTTTCTTTGCTATCGAACTTATCTCGCATAAGGTTTTGCGGTATGCTGTTCCGGGGATTCTGCTTGGGCTGCTTTTCGCAAGCCTCATCCTTTCGGGAACGTCAGTATTTTATTCTTGTGCACTGGTGTTGCAGGTTTTGTTCTACGCCCTCGCACTCGTTGGCGGGATATTGGAGCAGCTTGGGAAAAGGTTAAGCTTACTCGCGATACCGCTGTATTTTATGCTCGCCAATGTGGCATCGGTTCTGGGCTTTTACAAGTTTCTGCGCGGTGAAACTTACGCAAGCTGGGAACCAATCCGCCAAAATCGTTAAGATCTGATGCAGGAAAAACGCCAAAAAACACACATCAGAAAGCGGGTCGGCCGCAACGTCTTTGACACGCCGCCTAAGATCTCGGTTGTGATACCGGCGTATAATAGCGCCGAATATATCAGTGAGACACTCGATTCGGTTATGGCCCAAAAGTTTCGGGAGCACGAGGTCATCGTTGTCAATGATGGTTCGCCGGATACCGAGCAATTTGAGCGTGCGATCCGCAACCATCTCGAAGAGATCGTCTATATCAAACAGCGAAATGCCGGCGCCGGCGTTGCCCGCAACACCGGCATCGCAAACGCCCGCGGCCACATTATTGCGTTCCTCGACTCTGACGATCTGTGGATGCCTGATTTTCTGGCCTCGCAATATGTCCATCTCGAACGCAACGGCCTCGATATGGTTTATTGCGACGCCGTGCTTTTTGGTATGAATTCGGCATACCGCCGGACCTTTATGGAAAACGCTCCGTCCGCGGGTGAGGCGGATTTCAACGCAATTCTGGAACTCCGGTGTAATGTAATTACGTCGGGGACGATGGCCCGTAAACAGGCTATCGTCGAGGCCGGAATGTTTGAGACCGAGCGGGTCAGGGCGCACGATTTTCATCTATGGCTGCGGATGGCGAAAACCGGGGCAAAAATCGGGTATCAGCGAAAACAGCTTGTAAAATATCGCGTCCATCTGGACAGCCTTTCAGGTGACTCGATAAGCCGGGCGAAGCGCGAACGCGATGCCTTTGAGCGGGTTGCCCGCACGATCGAGTTAACCAAGGGGCAGCGTGAGACCGTAGTCCGCCGCATCCTTGCCCTCGAAGCAGACCTCGCCGTCGAACAGGGCAAGGCATCTCTTTTGAGCGGAGATTTTCGGGCCGCTGCCGCCGCATTCCGGTGTGCTAACCTCCATCGTAAATCGCTCAAGCTCACCGTCATTGCTTGGCTGGCACGAATCGCCCCGAGAATCCTGTTGAGACATTTTAAACTTCACCGCTCGGCTGACATTGCCCTCATTCGTCAGTCCGGCGCCTGAGGATCACGGATCGGTTCGGTTCCCTATAGATGCTCCACGTTGCTCCCAAACGGAGCGAGGGCAATTACGCCTTTTAGTTGTCAGGTTGGGCAAAGAAGTGCGGCCCGAGTTCGGGAAACTCAAGCCGCTGATAATCAGATAGGTTTTGCTGTAGGCCTCGCGGAGATGTAGGCAAAAGGCGGATTGTCAATGGTAGGGCAATGTGGCGACGAACAAACTTCTCCGCGTTCGTCAATTCGCCGTCACAGGAACTTTTTCTTGTCGAAGCCCGATCCCGACTCGTCTAGCTTCACGCTCGATCACCTTCGGATCGCTTTTCAACGAATGGATCTCCTCTTGGAGCGCGAGATTCTCATCCATCAGATTCTGGATCCGTCCGGCCAGCCGGGTGTTCTGATTGGCTTCTTCCTTCATCTCGGTAAAAGCACGAAAATTGATAGAAACACCGAGCATCACAAATATCGAGACCACGATCGCAAACGATAGCCAAAATGGCGTCGTCCGGAGCTCTACCGCAGCGGCCTTTGGCCGTCGATTGCGTTTGATGGATCGCTTTGACGCTGTGTAGCTGGCGTCGGCATCATCCCAATAGATATTTGCGGCCTTGCTCAAGTAGATCCTCCAGATCGTGTTTATCTTCGCTCTCTGCGTAAATTCTGACTATCGGCTCCGTGCCAGACGGCCGCATCAGCATCCAGGCGTTGTTTTCAAACAAGAACTTGACGCCGTCCATTCGATTTATCCGTTCAATTCGTCGCCCGCCGATCTCAGTCGGCTCCTGGGCCAGCTTTTCCTTCAGCTTTTCGGCAATCGCCGGGGTTAATTTCACTCCGATCCGGCCGGATTCGAGCTTTCCGACACGGCCATAAAGCTCATTTAACTGCTCTGTCAAACTCTTTCCACGTGCGGCGACCGCTTCGGCGGCTAAGAGACAAGCCAGAATACCGTCCTTTTCTGGGTAATGCCCGCGTATCGAGAGACCGGCAGACTCCTCTCCGCCAAGGATGATCTCGTCTTTATTTATCAATTCGCCAATGAATTTAAACCCTACTGGCGTCTCAAATAGCTCAATGCCACGCTCTGTCGCAACCCTGTCAACCAGATGTGATGTCGCCACGCTTCGGGCAACGCCCTGTTTCCAGCCTCGGCTCTCCGCTAAATAATCTGTCAATAACGCGACAAGTTGATTTGGCGTAATGAATTCGCCGCCTGCGTCGATGACGCCGAATCTGTCTCCGTCACCGTCCGTCGCAAGGCCAAGTGTCAGGCCTTTTGCCATTACCGCGGTTTTCAATTCGTCGAGGTGCTCCTCGCCCGGCTCGGGCGGCTTGCCTCCAAAGGTTACGTCTCGCCAATCATGAAGCGTCTCAACCTCGAGGCCGTGATCCTTTAACGCTTTATCAAGATATCCGCGCCCCGTCCCGTAGATCGCATCGTATGCGTAACGACCCCGAGCTTTTGCGATCACATCAAAGCGAATCTTTGTTTTCAAATCGTCCAGATAAGCGGGTCGAGGATCGAAATCTTTTATCTCACCGCCAGCCGCATTAGCGGCCATTGCACTACTGACGATGCCGGCCTCTATATGCTTGGTAACCCCCGGCAGAGCCGGAGCTCCGTCACCCGTCGAGAATTTTATTCCCTGATACTCAGGCGGATTATGCGAGGCCGTGAAATTCATCCCGCCGGCCGCCCTTTGGCTTCGAATTGCGTGCGAAATAGTGGGCGTCGGCGTCGGGCCGGTACACAACATCACGGTAAAACCTTTCTTCGCAGCGATCTCCGAAGCGACGGATGCGAATTTCTCACCCATAAAACGCGAATCGTATCCAACGATCAATATCTGGCCGGCCGTAGGATCTTTAGTTTTCAAATAACTGCATATCGATTCGGTGACTAAACGGACATTCTCAAATGTGAATTCATCCGCTATGATCGACCGCCAACCCGATGTCCCAAAACGTATGGACATAATATTGAATTCACCTCTAAGCGGACACGTTTCGATCTATCTTAAATGCTAGCTAAACTTCAATATTTCTTGAAGTGTTTGAAAAATTTATCACAGGCGACGGTAGGCTGTAAAGAAAGTGTGAGCGAGGATAAGTTAAATGAGCGCAATGATTAGCGATTAACACTTCATGTGAGATGTTATTATAATGCTTAAAGTGTACGATATATGTACGAAGTTTAATCATGTTCCGTATCTGGTGTACACAAAGGACTTGTATAACATTCTAGCAAATTTTGTATTACGGATGCACGAGCTTATGTTGCACTGAGTTAAGCGCCGATTAAGCAGAATGTGGAATTAGATTGAACCGAGACCTATGTATCACGGCAGATGTGTCATTAACGCCCACAAACTATGTGAATGTGTCGGGGTGTGTCGAAATGTCACACGAAGCGTAACGTCATTGGGAATCGGTTTCTCAAGGTATGTAACTGAGAATACAAGGGTTAGCGGCGTCAACTTGATAGATCGTTGTGTGGCACGAGCATTGCTAATTAGCGAAGTTGTATCCCTAACCGCGACCAAGCACATTTTAAGCCACAAGCGGTAAATTTTTTTTGGAGAATAATCGTATATGAGAGCTGTAAAGCATTTTGAAAAAGGGTTGACGTATGTCGCGAGTGGTGTGTTTAACGCTGTCCGCTCGGTCAATCAGTTCAAACCCAATCCGTCGTTCACGCCCAAGTGGGCGGACAAACCGATACTCAAATCGTGGCAAAAGACCAAGCCGACTCTTGGTTTTCCGCGTACGACCGACTCACTTTGCCCGCAGTGCGTGATCGAAGCCCGCGAGCAGATCCTTTCGGGCGAGCGTGATGTGTCGACACTCGTCAATGACAATGTCGGCGAGATCAAGGCCCAGATCATTGAGCGTGACAATCAAGTGTGGATGATCAAGGAATGTCCGCAGCACGGCAAGATCGAGGACATGATGGCGATCGATGCCAAGTTCCTCCAGCATATTGAATCACTTTTTCCGGGCCGCGATATGGAATCGCACAATGACGAAAAGCTGCACAATCACGGCACATCGACGATCAAATACGGCCGCGGAGCGGTGCTTACGGTCGATCTGACAAACCGCTGCAACATGATGTGCGATCCGTGCTTTATGGACGCGAATCAGGTCGGCTTTGTCCACGAGCTCTCAATGGAAGACGTGAGCGAGATCCTCGATAACGCTATCCAGATCAAGCCGCGTCGTCAGATGTCGGTGCAGTATTCGGGTGGTGAGCCGACATTGTCGCCCTACTTCCTTGATGCGGTTCGTTATGCTCGTAAGGTCGGGTATAACTCGGTTCAGGCCGCCACTAACGGTATCGAGTTTGCCAAATCAAAAGAATTCTGCCGCGAAGCCGCCGAAGCTGGTCTTCGCTTTGTCTATTTGCAGTTTGACGGTATCGGCAACGACGCCAACTCGCACCGCCAGATCGGCAACCTGTTTGACGTAAAATTGCGTGCGATCAACAACCTGCACGAAGCCGGCGTCGACATCATCCTTGTTACCACGCTGGTCAACGGCGTCAACAACGATCAGGTCGGCACTATCATTCGCTTTGCTCTCGAGAATCCTAAAAAGATCTCGTTCATCGCGTTTCAGCCGGTGTCGTTCACAGGCCGCGACGAGCATATTACTGAGGCACGCCGCTTACAGCAGCGATACACGCTGGCCCATCTCGCACACGATGTGCAGGATCAGGTCGGTATCACCGAGCCGACACGCGATTGGTTTCCGCTTTCATTGATGGGAGCGTTCGCCGATTTCGCGGACGTCGTCCACGGTCCTGAAAATGATTGGGGACAAGTTTCATGCGGCTGCCACCCGAATTGCGGTGTCGGTACGGCCGTCATGGTCAACAAAGAAACAAAGGAAATGGCACCTGTGCCGCAATTCCTTTCGATCCCGGGCCTTGTCAAAGACATGCAGCACATCACGGATACAAACCGCGGCAAGTGGTTTTCAAACATCATGATGGGCCTCGCACTGCTCAAAAATTACAATCCGTATGGTGCACCTCCGTCATTGACGCTCGGCGGCATCTTGAAGAAGTTCGATAAGAGCTTTGGCCTCTCGGGCAAAGATTACGGCAAGGTCAGCGGCGATCGCACGATGGAAGACATCGAAAAACGTCGTCAGGACCCTTGGAATTTCCTCTTTATTGCAGGTATGTGGTTCCAGGATCTCTTTAACTACGATTTCCGACGCACCGAGATGTGCATCATCCCGTACGGCACGCAGGAGGGCGAAATTTCGTTCTGTGCGTACAACACCGGCATCGGCTGGCGTAACATCATCGAGCACATGCACCAAAATGCGACCGTCGCCCAGTGGTACAAAGACCAGGGCCGTCACGAAGTGTTTGCCCGCGGCAAGAATGTCGATATGGACGACGCTTCGCACAGCCTGATCCTCAACGAAGTCGATCTGGCCCGTCCTAACAAACCGGAAATGGAAGGCCCCAAAACGGCTGCCGAGGAAATGCAGATGATGCGTAAACTCTACAACCAAATGGTCATGGAAAAAAACCAGATCACCTCCGAGCCAATGGTCCAGATCGGCGGCTTGAAGCGTGAGAAGAAAACAGAAGATAAAGAAATGGCCATCGCTGAGTAGTCCCTAATGGATTGGGGCTTCCTGTTCAGTAAAAGGCTCCGTTCTACGGAGCCTTTTTTGTGAGTTAAAAGGTCAGGGTTTTGATCGAAGTAAAACGACCATGGACTTGCTTAATAAAATAGGATAAATTCGGACATAGCTTTTCACTACGGTATGCGATTTCTAACGACACAAATAGGATCTGCTCAGGATAACTTGAGCATGCCGATTCATAGCTGGTATAAGTTCACTGCGGGATTTTCATACGCACTTGTGGATGGGGTTATTTCACGAGAGAAGCTTAAGCCATCAATTGCTCGAATTTACGATCCCTTTGCCGGTTGTGGAACGACCCTTGTGTCATGTCAGACCAAGGGCTACGAAGCTGTCGGCAATGAGGGGCAAAAATTAATGTATGACATCATTAGGGCCAAGCTTAATTGGAAATTGTCGCAAAACAAACTTGAGCAGCACCTGGAATCCATCCGCGATCAGGTAACGCGTGTTTCGACTTCTCAGGTGCACAGTCTTCTCGCGAGTTTGTATGAGCCAGAAACTCTTAACGCTCTAATTGGAATTAGGGATGCAATTCGCAGTATTCCAAATTCTAAATATCGTCTTTTCTTCAACCTCGCGCTTAGCCAGACACTCCATAAGGTATCAGTTCATCCAATTGCTGTTCCATACATTTCGCGGAATCGAACTATACAAAACGTAGGAAAAGCTTGGGATCGTTTCAGAAGTACAGTAGAGAACATGGTTGAAGAAATGGCTGCAGTTAGATATCTTCCTTCAACCGCTACCGTGTTTCTTCATGACTCACGAAGGGTAAATCCTAAGATCGAAGACGGGAGCTGTTCTTTATGCCTAACCTCGCCTCCTTACCTAAATAATCTTGATTATGGTGAAGTATCAAAGGTTCATACCCACTTTTTCGGGATCACAGAGAGTTGGAACGACATCACAACTAAGGTTCGAGCCAAACTCGTTACTGGTTCAACCACCCATTACAAGGAGTCTGAAGTGGGAGTCCAAACGTATAAGGAGTCTGAACTCTACCTATCAGGTGCTTCAGTTGCAAAACGAATTCTTGTTAAGTCGGAAGAAATCAAAAAAGTCGCATCAGAGCGGGCTGGAAAAAAGAGCTTTGATAAACTTGCCCTAATGTACTTCCTCGATATGCGAAACGTTCTGGCAGAGATTCGTAGGATTGTAAAACCAAACGGAAAAGCTTACCTTGTTTTGGGGGACTCCGCTCCTTACGGCATATATGTGCCTACGACAAGATTTTTAGGGGAGATTGCAAAGACAGTGGGATTTGAACGTTACGAAAGTCACCGCATTCGTACTAGGGGGACCAAATGGAAGTCCTTGAAACACCGGCATTCAATGGAGCTCCCCGAAAACATAATGATCCTAAAATGATACAAAGTTTGGATTTCACTAGCTCAACGAAAATTCCCATTGAATGGATAGATGAAGAGGAAGCCGCCTCCACTTTTCGGACTAATGAGAAGAAGTGGAGTTTTTCAAACATCTACTATTTGTCCGAGTTGCGCGACGTTTATCTTGCCCTTCAAAGTTCAACCGTTCCACCAGGAACCCGCAACTTCAAACGCTCCTTTACGGAGTACTGTCATGCGATTAATTTACCTTTTCAGAAGACACCATGGAATGAGCGAAGAATTCTCGAATACCTCAATGCTTTAAAGAACTACGGGATCGTGAATAGTGATTTCTCTATCAGGAAACCCATTTTTGCGACGGGTCGCATCGGCGAAAAGCTCGGAGATGAAGAAAAAGCAGATTTGGAGGAGATTTTCTTTAGCTATTTTCGTTTTCGAGAGTTGCTAACTTGGCTAATTCAACCACCTATTAGGTCAAGCAATCTGATTCATGAGTTCCCGCGGTCTGAAATATATAGCAATTCGTCGCCCATTTTCTTTTTCTCGGAACGAGGCCGATTCTCAGATAATTTTTTTTACGAGTTGAAATCCAATGCGACTTTATATCAAATCCGAGAAGCTGACGGTGAATTAGCTCGTTTCTGGGATGTATTCGTAACTTGGGGCCGAGCCCTAGGCCTTCTTGAGAAATTCACCTTTAAATACCCTCAAATATCAACTGCAGCTTCTAAGCCAATCGGCTGTTGTTACGCCGTTAGCCCTAAGAGTATTAGCGTTGACCTCGTGGAATACCTCCAACAAAACTACTCAACCCGGTTCATATATCTTCCGGAGTTGGTGCTAAGGCTTGCCTTGGAGAACAGAGTCCGAATTGAAGATACAAAACAATTCGTCATGTTGTCATACACGAAAACCCCCGCTCTCTTTAGTCTGGAGCGTACTTCGGAAATTTTTATTTCAAGAGGTAAGGAGCGAGAGGGTGACAAAATTCTCTTTCCGCGTTATAAAGATTCATACGTTTCGCATTTGATTGTAAGACGATGACAAACCAAGTTGACCTACTAAACAAAATCTTCATCTCGGCGGACCCGGAAGAAAAGTACGCGCCGTTGGGAATCAAGTTCAATCCATTCCCCAAATCGGGCACCACGAACATCAACGGTAGCGACTCTTTAAACCAGAGCTTAGTGCCCGTAAATGACGAGACGCTCGCCGGGTTGATGGACTATCTGCGACATTCAATGGGCGAGAATCCGGTGGACAGGGATGATCGGCTCCTAACGCTGACCGTTGTTGGAGATTACGGTCGTGGTAAGACGCAACTGCTGATGTTTATTAAATCGCTGTTGACGGAAGCCTCAAAGCAACACCGTAGTGGTCGCAACCCATATGTAATCTATGTAGATAATCCGGGAGTAAGTCTCTTGGAGTTCATCGGATCTATTATTTCGCGAATCGGCGAGGAAAACTTGCGAAAATTCATATGGACGAAAATCATCGTTCACATCGAACAGAATGCGGAGTATAGGACGGAACTCGCAAAATATGAACGTCAGGGCCTGCTATTTGGGAATAGAGATGCAAATCCGTTCGCGGCGGAAAATCTTGCATCATACAAGGAATTTTTAGGAGCTTTCACCAGTTCTATACACACACCGAAAGAGCGTAAAGCATTCGACGAAGCCTTTCGGCGGATACTTTTGCGCATTCTGGACAGTGAAACGAACAACAGTACTATTTCTCAGTATTTCTGCGAATTTATTTCAAGTGATTACGGGGTAAACAAGGCTTGGGAGGCTCTCTCCACCGGATCTATAAAGCAGTTTAATCGAAAAGAAGCGGAAATAATTAGATATATCGTCCGACTCATTAAGGAGCAGAACTACACGGATTTTTTTATCCTAGTCGACGAATTTGAGGACATTACAAAAGGACGTTTAACAAAAGCACAGATCGATAATTACATTTACAATCTTCGTACCCTTCTGGACGAACATAGGGACTGGTCTCTCGTCTTTTCCATGACCGGTGAAGCATTGAAACGACTTAAGAGTATTTCCCCACCTCTGACTGATCGAATTACTAATCGCCTAATTATCTTGGAAGCACTTAGCTCGGACGAGGCGCAGAAAATTGTCAGAAACTACTTAAGCATGGCTCGGAGTCAAGAGAGCGAAGAGGGAATCTACCCATTTGCGGCTACGGGGATTGACGAATTGAATCAGCGGGTTGAAGGTAACACACGTAGATTTTTGAAAAGCTGCTTTCATCTAGTTGAAAAGGCATCGGAAGATTTTTCGGGAGATGAGACAATTGATCAGAACTTTGTTAAGAAATATTTTCTCGAAGAAAGCATTATTTAGTCCCGCATTTCCCATGAGAGATTGGAGCGATACTTCAATTCACCAGGACTTCGTCCTGAAGGTATTCTGCGATACCAATGTACTTGTTTACCTGGTCGATCACACGTACGAACGGCTGAATGACCTGATAAAGTTAATGGGAGAGTCTCCGTTTTTGCGCGTTGTCAGCTCTGAGTTTGCGTTGTTTGAATTCGTAGGAGTTAGAAAGAGGGAACATTTCTTACGAAGTGTTGTTGAGCATCCAAATGAAAACGCTGACTATAAGCTGAACTATTTGGGCCTGATGAAAGGGCTGGATCAGTTTAAGACCATAGACCCAACATTTGACGAGGTGGTTGAACCTCTTCGGGACGCCGTTAATAAAGAGGTCAACCAAATTTTTGAAGAATGGGATATAGACTTTCGCTACAGCCCACTTAATAACAAGCAGATTGAGCCTGCAAATGAGATTTGTCTTAACTCAAAGATTGCCAACTTTGATAGCCTTATACTTGTTTCCGCAGTTATCACTGAATCTGCCGACCCCGAACGTCACGTTTTGCTTCTAACTAATGATGGCAGCTTTAAATCTCATTCAGAATCACCCGGGCTAAAAGCCTGTTATGAAAATCGTGGGATTAACGTCCAGTTTGCGAATGTGTCCAATCTTAGTTTCGGAAACGTCGATGGATTGAAGGTTGAGAAGGACATGGATACAGATCTCCGAGAGTTTCTAAAGAATGAAATTCGCTCTTCAATGACCTCGCGCCTGAAGCACTTGCTGGTGGGAACGACTTTCATTCCACGAAACAATTCGGTTCCGAAGAACATTATTTGTTTAAGACTAGCGAAGGACTCGGTCGTTCGGAACGGTATGTATCTAACAATTGTTGGCCACGATCTCGACTTTCTTTATACGACAAGAAAGAAGATTGACTCCTTTCAAAGCCGTGGGGTCGAGGTGGCTGACGGTCAAGCCTTTGACGGCGAAGAAAGACCTCAAATTTCCTTCTTGCTTCAGGACGTTGACGACGATGGAAATGTATTAGAGCTCAATAATGAAATACTCGACGCATTTCGCAACGAAGGAAATCTCGTGTTCATTCACCCAGATTCTTCCATTGGCGATTAACTCTCTCAACTCAGACGGTCGCGGCTGAGATTCAGATACTTCATGTGACCCAGCGGACCAATGTTAGGACTTTAGATACCTTGCGTAACTTCCGTCCAAAACTCCATTAACAAGTATTTCTTTTGAGCTCCGCTGGAGCTTTTTGATCCGGGAGCGTTCTTGGGCTTCGGCGGCGCGTTGCTCGGCGGCGTAGTCGCGGGTGAGGTCGATCTCCGGCGATACCCCAAGATACTCAAAGCCTAAGAAGGGGTTCGCCGGAAGTGACGAGGGACGAGTGACGAGTGACGAGTCAGAGGAAGAACTACCACCCCGCCCTGCGGGCACCCCTCCTACACAAGGTGGGGAGCTAGCGGGAGACGGGACGCGGCCTAGTTGAAAACAGGCGACTTCGTCGCTAAGTGATGAGTTACCAGTGACGAGTGACGAGTGTGGCGGAACCCAGTCGCTACCGCTCCCGGTTCTGACATGAGGGGAGTTTTTGGATTTGAGCAGCTTGATGTAGCGGTATTCGGGGCCGTATGTGGTGGGGTTGAGGGAGAAGACGGAGTCGGCGATGTTGCAAATTTCGAATGTCGAATTTCGAATGTCGAATGGAAAGCCGGAATTACTGGCTGCCGACTTCTGGCTTCTGGGCTTCTGAGGCTTTGCGGTGTGGATGACGAGGATCGAGAGGTTGCGGGTGGTGGCGGTTAGTTTTAGCGAATTGAGCATGCGGATGTGGGCCGAATTGTTGCGGGCGTAGGGCGTGAGGGCCGCGAGGTTGTCGATGATGATGACCTGGGCGCCGGATTCGCCAAGCGCCTGGTCGATCGAGGCTTGGAAAAATTTGCCGAGGTTGTCGTTAAACTCTTCGGGAATGAAGTCGAAATCGCGATACGACGGGCGGATGAGCTTTGGCGAAAAGCGGTAGCGGACCGGCAGCTTGCCGGGGATCGGCGACGGGCACGTGTAGCGTTCGGCAAACTGCGCGTCCGTTTGGTCGAGATCGAGAAGCAAGACGTTTTGATTGCGGAACTCGGAGCTACCACCCCGGCCTTCGGCCACCCCTCCTAAACAAGGAGGGGAGCCGTGGGAGGAGGCGGGCCGACTGAAGTCGGGATTCCAAGCGGGGACGCCACGCGCGATCGATTCGGCGATCTGGACGGCGAGGAGGCTTTTGCCGATGCCGGGTTCGCCGATCAGCAGGGCGAGCTCGCCCGTTCGCCAGAGGCTCGGGACGAGATCCACAGGCGGCTCGGTCCGCATAGCGGCGTTGGCCGGTCGGACGTCGAACATGCTTTCGTGCGGGAGGTACGGAAGCCGGTGGGCGTAACGGTCTTTGTTTGTAGTGTTTGCGGGTTTGGCGTCGTGCTCGGGGGCGTCGCTACCGTCCCAACCGGCGGCCGAATCGTAGCGGTCGAGGTCGGGCTCTTCGTCGTCCGCATCGTCAAAGTTGTCGAGGAGATCTTCGCTCATAGGAAACGTGTGTTTTACTATATGTAGCGCATGTTGCAGAGATTGTCAAGCGTTGCAAGTGTGAAACAGCATAAGAGCCGCCTGAAGGCGGGACTCCAAGCTTGAGCCTTTGACTTTGGAACGGTGGGGGCGGACAATCAGAGGTTAGTTGTTTGGTGGAAAGAAAAGCGTTTGAGGATAAGGGTAAGCCGGGTGAGATTCCCGCACGATCGCGTCACTGTGAAAGGATGAAGGATAAAGGATAAAGGATAAACTAGGTCAAAATTGATCTTATTTTAGCCTTTCGCCCTTAGCCTTTAGCCTTAAGTCAGAATGCCTGCCTCGGATACAAAGCCAGTGAGGATGTTTCGCGTCAAAACATCGCAGGCAGACAGAGCGAATTTAATAAAACGCCTTGTTTTTCTGGTCGATATTCGACGTGGAGAAACAGGCGTTTTTTGCTTTGCAAAAAAAGGTAAAAGGAAAAAGTAAAAAGGCAAAAATGGGAATGAAGGCAACAGTAAAAAGACAAAAGGCAAAACTGATCGTTTTGGCATGTACAGCGTTGTTCATGTTGTCGGGCTGTCGAGGTAAGACTGACATTTCTCAGCCCGCGGTTATTCCGATGCGGGTCGTGACTGATGACCTAGGGAGACAGGTGACGCTACCGGTCAAGGTGACGCGTGTCGTTAGCACGGCCCCGAGCGTGACCGAGAATATTTTTGCCGTCGGTGCGGGCGACCGGCTCGTCGGAGTCACCACGTTCTGCAACTATCCCGAACAGGCCAAGGAAATAGCCAAGATCGGCGACACGATGACGCCAAACATGGAGTCCATCATCGCCCTCAAGCCTGATGTTGTCTTTGTCTCGACTGCGTCGCAGATCGAGGCCTTTATGAAGACGCTCTCGGGACAGGGCATCGCGGTTTATGTGACGAATCCGTACGGAATCGAGGACGTTTTCAAAAATCTAGAACAGTTCGGAATTATTTTCGGGACCATGGATAAGAGTCAAAAACTTATCCGGGAGCTTGAGGATCGCGAGCATGCAATTTGGCGTACACTCGGAACACCATTGGGACGGGATGAGCAGCCAGTCGAATATGACAAACGCGTAGGCACCGTGAGGGTTTTTGTTCAGATCTCTAAGGAACCTTTATTCACGGTAGGGAAGGACGGATTTCTTAACGATCTTTTACTGAGCGCTGGCGGCCGTTCGGTAACGGAAAGTGTTGCTTCCGCCTATCCAAAGCTCAGCAAGGAAACCGCTCTGGCGTTGAACCCAGCGGCAATCATTTTGTCGGACAGTGAAGACAACAAAGAGCCGAACGAGGTCTTTAAGAATTCGCCGGCGGTGAAAAACGGACGTGTATATAAGGTGAACGCCGATCTGCTGTCGCGGCCGGGGCCGAGGCTGGTCGATGCGCTGGAGCAGATCGCGAAGGACCTGCATCCGGATAAGTTTAAGTAGATTTTAACCGCAGAGACGGGGAGTCGCAGAGAAGAAAAAGCTATTAAAAAGGATGACCGACACGAAAGCAAAAATCAGATCGCTCTCTGCGTCTCTGCGTCTCGGCGGTGTATTGCTTTTGATCCTGGTCATTGTACTTGCGGCGGCGGCGATGCTCGGGGCGGAGCGGCTGCCGTTGTTTGACCTGTCGGAGCAGCAGCGGTCGATATTGTATGACATCAGGCTGCCGCGGATATTCTTGGGGGCGTGTGTTGGGGCGAGTTTGGCGTTGGCGGGGGCGGGGTTGCAGTCTTTGCTGAGAAATCCGCTTGCCGAGCCTTATTTGCTTGGCGTGTCGAACGGCGCGGCGTTGGGGACGATGCTGGCGTTTGTGTTTTTTCAAAGCCTTGAGATCACGCG
>JBJXEG010000007.1:0-401475 GCA_046155085.1 Pyrinomonadaceae bacterium | reverse complement strand
TGACGCCTGACGGCAAAGTGCTTACCGTTGAGAAGGTCGGTGCCGGGAAACCCGTCGCCGTCGCCGTAAATGTCCCGGCGGCTCCGACGGTAAATGTCGTGTTATTGGCGCTAGTGATCGCCGGTGCTTGGTTGACCGTGATATTTGCCGTGGCAAAGTTGCCGGTGCCGCCGTTGGTTGATGTGACGGTGCTGGTGTTGTTCGTTAACACACCGGTGGCGGAGCCATTGGCGGTTACTGTCATCGAGATCGGGCAGCTTCCGTTTGTGGGTATTAGGCCATTCGTGAATGTAACTACATTTGAGGTGATCGAATAAGTGCCGTTGCATGCCGGGGTCGAGCCGACATCTGGTGTCGTTAGCCCGGTCGGCAGAGTATCGGTATAGGCGACGCCCGACAGCACGTCGAGGCTGTTGGGGTTTGCGATCGTAATTGTCAGCAGGCTGGTGCCGCCGACAATGACCGGCGAAGTTCCAAACGATTTTGAGATCGTCGGCGGATCAACGTAGGAATAGAGCGAATTGTTGCCGTTCGTCCCGGCGGCGGTCGTCACGTTAACACTTGCGGAACCCGCCGCGCGCGCACCCGTCGTACAGGCTATCGTTGTTGCTGTAACCGTACCCGTCACGCAAGTCGTTCCGCCGATAGTAACGAGGGTCGCCCCGGTAAAGTTGGTTCCCGTGATCGTTACCGCCGTTCCGCCAGCCGCCGGGCCGGAGTCCGGGCTTATGCCTGTGACCGTCGGCGCAGGCGTGTTGACGGTGATATTGGCCGAGGCGCTGTTGCCGGTGCCGCCGTTGGTGGATGTGACCGTGCTGGTGTTGTTCGTTAACACACCGGTGGCGGCGCCATTGGCGGTCACAGAGAAGCTTGACGTGCAGGGCGCGCCGTTTGTCACCGTCGCACCGGATAGTGTAAATACATTACCCGAGATCGTGAACGAACCGCCGCAATTCGAACCGCTTACATCCGCCGCCGTAAGGCCGGTGGGCAGCGTATCGGTAAAACCTACGCCCGTAAGGGCCGTGGATGAATTGGGGTTGGTAACCGTGATCGTCAGCAGGCTCGTCCCGCCCACATTGATCGGCGAAGTGGCAAATGATTTTGAGATCGACGGCGGAGACAAGTAGGAATAAAGCGTGTTCGCGGTGTTAGTTCCGCCCGGGGTCGTTACAACGACACTCTGACCGCTCGCCGCTGCGCGAGCTCCCGTCACCGCAGTTAACGAAAGGCCGTCGCCTGCCACGACAATGCTTGACGCTACTGCTCCGCCGATGGTGACGGCTGACGCTCCGGTCAGGTTTGTTCCAGTGATCGTTACAGCCGTTCCGCCCGCCGCCGGGCCGGAGGCCGGGCTGATACTGGTGACCGTCGGAGCTGCGGTGCCCGTAAAATATATCTGATCGAATTCGGCTGTAATTATGGCACTTGCTCCGGTTGAATGAAGCGCCGCAGCACCTAAGTAGCCATTTGTCGATGGAACTAGCGAGTTATTTGTCCCCGTGCCTTGACTAGTCGTCGCGTTGGTTGAGTTAGGTATACTTGACGCGATAGCCCCGGTGCCATTTGCGTTCGGTAACGTCGATGTAAACAATTCCCAACTACCTGACGACGACCGTGTAACCCTAACTAGAAAACCGAAGTCGGTCTGACTGTTGGGAAAAGAGCCGGTTGAGGTAATCACGGTCGAACTAACGGCACCGTTCACAATGTACTCAAGTCTGATTTCGTCGGCTCCTGTGTCGTCCCCCATTGCCAATCTATATCCGTCGACAGTCGCGCTGGTCAGATTTGATTCATTCGCGTATAGCCATAAAAATTGTTGGTTCGCCGCGGTTAATGCCTGCGCACGTCGTCCTATAAAGGCTCCCCATTCCTGACTTGCACCCCAACTGCTGATTTGGCTGCTCAGGTAATCCGTTTGAGCAGTCGCGGGAGCGTTAAGGCGCAATGTATTCGATCCAGTAGCCCCTGCCGCCGCGTCGCTGCTAACAACTATTTGCCAGCTTGTCGTATTTCCACCCCATACGGGCGTGAAGGTAAAATCCCCGTCAGCAAATGAGTCGTAAACAGTATCACCGCTAAAAAACATCGGCTTCGTCGCCGGGGCGAGGAGATTCGCCGTTTTTGATAGCTCATTTACAGGCGCGGGGGTGCGTATCGGCGTCGTTACTGACGCCATGCCAAAAAGGCCTTTTACGGAGTCCATAAACGAAAAGCCCGCCGCATTTGTGCCTGCGGCGGCTATCGTCAGTGCAATGGCACCGATAACGGTGAATAATGCGATACGGCTATAGAAATAACGTGAGAGACTGGCGCTCTTGGACATAATTAACGACCCTCCGGAAACCCTGCAATTACAATTATCAATACGAAAAGCCTCCTCCGTGCGCGGGACGCACGTGGAGGGGGATGCTTCTAGTAATGAACAGATTCTTTCTTAATAGGGCAAATTATAGATATATCCGTGGCAAAGTCAAACGATTTCGCCGCCGATCCGCGTTACAAAAAACGCAATTCTTTTGACCTGTGGGAAGGAATTAGGAATTGGGAATTGGGAATTGGGAATTGGGAATGGGGAATGGGGAATGGAAAACGGAAAATGGAAAATGGAAGAAAGTTATTTCTTCTCTTCGGATCTTTAATTATCCGTTTTCCATTCTCCATTTTCCATTTTTATTCACCGCTTTCGCGTCATGGTTTCGATTCTCCGTGACGTCCCGGCAACAAAATCGACATCCGTAAGATTGTCGTTCACCTGTAAAACCTGCGGTTCAAACCCAAACCTCCGCGATACGACTCTGGCCACATAGCTCTGGCCCGTCTCGACATCGTCAAAGCGGTAATAGCCATATGGCCCGGTGGCGACATTTCTAGCGATGCCCTGGCGGTTGAGGATCGTGACCCGCGCATTTCGCACACCGCGTCCGTCGGCCGTCAAAACACGTCCCGATATGCTCACGCCCGCCGCCGTTGGCACAATAAATACCCCGTTCTGCGGCACGCTGACGTTGTCCATGGTCACCAGTTCGGCGTTCGCATTGGTAAAGGTGACGACCCGTATCCTCATCGTCGTGCCGCTTATGCCAGTCACGTTGATAGTCGTGCTGCCGTCAAATGACCCGCCCGGATTCTGAAAAGGGTAGGCAATGGTCGCCGGCCCGGGATGCCCCCCGACGACGTTCGGGACCGTGGTGTAGGCACCGCCATTTACGCTGTATTGCACCTTTATCCAATCGGTTAATAATGTGTTTGCCATCACATCACTATCAAACCCGACCCATGTGAGATCCATGCCGAGCGTCACTGTTCCCGGTGTCGCAATGTTTATGAGCGGGCTTTCCCAATAAACTTGTTCGTCGAGATCGATCGACTCCAGTCTGCCGGCAGCCGTGGTGTTGAAAAAATCTGTCGGATCACGGTTGTCACCAAGCTGACAAGTGCCGGCCGCGTCCCAAACAGATATGGTCCAGTTGACACCTGAAAAATCGTTTACACAACCGAGAAGACGCCCCTTGTTCGGCGTCGAAAAAGTCTCGAGATACTGCGCCTTTGCATCTACAACGCCGATAAAAAAAGCAACCGCCGCGACGAATACAATGCGGACAAAAAACCTATACGCCAAACTGTGATTTACGGACATAACTATTCCCCTCCGAAGTCCTTGATTTTACTTGACCTAAAAACATGCCACCCCAAGTCGGGCTCACGCTCACTGTCAAGGCATGCTTTTGATAAAACGCCGTTAATTTATATACCGAAAATTATTAGGCAGATCGACTCGCAAAGTCAAGAAATTGTTTAGTTATTGTAGGTGGAGAGTGGAGAATAAAAATCAAGAAGATTTTGCCACGAACGCCGCGAATGAAACGAATGGAGAATGGAAAACGGAAAATGGAAGAAAGTTATTTCTTCTCTTCGGATTTTTAATTATCCGTTTTCCATTTTCCATTTTTATTCAATCTATCTTATTCGTGCCATTCGTGGCTAAAATGTCTTATTTCTTCTCTTCGGATCTTTAATTATCCGTTTTCCGTTTTCCATTCTCCATTTTCCATTTGTCCTTACCGCTTTCGCTGAGGCCCGGCGATAAAATCGAGGTCGGCCAGGTTGTCGTTTACCTGTATAACCTGCGACTCGAAATTAAACCTTCGCGACACGACACTGACCACATAGCTCTGGCCAGTCTCGACATCGTCAAAGCGGTAATAGCCAAATGGCCCGGTGGCGACATTTCTAGCGATGCCCCGGCGATCGAGGATCGTGACACGAGCATTACGCACACCGCGCCCGTCGGCCGTCAAAACCCGTCCCGATACACTCACGCCCGCCGCCGTGGGGGGGCCGCTGTTGAAACAGGCGGTAACGTCGTTCACCCTTGGCGTGACGTTGGGGTCGGTTGAGGTGAAGTAAGCTTTGTACTTCAGATAACGTTTCCCATTAAATTGAACCAGCGAGCCGCCGCTCGTCGTGTAGAAGGTAGCAGCGGTCATGTCAGGGCCAACGAATGTAAACGGCCCGGTCGGGCTGTTGCTGCCGGCGACCTGGAATTGCAAAGTAGTGTTTGCCGGCACATTGGCGGTCCACGACAGCGTAGTCCAGTTGGTGACGAGTGGCGGGTTGGGATTACCATCCTTAAGACCCGAGACCAGATTGCCTGACGCGGCGAAACCGGTCTGCATGTAGGTCTTGAAGTTGTAATCTCTGGTCGTTTCTGTGGACCACGTCCCGCCGCTATCGGCAGAAATAACACGCGAACCGTTGGCATAGGTGCTCGGGCTGGAGCGAACCCAGAAATAGCCGCTACCCGACGGGACAGACACCGGACGTAAGACCAGAGCGTATTGCGTACCAGAGGTCAGAGTTACCGGCGAACCAAAGGTGGCCGTAAAGAGAACGGTCGCCCCGCTTGAAAAATTCGAGCCGGGGATCGTCACTGAGGCAAGGTCTGCTCCCGTCGGCACACCTGCGGCGGTGTTGCGGACTGAAAGTGTAAGGTCGGGCGGAGTAGCTCCGCAGCCATTGCAAAAGAGCTGAACATCCGCTTTCGCGAGCAGGCCCGTAACCGCAGGAATAAAAGTCTGTCCAGTCCATGCGGGCGTGCCAAAGCCCGTACCCGTTGTCGTACCGGCCGTATTTTGCTGGTCAATGAACGGCTCATTCGAGAGCGTCAGGTCGCCGGGAGTGGCGTTGAGATCGACATTGGTGAACGTGCCGAGCTGAAAATCGGATTGCGCCGTATCGGTCAGACACGCGGTTGCCGGCGCGGCTGTAAGTGCAAAATCGTTTACCGTAGTACCGCCGTCCGCGACAACTATGTTTGTCGTGGTACCCGCATTTAAGCCCGGCTTGCTCGCCGTTTCCGTCTGATAATTGCCGGCAGGGATCGCGGTAAACGAATAAAAACCAGCGCCATTAGTAGTCGTAGTCCTGGCACCAAACGCAACAGTCGCTCCGCTGACCGGAAGGCCACCCGGCGACGTGGTCACGGTGCCCTGCAAGGTTCCATTTCCAATAGTAGTGCATGGTGAAAACTGGAACGAGCCGAACTTGGTCAGCCAACGGTGATCAAAGGTCTGGTCGGCCGGGTTGGCATACTCAGCCGTGTACCAGAAGGTACACCCGTTCGGGTCGAGGGTCATCGCGCTGTAATCGCCCCAGCGGGTTGTCCCGGTTTGCGAGGCCGTCCCGGCGAAGAGCGTTTGTTCAGTCAGGCTGAAGGTGTTCACCGGATCGGTTGCGAGGCGGCCGGCGTATTTTATCGACGGGAAATCGGTGGCGCCAGTGAATGAGGTAGTGTAGCCAAGGGCCATGTTCCCGGCCCGATCAACGGCGAGACTCGGCATAAAACGATTAATGACGTTCGCAGCGTCGGGGTCCCATGTCGCTGCTTGCGGCAGGCTCAGGTTGACTGCACCGCCCGTTACATTTACCTGATACCATCGCGGCGCGGCCAGTCCACTCGTATTGCCGCGACGAACGGTATGGGGTGCCCACAGCGACTCCACGCCGCCCTGATTTGTGTATTGGTTCTGCACCATCGCCCGGATCTGCAGCACATCGAGCAGCGTTGCGGTGCCAGGCTGTCCTGCATTGGCAACAGCCGCATTTGGCCAAGTGGTTGCTGCTATTGGAACGTCCGGCCCGGTGAAAGTTGAAAGGGATGTCCTGTCCCAATCCACGTGGAACTTATAAATTGAAAGTGCATTCGTGAAGAGCCACGTCGAGAGAAAGTAGTTGGGCGTGCCCGCCGGTGGTGTGCCCGTCTGCAAGCGCGCATTGCTCGGGATGACGGTGAAGTCGCCGCCGCCGACGTTAAAGGAAACATTCTGCACACTGGGCGCGCCGGCGTACATCTGAGCCTTATTGAACGCCCAGACACGGGCGCCCTGAAACGACGAGCCGGCACCGAAGGAGAACATGTTCGCCGACATGTATAGACCATCCGGCCAGATAGCCAGCTTCTCATAGTCGTGGAGGCCGTCACTGATCTGTATCGAATAGAAATTCCAGCCGCCCAAAAGCGGGTCCGAAGTCTTCGAGGCCGCAAAACATTGATACGCAGGGGCCAGAACATTGCCGCCGCCATCAAGCAGGAAAGCGAAATCGGTGATGATCCAGCGGTCCTCGAAAGTATCGTACAGCACGACCGGATCGCCAAAGTTGTTTGTGTCGCACAAATTGCCGAAGGCTCCCTGGCTCATAAACGTGTTGAAGGTGAACGCGGCATCGCGAACACCGGTCGTCTTGTTATAAATGCCGATCGAGGTGTTGACGGTCTGGATATAGTTATTCGGGCCGACGTCGCCGTTCGTATCGGGAGGGCTGCCGGCACCAAAGCCGAAGCGGTCTAAGCCTTCAAAAACGTTGAGCGGTGCGGGTGCGGGTGCGGCTAGGTCTGAGATCGAAGACTGCCTTTTTGTCTGATTGACGTCATTGGATGGCTTGCCGAGAAAACGTCGGATCACGAAAGGGTCTTCATGTTCAGGCATCTCTCTTTCAACTGATTTTTCATAGGGCAGATTTCGAACGTCTCCATCAAAGCTTCGCCCTGCTTTTGCTAGTTTCGAGACGATCGGACCTTGTTTCAGGGGAATTACCTTCTGGGAGCCATCTTGTTTTGGGGCCGCGTCCCTGTCGGTCCTATTCCCACGCTGAGCAGGGGTTCTGAGATCGACGTCGGAAACAAAGGGCTGCAACCCGGAGATCTCGGCCTGTGCATCCACGGGGTCTCCCTTTCTGACCACCTCGTCAAACGTCTCAAATCGGTGCTTTGCTAAGCCAGACGGCGGCGTGCTTAAAACCCCGGCTGTCGCCTGCGTGGGTTCATAGCTCGCAAGCCCGCGCGTGATATCCGTTGTCTGCCCTTGGCTGGTGGAGGACGCTCTATCTCCGTCCGCAACCGCCAGCGAATTCACATTCTCCGGCAACGCGACCTGACCGCCCTGGCTTTGAGTTGCCCCGTCGATACGTAGGTACGCCGATGTGCCGATCGTGATTCCGGCAACGATGAGTATTGCACCAGCCAAGATAATGATCTTTCTGGATCTGTAGAATGACATTTGATTGTTTGACATGGAAATAGGTCTCCTCCGTTATCTGTTCTCGAATCCCCTACTCGTCCAATACGGGACAGCCTATGCATCCAATTCAGACAGAGCGTCTTAGAAGGCGAAATGTTAAATTGACGACCGATCTACTCAATTATGATTTAGGCGTCGGCGTCGGCGTCGGAACGGTTCTCCGCACCACCGGCGGATCCTCAGGCCTGGGACGTTCTCTTGGCACGGGCTTTGTGTTTGGAAGGTCTCGGAGATCACCTTTGAATTCTCCCGCTTTCTTCATTTCGCCGCTACCCGTTCCGCCCGACCCCATTTGTCGCTGTTTTGGAGCACTGGTCGAATGATTGGTCGAACACTTCTTGATCCAATTCTTCGTATTCACAGCGGTTTTACTCCCCGGTCGCCTTATCCATCGGCATTTCCGATGCTTTCTCACGGTCCTGTGCGATGTTGTTGCTTGTGCCGTCAGCAGCATGCTAGCCTGCCCGGCCTGTGTGGGCTGCGCAAGTATCGAAACGCCAAACATAAAACCTGCGATAGTGATAAGTAATACTTTCGAGGTCATTTTTACCCCACAGAGCGTCCCCCAATATTGTTGGAGCTTAAAACCTAAAGCATTAATGATAAATGAGCTTGCACCAAAGTTGATACACGGGGATTCTACAACAGGATCATTTACTATGCAACGCCGTAGTTGACCGGCTAAATGTCAATGTTGTTGATTCTAACAAAAAGGCGGCTCCGAAGAGCCGCCAGTCTAGAGTTAGTAACGTTGCCGTTTGGTTATTGTCCGGCGATAAAATCGAGGTCGGCCAGGTTGTCGTTTACCTGTATAACCTGCGACTCGAAATTAAACCTTCGCGACACGACACTGACCACATAGCTCTGGCCCGTGTCGACATTGTCAAAGCGGTAATAGCCAAATGGCCCGGTGGCGACATTTCGAGCGATGCCCCGACGATCGAGAATCGTGACACGGGCATTTCGCACACCGCGTCCGTCAGCCGTCAAAACCCTTCCCGATACGCTCACGCCCGCCGCCGTGGGGGGCGTATTTCTGACCGAAACATCGTCAATTGCCACGCCGGCGAAATTAATAGTCGAGTCCGTATCGACGTGAAAAGTCAACTGAACAGTCTTGTTGGCAAAATCCGATATATTCGCCCGGTAGTTTCCCCAACCGGCTGAATTGCCAATATTTACAGCCGGAGTGCCGACGCCAGTGGTCATCGTCGCACCCGTCCATTGCCATACAATACGGGTATTCGTCGGATTGCCCACCTCTGTGACCGACACGCTGGCGTGGTCGAATGTGGAGCTTTCCATCTGATACCGCATCGCCCATTGCAGATCAAGCGTACCCGTAGTTGCCGGCAACACAATACTCGGCGAAACCAGATCCTGATTCGAAAGTATTTCATAAGTGCCCGTCAGATCGGTTTTCCAGCACATCGTCCCGCTATTGCAGCCGATAAAAGCGGCAATCCCCGTGGTTGTCGCCGCCGTTGCGGGTGTGCCGTATTGCCATTCGTCAGCCGTGCCCGAATGAGTATAACTGCCGTTGTTCGCTTCGAAGTCCTGGGTGTAAATAACAGACCCGGCAACCGCTGGCTGTTCGCAAATTTCCAGACTCCAGCTGTTGAGCGTTCCGGTGGTCGCGTTGACCAGATCATCGCGGATGTCGAGCGTCCAGACGCCGGATGGATTTTCACCGTCGTACCAGTCGAGCCGATAGCTGAATTCGGGTTTAAGGATCAAAGGCCTTAATACTGTGAAAACAAATGGTACACCCGAAGAATACTGATCCAGCGTCAAATCCATCATCGTTTGTCCGCCCGTTGCCGTGGCGCCGATGTCGTTAAACAGACCGTTATCGTTGCCTGCCGGTGAACGCAGATTGACATCCATATCCGCCATCAGCGTATGGGTAGCGTTGATCGAGACCTTTGTGCTGGCAATCCTCGCAGTCGTCGCCGGAACCGTGATGGTCGACGAGGTCAGAGCTCCATCGGCGATCGGAAGGGGAACATTGGTGCTAGTGTATGTCGTGCAATTGATGCCGACATTAGTTTTCGGGATGACCGACACGCTCAGATTATAAGTTGCGGTCGGTCCGCCCGTCGCGGCGGTCGCCGAATCAACAAAGGCGTAATATGTTCCGGCGGTCTTGACCGTCATAAACATCGCTTCGGAAAGCGGATTGGCGGCGCTTCCCACACTTGCATCGTCAACGACCAAGATCTGATTAGTCGCATCGCCGAACAATGCCAACCCAAGTCGTCCATTCCACTGCACGTTGTCGCGCTCGGGATCGAGATCCAACCCGAGATAAACGGTGTCGCCCGCGTTAGCTGTGAAACTATACCAATCCTGTTCCGTCGCCACGGCCGGATTTCTCGCGCCGCTGACCCAACCGCTTGGCGGAAGCGGATTTGCGGTTGCCTGGGTGTCATTCCCTTCGACTTCCGGCGTCGGCGAACCGCTTTGCACTTTGAGATATAACTCATACGGGCGCAGTTGGCTGGTTGCCAAAGGATGTTTGACCTGTATGTAGTATGTTCCCGTGCCGGCCGGCATAACCGCACCCGCGATCGACGAAGAAAGGCCGCCTAGTGAGCCGTCATCCTCGTCAAATTCCAATTGGGTCGTGCCGTCCGAGCCGAATATCCGCAATTGGCTGTCGGTGCTGCCACTCGACGAATAACTCGTCATCACCGCGGCATAAACGCGGTTACCCGCTGCAGCGGTGAACTTGTACCAATCTTCATCGGCGTTTGGATAGACGTCGCCGCGGATCTTGACATCACTGCCGGTTAGCGTTGTCGCGGTAGCAAAAGTATTGTTTGGCTCGATCTCCGAGCCAAGGTCCGTACCAACCGCCGGAGCCAGCGGCGTGGCTGCCTTTCGCAATTCGCGTCGCTCTTTCTTAGTCGGTAGCGTTAGTGTACTAACTTCTCCCGACGGCGCCGGCTCTCCATAAGGAAAACGCTCCGTAACATTCTGTTTCGCAGTCTTACCACTCTTTTCGCTTTGTGCGTTCGACCGCATCTGTTGAAGCGGCAACGCAAGAAGTGCGACAAGACAAACAACTCCGATCAATGCAAAGATCAACGATTTGGTTCGAGAAGATCGAACAAGCAGTTTTTTCATTTCTTCCTCCAGATAAAAAAACAATACTGACGTTGGCCCGACCTAAGGGCATATAAAATCAGCAAAATTGCTCAATTTACAAAGAGCTACAACACAAATCTAGCAACAAGGGGGTCTGACGTAGTGATTAGAATAAACTTTATTGACAATTTTCGCAAGAAAATGTTACCGACGATGGGTGAGTTAATCAACGATGCGATCTAGTGAGAACCGAACCCCCGCATCGAACCGGTATCAACGCGGGGGAATCTGACAACACCTTTAATGTTCTACTTTGCGGCAGCTAATTGAATACGGGTCTGAGCGTGGTCGAGGGCGTCGCGTGTGGCCTCATTTTCTTCGGCGGGTGCTTGTCCGGCGGCGGCGAGGGCTTTCTCGGCGGTTTCGCGGGCGGATTTGGCGGCTTCGACATCTATTTCGTCGGGAGTCTCAGCTGAATCGACAAGGACGGAGACATTATCGTTGCTAACCTCGACAAAACCGCCCGAAACAGCGAGTTTCCCGCTCTCATTCTTACCCGCATAGGTCAAAACACCCGGCTTGAGCGCCGAAATGAGCGGCGCGTGATTTGACAGAATTCCCGCCTCGCCCGACGAGGTCGGAACCGTCACGGAATCAACCTCGGCATCGAGGACACGTTTTTCAGGAGTAACAATTTCTAACTTCAACATAAGTGTTTCAAGTTGTGACAGGTAAACGGTCACAGGTAACGGGTGAATCAGTGAACCTGTCACCCGTTACTTGTAACTTGTAACGATCTTAGGCAGCAGCAGCCATTTTCTTGGCTTTTTCACGGGCCTGTTCGATCGTACCGACCATGTAAAACGACTGCTCGGGCATATCGTCGCACTTGCCTTCGAGGATCTCTTTGAAACCCTTGATGGTGTCTTCGGTTTTGACGTATTCGCCCTTGAGACCGGTGAACTGCTCACCTACGAAAAACGGCTGCGAGAAGAAACGCTGGATCTTACGCGCACGCGCAACGGTCTGTTTATCGTCCTCGCTAAGCTCGTCGAGACCCAGAATCGCAATAATGTCCTGCAGATCTTTGTATCGTTGGAGGATCTTTTTGACCGACTGGGCGGTGTTGTAGTGATCTTCGCCGACGATGGTCGGATCGAGGATACGCGAGTTTGACGCAAGCGGATCGACGGCCGGATAAATTCCAAGTTCAACGATCTGCCGCGACAAAGCCGTGACGGCATCAAGGTGAGCAAATGTCGTCGCCGGCGCCGGATCGGTGTAGTCGTCGGCTGGCACATAAACGGCCTGGATCGATGTGATGGCACCGGTCTTGGTCGAGGTGATGCGTTCCTGCATCTCGCCCATTTCCGAGGCCAATGTCGGCTGATATCCAACAGCGGAAGGCATACGACCCAAGAGAGCGGAGACCTCAGACCCAGCCTGTGTAAAGCGGAAAATATTATCGACGAAGAAGAGCACGTCGTTCCCTTGGTCACGGAAATATTCAGCAACCGTCAGCCCCGATAACGCAACCCGGAGACGTGCTCCCGGTGGTTCGGTCATCTGCCCGTAAACAAGCGCCACTTTGGAACCCGTGATCTCCGCCTTATCAACCAGAGAAAGATCAAATTCCCCGGTCTTTTCCATGTTTTCGTTAAACTTGTCGCCGTAGCGGATAACCTTGGATTCGACCATTTCGCGCAAGAGATCGTTGCCCTCGCGGGTTCGTTCGCCGACACCTGCAAAAACCGAGAAACCATCGGAACCGATCGCAACGTTGTTGATCAACTCCATGATCAGAACGGTCTTGCCGACACCCGCACCGCCGAAGAGACCGATCTTACCACCGCGAAGAAACGGCTGCACAAGGTCAATGACCTTAATTCCCGTCTCAAACATCTCGAGCGATGTCGCCTGTTCGTCAAACGACGGAGCGTGACGATGGATCGAAGACTTGGTTTCGCTCTCAACTGGGCCGAGCTCGTCGACCGGATCGCCGATCACGTTCATCACCCGCCCAAGCGTCGCCGTTCCCACCGGCACCATGATCGGGCCGTCAAGGTCGATCACCTTCATCCCGCGGACCATACCATCGGTCGGCAGCATCGAGACTGCACGGACTCGGCCCTCGCCCAGGTGCTGCTGCACCTCGCAAACGACATCGACGGACGTCTCAACATCAAAGCCCTCGCTCGTAATACGTAATGCCTGATAGATCGGCGGCAAGTAATTATCTGAAAATTCTACATCAACGACGGGGCCGATGATCTGTACAACCTTGCCGATATGCCCCTCTTCCTGTTTAGCCATTATTTAAAAATTGCTCCTCTTTATAGGTAAATAGCGTCCGTTTTACAAAGGAGTAAGATTAGCACAATGGGGCAACGCGGCGCAAAGACGCGGCCGGTGAAAATCGACACCGATCAAGAAGGATTTTTTTCGGCTTTCTTTCGCCCCGAACCGCCCGGCTTTTTTCCGCCGCCGTCCTGTTTATTCACTGTCGCCCAAGCCCGTTTCTCTGCCTCTTTATGAGAAACGCCCTTCTTCTCATACGAATCTTCGATATGTTCGGCCTTTCGTTCTTGTTTATCCGTATATTTTGTTCCCGGCATAGTTCTCTCTTGTCTAAATAATGCTCGACGCCCGCGTAAACTGGCGGCGCCTCTTTGCTCCGAACGCAATGTTGCGGGCAAGCACAAAAATGTCGCGCTTAATGGGCTCGCTTCCTTTTTTTTCATCGTCGTCGACAACGCCCGTCGCCGTTTCCTGCCCGATCACGCTGGTTTCGAATGAGTTCTGATCCGCTTCGTTTTCGACACCTGTAATATCAAGTCCAAACATACTCTTTGTCCCCCGACCGATTTTTTTTCCTTATTAAAGATTGTGCGGCATTCTATTCACCACGTATGTACTCCAAAGTACATTTAAATAAAAGTTAAAATATTGACAGGGGTGGGGGCTTCTAGTAGCCTTTTATACAAGCCTCAGAAAACCTGTAACGCGGATCAAATATTGAGTAATCTCCGAAAATTAGAACTTCCTCCGCAGGGCCTCACTACGCTCTTTGGCGTTCAGGATCAAAACATTAAATATCTCGAAACCCTTCTCGATGTAAGTATCGGGGCACGCGGCAATGAACTTCTCATCGATGGCGATGAGCGCGATATTGATACGGTCGAGCAGATATTGAGCGATTTTGTCGACCTTTTTGAGGGCGGCAGCGTGTTTTCGGATAAGGAATTGCGGGACGCTTTCAAACAGATATCCGAGGATCGCGCGTACAATCTCAAAGACCATTTTTTAAAAGCAAGATTTAATCCGACGGGAAAGAAGCAGGTCGCTCCAAAAACCGCCAATCAGCGTAAATATCTAGACGCCATCGCGGCGAATGACCTTGTTTTCGGGATCGGAGTCGCGGGGACGGGCAAGAGCTATCTGGCCGTCGCGATGGCGGTCGATGCGCTTTTTAAAAAGCAAGTGAGCCGCATTATCCTGACACGTCCGGCGGTCGAGGCAGGCGAACGGCTCGGATTTCTTCCGGGCGACCTACAGGAAAAGGTTGATCCGTACCTCAGGCCGCTCTACGATGCGCTCTTTGACCTTGTTGATTCTGAAAAGGTCACAAAGATGCTCGAAAAACGCATAATCGAGATCGCACCGCTCGCGTTTATGCGGGGCCGCACGCTCTCGGATGCTTTTATCATTCTCGACGAGGCTCAGAACACCACCAGCGAACAGATGAAGATGTTCCTCACCCGCATCGGCTTTGGCTCAAAGGCCGTCGTGACGGGTGATAGAACACAGATCGATCTTCCGCGAGGCCAAAAGAGCGGAATTAAAGAGGCCGAGATCATCCTTGCCAATCTCGAAGGCATAGAGTTTGTCTATTTCACCGACAAAGATGTGGTGCGGCACAAACTTGTCCAAATGATCGTCAAAGCATACGAGGCACACTCGGAAAACGACAATTCCGGCGAGCGTTAACAAATGATCGACATCGTCAATCTCCAACGAAAGGTCAAAGTTTCCGTGACAAGTTACCGGGCCTTTGTTCAGGAGCTTTTACTGGCAATGCCCGAAGCCAAAGATCGCGTATTTTCAGTTGCATTTATTGGCGATAACCGCATGAAGCAGCTCAACGAGCTTTTTCGAGACATTGATTCAACGACAGATGTTCTTTCGTTCCCCCACGAGCCGGATGATTTCGTAACAGCCTCGTCTGCTACCAAGGGCGGACAGAAAAAATTACCAGATACGACGGTCGATTCTCATAAGAACTTTTTGGGCGACATCGTGATCTCCGTTGAGCAGGCCCAAAAACAGGCGTCTGAAAACGGCCTGACGCTTGATGGCGAGATCAAGCAGCTTATACTCCACGGACTGCTCCACCTCTGCGGGCACGACCACGAAACCGACAACGGTGAGATGAACGCGCGGGAGCTGCAACTCCGACAAGAACTGGGAATATAAGAGGCGGCACTAAGAGCCGCCTTACAGTCACCTCAAACGGAGCTTTTCCGACGGCTCAGGCAGAAAATCGAGATCCGAAATATTGTCGACGATTTGCACGACACGGGGCGAGAAATTGTAGCGTTTCGAATTGACGGCGATCACATACGTATGTCCTGTCTCGACATCCTCAAAATGGAAAAACCCGCGTGCTGTGGTCGTAGTTATGCGAACGCTTCCATTTTGATCAGTAATGCTCACCCTCGCAGAACGCAGTCCGCGCCCTTCGGCATTCCGCACACGTCCGGACACCTTAACGCCAGCCGCAGTAGGTGCAAACACTACCGGAGAGAACTCTGACGTATTGCCTTCAAAATCGGTCGCCGTCGCCGTTATCCTGTCGCCAACGATAAAGCCCATCAAAGCTGCGTTTCCGAGATTGATCGTCTTATTACCGCCGCCGGTGAAATCTTCAAACTTGAACTGATCCGAATTTAGGAATTTCTCACCTTGACCTATCGCATCCGGTTTGAAGAACTCGACACGGATCCCTTCGCTGAATCCATAACTCGAATTACCCGGCGATGAATCGACTCTGTAGCTCACGATCAGATCTCCGCCGGAGTTTATGTTATAGGTCGCTATTTCAGGATAGTTCTGGAGTTTATTTGCACCCTGATCAAAATCAAGTTCATCATTAAGAACCGGCTCAGGCGGCGGCGCTCCAATATCGTCTTCCGCGGCGGTCTCATTGAGCGTTATGCCGCGCATAGCATTTCCGGCGATGGTATTGGGATCAATTAGATTTCCGGTACCGGCATCGGGGGCAAGAGCAACGCCGTTTCGGCCATTGTTTTCGATAAGATTGCCCGCGTTCGGTTCCGTTCCGCCTATTGTATTATCGTGGGCACCGCCACCGATATAAACCCCGCTGCCGGTATTACCAATTGCCGAGCCGTCGGACCCAACACCGACATGGTTTCCGGAAACGCGATTATGGGCAGACTGGTTTCCGATGATGGCAATACCGCTAAAACCACTGCCGCAAATGTAGTTCCTGGCGCCCGGAATATCGTTTGCAAAGCCGCCAATATCGTTAACCGCAGAGTTTTCTATGAGAATGCCCGTTTTTTCGTTTGGTATCGTCCTCGTCCCGTCACCGTTTGTCCCGATAAAGTTTCCGAAGACCTCTGTCAGGCTGGGCGGGATATTTTGTGCCGTGGCTTTTCCGATGAAAATTCCCGCGTCCCCATTGCCCGAAATAACATTCCCATCGCCGGGGTTTTTGCCGCCTATAGTGGTTTCACTCGCGCCATTTGTTATTTCAATTCCGTAATTCACATTCTTGATAGTTTGCTCGCCCGAGCTATCTGTTCCGATCCAGTTATGGATCAGAACGTTTTTTCTCGGCGGGGTGCCGTCATCCTCGGGGTGCCTGGCAATGACCACACCTATCGAGTTACCTGAAATGACATTATCCTTTAGTGTAGTTAAGAACCCATAAATTAACACCCCTATTTTGTTTCCAAGGGGCCCGCTCTGATCTCGCTTTGTGCCTATACGATTTCCGGTTATTCGATTTTTGAATGTTTCTATTCCGACCTCAATACCGGATTCAAGACTACCGCTATTGGGGGTCGTATTCCCCGAAATTAAGTTGCCCTGGCCGGTCAATCCAATGTCGTTTTCCTGGCCTTCCAAATAAATGCCGGCTCGTCCATTTGCAACCCTCAACATTCCGGCTGTGTCGGTACCTATGAAATTAGAAAAAACCTTATTGCCGGACGGAAAGATATTGTCATTTACGGCCCTAAACTGGATACCGGATTCAGTGTTTCCCGAGATAGTATTACTTCGGATATTATTGTTCTTGCCTAACAATTCAATCCCATTTTTATTAGGACGCGGCGTTTGGCCATCCCCATCGAGCCCTATGACGTTACCCCGTATTGTATTGTTAAAAGAGTCGGACGTTAAGAAAATACCCGCATTTTGGCTATTGATAATTCGGTTACCTTCTCCCGTTCCATTCCCAAGATTCCCGATCGTGTTAGCATTTGCCTTATCGATATTTATCCCGCCGCCTTGGTTGTCGGCATCAATGAAACACGATCGAATTTGGTTGTTATTAGTCAGGTACGATGTTGGCGGGGTCGATTGTGGTCTAGGTTGCGATAGCACCCTGTAGCTCGATAGACCTTTGGCGGCGTTCGGCGCGGGGTAGGGCGGGTCATCGTCGCCAAGAAGCATTGCGTCTAAATTCCTGAGTAACCTCAGGCCAAGACCGACTCCGGATGCTACTCCGAGCTTGTTAGACCTAGCCCTAATTACTGAAATACCTATATAGTTGTTATCGATCAAGTTGAAATTCACATTATTATCGTGAGAGCCTTCAAAGATCTCAATTCCCGAATGCCGTTGTCCTCCGATCACATTTTGTTGCGCAACAGAGTCACCCCCTATAGAGTTTTGGCTTGCAAAATCATCGATCCGAATACCCGTGCTCGGAAGGGATATGTATACATCGCGTTCGGAGGTTGCACCTATCCAGTTACCATATACTCGATTCATGGTCGCTCCGGTACCCGTGATAAGCACTTGGTTTGTCAGGTTCGCAGTAATAAAATTTGGCGATAATGATCCGCTAGTTCCGATCTGATTGTCGCTTCCAGTGACCTTAATGCCATTTACCATCCGCCTATTCGGATAACCAGTGCCATTTGAATTAAGTCCGATGTAGCATAATTCGACGTTGTTCGAATTGCTCTCAATGGTTATCCCGTCCCCCAAAAACCTGTTTATTGTCAGGCCGGAAATGCTGGAGCCATTGCTGCCTCCGGCAAGCACAAGCGCTCCGCCGGACGGCTGATTAACTCCGGACACCTCGATCATCGGACCAGTATTAGGGCTCCAGCCCGGCTGAGTTGTTGCTCGTATGTCAGCCTGTCGCGTCAAAGCGGGAAGCGGCGTTGCCGGCGATATCGTCTTAACACCGCTGCCCGGAATATCGAATCTGATCTCATGTGGCCCCAAATACGACGGATTGTTTACAAGTTCGAGGGCCGCTCGCAGACTGCACTGGAGCCCGCTATTTGAGGTAATGACGTCACAAACCTGATCGCCTGTTACATCGGGCTCATCGGTGTCGATATTGACGACAATGCTTGCCGGGCACGTCGGCGGAGCCGATGCCATGTATTCTGCGAGATCTTTGTAAGCGGCATTTCCATCACAGGATTGCCCTGCGTTACAGGAAAACTCTGACGTATTACCGAGATCATCCGTCGCGGTAGCTGAGATATATGCTCCGTTGGGAGCCGTCGCAATGCTGTTCCAATCGATGCTGCCAAAACCGTTTCCGTCAAGCGTTATTTCGGCCGTGCCAAGAAAACTCCGTCCTTCGCCGTGACCTGACGGGTCGGCGACTAGGTTAGCATAAACATCGAGCCTGAAATGGCTAAACGGTGTGCTGATCAGCGTACCAGTCACACGAACCGTCCCATCCGGATTAAAAACGGGCGCAAAAAGCACAGGATAATTTTGCAGCCTGTTTGGACCGAGATCAGCGTCCTTTTGGCAGTCGTCATTCGGTGTCACTCCGTCCGCGTCCGTGAAGATCGCACTTTGGCTTAGGTCGATCCCCAAATTGCCGTTGTTGTAAATCACGTTGCCGCGAATCGAGTTGTAGGTGGAAGTAATGCCGTTAACCCTGACGCCATTTTTTCCGTTGTTAGAGATGATATTTGATGTCGTTGCGTCCGTGCCGCCAACTATCGTGCTGATCGCATAGAAGCCGCCGACAGTAACGCCGTCTCGCCCATTCCCCAGCGGGGCTCCGGACGAATTTACGCCGATCGCGTTGGCCACGATCTTAACTCCAAATCCCGAAAAAATATTGATGCCGTCAAAAGTGTTACCCGCGATCACGTTGCTGCCAAGCGGATCACTGTCGCCGATGTCCACCAGATTTGCAAACGAAGTTGCGATCTGGATGCCGGAGCTATTGGGTATCGGGTTTGTTCCGCTGACATCGGTTCCGACCAGATTTCCCACAATATGGTATTCGCCCGGCCCACCATTCGGGCCAGCAAGAATGCCGCTACTATTGTTGCCTGCTACAAGATTGCCGAGCGAACCGTCAAACTCAGTATGACCGCCGGCAAAATATGCTGGCGCGGCATCAGGTATGATGGTTGACGCCATATCGATGCCTTCACCCTGATTACGGAGCTCCTGAGTACCGTTCCGCTTGGTGCCGATATAGTTGTTGAAAATGCCCGCGATGCCGGGTCCGCCGACCTCGATGCCGGAGGCAACATCGGCATTGTCCCCGCCCGCATTGCCCGATACTAGATTACAAAATCCCGTGCATGGCCCCCCTTGGGTTGTCCCGCCTGGTGCTCCGACAGCGGCAAGCGAGAGGTTCGTCCCTGCCAAAACGGCACCGGCCGCAGAAGTGATCTCGGGAGCGTTGTAATCGCCGTTCCTGATACTGTAGCTTCCTGTAATATCCGTACCGACGTTGTTACCCATGATCGAGCAGAAACCGCCTTCGGTTGGAATCGAATATTCTAGTGACTCGCACCATACACCGCCGTGGCCATTGCCGGAGATGATGTTGCGCCCCGATTCGGTTATCGAGCCGATGGTTGTTGCCGTCAGGGGATGTGCGTTTATTCCCTGCCAACAGTTGCCAAGGCCTACACCACCGGTCGGATCGGTTCCGAGCTTATTGCCCGCGATGTTATTATCATGGCTCAATAGTTCCTGCGTGGTCAGGTCTACAAAGATCGGAACCTCAATTCCGTAACCAACACAAGGCGCGATATTACTCACAACGCCGTTGCCCGAGATCGTGTTTGGTGAGCCCGCAATGTCGCCGCCAACGAGATTGTCCGCACCGGCGAGAAACATTCCGCGAAAGTTTGGGACTTTCGCCGTTCCGGCCGCATTCAGCCCCATAATATTTTCCTGAATATTGTTAGAATTACCGCCCTCGATTGCGATGCCCGTATTATTGCCTGAAAGCGTGCTTCTCGCTACGTTATTGTTGTCCGAATCAAAGATTAAAACTCCCGCTGCCATGTTCTTTTTTTCTGTTGTTCCGGTTACGTCGATTCCCAAATAGCAATCGATTACGAGACCGCCCGTGTTATTTGGGTGTGCCGAATCGCTCTCAAAGACAATTCCGTTACCGCCCACCTGACTGCCGTTAATCGTCTGGCTTTTAAAACCGGTGACTGCCAGATCAAAGATGACGGCGTTGCTCGCCCTGATCTTTAGACCGTCTACCGCTCCACCCATATTCTCACCCGAGATTTCCACCATCTTGGTCCCATTTGGCAGATGATTTCCCTGAATGGTTATTGGACGCAATATCGCCGGAAGCGGTGTTAACGGAGCGATGACTGCGGGCGCTGTTGGGAGTTCAAAATATATTGTGCTGCTGCCTCCTATCATGTTGGCCCTCCTGATCGCGTCACGAAGGCTGCACGAGCCGCCAAAATTGCAATCCGCGTCGTCCGCGGTCGTATTGACGACAAATACGGCTGACGGCGAAGACATGACGACCTCCGGTGACGATGAACCTTGGCGCAAAACAACAAGATCGCTCAGACCGTCGAGGTTGATCCGCAGCGGCAGTATGGCCAATATCCCGCCATCGCCGTCGATGACATCGTTTATTCCGGTTAACCGTCGGCTCTCATCGCGAGGCCGCAGGACAAGATCCATCCGTCCCGAATTCGGCGAAGTAACGATAAGATCGTCAAACGGACTATCCGAAACGCTTGCACGCGTCAATTTCGCACCGCTCCCAGCCAACTCTGCAAATCGATTAGCCGTTGTTATCTGCGTTATTTCCCATTTTGCGAGCTTGGTTGCTTTTGCGGAAATACCGCGCATAAATGCATTTTTTGCGCGTTTCTGCATGGCCGCTTTTCGGGGCGCGTCCTCGATATTTCGCCGTCTTGCTTCTTCCGGGTCGAAAGTCGGGACTTCCGTTTTCGATGGCGTTTCTGGCAGCATTTCAGCGGGATCCTTACGCTCAGATGCTCTCCCCGTAGGATTGCGGTAAGCATCGACCTCACCAGCCTCTTTTGGTTCTTGAGATATCATTGCCAACTTCCGGCCGTTGCTGTCGGCAGGTTCGAATGGACCGGCTCTTAATTCGGGGGCCATTGCAGGAGCCAACTTTACTCCGAGCGAAACAGCGGTTTTCGGGGCCTCCAAATGATAGATATTGCCGTCACCGCCAAGCAACGCGAGTGATGTGCCGCGTTTTTCGCCAAAGCGGCCAATCGCTATATTTGCGATCGAGAACGGCATCTTCCGCGTCTCGACGACCGCCGGTGGGCGCGTGATTCCGCTGTCTTTAACGATATCCCACGGGTACGCCTGTCCCCGTTCATGAACGATGACGAGGTAGTTGCCGCAGGCGACCGCAATGTCGCTATAAAAATCTTCATCCGTATTACCGATCGCAAGCGATATCGCGGCCGACGGGAGTTTGATAATTTCGGGAGCGTGTTTGAACGCACTCTCGGGGTGTTCGTAAACCGCTAAAAACGATCCATTTTCATTACTGAATGCAACTGCGAGATCAGCCTGTCCGTCAGGCTTGCCGATCTCACCCGATCCAACTGCCAGGATTTTGCCGCCTACTGCAATATCTGCCCGTCGTGAGAAATGCCCGAGTCCGTCGCCCGTCATGACGACAATGCCGCTCCCGCCCTTGACCGCCGCAAGCACATCCTGTTTACCATCCGCATTATAATCACCGGCAAATAAATAGTCCGGGGAAATGCCAAGCGATGCACCCGTTGCGTAAGCTGTAAACGGCTCCGGCCTCGCCTGCTTTTTTTTTGTCGGATCGATCGCAAAATTAGCTGGGTCTATCCCCTTCAACAATTGCAATGAGCCGCTTGTGTCTGCAGTTATAACATCAGCAACGCCGTCCGAATCAAAATCCGCCGAAACAAGAGCGACGGGCTGTGAACCGGAAACATTCTCACCAAGATCGAGCTCACGGGAATCGTCAAAATTGATATGCGGATTACCTTGCTTCGAGGCGTTGATGGTTATCAGAGAGTTCCTGGCCGTTATAGCACCATCGCCGTCGGTCGCTTGTAATCGACCAATTCCAGTCCACACGAATAAACATCCTGTAAGCAGTAAAAGCGATAATAAAATTGAGAGATTCCGACGGCTGAATGAACTGTATATCATAACTCCAAACTCCTGAAAATATTTCCTTCGACCTACAAGGCAAAAAAAAGACAACAATCAGCTCAAGAAAATGAAAAATCTTTTCAAAATTCGTGTTTTCGACCTATAATGACGCTATATCAAAACGCTGCTTTTATGCCTGACCGTCAAGAAGTTACAGCTTTGCTAGAGGAGATAAACAACGGCGGCTCCGATGCCCCGGAAAAGCTGCTTCCGCTCGTTTATGATGAATTGCGCAAATTAGCCCAAAGCTACATGCAAAATGAACGTCCTGACCACACTTTGCAGGCTACGGCCCTTGTTCATGACGCGTATATCAAGTTGGTGGATTGGGAAAATGTGTCCTGGCAAAATCGTGCCCATTTTTTTTCCGTAGCGGCTCAGGTCATGCGAAATATCCTGATCAATCACGCAGTTGCGAAAAAAACTCGAAAGCGGGATTTCGGCCAGCGTATAGAACTCGCGGAAAATATCAGTTTTAACGGCGGCAGCGATGTCGATCTGATCGATCTTAATGAATCGCTTGAGGCTCTCGAGGATTTTGAGCCGCAGCAGGCAAAGATCGTTGAGCTGCGTTTTTTTGGCGGGTTGAGTATTGAGGAAACCGCCCATGTATTGAGTGTTTCGCCTGCTACTGTGAAACGTGAATGGGCAATTGCAAAGACCTGGCTCTATCGAAGACTTAAGAGTGAATAAAACTTTAGACTGGAAAGAGGTAAAGGATATATTTGCGGCCGCTCTCGAGATCGAGCCTGAGCGACAAGAAAGCTTTGTTGCCGAGCAGTGTAAAGGAGACGAGTATCTTAGAGCGGAGGTCGAATCGTGGCTTACCTCGCATTCCGAGTCTGGCGCCTTTATGGAAACTCCCTTCCATTCGGTAAACCGGATCTTTTCTAACGGCCTGCAGCAGGAAGGCAGGCAATTCGGCAGTTATCGGATCATCCGCGAGCTGGGCCACGGCGGGATGGGTGTTGTCTTTCTCGCGGAGCGAACAGACGGGGAGTTTGAGCAGCAAGTGGCTCTAAAGATCGTCCGCCAGTCGATCGCCGACACCCATATGCTCGAGCGCTTTCGCCTTGAACGTCAGATCCTCGCCTCTTTGAATCATCCAAACATCGCCAAACTTCTCGACGGTGGGGTCTCCGGCAACGGTGAGCCATTTCTTGCTATGGAATATGTCGAGGGTTGTGCGATCGGTGATTTCGCGCAAAGCAAGGATCTAAATATCCGTGAAAAACTCGGCCTTTTTCTGAAAGTCTGTTCCGCCGTTGCTTACGCACACCGCAACCTGGTAGTCCATCGCGACCTCAAACCGGCAAATATACTTGTCAATTCTGCCGGCGAGCCGAAACTGCTCGACTTTGGGCTCGCCAAGCTCATCGACGATGGCTTGGGCCTCGACATGACTGAGACCCGGACGGAATTTCGAGCTTTGACGCCGGCATATGCGAGTCCCGAACAGCTAAACGGGGAAACAATAACAACCGCCTCGGACGTTTATAGCTTAGGCGTTGTTCTCTACGAACTTTTGACCGGCGAGCGCCCATTCAAGTTTGAAGGAATGTCGCTCGATGAGATAATTCGTGCTATCTCCACAGAAGGACCGGGGCTTCCAAGCCGAACGACACAGGTAAATTCCAACCTGAGAGGCGACCTCGACAACATTATTCTTAAGTCGCTCAAAAGTGAAGCCGAGCGGCGTTACAGTTCGGTCGAGCAGCTTGCCGAAGATATTCAGCGACATCTCGACGGCCTCCCGGTTACGGCTCGTAAAGACACTTTCCGCTATCGTGCATCGAAATTCGTGATTCGTCACCGCGGCGCGGTAGTCGCGGGACTCTTGGTACTTATGGCTGTGTTCATCGGCATTACGATGACAGTGCGAGAAAAACGAAAAGCCGATCGAAGGTTCAACGATGTTCGTCAGCTTGCGAATTCGCTCATGTTCGAGGTTGACAGCGAGATTCAAAAGAGTCCCACTAAGGGCAGAGCGATGATCGCCAGACGAGCGCTCGAGTACCTTGACAGCCTTGCGTTGGAATCGGGAAACGAGTCCGACCTACAGCTCGAACTTGCCGCCGGTTACTTAAAAGTTGGAGACATTCAGGGGAAACCATATCGACCCAATCTGGGAGACACGAGCGGGGCGGCAGCAAGTTATCGAAAGGCACAAGTGCTATTGGAATCACTGACAACCGCTAACCCAAGTAACCGCGAAGCCCTACGGTATTTGAGTCTGAGTTATCAGAGTCTCGGCCGGGTGCAGCAACGCAATAGCGAATGGGACCAGGCGCTCGAAAGCGAGCGGCACGCAGTCGTCTTGAGCGAAAACCTTGTAGCTGCAGATCCGACAAATGCCAAGTATCGCTACCTTCTCGCAGATAACTACCTGCATTTTGGAGAAGCCTTATACTCGACAGGGCGGGGCGCAACGATCGCCGACGATTATCAGGCTATAGAATATTTCCGCAAGGCGCTTGCTATTCACTCAAGCCTCTCGGCGGCCGAACCGGAAAACGCGGAGTATCAATACGCCACGGGAGTCGATTATGAGTATGTCGGGATCGCCTTTAATCTGTTGGGGGACAGGACGGGCGACACCCAAAATCATTTGGCGGCTCTCGAGAATCATAGTAAGGAGCTTGAGATCAACGAGGCGCTGGCAGCGTCGGACCCTTCAAATGCTGCATATCGCCGGATCGTAGCCGACGTCTATGGAGAGGTCGGACTATCGCAATTGAGGCTCGGAAGGACTGCTGAAGGGCTGACGAATTTCCGTCGTAAATTGACTATATTTGAATCGATAAAAGCATCAGACCCGACTAATGTCGAGGCAATCCGAGACGTTGTCAATTCCTTGGTCGAGATCAGCAACGCACTAAAGACGCTTAACCAGGGTCCGGAAGCCTTGCTGGAAATGCGTAAAGCCGTCGCCCTTCAGCAAACATTGTGCGATGCCGAGCCCGCAAATGCCGAAACTCGTAGCCGTCTGCAGAGATTGTCCGAAGCCGTTACCCAACTCCAAAATGATGGGCACCATTAGTGGCCGGTCAGACCGTGCAAAATGGCCCCGATTGTGATTTAATTGCCGAAATGAGCGATTCAAAAAAAACTGCCGATCCATGTGTAATGGTGATCTTTGGAGCCACGGGCGATCTGACGAAACGAAAGCTCTTTCCCGCGCTCTATAACCTCGCAAAAGACGATTTTCTACCGCACACATTTGCGATCATCGGTATCGGCCGCCAGGAGATGACGACCGAGGAATTTCGGGTGCAGATGGTCGCGAACCTTCGTGAGTTTATTCCAAACGGACCGGAAGAAAAGCTGGTCACATGGTTTGAGGAACGTATTTATTACACGGGCGGTGATTTTGACGATGATAAGAAACTGTTTGGCGACCTTAAGGACCTCATCGGTGAGGTGACCACAAAACATCAGATACCGGACAATTATTTTTACTATTTGGCTACGCCGCCGGATCTTTTTGCCAATGTCACCCACAAGATCGTCAAGAACGGCCTCGGAAAAGAGGATAACGGCCATTGGCGCCGGTTTATCTATGAAAAGCCGTTCGGACGCGATCTCGAATCAGCTCAAAACCTAAACGCCGACCTTCTGAAAACTGTAAACGAGCGCCAGATCTATCGCATCGATCATTACCTTGGCAAAGAGACGGTTCAAAATATCCTTGTATTTCGCTTTGGCAACAGCATTTTTGAGCCGATCTGGAACCGCAACTATATCGATCACGTTCAGATCACGGTCGCCGAGTCGCTCGGTGTCGAGCAGCGCGGCGGCTATTACGATTCGGCCGGAGCGCTCCGCGACATGATCCCGAATCACATCTTGCAGCTCGTTACCCTGACGGCGATGGAACCTCCGGTCTCTTTCGAGGCGGATTCGGTACGCGATGAGCAAGCTAAAATCTTACAGGCGATCCAGCCATTTTCGCCCGAAGATGTGCTAAAAAAAACCAGCCGCGGCCAGTACGGCGAGGGAGAAATAAAGGGTCAAAAGGTGCCGGCATATCGAGATGAGCCAATGATCGCCGCCCACTCGAATACCGAGACATTCGCGGCATTTAAGTTAACGCTTGATAATTGGCGCTGGGCCGATGTTCCGTTCTACATACGGACAGGAAAGCGCATGGCCGCGCGGCATTCGAGCATTGTCATCCAGTTCAAGCAGGCTCCCTTTATACTGTTCCGCGATACGTCGGTCGAACGCTTGCGGACGAACCGGATCGTCGTTCACATCCAGCCCGACGAAGGAATCACGCTTCATTTTGGTGCTAAGATCCCCGGGCCGATCGTAAATATTGGCCCTGTCGATATGGATTTTAATTATGTCGATCATTTTGGCGATCAGGTCAGCACGGGTTACGAGCGACTGCTGTTTGACTGTATGATCGGCGATGCGACGCTGTTCCAGCGAGCCGATATGGTCGAGGCCGGCTGGAGAATTGTTACTCCCGTGCTCGATGTTTGGAACGCTCTGCCCGCACGCGATTTTCCAAACTATCCGGCCGGCTCATGGGGACCAAAAGAATCCGACCAGCTGCTCGAAGCCGACGGCCGCGCTTGGAAGAATCTTGTCGACTAAATGCCATTAGTATGGTCAGCTTTTTTTGGAACTTTAAGCCCTATGCGATATGGAAATTGAAATAATCATTGCGGTTATTATCCTGATCGCTCTGGTTTTTCTGGCGACGGTGGACATGGCGTTTTCGCATTTGTCGGACGTTGGCTTGCGGCGTATGTCGACGGACGAGGAGTTTGCCGATAAAAAGGCATCAACCAACTTTTTGCGCCAAGTGCTCGAAAACCGGCCGCGATTTCGTTTTGCACTTTCCTCGGTCATTCAGGTATTCCTTATCTGTTTTGCGGTGCTGTTGACGGTCATCGTGTCGGAATTTACCGCCTCGAAAGTAAAACTATTGCTGTTTGCTCTCGGGATCGGTCTGGCGGCGACCGTCCTGCTCCGGCAGATAATACCCCGCCTGCTTGTCCGCGATAATACTGAGAGAAAACTTGTCTTTCTTTTGCCGGCGATCCGGCCGATCTACTCCCTGATCTCTTTTTTTGTAGAGCCGATCGTAAGGCGGACACGCTCAAAGGCCCGCCAGAAACTCGAATCGACCGTCACACCTGATATGACGGAAGAAAGATCTGACGATAATGGCGAGGATTTTCAGGCACTGATGGAGGTCGGCGAAGCCGAAGGCATAATCGAGGAAAAGGAACGTGAGCTGATCGAAACGATGGTCGAATTCAGCGACACACGCGCCGGCGAGATCATGACCCCGCGAACCGAGATTTGCGGTATACCGGCTGCGTCCACCGTAAAAGCGGCTCGAGACCTGATAATCGAGGAAAAATACTCGCGTCTGCCCGTTTACCGCGACACGATCGATAATATCGAGGGCATGATCTATGTCCGCGATCTGCTCCAATCGTGGTCCGAAGGCAAAGAAGATCAACCGGTCACCGAAATACTTCGTGACGCATTTTTCGTACCCGAAACAAAAACCGCCGCCGAATTGCTCAAAAGCATGCAGATGAATCATGTCCAGATAGCGATCGTAATCGACGAATACGGCGGTGTCGCCGGCCTCGTCACGGTTGAGGACATTCTCGAAGAGATCGTCGGCGAGATCGAAGACGAAGACACCGAACAGGAAGAAATAATAGAAATTATCGAGGGAGCGGACGGTTACTGGGACGTGATCGGCTCAACCGAGATAGATAAGATCGAACGGCTATTCGACCTCGAACTCGAAGACGAAGACTATACGACGATCGCAGGTCTCGTCACCAGCGAAGCTGGGTATGTGCCAAAAGTAGGCGAAAGTCTAACACTCAGTGGTTTAGAAATCGAGGTCCGTGAGGCCGATGAAAAGAAGATTCACCTGCTAAGAATACGTCAGGTGGAAATCGAAGGCGAAGGCGAAGACGCCGACATGCTTTAACGCACGAATATCTGTTGTCAATTTTTGATTTGAGATATAATTGCGAAGACAAGCAAACGGAGGAAAAAAATGGCGATTAGATTAGGTGACGAAGCACCGGACTTCACGGCGGAGACGACACAAGGCACGGTTAATTTTCATGAATGGCTCGGCGACAGCTGGGGCGTACTGTTTTCGCACCCTAAGGATTACACGCCGGTCTGCACGACCGAGCTTGGGATGGCGGCACAGCTTAAAGATGAGTTTGATAAGCGAAATGTAAAGGTCATCGGCCTCAGCGTCGACCCGCTTGATTCGCACCTCGGCTGGGAAAAGGACATCGAGGAAACGCAGGGCACGGCCGTTAATTTCCCCATGATCGCCGACAGTGACCGCAAAGTCGCCGACCTCTACGACATGATCCATCCGAACGCCAACGACACCATGACCGTCCGCTCGGTCTTTGTGATAGGGCCGGACAAAAAGGTAAAGCTGACGATGACCTATCCGGCCTCGACCGGCAGAAATTTCGTCGAGCTGCTGCGAGTTATAGACAGCCTCCAGCTAACCGCCAACTACTCCGTCGCGACACCGGTAAACTGGAAAGACGGTGACGACTGCATCATCGTCCCGGCCGTCTCGAACGAAGATGCAAAGGCCAAATTCCCAAAAGGCTGGAACGAGATCAAACCATACCTCCGTGTAACTCCGCAGCCGAATAAGTAAGATATGGCCCACGAAAAACTCGAAAGACACGAAAAATAGATCGTCTTTGTTTCGAGTGTTTTGTGTTTCGTGGGCGAATAAATTCCTATGAAACTCCACGCCGATATTTCAGGCACAAAACACGAGGTCGACCTAAAGCGGACTGACAACTTGATTCACGCTGTCGTTGACGGTCGCGAATATACGCTTGATGTATCGCAGCCGGAGCCGGGGCTTTATGTGCTTCGTGACGGGGCGAAAATGGCTGTTGCTTTTGTTTCTGATCTGGTGGACGGGAGTTCGCAAGTTTCGATTGATAATAATCACACAATTGATATTAGGCTGACCGATCCGAAACGCCTTCGCGGGTCTGCAGTTGATGCCGAGCACGCCGGCGGCGCTGCCGAGATCAAAACCGCGATGCCCGGCAAGGTCGTCAGAATTTTGAAAGCCGTCGGCGACGCAGTCGAAAAAGGCGAAGGAGTGATAGTCGTCGAGGCGATGAAGATGCAAAACGAAATGAAATCGCCCAAAGACGGCGTCATCAAAGAGATCCGCGTAGCCGAATCCCATACTGTCGGTGCGGGCGACATTCTCGTTGTGATCGAATAGCTATTTCCCCAGCGGCAGGCTCAGCATATTCGCAAACAGCCGGTAAGCTCCCGGAACACCCGCCGGGAGTTGGCGAAACATCGAGTAGCTGCAATACACCCAATTCCCTTTCCCCACCTTTGCGATCACCAGCCCGCCTTTGTTTTCCTGCTCGCCGGCGTCGTGCGATTCGAGCAGCGGCGTGTATTGTGGGTCGAAAGTCACGAAGTTATAAGCATTCCGCTCCTGCACCCAGCCGGAAAAATCCGCTTCGGTTATCTTGTTCGGAGCATTGAAAATAGGATTGTCCGGCTGCAATATCGTGACCTTGGCCTTCTCATCGACCACCCGTGCGATCGAACCGGCAGTCGTTTTCTGTTTGTCATTCATGTCAACCGGGAACGGAGCCAGCCCTGTCCAGTTCCCGCGTTGGTACTGCATGATCACGTTTCCGCCGTTCTTAACGTAATCGAGCAGCCGCTGATTATTAGCGACAAGGTCGGCCCTCGTCTCCGAAGCCCGAATGCCAACTACGATAGAATTAAACCCCGACAGGTCGCCGGACGCGAGATCTTTTTCCTCAAGCATCGTCACATCAAACCCCATCTGCCGTATCGCCTCCGGCACCTCGTCGCCGCTTCCCATTATGTAACCGATCTTCCCGCTGACCGGCTTGAGATCGACAGGCACTAATTTGAGGGATGCCCTTGTGTAGTAACGATGAGTTTGGATGTGCGGATATGAGACAACATGCATCTCAGCGGCGTAGGTTCCGCCATCGATCACAGCAAAGGCCGTAACCGAGAATGGAGCCGGGTTTGCATTCCCGGCGATCTGCAGATCCAGTTCAGTCGTAACGGAGCTCTTCGGACCGACCTGCACCGCTGGCTTGGCGAAGCTCGCGTGGAACCCCTTGATTCCCGGATCAGTGGCTGCAAGAGTAACGGGAATCGGAGCGGCCGTATTATTCGTAATTTGAACAGCAACCCTCCGGGAGGAAGCGGCTCCGCCCAGGGGAATGATCTCGACATCTTTTGAGATCGCTACGGACACCGGTGGCACGAGATTCACTTCGCGCCGGAGTTCACCGCGAGCCGGGTCGGCGAAACGATACTGTACTGGCTGATCAAGAATGATGTCGGTGCCGCCAAGGTTGATCTTCACATGGGCCACCAGTTGCGGCGGATCAAAGGGCAGAGTTTGGGAGGCTGTCGCGGGCCAGTTGTATAGGTCGCTCGTTCGAGGATCATCTAGCCAATAGGGTTGGGTAAACGCGGGGTCACGATCCACCTTGACATTAAATACCGCCGTGGCTGCTGCCCCTTCCCTACTGCTAAAAGCGGCATTATTCTGATTTGGCGGATCGGTCGTTGTGATCGACCACCTATCGGGAACGGTAAGAGTGATATCGCCGATCTTGACCGCGTCGTTCTTGGGCATAAACGCCTTTACCGAAATCATCATCTGATCGCCGGGGATAACGGTTTCATTTTGAGCCAAAGCATCAATTTGAATTCCCGCTACACTCTGGATTGCTACCGAAAACTGCGATATTTTCCTGTCTATCTCATTTTCAAGACCGATATTTCTCGGAGCTTTGTTTACGGGCAGCACTGCTATTCGAGCAGATGTTGCAGCAGTAAATCCTTTTATGAGAATCGGTAAAATTTTTGCTGACGATGCTGGTTTGTAATTGTCCGTAGCATCTTTCACAGCGTGTTGTGCTTGTGTCAGATAATCAGCACCAGCGTTTGAAGCATTGAATACTTTTAAAGATCCGGTTAATGATGTATCGATACCATCAAAAGGACTGGTTTCTTTCTCAACTTTAGCGACCTTGCTGTCGATGAGGTTAAGTCCCGAAAACTGGTCGCCGTGGTATTCGAGGCGGCCTTCTCCTTGGGAGCGATGCTGGCTACGGCCTTCCATGGCGATCTCGAAATACGTGCGGCCGAGAATGGGGTCATAGGCTCCGGTGTTTAGTTTGAGCGCGGCGGTGTCGCTCGCTCCGAAGCCTTGCTCGCGGTAAAATTTGAGCACCTGCCAGACTTGGCCCGCCTCGGTGCACTGTTTAGGATCGGCTGCTGCTTTTACTGCCAGCGGCGTTATGTAACCGGCATATTGATGCTGTCCGTGACCATCGGCGGGCGTGCCGGAAAATCTAGAGATTACGACAAGCGGACGAAACGAGCGAATCGCACGGACGACGTCGCACTTGATAACTTCTTCTGGCCATTTAGACTTAGCCTCGGCCAATGTTTTTGAGAATCCGTAGTCGAATGCACGCGTGAAATACTGCTCCGCTCCGTCAAGACGCCTGGCTTGGAGCAATTCTTCAGTACGAATAACGCCTAGCGATTCGAAAAGCTCCGGACCGATGATATTCTGTCCGCCGTCGCCTCGAGTCAGTGACAGATATGCTGTTCGCGCATTTTCGCCTCGAGCAAGATATGCGAGCAGAGCCGAATCCTCGTCATCCGGGTGAGCACCGACCATCATCACGCTCGCCGTCGTATTCAACTGTTTCAAAAGCCGACCGAGCCCAAGAGCACCGTAGTCGTTGACCGGGCGAACCTGAGCAGAAGCATTTAACCGCAGAGACGCTGAGACGCTGAGAAGAACTAACGCTAGGGCGAAGTATTTGGTGATCTTATGATCTCTATATTTCATTTGCTATCACTTTGTTTTCAAACGGGTATTCTCTGCGGCGATATGAGCGGATCATATAAACAATAAGCCCGACCGCAATCAAAACTGCAGCATATTTTACCTGGGTCAGAAAACCGTCACGCATGAAAAGAACATACAAAAATCCTATCAGCGCGATCACCGCCGGGATCGGATAAAGCCACATCTTAAAAGGACGCGGCATTTCGGGCCGAGTGCTGCGCAGTATCATCAGCCCGACGATCTGGGCGATAAACTGCACGATTATTCGTATCACCACCAACGCTGCGATCACATCCGCAAGCCTAAAAAAACAAAATATGGACGCGATCCCGCCCATGACAAGCAGCGAACGGTACGGAAATTTGTGCTTTGGATGGAGCTTTGCGAAAAAGCTGAAATAGTTGCCGTCGAGAGCCGCCGCATAGGGCACGCGTGAATAGCCAAGCAGCAGCGAGAAAACGGACGAAAATGCGGTGAACATTATCAGCACGGTCGCGACCACGCCGGCCGCTGGCCCGTAAAGGCGCTCCATTAGCGTCGAGACCATGTACTTCTGAGCATCGCCGCTAGTCGCAGTGCTGAATTCACGCCATGGAATGACGCCCAGGATCGCGATATTCATCACGATATAGATCGTCGCGACGAGCAGGATCGAGATGATGATGGCACGCGGTATCGTTTTCTCAGGTTCTTTTACCTCGCCCGCGAAGAAATTGACGTTGTAATAACCCCAATAATCATAAACGGAGATCAGCAGCGCGGCCCCAAGACCGGTAAAAAACTCAGGCCGCAGCGTAAAGGCGTCCGGCGGAAAATCGAAGGCCACTTTCGCGTCGAAATGGGTAACACCGGCGAAGATGACCCAGGCGATCGTCAAAACCACACCGACCCATAAAAATTTCGAAAGTTTTTCGATAAATGTGATCCGGCGGTACAGCAGGATCACCGCTATCGCGAGAGCTGCGATGGCAACCAATATCACCGGAAACGCATTGATCTCGACAGTGCCGAGCAGCGGAACGACGATCTTCGTCGCCGTCCCCATCGAGGGGAAAATGTACGTTGCATACTGCGAAAGCCCGATGCCTCCCGACGCTATCGAAAGCGGTGCCGAGAACGAGAGCTGCCAGATAAAGAGAAACGACATCAAGCGTCCCAGCTTTTTCGCCCCGTAGATCTCTTTTAGGTAGTTATAGGGGCCACCGGACTGCGGCATCGACGCACCCAATTCGGCCCAGACCAATCCATCACAGATTACCAGCACCGCGCCGAAAATCCAGCCCAGCATCGCCTGCGGCCCACCCATTGCCGCAATGATAAGCGGCATAGTAATAAACGGCCCCACGCCGATCATATCGATCATGTTCAGCGTGGTCGCACCGGTCACGCCGACGCCGCGGATCAGTTTATCTTGTTCGTTGCCGGTCATAACTCATTTTTAAGAAGATAGACTTCACAAATTATCCACTTTCAACTATCCACTAATAGCTAAAGAAAATAGCACAAGCTGGGTTTATCCAGTGGATAGCTTTGAGTGAAAAATGGCTAGTTAAAACGAAACCTCAAAATTTAATACACCCTTTCCAAAAGAATCTTAAACTAAACCGACCTACGTCCTGTGAAATCCACGCTCTATGTCTTTCATCGAAAGCCGCAAGATGACCGGCCGCCCGTGCGGACAGGTCGTCGGCGAGCTTGTCAACAATAACCGGTCGATGAGCCAGTGCATCTTTTCGGAAGTAAGTTTCATGTTTATCTTAACAGCCGCCTTACACGCGAGGCTTGCCGCAATGTCATTACGCAGTGTCGTTTTAGGAGCACCTTTTTTCTCCATTTCGATAGTATCGAGAATCTCGGCAAAAAGATTTCGTGCCTCGGACGCTGCAAGATCGGTCGGAATGCTCTTGATGGCGATTGTCCGACCCGACAACTTCATCACGCCAAAGCCGAGTGTCTCGAGGTCGCTCTCGATCAATTGAAACGCCTCCGACTGCGCCGGTGACAGATCTATCGTTTCGGGCAAAAGTAGATTTTGTGATTCGATCGGACGGTCGGTCTCGCTTTTGCGATATTTGTCGAAAAGAATTCGTTCGTGGGCGACGTGCTGATCGATCAGCAACAAGCCTTCGTCATCAACCGCAATAATAAAGCTTTCGTGGAGCTGGCCGAGCGGCTGTATCTTCGACGCAGATATCTGCCCGACTTCGATCGGCTTTGCGAGCTTTTCTGCGGAATTTACGGGTGGAAGCTCGGCGTAACCGGCGGGCGGGCTTATTGCAATTTCCGTCGGCTCAAATTCGATGGTTATCTGAGCCTCGTTTGTTCGACTCTCGGCCAATCCCGAAAATTCATACTCAGGTTGTGGTGACGCCTGAGTCATTGGCTCTCGCTCAGGCCCGGTCTCAAACGCCGAATGCTTAGAATCTTCAACCTCATTGCCAAATTCAATTCTCACCTGTTCTGCCGGCTCGACACGGGTTTCTATGGGAAGGTCGGGCATTGCATAACTATAAGGTTCGGGCCTAACGTCGCCCGAAATACCCGCTCTCGCGAGCGTCGAACTAACAGCCTCAGCGATCACATCCTTGACGGCTTCGCCGCGGCGGAAACGGATCTCGGTCTTAGCGGGATGAACATTAACATCGATCTCATCCAGCGGGAGCTCCAAAAACAGGAAAGCGACCGGATACACGCCATGCGGGAGTACGGAACGGTAGCCTTCGAGCAATCCGCCGGCGATGATCTTGTCACGGACAAAACGGTTGTTTACAAAAAAATATTGTCCGTCCCGCGTTGTGCGGCGCTCGCGAGGGGCCGAGATAAAGCCCGTCACACGGGCGACAAATTCGCGTCCGCCGTCCACCGGCAAAAGACTGTCAAGCAGCCCGGCTCCAAATATCTGAAATGCACGTTCCCGCAGGTCCTTAGCCGGAGACACACGGAGCACCTCGCGTCCATTATTGGTCATCGTAAAGGCGATCTCCGGATGCGCGAGGGCGTAATGGGTGGCGATGCTCGTGAGATGATAATTCTCGGTCGCCTCCGACCGCATAAATTTACGCCGTGCGGGCGTATTAAAAAAAAGGTCATTGACCGAGATGGTCGTGCCCGTGTCGCGGGCCGCATCTTTGACGTCGATCAGCCTACCGCCCTCTACATTTACCCGCGTGGCAATCTCGTCATCCAGCATCTTTGTGGTCAGCTCGACCCTTGCAACCGACGCGATCGATGCCAAGGCTTCGCCGCGAAAGCCGAGCGTCCCGATCATCGCCAGATCCTCAAGCGTTCTGATCTTCGACGTCGCATGGCGTTCAAATGCCAAAATCGCATCGTCGCGGCTCATTCCTTCGCCATCGTCGCTTACACGCATAAGGCGACGGCCGCCAAGCTCGATATCGATCTGAATCCGCTTGCCACCGGCGTCGATCGCATTCTCGACCAGCTCTTTGATAACGGAGGCCGGGCGCTCGACGACCTCACCCGCCGCGATCTGATTTGCCAAATTATCCGGTAAGATCTTGATTCTATTCATTTTAGAGGTCAATAATGCGATGGTCTTTGTCATCAAGATCAATCGACCTATATAGCCAATCGATAAAATTGGGGCCGAATCTATTGAGAAAAGTAACTACGTTTAATGAGCGCTCCTGCAATTCCCCGTTCGGGACGATGGCCGTGAATAAATTTGCTATTTGACGGCTTACAATCTCGTCTTTTCGAACCACCGCCAGGAGGGTCTTTTTCCTAATCGCACCGATATGATAGATCATTTTTTGACGGCGTTTGGCGAAATTCGCCGCGACCGTCTGATCTATCTCCGTTAAACGCCGATCAAGGCGGTTAAGCTCAGTATTGACCCTCTCTTCGACACTTCCAAACAGACTTGCAACGTCAGGTGAAACATTGCGGGCTGCAAGAGCAAGCGTTATTTGTTCGACGCCTGTGAATAGATCGATGAGGGACAAGGCAAATTTATCGAGAATTTTGCGCTGCTTCGGCTCGACAATCGTAAAACTTTGTCGGTGGAGGATCGGCGTAATCGGTCTGTTCAGCAACCGGTAGGCCTCGCTGTTTTGTGCGAAATACGCGATCTCTGCTCCACCGCCAAAATAGCAAACCGTCGGCAGCAGATAGTCTTGTACGACGGGACGCAGCATCACGCCCGGGCTCAAATTATGGGGCTCATTTGCGGCGATCTCCAGCAATTCGGAATGCGACACCTCACGGTTAACGCCCTTTACCCGATAAACGCCTTCGCTTAGCTTTCGCAAAGCATTTCGCCGTCCATCGCTATCGTGCCAAAAGAAAGGAAAGTAATCTTCGTCAACCAAAACCTGTGAATGAAAGCCTTCGGCTTCCAGTTGCAGGCCGCGTTCGCGGATGGCGGCTACGATCTCATCAGCCCTCTTGATCGCATTAACATAAATTGGAGATGAAAGCTTTTTAATTCCCGGATGCATCGGGTCGATAAATATCAGCCCGGTATCTGCCAATATTGCGGCGAGGGTGCGGAGAAATGCGTCGCCAAACCGCTGGCCATCTGCCCAAGCACTCGCGAGCGTCTTTCTCAGATCCGCAGTAAATTCAGTCTGGCCAATATTTTCAAACAGCTCACCGACAACATTCGGAATGGTCTCATCGAGCAATACATTTCCGACGGGTCGACCGTCAAATCTCTCCCCCGCCAGATACTTTGATGTTATTAATTCCCCGGCCTTGCCCAGCGAAAATGCCTGCGAAACCTCATCAAAATCGTGATCCTCGGTCGCCGCCCAAAATACGGGAACGGCGGCAATACCCTGTTGCCCAAGCAACTCTGCCTGCTTGACTGCCGAAAGAGCTTTATAGATCGTATATAGAGGTCCGGTAAAAAGACCAGCTTGCTGACCCGTAACGACCGCAACGCACGAAGGTTCGCGGAGCCGCTCGATATTTTCAAACGTTTTTGCAGCGGCCCCGGCCCTTGTATTTATATCCGTGAGGGCTTTGCAAAGCTCATCCCGACTCGTGTGATAACTCGCTAGCACATCGGGGACGAAAGATCTAATTTCTGACGCAGAGGCGACTGCGTTTGGGTAAAAACGCTTTAGCGAGAGCGGGTCGTTTTGATATTCGAGAAACAGCCGCGATTGATGGGGAATCTCGGAAAACGGAAGGTCCGAGATCTGCATTTGAACTTTACCGCTTGATGGGTCGCGGGCGAACTCTTGCTCCAATATTTTTGCTCCTAGTAACTAAAATTATAGGTTTCAATCACTTAAGTTCCAAGTAGCAAACAGAAAAGAGGCGGACCAATGTTGATCCGCCTCTCACGCTTTTCGACTAAATGCAGCTAATCTATTCTGCAGCAGTGCGTTCGATCCGATAAACGCCCGATGAATGTGTCGCCGCGAAGATGCGGTTTGAATTCTGCGGGTCGAAAGCCATCGACCAGACGCGGCGGCTGGCCAGTTTCATCTCTTTTGTATCGACACGCTTCCATTTGTTTCCGGCGTCGGTCGAGACAAAAAGACCTCCGTCCGTCGCAAGAGCACTCGATATCAAGATCTCATCCGTATTATCAGGATTGATCAGAATGCTCGTAAAATTTCCAAGCGAGAGGTTTCCGCCGCGACGGCTCCACGTCTGGCCGCCGTCACGCGTCAAATAGAAGGTCTGGATCGTACCGACATATACATAATCCGGGCGTTTTGGGTCGGACGCTATCGAGCTGATCGGCACGTTTTCGACCGCGCCGCCGGTTTTTGTCCATGTTTTACCCTCATCGTGGGAAACAACTACACCGGAGGTCGCGGTGCCGACCCAGATAGTCTGCGGCCGCGATGGAGAAATATGAATCGCAAATACATTATCGTTGATCCCAGGACCGAGAGAGATCTTTTCCCAACCTTTTGCCACGTCGTGGGTACGATAGAGTCCCTTGTCAGTTCCGACCAGCAGACCGCCTTTACCATCGGGGATGTTCTCGATAACCTTGACCTTTTCTGAAATTGCCGGCAACAGCTTTGGTGCCAAAGCCGCAGACGTACCGTTTTTTGCGGCGACGGATGCCGTTTTCCTGACCGGTTTTTTGTTAACTGTTTTTCTAACGGGCTTGCCGGGCACCTTGGCGGCAACCATTTGCGTCCATGAAATGCCGCGATCTGTCGAGCGGAAAATTCCGACGTTGGTACCCAGATACATCAAATTTGGGTTGGCCGTATCCTGCCGGACAACGAATGCCCTGACGCGGACGACATCAAGACCGCGTGCCTGCTGCCATGTCCGACCCGCATCGTTGCTCGAAAAGAAAAATCCGCCGCCGGTCGCCGTATTGTGCGTGGCCGCATAGAGGCGGTTTGGCTGACTGACATCCGGTGTCACAAAATAAGTAAACCGGCTCGAGAAATTACCGCTCGCCTGGACAAAATTACGTCCGCCGTCATTCGAAACCATCACACCGTAATTATTAGTACCAATAAAAACGCGGTTCGGCTCATCGGGGTGAACGGCGATCGAGTTGATCTCAAGCTCACGCTGGGTTGTGATCGACCAGCCCTTATCCGCTGTCCTCATCCAAAAGCCCTCGGTCGTCGCAGCGTAGACAGTTCCAGGTATCGTCGGGTGCTGCAGGATGTCACGCGTCCGGCGTGACTGCGACGGGATACCCTGGATCTTTGCCCATTTCTCTCCGGCATTCTGCGATTCATAGATGCCGCTGCAGGCTGAGGCAATAATGTGAGCCGGATTGCGAGGGTCAAGATTTACCGCAAAGACGTCGGAGTCGTCGATCATCCCGTCCTTGATCAAACGCCAGTTTTTGCCCGCATCTGTCGATTTATATGCCCGCCACCATGTTCCGGCATAAAGTGTATCGGTGCCGCGCGGGTCCATCGCCAGCGAATCGACATTTACCGGCATGGTCGATGACGATATCTTGTTCCAATCCGCACCAGAATTTTTTGACATCCACACCCCGCCCGTCGTACCGACCAGTAGTATATTTGGATCAAAGGTTGATTGCGTCATCGAATGGATCGACTCCGCCCGAAGCTCTTTCGCCTCTTTCCACGTCACACCGCCATCCGTCGACCTAAAAAATCCCCCGGCGGATGTACCGCGATTACCCGATGTATAAATGAGCTTAGAGTCGCGGGAATCTACAATGAGATTATCGAGGATCAGCTCGGGCTGATTGAGATTTACAAGCATCCTCCAGCTTGTACCGCCATCAGCGGAAGTATGTATTTGCCCGTCAAGCGTGCTGGCGAATAGATGGTTTTTATCCCGTGGGTCTATTACTACGACGCGAACGTCCCCACCGCTTGGCCCAAGGATCTGCCAATCCGTAAATTTGCCCGGCCCGCCCGGTGTGTCCGTGGCAGCGAGGCCGACACCGGCCAGAAAAACATGTAAAAATGCCGTCGCCAATAACGCTGTGATGGCCGATCTCTTTTTGAAGGTCTGTAACATAGCTGATAAATCCTTTTTTGTTCGGGTAGAAACTCTTTTTGGAAACTGGAGTGGGTCGGCTTCCCCGCAACTAAATAAGATGTTGAATTTTGTTCGCGGGTTTGCAAACGATTGATCAGGACCAAAAGCCCTGTGTCATATTCAAGCAATTTCTATAGTACTCAAACATCCCGCTAAATCAAAATAAAAAAGCGGTTGAGGCTTGGTGATGACCGCCTCAACCGCTTTAGGTTTGATGTTTACAGCTCAAGAGAGATGCAAAGCTGAGTGTCGATTACGGAGTCGGGTTATCGGCTCCGGCCGGGACCAGATAGAACTTGGTATTAATACCTGTTCCATTATTCGGTCCATCGACAAATGTTATACGGCTCACGTCATATTTACGGAAGTTGATCGCCTTCATGATCTGAGCTCTACGCTTCTTGATCTCAGCAGGTGTTCCGTAATTGATGATGTAGCCCCGAGCATTCGGGTCGTTGTTCAACGCGATAAAGAATGTGTCAACACGTCCCTTAACAATGTCGTCCACCGCTTTACCGAATTCGTCAACGAGGTTCGGGACAGGTCTATCAGCAACCCCAGCAGTTTCAGAAGCCGTACGTGTGCATTCGGCACAAAGCCCGCCGATCTCAACCGTTGCAGTAACATTTTTTCCTGCAAGCCCGGTTGTATCAACCGTGATGCTCGATGTACCCTGACCACCCGAGATTGTTCCGGCAGAGACAGACCAGTTATAGGTCGGGTCACCCGTGCCGCCGCTGACATTTGCGGTAAAGGTCATCGGGCTGCCCGGACTTGTAACGCCTGACGGACCATTTACGCTGAGTGTCGGGCATTCACAAACCTGAACACAGTCGGGGCATTCCTCGACAGTAATCGTTTTGCTAACCGTCTTGCCGCAGACTCCGCATCCGTCGTCAACGCCGACCGTTATCGTGTAGGTCCCGGGCTGAGCCCCGCTCAGATCCCATTGGGCCGTCGATGTCGCGCCTGTAACACGTCCGCCTGAGACGGTGTAGTTATAGGTAAGTACGTCATTCTCAGGGTCGCTTGCTGTGGTATTGACGGTGATCGTCTTATTATCATTGCAGGCATTGGAGCGTGAACGCTTACCGGGGCCGCAAGGCAATGTAATAACCGAATCGCTTAAGGTGACTGAGTCAACCGAAGCCGGTTTGTTGGGGGTATCGCCAGCCCGAGCATTGCGGCGGCCGATAAAGAACTGTGCAAAGTATCCGTGAGGATCACTCGATGGCGAAAAGCCATCCGGTGTGCCGGTCGAGGTCCTGGTGACCGACTGAGCGGTACAATTAGTAGTCGGCGGACAAGGTGTAAGAACCGTAGTCGTACTTGACTGGTTTCTTCCGACATTGTCCTGATCCTGCTGGTTAAAGTTGATCCGATAGCCAAAGCTCATACCAAACCAACGCTGCGGGAAAATTCGCACACCTACAAGTCCATCCATCGGATGATTCTCTAAAGAGTTCGGTGTTCGGCTGCCGATATATCGTGTAGCCTTAAATTCAGCGATCGGCTGAAAGAATTTATTAACCGGGAAATCCGCAGCGACGCCGTAGCTGAGCTCATCCGGCCGGTCTAGCAGCGTGTAGTTAGTACCGCCAAAGTTGCCTTTAGGGTTTGAGACACGTTTATATCCGACGTTTGCCGAAACATTGGCCCACGACGCAACGCGGTCGTCAACGAAGAAGATGCCGCCAAAATCACCCCATCTCGAACCAGGGCCTGCTCCACGCTGGAGTTGATTAAAGCCGGCAAGGTTATCGGCAACATCTGGATACCACTGATAAAAGCCGACAACACCGATTCCCCAAGGATCCTTAACATTGTTAAAGCGAATCTTAGCCCCAACGGTAAAGGAGCCAAATGAGCTCTCTCCAAACCCTCGATTGACAAAAGGTGCATCCGGCAAATACGACGGAGCCGTATTAAAATTAACCGGCACTACCTGTCCACTAACCGTGGTTGTCGAAAAAACTACGCCCGGAAGAATGCTTCCAAAAGCCGATCCAACGCCCGGGAAAAGATCAGCTCCGCCGCCCGCACGAGGTGGCCCGAGGGTAGCATTTCCCGGAGGGAACCCGAAAGTTGGGCCAGATCCGGCGATGATATTATAGTTACCGGCATTCGCCCCGGTAAACGGAAACGCGGCAAACGGCATACCTGCAGGCCTGAAAACTGACTGACCAGCAAAGGCACCAGTCGTACCCGGAGCAAGCACGATCGCCGCACGGTTATAGAAAACTGAATTGGGAAGATAAAACCCGGAAAGATTCCCCGGCGAATTTACCTTGATCTGCCGATAGGCGTTCGTACTAAAGAACAGCTCTATGTTGTCCGAAAGGCCAATGTTAAAACTGGCCGGGATTTCTGTAATATCCGCATTGCCCGGATCACGGTCATAATTGCTGTAGGCGATACTAAAAGAGTATTCACCACGACGCAGCGTCTGCCCGTCATATATTGTAAAAAGGCCGGTCGGGCCGCCAGGGTTGCCGCCGGTCCCAAACGTTGGGGCTGTGTTACGGGGTTCTTTTTCGGATATTTTATTATCCTGCGCCGACACCGCAAACACGAGCGTTAATAAGATTAGCGTAACTGCGTACGCTTTAATAGCGAGTTTCATCACATTCCTCCGCCGAAAATAAAAGTTAAATTCAAAGTAGCGGCCATTAAGAATATCAGCTTTCTAATCTCTCAAAAACCACCCTTTCATTGGCCACACTAAAAGCCTTTGCCTATCGGCTCCGACTGCAAATTTAGCGCGGTCGTAAAAAGTAAATCAATACTTACGTTAAATTTATAAAGGAGTATTGCTTCAAAGTCAATAAATGCTTTTAAAAACTTTAACTCTCCTACCCAACGACCTTATCGCACATTATTTTGAAAATCAAGCGATATATAGAAATTAATGAGCGACTTTATGCATAGATTCCACGCATCCGGGTATCATAGGCAACCCGGTCGATAGCAAGCATATACGCCGCTGTCCGGGTGTCAACGTCGTGCTTGGCAGCATAATGGCAAAGCTCGTTAAAGCTCGCGACCATTTTATCTTCCAGACGGGCGTTGACCTCAGCCTCGGACCAAAAATATCCCATGCGGTCCTGCACCCATTCAAAATACGAAACAGTCACGCCGCCCGCATTAGCGAGAATGTCCGGAATGACGAAGATGCCTTTGTCATGGAGGATCATGTCAGCCTTTGGCGTCGTCGGCCCGTTTGCCCCCTCGGCGAGTATTTTGCAGCGAATACGATCGGCATTCTCAGATGTGATCTGATTCTCGGTCGCACATGGTGCCAGAACATCACATTCGATCTCAAGTAGGTCTTTGTTGGAGACCTGTTCGGCACCCGGATAGTCTTCGAGCGTCCTGTTCTTCTGGATATAAGCAAGCACATTGGGGATATCGAGGCCGTCGGGGTTGTGAATGCCGCCGCCGACATCCGAGATCGCGATCACCTTATAACCTTGCTGATGCATCAACTCTGCTCCGATACCTCCGACGTTTCCTGATCCCTGCACGACAACGCTAGTCTTCTCCGGCGTCAGGTCAAAACGTTTGATCGCCTCGTTAACACAAAACAAAACACCCCGCCCAGTCGCCTCACGTCGTCCAAGCGATCCGCCGAGAGCAACGGGCTTGCCCGTGACAACTGCTGTCACGGTGTGGCGTGCATGCATCGAGTATGTATCCATGATCCACGCCATCGTCTGCTCATTTGTATTCATGTCAGGCGCCGGAACGTCCTTGTCCGGGCCGATGAAATCTATGAGCTCTGCGGTGTACCGACGCGTCATTCGCTCAAGCTCGCCGATCGACATCTGATTGGGATTACAGATAATGCCGCCCTTACCGCCGCCAAAGGGCACGTTTACGACCGCACATTTCCACGTCATCCACGCCGACAGGGCCTTGACCTCATCAAGACTCACATCCGGAGCATAACGGATGCCGCCTTTTGCAGGCCCTCGTGCAAAGTTGTGCTGTACGCGATAGCCCTCAAAAACCTGGATATGGCCGGTATCCATCCGCACGGGTATATAAACCTTTATTTCGCGGCTCGGCACCCGCATTACCTTATAGAGGTCTTCGTCTAGGCCGAGAAGCTGAGCCGCGCGGTCAAAACGTTCGCTCATCGCCTCGAAAGGATTCTTTTCGTCACTGCCGCGAAATCTACGCATTTCGTCAGCCATCGGATTTGCCATCGTTAAGTCTCCAGATCCAAAATTTTACTAAAAATACCCTATCCCTGCCCTTCGCCAAAATAAACCGACCAACAAGACGCGGCGTGTCCGCATCCAAAACCTAACTCACGAATCTTCGTCGCCGGCCGCTTGCCGCCATCCAAAGGTTCTGATTATGAGATGCTATCATTTATTTTTGGCAGGAAAATGCAGTCACAAAAGACGCGTTCAATGCGAAAATCTTAACTTAGCTCCAATAGCGAACGCAAATGAAAGCGATTAAAAAGTTGTGTAACGGCACAACAAAAAAATAGACGCTGTTTCATGTGAATGTTAGTATTTAGTTGTCATTACAAGCCCATGATCGGTATTCCGACAAGCTCATTCAAAAAGTTTTACCGTCGATCCGGCACGGCAATGTTTATATGCACAATGGTCGTTTTTGCGGCGGCTTTGGGCTTTGCTCAGGGCGTCGAAACGCAGGACGATGCAGTCGCAATATTTAATCAGGCTCAGGAAATTCATGAAAAGGGCGACCTTCGCGGAGCAGTCGATCTTTACGAAAAGGCGATTAAGCTGCTGCCTGAATTTGCCGAAGCCGAATATCAACGCGGCATCGCCCTACTTGCGCTCGGCAGGGTGGACGATGCGGAGAAAGGTTTTCGCCGGGCCGTTGAGTTAAAGCCGGACTGGACATTGGCGATGACCGGCCTCGGTTCCCTACTTGTAAAAAAAGGTGAGACCGTCGAGGCCGAGACCATCTTGAAAAAGGTGGTCGAGATGGAACCGCAGAATTCATCCGCCCTGATAGCTCTGGCGGACCTACGCCGAAAGACAAAAGCATCTCCGGCGGTGCTGCAGGAAATGTTGACCGCCATCACTTCATTGACCGCTAAGATGAATCCGACTGCTTCCCTTTGGTCGAGCAGGGCCGATATTGAGATCGCTCTCGGCAAGACGAGTGATGCCAAGGCAAGCGTCGCAAGGTCGCTGGCGATCGACCCGAAATACCAATGGGCTCTTCTTCAGGCGGCCGATCTTGCCATCGCCGAAGGCGATATCGCCCGCGCCAAACAGGTCGCTTCAAGCCTTGAGGCCCAGCACGAAGTTCCCGATTCTCTAAACTATCTCAAAGCCCGTATCGCCGGTGCCGAGGGAGATCCGGACACGGCGATCAAGTATCTTGACGCCATTAAAACGCCGGGCACCGAGGCGAATGATCTTCGGACAAAACTGATCGCCGGTAGTTCGACCAATGCGGCCGAAATTGAAAAACAGCTTGCGGCCGATCCCCGTAACGCACCGCTGCTCGGACGGCTCTGTGTCTTGTATAGAAAGGCTGACCCAGCTAAGGCTCTCGATTATTGCCGTCGAGCATCCGAGGCTGAGCCTAATAATGTGAGCCACGCTGTCGGATTTGGAGCAGCCCTCGTGCAGGCCAAGCAGTACGAAGCCGCAGTCAATTTACTAAGAAAGATCATCGAAATAGTTCCCGATAATTGGACCGCTCATGCTAATCTTGGTACAGCACTCTTTCAATTAAATCGCTACGCTGAGGCGAAGATCGAGTTCGAATGGCTGACCGCCAAGCAGCCGCGCGTTGCCGGAGCTTATTATTTTCTGGCGATCGCCCACGACCATCTGGGAGAATTTATGGATGCGATGGCAAACTATCAGGAATATCTGCGGCTGGCGGATCCAGTTCAGAATAAACTTGATATCGAAAAGGTAAACCTCCGTATCCCAACCTTGGAAGTGGACATTAAGAAAGGCAGAGGGAAAAAGAACGAATAGTGAATAGTGAACAATTAACAGTGAAGAGGTTTCGAATAGACGTCCGGTCGACGGGTTATCTTATCGCTTTTGTCTTCTTTCTACTGTTCACTGTTCACTGTTCGCTATTAACTATTTCGGCCCAGGATGACGACCTGGCTCCGCCGCCCGTAAGGAGCGTAACCAAAGAAGAAAAAGCCAGGCTCAACGAACTTTCCGATCTGAAAACGCATACTAAGCTCGCCCTCGAACTGATGAACGCCCGTCTCACATCGGCCGAGCGTCTTAGTTCGCTATCGGACTTTGATGCTATGTTTCGAGAGCTTGGCGGGTTTCACGGCCTGATGGATAACACGCTCGAATTTCTTAGCCGTAACAATAATGACAGCGGTCGGGCGCTCGACAATTATAAAAGGCTCGAAATAGGCCTGCGCGGCTTTACGCCACGGATCGAGGCCGTTCGCCGTGATCTGCCGCTACGCTACGAGGATTATGTCCGTAGTCTGCTCAAATATGTTCGCGAAGCACGCTCGCGTGCCATCGAACCTTTTTTCGATGATACAGTGATCCGAATGAAGAAACCGATTGAATAGCTAGTGAGAAGTGAACAACGAAAAATTGAGAGAGTATTATGCAGGCCCCCGTTGCGTGCGGTGTTCGGGTACGCTTTTTTTGTGCTTTCACTATTCACTATTCACTTTTCACTATTCACTGCGGCATCCGCACAGTCACGCGATTTCCTTACGGACGAGGAGGTTGAGCTTATCCGTGATGCTCAACAGATCGATCTGCGGATCGACGTTTTGACGCACGCCATCGACCGGCGCTTCGAGGTCTTAAAGGTCGACGTCAAGGCTCCACCGCTGCCAAAGAAAGGGGCCGAGCTCTGGGGTAAGCTGCCTGAGGGCACTCGGCTGCAATTGCTCAATGACATCCGACGCATCCTGCAAAAGGCGATCGATGACATCGATAATCTTGCCGAACGTCCCGAATCGATGGTGGTCGACCCCGACGCCGAAAAGGACAAAAAGAAACAGAAAGGCTACGCCGAGCTGTTTCCAAAAGCCGTCCGCTCGCTCGCCTCTGCTGTCGCCCGGTATCAACCGGCCCTCAAAATGGAGATCGACAAAACCACCGACAATATGGAAAAGGGCGTGATTCTCGCCTCGCTCGAAATGTGTGACGAGATCGCCGCCGCAGCCGCAAAACTCCCCGCAGAGGTTTTAAGACAAAAACACTAAACATCCTTGGCAAGACATTTCAGTTGCGTAAACTTGCCCACGTAAATCCTCTAAATTACACTTCATCTAATAATATGTCTGAAACAGAACTTAAACGGACGCCGTTGAATGCGGCGCATCGGGCGCTTGGCGGGCGGATGGTCGATTTTGGCGGCTGGGATATGCCGGTGCAGTATCCGGCCGGCGTGATCGAGGAGCATATGCGGTGCCGCACGGCGGCGGGTCTTTTTGACGTGTCGCACATGGGCGAGATCTGGGTCGACGGGCCCGGAGCGATCGATTTTGTCAACCGCCTGACAACAAATGACGTGACACAGCTGAGAGACGGACAGGCACATTACTCGGCGCTGACCAACGTCGGCGGAGGCGTGGTGGACGATCTGCTCGTTTACCGCTTTGCCGAGGAAAAACTGATGCTTGTGGTAAACGCCGCGACGACCGAAAAAGATTGGGAGTGGATAACCGGCCATCACAGCGACGCTGACAATTGTTACCTGACAAATGCGAGCGGCGACTTTTGTCAGATCGCCGTCCAAGGGCCCGACGCCGTCGGCATCGTCCAGCAACTGACCGAAACGGATCTATCGGCGATCCCCTATTACCATTTTACCGAGGGCTGGGTAGACGATGTCGAATCGATCATCTCGCGCACCGGTTATACGGGCGAGGACGGCTTTGAGATTTATGCCGCACCTGAGCGTGCTGAAAAATTGTGGAACAAGTTTCTCACCACGGGCAGCTACGGCTCCGAGAACGGAATACTTCCCTGCGGGCTCGCCGCCCGAAACACTCTTAGACTCGAATCTGCAATGTCGCTCTACGGCCATGAACTGGGCGATGACATTACTCCTCTCGAGGCAAATCTCGGCTGGATCACAAAGCTTGACAAGGGCGATTTTACAGGCCGCAACGCTCTCGCCGCACAGAAAGAAGCTGGCCTGACGCGTAAGCTCGCCGGCTTTGAAATGACTGAACCGGGCATCGCCCGCGACGGCTTCGACATTTATATCAATGATGCGAAAGTCGGGGTTGTTACATCCGGCAGCCCGGCACCTTTTCTAAAAAAGAACATCGGCCTCGCATTCCTACCGCCTGACTTTGCAAAACCCGGGCAAGAAATTAGAATTGATGTAAGAGGAAAGCATTTAACGGCTCAGGTCGTAGCGACACCGTTTTATAAGCGGCAGAAATAGCTTTTGGATTCAAATACAACCGAGGGTTTACCCAAATAATTTATGTCAAACATTCCGGAAAACTTACGTTACAGCAAAGACCACGAATGGATCGGGGTCGATGGCGAGATCGCTACGATAGGTATTACTGACTATGCCCAGCATGCGCTTGGCGACGTGGTTTACATCGATATGCCGCGGGTCGGCGATAAGTTTAACGCTCACGAGGCTTTTGGCTCGGTCGAGTCTGTCAAGGCCGTATCCGAAATTTTTCTGCCGGTCGCCGGTGAGATCACCGAGGTAAACGACGGCTTAAACGATACGCCCGAAGCAGTAAATAATGAGCCATACACGACCGGATGGATGGTCAAGGTCAAGATGGAAAACCCGCTCGAAGCCGATGCGATGCTTACTGCGGTCGAGTACGAAGAATACCTTTCGGCTAATGGATAATTGAAAATGGAGAATGGAGAATTTTTCTCGATCTTTACATTCTCAATTCTCAATTCTTAATTCTCAATTATGCGTTATATACCAAATTCGGCCGAAGAGCGTGACGAAATGCTCGCCGTTGTCGGCCTCAAAAACGCCGAAGAGCTTTTTCGCTCGATACCGAAAGATGTCCAGCTCGGACGCCCGCTAAACGTCACCGACCCGCTTGCGGAATCAGAAGTGATTGCCGCCATGGAAACGATGGCCGCGAAAAATACGGCGACGACAAAACCGTCGTTTCTTGGTGCCGGCGTTTATTCGCACTTCTCGCCGACGGTCGTAGATCATCTGATCCAGCGAAGCGAGTTTTTTACGAGCTACACGCCTTATCAGCCCGAGATCGCTCAAGGCACTCTGCAATACATTTTTGAATTCCAGACTCTCGTATGCCAGCTCACCGGAATGGAGGTCGCGAATGCGTCGATGTACGACGGCTCAACCGCTATGGCGGAGGCATATCTGATGGCTCAGCGTGTGACCCGACGCGAAAAGATCGTGGTCGCTAAAAGCGTTCATCCGGAATATCGTGAAGTCGCCACGACATATGACCAGCACGGCGACAGCGAGATCGTTGAGATCGGTTTTGACGAAGCTACCGGGCGCGTCATTGGCCTCGAGGCGCTCGACGACAAGACCGCAGCTCTCGTCGTGCAATCGCCCAACTTCTTTGGCTGTATCGAAGATCTTAAGACTCTCGCCGACGCCGCTCACGCGGTCGGCGCATTATTCGTTGTGGTTGTGACCGAAGCGATATCGTTCGGCCTCCTCAAGACGCCGGGCGAATGCGGTGCCGACATCGTCGTCGGCGAAGGCCAGTCTTGGGGCGTGCCGATGTCATTTGGCGGGCCGCACGTGGGGCTTTTCGCGACGCAAGAAAAATTTGTCCGTCAAATGCCCGGACGCCTGTGCGGCGTGGCTTACGATAAGAACGGCAATCGCGGTTTCGTGCTAACGCTCTCGACTCGCGAGCAGCACATCCGCCGCGAAAAAGCGACCTCAAACATCTGCACCAACCAAGGCCTCATTGCCCTCGCCGCGACCATATATATGGAGACGATGGGCAAAAAGGGCTTGCAAGAGGTTGCGATGCAAAACGCTCAAAAAGCCGCGTACGCCAAAAGCCAGATCGCCGCTGTCGATGGCTACGAGATCGCATTTTCCTCACCGACATTTAACGAATTCGTAGTCCGAGGCCCACGTCCGGCAACTGAGATACTGGAATCGGTTCGTGACAAAGGCATCATCGGCGGACTTGCTTTGTCGAAATATTATGGCGGCCACGACACCGATTTCCTCGTCTGCGTGACCGAGACAAATTCGCGTGAGCAGATCGACAAACTTGTCGCTGGACTAACGTAAATAAATGATCTTCGGTGCAACAGAAATATTGATCTGCATCGTGCCGGTGTTTCTGTTGATTGCCATCATTGGCATTACACTCGTCCTGAGAAATCGTAAGGCGAGCAAACGTGACGACAATTAAGACATAATGAGCATTAAGAAAGTTACACAGCACCCGACGCAAAACGAGGCGTTGATATTTGAGCGGTCGCAGACCGGACGTGTCGGCTATCGTCTGCCAAAACTCGATGTGCCGGAAACCGCAGATATCTTGCCTGTCGAATTGCGGCGTGACGATAATCTCGAAGGGGTTCCTGAGGTTTCTGAGGTCGATGTCGTGCGGCATTTCACGCGGATCTCGACTTGGAACTACTCGATCGATCTCGGCATGTATCCGCTCGGCTCGTGCACGATGAAATACAACTCGCGGCTCAACGAAAAGGTCGCGCGTATCGGCGGATTTGCGGGCCTGCATCCGCTTGCTCCTGAGGCTGAATCGCAAGGTGCGTTGGAGCTGATCTACAAACTCCAAGAGGATCTGGCCGAGATCACCGGCTTGCCGGGCGTGTCGTTACAACCAGCGGCCGGTGCACAGGGCGAGATGACCGGCGTGATGCTCATACGTGCATTTCTCGACCAGCGTGACGGCGAAGCTTCAAAAGACCGCCGCGTGATGCTCATCCCGGAGTCGGCTCATGGCACCAATCCTGCTTCGGCGGCAATGTCAGGATTCACCGTCAAGACCATACGCGCAACCGCAGACGGCCTGACGGATATGGGCCATTTGCGTGAGCTATGCAGCGAAGGCGGTGTGGCCGGATTGATGCTGACCAATCCAAACACTTGCGGCATTTTTGAAACTGACATCCACGAGATCTGCTCGACTATTCACGCAGCAGGCGGACTAGTCTATATGGACGGTGCGAATATGAACGCGCTCGTCGGTATCGCTCGCCCCGGCGACATGGGCGTGGATGTCATTCATCTCAATCTGCACAAAACGTTTTCGACTCCGCACGGCGGCGGCGGCCCCGGCTGCGGGCCGTGTTTATGCTCGGCTGATCTCAAACCGTTTCTGCCAACACCTCGAGTCGAGAAGTCCGGTGACACGTATCGTCTAAATTACAACGTTCCAACGAGCATAGGCCGCGTCAAAGCATTTCTGGGCAACTTCGGCATGATGGTTCGTGCTCTTTCCTATATCTATACACACGGGGCAGACGGCCTCAAAGAAGCGACCGAAGCGGCAGTTCTTAACGCTCGTTACGTCTCGCACGAACTCGAAAATACGTACGACAAACCCTTCGAGTCAGATTGTATGCACGAGGCGATATTTTCGCACAAAAGGCAGTCGAAACGTGGCGTCGTCACGCTCGACATTGCAAAGCGTCTTATCGATTACGGCTTTCATCCGCCTACCGTTTATTTCCCCCTAGTTGTTGAAGGAGCAATGCTCATCGAACCGACCGAATCCGTCGGACGTGCCGATCTCGATGCTTTTGTCGAAGCAATGCGCGACATCGACCGCGAGGCTCAGGAAACGCCGCAGTTAGTCATCGATGCGCCGCATTCGACGCGTATCGGACGCCTCGACGAGGCAACCGCCGCTAGAAAGCCCGTTTTGCGTTGGCGGGAGAATATGGATTCGGCGGCGTCTGCCGCCTAGGAGAAAAAAGAAGATGAAGCTCAGAATATTGTTTTCAATGTTTTTGACCCTCACGGTTTTGACCCTAGCCGTCGGCATATCAGCCGACGGCGTAACAAAACGTGTCAGATTTGCCAAGGGCAAGCATTCGGCAATTGTTTCCAATAGCGTCGTTCGCGGCGACCGCGATACCTATATTCTCGGAGCAGGTGCAGGTCAAACGATGACGGTCAAGATCACTTCGCTTGAGGACAATGCGGTGTTTCAGATCGAGACCCCGGACGGCGAATACCTCGACGGAGCAGGCGAAACAGATGACGCAATGGAGTTTACCGGCGAGCTGCCCGCCAAGGGCGATTACAAGATCATCGTCGGCGGCACACGCGGTAATGCGAGCTACAACTTAACGGTTTCGATTCAATAAAACGTTTGGTCTCGGACAAAATGACAACTATCGGTATTCCAAAAGAAATACACCCCGGCGAGAAGCGCGTTGCGGCCACACCGCAAACTATTTTGAAGCTTAAGAAACTAGGCTTTGATGTTCATGTCGAATCGCACGCCGGCCACGGCATAAATTGCATCGACGGCGAATTTCGCGAAGCCGGTGCGACCATTATCGACAGCACAAAAGAGCTGTGGGCGACATCGGACGTGATTCTCAAGGTCCGTCCGCCTGAGGAGAACAAGGAACTCGGCGTCCACGAGGCCGAGCTGATGAAAGAGGGAGCGACGCTCGTTGGCTTTATCTGGCCGGCACAAAACGGCGAGCTTCTCAAGCGTTTGTCCGCGAGAAAAGCGACTGTTTTCGGCATGGACTGCATTCCGCGAATCACCCGGGCTCAAAAGATGGACACGCTTTCGGCGATGGCAAATATCGCCGGTTACCGGGCGATCATCGAGGCCGCGAACAATTTCCCCAGATTTTTCGGCGGTCAGATAACTGCGGCAGGGCGTATCGATCCGGCAAAGGTGATGGTCATCGGAGCTGGCGTCGCGGGGCTTTCGGCGATCGGTGCGGCACGTGCGCTGGGTGCGATCGTGCGTGCGTTTGACCCGCGTTCGGCGACGAAAGATCAGGTCGCGTCGATGGGAGCCGAGTTTCTCGAAGTAAACATCGAAGAAGAAGGCGAGGGCAAAGGCGGCTATGCCAAGGTCATGTCCGACGCTTTTCTCAAAGCCGAAATGGCATTGTTCGCCCAACAGGCGATGCAGGTCGATATCATCGTCACGACCGCTCTCATTCCGGGCAAGCCTGCACCAAAACTCATTACGCAGGGCATGGTCGAATCGATGAAGCCCGGCTCGGTCATCGTCGATCTCGCATCTGAACAAGGCGGCAACTGTACCTTGACCGTTCCCGGCAAGCTGGTCCACCACAAGGGCGTTTCGATCATCGGCTACACTGATATGCCGTCGCGGATGGCGAGTATGTCGAGCCAACTCTACGGCTCAACCATCGTGGCGTTGTTAACTGACCTGTCCGCGATTCCCAAGGCAGAAACACGACCGGTAGGGAGTGTGTCCACCGATAGCAGTGCCGATGGTCAACTGGCAGACACCACGTCAACCGGAGCCAAAATTCACATCAACCTCGAAGACGAAGTAGTCCGCGGAGCAATAGTTTTACACGAAGGCAAATTAATGTGGCCCGCACCGGCTCCGCCGACACCCGCTGCCCCGCCCGAACCCGGCGTTCCGACAAAGAGCACCGCCTCGAAGATGTCAGAACCGGGAGCGATAGCGACCGGGTCCAAGTCGGGTCACGGACACGATCAGGGCACAGGTGCCAGCCCGATCCTGCTCGCCGTCGTCGGCCTCATAATGCTCGGTATCGGGGCCGTTGCACCTTCGTCGGTGCTGTCGCATTTTACGGTGTTTATGCTCGCGTGCTTCGTCGGCTATCAGGTCGTCTGGAACGTCAAACCGGCCCTGCACACCCCGCTAATGAGCGTCACCAACGCCATCAGCGGCATCATCCTCGTCGGCGGCATGCTCCAACTGGTCGGCACGAATCTAGGCGTAACAACAATCCTCGGAGCCATCGCCGTACTCATCGCCGCGATCAACATCGCCGGCGGATTTTTGGTCACGAATCGTATGTTGGGGATGTTTAGGAAGTAACGATGTTGGCGACCCATATTTGGTTTAGGTGATAAAATCAAAGCCAGGAGAGATTTATGACCGTTAAAGAAGCCGTGCTGGAAAAGTTGGAAACTCTTCCTGCAATAAAGCAGCAGGAAGTACTCGATTTCGTCGAGTTTCTCGAAGCGAAACAGCCCGCCCGCAAACCGCGTCGTTCGCTGAAAGGTAGCCTCGCTCACCTGAATATCAAATGGACAGAAGAGGACATGCGTCAAGCGCGAAACGAAATGTGGCGAGGCTACACAAAAGATACCGAGAACGAGAAATAGTCGATGAGTGATGTTGTAATCGACACAAATATAGTCATCTGGTATTTCGGCGATTTTTCGAGGTTGACGAATATAGCTGAAACGACCGTCGATTTAGCTGCGGAAACAGGAACCGTATATGTTGCATCGATTTCGATTGTTGAGCTTACTTATCTTGCCGAGAAAAATCGTGTGTCTGAAGCAGTTGTCGAAAAACTCCGAGAAGCTATCGACGACGACTCCACATCGTTCCGCCTAGCAGAGTTGACGCGCGAAGTCGCCGACGAGATCGAAAATATCGACCGATCAATCGTCGCCGACATGCCCGACCGCATCGTCGCCGCAACGGCATTAGCCCTCGGACTGCCGCTGGTGACAAGCGATGGAAATATACAGCAGTTGTTGAATGTCGAAACGATCTGGTAAAAGACACATGTACGCCGTGCTGATAGCCGCGATCAATATTGCGGTCGGATTTTTAGTAACCAATAGGATGTTGGGGATGTTTAGAAAGTAACGTAATCGGTCATTTTCGGCGATACAATAAATTATGGATTACAAAGACTACATAACAATTGAACCTAATAACCGTGGGGGCAAGCCATGTATCCGAGGTTTACGAATTATGGTTTATGAAGTTTTGGAATATCTCGCTTTGGATATGACGGAAGAGGAAATCTTACTGGATTTCCCCGACCTGACGAAAGATGATCTGAAAGCGTGTATCGCATTTGCGGCTGACCGTGAGCGCCGTTTGATGAAAGTACCAGTTGCCGCGTGAAATTTCTTTTAAATTGCCACTAGCTTTAGCTAGTGGAAAGAGTGCACAAAAGGATCGGGCTTTAGCCCTATGAAGTGAGTCATGCCATTTGTGAAAGTTTGGTTACAATTCGTCTGGTCAACTAAAGAGCGGTTTCCTTACCTAACGAATGACGTCCGCACGAAAGTACTTGAGCATATTCGTCAGAATGCTCGTGAGAAAGGTATTCATATTGACTTCATTAACGGCTACCTTGAGCACATACACTGTCTTATCTCATTGGGTACAGACCAGACAATGGAAAAAATAATGCAGTTGATAAAGGGAGAATCTTCTTTTTGGATCAATAAAAATAAGCTCACAAAATCTCGGTTCGAATGGCAGGATGAGTATTTTGTGGTGTCAGTGAATGAATCAACGCTTCCAAGTGTGCGGAAGTACATTGCGAAGCAAGAAGAGCATCATAAACAGGTTAGTTTTGATGAAGAGTTTGATGGGTTTCTAACGAGGGCGGGTTTTCAAAAGTTCAAAGATGCTTCCGAGTAGTGCTCTTTGTTTGGGCTAAAGCCCGACTCTTATTTATCAACTTTCCACTAGCTAAAGCTAGTGGCAATTTAAATGCAGCAATCACTAATCACAATCGCCTACATCGCCGCGAGTGCGTTGTTTATTTTGAGCCTCGGTGGCCTGTCTCGGCAGGAGACCGCGCGGCGTGGGAATCTTTACGGCATTTTGGGAATGCTGATAGCGTTGGTCGCGACGGCGGCGGGAATGCAGGTTGGCGGGCTGCCGGTGCTGGTAGCGGCGCTTGTTCCCGGGCTGGTTATCGGGGCGATACTTGCGAGCCGTGTGCAGATGACGTCGATGCCGGAGCTGGTGGCGATGCTGCACAGCTTTGTCGGGCTGGCGGCAGTTCTGGTGGGCTTTGCGACGTATCTTGGGCCGCAGGCAACGATGACGGCGGCTGAGCACGGCCTTCATTCGGTTGAGATATACATCGGCATCTGCATCGGTTCGATCACGTTTACCGGCTCGGTCATCGCATTTCTCAAACTTCGCGGCAGCCTGAGCGGTAAGCCGCTGCTGATTCCCGGCAGGCACCTTATCAATCTGCTGATGCTGATAATGACTATCGCCATCGGCGTGTCGTTTTTTCGCTCGGAAGGCACCGGCGGCGTCGCCGAACTCGTCGCCGCTACGTTGATCACGGGCATCCTCGGCATCCATTTCATCATGGCGATCGGCGGGGCGGATATGCCGGTGGTGGTTTCGATGCTCAACAGCTATTCGGGGTGGGCGGCGGCGGCAGCGGGCTTTATGCTGGGCAACGACCTGCTCATCATCACCGGAGCTCTCGTCGGCTCAAGCGGAGCGATTCTGTCGGCGATCATGTGCAAAGGCATGAACCGCTCCTTCATCAGCGTTATGCTTGGCGGATTTGGAACTGAAAGCGGAACCACGTCAACGGCAAGCGGCGAACCCCAAGGCGAAGTTCATTCCGTCGATGCCGCCGGAGCCGCCGAAATGCTGCAAAACTCCAAAAAGATCATCATCGTTCCCGGCTACGGCCTGGCGGTCGCTCAGGCCCAGCATTCGCTGGCCGAGGTCTGCAAGATACTCAAGGAAAAAGGCGTCGAGATAAAATTCGCGATCCACCCTGTCGCCGGACGCCTGCCCGGCCACATGAACGTCCTGCTCGCCGAGGCCAACATCCCCTATGACATCGTCTTCGAGATGGACGAGGTCAACGACGAATTCGCCGCCACCGACGTCGCGTGGGTCATCGGTGCCAACGACATCGTCAACCCCTCCGCCATGGACGACCCCGGCTCACCCATCGCCGGCATGCCCGTCCTCCACGTCTGGAATGCCCGCACCTGCATCGTCATGAAACGCGGCATGGCCAGCGGCTACGCCGGCGTCGACAATCCCCTGTTTTACAAAGACAACACGCTGATGCTCTTCGGCGACGCCAAGAAGGTCGTGGATGAGATACTCACCGCGATGCGGGGTTAAGGATGAATTTTGATTCAAGGAAAAAAGCTGTTCTTGAGCGGATCAAGCGTTGCGAAGAAGCTGTCTCCCGAGCAAAGGAATACCTCGAAAGTAATGAGCACGCTCACTGGGAGAAATTTAAACCGTTCCTTGTTAAAAAATTCAGAGACGGGAAAGAGCTACCACCGCACAAAGATTGGGTGAAAAATGTGTTTCTCCCCAATTACGAACGAAGCCTTGGGCGAGCAGAAAAACTTCTTGAACGACTCAACAATGATGCTCGCCAGCAAAGCTAGGGTAGCAACATAGCTCCCCTCCTTACGAAGGAGGGGTGGACGCCGTCTCGGCGGACGGGGTGGTTCTCTAAACGGCAGGATAATATGCCTTACAAAAGAAGCAAAACCGACTTCCATTCCCTGCCGCAGGTCGCGAAATTTCGAACTGAGCTTCGTAAAAGTCTTACACCTTCCGAGGCGGCTTTCTGGAACCTCGTAAAAAACTCACAGCTCGACGGACGCAAATTTCGCCGCCAACACAGCATCGGAAACTACATCTTCGAATTTTACTGCCCGTCGGCGAAACTTGCTATCGAGCTTGATGGAGAAGGCCATTATGTCGAACATCCGGGCTTGAATGATCGAACCAAACGTGAGTACGCAGAGTCGCATGGGATAAGAGTAATCCGATTCGAGAATAAGAGGGTTTTTGAAGACACGGAATGGGTTCTCGACGTTATCCGAAGTCACTTTGTCGCCGGCGACAGAACCACCCCGTCACCCGAAGCGGGTGCCACCCCTCCTTCGTAAGGAGGGGAGCTTTGTCGCTCGATTCTCTTCTGCGATGCCAAAAAAGTTGTTGATGAGATACTAACGGAGATGCGGGGTTGAGCATCATACACGAGTATGAAGATACCAAAACCAAGATTTTGCGATCAAAATTGGTTAGAGATGAAACCGGTTGACGGTGGCCGGCTTTGCGGGGACTGCAGCAAATCTATAGTCGATTTTTCCAAAATGTCGTGGGGCGAGATCGAGCGGATACAGCGGGAAAATAACAATTCCGTCTGCGGCGTGTATCTGCCGAAACAAATTGAAAATTGGGGGCGACAAGCTCCCATAGACAATAGTTCCAAATTTGCGGCGACGGGGGTTTTACTGCTTTCGTTGACCGCGGCGAGCCAAACCTTTTCCCAAAACACAGCTCCTCCGGTAGCAAGCAAAGAAAATGTAATTCACGGAACAGTAACCGCAAAGATGGCGGACGGTAAGGTCGAGACGCTGCCCTTCGCAAACATAAGCTTAAAAAACACGAATTTCGCGGTCGTCACTGATGAAAAGGGTCAGTTCCAGATCGACCTGACGAAGATCGATCCATTGATCACCGGTCCCGTCCTGGTCTTTAAGAAGGAAGGTTATGAGGGCTTGGAATTTCCTTTGTCGGAACCAGCCAAGAGCAGCGGAAATGTTGATGTTCAGCTAAATCCCAAAGTCGAAATAATTGCCTACTACCTGCTCAAGCCGACACTTGGCCAAAGGATCAAATGGAGGCTCAAAAAAATATTTCACCTCGGCGGTAGATAGGAGAGATCGGCCAGGGCGTCGCTGGCACTGCCACCTACGGCGACGACATCCCCTGTATGGGGCCATGGGCTTCGTTCGCAAATCCAAACGCAAATCAGGCCTCACCAAGAAAAAGAAAACGCCCTAGTTTTCGATATCCAACGTCGTTGATGATGCAGAAGTTGGTGTATCATCAACGACGTTGGCAACTAATCATGTTTTGTGACCTTTATGCGTAGATTAAAAATATCTTGGCTTACTTTGTTACTGCCCGTCCTCTTTAGTGTAACGCCCGCCAGTGCTCAGATAACGTGTGGCGGCATCGTTGGAAGAGTTACCAGTGTCGATGGGTGGATAATACCAGCGGCTACTATCCGTCTACGAGATAAATCAACGAAACTAATAACAACGACTCAATCCAATGCGGACGGAGAATATACGATCTGCTTGCTAGCAGGAACCTATGATGTATTTTCCGATTCTCCAGGATACAAAAGTATAAAGAGAAAATCTGTCAAGGTCGATTCAACCGCTAAGAATGTAATTGATCTGGTTATGGCCCATCGAAAAGAATCGAGTTAAGGGTTCTTTACTTCTACTGGCGTGCGGGCTTCTGCAACTCCATCAGCTCTAATCGCTTCACCACATTTCCTTTTTCGATATGTTGTTCAACGATCTCAGCTACGTCTTCGGGCTGGACCTGGGCGTACATTGTGCCGTCGGGATAGACCATGACGGCGGTGCCGACTGAGCAGAAGCGGATGGAGCCGCACGTTGACTGTTATCGAACCTCAACTAACCGATTTCCATCTTCCAATAGTTGGATGACCGATTTCCATCGTGGCTCAAGCCATTGAAAGAGATTGCGATTAGTTGCGTTTCCGATACGAAGCCATACGACAACGGGGCCGTCAGTTGCTCGCGATAGCCGCTCTGAGAAATCTTCGTCTTTGGTGATTATTATCGAATCGCTCCCGACCGCATGATCCCAAATCTCAGGATCTTCGGCGGAGGTGAGAAAAATATCATTGACGTGAGTTGCGGTGTGGCCTTTTTCGGTTAGCCAACCGGCCAATCCAGGCGGTAGCTGGGCATCGACAAGGAAATTCATCAGGATACCATCACGACGGCATGGTCTACCTGTCTTGAAGCATACTCAAGGCAGGCTTTGATGTCGTCGAGTTCAAGGTAGGGATAGTCGGCCAGAATTTCTTTTTCGGTCGCTCCACCAGCAAGCATATCAAGCACGTCCTTGACGCGGATACGCATTCCGCGAACACAAGGCCGCCCACCAGCCTGTCGGGGATTTGAAGTGATTCGATCAAGAATTTCAGAACTCATCGCCTAGATTGTATCACGATTTTTGCACATCTCGATCAACGCCAGCCGCAGCTTGAATGTTACGCCCTTACTAACGTGCGGGCTTCTGCAAAAAAACGTCGTTGATAATACCGCAGTTGGTGTATTATCAACGACGGACGATATTAACAAGTAGCTCGTCGTTTCTAGATTGTTTTCGATGCGGTCTTTATGTTCAAGAAGATATTTTGCCAAATTTCGCCCTATCTTATGTTACTTTTGTTTTGTACTTCCAGTGCATCAGCTTGTTCGTGCGATGAGATTAACTATCGCCGTGAGTTCGCAAAAGCCAAGGCTGTTTTTGTCGGAGAAGCTCTTGAATACAAAGACAACGCAAACGTAAAGCAAGATGGCTTGTTGATTGTTAAATTCAAAGTTGTAAAAGCGTGGAAAGGTGCAAAACAATCGGAAATTACCATTCCAACGACGTTTGGTTTAGCCTGCGGATTTTACGTTGAGCCGGGTAAAGAGTATTTGGTTTATGCTTACGGTAAAGAGATGGTTATGCCAACAGTGTGCAGTCCAAGCCGTACAATTGTTACAGACGACATTTACGACGAGAAGCAACTCAAACAGTTAAACAGCAGTTGGTTTAGATTTTTTTCACGCATCTTTCCCTTTTAGCTCTCATTGGCCGTGAAAGCTCACAATTCCATTAACGCCAACCTCTCCACAACCTTCCCCTTCTCCAAATGCTCCTCAATGATCTCCGCTGCGTCTTCGGGTTGGACTTGGCCGTACATTGTGCCGTCCGGATAGACCATGACGGCGGTGCCGACTGAGCAGAAGCCGATGGAGCCGCACGTCGTGAGGAGGACCTCGCCCATCGGGTTGCGGCTCTTTGATTCCTTGCCCTGACGGATGCCTTTTTCTTCCATAAGCCGCGCAAATTCGGCCATTACTTCTTCGCCGCCCACTGCCGCGCATGATTTGCCCGTGCAAACAAATACCTGCCGTTTAATCGGCGCCTTGAGCATCGGGGCGAGTTTTTCGAGTTCGGCACGATTATTTATAAATTTTGGCTTTGCCATAAAAGTTAATAGTGAACAGTGAACAGTGAACAGTGAACAGTGAATAGTGATAAGAAGTAGTTTAATATGTTTGCTTTTTGGTATGCTAATCACAGTTAACCAATGGCTGACCACTGTTAACTTTTCACTGTTCACTATTCACTATCCATGGCAGTCGGCATAATCATCCACATCACGGTCGGCCTTGAGAAACGCACCGAATTCTTTTCCCAGGAACGCATTCGTATCGGTTCGGATGAGGCGTCCGATCTGCAGATACATACACCGGCGACGGACGGGTCGGCCGCTTGGTTCGATCTCGAAAACTCAGACGGTGTCTATCGGATCGTAGATTTTAACGATTCGCTCGGCCTGCAGATCAACGAAGAGCCAATTCGCCGTTTTATAGCGATCATGGATGGCGACGTTATCTCACTGGATAATTCTGACATCTCATTTTCGTTTTTTTCGCTCGAAACAAAATCTTCGCTTATTACCACAAATCGCGAGCAGCCGCATATTTCGCGTTTTATTGAGGATGCCGCGATTGATTCCGCATCGTCTGCAAAACGTGATGACGCAAAGGCGTTTTTGCGTGAATTCGTCCTCGAATTATCACGCGAGATAAGCTGGACGAGCAAATTGATCGCATTAGTGCTCGTGATAGCGTTTATCACCGGCATCTTGTACATCGGCTTTGCCGTCAGCAAAGAGCTTCGCGAGAGCCGCAAGCAATCAGAGCAACAGAGCGAGGTCATTAAAAGGCTCGAAGAAAAGCTCGGCCAGACGAACGACCAGATTGGTGAACTGGACAAGACCAACAAGGACCTGATGAAAACCGTCTCGCTCGCACCAAATCTGCGGGTCGAGTACGGCGGTGCGGTTTGTCTGATCGTCGGCGTTTATGATCTGGTCGATAAACGGACGGGTAAAGTGCTTCGCTACGCAGATCCGCAGGCTTTTCGTCCCAATCCTTACGAACCCACTCAATCCGAAGAGCCGGGCCGCCCCGTCAATCCGCCGCAGATCGGGCTGACGATCGAGGGCAATGGTTCGCCGGTCGAGTACGATTTTATTGGCACGGGCTTTCACGTGGGCGGCGGCTATATAGTGACAAATCGCCATGTCGTCCAACCGTGGGAGGAGGACGACCAGGTCAAACAAATGATGCGGGCGGCAAACGGACGAGCACGACTAAAACGCCTGGTCATCTATTTCCCCAATTTTGCCCAGCCGTTTACGCTTAAGGTAAAACAAGTCGGCGGCCGCGAAGATGTCGCGGTCGGCATGATCGACCCGACGATGCTGCCCTCAGAGGTTCCGGCGATACCGCTTGATACCGATGGTGACTCGGCGGCTGTCGGCAAAACAGTAGTCACGATGGGCTACCCGAGCGGCCCCGACCGTCTGCTCGCGATGGTTGACGACGACGAAGCTAAATCGATCAATCAGCGGTTTGGCAATTCGCGCCAAAACCTGATCAATTTTCTCGCCCAGTCGCAAAAGATCGTACCGCTTACGACCCAAGGTGCGATCACCGATCTCGACGCAAAACGAATCGTCCATGACGCCAAAACGGCTGAGGGCGGTTCCGGTGCTCCACTGTTTGGGCAGGCGGGCCGGGTGATAGGCGTTAATTTTGGAGTTTTTACGGAAAATACGGCGGCGAATATGGCCGTCCCGGTCAGGTTTGCGATCGAGGTATTAAAGAAAGCCGGTTGGAAGTCACCCGAAGAATTGCAAAAAGAAGCCGACCTCACGCCGCAGGTCGCTATCAACCAATCAAACACAGATACCGCCCCAAAGTAAGGAAGGGTTAGCCACGAATTACACAAATGGCACGACTGGCTTTAATTCGTGTTATTCGCGGGTAAATTCCTGTCCTTTTCCCCCAGTTCGGCGATCTTTAGCATCAAATAATCCCCGATCTCCTTATGCGTCCGGATGCGGTCGGTTTTGGCGTAAAACTCGCTAAGATCGATCGGCTCGCCAAACCAAATGCGGACCTTTGGCCCGCCCGTCCAGTTTCCCATAATTTGTTTCGGCAGATCGTTGCCTAGTCCGGCAATAAATACAGGGATCACCTGTGGCCGGGCAGCGTATATGACCTTGCCGATACCCGGCTGGGCCGGAAGCAGATCATACGGCCCGCCAACGAGGTTACGTTTGCCCTCAGGGTGAAACCCGATCATGTGGCCGTGGCCTTCCGAGCAAATCTGAATAAGCCGCCGCACCGAATACTTGTCAAATTCCCTCTTCCGGGCTTCGCGGTCTTCGCGAAAAAAGGGCGGGTACATCGAAAACCACCCCATCACAAAATTGACAAACCAACCTGCTGGATTATCGTAAAAAAATTTGGCGCGCACGGGGAAAAACAATGTTACCGGCCGCTTTGTCCGGCGAAATATCACGCTCGACACGGTATACATGTCAAAGAAAGACCGGTGATTTGCAACCAGCACGAGCGGTCTGTCGATCTCAGCATTTTCGACATTCTCGATACCGAATACGTTCATTAAGTTATAGGTAGCAAGATATATCCACAGCGAACCTATATGCCGCTGGCCCAACGTCATTAGACGTTTCCAAACGCCATGATTCATTTGGTGGGCCAGTCGGAAACCGATCTTTTCCGTCATTCCCAGGACTTCTAACTCCTCCGGTTCGGGCACGAGCGGTGCCTGTGGCATGACGGCGGGCGTATTCTTGGTGATCGTGGTCAGGTCGTCAGTCATTTCGCAAAAAATAGATATTACCATTTTTGGAATGTTTCGGCCTGAACGACGCCACGCTACTAGCGTAGAGCGTAGTGTTTCAGGGCTCGACAACATCCGGCCACGGAGCGTAACATTGACAAGCACCTTTTTGATCAATTAGGAGTATCAGATGTACCGACCAAAGTTTCTCTCATTCACGATCATCGTTACCGCTATCGTCATGTTAGCCGCACTTAGGGTATTTGCGGACGATGACGGCATTTGGAATAGAGTCGATGCGGCTGGTCTTCGCAAGAATTTAGTCGAACAGGTGCAAACACCGGATAGATTTGCCGCGTTCGAGTTAGACAAAGATCGGCTGCAGCAGTTGCTTAGTAAAGCACCCGAAGAGTTTTCTGGAGGCACCGGTATTATATTGTCGCTGCCGATGCCGGACGGCAAGTTTGAGCGGTTCAGCATCGAGCATTCGCTGGTTGTCGAGCCGGGTCTGCTAAAAAAATTTCCCGAGCTTGGTGCAACGTATCGCGGCCAAGGCATCGACGACCCGACCGCGACCGTACGCTTTGACCTGCTGCCAAGCGGCTTTCATGCGTACATCCTTTCATCTACCGGGACGGTCGTGTTAGATCCATATACCGCGGATAGACCGGATGTGTATATGAGCTATTTCAAATCCGACGCGCGCAAACCCGGAGATTTCACCTGCGAGGTCGGCGAAAAGCGGTTTAGATCCATAACCGAACTAAAGTCTACGAGAGCGGAAGATTTTATCGCTGAGACCGCCCCTGAGGTCATATCGGGAACACAGCTTCGAACATATAGGCTGGCTCTCGCAGGTAATTGGGAATACTGCAACGCAGTTTCGGGCGGCTCTAATACCATCGCAAACTGTCTTGCTGCCGAGGTTGTAATCATGAATCGCGTCAATGGAGTTTATGAAAAAGACCTATCGATGCGCATGGTCATGGTGGCGAATAACAATCTAGTCACTTACGCCGGCGACCAGACCTGCGGCGGCGTCCCTTGCACGTCGGCCAATGACCCGTATTCAAACGGGACGGGTGCCTTGAGTCAGAATACCCCAAATCTAAACACCGTCATCGGTTCCGGGAATTACGATATTGGCCATGTATTTACAACCGGCAGCGGCGGCGTTGCTCAGCTAGGCGTCCCATGTGGCGCTAGCAAGGGGGCTGGAACCACCGGGCGGGCCAATCCCGTCGGCGATCCGTTTTCGATCGACTACGTTGCCCACGAGATGGGGCATCAGTGGGGTGGAAATCATACGTTCAATGGTTCGGTTAGTAACTGTTCGAGTTCAAATCGCAACGCTGCAAATTCGTATGAACCAGGCAGCGGCATCACAATTATGGCCTATGCCGGTATCTGCGGTAATCAAGACCTGGCTCTGAATAGTATTGATACGTTTCATGTCCGCAGCTTAGAAGAGATCGTCGCGTATAGCCAAACAGGTACGGGCAACAATTGTGCGGCAACGACATCGACGGGTAACACTCCGCCGACGGTTACCGGACCGGGTAATTTCACCATCCCGATACAAACACCGTTCTCGCTAACAGCTAGCGCGACAGATGCAAATGGCGATACGCTCACGTATGACTGGCAGCAGTATAACACCGGCGGTTCAACAGGCACGTCTGCAGTTCCAAATTCCGATGGCGACGGCACCGCGCGGCCCATTTTCCGGCCTTACCTACCAACGACCAGCGGCACACGATATTTCCCATCGCTTACGTATATTCTCAATTACGCAAATGTCCCGCCGTCAACCTACGACTGCGGCGGCAGAGCGACGCCGTGTCTGACAGGCGAGCTGATGTCGTCGATGAACCGTACGCTGACCTTTCAGGTGGTCGTCCGCGACAACCGTGCAACCGGCGGTGGCATTAATACGGCGACGTCACAGGTCAATGTCAGTTCCCTCGCGGGCCCATTCAGCGTCACAGCTCCAAATACGGCCGTCAATTACGCCGGCGGCACGCCGCAAACCGTCACTTGGAATGTCGCAAACAGCAATCTGTCACCGGTAAACGCGGCAAATGTTGACATCCTACTTTCGACCGACGGCGGCCTGACGTTTCCGACTGTTTTAGTTGCTGCAACGCCAAATGATGGTACGCAATCGGTAACAATTCCCAGTGTCAATACGACGACAGGCCGGATAAAGGTGCAGGCGACTGGCAATATTTTCTTCGATATTTCAGATGTAAATTTTACGATCGCGACACCACTTGTTACGGTTTCAGGCCGCGTGTTGGGCCGCAGCGGACGCGGTATGTCCGGTGCCCTTGTGACGCTCACACCGCAAGGCGGGTCGGGACAGTCTGTAGTAACCAATTCTTTCGGTGTATTCAGCTTTTCGAATATTGCATCCGGCCAGAATTACACGATCAGCGTGGCAGGCAGGCGATTTACTTATACCCCTCAGAATATCGCGATCAACGGCAATCTTTCGAATGTCAGTTTTACACCTACGCCGTAAAATACAACCGCCGGGTAGAAGAAACTACTCTTTAACCCGCCTTTTCTTATTTTTGGTAAATGACTATTCGATGTTGAAATACTTCGCATCGGGATGGTGGGATGAGACAACTCAGGCGTAAAACTCTCGCCGATGAGCAATCCTGATTATGGTTATCTCCTGCTTAACCTGATCGATTATATATCCAATTCGCCAGTCGCCAACGCGAAGTCGCCACACGCCTTCCTCGCTCTGAATCTTGCGACAACCTGTTGGACGAGGTTCTTTCGCAAGATCTGCCATTGCGGTTGCAATCCGATTCTTCGTCGCCCGCTCAAGCGTTTCAAGTCCTTTTCGGCACGATTAGTAATCGTCACCTTATACATCGATATCGCCGTTTGTCCTCAATTCCTCAACGACCTCGAAGAAATCACGTCTAGGTTCGTCCTTACTTTCACGGGCAACTTCTCCGAAATGCAAGTCTTCGAGCATTTCTTCGTAATCCTCAATCGGCAAGATAACGCCCGTTTTATGCCCCGCGGTGTCAGTTATGTATTGAACACTTGTCATAGCGCTAATTTTAATCGAATTTACTCAATATTGAAATACTTCGCGTCCGGATGATGGATGACGATCGCCGAGGTGGATTGCTCGGGGTCGAGCATAAATTCGTCCGTCAGTTCGACACCGATGCGCTCTGGTTCGAGCAGCTCAAACAGCTTTGTCTGGTCCTCGATATTCGGACACGCCGGATAACCAAAACTAAACCGCGACCCCTGGTAGCCCTGATGAAATAACTTTGCCATTTCCGGTGCATCCGCTCCCGCGATCCCCAATTCTTCGCGAATACGCTTGTGCCACATCTCCGCGAGAGCCTCGGCAGACTCGACTGACAGGCCGTGAAACAGCAGATAATCAGTGTAATTATCGGTCTTAAACAGCTTCGCCGAATGCTCGCTCGCCTTCCGGCCCATTGTGACAAGTTGGAAAGCAACAACATCCATCTGGTTCCCCTCCTTGCTTAGGAGGGGTGTCGCCGCTTTGGGCGACGGGGTGGTAGTACCATCGACTGACGCAAAATAGTCTGCAATGCATAAATTTTTACCGCCACGCTGATCGGCCGGCTGTCGCGGGAAAGTAAATCGCATCCGTTCGGTCTTTTCATCGTCCTGATAAATGATCAGATCATTTCCCTGTGACTGACACGGAAAATAACCATAAACGAGCTTTGCCTCAAGTAATTTCTCCCGGATCGCCTGTGCCTTGATCTCGGCGAATTTTGGATAGACGGTCGCCTTGAGCAGTTCGTCATACTCTTCTTTCGAAGATTTTCCCTGCTTATATTGCCACTGCCCTTTGAACAACGCCGTCTCGTTAATAAAATCAAAAACCTTTGTCAAATCAGTAATCTCGACAACTTTTGAACCGTAAAACGGCGCTTTCGGCAAATGTTCGACAGCAACGATCTCCGACCTTGTTGTATGCGTCGAGTCACCCGCCGAACGAGTCGAAACCCGCGCCGCCGCCTTGCCCAGTTTGGCATCCTCTCCGACAAGATCTTCCTCATCACCAACTGTAATAATATCGGTGTCGGCTCCAAGGGCGACGGCTTTTGTCTCAACGAACTCAACAGACTCAGTTAACTCACCACTCGTCAATTCGTCCATCGCGTGCAGCCCGTCGAAAGCATCACGAGCATAAAACAACTTGCCGTTAAACAGCGGTATCAGGTCCGCGTCGACATAGCGACGATTCAGAGCCGCTCCTCCCAAAATGACCGGGACTTTGATGCCGCGTTCGTTCATCAGTTCGAGATTGTCGCGCATGATGAGGGTCGATTTTACTAGCAAACCGCTCATCCCGATGGCGTCACAATTCGATTCTTCGGCAGCACGGAGAATATCATCGATCGGCTGTTTGATTCCCAGATTTATTACCTTGTAGCCGTTATTGGTCAAGATAATATCGACCAGATTCTTGCCGATGTCATGTACATCACCCTTGACCGTCGCGAGAACGAGGACGCCTTTATTCGAGCCCTCGACCTTTTCCATAAAGGGTTCGAGGAATTTAACGGCGGCCTTCATCGACTCTGCCGATTGCAGCACAAAGGGCAACTGCATCTGTCCCGAGCCGAACAGTTCACCGACCGTTTTCATACCATCGAGCAACAGGTCGTTGATGATCTCAAGCGGCGGGTATTTTTCTAGTGCTACCTTGAGTGAATCTTCCAACCCGATGCGCTCGCCGTCGATGATGTGATGTTTTAGTTTTTCTTCGATCGGCAGATTCGAAATGTCCGGCTTGATCGACTGGGCCGATTTCCCCTGAAACATATTCGAAAAATCGCCAAGCGGATCGTATATGCAAATGTCGCCGTCAAATTTTCGGCGGTCATAGATCAGATCGCGCGCAGTGTCGATCTCAAGCTCTGAGAAACGCATCAGCGGCAATATCTTTGACGCATTGACGATCGCAGAGTTCATTCCCGCGTCGACGCAATCGTGCAAAAACACGGAATTGAGCACAACACGAGCCGCCGGGTTGAGGCCAAACGAGATATTTGAAACGCCGAGGATAATATTCGCATCCGGCATTTCCTCATGAATTTGCTTGATCGCGTTGATCGTCTCGACCGCATTTTTGCGGTCTTCCTCGATGCCGGTCGAGATCGGCAGAGCAAGCGGATCAAAGAAAATATCGTGTCCGGGAATACCGTTTTCGACCGTTTGTTTGTACGCACGTCGAGCAATTCTGACCTTGTCATCGAACGAACGAGCCATACCCGCTTCGTCGATCAGGCCAATGACGACGCCGGCACCAAAACGCTTGGCAAGATCGAGCACTTTCAGAAAACGCTCTTCGCCGTCTTCGTAATTTGTTGAATTTAATAGACTCTTGCCGCCCGCGTGTTCGAGCCCTGCCTCCATCTTTTCCCACTCGGTCGAGTCAAACATTAGCGGGATCTTGACCGCCGTCGCGAGACGTGAAGCCAATTCGTGCATATCCGTGACGCCATTTCGGCCGACGAAATCGACGTTTACATCAAGAATATGAGCCCCTTCCTTCTCCTGCGATTTGGCAAGCGAGATCAGCCCGTCCCAATCCTCGGCATCGAGCAGATCTCGCATTTTCTTCGAACCCGATGCGTTGACCCGCTCGCCAACGATCAAAAACGAAGCGTCCTGAGTATATGGCTGCTGAAAATAGATCGACGAGGCCGATGGCGTCAATTTTGCGTTTCTCGCTTTTGGTGATTTACCGCTCAGACGCTCGACAACCTGCCGCAAATGCTCCGGCGAAGTGCCGCAACAGCCACCGACAATATTCGCTCCAAAATCGTTAGCAAAATGCTCGACCTGTGCCGCAAAACTCTCCGGCGTCTCATCGTAATGCTGTTTACCGTCCTTGACCTCTGGTAGACCGGCATTCGGCAAAACCGAGACAGGTATTGGCGAATTTTCACAGAGATATCGGAAACTGTCAGCCATGTGCTTTGGCCCCGTGCCGCAGTTCATGCCGATTACGTCGATCGGAAACGGTTCCAGCGCGGTCAAAGCCGCTCCGATCTCGGTGCCGTTGAGCATCGTCCCGAATATCTCGATCGTCACCGATGCGATCACCGGAAGCTTGATCTTTGTCTTCTCAAAATGCTCGTAAATGGCCGCTAAGGCTGCTTTTGTCTGCAATAGGTCCTGACAAGTCTCGACCATTAAAAGATCGGCACCGCCATCGATCAGCCCGCGAACCTGTTCCACATAGGCCGCCTTCAGATCGTTATAAGTAATATGCCCAAGCGTCGGCAGCTTGGTTCCCGGCCCGATCGAACCGGCAACAAAACGCGGTTTGTCGTAGGTCGAATAGCCGCTCGCCACGCGTTTCGCCAGCTCCGCCGCCTTTAAATTGACGTCATACGTCTTCTCAGCTATCCCAAACTCGACCAGCACAACCTCGCTGCCGCCAAAGCTGTTTGTCTCGATCACATCACATCCGACATCCAAAAACGCGGTGTGCACCGCCTCGATCGCATCCGGCCGCGTATAGAGCAGATTCTCGGAGCAGTTCTCAAAGTTAGGCCCGCCCCAATCCTCGATCGGCAGGCTCAACGACTGCAAATACGTCCCCATCGCACCGTCAAAGACGATGATTTTCTCATTTAGCAATTCAAGGAAAGTTTTCATTTTCGAATTTCGATTTGCGAATGTCGATCGTTTATTTTCTACTCTTCGCTGTTCGTTTCGACGCTGCCATTATTGCGGTGACCTCGTTGGCTTCGCGAAGTAGATCTTTAACTAACCGCTCGTCCATTAGTTCGGCTTCGATGATCATTTCGAGCCAGTGGCAACTTTCATCGGCTTCCTCTTCAACTATACCGAGCTTTGCTATAAATTCAGCTTTTGACCTTCCACGACATGCCGCTCGATAATTCGCCGAAACGGAAGTACCGGAGCGGATCAGTTGGCCTCCGATAGTTCTCCCAACCAGTGTGTTCGGAAGTGCATCCACCAACTTAATTATCCTAAGAGCAAACTTCTTGGTGCGTGCTATAAGGTCGATCTCGTTCATCGTTGCTCCATTCGCAAATCAATAATTCGCAAATCGCAAATATAAAAACCCCATGCTCAAACAAGCACAGAGTTTCGTAAGATTCGTTCGACTCTTTGCTGTTTAGCGGTTTATTTTACGTGGCCGCAAGTTGCAATAACTCACCACGTCGATAGTTATGAGTCTAGTGAGTTGTGGGTCTTGAGTCAACTCATGGAAGGGCTCGCAGTCTGATGCAGAAGCCCGCACGTCAGTAAGGGCGTCACTTTCAACTCAATATACGCACTACGCCCTTGCTCACTCGCGGGCCTCCGCAAATCTTTTTTGCAAGAAAATTTATAACCTCCCGTTCTCCTGTTACACGACGCAAGTCGCTAATTAAAAACAATCAGGAGAATTTCACATGTTAAAAAACATTTTCGCTTTGTCGTTACTTTTAATCGCAACCGTATTCGGCACAACCGCCGCAATGGCGGGGACCCCAAATTTAGAGGTGATGGCGTGGCAGGGCAACGCAACACCGCTAGTCGAATCGCCATATCAATACACTACCCGTGTAAGAAATATCGGCAACGGCTCCGCTCAGGCCGTCTCGATCGTGGTCGAGTTTCCGCTGACAAACACCAGCCCAAACAAGTACATTTTAGGCAAACTCACCGGCGTTTCAGCCAGTTCGGGCACTTGCTCGACAGCCGGTAATAAGATCACGTGTAATGTCGGCAGCCTCGGCAATAATCAGACCAAGTCTGTAACCTTTACGTTTGAGTTTCAGGTCGCAACGACCGCTCCAACGTTCAAAACTACCGCATCAGCCGGCACACAACCGGAAAACAACCCGAACAACAACATCCGCGCGACCACGCCGGCTATCCGATATCCGGACAATATTATGGGCTCGGGCACCTACATCGTTTCGTCGTGCACGGGACGCGGGCTGACATCGTTTTATGAGTGCGAATTGTCGCCAAGCTCGATCCAGACCGGTCTATCGCTCGACTTTAACCTCGGCGGCACACTCGGCGTGACTGGTTATCCGATGTACACAGGGATCTGGGATCAAGCTACGCTACCCAATAAGTCGTTGCACTTCACAGTCGATGGTGAGCTTGAATTCAATGGCTTTGCGTCCAACGGTGCGTGCTTTAAGGGGATCACAACATTCCCGAGCAGCACGGTCTACAACTCAGCCTATCGCGTCTGCGAACTCTAAGCCTTCGAAACCAAACACAGCGACAATGGAAAAGACCACCCCAAAACTGAGGTGGTCTTTTTATCGTTAAATATTCTATATATTGGCTTTATCGCCGAGATGTTCTGCAAGAATCGCGGTGCCCGTCCGTTCTCTCCAATACAAGACGCAAGTTTTGTAAATAAAATCAATTAGGAGAAGATCAAATGTCTAAAAACATTTTCGTTTTGTTGTTTCTTTTTATCGTTACAGGCTTCGGCTCGGCCGGCGCCGCAACGGCTTTGGCCCAGGCTCCGGACCTTGCGGTCTCAGCCTGGCAGGGATCGGCAACACCGCTAGTTGAAACTACTAATCAATACACCACTACCGTTCAAAACATCGGCAGCGGCACGGCTAACGGAGTCAAGATCGTCATCGATTTTCCGGTAACGAACACGAGCCCGAACACTTATATTCTCGGCAAGCTCATCGGCACCCTGCAGAGCGGCTGCACGCTGGCCTTACCGCCAAATCGCACAAAGGTCACCTGCAATCTCGGCACGCTGTTGCCAAACGAGACCAGGTCGGTGACATTCGGCTTCCAGTTTCAGGTTGCAACCACGACTCCGACGCTGACCTCGACCGCATCAACTACCACCGTCGGCGAGATAAATCCGCTGAACAATGTTCAATCATTTACACCGACGATAACCTATCCGGACAACATCATTACGCAGGGAAATTACCTTGTTTCCTCATGCAGCGGTCGCGCGTTGGCCTCTTTTTACGATTGCGAGGTCTCACCGGGTTCGATCCAAAGCCGTCTCGTGCTCCGGTTTTTCCTCGGAGGCTCACTCTTCGTTTCTGGCTCAAATGTCTACACGGGATTTTGGGATCAGAGTGCTCTGCCCAATAAATCTCTACACTTTACACTCGTTGGCGGCACCACCAATCTGGTATTCGACGGGTTTGCTTCGGATGGAACCTGTTACAAAGGGATCACAACGTTTCTGAACAATCCTACGTACAATGCGGCCTACCGCATCTGTCGACAACCATAGGCAATTACCAAAACAACACAGCGGCAATGGAAAAGACCACCCCAAAACTGAGGTGGTCTCTTTTGATGGTACGGCCCTATTACTATGGCTTTAACGCAGCTTTGAACAGCGCTTCGTGCTGAGTGATCGCCTGCAATGCTCCCGGCTGGTCTTTGAATTTGACCTTAAGCATGTCAAACGCCTCTTGTCCGCGCGGATCAGCTATCGCGATAAACGCCTGCATTCCGTTGATGATGCCTTGGATATTTGTCCTATCAAAAGCGGCCTTAAATTTTTCGAATATCAGCGGATAAGCACGCGGATCGCCTTTTCCTGTCGAACCAACAATTACGAGAGCCGCCGAACGGGCCGCTCGCGGTGCAGTTTTGTCCGTCGCGGTCTTATAACCGATCTCGAACGCACGTTTGTCACCAAGCTCACCAAGTCCGTTCAATCCGGCGATCTGAATTCGGCCTTTCCACGACGGCGTGTTGGTCAGCTTAACGAGAGCGTCGTATGCACGCGGATCTTTGACCCGTGCGATTGCGAGTGCCGATTGGTCGATGACCCCATAGCTGCGGTCATTTAGCCCAGCGAAGAAAAGATCGCCGTACTTTTTATCCTGTGTCTCGCCGAGCAGTTCGAGTGCTTCGCCCTTGATCTGCGGCTGTTTGTCTGTCGCAAGCCGCAAAAGAGCCGCCTCAACATTGGCATCAAGCTTGACCGCCGGGCGATCTTGCCCCTGAGGCGGGTCGGGCGAATAGATGTTTGCGATCACCGACAAAGCGGCACGGCGGATACGCCAAAACGGATCTTTTTCCGCCGAGGTAATAAGGGCCGCAACGATACGTTCTTTGTCACCGGCATTTGCGGCCTTGGTTTCAAGCTCGCCCATCGCCCAACGGCGTCCAAGCACATCTTTGTCGTTCGCCATTTGATACAGCAGATCGTCGGTCGACTTTTCGAACTTCATCTCCTTTAGCAGCGTGCTTTCGTAATCGAAATTTACAAGCTTTGGCTTCGTCGCGGCATCGAAGGTGAACACATTCTCCGCCTGTGGCTTCAGCCAAACGCGGGTCACCTTGTTGTCGATCTCCACGTCCACGTAAGTCTGAAAAAATTCGGTTTGCGGAAATTCGTTGTTGAGGTCGAGCTTTTGCGTCTGCTTGACGTTGAGCGTCAGCTTTTTCGACGCTTCGTCATAGTTTTGCGTGACGCTAAAGATCGGATGCCCCATCTTGTAGAGCCACTCGTCAAAAAACCAATCCATCGATTGACCGCTTGTTTCCTCGACCGCGATCCGCAGGTCCTCGGTCGAAACCGGCTGGTGAGCGTTCGTGGTTAGGTAATTTTTGAGCGACGCGGAGAAAAGCTTATCGCCGAGGTGCTTGCGGAGCATGTGGAGCACCGAGCCGCCGCCGGGATAGGCGTAGTTGTCAAACATCCCGTCTTTGTTCGCGTAATATTTAGTTACGATCGGACGACGATTGCCCTGTGCCCATGAACCAAGAACTTGATCATGGCTGTTTCGCAGATCAGCGTAAAGAAACTCTTCATGGCCCTTAAGCTTTTCGGTCCACATATGCTGCATATACGTCGCAAAGCTCTCATTTAGCCATATCTGCCCCCAATCGCGGCACGTCACATAGTCGCCAAACCACTGATGGGCAAGTTCGTGCGACTGCAGCCCTTCGCTGTCGTTGTCGAGCAATTCGCGCTCGTCATGGATCATCTCCTCGATCTGAGTCGTCGCGGAAATGTTCTCCATACCGCCGCCAAAATCTTCGACAAACGCCTGTGAATACTTAGCGTATGGATATTTAACGCCGGTCACGTCCGAGAAAAACCGCATCGTCGCCGGCAGATTCTTTGTCGTGGCGGCAACTTCTTTCGTCTCGTTGACATAGCCATAGTTATAGACCGGTATGCCGTCAAAATCCTGCACGACGGGCGTCGTCTCGGCGACGACGATCGATGTCAGATAGTTTGTGTAGGGCTGATCCATCTTCCAGTAAAACGTGCGGGTGTTGTCGGCGTTCTCTTTGGTCTCCATCAGCTTGCCGTTCGAGACGACAAAAAATGGCTTTGCGACCGTTGCTCGAATGTCGGTCGTGCGAAAATCGTTGGGCGAGTCATACGAAGGAAACCAGTAACGGTTAAATTCCGATTCGCCTTGTGACCAGATCTGACGGGGTTTGTTCGGGTTGTCGGCGGTGGGTTTGATAAACCTTAAGCCCTGGCCAAAACCGCCGAGAATGCCGCTGTCGCTAGCGTTATTTACATAATTCGTTTTGTAAACAACCTTGACCTTAACGTCCTCGCCGCCGCGATAAACGCGGTCGAGCGTGACCTCAAGATTATCGTTGTCCTTTTTGCCGTCGTAGGTAAATTTAAGAGCACCGCCGCCAACTAGCGTAACCGATTCGATCGTCATCAGAGCCGCGTCCAATGAAAACGTATCCGTATCCGCAAACGGGGCAAAGGTCACGACCGTCGAGCCGATCGCCTGTTCCTTGTCCCAGTCAAACGACAGATCAATGTCGAGATGCTTGACGTCGATCGTCCGGCTGCGGATCCAGTTAACCGGCGGCAGCTTACGCTTTTCGTCCTGCTGGACAAAAACATTCCGCGCCATCGGCCGAGCCTGCACCATCGCAGACAAAGCAAACATTACGATCATGGTGCCCGCAAACATTCGTCGGACAATACTCTGTATGGTCATATAACTCCTCATTTTTTTTACTTGTATTCTTACGACTTATCTGATGTCGATCTGATGTGATTGGTTACGCGAAGCAATGATGTTTTGTTTCGTTATTAACTGAATTGACCGATTCTTGGTCCATCATGGCCCACCTTGGTTCGGTGCGAACCGGACACAAAAAAGTGAAAAGGCTGCCCGCGAGGACAGCCTTTAACCGACAAATGACAGCTGACTACTTATTCGTCATATACTTGAACGCCATCGACGCTATGTCATCGACCGCACTGCCGTCGTGGTTGCTATCGAGGACCGACGACGCCATATCGATCATTGCGTTGCCCGACGATTGAGGCTGAGCTTGCTGTCCGCCGCCGAGCAGTCCGCCAAGCAGCCCGCCGAGGCCGTCGGCTCCGACGCCCTGCTGCTGCTTTTGTCTACCAAGATAGCCCATGACGATGGGTGCTAGGAACATCAGTATCTGTGCGACCTGACCGACGCCAAGGCCCGATTTTTGGCTGACATCCTGAGCGACCGCACCTTGATTACTGCCCAGAATATGGCCGAGAATACCGCCCGCATCAGCCTGACGCGGAGGAGCAGCCTGTTGTCCGCCGCCGAAGATCATACCGGCGAGCCCCCCGAGATTATCCAAAACGCCGCCGCCAGCATGATCCTGTTCGAGCGCATTGTTAAGATTTTGGGCGCCCTCCGGCGTCGATGCATTATTTGCAAGGCCGCTGATCAGCGCCGGCAAGGCCATTTGAATAGCCGTGTTTACCATCGAGCTGTCGGCCCCGACATTTTGACTGATCTGATCGACCGCCTGATTTCCCTGCTCCTGACCTAAGAGGTCCTGTAATGAAAACATAATTTATATCTCCTGATTTTCGAAATAATTGCTGTGTCGATATAGTAGCAGAATACGTTTTGATGGAGAAGCCCGCGCGTTAGCAAGGGCGTAAAGCAGAACTTAAGAGTCACGCCCTTACTTACGTGCGGGCCTCCGCATACGAACCACAAGAATCATGACCCTGCCGCGGACGCGAAAACCATTCACTGTAAAAAATTCGATAGCCACAGTAGCGGCGTGCGTAATATTGCTCACGTTGCTCGCCTTGGGGGTTTGGTTTTGGTGGGGCACGACGGCGAGCATCAAGCACTACCAATTCGTATCAACCTTAGTCGGAACCGGTGGCGAATTTGGCGAACCATTTGGCATCGCGGTCAAGGGCAATGACGTATATGTCTCAGACGGCCAAAACGGCCAGATATGGCGGATATCTGGCGGAAAGCCAACCGTCTTCGCAGCAGGGCTCGACACGCCATCGGGCATTGCGTTCAATAAAAACGGCGATCTCATCGTCGCCGATAGCGGCTCGCATACGATCAAGAGCGTAAATGCTAAGGGCGAGGTTACTGTTATTGCTGGAGTCATTGGCAAGCAAGGCGTTGCTGACGGCGATGCGGCTACCGCTCTCTTCAATGCCCCGATCGGCGTCGCCGTTGCAGATGACGGCAAAATATTTGTCGCTGACACATACAACGACCGCATCCGGATGATCGAAAATGGAAGGGTATCGACTCTTGCCGGTAGCGAAAAGGGTTATGCCGATGGTCATGGAGATCAAGCAAAATTTGACACCCCATGCGGGATTGCGATCTGGCAGGACAAACTCCTTGTCGCCGATGCCGGAAACCGCCGTATTCGTGTTATCGAGGCAAATGGGAATGTCTGGACACTTGCGGGCAGCGGAAGTGGTGATCTAAAAGATGGGCTTTTGTCCGAAGCTTCCTTTGTGCAGCCAACGGCCGTTACGGTTGATAAAGCCGGAACTATTTTTGTCGTCGATGGCAACTCGGTCAGACAGATCGGCGGCGAGACCTTTCCTGTTGTCCGAACGATCTCATCGCAGCAGCGCGGGCTAAAAGACGGAGCCGCCGCTAGAGCCCGTTTCAATCGACCGTCCGGTTTGGCGATTGACAGCGGCGGGGATCTGATCGTTGCTGACAGTGAAAATCGTATAGTCCGTCGCTTTTCCGAAACGTCTTCCGCCAAAGAGATAACGGACGATGAGATCGCCGCCTTGCGTGACAAACCGGAAGTTTTCCGCATGCAACAACCCGCCCGATGGCCGTTTGAACCGCCCACGGCAAAACGCGACATCGCCGGAACGCTTGCCGAAATACGCGGTGAGGTGAAAGAAGGCAATGACCAGATCTGGTTTCACAACGGACTCGACATCGCCGGGGCGTACGGCGAAACGGCGAGATTCGTCCGTGATGAAAAGGTTTTGCGGCCAATTGCAGCTGAGAATTTCGGCACTCTTCGGGAACTTATCCGCATGCCGACAATGGGCTATATTCATTTACGGCTGGGTCGAAATGTGGAATCTATGCCGCTTGGCGACGAACGGTTTCAGTTTCAAAAGGATAAGGCGGGAAAAATAACCGGCGTGCGTATAGCCCGCGGCGCGAAATTCAACGCCGGCGAACCTATCGGCACGTTGAATTCAATGAATCACGTTCACCTCATCGCCGGACGCAGCGGCTCCGAAATGAACGCCCTCGACGCTCTAGTCCTGCCAAATCTGACAGATTCACGTACTCCAGTTATTGAAAAAATTTCACTATTCGACGAGAATTGGCGTGGAATCGAAACCGCAGCCGGTCAATCGCGTATAAAACTGACAGGAAAGACACGCGTCGTCGTCCGTGCTTACGACCAAGCCGACGGAAACTCGGAGCGTCGCCGTTTGGGCGTGTACAAACTGGGCTATCAGCTATTTAAGCCTGACGGAAACGCACCTGGTGAGATAAAATGGACAATAGAGTTTGACCGTCTGCCGTCGTCCGCATCGATCTCGCTGGTTTACGCAAACGGCAGCAAATCCGGAGCAACGGGTGAGACCATATTTAATTATATTATTACTAATGCAGTTCGCGGGGACGAATTTCATCAGGGTTTCCTTGATGCCGCAACGTTCGAAAACGGCATCTATACACTACGCGTCTTTGCCGCCGACTATTTTGGAAATACGTCCTTTAGGGACATAGCTATTGAGGTTTTGAAATGAAAAAAACGATTGTCTTGATTTCACTTTTCGCATTTATGACGGCTGCATTGCCGGTATTTGCCGTTGGCCCCTCGACCGCTTTCATTACGCCGCCCGCGCCAAAATTTACCGATACGGATCGGCAGGCCGAGCTTGCCCGCCGCCGCCAGGCGGTTGCCGCGAAGATGGACGACAACAGCGTGATGGTCCTTTACAGCGCTGAGCATAAGCTCTACACCAATGATGTAGACTATGTTTTCCGGCAGGAGAATAATCTTTATTACCTGACCAATCTGCGACAGGCCGGTGCAACGCTCGTCATTTCAAAAAAAGCCGGCGTGGTCAACGAGACTATTTACCTGCCAAAGCGCGATCCTAGAAATGAGACTTGGAATGGCAAGATGTATTCTAACGACGACGCAACACGCGTCTCCGGTATCAAGAACGTTGTCGATGCCTCTACCCGAAACGCCTTTCTCGAAAGTCTCAAAGCAAAGAGTGACTCCTCGATCCAAAATATCTATCTTTTGCTGCCTGATGGCGAAGCCGATGGTGACGGCATGCGTGAGTTCCGCGTCGAAAACGAATTTTCAAAACAGCTTTCAGGTCAAAAGGTGACAAATGCTCAGCCGATCTTTGCCGAGCTCCGCCAGATCAAATCACCCTATGAAATAAAGCTGCTCCAGCATGCGATCGATATCACGACCGAGGCTCAAATGCGTTCGTGGGCGATGGCCCGAAATGCGACGATGGAGTATGAAGTTCAGGCTGAGGTGGAATACACTTTCCGCCGTCGCAATGCCGATTTTTGGGGTTATCCGTCGATCGTTGGCTGTGGGCCGAACGCCACGACCCTGCATTACGAAGAGGCTTCGGGCCCCGTTAAATCAGGCAATCTGATTCTAATGGATGTCGGCGCCGAATATGATCATCAAACCGCTGATGTGACACGCACATTTCCTGTCGATGGCAAATTTACCAAGGAGCAGGCAGAGATTTATCAGATCGTTTATGACGCTCAGGAGGCCGCCGCAAAAGCCGCAAAACCGGGTGTAAATATGTCGACGCTAAGTGCCGCCGCGAACACGGTGATCAAAGACGGCCTTTTCCGTCTCGGCCTGATCACCGACAAAAACTCTCAGCAGTATCGCATCTGGTACATGCACGGCCTCGGCCACTTTTTGGGCATGAATGTGCACGATGTCAGTTCGACCGGGATACTCGCCCCGGGAATGACCTACACCAATGAACCCGGCATCTACGTCCGTGAGGACGCCCTCAGCTATCTACCTGATACGCCTGAGAATAAAGCGTTTATCGCAAAAGTCCGGCCCGCTTTTGAAAAGTATAAGAATATCGGCGTCAGGATCGAGGACGATATGGTTATTACCCCGACCGGCGTCGAATGGATGACAAAAAATCTGCCGCGTTCGATCGCCGACATCGAAGCATTTATGGCGTCAGCGTCAAAACAATCTTCGTTGTTCCCCAACGTCGACCGAGCAAGATCTAATTTCGCAGAGTAATCCCGGATCAAAACTCTCTACATAAGGGCGGTCAAAAGGCCGCTCTTATTTTATGCCCGTTGACTATCATCGTAAAAAACGATACACAAAAACAAGGACGGCATTTCTAGCTTTGGCAAAAAACGGCAAATATATTTTATCTGGTGACACGTCGCTGCCGCTTGTGATCGTAAATCCGAAATCGGCGTCAGGTTCGACTCGGGAAAAGTGGTCGCAAACAGCCAGCGATCTCCGGGCTCATTTTGGGGCGTTCAGCGTCGCATTTACAAAGAGTCAGGGTGACGGGATCGATCTGGCCCAACGCGCGGCAATATCGGGACGTAAATTTATTATCGCCTGCGGCGGTGACGGCACGATCAATGAGATCGCAAATGGAATTTTGCGATCGGGTGAGGATGTCGAGCTTGGCGTTTTGCCATCTGGGACGGGCGGCGATTTTCGGCGAACGCTGGGTCTGCCGTCAACAAATCGCGAAGCGGCAGCCACACTCCGCGAGGGGCAAACGAAATGGATCGACGCTGGCAAAGTAACTTTTGATGACCATGCGGGTAAGAAAGTGAGCCGGTATTTCCTGAATGTTTCATCGGTCGGTCTTGCCGCCGAGATCGTAAAACGCGTCAAATCGGCAAAGGTTTTCGATTGGCTGCCGGTCGAAAGCCTCCGCGGCCGCGCAAATTTTGCCGTCTCCACGTTGCAGGAGGTCATCGATCTTACACCTGCGATGGTCCGTGTACGCTTTGACGACGGTGACGAACATACCCTGCAAACGATCGCTTTTTGCGTTGCAAATTCGCGCTATTTCGGCGGCGGAATGATGATCGCCCCTGACGCCAAAATAAACGACGGATTTCTCGATGTCGTCAACATAGGCGATATCGGAACCGCAAAGATTATCCTCAACGCCTATACGCTCTATCGCGGCACCCACAATTCGCTTACGGAGGTTAACAGCAAACTCGCGAGAAAGATAGAGATTTCTGCTTTCGATCCGTCTCTGGAAATATTGCTCGAAACCGATGGCGAATTACCGGGAAAGCTCCCCGCGACATACGAGGTCGTTCCCAAGGCTCTGCGGGTGCGCGTACCGCAAACCACCAAATAGCACAAAATTTCTTGCAAAAAAATCGGTATTTGCTTTAGAATTACGCTAATTAAATTGCCGAAGTTGTTTTTTTTTGGAAACAACACGGGGGAACCAAAGTTTTGCTTATGCAAGACAGGGGCGAATCTGAAATACAGAGGAAGACTTCTTCGCTTCCAGCCCGACAGCTAACCTCGTAGGCGGTAACGAAGAAGGACATTTCTCGCGAGAGGTTGTGAATGTGCTTCACCGCCTCTTTTTGTTTTTGGGCCACAACGATTGGAAATAGGTATGAAGAAAATAACGATCATAGGCGGCGGAGCCAGTGGTACTCTGCTAGTCGTTAATCTGCTAAAACACGCGGGCAAGGACGCTCTTGAGATCAACCTCGTCGAGCGTCGAGCTAAGATCGGTCGTGGCGTCGCTTTTGGGACAAGCCGCGACTCACATTTGTTGAATGTCCCCGCAGGGAAAATGGGCGCCTTCCCAGACGATATTGAGCATTTTCACAAGTGGCTGACGGGGAAAGGGCAACCGTTCGATTCGCACGATTTTGTACCTCGCCGTATTTTTGGCGAGTATCTTCGAGAGGTTTTTGAGAATGCAGCCGCAAGTCCAAAGAGTAACGTCACGCTCAACCTGATAGATGACGTGGCCGTCGATATGTCCGTCAATAGCGATTCGGCCGAGGTAATGCTTCGCTCGGGTGAGATCCTGCAATCGAACCGGGTAGTGCTCGCCTTTGGCAATTTCTTGCCGCCGCATCCGAGCGTGGGCGATCAATCGTTCGCAAAAGCCGAAAGATATTTTCAGGACCCCTGGAGCTCGCGGCTTTATCAAACTATCAGATCTGACGCTTCAGTTTTTATCGTCGGGACGGGCCTGTCGATGGTGGATGTGGCCCTTCATTTTCACAACCACGACCATCGCGGCAAAATTTATGCCATCTCCACGCGCGGCTTGCTGCCGGCCAGGCATGAACTTGGCTACACATACCCATCGTTCGCTGACGAGCTAAAATCAATGTCGCAAATAACCGATATGCTTAAGGCCGTCCGCCGCCACATCGCCAAAGCCGAAGCCGACGGCAGCAATTGGCGGGCAGTGATCGACAGCTTGCGGCCCGCGACCCAGGATCTGTGGCTCGGTTTGCCGATCGCCGAAAAACGCCACTTCATGCAGCATCTCAGCCGTTATTGGAACATCGCACGTCACCGAATGCCCCCGCAAGCGGGAGTAATCCTTGACAAAATGCAGGCCGAAGGACGTCTCGAAATTTACAAAGGAAGAGTAAGAGCGATAAATTATGAAGGCAGAAAATTTCAAATCTTATTCTCGGCAGCGGGCTCTGAGCGGCGTGTCACTGCGGATGCTCTCGTCAATTGCATTGGCTCTGAGAGCGATTTTACGCGGATCGAGTCGCAATTCGTCAAAAATTTGATCGCCCGCAACCATGTCCGAAACGACGAACTCTCGCTCGGCATCGCAGCCTCGCCGGATGGCAGGGTGATCGGTAAGACCGGTTTGCCGTCATCCGTCGTTTTTACTCTCGGCACGGCCCTAAAAGGTGTTTTGTGGGAATCGACTGCGATTCCCGAGATCCGGGCGCAGGCCAACATGCTTGCGCTTAGGTTGCTGGCAGATTAAGCTAAATAAACCCCTAGGTTTATTATGGCCGAATCGTTTTGTAAATTGCTGATCGCATCGTTTGAGCAGCGCCCCGACAAGATCGCAATGCGTGTCGTTGGCAGCGAAGACAATATCTACACCTTTGCAGAAATGCTTCGTGCCATCCGGTCAGTCGCGTATCGGCTGAGTCAGGAAAATATCAAATTTGGTGACCGCGTTGCCCTGATCGGCGAAAATCACCCATCTTGGGCGATCGCGTATCTTGGAACCCTCTATCACGGGGCAGTCTGCGTCCCGCTTGACCCGCACGGCGAGATTGAGACTATAACCAACTTCCTCGAAAACTCCGAGGCAAAGGTGGCTTTTCTATCACCGGATCAGATCGACCGCTTTTCAGACATAGAGGAAAAGCTCGGACGGCATATCCCTGCAGTAGTTTGGGACATAGATTCACCGCAGAGTCGTGGAGACACCGAGAACGCAATTGGAAAAGCCCCGGCGTCTCAGCGTCTCGGTTCAAATAATGGATTCCAATCGTTCGATGACTGGTCGTCGACCGATTTTCCCGTCAGTTACGCAACCGAGATCCCAAAGGCCGAGGGCGGCGACATCGCCCTGCTGATGTACACGAGCGGGACGACCGGTACGCCGAAAGGCGTTCCGTTGACACACGGCAACATCGTCGGCGAGCTTTCGGGAGTAAATGACGTGCTAAAGCTATCCGATAAAGAGCGGATATTGAGTTTGCTGCCCCTGTTTCACGCGTATTTGCAGATCGTCAACCTTTGGGTTGCGACGACATTTGGCCCGCAGGTTGGCTATTTGAAGGAACTTACCCCGGCCGAATTGAGCGAATCGATGAAGATTTTCAAACCGACGATCCTCACGACGGTGCCGCGGCTGTGGTATCTCTTTCACAAAAAGATTTTTGACGCTGTAGCCGCAAAGCCAAGGGCCGTACAGGCTCTGTTCCGCACGATGCTCAAAGCCAACGGATTCTTTCGTGATTCGCTAAATATCAATCTCGGACGAAAGTTTTTCGGTGCCGTCCACGAGTCTTTTGGCGGAAATTTGAGAATCGCGATCTCAGCCGGCTCACGCTTTGACGATGCGGTCGCAGAGGATTTTCACAGGCTCGGCTTTACCATCATCCAGGGTTATGGCCTGACCGAAACGAGCGGCGCGGCGACCGCGACATACGAGAGTGACAATCGCGTCGGATCGGTCGGCAAACCGATGAAAGGAGCTGAGATCAAAATTCTCGATCCCGATAAGGATGGCGTTGGCGAGGTGTTGATTCGCGGCACGATGGTGTTTGACGGTTATTTTCGAAACCCGACTGCAACCGCCGAGTCCTTTACGGAAGATGGATGGTTTCGCTCCGGCGATCTCGGGCGTATCGACTCGGACGGGTTTCTTTACATTGTCGGACGAGGCAAGGATGTGATCGTCCTGCCGTCAGGCAAGAATGTACACCCGGAGGACCTCGAAGTTCACTATCTTAAATGCCCGCTCATCGCTGAGATGGCGATCATCGGCATCGAAGACGAAAGCGAGGCACGCGCCGGGGCCGAAAAACTGGCGGCGATTATTGTGCCCGACTTTGAATATCTCAAACAAGCAAAGATCGCCAACTCCAAGGAAGCGATCCGGCACAACATGGACACATTCGGCCGCGAACTACCCGAATATCAGCGGGTTCGCGAGTACATTATCCGCGTCGAGCCGCTGCCGCGAACGGCGACTAATAAGATCAAGCGATTTCAGCTCAAAAAAGAGATAGAAAGCGGTGTCACCGCCATCGACGCCAAGGAAACGCGGGATTGGGAATTCTCAGCGGAGGACAACGCAATGATCGGCACCGGCACCGGCAAAGCCGTGATCGCTGCGATCCGTCAAAACGCCAAAGACAGTGATATTGTCCATCCGGCGATGAATCTCGAGATCGACCTCGGCCTCGACAGCCTCGCCCGGGCGGAGACATTTGCCGCACTCGAACAGGCTTTTGGTACCGAATTTGAGGGCGAGGAGGCTTCACAGGCCCTGACCGTCGCGGCTGTGGTCGACCTGGTAAACAAACACGGAGGTGCCGACGCCGAGAATGTGTCGGTCGATCTTAACTGGGGCAAGATCGTTCGCGATGCCGATGATGACTTTCCCGAGGTTCGCGGCATACTCCGCAAGCGGCCGTTCTTTGGCGTATTCGCCTTTATTGTGTATAAAGGCTTTAATCTGTTTTCCAGAATTTTTCTGCGGCTCAATGTCGAAGGCCTAGATAATGTCCGCGAGCTGAATAAACTCAACGAACCGTTTTTGATCTGTCCAAATCATCAGAGTTTTCTTGATCCATTTGTGCTTTGCTCGACTTATCCGTACAGCCTTTTTACCAAGGTCTTTCACGTCGGTGCAAGTGAATTTTTTGAAAGCCGTTTTATGCAGAGCATTGCAAAAATGCTAAGCGTCGTCCCGATCAACCCCGACACCGAGCTAATGAAAGCAATGAAGGCCGGTGCCATCGGCCTCAAACACGGCAAGATACTAAATATTTATCCCGAAGGCGAACGTGCTTACGATGGCGAGCTGCACCCGTTCAAAAAAGGTGCCGCCATCCTCGCCGCGGAGCTCGATCTGCCGATAGTCCCCGTCGCTCTCGACGGCCTCTTTAAGGTTTGGGCGCGAGGCTCGGGGAAGATACGTTTTTCCAAGGTGAAAATTCGCATCGGCAAGCCGTTTTATGCCAAGGATGTTTTGAGCCAAGAGGCGAAAGTTGAGAGTGCTGCAGCCGCTACTTCCGGCTCTCCTATAGCCGCTCTCCAACCCTCAACCTTAAGCGGCGACGCGGCTTACGAAGCAGTCACCGCTCATCTAAAACAAACTATCGCCGGCATGCTCGATGAAATGCGGATGTGATTGCCGCTGTAAAGAATTCTGATCTAAGCGTATTGAAATACTCCTGAAAAGTAGTATTATTTTCGGGTACGATTTTGGCAGTCTCTATCCAATTCAGCAAATTTATCCTGGAGGAATCACTTTGATGAAAACGCTTACCTTGCTCGCGGCAATTCTCATTCTCTCGGCAGCGGTGTTCGGCCAGACGCTTTTTGATACGGGACTGAAACAATTCGACGGAAAACAGTACGAACAGGCCGCTGCGACCTTTAACCAGGTTGTTGCCGCTTCACCGCAGGATTATGCCGCTTATTACAATCTTGGACTCTGCTATTACAATCTGAAAAAGTATGATTCCGCTGCGACTGCGTTCAAGAATTCGGTTCGTATAAAGCCGGATTACGCCAAAGCCTACGTCCAACTTGGAAATGCCCTCGACAATCAGGACCGCTACAATGAGGCAATTGCTGCCTATGTCAAAGCGACAGAGGTCGAGCCAAATAATTCTGACGCTTATTTTGAGATCGGCGTCGCCCACTATCGGCAAAAAAACTACACGGCTTCGCTCGCCGCTTTTCAAAAAACTATTGAGCTTGATCCAAAGGAACCAACTGCATATTATCGCGCCGCGCTCGATTACATCGCTCTTAAACGCGAGGACGACGCGGTAACCGCTCTCGAAAAATCGATCAGCCTCGGTATTCAGAATGGTTACGCTCAGTACGAGTTAGGCCGGATCTATTATAATCGGCATAATTCCCCGAGGGCGATCGAGTTGCTGATTAGTGCAAATTCATTGCGACCGGATATCGCTGATTCTCATAAAATGCTTGGCGACGAATATGTCGATGCAAAGCAATACGACAAAGCGATGGTCGAATTTCGTGAGGCCTTGCGCCTAGCGCCCACCAATGTTTATGCACTTGTAGGATTAGGAAATGCCTACTACAACAACAACGACTATGCCGGATCGATCCCGCATTACAAAAAAGCAACGGAGATCGATACAAAATACGTGCTTGCTCACCTATATTTAGCCGACGCGTATCTTAACACCAAGCAATACGCGGTCGCCCTTCCGGCGTATCAAAAGGTTTTGGCGTTAGACGAAAAAAATGCAGAGGCGATCTATGGGCTTGGTCTGACATATTACGATCTCGGGAATATAGCGTCGGCACGGCAGCAATATACTAAGTTGCAGCCAATCAACGCCGCTCTTGCAGCAAAACTGCTCGTCTGGCTCGATAAGAAATAGAAGTCTTTGGCCCCGCAAAGGCGTCTTCGTTTTTGGGCCTCTCGTCGGGGCCCCGTTTTCTTTTTTGTCCCAATTGGAGCAGATATGCATTTCAGACCCCCGTTAGCCATCCTCCTCATCGCCCTATTCGCAACTCTATCGTTCGCCCAAGAGACTGCGGTCGATCATTACAATCGCGGTATCGAGCAGCGAAATGATGGCGAGTATGAAAAAGCCATCGCCGAATTTACAAAAGCGATCCAGCTCGACGCGAAAATGGCCGATGCCTATTACGAACGCGGGTCGGCTCTCCTTTCACTCGAGACCGATCCCGACGGTGCGATGCGCGACCTTTCCAAAGTGATCGAGCTTGATAAAAAGTATTCCGATGCCTATTTCAATCGCGGCACCCTTTACCAAAAAAAGAAAGAATGGGACAAGGCGATCGCGGATTTTACAAGTTATATCCTTCTCGCTCCTCGCGATTACGGCCAAAGCGCATCGGGTCTCATCGAACGCGGCAAATGCCTACTCGAAAAGAACGACTTCGCCCCAGCGATCGCCGATTTTACTAATGCGGTGATCGCCTATCCGAAGGATCCTGCGGCCTATAGAAACCGTGCCATCGCCTATGAAAAAAGCGGTAATAAGCCGGCTGCCGAGGCCGACCGAAAGATGGCCGAGAAACTTGAAAAGCCCTCGTATTAGCCGTTTCCGTCTTCACCGCTACTTGGCAAGACTGCCTTTCTGAAGAAATTCTGAGATTAAGCATTTTTATTACCATCATGAGGCCCATAAAAATTGCATTGATCCTATTTTCATTTGCCCTGTTTTGCGGTGCTCCCGTTTCGGCACAGGAAATAAAGCCGATCTTTGACCGTGCGATGGAACAGTTAAGGGCGAATCAATTAGAGCAGGCGATCGACAGCTTTCGGCAGGTGTTGGCTATCGACCCGGACGAACCGGCGGCAAATTACAATCTTGGAATTTGCTATTACACGCAGCAGCGATATGAACGTGCAGTACCGGCCCTGAGAAACGCAATAAGAATTAAGCCGGATTTCGTCGACGCCTACCTTTACCTCGGTAATTCGCTCGATAACCTCGAACGTTACGATCAAGCAATCGCGGCCTATATGAAAGCGGTCGAATACGACCCTAAAAATGCTCAGGCGTATTACGAAATGGGCGTGGCGAACGAGAAGCAAAAGGACTATGAGGCCGCAGCTAAGGCATATCAAACGTCGTACGACCTCGACGCGGCAAATTTCTCGGGTTATCGGGCGCTTGCACGATCATATTACAATATCGGCATGTTTGACCGGGCGATCCCGGCTTATAAACGTGCGATCGAGATCGACCCGGCCAATGTGACGAATCACCTTTATTTGGCATACTCCTATTCCAAGACCAAGCAATTTGCCGCAGCCTTAACTTCATTTAATGCGGTGCTTGGCTTAAACCCGAAAGATGCTTATGCTATTAATGGCATCGGCGAAGTATATATCCAGCAAAAGAATTTTGTTCTGGCCCGGAAACAGCATGCAATTCTCTTACTCGTGAATAAGACGATGGCCGATAAGCTTCTCATTAAATTAACCGCGGCCTCATCAGAACGGCCGTAAGAAACGAAAAGTAATTATGCCTATAACCTCTATCGTCAGTGGTGTTTTGCTGATATTGATCGGTGCCGCCGGATATATTTACGGCATGACGTCGGAAAAGGCGAGTATAACGGCGTTGATCCCGGCGTTTTTCGGCATCGTTCTCTTATTACTCGGAGTCGTTGCCAAAAGCAGTGAAAACCTCCGAAAACACCTGATGCACGCTGCAGTGGTGATAGCACTCTTAGGATTTATTCTGCCGGCGGGACGGCTCATTTCAAAGTTGTCAGACCTAACGATGTCCGCCGCCGTTGCATCGCAGATAGCGATGGCATCGGTTTGCCTTATCTTCGTTATCTTAGCGGTTATGTCATTTGCGTCCGCACGCAAAAACAAGAGCTAACTAGCCGTTTGCAGTTTCGTTGTCGAGGCAGATCTCAACCAACAGCCCGACGTCCGTATTTCGAGCGGATATCGTCCCTTTGTGAGCCTTGATCGCCCGCTCGGCGATCGCGAGTCCGAGCCCCATACCACCGGTCTTTCTCTCGCGCGCCTCGCCGACCCTGTAAAAAGGACGAAAAAGATTGGCCAACTCATCCTCCGGTACGCCGCCGCCGTGGTCAGACACCGTGAATACGGCGTGACCGTTATTGGCTCTCAATGACACGTCGACCTCGGTTCCCTCGGCCGTGTAACGCACCGCATTGCGTAAAACATTCTCGACCGCACTCCGCAAAAGGTTTTCACTGCCCATCACGGTACATTGGTCATCGGATGAAATTTTTACAGATCGCCCTCTAGCTTGCGCTTCGAAATCCGCATCTTCGGCGACACCGCGAACAATTTCGGTAAGATCAACGCGGCCCGGCTCGACCAGCTCGCTGCCCGTTTCAAGCTTTGCAAGGATCAGAAGGCGCGAGATCATCTCATTCAAACGATTCGATTCGGTCTCAATGCGATCAAGCATGACGGCCGTCGCCGGATTTGATTTCTGTTTGGCGATCTCCAAGGCGACGTTCATCCGGGCAAGCGGCGAGCGAAGTTCGTGCGAAATATCGCTGTTAAGCCGTCGCTGTGACGTAACCAGCGTTTCGATACGCTCGGCCATATCGTCAAAATCGCAAGCCAGATCGGCAAGCTCATCCCGGCGGCGGCCGACTTGGCCGGCCACGCGCGTAGCGAGATCGCCCTCTGCTAATTTCTGCGTGGCGGTACGGATCTTTTCGATCGGTGACGACAAATACCGTGCCAAGGCGTAGCAGACGATTATCGCCGTCAGGAGCAAGCCGGCGAGCCGCAAATATCCGAGCCACGAATCAAAAAATAACGATGGAGCACGCGGCGGCTCCCACCGGACAATAAGCACCGATCGCCGACCATCTGCAAATACGATGGGCGCGACCCCTAAGGCGGTTTCCGAAGAATTAACGTCGATCTCCGGCTCGCCGCTCGCCAGTGATTTCGCAATTAGAGCGTCAAAATCGTTAAGATCCGCTTCATCGCCAAACCAGAGCTTGCCGTCAGGACCGACGACCTTGATCTCTCTGATCGAGCGCGTCTCCTGCAGTCTGCCTAAAAACTCCCTTAGATCCGCATCACCATTTTTGTTGCCGATCTGGGCCGATGTCTTGCTCCAAAACGTCAGCTGGCTCTGAGCAGATCGCTGCCAACGGCTAAACATCGGGTCGGTCTGAAACGTCCGCGTGACAAAGATGATCACGCCGATCATCAAAGCGAGAGCGGCGAGATACCATAAAAAGATCTTCAAAAACAGCTTCATACAAGGGTGTAAATATATCCGACCGAGCGGATCGTCTTGATCCTGTCGCTGCCGTCGGGCCGCGTGCCGAGTTTCTTTCGCACGTTACTGATATGCATGTCCAGGCTGCGGTCGAAAGGCGACAATTTGCGTTCGAGCACACGTTCGCTCAGATCCTCTTTTTTTACTATTTTACCTGCCTCTTTCATAAGCTCCCGCAAAAGCTCAAACTCAATTGAGGTTAAATTTAGATCGATGCCGCCGCATGTTGCAGTACGGGCCGACGCGACGATCTCGACGCCGTCGAGACTGATCTTATCATCATCCGCAGCATCGTTTTCGTCGCCGGACGCACGGCGAAGTATGGCCCGCAACCGGGCGGCGAGTTCGCGCGGATTAAACGGCTTTGGCAAGTAGTCATCCGCCCCGATCTCAAGCCCCACGATGCGCTCCATATCGTCACCGCGGGCCGTAAGCATGATGACCGGGAGCTGAGATTGCTCGCGCAGGCTCCGCAAGACATCGAAACCGTTCATCTTCGGCAGCATCACATCGAGAATGGCCATGTCGTATTCGCCGGACAACGCGCGTTCCAAGCCAGTCTCGCCGTCATTGACCGATTCGACCGTAAAGCCCTCGACGCCGAGATATTCCGAGACAAGCTCGCATAGTTCTTCGTCGTCATCGATGATGAGTATCTTATCCATTCCAAGGGTATTCTACGCCAAAAACCCCGCTTGCGCGGGGCTTTTACAATTCTTTACACAACCTAACATTTTCAATACATTCGCCGCCGTTCCGATTTCGTCATACATTTTCGTGGGCGGGATATGCCGGCCAAGTTTGTAATCATATTTAGGAGTTAATCATGAAAAAGAAATTTATATTTGGGATCTTAGCATTTGCAGTTTTGGCGGTCGGTGCGATCTTTGTGGTCGCACAAAAAGCCGGTCACAGAGATGATTCCGGATTTGGCCACGGCCTGGGACGGGGTGGACTAATGGGAATGGCCCTTCGCGGCCTCGATTTGACCGACGAGCAGAAAGCCAAGGTCAAGGAGATCATGGAGGCCAGCCGTGCAAGCGTCGAACCGCTAATGCAACAGATGCATGATAATCATGCAAAGATTGCGGCTCTAGGTACCGATGGTGCATTTGATCAGGCCAAGGTTGAGGCTCTTGCTGCGGAGCAGGGCAACATTATGGCAAAGCTAATCGTCGAGAAAGAAAAAGCAAAGGCACAGGTCTTTGCATTCCTGACCGACGAACAGAAAGCTAAAGCCGCTGAAATGCGTACGAAGTTTGAACAAAAGATGAAGGACCACAAGGGCTTTATGGGAAGGCGTCACGGTTCTGAGTTCTAAAAACTCTCACATTCAAGGGGAAAGATAGGGCCGGTGATAGTATCGCCGGGCCTTTCTATTTTTCGGCCATCCGCCCGCCGATCATGGTGAATGAAACATTGGCGTCGGCGTCAAGACCGACAATATCTGCTCTCTTCCCGATTTCGATCGAACCGCGTTCCTTATCCAAGCCGAGCAGCCTGGCCGGATTGGACGAAGCCATTTTTTCGATGTCTATGTCGGAAAAACCGAGTGAACGGAACATTCTGACACCGTCGAACATCGTGCTTACCGAACCCGCGATGCTGCCGCGTTCGTTTTGGGTTCGGCCGCTTTTAACCGAGACTTTTTCGCCCCAGAGTTCATATTGGCCATCACCGAGGCCGGTCGGTGCGACCGAATCGCTTATCAGTAAAACTTTTTCGGGTGTTTTCGACCTGAACGCAAGGTCAAGCATTTTAGGATGCACATGAATGCCATCGGCAATTATATCGAATGTGACATCGCGGTTTGCCAAGCCCCAGCCCGCAACACCAATATCGCGATGATGTATGCCGGTCATCGCATTAAAGAAATGGGTCATGTGCCGCGCACCGGCGTCAAACGCCCGGTCGAGCGTTTCAGTATCGGCAGCCGTGTGTCCGATCGAGACGATCCATTCATGCTTAACGAGTTCCTCGATCAACTCGATCCCGCCGGCAACCTCGGGTGCGAGCGTCATCATGTGAATACCGTTTTCGAGTCGTGGCAACTCATTGATCTCCGGGCCGGTAAATGTTTTGAAATACTCCGGCCTCAACGCACCGCACATCACTCGACTCGCAAACACGCCTTCGTAATGCACGCCAACCGCCTGAGCGACCGGCATTCCCACCTGTCTCCTCATCAATTCATCGATAGCATTTATCGCCCGGCGATAATTCGCATCCGAATCCGGCACCAGCGTCGGCATCCATGCCGTCACCCCGTTTTCCGCAAGAAACGCCGCCACCGTAAGCAATCCATCAGCGTCCGCCGAATTTACATCCTCCCCCATTGCCCCGTGGATATGAACATCGATAAATCCCGGAAAAACCGTTAGTCCCTCGAAATTGGCAGTAGCCTCCGCAACCGCATTGTCAGGTATTTCTTCGATCATTCCGTCTATGATCGAGATCGCCGTGATATCAACTATTCCATCGAGTAAGACCGCCCTTGAATTGGAAAACGAAGTGATAGCCATACCTTTGATTTTCCTACACCATCGATCCGTCTACAATAGATAGAGAAATAAAAAAAACTCCGCAGCTTTTCTTGCAGCTGCGGAGTTTCATGTTTTCCAAGACAAAACTAAAAGTTAAGTTTTAATCCGATTTGGACTTTTCTGGCAAAGGTACTCGAGAATACCCTGTCCCGGATCTGACCAAAAGCGGCATTCGTCGAAACGCCGACTGGCGCCGTAAAGGAAATAGAATTGACGAAATTCTTTGCATCAACTTTCAGCTCGAAATTGACACTCTCCGTCACCTTAACTTTCTTGGAAAGCGAAATATCGGTTTGGAAAAATGAGGGCCCAACAAAGAAATTCCGACCTGTATTTCCAAGCTGCCCGGGTGCCGGTGTAGTAAATAAAGCCCGTTGGGCCTGACTAAACCAATAATTCGTGCCGCTCTCCTGAATGAGAGTACCCATATTGCGGGTACAACCGTTGCAGTCCGCGGTGGCCGAAACAACGTTGCTCAAAGTATTCACATTTGCATAAACCGTAAAGGGTCTACCAGAAGTGATATTTACTAAACCTGCAACTTGCCATCCGCCGATGAATTGATCCAAAACACGCGGCATATCCCGGCCCAACATTCTTCCCCTTCCGACGGGAATTTCGTACGTATAACTGCCGCGTACAGCATGACGCCGGTCAAAATCTGACCAGGCATAATTTCCGAGACGGTTGTTAAGGTCATAAGGCGTACTGCCTGCCGACTGGCCCGTTCCCGTTCCGACCGTGGTCTGAGTCGGGTCGAACGAACGTGTGTCTTTCGATAATGACCAGGTGTATGAGGCGTTAAACCCAAATCCATTTGTAATTCTGCGGGTAAAGATAAATTCGAGCCCCTGATACCGTGATAGGTCATTACTGTCGAGAACAAAAAGGTTTCCCGAAAATTGCGGGAACCGTTGAAAAAATGACGGGTTAAATCCCCTGGCGATTATGCTTTGTACGCCCGCAGTTGTAAGCTGCGAAACCGCCAGTGCAGCAGCGGCGACTCCGCCTCCGGTCTGTACAGTCGGCGTATTCGCGACTAACGTGGGGGCGATCGTTGTATTTGTTCGAAAACTCTGTGTGCCCGTGTTATTGGCATTAGTTCCATTTAACAAATAATTTAAAAGGCAGACATTCGATGTCGTTCCGGTACCTGCCGCAACATCAGCGCGTAGTTGATTGAAAGCGGTTAGGAATGTCTGTCCCGGACATCTAGAATCGCTCGCATTTATATTGACCTGATTTGTATCGTAACCGCCGAAAAGATGCGTTCCGCGATTACCGATAAAGTTAACTTCCAGTACGGTACTGCGTGTCAACTCTCGTTGAAAACTTACCGACCATTGGTGTATCGCCGGGAATTTAAGATCAGGATCGATCACGGTGATGGAGTTTGTAGAAAAAGCCGTTGGTGTCCGGGCAACACTAGGTGTCGGTGTTGTCGTGGTCAGCGGACTCAAAACGGGCAATCCATTTCTTAGGAGACGGGTTCCTCCGGTTGTGTTTGTGACGGAAATTGTATTACCCGGTGCATTCTGAAAGATACTCGACGCAAAAACAAAGGTATTGAATCTGTCGTAAGACAAACGATAGTTTGCCCTGATCGATGTCTTCCCATTTTTGAAGGGATCCCAAGCAAACCCTACGGACGGTGCAAAATTATTAAAATCGTTCTTAAATAATGGAGCTTCGGTCCATGAAAGCGAGGTCGAACCTGGAGAACCGATCACGACAGGTTGAGTCGGCCGCAAGATCGGCCGATTGCTTGATGTCGCCTGTAAAGTCGCTTCATACCTCACGCCTAAGTCAACGGTGAGATTTGAACGCGCTTTCCAACTGTCCTGGAAATAAAAATTATACTCCGGATATTTGGCCACGAAATCCCATCTCGAACCGGCCGGGGCAAATGCGGACCCGTCAGCGTTAGACACAAAAGCCCGCCTAACGCGGCCATACCTGCCCACCATATCGTTTATTAAGCTTTGCAGGCGGGTCGAATCAGCCGAGATTATTAACGGAGTTTGGGCCGTTAGATTATAGCCCGCACCGATCGGGTTCCCATTCGCTCCAGAAGCCGAAAGCAGAACATCGAGAGTAGTTGCTGCTCCGGCAACGCCAGATCGGTCATCGATCTGTTTTCCAAATCGGAAATTAATTCCCGCTTTTAGAACGTGGGGCGAAAAATCGATGGTCACATTGTCAACATACTGGTACGTCTTAATGCGACGAGCGTTATTGACCGGCGCACCATTGCTGTAGGGATCCGTTGCCAGATTGAAGATAAATGGCGGATTCGTGTCAGCATTCGGGTCAGGGTTATTGAAACTAAACGCGTAGTTGTTAAAGCCAAATATCAATTCGTTTGTAAATGTAGCGGTCGGCGACCAACGATAGTTGACCGCAAGATTTTTTGGATCTCGAAAGGTATCAACTTTGTTTGGATAACCGGGAAACGACTGCGACCCTCCATTTCCGGCGTCGCCTATCGTGTTCTGCTGCCCCTGCGCATACCGGATATAGAAGGAGTTGTTATCATTAATTTTGAAGTCAAATTTTGAAACAAAATCATACTGCTTCTCGCTTTGAGGTGCTCCGAAAACATACGCGGCCGTATTCAATCCATCACCGCCAGCCGAAAAGCTATTTGGGAGCGGCATTCCAGTAAGTAGGCCCAAAGTGAATGGATCGAGGCCGATGTCGCCAGCTGCGGCGGCATTCGTTCCGATATTGTAGGTGTTAATACAGTTTGTAGATGAAGGCATTGCGCATGGGCCGAATAACGGGTTTCCCGCAGCATCAACTGTCGCAGTGGCCGTCCCCGCCGGAGCATTTGCAGCCCCTTGTCGATAGCGAAAGATGCCGGTTCTTGCGGTCGCAGTTAAAACCGTTCTTGTCTGCAAGCGCGTTTCCGTTGCACGCAGCATCTGCAAATTTACAAAGAAAAAAGCCCTATTGCGCAAAAATCCCGGCTTTGTCCCCTCGCCAAATCCCGGATTGAACAATGGCCCGCCCAAGCTGCCGCCAAAAATATGCTGAACAAACTGGCCGCGAGGCCTTCCGTTTATCTTATTAGCATATTCGTTGGCATTGAAATCCGGTGTTTGATAATACTCAAATGCATTTCCGTGAAAGTTATTTGTGCCGGAACGCGTTACAAACGTGACCTGAGCCCCGCTGCTTCGTCCGAGTTCTGCCGTAAAATTACTAGTAACAATTTGGAATTCCTGTAGCGAATCTGGATTGGGGCGGAGGGGCGTGAAATTTGAACCTCCAAAGCTTGATTCGTTTATGTCGATCCCGTCGAGGGTAAAGTTAAACGCCCTATCCCGCGAACCGTGAACGTGAACACCACCACCGGATTCATTCGAGATATCGGTTGAAGCACCCGGAACAAAATTTATCAGATCTAGCGGATTTCGCCCACGCTGCCCAAAGATGGGTAAACTTTCGAGAGCTTTCTGTTCGATTGTGCTCCCGATGTTTCCGGACGTGCTGGTCTGAACTTGCTCGGTGGCCCCTGCTACGGTAACGGTAGCCGATACATCTCCAATTTCTAAAACAACATTAATTGATGCAGGCTGATTCACATAAGCCGCGTTCTCTTTTGACAGAAACTTCTTAAATCCCTGCTTTTCAACCGTCACGCTATAGACTCCGGCCTGAACCAGATCAAAAGTATATCGGCCGTTATCGGAGGTCTGGTTTGTGAGTTTGACGCCGGATTCGTTCCTTTCGAGCGTCACGGTCGCACCGGTCACAACCGCTCCGGACGAATCGGTAACGATACCTGTGACCCGAGTAGTGGTTCCCTGTGAAAAAATAACGCCGCTTAGACAAATATTTAAGGCGATTAACGTGAAGAGTGAAAAAATTGTTTTTTGGCTCATTGTTGGTTCTCCCTTTTTACCAAGCATTATGTGAACGCGAATATGTTTCCATAAGAATCATTTAAGACAATGGAAATTTATTCAAATTTTCGTTATTGGACGAAACGCAGGAATTCTACCTTTCGGGTGAAATCCTTGCAACCAAACAGTTTGTTACGAAAATGTGAATTCTGAAACTTTTATAACCCGAAACAATTTATTTGTAAAGCAAAAATGATGCCCGACGCTTAATAAATTCATCATTTTTTTGTTTTACGGCTTTTTCGATATTTTCGGGCGTCTCGCCGCGTTTTACCATTTCGAGTATTTCGTTGTTTACGAGCAGCCTGCCGTACTTATCGACCTGCCAATCCGCGGCGTAGAGTTTCCGTAAAGCCGCCGCGATCTCAATTCCCGCGCCGACCGAATTGAAAGCATTGCGATCAGTAATGATGATGTTCACGCCGTTCACCTGTTCGTCCTTGAATACCGACGCATTCGGTTTGAAGCGGATCGGCACAAATCGGGCACCTTCGATATTCCGTTCGTTAAGATATTTTGCAAGCTTTTGTCCGTCGATCCAGGGAGCACCGATGACTTCGAATGGTGTATCAGTGCCGCGTCCGACACTGAGATTTGTGGTTTCGAGCAGACCTATTCCCGGATAAAGCGTCGCCTCGGTCAGCGAACGCATATTCGGGCTTGGGTTTACCCATGTCTGCCCCGTCTCATCAAACCACATCGCCCGCGACCAGCTCTCCATCTTGATGACACGCAGATCGGCCCCGATCTTACGTTCAGCGTTAAGCATCGTGCCAAGCTCGCCTAGAGTCAGGCCATAGCGGACCGGCGTGGTGTGAGCGGCGGTGAATGAAAGCTGGCTCTCGTCGGCGATCGGCCCTTCGACATTTAGGCCGTTGAGCGGATTTGGACGGTCAAGCACAAAAACCGGTTTCCCAAGCTTTGCCGCCTCTTCCATCACATTCTTTAGCGTCGCGGTGTAAGTATAAAACCTTGCCCCGATGTCCTGAATGTCATAGACGATCGCGTCGAGGTCCTTCAACTGCTCCGGTTTTGGCCGCCGCGTCTCGCCGTACAGCGAATATATCGGCAGCCCCGTTTTCTCGTCAACCGAATCGGATACCTTCTCGTCCGCGAGTCCGCGAATGCCATGCTCCGGTGCAAACAACGCGACCAACTTCACATTCGAAGCCTCTTTGAGAATGTCGATCGTCTGTTTGCCCGCGAGATCGCGGCCCGTGTGGTTTGTGACAAGCCCGACCTTCAACCCGTCAAGCTGTTTAAATTTGTCGCGTTCGAGAATGTCGATGCCGTTTAGAACAAGACCACGCCGAACTAACGGCGGTCTTTGCAATCCTGGTCCGAGTACGAGATTTCTAAATGGATTGGCGGCTTCTGCTACTCGTGCCGCTTCAGCCTGCTCTTTAAATTTTGGAATTTGAGCCGCGACCGCCGAATTGTATGTGCTCTCGGCGAGGCGATACATCTCGACCGGCGTGTCCTCGATAGCCGATGCGACAACCGTCGCGACTTTCGCACGCAGCGGCGTGACATCGCCTTTGCCGTCGGGATGCACGCGGTTTGACAGGAACACAACAAACGTCTGCGAAACCCGGTCGATCCAAACACTCGTCCCCGTAAAACCCGTATGCCCAAACGACCCAAGCGGAAAAAGCTCGCCGCGATTCGACGAAAACGCAGTATTAATATCCCACCCAAGCCCGCGTGTCTCACCCGTTTCGGAGACAACTATCGGCGCCGTCATCTTCGCGACAGTTTGTGCAGACAAAATACGTTGAGGAGCAGAGGCGGAAACACGACCGGTAGGGAGTGTGCGCGATGTTGGATCTGAGCGACGTGGCGCACCCTCGCTACCGCTTGGGTTTCCGCCTACAGTTGCCGGAGCGACACCGCCGTTCAGCAGCATCTGGCAGTAGCGGGCAAGATCATCCGCAGTCGAGAAAAGTCCGGCATGTCCGGCTAACCCGCTCATTCGAAATGATGTTGGATCGTGAACCTGCCCCCTTAATATTTCCTTCCCGCCGACCTCATCGCCATCATACTTCGAACCTAAGTAACTCAGTTGTCCTGCAATGTTTTCCGTGGGTGCAACCAGACCACGGTTTGCGTATCCGAATCTTTTTGGCGAGGCCTGAGCTTTTGGATAATCAATTGGTCGAAAAGCCGTGTCCTGTAAACCGAGATCGTATTGATACTTATAGAAGATGCTTTCACCGACCGACACATTTGTGATGCGTTCGATTATCTCCCCCAGGACAATAAACCCAATATCCGAATAAACAAATTTCGACCCCGGCGGCGTCCGGAGTTTTTCTTTTTTCAGAGCCGCGAGCATGCCTTCGCGGCCGGTCCATTTTTCGCGGAGGTCAAAATCAGGTGCATAGCCGGAGGTGTGGGTTAGGAGTTGCTGGATGGTAACCTTTTTGGCGTTCTCGTCGTCAATGTCGGGGATGAACTTGCCGATCGTGTCGTTGAGTCGCAACTTGCCCTGCTCGACGAGGATCATTATCGACGTTGCGGTCGCGATCGGTTTGGTCAGTGAAGCAAGGTCAAAGATCGTATCGACCGTCATCTTTTCGACCGTAGGCACAAGCGAGCGGTTGCCGTAAGCCTTTCGAAAAACGATCTTGCCCTTATGCCCGACCAGCACAACCGCTCCGGGCAGTTTCTTCGCCGCGATGTCAGCCTCGACCAGTGCGTCGATCTGGTCGAGTTTCGCGGCATTCATCCCAACCGTCTGCGGCGCCGCAACCGGCAACCCCTGAGCTGAAATTTTCACCGCAGAGACGCAGAGACATAGAGAAAGCCAAAACAAACTGAGAAAATTCATCCGCCAGTTTGATTTGCTCAACCTAAAAACTATACAGCCTTTCATTTTAGTTTCTTATCTCTGCGTCTCCGCGTCTCTGCGGTGAATCACTTCCTTGCTTTTAGTTCCTTTTCGCGTGTGACAAAGCTTTCTTTACACAGCCGGACGAATTCCTTTGCTATCGGCGAGAAATATCCGCCGCGGAGCCGTGCCAGACCGAGTTCCCAGTTTATTTCCGCGCCCTCGACGAGCCACGAAACCAGACGCCCCTCGCGGATCTCGTCGGCGATGGTCTTCGCTCCGGCGGTGCCGACACCAAGGCCCGCCTCGACCATTTTGTTGATCGCCTCTTGCCGGGTGAGCTCCATCACAATATTTGGCCGGACGTTGGCGGCGTTAAAAAAATCATCGATCATTCGCCGTGTATTGCCGCCGCGCTCGCCAAGGATGAGTTTTTCGCCAGCGAGAGCCGCCGCGCTGATATATTTTTCATTTGCCCTCGGGTGTGACGTATCAGCGATGGCAACGATCTCATCACTAAAAAGCGAATCTGTGGTGATGCTCGAATTTTCGACCGGGAGCGAGACAAACGCAATATCGATCTCGCCGTGCATTATCTTTTCGACCAGCGTCTGGCTAGTTCCGGCGGTAATGGCGAGTTCGGCATTCGGATATTTTGCGATCAGGGCCCGTAGTATCGTCGGCAGTTGCTGGGTCGCAAATTCCGCTGATGCCGATCCGATCCTCAGACGCCCGTGCTCTACGCCGCCGAGTTCAGCGATCTCGGCAAGCGCAGTGTCGTGCTCGCGCATTATCTTACGTGCCCGCTCGAGCAGATGCTCTCCGGCCTCGGTCATTATTACCCGCCGCGGTGTACGCGTAAAAAGCTGGAGACCGACCTCGTCCTCGAGCTGCTTGATCTGCATCGAGATCGCCGCCTGGGTCACGTTGACGCGTCGGGCACCTGCCGTAAATGTATTCGCCTCGGCAATTGCCAGAAAGGCTCTAAGCTGTCGTATTTCCATTTCCGAACCGTTTCGCACGTCTGCGATTAGAATCTGTTATTGACTACATAAAATCCGTTAAATTTGATTATATGTCAAGTTTTCCCAAGAATAGAAGAAGATTTTTTTTTCGCATCAAACAAATATAGATGCCGCAAACAAAAGCACAGAGCGTGAGCAAACGTCGATCTTACCGGTTTTTCCTCGGTGTAGATGGTGGGGGAACTAAGACTAATGTCGCGCTGATAAATGCGGCGGGCGAGTTTGTGTCAGAAGGTTTCTCGGGTCCTTCGAATCCACTCCGCGTAGGCGTGGAAACGGCCGTCGCCAACATCGCAAAAGCCGTTGATGCGGCCTGCGACGCGGGACACATCTCACGTGGCGACATCGCAGCCGCAACGCTCGGCCTCGCCGGTGTCCGTCGCACCGATATTCGCGAACGCGTGCGTGAAAGCTTTCTCGCCCGGTACCGCATTCGAAAAACCCAGGTCACTACCGATGCCGATATTGCCCTGTTCGGCACGACCCTTGGCAAACCCGGTGCGGTTGTTATAGCCGGAACCGGCTCGATATGTCTCGGGGTCAACGATGCGGGCGAAAAGGCGATCGCCGGGGGCTGGGGGCCGATCGCCGGTGACGAAGGCGGCGGACGGGGCATTGCCGAACAGGCTTTGCACAGCATCGCAAAGGCTTCGGACGGACGCGGGCCTAAGACAGCTCTCAGCGAGCAGGCAGCCGAATACTTTCGTGCCTCAAACGTCGAAAACCTCATTGGAGCGATCTATGCTCCCCAAATGGACAACAGCCGCATCGCCGGATTTGCCCGCCTCGTCGTGGAAACCGCCCTCGAAGGTGATAAAATTGCGGTCGAAATTATAACCGACGCCGGTCGGGAATTAGGCATCGCAGCGGTTGCGGTACTAAAAAGGCTGGGGCTTGAAAAACGAAAAGTGCCGATCGGATGTGTCGGAGGCGTATTCAAGGCGGGCGATCTGCTCACGGCCCCGATGACCGCGATTATCGGCAAAACCGCCCCAAAGGCATACTTGATCGAACCGCTGATGCCGCCGTCACATGCCGCTGCGCAAATGGCGATGATGACTAACGGTGAGTAGAAAAAATTATGAAAGCAATACGCCTTTTTTTATTGTTGTTGATGCTCGTGCCGATTGCTTACGGTCAGTTTGCGGACCCATCTCCATCGTGGACAAAATACGCACCGCTAAATGAAGAATTTTCCATCGAGACTCCGGCGACGCTCGGCGTTCGCGGCGACGACAAAGCAACAAGCTCTCGAAAATACTACGGCTCGGTCGGTGGTTCTTATGTTTATATCTTTTCCGATCCGGTCCGCTCGCCATTTTATTTTTCGACGATAAATCGCTACTTGACCGCCTGGAAACAAGAAACTCAAACTGCCGAAAAGAATATAAGACGAATTTCGTTCGAAGATGAATACGGCTACACACACCAATTGCTTATCGTGCGAACAGAGGCCCGAATTTATGTCGTGCAGGCGGTCGCCGCCGCCGTAAAAGATTCGACCAGTACTCGGTTTATCGATTCGTTTACGATAGGCGATCAGAAATTACCAGTTGCGGAAATACCGGACGTGCCCGATCCCACGCCCGGCGGAGTTATTACACCTTACGATGGAACGGGCGGAGGAATAGGAACAGGCTCGGGGCAGGGGATGGGTTCGGGTTCGGGTTTTGGCATTTTACCCGCTGTTCCGCCGCGGCCAAAAGACGAGATCAAACCGTTTGCGGGACAAACGTCCGCACTAAAAATCCTTACGAAGCCGCGACCCTCGTACACCGATCTCGCTAGATTTTATGAGATCAATGGGACCGTCCGGCTACGCGTTACTTTTTCGGGCACTGGAGAGATCGGCGCGGTGGCGGTGGTCACATCACTGCCATTCGGTCTCGCACAACAGGCATCGGATGCCGCCAGAAAGATAACCTTCGAACCGGAATTTAGAAATGGTAAGGGAAGAGATTTGGTAAAAGCAGTAGAATACACCTTCTCGATTTATTGATGCTGCCAGTCACCGAACAAGACAATCCTGCGACCGCCGAGATCGACCGTGTCTCGACGCTTGAAGCTGTCCGCCTCATCAATGCCGAGGACAAAAAGGTCGCAGAGGCTGTTGAGAAAGTTTTGCCTGACGTCGCGTCGGTGATCGACAAAATCGTCGAGCGGCTGCAAAACGGCGGGCGTTTGTTCTACGTCGGGACGGGCACAAGCGGACGGCTCGGCGTGCTTGATGCGAGCGAGATACCGCCAACGTTTGGCGTCTCGTACGATCTCGTCCAAGGGGTTATCGCGGGCGGCTACGATGCTCTTTACAAAGCCACCGAGTCAAGCGAAGACAACCGCGAAGCCGGTGCGGATGATTTGAAAAAGCGCGGAGTAACGGAAAAAGATGCGGTGATCGGCATTGCCGCCTCAGGACGCACGCCCTACACAATTGGCGCCGTCGAATACGCGAGGAATCTTGGCTGTTTCACGGCTTGCATTGCATGCGTTCCGGAATCAGCCATCACAACTGCGGTCGACATCGCCATCATCCCGGTCGTCGGCCCCGAAGCCCTCACTGGCTCGACCCGCATGAAAGCCGGAACCGCACAAAAGCTCATCCTCAACATGATCTCGACCGTCGCGATGATCCGCCTCGGATACGTCCACGGCAACCGGATGACAAACGTAAAAGCGTCAAACGAAAAACTAAGGGACCGCGCGGTGCGTATCTTGATGGCTGAAACGGGTTTGGATGAGCCGACAGCGTGGAAGTTAATCAAAGATGCTGAGGGTGATTTGAGGGTAGCATTAGTGATGTTTCTGGCGAAAACGGATAGAATCTTGGCATCCGAAGCCTTAAATGACTCAGCATTTGTTGTTGAATCTGCAGCGAGTTCCTTGCAGTCAAAAGATTAGAGTTTTTATTGCGGTGATACAATAATGATGCATTTCGATCAGGAGAAGCCATGATTACGACAACCACAGAAGACTTAGTAATACCAAAAGATTTGCTCGCGAAGATGCATATGTCCCGCGATGAAATGCTTATCGAACTTGCCGTACATCTTTATGACATTCGACGGCTGACAATGGGCCAGGCAAAACGTCTTGCCGGGATCGACCAGATCGCGTTTCAACATGAGATGGCTAAGCGGAATGTTTATCTTAACTACGATGTTGAAGAATTTAGGAAAGATTTAGAGACTTTAGGAATCGAAGTTAAAAGATGATCGTAGTCAGCGACACGTCGCCGCTTAGCAATCTGCTGATAATCGGGCGGCTTGATCTGCTAAGAAGTATTTTCGGGACGGTGCTGATACCATCAGCCGTAGCAGCCGAGCTCAAAGTTATCGAAAGTCATCGGCGCTTGTTGTTAGCGCAGGACTGGATATCGACAGTCGAAATATCTGACCGGCAACTTTTCGACACGCTCCGACAGACACTCGATCGGGGAGAAGCCGAAGCGATAACCCTTTCGATCGAACTGAGGGCTGATTTTCTGCTAATTGACGAATTGGCAGGTCGGATCGAGGCGAGAGACCGTGGTATTCGGCTCATCGGCGTGGCGGGCATCCTGGTCGAGGCCAAACTGCGAGGTCTGATCGATCGGGTAAAACCCGAGATAGAAAAGCTCTTACTAGAAGCTCGGTTTCATCTGAGTCCCCAATTGGTTTCTGAAGTCTTGGAATCCGTTGACGAAAAATAAATGCAAACACTAGACCTCGTCATCATTTTCGGCTATCTGATCGGCATTACGGCGTTTGGCATCCTGTTTTCGGGCAAGCAGGAGACGACCGAGGACTATTTTGTCGGCGACCGTAGTGTGCCGTGGTGGGCGATCGCGATGTCGATCGTCGCGACCGAAACAAGCACGATCACCTTTGTCTCGGTGCCGGGTATTGCGTTTGCAAAGGGCGGTAATTTTCAGTTCTTACAGCTTGTTTTCGGCTATATGCTTGGCCGCATCGTGATATCGCTGGTCTTTATCCCGATGTATTTTAAGGGCGATCTGCAGACGGTTTACCAGCTTTTGGGTGACCGCTTTGGTTCCAAGGTCAAGTTGATCGCGTCGGCCCTGTTTGTCGTAATGCGAAACGTCGCCGATGGCATTCGCCTGTTGCTAACGGCCCTCGTGCTGGCTGCAGTTTACACTGCGTTTGTCCCGACGGCTGATACGAATACCCTCGTCGTAGGCTCTATAATTCTGCTCGGCGTCGTGATGATCGTCTTCACGTTTTATGGCGGGATGGAGGCGGTGATCTGGGTCGAGGTAGTGCAGCTCGTCATCTATATTGGCGGAGCGATCGCGGCGGCCGTCGTGCTGATCCAAAATATCAACGGTGGTTTTTCCGGTGCGGTAGCTTTGGGAGAGCAGTTTAATAAATTCAGCTTATTCGATTTTGGCTGGGATATTACCAAAACATTTACATTTTGGTCGGGACTGCTCGGCGGCTGCTTTCTGACAATGTCAACCCACGGCACCGATCAATACCTCGTCCAGCGTTATCTATGTACCAAGAAACCATCAGCAGCTTCGCTCGCCTTGCTCTCGTCAGGTGCGGTTGTCCTTGGCCAGTTCCTGGGATTTCTGTTTATCGGCGTGCTGTTGTTTGCGTTCTACGCGCCGTTCAATTCGGCGGATTATGCTCAGGCGGGCGTCGCGGGTTCCGGCATTACGGCAAACGTCCCTTTCTTAAAAGGCGACCAGGTCTTCCCCGATTTTATTACCAACCATATGCCGCCGGGCCTTTCTGGACTTGTAGTAGCAGCGATCTTTGCGGCCGCCCTGTCGTCGTCGCTTAACTCGATCGCCGCGACCGCGATCAACGACCTCTATAAACCTTTCAGGCCAAACATCACGGATAAACAGCTTGTCCGTTATGCCGGCATACTGACCGTCGTCGTCGGCATTGTCCAGATCGTCGTTGCGATCGCGTTTATTAAGTCCGGCGAATCTGCTTTGGGACTAGCCCTTTCGGTTGCTTCGCTTATTAACGGCCCGGTACTTGGCGTCTTTCTCGTCGGCACATTCCTCAAAAAGGCGCGTGAGATTCACGCCCTGTCGGGAATGATCGTCAGTATTTCGTTAATGCTCTATATCCTGCTCGCGACCAAGATCGCGTGGACGTGGTATGCCCTGATCGGCAGCCTCGTTACGTTCGCCGTTGCATGGATCGCGACCCTGATTATTCCTGCAAAAAATGATGAAGTCTCTGCTTAGTTTGTTGATAACGTTCCTGCTACTGATCAGCCCGCTAAGTTTCGCGGCTCAAAAGTCCGCGCCGTCCACGCGGCTCGAACCATCGTCAAAAGCCTGGAAATTTGCCGACAAACAGCTCAAAAAAATGTCCGTCGAGGAAAAGGTCGGACAGGTCATCCAGATCGGGATCAATGCCAAATTTGCCAATCAGGACAGCGACTATTTTCAGGCACTAAAGCACGATATTGTTGACAACAAAGTCGGCGGGATCATCATTTTCGGTGCGCCGGTTTATGAGACCGTCCACCTTATCAACCGGATGCAGGAAAACGCAAAGGTCCCGCTGCTGATCTCGGTCGACGCCGAAACCGGCGTTGGAATGCGGTTTGGCGATGCGACCAACTTCCCTTGGAACATGGCCGTCGCCGCGACCGGCGACCCCGAATATGCCCGAAAGATCGGCGTCGTTACCGGCCGCGAAGCCAAGGCCATGGGCATTCAACACGTTTTCGCTCCGGTGCTCGATGTCAATAACAACGCCGACAATCCCGTAATAAATGTCCGCTCATTTGGCGAAGACCCCGAAACTGTCGGCAAATTCGGCGTGGCGTTTATGCAGGGCCTACAAAGTCAGGGCGTACTCGCGACGGCCAAACATTTCCCCGGCCACGGCGATACGAATGTAGATTCGCACCGAGGCCTGCCGATGATCGACCATTCACGCGAAAGCCTCGAAAAGACCGAGCTTGTACCCTTTCGCAAGGCGATTGCCGCGGGCATCGGTTCGATCATGATCGCCCACATCGGCCTGCCGCAGATCGACCCGACCGAGATCAAACCGCTCAAGCAAGCGATCCGCGTTGACGCCGAGGAAGGCGCGGAGATCATTGATCTAAAGGCGACAATGCCCGCAACGCTGTCGCCAACCGTTCAAACGCAAATACTGCGCAAGGAGATGAATTTTCAGGGCCTGATCGTCACCGACGCGATGGGTATGAGCGGCCTGACGCTGTATTTCGATCAAAAAGAGGCCGGGATTAGGGCGTTTCTTGCGGGTGCCGACATTCTCGAAAAGCCTGCCGACACCGAGGCGATGCTCCATGGGCTCATCGATGCCGTCAAATCCGGCCGCGTGACCGAGGCCCGTCTCGACGAATCCGTCCGCAAGATCCTCGCGTGGAAATACGAACTCGGGTTGTACAAAAATAAGATCACCTCACTCGACCAGATCGACCGGTTAGTTTCTACGAAAGACGTCGGTGCCCTCGCGGATGAGATCGGCGAAAAGGCGATCACACTTGTCCGCAATGACGCAGGAGCGGTCCCGCTCGACCGTTCGAAAAAAGTCGCGGTTCTCGGCATCTCAAATGGCTTTGACGGTCCCGGTACGATGGGCACTTTGGTCAATACACTGCGAGCGAGTGGTGTTAAATTTTCGCCGGTTTATTTACAAGAGAATTCGACCGCCGAACAGGTCGCCGCCGCACGCAAGGAAGTTGATGCGGCCGATATCGTGATTGTCGGCCTCTACGGACGCGTTCGCTCGGGGGCCAAAAACAGCGTCGGCGTTCCCGAAAACGGGGCGGCAATATTGCGTGATCTGATCGCCGCTGACAAAAATGTCATCGGTATCAGCTTTGGCAATCCGTATATTTTAAGCGGCTTTCCGGCAATGAAAACCTATCTCGTCGCCTACGGAGACATGTCAAGCCTCCAGCGTGCCGCAGCCAATGCGGTCCTCGGAACCCAAAACATTACGGGACATCTGCCTATATCGCTGCCGGGACTTTATCCGCGCGGCACGGGAATTCAGTTGGTTAAGAAATAGGAATATTAGCCGCAGATAGGCGAGGATGACGCAGATTGTTTTTGTCTTATCCGCGTCATCTGCGTTAATCTGCGGCAAAAAATAGTTTTTGGATATGGCACAAGCATGGGAGATCGAAAATTTTCTGGACGTTCGCGACGGCCAGCTTCACATCGACGGCGTTTCAGCGGTTGATTTGGCCCGCGATCATGGCACTCCTCTTTTTGTCTTTAGCGAATCGCGTATCCGTCATAACATCGCCCGGCTGCAAAAAGCCGGTGAGGTGATCGACTGTCCGCTAAAGGTTTGCTACGCGGCAAAGGCTGCCTCGACAATGGCCATCCTCCGGGCGGTAAAAGACGCCGGCTGCGACATCGAGGTAAATTCCGGCGGCGAACTTTGGAAAGCTTTAGAGATCGGCTTTCGGGGCGACCAGATCATCTTTAACGGCACAAGCAAAGAGGTCTGGGAACTGGAGAACGCGATAAACGCCGATATCTACGCGATACAGGTCGATTCCCTATACGAACTATCGCTGATCGAACAGACCGCAAAACGTCTGAACAAAAGGGCAAACGTCAGCCTACGTCTCGTACCGGAGATCGAGAGCGGAACACATTCCGGCCTCCAGACCGCCCTCCTCACGTCCAAATTCGGCATGATGCCGGACGAAGCATTTTCAGCCTTTCGAGATTACAAAGACTCGCCGCACCTCGACCTTTGCGGCATCCACCTACATGTCGGCTCGCAAAATCCCGATCCCGTCGCATATACGGCTGCCCTCGAAACACTGTATGCTGCCCTAAAACGCATCTATTCCGAAACTGGCATCCGCCTAAAACACATCAATATCGGCGGCGGATTTCCCGTAAATTATCTTCGCGACGACTCTCTTGGAGCATCATTTCCCGACGGGCAGCGTCAGATGTTCGAAGCGGATTTCAATCCATCCCAAGCAGTGGGGTCCGCCTGGCAAGCGATCCGCGAAGCCGTTGGCTCATCAGGCGACGAGCATCTTTTCGAGAATTTGACGCTCCTTATCGAACCCGGCCGCAGCATCGTCGCCGACGCCGGCATCTGCCTGACAACCGTTCGAAATGTTAAGGGCAGACCGCTTTCGCGCAACGCCAAGATGCTCCTGGCTCTGAAACATCGGTCTCTGACGGAACTAAATGATTTAAGATCTTCCGATTCAATAAAATCTCAGACCTGGGTTGGCAAGACGTCCGACCTAAGAAATGAATTGAATGAAATAGCGGATAATGACAGTTGGCTGCTGACAGACGCCGGCTTTAATATTTTGCTCTCGATGGAAACGTACAAGTGGTACTACCATTTGATATCGGCGGAGCGTGCAGGCGAAAACCACGACTTTCCGTACAAACTCGCAGGCCCGCTCTGCGACGGCGGCGATGTTTATTTCGACATCGAGGGCCAAAACCGCCTGCCCGATCATCGTATGTTACCCGAGGGAATTGAACCGGGCGAGATCCTCGCATTACTAAATTGCGGCGCCTACACCATCGCCCAGGAATCGCAATACAACGGACGATTTCTGCCTGCGGTGGTGCTGATCCGTGAAAATGGTGATGTGGAATTGGTGCGAAAACGAGAGGGTTTCGAAGATCTGATTACGAATGACATCTATTGAACTCGCAGTAGTAAGGCCCGAATCCGGTCACGCTCTGCATCCTCGAGATCAAGTCCCGTCTCATCATAAACACCGGCAAGCCCCGCAAGAGCCGCCGCCTGGCTGCTTTCGTCTTTGATCTCCGCAATTACATCGAGGCTCTCAAGTGATAATTCCCTTGCCCGGTCCTGCTTTCCGTGCTCGGCGAACCGCATGGCAAGCTCATTAAGGCCGTTTGCCCTCGACGCAAGCTGCGGGACGGTTAATGCCAATGATGCGGCATCGTCTAAAAGAGCGATCGCCGATGCACTCTCACCGCCCTTTTCTTTTGCGTCCGCCACCGAAATAAAGGCAAACAGGCGGTTGGCATCTTCACGGATCAACTCAAGAGTTTTCCTTGCGAGTTCATCTTCCTTTTGAATTGTAAGTATCTGAGCGATCTGTGACAGGGCGCTCATTTCCTCGTCCGGGTCCTGATTTTCCCGAGCGATCTCGATCGCCTTGTCAGTTTTACCGAATCCTGCAAATTGGACCGCGATCGATGTTACGAGGGCATTGCGGGCGCGGCTGTCACGCGTTTCGGAATCGCGCTGCGATTTAAGTATTTCGTGAGCCTCACCAAGTGCCTCAACCGCGTCCTCTTTCTGATCTTTTTTCCAATAGTCCCGTGCAAAACCCAGCAACGCCGAGGCCATCTGAGTCTTGTCAATGACTTGGTCAAGCGTCCGGTCGGCCAGATCAGTGCTGCCCGCATACAAAAAACCGAGGGCGCAGTTTACAAAGAAAAAATCGCGATGAACGTTATCAAGGGCGTCGGTGAGCGCACGTGCGGCATCAAAGGTTTCGATTGCTTTGTCGCTTCGTTTTGCCTCGATAAACAAATTGCCTATATCGCAAAGCGTGCGTATCTTTTCCTCGTCATGCTCGATCTCATTAGCCGAGATGCCCGCGAGGTCGAGCATCTCTGCAGATTTCGCTGTGTCGCCGCTTTCGATCTTTGTCGTAGCGATCTGCTGTAAGGCTGTAGCCCGGGCCGTGGGAAAAGAGATCTCGTCGAGGGTCCTGAGCGACGCTGCTTCGTCCCCGCTCGCCGATTGTTTGACCGCGATACTGCCAAGCACAAAATCAGGAAGCACCATCGTATTCGCGATCTCTCGAGCTTTTTCAATCTGCCCTTTCGCGGCCTTGATCAAAGCGATCTGCTCGAATGCCTGTGCTTGCATCCCCTGATCTTCGATAGCTTCTGCAAGCTGGATAGCATATTCGTCGTCATCCGCCTCGGCACATTTTTCGGCCACGAGGGTCAGCAGTTTGTCACGGGAATATGGCTCGCCAACCTCATTTGCAAGCTCGGCGGCCAGGTCGACCCTGCCTTTGGAAAGAAAGATGGGGATGATCGTCTTCATCGCCTCTGCATGCCCGTCGGCGCTTTTGATGCGTTCGGCAAGAAATGCGGCCGCCGTAAGCAGATCTCCCTCTGTCTGTTCACTTGAAATAAAATGTTCTGACATAAAATCTCTTACCACATAGGCACATAGGCCACATAGACGTGTGCGGAAAACCTATGTTTTCTATGTTCCTATGTGGTCAAAAAAGCTTAAACAAACACACGTCGTATCGATTCCGGCATCCAGTCGCGAAGATCCTTAGCCACTACCTCCGCACCCGCCGTGCGTAGCTCGTCGGCCGACACCGTATTTGCGACGCCCAAAACTCTCAGATCGGCAGTCCGGGCACCAGCAATTCCCGGCGGCGAATCTTCGATCACCAGGCATTCGCCGTGCGTCATCGGCATATGTCCCTGCGATGTGCGAACCGCGTCGATCTGTCGAAAGCCTTTGCGAAAAATCTCCGGGTCGGGTTTGCAGTTCGCAACGTCCTCGCTGCTGACGATCGTTGCAAAATGCCTGCGCAGGCCGCTACTTTCGAGGACGAATTCGATCTCTTCACGTCCCGCCATACTGACGATGCCGAGATCAAATTCGCATGCCATCTTCTCAATTAAACCCTCGATGCCCTCAAAAAGCGGGAGATCGTCGGCGATCATCTCACGCCATTTCACGGTCTTGGCTGCGGTTATCGTATCGATCGTGGCCTTGTCGGCCTTTTTGCCGGCACGCTTAAAAGCCGCCGCGACAAATGTCCGGTCGTCCATGCCCAACGATGCGTAATAATCAGCCTCGGTCAGCTCGATATCGTGATCTTTTAAGATTTCCTCATATGCCCGCATCTGAACCGATTCGTCATTGATAATGACACCATTAAAATCGAAGAGAATTGCCTTTATCATATAGTGCAGAGTCCGGGCTTTAGCCGGTCATAATAGTAAAAGTTCAGAGTGCGGGCTTTAGCCCGTTCACGATCAAAGAAACAGTCTACCTCACAAAAAACAAACGCGATAAATCGCGCACTCTAAACGAGGTAACTCTCGTCAAACATATTCCCGCGCCCCAATATCCCGTTCGGGTCGAACGCACGTTTTAGCTCAGCCATTTCATTCAAATACCTTTCGCCCATCATCGCCGAGAGATATTTTCGTTTGAGTTTGCCAATGCCGTGTTCGGCCGAAACCGTCCCGCCAAGCATGATCGCCTGAGCGACGCAGCGGCCATATATATGCCTCGCGCGCTCTGCTTCGTCAGCATCCTTCGGCAACATATTTGCATGAAGATGACAGTCGCCGATATGTCCGAAGATCACATAATCGAGCCCGCTTGCGTCAAGCGTCTGTTTGTAAAACTGCAAGAAGGCCGGGAAATTCTCATCCGGCACCGCCATGTCAGTCCCAACCTTGCGCTGCTTGTATTTGGCTATGCGTTCGTTCACGGTCACAGGCAGAGCATGTCGAAACTCACGCATTTTCTCGCGGTCCTGCTCATTCGTCGTAAACCACGAACGCTCAAGATCGGCATTATGCGTTTCCAACAACTCGTTCCAATGCTCAAGCAAAGCGTCTTCATTATCTGCCGTCGTTTCCTGCTCAAAAAATATCGCACCGGCCATACCGCCTGGCGTCTCTGGAAACTTTTCCGATATGAATTTCAAAGCGTTCGCATCAAAATATTCCACCAGCGAGGCTCCAAACTCCCCTCCTTGTTTAGGAGGGGTGGCGGCCGCTTCGGCCGACGGGGTTGTCGTTCTTAATGGCCGGTTCGCTCTAGACAACGTCTTCGCCTCATCCACGAACGCCAACAGATCAGCCTCGTTCTTAAAAAACACGATCCCGCTAAAAAAACCTTCCGGCTTCGGCAGCAACGCCAATTCGATCTCAACGATCACCCCAAGCGTGCCCTCGCTGCCGATGAAGAGATCGATCGCATCTAGCGGCGGTTCATTAAAATAACCGCTGACATTCTTACGAACATTCGGTCTTTCATAGGTCGGGACATTGACCTTTATTTCCCGATCCGCACTCGTCCTGATACTGATCGTTCCGTCATCTGCCGAAACACATTCGCCTCGCCGTATATCAACGATCTCGCCGGTCGCCAGCACGATTGTCAATCGCCTGACAAATTCCCGCGTCGCACCGTATTTGAAGCTCCTCGCACCCGAAGCATTTGTCGCCACCGTGCCGCCGATCTGACAGCTCCACTCGGTCGGGTCCGGCGGATAGAACAACCCTTCGGCATCGACCGCCTTTTGCAGATCAGCGAGAATGACGCCCGGCTCGACGATCACCGTTTGGGCTTCTTTATCTATCTTGACGATCTTGTTGAGCTTTTCGAGCGAGATGATAAAACCGCCAAAGGGTATCGCACCGCCCACAGTCCCCGTTCTCGCACCCGATATCGTGACCGGTTTTTTTTTCGCATTGGCATCTGCCAGTATCTTCGCGACCTCATCGACGGCTTCCGGGAAGAATAGTTTCTCCGCCGTCCCGCCCTGCATATTGCTGGCATCGGTGAGATAGTTTTGCAGATCGGCCAATTGGGTCTTTACTTGCATTCTAATCACAGATTTTTTTGAACGCGGATTTGGCGGATCAAGCGGATTCAGGCGGATTCGAACGGATTGTCCGTAAATAGGTTTTCCAGCATATTCGCAGCCGCCAATGGGCCGTTGAGTGATTTATTCTTATTTGAGAAGAATTTTCTCTTGAATTCCGGTGTCTTGCCAAAATTGAGTAATAAGCCGATCTCAATTTCGGTCGCCCTGAGATAGTTAACCAACTGAACCTCGTGGGCTTCCACCAATTTTTCTCTCGCTTTCAACTCTAAAATGACACGATTTTCAACGACCAGATCCGCAGAAAACGAACCAACGATTCGACCATCATAGAAAACGGCAATCGGCTTTTCGGTCTCTACTATTAGCCCATCTCGACCGAGTTCGAGGATCATCGCGTTGTGATAAACACTTTCGATAAATCCGTATCCGAGAGCATTGTACACCTTGTAGAAAACCTTGATGATCCTTCCAGTGAGTTCCTCTTCTTCGATCATAATATGGGCTTCGGTCCCATAAATTTTATCTTAATCCGCTTTGATCCGCCTAATTCGCTCAATCCGCGTTTAAAAAGAGCTAGCGGAAGAAGCTAACGTACCGCCAATTCCCTCTCCCGCAAATATTTCAACCGATCTCGTATCTCCGCCGCCTGCTCAAACTTCATCTCTTTCGCCGCGTGGCGCATATCGGCCTCGAGCTGGGCGATGGTTTCTTTAAGCTGTTTTGGCGAATACTCTTCGAACGACTCGATGTCGAGCGGCACCTTGAAATAGTCAGCCTCGTACGCCGTGACGAGCAGTGCGTCGATAGATTTGACGATCGTCGTCGGCGTTATCCCGTACTCCGTATTGTATTCTTCCTGAATCTTGCGGCGGCGCTCGGTCTCACTGATCGCATATTCCATCGATTTTGTGATCTTATCCGCGTAGAGGATCGCTTTGCCTTCGGAATTACGGGCTGCCCGACCCATCGTCTGTATGAGCGACCGCTCCGAACGCAGAAAACCCTCTTTATCAGCGTCAAGAATAGCAACGAGCGACACCTCCGGCAGATCGAGGCCTTCGCGGAGAAGGTTGATGCCGACCAGAACGTCGTATTCACCACGCCGCAGATCGCGCAAGATTTTGATCCGTTCGAGCGTATGAATATCGCTGTGTAGGTAACGGACCTTGACGCCGACCTCGGAGAAATACTCGCTTAGATTCTCGGACATTCGCTTTGTCAACGTTGTCACAAGTACTCTTTCGTTGCGTTCGGCCCGCAGGCGGCACTCTTCCAAAAGATCGTCGATCTGGCCTTTGACAGGCCGAACCTCGACCACGGGGTCGAGTAAACCAGTCGGGCGGATGATCTGTTCGATCACCTCACCCTGCGTTTTCTCAAGCTCGTAATTACCCGGCGTCGCCGACACATAGATCGTCTGCCCAACGCGTCCCTCAAATTCCTGAAAGTTTAGCGGCCGGTTGTCTTTCGCACTCGGCAGACGAAAACCATATTCGACAAGCGTTCCCTTGCGGCTCTGGTCCCCCTTAAACATTGCTCCCAATTGCGGGACGGTCTGGTGCGATTCGTCGATCACCATCAAGGCGTTGCTGGGAAGATAATCGAGCAGCGTCGGCGGCGGCTCGCCGGGCAGCTTGCCCGTCAGATGCCGCGAATAATTTTCGATACCGCGGCAAAAGCCCATCTCTTTTATCATCTCAAGGTCATACATCGTCCGTTGATGCAACCGCTGTGCCTCAACGACCCTGCCTTCGCCGACAAGAAACTTTTCGTGGGAGTCGAGTTCGGCCCGTATCGTCTGCACGGCCCGCTTGATGACGGGTTTTGTCATTACATAGTGAGTCTTCGGATAGATCGGAATGCGGACTTCGTGCTTTGTCAGCACTTCTCCCAAAAGCGGATCGATCGTATAAATGGCATCGATCTCATCGCCCCAAAACTCGATCCGGTACGCCTGATCCTGATAGCTTGGATACAATTCCACGACATCTCCGCGAACCCGAAAGTTTCCGCGGTCAAAATCGATATTTACCCGTTCGTACTGCAGTTCGACAAGCTTTTGCAGAAATTCTTCGCGCTTTATCTTCTGTCCCGGCTCGATAAAAACGAGCATTCCAAAATACGCGTCCGGATCACCGAGACCATAGATACACGAGACGGATGCGACCACGATCACATCGCTTCGCTCAAAGAGCGCCCGCGTAGCCGACAGCCGCAGCCGGTCGATCTCTTCGTTGATAGTCGCTTCTTTTTCGATGTATAGATCGGCGGCGGGAACGTATGCCTCCGGCTGGTAATAATCGTAATAGGAGACGAAATACTCGACCGCATTATCCGGGAAAAATGTTTTGAACTCTTGGTAAAGCTGCGCCGCTAACGTCTTATTGTGGGCAAGCACAAGCGTCGGACGCTGCACCTGGCTTATGACATTCGCTATGGTAAAGGTCTTACCGCTGCCGGTGATACCGAGCAGTACCTGATCTTTTGTGCCGTTATCGAGATTGCGGACGATCTCATCGATCGCTGCCGGCTGATCGCCCTTTGGCGTGTTTTCAGAAATGAGACGAAATTGCATCCTTTAATCATACTCAAAGGATGGTTAAAAATCGAGGCGGGATTTGTTAGTTGGGACTGATCACAAACGCACGTGTAAATTTATCGAAAACGGTGAGTGTTTGTAAAATATCGGTATGACGATCTGCCAGCTATCTATGCCAGGAGGCATCAACGCGATCAGCCCGTTCTTCGACAACCTTGATCGTGTCCATTATACGCTCGGTAACGTCCGTCGGAAATGTGTGGCCCGTCCTCAAATTGTTTAGTCCGCTAAGCGAACGCTCATCCTTGATCGACTTTAAAACATGCAAAAGAGCAAATTTGACACGCTCGTCTTTATGGGTTTTGATCGCCTCAAAAAGCTCCTCCGTTTCGCCCGACTTGATGAGCAGCGCTACCAATACAAATGCCTCATATGAGACTTTAAGATCTTCGTGCACAAGGCGCTCAAATGCTTTGCCGGCTATCCCGGCTTCGATCGCGGCTCTTGCCGCGTGCCGCATGCGAAAGCTATCCTCGGTCTCGATGATCCGCTTCCACGCATCGGAGCGGTCAAAATTTAACCGGAATAAACCGCGTGCCGCCGCCGCACGGACCTCTCGGGTCGGGTCAGCACAGGCTAGGAGGATCGCTTCGAAAACAGATTCGTGGTCAAAATCAGTCAGAGTCGAAACGGCTTTGGAACGAAGGTTTGACGACAGGTCATATAGCGCTATCTGCGTCAAGGCATCTACTGAGTTTTGAGTCCGAAATGCCGTAAGTATCTTGACGGAAAGATCGCGGATCGATTCGTCCTCCTCAAACTCTTCGCTGGCCTGCTCGATAGCGTTTAATAGCGACGGATCATCGGAAACCGGCAGAATTTCAAATTTTTTCGATGGTGTAAGATGGCTGAATGAATTTATCGGAAGCTGAGCATACTGCAGCTTTCGCATTTTTTCCTGAAACATTTTTATATCAGGATTGGTTTCATCCGAACCGGCAGATTTGCTCGGTGCGACCTTTACCTTTCTGCCGGCGGCTCCGGCCTTGACGCCGAATGTGAGCTTTGATTGGCTAGCAGCACCAGACTTTTTCGCCTTTCTGAGCCATTCGAGTTCCTTTTCGGCGTCTACGCCTTCGATATTGTAACTTTCGCTTGTGTAATAGTCCCGGTAGCGGTTGCCATCCTTGATCTGAGGCTGATTTGCACCTTTCTTGCTCCGCCGCCATAGATAAAAAGCAGCGGCTAACGATGCAAATACGACGAAAGCCATCGTGTACCACAAACGGTCACCCGAGCCATCGACAAATTCTTTTTCTTTTTCGGCGAGCGACGGCTGCGCCGCGACATTTATCACAAGTGTCGTAACAATAAGTAACAAGCGGATGGCCTTGGGGTTATAGGTAAATAGGCTTTTCATGGATGGGAAAATACAATATTAAGTAGTATTAAGCAGTCGTCGACAATAACGGACGAGGGGCGTAAGGGCGGCGGCCATCCTGATCGAGCAGAACGCCATTTATCATTATGCACATATTTCCCGGGTTTGTCATCACAAATTTCAACTTTGTTAATACAGTTTGAACATACCACATGTTCCACAGAAATAGTTTCAGCTTGGTACTTACCATTGCGGACTGCGGTTGTTCGTAATAAAATTGCATTTACCAACAGCGAATATGATACCCGCCCAAACTATCTCCGAAACAGACATCCCCGGTCTCAACCTCATTCATCGCGGCAAGGTGCGCGACGTCTATGAGGTGGATACCGACCGGCTCTTGTTGGTCGCCACCGACCGGATATCGGCCTTTGACTGTATCTTGCCGACACCGATCGAGAACAAGGGAGCTATTTTGACGGCCCTTTCGGTATTCTGGTTCGACCGGCTACGCAAGATCACGCCCAATCACCTCATAACGTCGGACCTGGACAAAATGCCGGAACCGATCCGCACACACGAAGAGCTTCGCGGACGCTCGACACTCGTAAAGCGAACTGAGGTTTTTCCGGTCGAATGCGTTGTGCGGGGTTATCTCGAAGGATCCGGCTGGAAAGATTATCAGGCGACCGGATCAGTGTGCGGGCATAAACTCCCGCGGGGCCTCAAACAGTGCGATAAACTGCTGACACCGATCTTTACGCCTGCGACCAAGGCCAAATCCGGTCACGATGAAAACATCGATCAACTCGAATTTTCTAAGATCATCGGCCATGACACCGCGGCACGTCTTAAGTCTTTGACTCTCGCGATCTACGATCATGCCCGTGAGTATGCTCTCACACGCGGAATTATCATTGCCGATACTAAGTTTGAATTCGGCGTTGATGCCAAAGGAAAGATTCTCCTTATCGATGAGGTGCTGACGCCTGACTCGTCCCGTTTCTGGTCGGCCGAAACCTATGAACCGGGTCATGCCCAGCCATCGTTTGACAAACAGTTTGTCCGCGAATATCTCGAAACGCTCGACTGGGACAAACAGCCGCCGGCCCCGCCTCTGCCGCCCGATGTCGCCCAAAATACTTCGGAGCGATATCTGAAAGCCTATCAGCTCCTAACAGGAAATAATATGGCATTGTAAAAGCCGCTCGTTTGCTCCGGGTGCAAGCTTCAGCTTGTCCATCTCCTCGGTTCTGAGTGCAAGCTTCAGCTTGTCTATCTCCTCGGTTCTGAGTGCAAGCTTCAGCTTGTCTATCCCTCCGGCGACCAAAGCCGAATCCTCCACTCAGAACGTGGAAATGATCTGGCATTCGTCACCGACGCGAATATTTGCTCCAGTAGTTTCCGCGATCAGATTTTGGCCGAAGAGTACGACGTTTTCCGAAAACCCAAGCTCGGCTAGGCGATCCGGCATCACGGTTTGTGCCATCCGGTATGCGGCTAATGTTTTCAGCGGCTCTTTCCCCGCAAAATCACCTTTCGCCTGATCGACAGTCGTTATGACGCAGCGTTCGCAGGGCTTTGTCGAACGAAACTCGGCGTCGCCTATGCGTATAGACTTCCAATCATCCTCTGCATAAGCCTCCGAGCCCGAAACCACAATATTCGGGCGAAAACGGTTCATCGGCAACGGTTCAAAAAGCTCCCCTCCTTGTTCGTTCTGGCTCCCCTCCTGCCCGAGGAGTGGTGGCACCGCTTCGGTGACGGGGTGGTGGGAGCGGTGACGGGGTGGTAGATTTGTATTCGCCGCGAGCCGTCCATTCAGATCCTCAAGCGACGCTTCGCTTAAAACCATCAGCGGATAGCCGTCGGCAAAGCTGACAACTTCGCTACCGCGATCGAATCGCGGATTCACGCTTCGCCGCGAGTCATCGGGCATGTAAACAAGCTGGCATTTTGTCTCGATCACGTCGCTAAACCATTCGTTCAGAGCACCGCCGTAAACCTCGCCTTCGCAGACGCTCTGCCAGATAGTGACTTGTTGTTTGTTGCCGGTGTCCGGCTTGATCGGCACAAAAACATCACCAAACCGGTCGGCCGCAACGCCCAGCCCGCTGCCGTCTTCCTCGATCCATACCGAAAGCGTCGCCATCTTCGGAAACTCACGCTGTGTAAAAAACATCCCGTCCGGCGTCGTCAACATCCACCGCCGGTCATGCCGCAGCCCGCGTTCCTCGACCGTCGCGGCGTCGAGCGAGATGCCCTTTAACGATTTGATCGGGTAAATGTTGATCTCAGAGATGTTCATTAGAAGAATAAATTAACGCAAAGACGCGAAGTTGCAAAGACGCAAGGGAAGGCATTTCAAAGTCAGCAATAGAAAAAAACGTTCTCTTCAGTTTGCGTCTTTGCCCCTTAGCCACTTTGCGTTGAAAAATCTGTCCGCCAAACTTGATAACGCCATCATCAGATTTTCTTAATACGCGCGGATAATACTTGACACCTGACGACAAACTTCCATATACTAGCACTCATAGACATCGAGTGCTAACGATCAGTTTTCGCGGCTCGAAGTCTAAAACGCTTTCTTATTTTATAAGAGATTTTCAAAAGGAGTAAATCAATATGGCTACAAACATTACACCACTACACGATCGCGTCATCATCAAACGCATCGAAGACAACGTCAACCAGACCGCCGGCGGGCTTTTCATTCCCGACACGGCAAAGGAAAAACCGCAGGAAGGCGAGGTCATCGCCGCCGGTGCGGGCAAGTATAAAGAAGACGGCACGCGTCAATCACTCGACGTCAAAGCCGGCGACCGCGTACTTTTCGGCAAGTATTCGGGCAGCGAGATCAAGCTCGACGGCGACGAATTCATCATCATGCGCGAAGACGAGATCCTCGGCATCATTTCACGGGCTGGCGCCGCCGCCTAAGAGGCGGGACGCCAAGTTCCAGAGTTTTGAGAGTACCTGAGTTGCAGAGTTAAGAAAGCTCCGCAACGACCAAAAACTCTGTAACTCTGGCACTCTGCAACTCTGCAAACTAAGTTTCGACGAAGGAGAAATACATATCATGGCTAAACAAGTAGTACACGGAGAAGACTCACGCGCCGCAATTTTACGCGGCGTCAATCAGCTCGCGGACGCAGTGAAAGTTACACTGGGACCGAAAGGGCGTAATGTTGTTATCGACAAGAAATTCGGCTCGCCGACCATCACCAAAGACGGTGTCACGGTCGCAAAAGAGATCGAATTGAAAGACACGCTCGAAAATATGGGCGCGCAGATGGTTCGCGAAGTCGCTTCGAAAACCAGCGACGTAGCCGGTGACGGTACAACGACCGCGACGGTTCTGGCGCAGGCTATCTTTAAAGAAGGCGTTCGCACAGTTGCGGCCGGTGCTAATCCGATGGCGCTCAAACGCGGCATCGAAAAGGCAGTCGGCGCAGTCGTGACGGAAGTCGCTCGTCTCGCAAAGCCCGTTTCGGGTGAGATGATCGCACAGGTCGGCACGGTTTCGGCCAACGGCGACAAAACGATCGGCACGATCATCGCCGAAGCGATGGACAAGGTCGGCAAAGACGGCGTCATCACCGTCGAAGAGTCGAAAACGATGGACACGCTGCTCGAGGTTGTCGAGGGCATGCAGTTTGACCGCGGCTACCTTTCGCCGTACTTCGTCACGGACGCCGACCGCATGGAAGCCGTTCTCGAAGAGCCGTACATCCTGATCCACGAAAAAAAGATCTCGAACATGCGTGATCTGCTCCCGATTTTGGAGCAGGTTGCCAAAATGGGCCGGCCGATGGTCATCATCGCCGAAGACGTCGATGGCGAAGCACTCGCAACCTTGGTTGTAAACAAACTGCGTGGAACCCTGAATGTCGCTGCTGTTAAAGCACCCGGCTTTGGCGACCGCCGCAAGGCAATGCTCGAAGACATCGCGGTCCTCACAGGCGGCAAGGTCATCTCGGAGGATCTCGGCATCAAGCTCGAGACCATCACTCTCGAAGACCTCGGCAAAGCCAAAAAAGTCACCATCGACAAGGAAAATACGACGGTCGTCGAGGGCGCAGGCTCCGGCGAGGCCATCGACGGACGCATCAAAACGATCCGCAATCAGATCGAAGACACCTCTAGTGACTACGACAAGGAAAAATTGCAGGAACGTCTTGCCAAGCTCGTCGGCGGTGTCGCGGTTATCAAAGTCGGTGCCGCAACCGAGATCGAGATGAAGGAGAAAAAGGCCCGCGTCGAGGATGCTATGAACGCAACCCGCGCGGCTGTCGAAGAAGGCATCGTGGCCGGCGGCGGAGTCGCTCTGGTCCGTGCCGGCAAGGTTCTGGACACGTTCAAAACGGACGGTGACGACGCTGACGAACAGATCGGCGTCAACATCATCAAACGTGCCCTCGAAGAGCCGCTTCGCCAGATCGCTCAGAATGCCGGTAAAGAAGGCGCGGTGATCGTCGAGAAAGTTCTCGCCAGCAGCGAAGAAGCTTACGGCTTTAACGCGGCCAGCGAGAAATTCGAAGACCTCGTCGCAGCCGGTGTCATCGACCCCGCAAAGGTCACCCGCACCGCTCTCCAAAACGCAGCCTCGATCGCCGGCCTCATGCTGACGACCGAAGCCATGATCGCCGACGTCCAAGACGAAAAGGGCGGCGACCCAATGGGCGGCATGGGCGGCGGCATGGGCGGTATGGGAATGGGAATGTAACCCTCTAGCTCCCCGCCTTGATTAGGCGGGGTGGAAGCCGCCTCGGCAGACGGGGCGGTAGAACATTCCAGCAATCAATTGACAAAAAGGCTTCGCTCGGAAACGGGCGAAGCCTTTACATTTGACTCGTGCTATTTAACTGGATAACTTACGAGATATGCGATCAAGAGTCTACATCGAAACATCGGTCGTCAGCTTCTACCACGAAGCCCGGACCGAGGCTGACATGGTGGCTCGCCGCGACCGGACTCGAAAGTTTTGGATACTGCCGACGAGGAATACACTCTACTCACGAGTCCCGCCGTGATCGAGGAACTTGACCAAGGCGATTTCCCGAATCAGCAGGCTATGCTTGATCTGGTCGACACGTTGACAGTTTTACCAATCGACGAGATGGTCGGGCTTATTGTCGAAGCGTATATCGCGAACATGGTAATGCCAAACGATCCGAAAGGCGATGCTCTGCACTTGGCTCTGGCGTCCTATCACAAATGCGATTTTCTGCTCACCTGGAATTGCAGACATCTCGCAAACGCCAATAAATTTGGTCATATTCGAAATATCAATGATAGACTTGGGCTGTACGTTCCACTGCTTGTAACGCCGATGGAACTGTTGGGAGAGTCGTTATGAAAACAGAAGAAGATGTCACGATCGACCGCGTTCGCGAAGCCAGGCATAAAATTTCCGCCCGCTTCGATCACGACACAAAGCGATTGATCGATCATTACATCGAATACCAAAAAAAATTCGCCGACCGCCTCGAACCGATGACGAAACCTCACTATGAGGTAACGAACGGCAAGGTGCTGAAAAAATGATCGCCGGAGTGACTCATTGCTTTTGCCTTTTGCCTTTTTACTTTTTACTTGGTCACCCGGCATGGGAATGGGAATGTAACCCTCTAGCTCCCCGCCTTGATTAGGCGGGGTGGATGCCGCCTCGGCAGACGGGGCGGTAGATTTTGTCAGAACCACCTGCGTCAGCGGGTGGGTTCCAAAAAACAAAAGGCCTCGTCACCCGACGAGGCCTTTTGTTTGCAGCGGCCGCGTGTTTATTTTCCATTAGGAGTAAAGGAATTTAGAACATCGATTATCTTTTGCTCGTCCTTTCCCTCTGCGTAGCCGCCCATTACCTGATATCCCCTGTCGCCGATAAGAAAAACTCTGTTGATATACCGAACGCCGTTCGAAATGGAATAACGAAATTCAGTTCCGCGATGCTTCCGATACTCGATAGGTTTCTCCGAGATGATCGTTGCTCCACCGTTGAGAATTCCCTTGCGGGTCCCGGTCTCAATGTCCGCGAATTGTTGCGGCGATGCGTCGCCATCGTGATTTACAGGCGGCGTGTAATAGATCGTGTAGAAAGTTCCTCCGAAGATCCAAACAAACTGCTTTCCCACATCGACGTTCTTTGCTTTGGCCTTCTCCGTAGCGTTATCGAGTGTTTGCGTCGGCAACGATGGTATCGCGATTGAGAATTTACCATTCGTCGATCGGAAGATGCCGTCCTCGACCAAATCACCGGAAGATACTATAGAAGCTATAAATGCGGGTTCGCTTGGCATTGTCTGGGATTTCACCAAAGCAAACGAATTGAACGCTTTCTGGATCGCCCGCAGACCATCATCCGCCTTTGGTTGGGCGAGGAGGACGTACCAAACATCGTTATCTACAAACGTGCGGCCGTAAGTTTTTTTACTGTCCTTCAGGAATTCATATTCCGTTGCCGGAACACTGCCGATCATTACATCCTTTGCAACAAGTTTTTCCGCACCACCCTTGATCATGCCTGACTCGAACATCTTCGCGGCCTGTATTTTGCGTTCGTCGGGCGACTTTGAGAATGAGCCGGCTGGGTACTCGAAAAACTGGATAGCAAGAGTAGCGTCCGGGTAGTAATCCCAAGCGTATTGGTGGGCCTTGGGGCTGTCCCCGGCGACCGGTACCGAATACGCACCCCTCATGAATCGAACGTTCATCTGAAAGAGCTTAAATCGCGGCTCGATTTCAGACGTTTCAACTTCCTCCTTCAGAAAGGGCCTAATCAACCGAAGTTCGCCTGGCTTTGTGTCGGATGTAGGAGCATCACTGCTTCCGAAAAGCACGCGTCGTTCGGGCGTCGGCGTCGGTAGGGGTTTGGTCTTTTGCGCGAACGCCGAACCGGCCAAAAGCGGCACTACGATAATTAGTGAAAGAATTTTGACCATATTGTGAAGTATAGCTTAAAACCAGCATAGAAGACCAAGAATCGGGGGCGGCCCTGTATTCTGCGATTCTCTTGTCCGCGAAGCGGACGGCATATTTGTAGCCCCATGTGTTTTTTGCTTTTGTGCCTCGGAATGTTGATGTATGATGCAATCAATGAAGAAGTTCGTCGCGATATTAACAACTTTTCTCATTGGGTGGTTTCTCGTCACCGAGATCCGTACCGAACGCTCGATGCAATGCTTCGGCTGCAACAACCTCAAGTGCGTCATCAAAACAGTCGACGAAAACCCCGCTCTCATATTCACCCATTATTCCGAAATAATTGCAGAAGCCCAACAAGTTCCAAACTGGTGGGACTAGGCATGGGTTGTTAGGTTTTGTGGTAATCTACCGAACGATATGTTTGAGGACTACGACCGTGGGGAGAAAAAGCAAAAGACCGGGATGCTTCAGGCCCGCCTCATTATATTCGGCGTTATAGTCGTTGTCAGTTTGATCGCACTGGGCGTATCGAAGTGGTCTGAGTATTCGCTCCACGAAAAGCTCGCCAAGCGTCACGAACAAACGACGGCGCAATTCATAAACAATTTCAAAAATGGAAAAGGCTCCAAAGCGGTCTATGCGATCACCTACATTTTTACGGTAAACGGCAAGACCTATCAAAACGTCGGCTTTTCCAAGATAAATCCAAAATACCCGCGCGGCATCGTCTGGTACAACCCTGACGATCCTGAGGAAAACGAACTCCAGCCAATCCCCAAAGACGAGGAATACATCGGCACCGACCGTTGATAAGAGATCGGTAAGAGATTGGGGTCAGGCCATCTTTGAAGGATAAAGGCGAAAGGATAAAGGATAAAAAGAATCACGATTGGGCCTGCAACCGCGCTTGACAACCAAAAGTCGCATATTTCATATTTCGAATGTTGTTCCCAAGCAATATCAGAGAACATTTTCAAGGGGTAGAAACATTTTTAGGTCTTTGACTTGATGTTGTTTATTGAACCGTCGCGTTCGCGGGTGCGTACGTTGAGCTTTAGTCCGCGAAGCGGACGGCATATTTGTAGCCCACAGTGCGAACTGTGGGGACGACACCAACCAAACCCACGAGCCGTTGCAAACGGCGGCATAAAAACTCCCCTCCTTACGAAGGAGGGGTGGCACGCGTTTTTTGCGTGACGGGGTGGTTCTCTCGATGGCGGGCGATCAACGCATTGTGGTTCCGAACGTAAAGAACCACCCCCCGGCTACCGCCGTACCCCTCCTTCGTAAGGAGCGGAGCCTGATGTCACCGTCTCCGACGGTTTTGCCACAAATACGAATTGAATTCGCAAAGCGATTTAGAGCAAGGGCGGCTTTGCCGCTCTATTTGCGGCGAAGCTTTGCTTCGCCGTTAATTGCCTAAACATCTCGCGGCTATGCCGCCGCTTCTATCGGCCGACCCTAAAACAGCGGCATAGCCGCAGCCAGTTATTAGGCTTTCGGAAAAGCGCAGCTTTTCCGCAATAGACGGGCGAAGCCCGTGAGGAAGCTAAAGCCTTATCCGTGCAATATTTTCTCAACCGCTGTTTATCCAGCCCGCTTTGCCGACGCGTTCGCCGATGGTGCCGTAGCCATTGTGGATATTGCGGACGGTGAAGTTTTTACTGTTGAGCGTGTACCAGACCCTGCGTTTACCGCCGGGTTCGTAGCGGGATTCGACATAAAGGTCTTTGCCTAACTTGTCATATTCCAGCTCAAGGTCATACATCGACCGCCGTCCGAGCCCGGCGGCGAACGGGATCTTTGAGGGATCAAAACGAACTGGCTCCGGCAATTCTTCGACCGGCTCGATCTCGGATTCGGACTCATATTCAAATTCGTCCTCTTCGTCCCAGATCGGCTCGATGTCGGTGCGTTCGTCGTAGCCATAACGGTCGGTCTCGCCGTTAGCTTCCCTTCCGTAAACGAGCCTATACATTGCCGGTGTCCACGCGCGAAATAACCTGTATGCCATTGACCGCGAGATATTCATCTCGTCCGCTATCAAACCGAAACTCTTGCCCGCTCCCCACTCCTTGTTGATGCGGCAGATCAGCTCGCTGCGCTCGGGGTCGAGCTTTGGCGTAAACCGCTCGTCAAATCCAAAGCCGAGCAATCCGTCAGTATCTTTTTTTATAAAGCAGCCGATCGGGTTTAGGTGCCCCCACTTGACCGCGCTGCCCTGTGCTCGAAACTGCTGGAGCTTTAACTGCCCGCGTCCCCAACGCCCGATCGCAAACACGCTGTCCGCCACACCGCACAAGACACGCGAACGCCGCAGATCCGCCTCGCTGATATCGCGATTTGCCGGCGATTCCATCGAATCGGCCAGCATCAGTATCGAAATATCTTTTTCGTGTGACAGACGTTTCATTTCCCGCATGATCCGCAGGGTGTCAAACGTGCCGTCATCCGTCCGCATCACCGCCGATAGGTCATCAATTACCACGACCTCAAAACCGTGCAGGTTGACCATTTTCCGCACCCACGCACACAGGTCTTCGTCGTAGCCCGGGCGGTCACGATGGATCCGCTCGGCGAATCTATATGGCCTTGGGGCGTGAGTATCCTCGTCCGTGTCGGTGTAGCGCCGCTGAAACTGGGTGTCGCTCAGTACGAGATCGACATAAAGCACCTTGTGCCGCCGACGCGGCATATTAAAGCCGTAAAACGGCCGCCCGCGTGCCAGCACATCCGCAAGCTGCACCGCCAAAAGGCTTTTCCCAATGCCCGCCGCCCCGAATAGCAGCGCGAGCTCGCCCGTCTGCCAAAATCCGTCAAATAGCTCCGGCCGCGGTCGTTGCTTGAGGGCATCCTCGATCACCTCATTCATCTTCCTCGGCATCGCCACATCTTCTGTTGCGTCTAAAACCTCACTTTCCATAAAATCATTGACAAATCACACATTTGTTCTTATACTTCCTATGTGCATTTGATGATACATCGTAGCACAGATGAAATGATTGTCAACTATTTATTTTTAGAGTTGGTGAAATATAGTGGCTTTTTGACAATTAAAACCTGTAACGGCAATGACTTAACTCGTTTCAGAAGGGGTTGAAACGACAGTGAAACGCGAGTGAAACGCAAAACGGCCACAATGACAAAGGCCGCAAAGCATTACGCCCGCGGCCTTTTTCTTACTGCTTTTATACGGTAGTTAGTTATTGCACGAGAGGCGTGAGTGCAGCTGCGACCTGACAGTTGGCCGGGCCCCAACCGGCTGCTCCGGTAAATGCTCCGGCATACATCACGCCATCGGTTGCGATCACAAAGATGCGGCTTCCCGTCTGGGTGACGCCGCTGGCTATTGTAGGATATGCCTGGGCAAGATGACACGAGGGCGTCGAGGCGGTGCGTGGGTCTGAGTGTCCGGCAAATGTGTAGCCGCTCTTAGCACCTGATCCAAGCGAGCTGTCGATTATGCCCGCCGCGGCGAGTGTCGTGAATGCGTTCGTGACTCCCGGAACACCCGCATAGTTGCCGTTGCCGTAGGTCGTTGCGTATGTCGCCTGGGCTCCGTGATACGTGCGAAGCGCCGATATGGCATTTGCTTCATTAGCCGACCGGCGGCTTGAAAGCAGGTTAGGTATCGCGATCGCGGCGATTATGCCGATGATGACAACAACGATGAGCAGTTCGATAAGCGAGAATCCTTTATGGTTTTTCATATTTCCTTGGGAAGTTGGGTGGAATGTCGGCCCGTTTTTGTCCGGGTACAACGTATGCTTATCAATCCACGTGCCACCCGCTCGCAGCCGATAATATCTGGGTTTTTTGCATACTCGAGCGCAGCACATAACAATTTGCGTTACCTGAACGAAACCACAATTGACAAATTTTGGTACGATACCAGCATAATGTGGGCATCGGCATGGGAAAGCGGAACCAACGCCAAGGCCTTTGCGTATATCTATAAATGCCAAAGGGGAAATATGAATTGTCCTAATTGCGGATCACAGACGCTCGCAAATCAACAATTTTGCCGCTCGTGCGGTGCGAGCCTGATGCAGTACGAACGGCGCGGACTCGGGCCGCGAGCATGGGCAATGATCGGTTTGACGATGGCGTTCGGCGGCATATTGCTCTCGTTTGCGGGCAAGATGACGGAGGTCCGATGGGTTATCTTTGCCGGGGTGTTTCTATCAGTGTTGGGAATGTTTGTTCTCGCGGCGACGTCATTACTTCGGCCGTCCCGCCTGCGAAAACAGCGATCAGACCGAAACGCTCCGCCCGTAACCCTTGAGCGTGCCGACCCAACCAACAAACTGCTGCCCGTCGGCGACAACGACTTTGTCCCAAGCGTTACGGAAAATACGACAAACTTGCTCAAGGTTGAGGCACTAGAAACACGTCAGACCACCGAGGATAAAAAGAGGCAAAAGCAAAATATCCCGCTAAACAGATCCCAGTAGCTAAACGGCGGCTGAAACGCTAGGACAAGTCGAACAGGCAAGTACGAAATAAATGTCACAAAGACAACTGTCGGCAATCCGGGGTTTGAAATACCGATAGAAACCTCCAACAATGATTCGGTAAAATATAGGTAGATAAAGACGACTAGGACCAACAAAAATCTTGTAACGATATGCGAATCACCCTCACCGGCCATCCCCAAACTGGCACCGAAGGCGGAGATTCCGCCGAAGATCGCCATGAAAAAAGCAAACCGGAATCCCCAAATCGGAAATTGCCCCGATTGTTTTTGTATCGCAAATGCAATCAAAAAGAGCCAAATGAAACTCCCGACGGCCAAAATCATATTTAAAACATATGCCGACAATAGCCAATCCGGAAGTTTCCGCCCGCTGCCCGTGCCGCCGCCGCAAAATGCACAAAAAAGTGCGGCTATCTGGAGTGGGGCCGCTATCCAAAATGCAAAGTTTAAATGGTCCGAAAGAAATGAATTTGCGTTTGGGAGCAAAAAAGCAGCTACGACCAGCGTCACATCAAGCAGAATGTTCTCGATCGGAAACTTTTTTAGCCAGACCATATTATCGGGCGATCATATACCAGACACACGCGGTAAAGGGCCGTTGGAGAGGAATTGCATTGGCGAACATTTTTTTATCGTCAATTTCTCCGAAACGAAACATTACAATGACAGATAAGAGCAAAAATCGGCAATACCGGTGTTGCCGCCGCACAATATTAGAACTAACTTACTGTCCGGCGTGAATTTGGCAAGAAGCTTTTCGGCGGCCGCGAGCGTACAGGCGGCGGCGGGTTCGGTAATTACCTTTAGTCGTTCGGCAATAAAAACCATCGCCTCGACCGCCTCACGGTCGTTGACGACGGTGACAGATTCGAGATATTTTTGAGTGAGAGCAAGCGTGGCGTCGGAAACATAAGGGGCCCCGAGCGTTTTTGCTATCGAGGTTATCGCGTCCATTTCGACCGGATGGCCAGCAGCCATTGCCCGGGTCATCGCATCGGCACCGATCGTCTCAACGCCCCAAACATTGATATCGGGCTTGAGCGACTTTACCGCCGTCCCGACACCGCCGGCAAGACCGCCGCCCCCGATGCTTAGTATGACATCGGTCGCATAGGGCAAATCCTCCAGGATCTCAAGCCCGAGCGTTCCTTGTCCGGCCATGATAAGGTCGTCGTCAAATGGATGAACAAACACGCGGCCCTCAGCTTCGTAGTCCTTTATTTTATCAAAAGCAGCCGCAATGGTGGGCTGTAGTTCAACGGTCGCTCCGTAACCGCGAGTAGCGTCAACATAAACCTGCGGCGTGTTTTGCGGCATCAAGATAATGGCATTTACGCTCAACACGTGCGAAGCATAGGCCACCGCCTGAGCGTGATTACCGCCGCTGACAGCTACAACACCATTGCCACGCGCTTGGTCGGACATGCTCAGCAGTTTGTTAAAAGCTCCGCGAGCCTTAAAGGCTCCGGTCTTTTGAAACAGCTCGTATTTGACGTAGGTATTAACGCCTAAACGGCTCGTCAGCGATTCGCTGTATTCGAGCGGCGTACGTTTGACGTAAGGTGCAATTCGGACCGCGGCGGTTTTTATGTCAGTTATGTCCATTGTGGATAATATATCACGACAGTTAGCTGGGAATTTGGCCGCGAAATACACGAAAGCACGAATTATTCTTCTCATTCAACGCATTCGTGTAATTAGCCGCCAATCTTAGTAAAATAGATTTAATGACCGAACCTGAATTGATGAAAGAGTGGGATGTTCATGCCTTTGGCGTCGAGATAGTCTATAAACAATTGATCGAGGCCGGTTGGACGGTGGATTCGGCGGATGTTTTTGCTGAACGCGAAGAGCATCCGCAGATCGTGGCAAATAAAGACGGTGAATTTGCATTCTTCATCGTCCGCACAGCCATGCATCCGGGGCGTGGACGCATCGAGGGAGAAAAAGTCTTTCGTCATTTGGTTCAGCTTGCAAACGACCACGATGCATCGTGCTATTTTGCAAGCGTCGGGATCGCCAATTCCGAAGGCAAAACCGAGGAAGAGATGTCGGTACCGGTTAAGGGTGTCGCTTATAACGTTGCGTTTGACGGCCTCGTCAAGATGGAATTACCGCCTGAAAACTAATAGCGATGAACAAGACCCGACTCGAAGCATTTTCCGACGCCGTCATCGCGATCATCATGACCGTTATGGTTTTGGAATTAAAGACGCCGCAAGGCGGCGATCTTGAATCCTTGAAGCCGCTGTTGCCGACATTCTTGGCTTACGTCTTGAGCTTTATTTATCTTGGCATTTACTGGAACAATCACCACCATATGCTGCAGGCGACGCGTAAGGTCAACGGCAAAGTACTGTGGGCAAATTTGCATTTACTCTTTTGGTTATCATTGATACCATTTGCAACAGGTTGGATGGGTGAAAATCATTTTGAACCGCTACCGACCGCTGTTTACGGCGCAGTGCTGCTAATGGCGGGGCTTGCTTACACGATCCTTCAAAATAAGCTGGTTCATCACACCGAGGGCGAAAATACGCTTCTCGGCGAAGCTGTCGGCCGTGATCTTAAGGGAAAGCTGTCTTTGATCTTCTACCTTTTGGCGATAGGATTGGCATTTGTAAACCAGAATATTTCACAGGTCATTTATGCGGTTGTCGCGTTAATGTGGTTCATTCCCGACCGCCGAATCGAGAAAGCAATGAATAAATAAGAAAGCACGTACGGACGATCTTACGCCCGTCCGTGCCGCAAAACCTGAAATCAAAAAGTTAGAATATGAACCGGAGCAAAAGCAATAGGGCGATCGCACCGAGTATCGATATGACCCACCCGGCCTTATAATTTTGGTCTTTCCAGATCGCCCTGCCGACAAGTGAGCCGATCAGCGATCCGGCGATCCCGACCCCTGCGGTCTCTACCCACCCAAGCATGCCACTCGCCAGAACCTCTTTGCCCGGCAAAAGAAACCGCGCGACCACTCCAATTATCAGTCCGACCAAAATTTGTCCAAGTATATGAAACATGTTTTTCTCCTTAATATTACTTACAAAAGCTGTACCGAATAGCTACGTTTTACTACAAGTATCCACAAAGCACAAGCAACGCTTCGACTGTGATATACGCATGTATGAGATGCCATGTTCGCCAAAATGACTAATGCTGTGGAACGGGAAGCAGACGAATATAGGCGAACTCGGCGGTGACCTCGCGGGCAGTATTGCAAGCGACAAGGCCCGCTAGGATAGTATCGGGATAATCCGATTCAAATTCGCTAGCCTCGCGCCACTCGGCATTTTCATCCAGCCGCCAAAAGGCTGTAAACAAATTGCCCTTGCGAACTATTTTCATATCGACCTCGCCTGCATCCGTCTGAATGTCCTCAGGCGTGACGAGAGGTCTATATTCCTCCCCTTTGCGAACGTCGATTCGGATACCTTCTGCGCCGCCGCCAACGCCGCCGTAGGCCCGCTCAAACCTGATGTAATTATCGTCATCCTTCAAAATAATCAGTCCGGCACCCTGATAATTCTCTTTCGGAAGAAATTTAACCCGCGTCTCGATCTGAAAATCGCCCGTGATTGCTTTTAAATAACGCGGTGCGGTGCGGTTCTCGCCATACAGGTCTTTTTGCGAGGGGATTCTAATACGAAGCACGCCGCTTTTGACGTCGTGCGGCGTCGGATTATGCTTTTCGTCGGGATCGATCCATTGCCAACCTACCGGCCATTCTTTTGAGTATGTTGAAAAACTGACGTTGGCGGCTCTGTCGATCTTCTCCGGCGAAGCGGCAATCGGGGTCGGCGATTTCGCAGGAGTGTTCTTATTTTCGACCGGTGCCGAGCCGCACGCCGACAAAAAGAGCCCTACTGGCGTGATAAACACCAGTTGCCTGATCAAATTCTTCATTTTGAGCATTTTGAGCATTTTGTGGGTTTTGCGGCCATTCTAAGCTTGCCATATCCATTTCCAGACCTCTGGGATTGACGCCCTCTTGCCATACATCAGCATTCCAACGCGGTAAACCCGTGCGGCGAGCCAAACGAGACTGGCGATGGCAACCACATTCGCCAGTATCGCCAGGCCGATCTCCCAAAACGGGGGCATTTCGGCCATTATCCGCACCGGCATCGTGATCGGTGCGAAAAAAGGAGCGACCGAGACCCAAAAAGATAGGCTCGAATTAGGATCGCGAATGACGGCAAAGCTAAAGTAAAAACCGATCAACAAGATCATTATCACTGGAAACGAGAATTGGCCGCCTTCCTGCACGGTCGTCACCATCGAACCTATTAAGGCAAAGAGTGAGGCATAGATAAAATACCCGAGAATAAAAAAGATCATGAACAGGGCGATCATCAGCGGCGTGAATCGCGGCAGCGACGACATTATCGGCGACAGATCGGACTGGGTTGACAGGAATGCTACTAGCGCGACGAGCGAGCCAACCCAGATAGCGAGCTGGGTCAGACCGGCCAAACCGACACCGACAAGCTTGCCAAACATCAGATCAAAGGGTCTCGCTGACGAAAAGAGTATCTCGGCGATCCGCGTCTCTTTTTCCTCGACGACAGCACCCAATATTACCTGGCCGTAAATTGTCAGGGTAATATAGATCATCATCGAGATGACAAATGAGGCAATAAAAAGCAGGTCGCTGTCCTTTTCCTCGCCCTTTTCATTCACGCCTTTCGAATCGAAAATGATGTTCTGGCTAAGATCCTGTACCTGCGCCTCGCTGATCTTTGCGTCTGTGAGACGTTGAGAACGGACCGCCTGATTGAGTGCATCTTTCAATGTGTCATTGGCAACAAAATCTCCCGACTTGCGCGATCGAAACTCAAATCGTCCATCCTTAGCCCCAATATTCGCCGGTATTATTAGAAACGCGTCGATCGAATCGTCAGCGATCTTAGCGATCAAGTCGGTTCGGACCTGCTCAGGCGATTTACCGTCGGAAGAATAATCCACAAATACGAAAGCTGACGCCATCTGTCTGGAACCGCTTTTCAACCGCTCCTCCTGCGATGCGTTTAGGTCCGACATCGAATCCCGTGCTGCAGCCCTGGCCTTCGCCGCGATCTTCTCGCCGGAGAGGTTTTCCTTCAAACGCGGCAACACCGTGCCCGCCGGGTCCACGACCGCGATCCGCGTCGGCTCGCCTTTCAATGAAAAGATAAGCGCCGGGACAACCGCAAAACCGACTCCGATAAACGGGAAAAGCAGCGTCCCCAGCAAAAAGGTCCATTTTAAGACGATTTTTTTGTATTCGTGTTTTACAACCGCAAGGAACTTTTGCATATGAGATGTGCGAAATGAGAAATGAAAAATTAAATCCTATCTATTAGCCTTCGCTGTTTTGATCGCAGTGATGAGCATTCGTTGCAATTCATCGCAATCCGCCATCAAAGAATCCGCGAGCTTCGGTTCCAAAATTGAACTATCCCTCAACAATCTTAGCCAATAATGAGTTTCAAATGCTTCCTTGTTAGAGATCGCCAACTTATGAATAAAATCTGACCGTGATTCACCTTGATAAGCTTCTTCAATATTCGCTCCTATCGAAGTTCCCGAGCGCAGCACCTGCTTTGATAACACATATTCTTGTTTCTTCTCAGATAAATGCTGGTATAGCTTAATGGTCCGTAATGAAAAAGCATACGATTTATCTTTCAAAATATTCTTTTTCATCGGCTATCATCCTCTTTTACATCTCATTTCTCATTTCTCATTTACTGAAATGCCTCCTATTTGGTCGATGAATATATCATTGAGACTCGGCTCGACCTTTTCGAATTTTGAGATGCTCGCACCGCTTTCGATAAGCTTTTTCAACAAAATCTGCGGATCGGCGTTCCCCGCAAGTTCGATCTCGACCTCGTCGGAATGCTGCACCGCTTTTGCGACAAGTGAGCGGTCGCTAAGCACGGCTTCCCCGCCGACGGCACGCAGCGCAATTATATTTTTGCCATAGCTCGCCTTTACTTCGCGTAGGCTGCCCGAGATAACCTTGCGGGCTTTATTTATCAAAAGAATGTCGTTGCAGAGGCGCTCAGCGGTTTCCATTAGGTGAGTCGAGAAAATTATCGTCTTGTCCTGCGACTTAAATTCCGACATCACCTCGATCATAAACTCAACATTCACGGGATCTAGGCCCGAAAAAGGCTCGTCAAGGATCAGCAGATCTGGGTCATGCAGGACAGTCGAGATAAACTGTATCTTTTGCTGCATTCCCTTTGAAAGGTCAGTGGTCTTTTTTTTCTTCCACTCGGAAAGGTTCATCCGTTCGAGCCAAAAATCGATCCGTTTGTCGGCCTCGGCAGCCGATACATCTTTCAGAGCGGCGAAATACCGTAGCTGATCGACGATCTTCATCTTTTTGTAGAGCCCGCGTTCCTCGGGCAGATAGCCAATGCGGTCCTGCATTTTCGGCGACATTCGCTCGCCAAAAAGCTCGATCTTTCCCTCGTCGGGAGCGGTAATTCCGACGATCATGCGAATGGTCGTCGTCTTGCCCGCGCCGTTCGGCCCGAGAAATCCAAAAACCCGTCCCGCATGCACATCAAAACTCAGCCCTTCGACCGCCGTAAAATCGCCAAAGCGTTTTGTCACATTATCGACCCGCAGAGTCGCGTCGTTCACCATAATTTAGATTGACTATAACCTGACCTGCTTAACGAGCACGACCGGATCAATGTTTCGCAGTTGGTCCAAAACAGAATCAGACAAGGGCGAGTCGATCTCCACAACGGCGAGGGCTTCGCCGCCTTTTTCCTGACGGCCGAGGTAAAAGCGGCTGATGTTGACGCCATTTTCTCCAAGGATCGTGCCGAGTTCGCCGATGACGCCGGGGACGTCGCGATTTTTGGTGATGAGCATGTAGCCGTGCGGGACGGCTTCGATCGAAAAGCTGCCGATCGCTGTGATGCGGCCTTCGCCGTTGGCGGATACGAGGCCCGAGGCGGTCTGTTCGCCGTCGGTGGATGTGACGCCTGTGAGGATATCGGCGTTCACCGTTTTTCCCGCGGTGGTGTGGCTGGTCGTGACGCTGATGCCGCGTTCCTCGGCGATGAGCAGAGCGTTGACGACGTTGACGCGTGACGAAACATTGCGGAGCAGGCCCGCGAGAAACGCCCGCGTGACCGGTGCGGCGTCGGTTGTGGCGAGGGCTCCGGTGTATTCGAGACGGACATTTGAGATCGCTCCATCCTCGAGCAGCTGCGCCTGAAAGCGGCCAAGGCGTTCGGCGAGATCGATAAAAGGCTGGAGCGCCGCGAGCTCGGCGGCGGCCATCGACGGAGCGTTAACTGCGCCACGCAAAGTGCCGTCGAGCAGATAATCACGCATCTGCTCGGCGACGGTCAGAGCAACGCCCTCCTGAGCCTCGGTCGTCGAAGCTCCGAGATGCGGCGTGGTGATAATTTTCGGGTTGCCGAGCAAGGGGGAATCAGCGGGAAGGGGTTCGGTCGAATAAACATCGAGAGCGGCGGCGGCGACCGTGCCGTTTTCAATCGCTAATAATAACGCAGTTTCGTCGACCAGGCCGCCCCGCGCAGCATTGACGACGCGGACACCCTTTTTTACTTTAGCAAAGGCATCTTTGCCAATGATCCCTCTCGTCTCATCGGTCACCGGCGTGTGGATCGTAAGGAAATCAGCACCTTTCAACACGTCATCCAATGTGCCGGTCTCGATGCCGAGCTCCTTTGCCTGTTCGGCGGATGTGAACGGGTCACAGGCGATGATGCGCATCCCAAAGCCGCGTGCGATCTGGGCGACGTGCTTGCCAATACGGCCCAAGCCGATCACGCCCAGAGTTTTACCGTTTAACTCGACGCCGACAAAGCTTTTTTTATCCCACTCGCCCGATTGCAATTTCATATGCGCCTGCGGCACATTGCGGGCCATCGAGACAAGCAGGGCGATGGTGTGTTCGGCGGTCGTGATCGTATTGCCGTCGGGGGCGTTCATCACGACGATGCCGCGTTGCGTTGCCGCTTTGACGTCGATATTATCAACGCCGACGCCCGCACGGCCAATAACACGCAAATTCGGTGAGCTATCCATCAGCTCCGCCGTTATGCGCGTTGCACTGCGGACTATCACTCCGTCGGCGTCTTTTAGACGCGCGGCGAGTTCTTCAGGGTCGAGCTTGGTCTCTTTGACGACAGCAATGCCCGCATCGATGAGCGGAGCGAGCTTGTCTTCGTTAACATCATCAGCGACAAAAACTTTCATCATAAGGCAGTTGTCAGTTGTCAGAAGTCGGTAGTCAGTGGTAAAACTTGTGATGAAATCTTAGCATTGGTGATTGGCGTTCTCAAATTTCACGATAATTTGTCTTTTGTTAACCACAACTGACAACTGACTCCCCGGCAAAATGGAAATATTTTTGTATAGAAAAGGTTCGAGCAAGGTCGAGGAGGGATTTACCCGCGACGAGCTGCCGGCACTACTTGCGGATGAGAGCAATTTGGTATGGGTCGATCTTCGCGGTGAATGCGAAGAACACGTTGAGGTCGCGAAAGACGTCCTCGGAAACATCTTTAAATTTCATTACCTGACGATCGAGGATTGCCTTGAGACGCGAAACCAGCCAAAGATCGAGGGATTTCCGGACTATATCTACTTTATCGTTCACGGCGTAAAACCGGACGAGACGACCTCGACCAATTTTGTTACTAAGGAACTTGACGGTTATCTAGGTAAAAACTTCGTCATCACATTTCACGTCGAGCGTTTTCAGAGCATCAAGAACGTAAAGGCCAATATACGAACCAGCGTCTTTTCGATGCAGCGGGGACCGGCGTATCTGCTCCATCAGATTTTAGATCGTATCGTCGACCTCTATATGCCGATCGTAGATGATTTTGACAACTCGATCACCGGGCTTGAGGAGCGCGTTTTTGGAATGAAAAAAAGCAGCAACGCGATCCTTGGCGAGATCATGGATCTGCGGCGGAGCGTCGCAAGGCTAAAGCGAATCTCTTCCCGCCAGCTCGAGGTTCTGTACCGGATGTCGCACGGCGAATTTCCGCAGATACCTGATCCTATATTGCCGTTTTTTCGTGATGTTCATGATCATCTGCTGCGAATCTCTGATCTGGCGGAGAGCTATCGTGATCTGGTCGGTGGCCTCTTTGAGATACATTTTGCCGTCGTCTCAAACAAAACTAATGATGTGATGAAAACGCTGGCCGTGCTGTCGGCCATAATTCTGCCGCTCAGCCTGATCGCGGGAATTTACGGCATGAACTTTGAGAATATGCCCGAATTGAAGAGTGCGTATGGGTATTGGTTGACGCTCGGCTCGATGGCTGTGATCACTCTCGTCCTGCTATGGTATTTTTGGCAAAAGGGCTGGATATTTCAAAAGGAAGATGAAATCGTTGTCGACCCGCCAATAACTGTGGAGGACGATTATTCTGACATGTGATCCAGCAGACGCTGAACCTGCAGATCGCCATAACCGTAAACACCGGCGCGTTTCTTGAATTCGACAAATACCTTTCCAAAATCCGTCTCGCCACCGGAGACGATCGCTTTGAGAGTTTCAATCGGCTGCACGCTCTGCGTAACGGCAGCCGCGACAACCTCTTTTAGGTGAGGAAAACACGGCGATTCCGTCTCGCCTAATTCTTTTAGGGTATCGATATCTTTTTTGCGATAGGCCTCCCAAAGCGCGTCCCCGAGGGCGATATCGTCTTTACTAAATTCGGTCCTCAACTCAAAGCAGGCTTTTAGATCGTCGGCCTTAAACTTGCCAAAACCGTCCCATCGGTCAGCCTCGTTGAGGCCGATCGGTTCGACGCGATAAACCGCCCCACCGCTGTCCTTGAGCAATGACAAGCAAAACCACATGTTCACACTGCAAAATAGCTCGTATTCGAACCAAAGATTTATCTCGTCGTCCGCGCGTAGGTCTGCCAGCTTTTCAAGTTCGTCGGCGACACGCTCGTGAAACTCGATCTCGTCCTCACCGTATTCGGCCAGGATAAATTTCGCCCGATCTTCCCAAAATTCGAATGGCGTCTCGGCGTCAACCGGGCCGACGACGAGGCATTCGCGGCAGACTACAACCTCTCCGCCAATGCCAGTTTTTCTGAATTCAGCGGCGACCGAATCACCGGGCATAACTTGGTAGATCATACCCACAAATATATTGCGTAACCCACGGCCAGGCAAACGCCCGCGTAAACACCCGCGACAATATCATCAGCACAGATCCCGAGCCCGCCGGGTAATATTTCAAGATCGCGGATCGGATATGGCTTCCAAATATCAAACAAACGGAAGAGCAGAAACCCCGCAAGGATAAACTGCCAGCCAAGCCCGAACGGGATGAAACAGAATGTGACAAGCTGCCCCATTACTTCGTCAACCACGGCCTGTGACGGGTCGCTGTTGCCAAAGATCGCGGCAGTTCGTCCGGATGCCCAGATGCCAACCAAAGAGAGCACCAGGATAGACACGATGCAAACTGCCGATACTGCTCCGACAAAAACTTGGGCGGACGGCCTCAACCCCGGATTCGCGAACAAAACCTCGGTCGCATTTATAGGAGTGTAAGCCGCAACCATCTTTGTTAGAGCGACATAAATTCCAACGCCGACCGCCGAGCCATACGTCCCCGGAGCACCGGGAATGTAACCGACGCCGAACGTCGTCAAGGCAAGAGAAATGTAATCGACAATGCCGCTCGGTTTTCGTTTTTCGACGGGTGTTTTCATCGGTTATGAGTGCAAGCTTTAGCTTGTTTCTGACGACAAAGATACAGCCTAAAGGCTGCACTCTGAACTTTAGAACTCGATTCCCTGTTGCGCAAAGATCCCGGCGCTGAACGGATGCTTGATCTCTGTCATCTCGGTGACGAGATCGGCTTCGTAGATCATTTTCGTAAGAGCATGATCAACATTTCGGCCTGTCAGGACAATGTGTAGATGCGGTTGTTTTTCGCGAACCGCGCGAATCTCAGCAATCACAGCGTCAATGTCTAAAAAGCCGTAACTCAAAACATACAACATTTCGTCAAAAACGAGCATGTCATATTCGCCGCTACGCATTTTTTCGACGCAGAGTTTCCAGGTTTCTTCAGACGTTTTGATGTCCTGCGTTTTGTCGTTGGTGTCCCAGGTGAAGCCGTCGCCCATTGTGTGGACCTCGATTCCGAGCTTGTCAAAGGATTCGTGCTCGCCATAGCGATCGCCTTTGGCTTTCATGAACTGGATCATGACGCAGTTCAATTCGCGGCCTGCGGCACGCACCAGGAGGCCGATCGCGGCGGTCGTTTTGCCCTTCCCGTCACCAGTGTTGAGCATCAACAAGCCCTTCGTTTTTTCGCGGTAATCTTCCCGCCGCCATTTGTAGCGTTTTTCAGCCATGTGCAGAATATTTAGCCTCGAAACACGCGAAAAGAGATAAAAGAAAAGACTCTTTTTCGGCCGTTTCGCGATCTTCGCGGTTTGCTCTAGCTCCCGGTTTTATCGATAGCCTCGGCGAGTGCCGCGACGATCTCGCGTTCCCTTTCGTCCCAATCGCCCTCAATGCCAAGCCCCGACGCATTTTTATGTCCACCGCCGCCAAATTTTTCGGCAACCTTTGCGACATTGATATCGCCCTTTGAGCGAAGGCTGGCCCGATATTTATCGGGACCGATCTCACGCATGTAAACGACGGCGACGACCTCGCGGGCAGCAAGCGGAATATTTACAAAACCATTATTATCGCCATCGATAGCACCGGCAGATTCTCTCATCGCAAGCGTCTGACGCATCGACGCAATTTGTCCCGTAGCATCGCGTTTAACTGTCGCGAGGACTTGGCGCATTAGCTCGATCCGCGACCATGGGTAGTTGTTGTAGACGGCCTCGCCAATTTTTGATGGCTTTGCACCCGCCTTGATCAGCTCGGAGGCGACCTTTAGCGTGCGGTCGGATGTATTTGGAAAATGAAATGAGCCGGTGTCCGTGACGAGCGCCATATAGACACATTCGGCAATGTCCTTGGTAATGCGGCCGCCGATGGCTTTGCAAAGATTGTAGATCATCTCGCCGACGGCCGAAGCGGTCGAATCTATCCAGTTGATCGTCCCAAAATGCTCGCTCGTCGCGTGATGATCGATGTTGACGGTAAATTCACGGTCGAGGCCATCGATGCCCGGGCGAGTAATGTCGGAGCACTCGATCACGAAGACAGCGTCGTAATCGCCATCAATCGCCTTTATGTCGCGTATATTTTCCGCTCCGGGCAATGTCCGGTAAGCCGGAGGAACATCGCCGTGAACTATCACCTCGGCGGTCTTGCCAAGTGATTTTAGGAGCCAGCACAACCCCAACGACGATCCTACGCCGTCACCATCCGGTTTGATGTGGGTCGTGATCGCAAACTTGTGCTTTGTTTCAATTAACTCTACTACTTGGCTTAACACGTGATAAATAATGAACAATGAACAGCGAACAGTGAACAATTTACTAACTGTTCACTATTCACTGTTCACTTAACTCCTCATCCTTGATCTCTATCGTCTCAAGGATCTCGCTCACCCGCGAAGCATTTTCTTCGGCGGTGTCGCGGACAAAATGTAAATGCGGTGCGTGGCGGAGTTCTAAATTCAAAACCACCTGCTGCCTGACAAAGTCGGCCGCATTCCGCAAGGCTTTTAACGCCTTTTCGATCTCATCGTCGGTTCCGTTGATGAGAACGAAAACCTTAGCGTCCCGCAGGTCGCCGGCAACCACGACCTCCGTCACGGTTGTCGATCCAAGCCTCGGGTCATCAAGCTCAAACCCGACGACCTCCGCGATCTCCTCTTTCAAAGCTTCAGCAAACCTTTCAGGCCGACGCATAAATTCAAGTAAAAAGTAAAAAGGTAAAAGGCAAAAAAGATCTGATTTTGACTTTTTACTTTTGCCTTTTAACTTGGCTATAACTCGGTAGCCGCTATCTTCTCAATAACAAATGCCTCGATCTCGTCCTCGATCTTAATGTCATTAAAATTAACGAGGCTGATACCGCATTCAAAACCGTTCTTAACCTCGTTAGTATCGTCCTTAAAGCGTTTAAGCGTCGAGATATCGCCTTCCCAAATGACAACTCCGTCGCGGATAAGGCGGGCCTTTGCCTGTCGACGAATGAGCCCTTCCGTCACACGGCAGCCGGCAATCGTACCGAGTTTTGATACTTTAAAGAGCTCCTGGACTACGGCTTTGCCGAGGATCGTTTCTTTCTCGATGGCGTCGAGCATGCCGATCATAGCTGCCGTGATCTCTTCCTCGACCTTGTAAATGATCGAGTGGAGGCGAATATCAACGTCTTCATGTTTTGCAATATCGGAGACGCGGGCCTCGGGGCGAACGTTAAACCCGATGATAACTACCGCCGTCGAGGCATCGTCCGCCTGCGTTGCTGACGCGAGCAGCACGTCCGACTCGGCGATCGCACCGACACCGGCCCGGATCACGCGAACCTTGACTTTTTCGGTCGAGAGTTTTTCGAGCGTGCCGCGCAGCACCTCAACCGAGCCTTGAACGTCGGCCTTGAGGATGACAAGCAGCTCCTTGATCTCGGCCAGGCCAAGCGATTCGATGCCGCGTTTTGTCGTCTTAAGCATAGCCGCCTGACGGGCATGCATTTGCCGCTGTCCAGCAATGGTCTGGGCACGATCTACATCCGCTACAACCTGAAAGGTATCTCCCGCCAGCGGCACGCCCTGCAGACCTAAAATTTCGACCGGTGTCGCGGGTTCAGCCTGTGTCACCGCCTCGCCGCGATCCGAAAACATCGCACGGATCTTGCCAGAAAATTGTCCGACGATAAATGGATCGCCGACCCGTAGCGTCCCTTGTTGAACGAGGGCGGTAGCGACGGCCCCGCGTCCCTTATCCAATTTGGCTTCAAGCACAACGCCTGACGCACGCCGCGTCGGGCTTGCTTTAAGGTCGAGAATGTCGGCCTGGAGTAAAACCGTCTCTAAAAGATTATCGAGGCCCTGGCGATTTTTAGCCGAAACCTCGACCATATCCGTCTCGCCGCCCCAATCGGTCGGCTGCAAGCCAAGCGTGGCAAGTCCCTGTTTCACTTTGTCGACGTTCGCACCTGGCTTATCGACCTTGTTTATCGCGACAATCATCGGGACCCCCGCCGCTTTAGAATGCTCGACCGCCTCGATGGTCTGCGGCATCACGCCGTCATCGGCAGCGACGACGAGGATAACGATGTCCGTCGCTTTCGCTCCTCTGGCACGCATCATCGTAAAGGCCTCGTGGCCCGGCGTATCGAGGAAAACGACGCGACGCGGCTCGTCCAGATTATCAGCATTGGGAACCATAACGCTGTAGGCACCGATATGCTGGGTGATCCCGCCGGCTTCGCCCTCGGCTACGTTTTCCGATCGGATCGCATCGAGCAGCGACGTTTTACCGTGATCGACGTGTCCCATGACGGTGATGACCGGCGCCCGCGTCAGTTCAGTATCGTCGGCATCAGCAGCGATCAGTTCCTCAAACTCCTGTTCGATTACCATTTCTTCGAATGGCACAAAACTGACGTCAAAGCCGAAATCGAGGGCCATTTCAGTCGCCATCGTTTCACCGATCGGCTGATTAAGCGTGGCAAAAATGCCGCGTTTGATCAAAAGTTGGACGATGTCGCGCGGCGTGATGCCGAGTGCCTCGGCGAACTCGCGAATGGTCGCTCCCTCCGTCAGACGGACGCTCTTTAAGCTCGCCGCATCGACGGCGCCGACCTGATCCATCACACGTTCTTCGATCGAGCGTTTTTGCGGTGCATCGAGATCGCGTTCCGAAAACCGGCCCGTCTTATCGGTGCCTTTGCGACCGCCGGAACGGCCCGGACGTCGCCGGTTGTCCGCCGGCGGCGTGTATGTCATCTGCGGAGCAGCGGTCTCGCCCGGTGTCCCGCGAAACTCGGGCCGCCGTGATCTGTCATTTGCTCCCGCTCCAGAACGAACAGGCTCGGCAACGAGGCGTCCCGTCTGTGTCGGCGCGTCAGTAACCAGTTTATCGCCCGCCTTAATGCCCTTTTCTATAGCGTCTTTTGTAAGCGTTAAGACCTTAACGGTATTCCCCGATTTTGAGACGATATGCGGAACGGGCTGATCGGCGGCCTTTATTGCGGGTACGGCGGGACTCTCAACGATCGGCTCTGCGGGCTTTGAAGCCTCAACGGCGATCTCTTCCGGCTCGGCCGCTTTTGGCTTCAAAACGCGTTTTGGCTCGGCTTTTATTTCCTCGACGGCTGCTAGGACGGGCTCGTCAACGGTTTTCTTCGTCAGTTTTTTGACCTGACGCGGGACAGTTTCTTGCTGGTCGCCAGCGGGTAAAACGGGAGGTTCGACCTTGCTTTGCTCAATATTGACGGGTTCGGCTTCGACCACAGGCTGAGCCTCGATCGGCGGGGCCTCAACTTGAGGGGTCTCGGTTTCCGTTTCGGCCTCGGCGGGCGGCAAATCCTCAACCTGGGCGGATTTCTTAATAATTTTGATCGCCCGTTTCGGTGCTATCTCAGTCTTTGGGAAATATTTGCTGCGTACCTTTTCAGCGATCTCCGCACTAACAGAATTAGACGCGACGCTGACATCCACGCCCTCACGACGCAGATCTTCCATCACGCGCTTTGTGTCCTGTTTTAGATCGCGTGCCAGATCGTATATTCGAATACTTTTCCCAATCGCCATACTTAAATAACTTTTTACTGACCGTGGAGCGGCATTGAAAACCCGCCGTCCTACGATTTCTTGGTCGTCTTTTTAGCCTTTTTGGGCTTAGCTTCGGTTTCAGTTTCTGCAGTTTCAGCCTGAATCTCGTCCGGCACTTCTGAAACTGGAGCCTCCGGTTCGGCAACCAGCTCGGATTCAACTTCGGACGCTTCCGTCTCGTTTGCGACGGCCGGAATAACTTTCTCCGTCGCGGTCCTGCTAACCGGTTCTTCTATAGCAACCATAGGCTCGGTTGACTCTTCCGAAATCTCGGCCGTTGTCTCTTCAGAGGGTTCCGCTCCGATCTCGACATTTCGGGCCATGACAATGGTATTCGCGGCGGTTTTGATCTTTTCCGCCTCGTCCATACTCACGTCGAGATAATCCACGAGGTCATCAACCGATGTCGCTGCCAGCGTTTCTACATCGGCGACGCCTTTTTCGGCAAGCGTTTCGGCCTGCGTTGCCGTTACGCCTTCGAGCGCCGTGATCGGCACGGCTTCGCCCGATGCCATCATCTTGCCCATCTGCTGAGCGATCTCTTTCTTGAGCAGTTCTTCACTGACGATCTTGATCTCCCAACCGACAAGCCGTGTCGCGAGCCGTACATTTTGGCCTTTTTTACCGATCGCAAGGCTCAATTGATCTTCGCCGACAATCACCTCCATCAAGCGGTTGTCGATGTTTGTAATTCGAACCTGCGACACTTTAGCGGGCGAAAGGGCGTTTGCCGCAAAGACCGACGGTTCATCTGACCATTCGATAATATCGATCTTTTCGCCGCGCAATTCCTTGATGATGGCCTGCACACGCGAGCCTTTCATACCGACGCAGGCACCGACCGGATCGACATCCTTTTCATTTGAGGTAACAGCAATTTTTGCACGGTCCCCGGGTTCGCGCACCGCAGATTTGATCACGACAGTTTCGTCGTAGATCTCAGGCACTTCCATTTCAAAGAGCCTTTTCAACAGATCGGACGACGCACGCGAAGCCTTGATCTGCTGGCCCTTTTGCTCTTTGGAAACATCGACGATGACGACGCGGATACGCTCACCCTGATTCCACATCTCGCCGCGCGACTGCTCGTATCTGGGGACAACCGCCTCCAGATTATTGCCAAGATCGACGATCATATCGCCGCGCTCAAAACGCTTGACTGTTCCGTTGATAAGCTCGCCCTTGCGGTCGATATACTCCTCATAAACTTTTTCGCGGATGGCTTCGCGAACCTTTTGCACAAGGATCTGCTTTGCCGTCTGTGCGGCGATTCGCCCAAGCTCCTCGGTCGGAAGCGGCAGGAGGAGCATATCTCCGATCTCGATCTCGTCACCGGCGAGCTCGACCGCATCCTCGAGCGAGAGCTCACTAAGCGGATCTTCGACCTCCGCGACCACCGTTTTTTGAGCTGATATCTCGACGATACCTTCCTCGTTATTCCAATCGACCTGAACGCTGTCACCCGTCTTGTCCTTAAATTGTTTGCGGGCAGCGGCCTTCACGGCTTCTTTCATGGCCTCGATAATGAGGTCGCGGTCGAGGCCCTGCTCGTTGCACAATATTTCGATACTCTGTCCGATGGATGATAATGCTGTCATAACTTAACTCACGCTCAACCGGCTATCCATAATTCTGTCCCACCTTGTCAACGGCCTTGAAATTCCTTAGAAAGATCAATTTTTAAATTTGCCTTTGCAACGTCCGTGTACTTAAAGGTCACGTTTCCCTGCGTCCGGTCGTCGATCACGATCTGATCATCAGCGGCCTTAACTATCGGCCCGACAAATGTTTTCTGTCCGCCGATCTCGATATTTGTTTTCACCTTGGCCAGTTTGCCCTCAAACTTTACAAAATCAGCGAGCGAATAAAGCTCGCGTTCGATACCGGGCGACGAGACCTCCAACACATATCGCGACGGGATCGTGTCTTCGCTGTCGAGAACATCCTCGACCGAACGTGAAAATTGCGAGCAATCCTCGATCGTCACGCCGTCGGGTTTATCAATATAGATCCGCAGAATGCGGTCGCGTTTAATACCCGCGATCTCGACATGCACAAGCTCGAGGCCGCTATCGGCGGCGACCCTCGCTGCGATCTCACTGACACGCGTCGATACAATATCCTTGTCCATCGTCTTTAACCCAAAAGAAAAAGTGGGTGCGAAACCCACTTGATACGTATCACGCGCATCGTAGCAAACGATTATCTTACTTAAACCACGTAAATATTGCAAGGCTGACTGTGCCAAGGCGGCACACCGGGTACCGAATAGGCTGTTTTTGCGCAGTTTTGACACAAAACCCGACGCGATGTCCGTTTTGTCGCCGTCGCATTTCGCCCCAATAAACTCTCGCCGAATCCGCCGCAACGCCGCTTCGTTAAGCGCTTGACATTCCGTTGCTTCTGTGCAACACTATCCCACGCACGATCACAATAGCCGTGAGGAGTGATAAAATTATGATCAAACACTGGACAAAATTCCCTGGCAGGCCGCATGGCCGGTTTCGCGGTGACGGCGTACGCGTGACGATCGGCCCAAAGGGCGTGATATACATGAACTTAAAGGCGTGGAAGCTGCTTGGGCAGCCACGCGCGGTCGAGATGATGTTCGACAAAGCACACGCCGTTATCGGACTTATTCCTGCCAACCCCGATCTGCCCGAAGCCTTCCCGGTCAAGGACAAGACAGGCACAAGCTCAAAACAGATATTCGCAAGCGCCTTTTGCACGCATTTTTTGATCAAAATGGCGCGGACGGGACAGTTTAACGAGATCGAGGTCGATAACGACGGCGTGATGACGCTCGCTCTGCCGACCGTCTCAGCCGTGGGCCGCGGCTCCCGGTAAAGATCATACGCCCATGCTACAACATGATCCGTGTCAGAACCGGGAGCGGTAGCGACTGGGTTCTGACAAGACGGGCCTACACCGCTTCGAACGCGGAGCGGGCGGCGCCGAGGATGCCGGCGTTGTCGGTGAGGGTGCCTTTGAGAATACGGGCGCGTTTCGCAGGTTCGTGGAACGCACGGGCTTCGATCTCGACATTTACGTGCTCGATAAAGGCATCGAGGCCGGTGGCGACCCCGCCGCCAAGGACGATCATCTCCGGGTTTAGTGCATTTATGAGGCTGGCGAGAGTGATGCCGAGATAGCGTCCCATCTTTTGAAAGACGGCTTCGGCAAGCTCACCGCTTTTCGATTGCGGATCGGCGAGCCACAGATCGTAAACGTCTTTTGACGTTTTTGCGTCGAGCCCCGCTTCGCGTGCCATTCGGACGATCGCCGTTGCCGAGGCGTACTGCTCGATACAGCCGCGGCTCCCGCAGCCGCACGGATGGCCCTCGGGCTCTACATTTATGTGGCCTAGCCGACCGGCGGTTCCGTCGATCCCGCGAAATGGTTCGTTATTAATAATGATGCCGCCGCCGACGCCGGTTCCGAGCGTCAGCATTATCGAATCTTTTACGTCCCGCGATGCTCCGATCCAATTTTCGCCGATCGTCGCGGCCGTCGCATCATTCTCCAAAATTACCGGAACACCAAATTTGGCCGAAAGTTCAGCCCTTAGGTTCATCCCTGTCAATTTTGGCAAATTGGTAACATGCGTCAATACGCCGTCCTTATCAAAATTCGCAGGAACGCCGACGCCCATCCCAATCACCGGCGATTCTGTGCCCGCCGCGCAACCGCATTCGGCGGCTAATTCCGCGAGCGCATTGAGGAGGTCGCCTGGCGTCCCGCCCCTGTCCGAAGCGGTCCTGGCATGGGCAAGAATGGTGCCGTCTTTGGCAACCGCCGCCATCCGTAAGTTTGTCCCGCCGAGGTCGACGGCTAGTGCTACGTCAGTCATAATTCAGCATTCAGCGTTTAGTGTGAATCGGCCGGTTTTTTGGGCCGGTCTGCTTCGGCAACGTTCTTATATACATCTTCAAATTTGGCGTACCCGTCTTTTATGACCGTATCCATCAGATTTGTCTTATCGACGGATGTGACCTCAAGCAGGATCGCCTGAATGTCTTTATTAACACTAGGGGCGTCGTTGTGAAACGGCTTGGTATCGAGCTTTTCTTTTTTCGCAAGCTTTATCGCGGCCTCGACGGCGGCGTTCGCCAGGGGAATGATCGCCTTATATACTGTCATCGTCTGCTTGCCCTCGGCTATGCGCTGGAGTGCGTCGAGCGCCGCATCCTGACCTGTTACGAGGACCTTCCCTGCCAAACCTTTCTTTTCCAATGCCGAAACCACGCCGCCGGCCATACCGTCATTTGAGACGACAAACGCCTGAATATTATCGTTGTTTTTCGTCAACGCATTTTCGGCCATTTTTAGAGCTTCATCTGGTTTCCAATCGGTGATGAAGTTGTCCGCGACTATATTGATGTCTTTTTTATCTATTGCAGCCTGCAGGACCTCGAGTTCGGCCTTCTTCATAATGACCGCATTGTTGTCGGTTGACGCGCCGTAAACCATCACGTAGTTCCCCTTCGGCACCTTTTGAAGCGCGTATTCGGCGATCTTTCTACCGATAACAGGGACTTGATGAGAAATGTATAGGTCGATCTTGTCGGAATTTATCAACCGGTCATAGCTAATTACAGGTACGCCCTGGGCCTTTGCCTTATCGACCATCGAGGCCGCCTGCGTCGCATCGTGCGGTGCGATCACCAGCACATCGACGCCCTGCGTCAGGAGGTTATCGACGTCATTTGCCTGCTTATCGGCCTTGTTATCCGCGACGGTTATTACACAATCTACGTTTAGTTTTTTGCATTGCGCCTCGAAAGCATCGTGATCACGCTGCCACCTTTCTTCCTTTAAAGTGTCCATGGCAAAGCCGATCCTGATCCGCTTCTCCTTCGGTCCGCTCGAACAGGCAGCCGATAGAGCGATTGCCGCCAATAACAATAATAGTGTGACCCTCATAAAACGCGTGTCTCCGCAAATCTTTTAGAACAGAAGAATTAAATCAAAAATCGGGGTTGACGGCAATAGCTACAGCGCCGTACGAAAAAATACGATCATAAATCGGTTAAGGACACGATCTTTAAGTATCATCGCGCTCTTCTTTTTAAAAATTGCCTTTGAAACGAGATCGAACTGTGCTATAAATAAGAATCGAATCTTGAAGCTTAAGTAACACTAGGCGGCGAGAATTTCTTATTACTGGATTTTGCATTGAATTTGCTCGCTTTTGTTGACATCAATGCATGTTTCGTGTAAAAGATTGAGATAGCTGATTTTTTTTTGAGATTGTCTGAGCGGAACCGGAGGATGTAAATCTTGGTTCATATTCGCCACAGGCCTTAAAAATTGTTATATATTTGAAATAGGATTGATTCCGGAGGAGATTAAAACAGATGCTTGGCAAAAATATTGTTCGCAAATTCGTCACATTAACCACCCTGGCTACTATTTGGTGTGTCTACTCAATGGTTGCATTAGCCGTGTCACCAAGCACGACAGGTGAGATCACGGTCACTGGACAAGTAACCGTAAATGGCCAGCCTGCAGTCTCTACATCGACGATCACGTCAGGATCGACCGTTACGACGGCAAAAGGTTCAAGTGCAGTTGTTAGCTTGGGCAAGCTTGGCCGCGTTGAAATTCAGGAAGATTCGAGCCTGACACTAAATTTCTCTGACACGAGCGTCATTGCCATGCTGGATTCGGGCAAGGTTCGCATTTCGGCCAATGTCAATGTTGCTACGACCGTAACCACCAAGCACACAACAGTAATTGGAGATTCCGCCCAGGCGAATAATTTTGTCGTCGAGACAGCATGTGCGAACACATACGTCGACACTACGTCCGGAGCCGTCACGATGCGCGAAGGATCGAGTGACAAACAGGTCGTCGCCGGAACCTCAGCAATGGCCGGCACGATGGGACAGCCGGGTTGCAAACCTTGCCTACGTCCAAATTCGACACCTGGCCCGGCGTTTACCGGTTGGCCATGGCTCTTGCTTGTAGCTGGCGGGGCCGCTGCTGCTGCGACATACTTTGGTCGACGCGAAAAAACGACCAACTTCGGTGGCACCGGCTCGGTGGTCAGCCCGACCCGTTAATTCCTAAATTGATCTTTTATTATGCGGGTCATGTTTCCTTACGTGACCCGCATAATTTTGTTTATTATCTGACATTTTGACTATCTTTCTGGTTTTACTCTTAAATCTTTATGCATATAGCTGTTATCGGCACCGGATATGTTGGTTTGGTCACAGGTGCGTGTTTTGCTGAATTTGGCGTTGAGGTCACCTGCGTGGACGTCGACACTCAAAAAGTTGATAACCTCAACAACGGCATTATTCCCATTTACGAGCCGGGCCTCGATAAGATCGTCGAAAAGAACACTCACGCCGGCCGCCTGCATTTTACAACCGATATTACGAGTGCGGTAGCGGGTGCCGAGGTCGTTTTTCTGGCGGTCGGAACGCCGCCGCAGGAGGATGGCTCGCCGGACATGAGCTATTACCGTCAGGCGGCAAAAGACGTCGCTGAAGCTATCAATGGATACAAGGTCTTGGTCACAAAATCGACGGTTCCCGTCGGTACCGGTAAATGGTTGCGCGAATTTGTCGGGTCGAATTTAAAGATCGAGACTGAGTTTGGCGTCGCCTCAAATCCCGAGTTTCTGCGTGAAGGTGCCGCGATCGAGGATTTTATGCATCCTGACAGAGTAGTGATCGGCAGCAACGAGGAGCGGGCGATCGACGTTATGAAAGAGCTTTACCGTCCGCTCTACCTGATCGAGACTCCGATAGTTATCACGTCACTCGAAGCTGCCGAGCTTATCAAGTATGCGGCGAACGCCTTTTTAGCGACTAAGATCACCTTTATCAATGAGGTGGCTAATTTGTGCGACGCCATCGGATGCGACGTCCACGATGTGGCCCGCGGCATGGGAATGGACAATCGCATCGGGCGTAAATTTCTTCATCCGGGCCCCGGATACGGCGGATCGTGTTTTCCTAAAGACACGCGGGCCTTGACCACCGTTGCTGACCACTTTGGCGTTGAGACGCGTATCGTTGATGCGGTGATCGAAGCAAATGACCGCCAGCGCGAAGCGATGATCCCAAAGATCGAAAAACTTGTCGGCAGCCTCAGCGGTAAGAACATCGGTGTTCTCGGTCTCTCGTTCAAACCGGAAACTGATGATATGCGCGAATCGCCCGCAATCGATATTATTAAGGCATTAGTAGAGCGTGGAGCGACGGTCAATGCTTTCGATCCTGTTGCGATGAGCGAGGCTCGTCATTATCTGCCCGATATCGGCTATGCGGACGACGAATACGACGCAATCAAAGGTGCCGACGTCCTCGTCATCATCACTGAATGGAACCAGTTTCGGGCACTCGACATGGAAAAAGTTAAGTCGCTGCTCAATTCCCCCAAGATCGCCGATCTCCGCAATATCTATGAGCCCGAGGATATGCGTGAATTGGGATTTGATTACGTCGGCGTTGGGCGGTAAAAACTAATTAAGAATTAAGAATCGTCCGAGTGCAGCTCATTCTTAATCTTTAACTCTTGATACGTAATTCTTAATTGTTTCAAGGTATGTCCATCACACCAAAAGTTTTAGTCACCGGCGGTGCCGGCTTTATCGGTTCAAACCTCGCTGAAGAATTGATCCGACAAGGTGCCCGCGTCACGATCATCGACAATCTGATTACAGGCTTTCGCGAAAACCTGGAAGAGATCAAAGGTGATTTTGATTTTATCGAGGGCGATATTAACGATGACGACGGAGCCGCCCGAGCGGTCGAGGGGTGTGAGATCGTCTTTCACGAGGCAGCTTTACCCAGCGTTCCGCGTTCGGTGGATGATCCGGGTGAAACTCATCATGCATGCGTCAACGGCACGCTAAACCTGCTTATCAAATCCAAAAATGCCGGGGTCAAACGTTTTATTTACGCGGCGTCGAGCTCGGCCTATGGTGATCAGCCGGTCCTGCCAAAAGTGGAGACGATGCGGTCAGACCCGCTCTCACCTTATGCCGTCGCGAAATTGACCGGTGAATTATATTGCCGTTCATTCAACAACGTTTACGGCATCGAGACAATGTCGCTGCGGTATTTTAATGTCTTTGGCCCACGCCAAAATCCGTCATCGATGTATTCGGGTGTGATCTCGCGGTTTGTCGATGCTCTGTTGACCGGCAAGCAGCCCGTAATCTACGGCGACGGCGAACACTCACGCGATTTTACCTACATCTCAAACGTAGTCGATGCCAACATTAAAGCGATCAACTCAGAAAAAGGTATTGGCGAAACCGTAAATGTCGCTAATGGCGAGCGGACCACCTTGAATGAATTATTGAACGTTTTGAAAAATATTACCGGCAATCCCGATGTGATCGCCGATTATCAACCGCCCCGAAACGGAGATGTCCGCGATTCACAAGCCGATAACACGCGAGCCGTCGAATGGTTAGGTTATACAAATCACATCGGTCTCGAAGAGGGCCTCCGAAAAACTATCGATTGGTGGAAATCGAGCCGGTTTGCAAAATAAAATGAGAGTTACAGGCGCTGCAACTCTGTAACTATTAACGAGGGACCGCAAAAGCATCATCAGCCATCGGGGAATTTACGAGTATCTCTTTTGCCTTAAAATTTGCATACGCGGTTATCTGCCCGAGATCAAAACGCTGAGAGTATCGCTTTGGCACGATCAGCCCGTCTACCGTTTGAAATTCGTCGACAACGACCGAGGTCGTGACGGCACGTCCGCCGGCGTCATAGCTCGATTCGTATTCCTTGATCTGGCCGGTCTTTTCATCAACAAAAAAATCGGTGTAAAAACCTTCGGGGGTAGTGATGCGAAAACCCTTTTTTTTCTTCTTTGCCTCAGCGACAGCCGAAATCACATAGCCTTTGTCGCCGATCCTTTGCAGCACCGGAAATCCGATGCTTGTGACGGGCGGCAGCGAAAATCCGGGGATAGACGAATACGTCTGGTTGCCGTCACACACTTGTTTTAGCGACTGAACCGCGCTGTTTATTTCAAAATAGTATTTATCGCCGCTAACCGCCGTCGAAAAAACTCCGGGCAGAGCCTGCCCCATAAAAGTTAGGTCCGCCGAACCTTTTATGACCAGAGACGTCATTTTTTTAAGCTTGTCGCCACCATGAGCGGCGAGAGCGGCCTTAGCGATAGTCAATTCTGCCGAATCCACTGCAACGGACTTTTCGACAGCGGGATCCTTTATTTCCTTTTGCGAAAAAGCGGCGGAGGTGGCTAATACGATAAGTGCCAATAAAGAAAAATATTTAGTCATGATTTGGAAATGAGTCATTAAATTTCTAAAAATTGAAAGAGAGACGACAACTTATACGCCGTCATCTCTCTTTCGTTTCATATTAATACACAGCTCTGGAATTACCAGCTAAATCGTGCGTTGAGGTTGATCCGGCGGTTTGGCCCGCTGCCGCCGCCGCCAAATGGCCCAAAGCCGCCGCCGGTCGATGTAGATTGACCAAAACGGCTATTGCTAAGGCTGCCTGACGGATTAGCAAGATTGACCGTATTAAACAGGTTTTGGATCTCCATGCTGAGGTTAAGGTTATACGGCTTGCGGGCATCGCCGCCAAAGCCGCCGCCTCCGCCTCCGCCCATGCGCATCATAGCTCCGCCTCCACCAGGGCCGCCGCCGCCCGGGCCGCCGGGACCTGCGATCATTACGGTCGGGCCGCCGCCTTCACCGCCGCGTCCACCGCCGCCGGCACCTCCGGCTCCGCGTCCGGCCACCTGCGCCGAACGTCCAAAACCAAATGTCTTGCCCACACGCAAGCTGACAGTAAAGCTTGACGGCCCCTCGCCGTAATTTCGCGGAATTATCGATGAAAGGGTTTTGCCGGCAACATTACAGAATTTATTTGTCAGATTGAGCTCGGTGCAGCGGGTCTGCAGCTCGCCAAACGTCGGACGCTCGTTAAAAAATCCGTCGCCGTTCGCATCGATGCCGCGGGTAATATTAAATGGCCGCCCGGACGTAAAGTTAATATTCGGGCTAAGCGAAACACCCCACGGAAACGTGAAATTTCCAAAAACAAAAACGCTGTGCCGCGCGTCCTGCGACGCACGGCCATATTCTCCGGTCAGATCGTAGGAATAGGCCGGCGAGCCGCCAAAATCGGTATCACTCTTTACAAATCCAAGAGTGTAATTCGCAAATAAGGATATTTTCTGACTAATATTCGCCCGGAGCGACATATTTACGCGGCTCTGATTACTGGTACCGCTCGTCTCGTAAACATTGATATTACCGAGCGTCGGCTGTGGCCGGAGCGATCCGGTACAGTTGATCTGCAACGGGCAGATTGGTGCATTTGTGTTTCGGGTCCTAAGTTGGTGAAGCGACCGGGCCGCAATAAATGTCGTTGTAAAGGTTAATTTAGATGTGAGTGCCCGTTCGAGTGAAAAGACCGCCTGTATTGAATACGGGGCCTGGAGGACCGGCGAAAGCCCGCGAATCGTGTTCGACTGCGGCAAGGCCGTAAGTATCTGGGCCGCTGTCGGAACATTTGTTACCCCGGTAAGCGTAAATACCGGTTGGGCAAGGAGTGCGATCGCGGCCGCCTTGCGAACCGGGTCCGGGTCATTAGCGCTGACAAGCAAGCTCAACTGGTTTGTACCATTAAAGCGCTGTGCCTGAAGGATGTTGTTCTCGCTAAACCGGTCATAAAAAATACCGGCACCACCGCGGAATACAAATTTTGGTTGTTTTGCACCGCCCGCTCCGGGCGACCACGCGATACCTAGCCGTGGTGCAAAATTATAATTGCTGCTGATGTTCGATTGGTTTTCGTACCGCAATCCGATACTGACCAGCAGATCGGGCCGCACTTTCCAGTCATCCGAGGCAAAAATGCCGGCGTCATATTGCGAAACGCTGGCTAGCGGGTTGCCGGTTGTGATCGTAAACTGCGTCGGATTGTATTGTGCTCCGACCACCCCGCTGATCTTACAGCGGTACTGTTCGATCGACGAGACAACCATGTCCGTATTAATATCGCAGGGGTCCGCGGGTGCAAAAAATCCGGGAAAGGCAAATGTGCCGGCATAATTATTCTCCGAGCGGTCGTTTATGGACACGTGCCTGAGCTTGCCCCCGATCTTGAAGGAGTGAGTCAGATTTTTGCCAAATGATGTACTCGTAAAATTGTTTAATTCCCAGGTCTGGTTTCGATTAAAGCTCAGGCCGATCGATGCTCCGCCGCCGATGAAAGCCTGCGAAACATTTACGGTCGGCACCGAATTGTCGCCGTTCTGTTTGCGTTCATTATTCGAGTATTCAAAACGCGTTTCGTTGACCGTTTTGGCGTTTATGATCATCGTTTCCGTCAGCCGAAGCTCATGTTCGGTGCTTGACGATTTATATGCCCGCGAGAGCAGCGATGTCTCGCTTATCCCCTGATTCTCAGATGTCGAACGGGCGAAACTATAACGGGCGACCATTGTATTTTTATCATTGATCGCAAAATCAAAACGCGGAGCAATATTCAAACGCTTGGTCGGCACGCGCACGTCCCGTCGAAAGCCTATTACATTAAAAGATGAATCAAGTATTTGAGCGTTGATAACCGCGTTATTGTCGTTATCGCGATTATTAACCTCGAGCGAGAATGACGACTTACCTTTCTGGATCGGACCCGAAATATTGCCGCCAAAATTACGCTGTTGTGTCGGAGCCCGATTTAATGCAAATGGGTTGCGCGAATTCAGGCTTTCGTCGTTAAACTGGCCGTTGACCGAGCCGCGCCATTTGTCCGAACCCGGACGGGTAAGGATCTCGATACGCCCCGAACCGGGACGGTCGTATTCCGCCGAAAACGGGTTGCTGTTGATGCGTATCTCGCGGATCTGATCTTTCGTAGGCATCTGGCCGCCGGTAAATCCGTCAATATATATCTGTCCGCCGTTTGGCCCTGCCGCACCGCCGACGAGGGCCTGTAGAGCGGCCGCAAGTTCGTCCGGATCATCAGGCAGTGCGTCGAGATCTTTACCCGAAATAATAGTGGCGTCTTTGTTACTGTCCGCGTCGGTCGAGATCTGATTGGCGCTGTTAACGTCAACCGTTTCATCAACGCCCGAGACCGTAAGCACGACGATCAGGTCGGTCTTCGCGCCGGCCGTTACATCGACCTCGGTATTTTCATAGAGGCCGAATTTGGGAGCGATAGCCTTAACGGTATATTTACCGGGGGCCAGCGCCGTGATGGTATATTCGCCGCGGCCATTCGTGATCGCCTGCTTTTGCTTGCCGTCTGCCGCAACTGCGGTGACGGTCGCACCCACTACTACTGATCCTAACGAATCGGTAACACTCCCGCCGACGCTGCCCGCCGTTTGGGCAAATGCAGCGCTCGCGAAGAGGGCCGATATAAGACCGACAAAAATAAAAGTTTTAATAAGTTTCATGATAAATAGCCTTTAAGTAAAAGAGTTAAGGGCGGGGATGTTTCCATTTGCCCGCCCCGGAGAAGGTAAAGTTTAGGGGAAACCGACCCCATCGAGGCCCGGGATCGTAAACCCTGCCTCGACACCCTGCCCACCGCGTCCGCGGCCATTCGCGGCCTGGGCCATACGGAGAAACGGCTCGACACCCGCAAGAAGTTTAATTGCCCGTATCCGATCGACACTGGTATTTTTCGTGCTCGACACCGCGATCATATCACCGACCTTGAGGTCACCCGCTTTAATAGTCGGAAAACGGTCTAGCATTTCGTCCACACCGCCGCTTGGGCCGGCAAATCCGCCGCGTCCCGGGCCGCCCGCCGGCATCTGTCCCTGTCCCGGAGGCAGTGCCACCCTTACAGGCCCTTGTCCGGCCGGAGTTCCGCCCTGACCGATCGGCCTCGGCCCGTTGCCTGCTCCCGCCTGAAATCCAGCCATTCGCTCGGCCATCTCAGCCGGGTATTTCTTGAGTAAAGAAGTTTCAGTAATCTGGATGGTGATGTCTTTTTTTGTCTGAAGATTCTTAATTACGACCTCATTCTTGGCCTCATCGATCGACACGACTGTCCCCGCCACGGTTTGAAATGCTCCGGTCAAAACCTTTTCCGCCGCTATCGCCGTGCCGTCCGAGCTTTTATCACCCAGAGCACGGATCATGTCACCGGCCTTAACTTCGGCCAGGGAGCTTGGTTTCGCTTCATTAAACCGTTCCGAGTCAGGCGCGTATCGGAGGAATGCCGCATCGTTTTTTGGCGTTAGCACCAGACTAGTGCTTCCCGTTAAGGTGCGTATCTCAATATTGATCTGATTGGTCTGCGTATTGACGGACACGACCTTTCCGGCGATTCCACGGGTTCGCCACTCGGCGGCCTCCTTGGCATTTTTCTGCGAGATCGCCGATTTGGTCATCAGATACACGGCCCGTGCCGGGATCGATTTCCCGTCCGACGCGAGGATGCCCGTGACCAAAAGCTTGTCGCCGACGCCGATGTCAGACAATTCGGAGGCGATAGCCGCCGACAAAATCGGATTTTCGGGCGGCACACGTTTGAACTCAGTCTTGTCAGTCACGGCGACCTCGATCACACCTGATTTCGAATTCACGACGATTTTCTTGTCGCTGACAGATGCTACATCGCCGGTAATAACTGACGGTTTAATGGCACCCGCTGTAGTCTGGCCAAAAACCACAGAGAAGATACCCGAAAACAAAAATATCAAAACAGTAAACAATAAATTCTGCAGCATAATTGAATTTTTCCTTGAAATTATACGCCTTAAAAACTTTGGATTTTCCGTCTTCCAAGGTCTATGACGTTAATTCTATCAGTAAGGTTCGACCCGTTTTGTAAAGAAATGTAAAAATGTGCAAGCGTTTCGCTTACGGGTTTTGCCATTTGACGGACGAACGGCCGGTCAGCACCAGACCGATCCCGAAAGCAAAAACGGTAAAAAGCGCAAGCGGCCAAATATAGGGCAGAGACAGAAGGAGTGTCCAGCCAAGCACGCCTATCAGGATCGCGAGTGTTTCGGATCGATTGTTTTCCGAGAGAAAATTCTTCTGGATCATTTTGCCGAGACTCACCTGCAAAGACACGCGGCCAAAGACGTAGCCGAGCAGCAGTAGGAGCATCCCCATCAATCCCAGGGTTGCAGCGAGATAGTTTGGTAAGATCAAAGCTCCAAAGATTATAGCTGCGGTAACAAAAACAAATGCTGCCGCACCAAGCGCACAGATCTTGAGCCACGACAACTGAATCCTTGCAACCGCACGGCTGACCGCTCCGGGCGCAAGGGTCGTTATGATAAGGGTAATGACAAACCAGAACAGGGCCAACACCAGCCGTTGAGCGACATAGCTGACCGATAATGTCGGCGAAAACACCTGGGACGGATCCTGTCCAAAACTTCTGAGCTCTTCTTCAAACACGCCGAACGTAACCGTTTCTTTGCCCGGTTCACGCAGCGGATTTTGGCTTTCGGGCTTGTAAGCTCCGCCAAAAACGATGATGTCGCCGCCGATATACGCGCCTTCCTTTTGCACCACATTGCCGCCCATTGTCGCCACATCGCCCTCGATACGCCCTTCGACAATGACGTCACCGCCAACCGCAAGCACTCCTTTCGCTTGTTTTTTTACCACTACCGATTTTCCGAAGACATAAACTTCCTGTTCCGGCGCATCGTTAACGATGACGGTCGTTTGATCGTCGGATGTCGATATCTCAGGGTTGGCATATAGACAGACGGAGAGTAGGTGAAAAACAAAAAGCAGAATGGTAAACCAGACCGGCGTAGAGGAGAAACGGGTAATTGTCTCTGATAGATGGGTCACGTTGATCGAGGGAGCTATCCGGCCCGGAGCGTGTTCAAAATCTTTCGCGAGACATACAAAGAAAATGCGGCAAAGATAATCGACATAAGCGCAACGGCCGCAACCCCCGGTTGAAGCTGCGCCGCAAAGCTGCGGACCACGATCGCCAGCCCCGTCAGTACTGAATAGATAAGATGTCCGAAAAAGCTCCCGACGGCGGCTGTCTGAACGAAAATACCCGAAAGATTATTGAGGAGTGTAACGGCCTCGGCCCCCAGGGCGAACAATGCAAATAACATCAATCCCGCACAAATAAAGATGGCGTTAAAACGTTCTCGCGGCCGCCGCAGACCGCTCACCGTGCTCTCGGCATTTGCGACAATCAGCTTTGCAAAATTAACCGGCAATTCCAATTCTTTTTCCTGCCTTAGGCCAATATCGAGGTGTCGGAGAAACTGCTTTTGTTGATTCAACTCAACCGAGCACAGGCTGCAGCCGGCGATATGGCCTTCCAACTCAAGCTCTTTTGCACCGTCAAGCTCGCCGTCAATATACTCGGCGATCTCATCCGACGGGCAGGAAAAAGTATAAATTTTAGGCTCGATCGCCATATAAAAACTATTTTAAAAACTTGATAGTCAAAGGATACTGCCAAAGCTCGCCGTTATTGGCCTTGACGGCTCCGATGATCGGGAAAACGATATGCAGCACCGCGACGGCTAATATCGTCAAAAAGCCTACGAGCACGAACATAAGTGGGATACTAACCGCAGCATAGATCATGGCTGAGATCATCCAATTCGTGACCATCTTGCCGTGAGCATCGAGCGGCGGCATCTTTTCTTTTTGCGTCTGCCAAAGGACGATCGGAAGAATGATACCGGCGAACGGGACGACCAGTCCGGCAAGCTGCGACAAATGCAAGAGCATCCCCATTTGACGCTGATCCGGCGTGACCAGTGCCGACTGGGGCATTGGCTGCATATCAAAACTCATTGTCTAGACCCCCGTTAATCCTCTGTCGATAAACATGTCCCGCATCATCTCGCGGGCACGAAAAAGCCTGTTCTTGACCGTTCCCAGGGGCAAACCTGTCACCTCGGCGATCTCGTCATAGCTGAGATCGCGCGAATGCCGAAGCAGGATCAGATCGCGGTATGCGGGTGGCAGACATTTTACGACCGCGTCGATCTCGGTTCGCCACTCTTTTACCTCATGGTTCTTTTCCGGCGACGGACAGCGGCTCTCGATCTGTATCTGATACGAACCATCCGCATTTTCGGCCTCAATGCTCTGGGGCGTAACAGAATTACGCCGCATATGGTCGATGGTCGCATTGTGTGCAATACGGTAAATCCATGTCGAGAATTTGTATTCGGCACTGTATTTACTTAGCGACTTGTAGACCTTTATAAAGACTTCCTGCGTCACATCGAGGGCCGATTCGTAATCGCCGAGCATTCGGAAAACATAGCTTGTGATGGGACGTTGGTAACGGCGGACAAGCTCCTCAAAACCATCCGAGCGGCCACCCATCGCATTGACGATCAGCTCGCCGTCGGTAAGTTTTCGTGTGCTTTCGAATGAGATCGCTTGAGTCGCCATTGTACAGTTTTTACTACGGTAGTTTTATTTAAATTATTTCAAATCGCAAGACCCGAAAAAGAAATTCAGCCGATCACTATAATGCGTTACGAATGGAAATCTTGTTTCGCCGTTAAGCCTCAAAATCCGAGGGCGGCAAGCCCCGCCGGGGCCGCCAGGTCATTAAAGCTCAATCCGCCGCCCGGCAGGCTGAGGCCGACATCGTCGGAGGAGAGTATCCGGACGTTTCGCCCCAGCGCCTCGGAGGCGATCTTTTGGATCTGAGCAGGGACAAACTGGCTGCCGATTACGAGCAGTTTGTCCAGCATCCCGCCGCCTCGCGCACCTCCAAAACGGTCATTGTAAAACATCACTAAGCGAAAAACCTCGTCCTCTATCTCATTTGGCGTACAGGTCACCGAGCGGACGACCGCCGGTTCGCCGCCACGCAGAAGCAACGCGGTAAATCCGTCATTGTTGGCACTTATCAGCAGCGAGTCGTCGGCCTGCTTTCCGCCCATCAGCCAGTTTGCTTCGCCGATGGCCCGCGGCAGCATCAGGCCCGCTCGCCAACCCATCGATTCGAAATGCGACTCAAATTCATCGATCACGGCGAGCTTGACGGCGGTCGCAAAATACCGGACACGCCCGTCAGTATCCGGTGAAATTTTCTGCATGGCGATCCGCATCTCGGCGGACGGGGCGCCAAAACTCTGCTCAGCTTTCCAGTCGAGTATCTCTTCGCTTTCGTTTTTTGATGCCGATTCGCTTTCAAGGGCAATAATTGCTGTCCTCGCGGTATTGCTCGGGAGCGAGACTGACCAGCGCTTTTGATTCAAAAGGCCGGCAACTTCGGCAACCTCTCTCAAGGCCGACGCGAATTCGTACGGGGCGGTGATGTTTGTATTGAGAAAGCTCGGTTCGAGTACACCCGGCGGCAGATCGACGGTCGCGGCCTGCCTGATACCAAATTGACGGCGTCCGTTTCCCTGAAGGGCGACGGCTGAAATGCTATTTTTTTCGATGCCTAAAGCGGCATTTGGATTGCGGGGCTGAGTAATCGCAGAAAACATAGGTTAATACTTGTCGAACGGCGTACCGTTACTATCCTCGCCCTCGGCCATGCTTTTGACGTCCTTTAGTCCCTGTCCGGCGTCCTTCGAATTGATATCATCGCCCTGGATCTCATTCCACTCGCTTTTTTCGAGCACCGGGTCCACCGGCTTTTCGCGCAGATACTTGGCCTCGACCAGCTCATCCACCGACTGCGGCAGTTTTCCCTTATCAGCCGTAAACTGATCTATGGCACGCCGCATCTGCCACAAGTTTTCTTTTAAAACGGTTTCGCGCGCCTGCCGGACGCTGCGTTCGTAGGTCGGGACAGCGACCGAGAGCAAAATGATCATGATAAACATCGCGATCATCAATTCCAATAGGGAAAAGCCTTTTTGCCTTTTGCCTTTTGCCTTTTGCCTTTGAAGTTTACCAGTCACTATATTTCTCTCCGTTCAGAGCTTCGTCCTTTGAACTTGACCGAACATCAAAGACATTAATCTCATCCCAATTTTCCGAATCGGCCGACTGATACGACGAACGCAGCTTCCATTCTTTTTCACCGGTGATCGGGTCAACGGGCAGCTCGCGCAGATAGACCTTGATGATCTCTTTGGTCTCGTTGATCTCGGTCGCCTGCCGCGTCCTGTCGTTAAGCCCGTTGCCGGCGGTGATATTTACGCCGCGCGACTTGACCCTAACCCCCTCGACCAACGTGTCGAGGCTCGGCGGATAGCGGTCAAGATTATCCGAGTCAAATATCTTACAATCATCGATGACGACCCGGCTCCGTGGATCCGTCGGGACACCAAATGTAGAATTCTGCACGGTCGGATTTTCGGTCGTTATGGCTCCCTGCGGACACGCACCGTAGGTGTCGCGTTTGAATTCGTCGATCGCGCTTCTGATCTCTCGGAGGGTTTCGCGGAGCTTTAGTTCTTTTTGGCGTTTGACCGCATTCTGGGCCATAGGAACTGTACCCATAACCAGGATGGCAAGCACACCGAGCGTGATAACCAATTCGAGCAGGCTGTATCCGCCATCGGAGTTTTGCTTATTTTTTTGCGGGCTTCTTACCACTTTCTAGTCGTCAAATCTGACCGCATAGCTCTTGCCGTCAACTGTCAGGAAATTAAGCACATCGCGGTCAAAATTTATCTCCGGGCGGCCTGCAGCGAGCGCCTCGATCTCAACAAATGCCAATGTCCCGGTTGCGTTCGCATCTGCGGCACCTTTAGCCGTGAGCGAGATATACATCTTGCCGTTTTGGTTGAGAAATGGCGTGGCGGCGGTATTTGCGGCAGATCCAAAGGCGTCTCCGTAAGATACGTTCCGCACAGCCAATTTCTTAGCGTCGAATTTTAGTCCAATAACTGCCGATCCGAATCTGCCACTGCCGTCGATCAAAACTGCGACTTTCATTCGTTCACCCGCTTTCATTTCCGGTATTTCACCACCAAAACGAAGCCCCATTACCGGCGGCTCTTGTCCGGCCGGCTTGATGTCAGTTACATCGACCGGCTTTTGCGTGTCGGATGTCTGATTTAACTGCAGCGTTTTGACGCTGTTATCGATCGGTTTCAAATTTGGAATTACGGCATCGGGTGTCGAGGCCCTTTTTTCCTGGCCGCCGTTGATAGAGGACGTTGCCGTACTCGCCGACGTGTCCGTTTTGACATACACCGGAGCCTCGGCCGTCTGATCGGGTAGCTGCACCTCAGACGCATTTGGCAAGCGGCGGGCGGCGGCCAGCATATCCTGCCGGTCTTCCTCAACGATCATCGCCTCGAGCGAGCTATTTGTCGGCACCGCGAGACTCCCCGTCGGCCGTTCGATCAGGTCATCCGGCAGGATGGCCGGGGCACGAATAACACGCGGGGTAACGGCAATAACGATATCAACCTGGCGATTATCACGCGTTGGTGCTGTAAAGAGGCGGCCGAGGATCGGTATTAGCCCGACCAGCGGCAGTCCCGATCGTCCCTTGGTCTCGGTGCCCTGAGCGACGCTGGCCAGCAAAAGTGTCTTATTATTCTGAATGCGGGCCGTACCTTTTATCGTGCGCTCGGTAAAGGTCGGCGTCAGCGTCGATGCGCCGGCGACGTCTTTTGATTCGATCTCCATCGCCACCTGAACATCCTGATTTGGGAAAACAAGCGGCTTAAATTTTAGCGTTAGCCCGACCTGCTCATAATTGATTACGTTAGAAACTACGCCATTACCGCCGCGGGCATCGGTTCCCGTGACAAACTGAGCACTCTGCACCGGCACGCGCTGGCCGATCCGGGCGGACGAGTCTTCGTTGTTAAAAGCATGGATCTGGGTCGAGGCGATCAGCTTGGTATCCGATTTACTCTGGAGGGCCGAGATCTGGCTAACCGGCAGCCCGATCGCGATGCCTAGCGCCCCGGCGAATAAGGATGGCAGCCTACTGGTAATTGGCTGAGTAGAGCCGTCGCGGACGATCGGGAAACCAACACCGCCGAGATTTTGCAGTGTTCCGGTACTGCCGGCCGTACCGATCTGATTGCCAAATTGGAGCAGGTCGCTCTTATTGACCTCATAGATCGCGACCTCCATCACGACCTCGGCGCGGTCCTTATCCAGCGACTGGATAAGCTGGCCGATAAGCTGAATATTCTCCTGCGTATCGCGGATCGTGATACTGTTTGTCGCATCGTCCGTAAGCACGATCGTCTGGCTGCGGCCGGGCTGAGCCGGAATGGCGGTCTGGACGACCTTTGCAACGTCCTTCGGGCTCGCGTTGGCAAGGTAAAAAGTGCGGAGCACTAGCTGCTGAAACTTCACCCGTTGGGCCTGCGTCGCGACCATGATCGTACGTGGGCCGACCTTTTGAAAAAATAGTCCTTCCTGTAAAAAGATGTAGTCGAGGGCACGCGCAGCAGTTACATTTTTAAGATCGATGGAGGTTTTGCGCGACGCGCGAAAAGATTCGCTGTCAAACAGCACGTTGAGATCAAGATCCTTGGCAAGATCCTTAATGATGACCTGCAGATCTACGCCGGATGGAAAAGAAACGTCACGAAGCCTCTCCAGCTTTTGCGGCATTTGGGGTTCCGGGCCTTTCGGCGCAGTATACGCCGTCGGGACCAGTTTGACCGTACCGTCACCTTTTTTACTATCGGGGGCCGTCTCGACAGCGTCTTTTTGAAGCCGGACCATGCGGTCCATTTCCGAATGGGCTAGCTCATTTGTCGGATCAAAAGCATACGCCCTTCGAAATGCCATATAGGCACCGGCATAGTCTTTTTCATCAGCCGCCATCGTGCCTTTTTTTATGTACATCTGGGACGCGTTAAATAGCGATCGCGTCAGGTGCAGGCGGTACTCAGGATTCTTTGGGGCCTCAGCCACCGCGAGAGCAAATTCTTCCACCGCCTTATCCCACAGTTCGGCCGCCTCATGCTTCATGCCCTCTTTAAAATGCTTTTTGCCGTCACCAAAGGCGGCAGCCGCGACCGGCGAAAGCATTGAAAGAATGAGCAGGAGGCTGATAAAAAAACTTATGTGAGTTGATCGTTTCATATTAAGTAAAAGAGGATTTCGGGTCTAAACGGGCAAATCTCTTGTGGCCGAACATCTACACGCCAAAGAATAAGCAAAGTTTCAATTTGTTGGATGCAGCTCGGCAAAAAAATAACTAACTGATTTTCGGTTTATTGGCCGAAAAAAGCAACTCTAATCACAATTGCCTTCGCAGATAGTCAAGGGCCGCCTGGCTCGCACGCCAGCGGATCAGGTAACGGTCGCCGGGAAGCGTGATCTTCAACGATTTGACGCCCGCCGGCCCGGCATAGCCGATATAAACCGTCCCAACCGGTTTTTCTTCGGAGCCGCCGCCCGGCCCGGCGATACCGGTAACGGAAATGGCATGGTCCGTCCCAGCATTGTCTCGGATACCAAGCGCCATTGCCTCGACACACTCGGCACTGACCGCCCCGTGATCGGCAATGATCTCAGGTGCTACGCCAAGCATTCTCATTTTTGCGTCGTTTGAATAGGTCACCGCGGCCTCCATAAAATATTCGGATGATCCCGGCACGTCGGTCAAACGCTGACCGATAAGACCGCCGGTACAGCTTTCCGCGACCGCAAGAGTTTCACCTTTGGCTTTCAAATGCTCGCCGATGATCTCCTCCATCGTTTCACCGTTCGTCGCAAAAACGGCTTTGCCCAGCGCGGCTGCCAGTTCCCCCGCCAGTTTATCGGCAGTCTCTTCGGCCTCGGCAGACGAATCGGCGCGGGCCGCTATGTGGATCTCGACCTCGCTTCGATTGAAAAGGATCGAGGTTTGGACATTGTCGTACGATGTGTAGATCGGAGCCGCGATCTCGTCAACCGCCGATTCGCCCATTCCTGAAACCCGCAATATTCGCCTCTTAACATATACCTCTCCGGCGATCATCTTGAGTTTCGGAAAGACGTGATCCATAAACATCGGCTGATTTTCGCGCGGCGGCCCAGGCAGGATCGCGAGCATTTTGCCTGTCGTTTCGACCAGCATCCCGGCGGCCGAGCCGTTCGGGTTTGGCAAAATTTCGGCACCGTCGATGACGTACGCCTGACGTTTATTGATCTCCGGCATCTCGCGTCCCCAACTGCGAAACCGCTCACGCAGATGCTCCTCGATATCATCGTGATATACGAGGTCTCGGCGCAGCGCATTCGCCGTAAACTGCCGCGTAATATCGTCCTCGGTAGGCCCGAGACCTCCTGTCGTAATGACAATTTCGGAACGCAGCATCGCATCGCGGACGGCTTCCTCAAGCCGCTCTCCGTCATCGCCGACGATTGTCTTCATCTTGACCTCGATGCCGAGGTCATTGAGCTTTTCGGTAAGCCAAAGGCTGTTTGTATCGGTCTTATCGGGCGTGAGAAGCTCGGAACCAATAGCAATGATTTCTGCAGATAACATAAGTAGATAGTCAAAAGTTAAAAACTAAAAGTGAAAAGTGTAAAAACGATTTACCACTTTTCACTTTTCACTTTTCACTTAAAAGGTCTCTGACCTTTTTCATATCTTCCCAGACCTCGCGTTTTTTATGCGGGTCGCGGAGTAGATAAGCCGGATGAAACGTCGGCATAACTTTGGTACCTAGGTAGTCGTGAAACTGCCCGCGAAGCTTACCGATCGGCACTTTTGTTTCAAGGAGATTCTGAGCGGCGGTCGCACCCAAAACCACTATCACTTTTGGCCGGACAACGGCGATCTCGCGTTTTAAGAAAGGCTTACAAGCAATGGTTTCGTCCGGCTCGGGTGCGCGATTGTCCGGCGGTCGACAGCGGTTAATATTGCCGATAAAAACATCGTCGCGGCTAAAGCCGATCGCCATCATAATGTCCGTCAACAACTTTCCCGCACGTCCGACAAATGGAAACCCCTGTTCGTCCTCATCCGCTCCCGGAGCCTCGCCGACAAACATCAGATCGGCGTTAAAATTCCCGGTACTGTTAACAACCTTGCTTCGCCCAAGCGCCGATAATTTGCACCTCATACAGTCCGGCCCGATCTCGGCACGGATCTGCTCGATCGTTTCGCCGGGTACCGGTAAATTAGATTTCAGTCCGGCAAATGATTTAGATTCATCTTTCACAATTGATCCACTATCGACTGCGGCGGGATTGACTGAAATTTTCTCGCTGACTTTCGAAGTCAACGGCTCCGGCCTTTTTGACAGGCTCGACAACGTCGGCAGCGACGCCAGCCTCGAACCCGGAGCGCGCGGCTCGTCAGGCTTAGTACTGTCCACTCTCAGATTTGGAATTTCAGATCTGAAATTTGAAATTTCTGACCTTGAATTTGCGATTGACGGCGGCGGCGCCGTCCCGCGTAAATTCTCACCTTTCAGATCTAAATTCTCAATTTCGATGTCCAACGCCTCAACTCCCAACTCCCGCAAATACTTCACTTGCTCGCGGACATCGGCTATTAGATCTGTGAATTCAGTGGTATTTATTCCCATAAATTGCCTCCAGCTTTAGCTGGAGGTGCTATCAAAAGAGGTATTTGGGCTTTAGCCCAATCTTCGGCTAAAGCCGGAGGATAAAATGAAACTGCTGACCTCCAGCTAAAGCTGGAGGCAATTGAAAAACCTATTATTGAAAATAACTATTTATAGTTTCGGAGTTTCAAGACCTCATCTAATATCCGATCGGCCATTTCGCGTTTTGGCATCAGCGGCAGTTCGATCTCGCCGGAACGCAAAATTAAAGTTGCGATATTGGTGTCAGAGTTAAATCCTGCGCCTTTTTTTGTAATATCGTTGGCGACGACCATATCGAGGCCTTTGTTTTCCATTTTCGAGCGGGCATAGCTAACCACATCATTTGTCTCGGCGGCAAACCCGACGACGAGCATTCCCTTCGGACGGTCCTTTGCAACTTCCGCCAAAATGTCGCTCGTTTTTTTCAGCTCCAATATCATAAAGTCACGGCCGTCCTTTTTTATCTTGGAGCCCTCGGCATTCGCAGGAGCATAATCCGCCACCGCCGCCGCACCGATAAAAACTGTCGAATTTCGAAGATGCCTCTTTACCGCAGCATACATTTCACCAGCCGAAACCGCCCGAACAAGTTTTATATTCGCTGGCGGCTCGACCGTTGTAACACCGGCCACGACCGTGACCTTTGCACCTCGCGCGGCGGCTGCCTCAGCAAGCGCAAAACCCATCTTGCCCGACGAATGATTTGAGATAAACCTGACCGGATCGATAGCCTCGCGCGTGCCGCCGACCGTTATCAATATCCTTTCAGCTTGGAGATCGGTTGCGGTGGACACACTCCCTACCGGTCGTGTTTCCGCCTTTCTGTCTCCGCGTCTCTGCGTCTCTGCGGTTAAAAGCTTCATCGCTTGCTCGACGATATTTTCGACATCCTCGAGCTTTCCCGTCCCGACCGTCTTACACGCAAGTTCACCGGCGATAGGTTCGACAAAATAAACCCCGTCGGCTTTCAATTGCTCGATATTTCGCTGTGTGGATCTCCGCTCCCACATCGTCGTATTCATGGCCGGAGCAATCATAACCGGAGCGGTCGAAGCAAGATATGTCGAAGACAAAAAATCGTCCGCCATGCCGTTTGCAAACTTTGCGATGATATTCGCCGTCGCCGGAACGATCAGCAGCAGATCGATATTTTGCGAAAAATTTATATGCGCGATCGGATCAGGATTCGCCGGATCGTAATCGTCAACAATGACATATTTATCGGTCAAAGCTCGAAACGTCAGCGGTTGGATAAACTCGGTTGCATGCGGCGTCATCGCCACACGGACGTCACAGCCCGCCTTTTGCAGCAGACGCAAAACCTCGACAGCTTTATAAGCCGCGATGCCTCCTGTAACGCCCAAACCTATGCGATATTTCGCCATATTAGCTAGATTCTACATCATATAAGCTGTACCGGCGATTGTCTGTTAACGGGCCCTCGCCAAATTATCGAATATCTCGATAAATCGTTCGCTTTGCACAAGCAACTCGACCTCCTCGATTGCCCACGGCGAATATCCGTTTGCAGGATCGCGAACTTCGTCGATAAAGGTGTTCCAATCGACCCACCTTGTCGCCTGTACCTCTGCCGTATTAAGACGCGGCTGGCCTATGAGAAAGCCGACCAGCACCGGACAGATCTCATTCTCAACCACGCCGTCCTTTTCGGCTCGGTAGCGAAAATCGGGGAGGATGATCTGGAGTTTGGTGCCGGTGATTCCGAGCTCGTATTTCAGGCGGCGGGCGGCGGCGTGTTCCGTGGTTTCGTGGAGCATGACGTGGCCGCAGCACGAATTTGACCAGACGCCCGGCCAGGTTTTTTTACTGAGCGCACGCTGTTGGAGCAGCAGTTCGCCTCCGCTATTAAATAAGAAAACCGAAAATGCCCGATGGCGTTTTGTATCGGCGTTGTGTGCGTCGAGCTTGCGGGCCGTACCGATGGGGGTATTATCTTCGTCAACCAGCACGATCATGTCGTCAAACGCGTAATAAAAACGCGTATAAAAGACTGCCATGCCTACCAAAATTAATGTCCCTATAAAGAGCGGCCAATAAAGCCCTGCAAAAAAAGCGATCGCCGTCCAGAAAAAAATAATGAAAAAGCTGCTTGATACAAGCTGGGCCGGAGCCGGGAGCAGCGGTTTGCGCAATGCGGCGAGGACCTCTAAAACGATGGCGGCGATAACACCCGAAAATACCCAACCGACAAAATTCGAGAGCGGAACTCCATAAAATGCACCGCCGCCCTCGTACCGCCAAAAACCGATCAACACCGCTCCCGGATCGATGACGAGATCAAAAACGATCAGCGCCGCCGCGACAAAAACGATCCTAATCGCCCATAGCTTACCGCTCACTGCTAGCCGCTTACTGATAGCGTACGCCGCCAAAACGAGCGGCGTCCAGGCGAGTGCGACCGTCCACGGCGTGTAGCCAAAAAGCCGGTACCCGAGCAGATCAGAGTAGCCAAAATGGCCGTATGGAAATCCGGTGACGATCGCTGATGTCTCGATCGCTAAAGCCAAAACGCCCAAAACGACAAACAGAATAATCGCGTCGCGTCGCCCGAGCCACATCGCTGCGGCCCAGAACGCGGGAATTGCAAAGAGGATCACATTGATTCCCGAAACAAATTGGGCCTCCGGCGGGATGACGACATTCGCCATAAAGAATGCACCCACGGCCAGAAAGACAAGTATTCCCAGCCCTATTACCCTATTTTGAATGCTTATCACTCTCATCAAATATTTGAGCAGCCCGATATGCAAGCTATACTCAACCTATGCCAGATCTCAGATTTTTGTTAAAGGTCAGCCGGCCGCGATTTTGGTTTTATGTCTTCGGGCCGTACATACTCGGCCTTGTCGCAGCAGCGACAACGCGGAGCGACCTTTTGGATTGGAGAACCGTCCTTTTTGCGATCTACTTCCTGTTTCCCGCCAATCTACTGATCTATGGCGTGAACGATATTTTCGATTACGAGACCGACAGGCTAAACGAAAAAAAGGCCGGATATGAATTGCTGGTTGACCGTCGCCGTCACAAAGGCTTGACGTTTTGGATCCTACTCGTAAATCTTCCGTTTCTGATCGCGGCGGCTGTTTTTGTTCCTGTCGCGTCGATATCTCTGGCCGGTTTCCTTTTCTTTTCGATTTTCTACTCGGCCCCGCCGATCCGTGCAAAAACAATTCCATTTTTAGACTCGGCATTTAACATTTTATACATTTTCCCGGGCGCATTCGGTTATCAACTCATTTACGGCAGCTTTCCTCCGGTGATCCTGATGGTAGCCGCCTCGCTTTGGACCGCCGCGATGCACGCTTACTCAGCAATTCCCGATATCGAAGCTGATAAAGAAGCCGGGCTCAAAACCATCGCAACGGTTTGCGGCCCGTATCTGACGCTGGCAATATGCGGCTTTCTCTACCTTGCCGCCGCGATCGTGTCCGCCGACTATCTTGGCTTTATCAGCCTATCGCTAGGCGGCGTCTACGTCATTCTGATGCTCGCCTCGGCCCGTTCCGTCAAAACCGGCCGCCTTTTCAAACTCTACCGGGCCTTTCCGTTCATCAACGTCCTCGCCGGATTTATCATCTTTTGGCAGATCGCGCTGGATAAAATGCTCTAGAGAGATTCCATCGGCTCGGCCGTAGTTATCGCGTGGACGCGTTTATAGGCAAGCTCCGCACTGATGAGGCAGATCTGAGTACCGATCCCCGGATTTGTCCCGGCTCCGACATAAAAGAGATTCCCGACCTTTTTCGACTTGTTTTTTGGCCGAAATATCGCAGTTTGACGGAGCGTGTGAGCCAAGCCAAGCGCCGAGCCTTTGTACGCGTTGTAATCGGCGGCAAAATTCTCGACGGTATAGATACGTGTGTATTCGATCTTTTTGCGCAAATCAGGCAGATTCATCTCGCTTTCCATCAAAGCAAGAACGCGGTCAGCATACACCTCTTTTTGCTCGTCGGTGATGGGCAGATCAGAGGCGATCGGCACTAGCACAAACAAATTTTCTTTACCCTGAGGCGCGACATACGGATCCGTGACGCTCGGGGCACATACGTATAACGACGGCTCGTCCGGCAGGCGCGGATCTTTATATATATCGTCAAAATTCTTTCGCCAGTCTTCGCTAAAGAGCAGATTGTGGTGGACGAGGCTTGGCAGCTTTTCCGAAACGCCGAGATACATAATAAACGCCGACGGAGCCATCGTGCGTTTTTTCCAATATTTTTCGCGGTATGTCTGGTAACGCTCATCGAGCAGCTTTGTCTCGGTAAACCACATATCCGCGTTTGATATGACAATATCGGCATCGATGATCTCTCCGCCTTCGACCCGGACGCCCGTTGCTCTGCCATTCTCGACCAAGATCCTGTCAACCGGCGAATTTACGCGCAAAACCGCTCCGTTCCTTTCCGCAATATTTGCGAGTGCATCGATCAGCGTGTAAAAACCCCCTTGCGGATAGAAAACGCCTTGATTAAAATCCATGTGCGACATCAGGTTGTACAGGGCCGGGGCTTCGTACGGCGACGTTCCCAGAAAAACCATCGTATATTCCATCACCTGCTGGAGCTTTTTTGACTTGAAAAATTTCGACACAAAGCGGTGCATCGTCGAGAAAACCGACAGCTTTTGCCCCTCGGTCATTACGCGTTTGTTAAAAAAGTCGAAGATCGAGTCGTAATTCTTAAACATGAAGTGCTGCGTCGCAACGTCATATTGATATTCCGATTGTTTTAGGTAGGCCCGCAGCTTGTCGCCCGCGCCGGCCTCGATCGCTTCGAACGTGGCGGTGTCGAGATCGATATTCGAATTAATATCGAGGCTCTCGCCGTTATTGCGAAAAAAAATGCGGTACGACGGCGAGAGTTTTTTCAGATCGAGATGATCCTCGACCTTTTCACCAACAAGATTGAAATAGTGCTCAAAAATATCCGGGGCGAGATACCACGACGGGCCCATGTCAAACTTAAAGCCCTCGTGTTCGAAAATATTTGCCCGGCCGCCGAGATTGGCATTTTTTTCCAAAACCGTGACGTCATAGCCTTTTTTGGCAAAAAGACCGGCGGCCCCAAGACCGCCGATTCCCGCTCCGATAATGACAACTTTTTTATTCATACACGCCCGCGAGGGCCTTTACTGAAAGCCAGACCTTTTGGCTCAGATTTGTCCGCACGCGGCCCCTGTAAATATTATAGTTTGCCCGCTCCACCTCTCTTAAGATCGCCTTGTAAAGCACGTAAGAGATCCTCACGGCGAGCCGCCCGCGCCACGCGAGCATCGGGATTCCGGGCAGAGCCTCTCGATAAACTTGACGATTACGCTCGATCTGAAATTTCATAAAGTCGACAAACCGCTCGTCGGAGGCTTGCGACGCAATATCCTTTTCCGATAGACGAAACCGGCGCATTTCATCCTGCGGCATATACACCCTGCCAAGCTCCTCGTAGTCTTCGCGGATATCACGAAGAAAATTCGTAAGCTGAAAGGCATAGCCGAGCTTGATCGCGTGGGCAAAGGCCGCTTCGCCGGAATACCCGACGATCCGCGTCACCATCAGCCCGATAACGCCCGCCGAGCCGTACATATATTCCTCAAGATCAGCGTAGGTCTCGTAGCTAAACTTTTCCTCGTCCATAAACATCGAACGCAGAAACGCCTCGCCATCCTCGGCCGGGATATTGTATTTGCGAAACGTGCGGACGATGGCGTTCATCACGGCGTCATCGCTGCAGCCGGCGGCCATTGCTGCACGCCAGTTTTGCCGCCACTCGTTGAGTCTTGCGAGCGTGGCAGCCTTATCAGTCTTGTTTGGATCATCAACGATCTCATCTGGAATGCGTGCAAAAGCATAGACCGCATAGATACCATTACGTGTCTCGCGCGGAAAAAACTGCGTTGCAAAGAAAAAGCTCGTCCCGTATTTGCGGGTTATAACCTTACATTTTTGCAGTCCGCTATTCAGAAATTCAGCGTCATCTGTTCTCGGGTCCATCAACATCGTTTTTTTGCCTCACACGATAAAGCCAGCCTGAACCAACAAAATAAATTTGGCTTAAACGATATCCTTTCGCGTCCGCCGGGTTTTTGGATTCAAGATCGTTCGTCTTATTTTCAATTGTGCGCCTGTGATAAAATCCGACTTCTTTTCGCAATAAAACGTATGACAACCACTCTATCATCAAAGTCCGTCTATAATGGCAAAATTTTCGAGGTCCGCCTCGACGCGATCCGCGAGGGCGACGTCGAATACGAACGCGAGATCATCGCACATCGCGGCAGCGCGGTGATTCTACCGGTTTTCGGAGACACCACTATCGCCCTTGTCCGCCAATATAGACACGCAGCGGGCAAATATCTGCTTGAGCTGCCGGCCGGCGGCGTCGAGCCGGGAGAGACTTTTGAACAAGCTGCGTCCCGCGAACTCGAAGAAGAGATAGGCGTAACAGCCGCCACGATCGAAAAGCTGGTCGAATTTTATGTCTCGCCGGGCTTTTTGAGCGAGAAAATGTATGTCTATCTCGCCACCGGACTGATCGAAACCGCCCAAAAACTTGAGTCTGATGAGCTGATCGAGATCGAACGTCTCACATTTCCGCAAGCCTTTGACCTCATTCGTTCCGGTGGGATCGAAGACGCGAAAACGATCGTCGGCATTACGCTCGCAGGAACGAGGTTCGGTTTTTCGCTCTAACCCCAATCGCGGCTTGACCTAAACTCTCAATTTCGTTATTCTGTCAGTTCGCATTTTTGCGGATATTTCCGGTTGTGGTGTGTATATGAGTACTTATTTTCCGAGTGGGAAGGGTTTAGCAGAAAATCGCAAATGGTTGGTCGTCGATGCTAAGGGCAAAACGGTCGGCCGTTTGGCAACCGAGGTTGCGCGAATCTTGTCGGGTAAAAACAATCCGGCGTGGACGCCTTTCATGGATATGGGCGACCATTGTGTTGTGATCAATGCTCGTCACGCCGTGTTCACCGGTGCCAAGGACGATCAAAAGATCTATTACCGTCACACGCTGTATCCGGGTGGTTTGCGTGAGACGACCGTCAAGGAGATGTTCGAGACAAAACCTGAAAAGGTCATCGAACTCGCCGTCCGCGGTATGCTCCCGAAAACAAAGCTCGGCAAAGCAATGGGTAAGAAATTAAAGGTTTATGCCGATGCGGAACACCGCCACATCGCGCAGAAACCGGAGGCGAGAGAACTCTAATTTTGGATTTTAGATTGCCGATTTTGGATCGCCGGAGTTAGTTCCGCTCGCCAAAATCCAAAATCCAAAATCCCAAATCTTAAATCGATATGGATATTCAATATTACGGCACGGGCCGCAGAAAAACTTCGACCGCACGTGTTTACCTTCGTCCGGGCAGCGGCAATATCATTGTCAATCGCCGCGAATTTAACTCGTATTTTCCCAACGAAGCGTTGCAGATGATCATTCGTCAGCCGCTTCGTCTGACGGAGACGACCGAGCAGTTCGACATTCTTGTAAACGTCGATGGCGGCGGACAGGCCGGACAGGCCGGTGCTGTTCGCCACGGCATCACGCGTGCCTTAATGGAATTTAACGCTGACCTGCGTCCCGCCTTAAAAAAGGCAGGCCTCGTCACCCGCGATCCGCGTCAGAAAGAGCGTAAGAAATACGGGCAGAAAGGTGCCCGAGCGAGATTCCAGTTCTCGAAGAGATAATAAACCGTTCAGAGTGCAAGCTTTCGCTTGTATTCGTTTCTGACATACAAGCTAAAGCTTGCACTCTGAACATAATCCATCGCCTTGGGCTCCTTGGTTTATCAATAAGACCCCGGCGAGTACAAAAACCAGTAAGTTTAGGAGAATAAAGTTTTGGCAACAGTTACGATGAAAGAGCTCCTCGAAGCAGGAGTTCATTTTGGTCACCAGGTACGCCGTTGGAACCCGAAGATGAAAGAATACATCTTTGGCGAACGCAACGGCATTTATATTATTGATCTGCAAAAAACGCAGAAACTCTTTCGCGACGCACTCAATTACGTTACCGAATCGCTTACCGAGCGTCCTAAACAAAAGGTCCTCTTTGTCGGCACCAAGCGCCAGGCACAGGAAGCGATCAAAGAAGAGGCCGAACGCTGCGGGCAATTTTATATCAATAATCGATGGCTCGGTGGACTTTTAACCAATTACGAGACCGTAAAAAAATCGATCAACAAATTGAAAGAGATCGAAACGATGCGTGAAGACGGCCGTTTCGAGATGCTCACCAAGAAAGAGCGTCTCAAGCTCGACCGCGAACACGAAGGCCTGATGAGGAATCTCGCCGGCATTAAGGATATGAACGGCATGCCGGACATGATGTTTGTCATCGACGTCCGTAAAGAGGATATTGCGATCAAAGAGGCAAATCGCCTCGACATCCCGATCGTTGCCGTTGTCGATACCAACTGCTCGCCTGAGGGCATCGATCATGTTATTCCGGGTAACGACGACGCCTTGCGTGCTATTCGCCTTTTTGCCTCGCGTATCGCAGATGCGATCATTGAGGGCAGACAGGTCGGAACCGAGGGCAGTCAGGCGGTTGCGGAAGACGGTGAAGCCGTCGAGGCCGAAGCAACTGAGTCCGTAACGAATGAGATCTCGCTGACGGCAATTCCCAAGGAATTCTTAAGCGAAGACGAGGTGGCCGAGATCGAGTCAGCCGACATCCCCGAAACGGAAGAGGACGATGACGTTGCCGAGGAGCCGGTTGAAGCAGAAGCGGAAGCTAAAACTGAACCTGAGCACGAACCTGCTCATCCCGAGAATACCGCCGAACTGCCCGTCGCTGAAACGGCTATTGAGACCGGTGAGGTGATAGAGCCGGATTCGGTTGACGGATCGGCAGAGCCGACAGCAGAAAAAACGAAAAAAAGCAGCGAAGCAAAAGCCAACTAAGACCGGAATTCCAAATTTCATATTCCAGATTGGGGGGTCTGCTCTCGTTGGGAATTTGAAATTTGGAATTTGAAATTTGGAATCAAGGATCGAGGAAGATTATGGCAGAAATTACAGCAAGCGGAGTAAAGTCACTACGCGAAAAATCGGGTGCGGGAATGGTCGATTGCAAAAACGCTCTTGTCGAGGCAAATGGCGACGAAAATGCGGCGATGGACATTCTACGCAAAAAAGGCATGGCCCAAGCCGGCAAGAAAGCCGGGCGGGTCACCGCCGAGGGGGCCGTCGGCTCGTACATTCACATGGGCGGCAAAGTTGGTGTGCTCGTCGAGATCAATTGCGAGAGCGATTTTGTATCACGCGGCGACGAGTTTCAGCAGCTCGTTAAGGACGTTGCGATGCACATTGCTGCTACCGATCCGCGCTATACTAACCGCACGGATGTTCCGGCCGAGGATCTCGACAAAGAGCGTGAGATCCTGATGGAACAGCTCAAGAACGACCCGAAAAACGCCGGCAAACCGGACGAAGTGCTAACAAAGATCATCGAGGGCCGCTTAAATAAATTTTACGAGGACAATGTCCTTGTCGATCAGCCGTTTGTCAAAGATCCGTCAAAAAATGTCGGTGAGCTTGTTGCTGAAAAGGTCGGTTCGATCAAGGAAAACATTTCGATCCGCCGCTTTGTCCGCTTCAAAATGGGCGAGGGCATCGAAAAGAAACAGGATGACTTCGCCGCTGAAGTCGCATCGATGATCGCCTAACGATCAGTTTACAGAGTTCCGAAGTTACGGAGTACCAGAGTTGCGGAGGAGAATTCCTAACTTTGGTACTCTGGAACTCTGAAAACTCTGCAACTATTTTATGTCAACGCCAAAATTCAAACGGATTCTCTTGAAACTATCGGGCGAGGCCCTGATGGGCGAGCAGAATTACGGCATTGACACGCGTGTGGCCGAGGCTTTGGCGCAAGAGATCAAGACCGTTCATGACCTCGGCGTTGAGATCGCGATCGTCGTCGGCGGCGGCAATATTTTTCGCGGCGTTTCGGAGTCGGCGGGAAATATGGACCGTGCCGCAGCCGACTATATCGGTATGCTGGCCACGATCATGAATGCTGTGGTGCTGCAGGACGCACTCGAAAAAGCCGGGGTTTACACGCGGGCGATGTCGGCGATCGATATTCCGCAGCTTGCGGAGCCATTCATACGGCGGCGTGCGATCCGGCATCTTGAGAAAAAGCGTCTTGTTATCTTTGCCGCAGGGACGGGCAATCCATTCTTTACCACCGATTCCGCGGCGGCCCTGCGGGCCCTCGAGATGAAGACGGACATAATCTTTAAAGCGACAAAGGTTGACGGCATCTACGATTCCGATCCGGTCAACAATCCGAACGCCGTGAGATTTGAACATATAACGTATCAGGAAGTTCTCGAAAAACAGTTAAAGGTAATGGACGCCTCGGCGATCTCGCTCTGTATGGACAATGACCTTCCCATCATGGTATTTAATATGCGCGAGTCGGGCAATATCGTTAAGGCCGTAGGCGGCGACCTGACAATTGGAACGCTTGTTTCGAATAAAAAACTTAGTAAATAGTGGATCGTAAATTTTAAATCGAAAGACCTAGCGAACATTGTCTTTCTTCAACTGTTCACTATTCACTGTTCCCTAATACTATGAGCGTAGCAGAAGTAACAAAAGAAACGGGTCCGAAGATGGACCATGTGGTTGAGGATTTTAAACGCAAACTGTCCAATATCCGAACCGGACGTGCGACCGTCGGACTGCTTGATGCTGTGTCCGTTGACTATTACGGAACGCCTACGCCGCTGAGCCAGATGGCATCGATCGCGGTGCCGGAACCGCAGATGATGACTGTTCAGCCATGGGACGCAACCGCCCTGGCCGCCATCGAAAAAGCCATCGTTGCCGCTAATCTAGGGCTGACGCCATCCAATGACGGTAAGATCATTCGCCTTTCCGTCCCGGCCCTAAACGAGGAGCGTCGAAAGCAGTTTGCAAAGCAAGTGCACGAGATCGCCGAAGAGCATCGGATTGCCATCCGCAATGTCCGTCATGCGTCAAACGACGCTCTCAAGAAGATGCTAAAGGACAAAACGATCTCCGAAGACGAGGAACGCGGCGGCCTCGACGAAGTTCAGAAACATACCAACACATACATTGCCAAGATCGACGAACTTAGCAAAAATAAAGAACATGAAATAATGAGCGTCTGATGGATCGACCTGCGCTCATGTAAACGACATTTCACAAAACGCCTCCCGGCCTATTCGGGAGGTTTTTTTATTGCATACAAACTGCTTTCTATCGTTCCTCATTTGCGGTATATTTATTTTAAATCTCGCTCTGGTTAAAACCTTATGAAAGCAGCTTCCCGTTTCATCGTCACGATTGTTTTGATAGCCGTTTTTTTGTCTAGCGCACTTCCCTGCGGCCCGGGTTACATAACGCCCTTGTTTGATACATCAAGCGCGCCGGAGAATCCTTACACTGAATATGCTGCCGGACGTCTCGGCATCATCAAGCCAACCTTTCACCGATCCGTGCTATATGCGGCGTACCGTTATGTCGCCGGCGGTGGCCTGAATGCGGCCGAGCAGCGGGCAATGGTCGAGGTTTGGAAGGCCGAGATCGATAACCGTGACTTTCACGACGATACGATCGACGAAGCTGTCAAAGCGTGGGTCAACCGCCGAAAAGATGTCGTCGGCAAGGAAGAAAAGACGCCCGACATCTATGTTGAGCGTTCATACGGCGGTTATGATTTCTTTCCAAATTGCACCAAGAATGCGTTTGAAACGGCTGCCGAGACATTGTCTGACCGCTCGACGGCCCACGGCCCGAGCGATGCGAATGTCCAAAGTTGGGTCAAGGCCCAAGATCAGGTTTTTCAAAATTGCTCGAACGGCAAGCAAACGCCTGACGATGTCACGCCAGGATCGGCTGAATGGCTGCAAAAAGATCGCGCTTATCAAAAAGCCGCCGCCGAATTCTATGCTCTCGATTACGAGTCAGCAAAAAAACACTTTGGCGAGATCGCTCAGGACAGCGAGTCGCCCTGGGCCGAAACCGCCGATTACCTCGTCGCCCGTACGCTGATCCGGCAGGCCAGCCTTTCCAAATCAAAAGAAAAAACAAACGCGTATTACGACGAAGCCGAATCTCATTTACAGCGTTTTGTTTCAAAAAGCGGTAAATTCACGGCCTCGGCCGAGCGGCTGATGGGCCTGATCAAATATCGCAATCACCCGAAAGAAAGAGTTAGCGAACTCGCAAAAACATTGACCTTTTACCCCGGCGGCGAGAACTTTCGGCAGGACGTGATCGATTACAACTGGCTGCTGGATAAATTTGAAAACGAGATACTGACGGCTGAGGATCAAAAAAGACTTGCAGAAAAGGCAAGAGAGACGGGAAACAGCGTTAACACCGTCGCGAATACTGATGCAGTTGCGGCCAACACCTCCGCTAATACCGTCACCGGCAACGATCGGATAAACGATGACGAGATCGAGATAAATATCTACTCGGCCAATTATGCAGAGTCGTGGAAGATCGTCGTAAAGACTGACGCGACCGATGCTCAGGCGGTCGCTGAGGCCGAAAAGGTTATCGGTGCGAAAATGACCGACGAAATGCGAAAGCAAGTGCGTGAGATGCGTCAAAGCGCCTATGCCAACAAATTTAAGGACAATCAGGCATCAAATTACGAAGGCGGCTATTGGGGCGAGCAAAAGCTAAAGCAGTCGCTGGTGCCCGACTTTTTGAAGCAGGACGAGCTGACCGATTGGTTGTTTACATATCAGATGCCGGGCGCCGACGCTTATCTCTATTCGCTGGCCAAATTTAAAGCAACGGGATCAGAACTATGGCTGATGACCGCTCTTTCAAAGGCGGACAAAAGCTCGACAGGGATTCCTCGCCTTATCGAGGCGGCATATAATTCGAGCCGCACGTCACCCGCGTCCACCACTATTGCGTATCACGCGGCCCGCATTTTGATCGAGCAAAACAAGCAGGCGGACGCCCGTAAGCTCATCAACGAAATGCTCGACAGCGGTGATCAGTTGACGATTTCGGCCCGAAACTCTTTCTTAGGTTTGCGGCTGAAACTAGCCGAGACGATGGAGGACTATCTGACCTATAGCTTGCGAAAGCCCTACGGTTTTGATTTTGACGGCGATGCCGGCAATGTCGACGATATTATTGCCGAGCAAAAGGCTCAATACAATCCCGAATACAACAAGGACGGACGCGAGGCCTACGAAAAAGAGATCGACGAAAACTATAAGCAGGAAAAAGAGTGGCAGGGGCGGATGATGTTCGATACTGACACGATCGAATCTTTTAACCAGCTTTTCCCGACGGCGATGCTGATCGAGGTCGAAAAGTCTCCGGCATTACCGGATTATATGCGCGAGCGTTTTAACGTCGCTATCTGGATGAGGGCGTTTCTGGTTAATGATAAAGCGACATTACTTAAGGCAACGCCGGAACTTGCAAAATACCATCCCGAATTTGCAGCCCAGCTCGATAAGATAGTTGCTGCCAAGACTCCGGCTGCCTACGATCACGCGGTGCTCTATTTTGTACTCAAAAACCCTATTCTCAGTCCGTATCTCGAGGATGGCATTGGGAAAACGGATAACGAGCAAGGGCAATTTGACGGAAACGACTGGTGGTGCGCACCGTATGACACCGAATACGACGAAGCGACGTCATCCGAAGTTCCCAAAAAACTGCCGCCGCGTCCTGCGTTTCTAACCGCGGCTCAGGTTCAGACATCTCAGGCCGAACGCAAACAACTCAAAGATGCGGGCGACGCCCCAAAATTTCTTGCCGCAAAGGTCATGGCTTGGGCCAAGGAATATCCCGCTGACAAACGCGTGCCGGAGGCACTCTACATCGTTATCGAAGGAAACGGCTGGACAAAATACGGGTGTGGAAATGACGAGGAAACACGTGATGCCCTCGCCAAATATTTAAAGAAGAAATATCCGCAAAGCGAATGGACGGCCAAACTCCTCGCGGAGGAAAAAGAAAGCCAATAAACATACGAAGAAGGGTCGCTACTGATCCTTCTTCTTTTCGGCCTCAGCCTTATACTTTTCGATTTGCTTTTTATAATCCGCGCAAGTTTTAGCGAGATCGGCCGTGCCATTTTTGTTTTTGTTTTCTTCGATACTTTTCTTGATCGACTCTTTGAACTTATTCAAAAACAACGCTTTGGTCGCTTTAACGAGGAAGTTGTCGTCGGGGTTATTCGCCTCGGCCGCAATCATGTCCAAAACCTCGTCGCATTCCGGCACACCTGTTGTTTCGTCGCCAACGACCGTATCCACGCCTTTATCGGTCAGGGTTTTGTTTCCCGCGGACGGTGATGTCTTTTTGCCTTTATCGGAAAACGGATTGATCGAGCTGCAGCCAACAACGGCCGCTATAAGCAGCAAAAGGGCAATCGTCAATGCAAAAATATTTTTCATAATCCCTCAGTAAGGTCAGTTGAATTAACGTCAACTCGACTAGAAGTGTTCAGTCTTTTTGCAGATTAGCATATTTTTCGATCAGTTTCTTCTGCCCGAAACCGGGAAAGCTGACCGTTAGTTTGGCATTGTCGCCCGAGCCTTCGCGGCGGAGTATGAGCCCCCGGCCGTATTTCTCATGCCGCACGTGTGAACCTGCTACTAACTCTTCGATTTTAGATTTTGGATCTTGGATTTTAGATCTGTCCGACGCTGCGGCCCGCAGTTTATCGTAACCAGACACCTTTGGAGTTTCCTCCGCCGGCCGCGGACTGCCGACTGCTGACGGCTTACCGCTTTTGTTCTTAAAAAATTCCGCTATGGCCTCGCTGCTGTTGTAGGTCTTTCCCGCATAGATATTTCTCGGTTTGACCGGCTCGGTTTCGCCCCGAAGGGCGCTGATGGTCGCTTTGTTCTCGACCGCCGTCGTGCTGCGGGCGTAAGATAGCCAGGAAGCACTTTGAGAAAGATCATCGATGAGCTCAAGCGGCATTTCGTTGAGAAATTGCGAGGGCTCGGCGGCGATTTCCTCCCCGTAAACCCGACGCCGCATCGAATGCGTAACATACAAGATCTTCTCGGCACGCGTGATCGCAACATAGGCTAGACGCCGTTCCTCTTCCAACTCTTTCGGATCCATGATCGACCGTGAATGTGGAAAAATACCGTCTTCGAGCCCGACGAGGAAAACGATTGGAAACTCCAGTCCTTTCGCCATGTGGACGGTCATCAACGTGACGGCGGCCTTGTTGTCGTATTTATCGGTATCCGAAATAAGTGCGGCATGATCGACAAAATCGCGGAGGCCGTTTTCCTCTTGCTTATCATAATCAACGGCTGCATTTACAAGCTCTTCGAGGTTTTCGAGCCGTGCCGCCGACTCGTCTGAATTCTCGACACGCAGAACGTTTGCGTAACCTGTATCTTCGATGGCGGCGATCACGACCTCGGATACAGCTTTGCTGCTATCGGAGCCGTCCGAAACCTTCTCGATCAGATTTTCGATCACTTTCCTAAACGCACGAAAGGCGTCTCTCGCACGCGGTGTAAGATTGACCGGCTGTCCATAAGCCGGATCGGTGATCGCCGTCATTGTCATCCAGAGCGATGAACCGACAGCCTTTGCCTGCGACTGTAATTCGTCAAGGCTCGTCTTCCCGAGTCCTCGGGCCGGCGTATTTATTACCCGCAGCAGAGCAATATCATCAAATGGATTCATCGCAAGTTTGAGATACGCGATAATGTCTTTGACCTCGGCCCGCTCGTAGAAAGAGAAACCGCCGACGATGTTGTACTCGATCCGCCGCCGCCGCAGGGCCTCTTCAAACAGGCGGGATTGTGCATTTGTGCGATATAGGATGGCGATGCGGTCGCTTAAACTCCGGCGTTGGTGCTCCTCGATCTTTGACGCAGTAAAGCGAGCCTCGCCGTCCGCATCGTAGGCCTGGTAATAATAGATCCGGTCACCACCCTGATTAGCGGTCCATAATTTCTTTTTCTTTTGATGAATGTTGTTTTCGATGATCGCATGGGCAACATCGAGTATCGTCTGCGTCGAGCGGTAATTCTGTTCGAGCAGAATTACCTTGGCGTCCGGAAAATGCTCTTCAAACCCCAAAATATTGCGAATATCCGCCTGCCGAAATCCGTAGATGCTCTGCGCGTCATCGCCAACGACACAGATATTTTGCTGCTTTTCGGTCAAAAAACTGATAAGGGCAAATTGTAGTGCATTTGTATCCTGATATTCGTCAACGAGGATGTACTTGTAGCGATCATTGTACTTCTCCCGCGTTTCCGGCGATTTGCGAAGCAGCTTGACCGTCTTGATCAAAAGATCATCAAAATCGAGCGCATTTGCGACATGCAGACGGTCATCATACATCTTAAAAACTTTGGCGATCGCAGTTTTCTTGACATCGCCCTGCTCGACACGGGCCGCATACATTTCGACATCCTCGCCGCGATTTTTGGCCGAGCTTATAGCATTGCGAACCATTCGGGGGGCAAGCTGCTTTTCGTCAAGCCCGAGGTCCTTGATGCACGCCTTGACGACCTTTTGCGTATCGTCCGTATCGTATATGGTAAAGGATTTTTTATAGCCCTCATCGAGTTTGTCGATGTCCTGGCGCAAAATACGAACGCACAGGCTGTGAAAGGTCGAGAGCAGCGGAGCGGAGCCGAGTCGTTGCCCTTTTAACAGTTCGTCAACGCGGGAACGCATCTCGCCTGCGGCTTTATTTGTAAACGTAACCGCGAGAATGTTGTGTGGTGCAACCTGTTTTTCCAGAATCAGATACGCGATCCGCACGGTGATAACGCGGGTCTTGCCGGAGCCGGCACCGGCGAGAATGAGGAGCGGTCCTTCGGTCGTTTTTACGGCCTCGATCTGTTGGGGATTTAGGGATGAAAATATGTCCATTACTTACGCTTTGACCTTAATATTACGGCTTACAAGCCAAACTGGTCAAAGCTGAATTTCAGTTGACTTTACGCTCTCAAAATGAGAGATTATCGTTGGATGCACGTTATTTCGAAAAAAATGCTTCGTAAATTCTGGGAAAAGCATCCTGACGCGGAAAAGCCCTTGTCGGATTGGTACAGAGTCGCCCGAAAAGCAAATTGGAACGATTTGGCAAACACGAAGAGAGATTTTGCTCATGCCGATTTGGCGGGCATTTGTACTATCTTCAACATTGGCGGTAATAAATACCGATTAATCACAAAGATCTATTATCCCGGCAGAAAGGTGAGCGTTAGATATATTTTGACTCACGCTGAATATTCAAAAAAAGGTTACAAACATGACTGCAAACTTTGACAAAAAAAAATACGGTATGCTCTTGATGGAACATATCCCGGCAGTAATTACTAATGACGACGAGCTCGATCTAATGACTGAGGAGATTGATCGATTGATGTCAAAGGGTATAGGTGAAGCCGCCCTCAGCCCCGAGGAAGAATCTCTTCTCGAACTCCTTACTGTTCTTGTCGAGTCATACGAAGACGAACACTATCCGATTCCAGAGGCATCTCCGACAGATATGTTGAAGTATTTTATGGAAGATCGGGAAATAAAGCAGTCCGATCTGCTGCCTGTTTTCGGATCGAGTGGAATAACCTCCGAGGTCGTTAACGGGAAGCGGTCTATAAGTAAAGCCCACGCAAGAAAACTGGCCGAATTCTTCAAGGTTTCGGTAGAGTTGTTTATTTGATCAGGCTTTGAATTTCTTTAAAATGCTCGTGTTTCGCGTCACGCATCAATTCGAACAATGCCATTTCGATCGACGACGGGATCACGCCGCTCATCTGCATTTTGGCAAGCCCGGCAAGCTTGTCATGCTCAAACCGTGAGCATATGCAATCCGTCAAAACGTGAACCTGAAAACCCTTGTCGAGCAGATCGTGTGCCGTCTGGCTGACACAAACCTGCGTTTCGAGGCCGCAAAGGACGACTTGAGCAACACCGGCTTCTTCTAATCTCGTCACAAACGGCTCGGCCCCGCATGAGCTAAATGCTGTCTTTTCAAATATTTCGAAACCATCCGGCAGTACAAAATGGATCTCTTCGGCTGTTGGCCCGAGGCCCTTCGGATATTGCTCCGTAACTATGACGGGAATATTCAGGATCTGAAATCCGCGAACGGCAGTCGAGGCACGCGACGCGATGACCGCAAAGTCCGGTATCGCATTTCGAAACCCTTCTTGAATATCGATCACGACGAGGGCTGTTTTCTGGGTGTCTAAGATGTTTGGATGCGGCATAATGAACAGTCGTCAGTGGTCGGTCGTCGACGGCAAGCCATCAGTTCCTGCATTTTGCCTTTTTACTTTTGCCTTTTGCCTTTCTTCTTTCTCACGCATCTCTTTCTTATAGGTCTTAAAAAAAATAATGACGGCCGCGACCGACAGGATAATGATCAATATCATCATCGCGGCTATGAAATAAATTTCGGCTCGTCCGGCTCCGGGCATACAGCTAGTTTAGAGTTCAAAGCTCAAAGTTCAAAGCTGAGGAATCGTTATCGTAAACAACTCCTCAGACCTTGAACCTTGATCTCTGATCTTTGATCTTTGAACCTTAAAACTAACTTGGGGCCTGGTCGGCGGGAAATGCCAATTCGTCCTGGCCCATTAGGCGGTTGCGGTATATTTCAGGCAGGATCCGGACTTTCTTATTACTGTCCGTGACCAGGTGAAGCGTTTCGCCTTCGGCGATCAAAACATCGTCAGCGGCCCGGTGGACCTCGTAAAAAAAGCGTAGGCTCCGACTGCGTATCTCGCCAAGTTTGGTGCGGACGGTCAAAACGTCTTCGTAAAACGCGGGTGATTTATAACGGCAATAGGTTTCGGCAACGACGAGAAGAGCGTCGTCCTCGGTTTCCATCTCTTTGTAAGAAAACCCTTTTGCCCGGCATAGCTCGCTTCGCCCGGCCTCAAACCATATCAAATAGTTTGCGTGATGCACGATCCCCATCTGATCTGTTTCCGCATAGCGGACGCGTAACTCTGTTTCGTACCAATCGTCCATAAAAAATGGAAAATTGAGAATGGAAAATATGCAATGCCGATATTTCCGGCATTTTCCATTATCAATTTAAGAATTTGGCTGGGAGACAGGGATTCGAACCCCGATAGGCAGATCCAGAGACTGCAGTCCTACCATTAGACGATCTCCCAGAGTACTAATAATTTACGTTTCCGACGCGCCCTGTGTCAACTCTCGTTGCGAATACGCTGCTTCAAAGGCAAAATAGAAGGTTATGCCGGTGGACAAGGAAATACTCAATAACAGGCAAGCCTATTTCGAATATCACATTCTAGACAAATTCGAAGCTGGTGCCGCGCTGCTCGGCACCGAGGTCAAAAGCATTCAAGCCGGCCGGATCCAGCTAAAAGAAGCTTTTGTCCAGATCAAGGATGGCGAGGTTTGGTTGATGGGGTCGCATATTTCGCATTACGTCCACGGCAACATTAATAACCATGAACCTTTACGTCCGCGAAAACTGCTGCTCCATCGCAAGGAGATCGAGAAACTTGAAAAGGAAACCACCCAAAAAGGGATGACTCTCGTGGTCACGAGCATCTATTGGAAAAATGGACGCATAAAATTTGAGATCGGTGTCGCCAAGGGTAAGAAACTATACGATAAACGCGAGACAGAAATGAAAAAGGCAATAGAGAAAGAAACGCGGCAGGAGTTGAAACAAACACTGAGATAAGTTATAGATATTAAAGAGTTTTTTTCCGAAATATACAGATCAATATAGAGGTGTCGATGAAATTCCAGGGAATTACCGGAAATTTTACCGAGGCCAATGTGGAAGCATTGGCTGTTGCGGTATTTAAGGGCGAGAAAGCCTCGAGCAACGCGCTCAAAGATTTGGACCAATTGACAGGTGGGTTGATCGGCGAAGTCATTCGGGCAGAAGAATTTAAGGGTGACGCGGGTCAAACCGCACTGCTTCGGTTTACTCCTGAGGGCCGGGTCAAAGCTAGCCGCTTGCTGCTCGTCGGGGTCGGCGATAAGGCGGAATATAAGACACACTTGGTGGCCACACTTTCCGGGACGGCGACGCGTTTTCTTCGCAGTCGCAATGTCAAGAGCTTTGCACTGCTTCCCCGCAGCGATGCCGGCGCGGGCGAAACCACTCAGCACGCGGTGCAGGGATCGATCACAAGCCAATTTGAGATCGATAAATACAAGACCAAAGATAAAAATAATAAGGCTGTGACCAGCCTCGTCATTTGTATCGAAGGAGCCAAAAACGGCGAGATGAAAAAGGGTATCGCCCGTGGAGAGGCCATCGGCGAATCGATGAATTTTACCCGCGACCTCGCCAATGAGCCGCCCAATATACTCACGCCCACCGAGATGGCCAACCGGGCTGAGGCGATGGCGAAAGAGGTCGGCCTAAAATGTGACATTCTTGATGAAGCCAAAATGACAAAGCTTGGCATGGGTTCCCTGATGAGCGTCTCGATCGGGTCGGAGCAGCCTGCCAAGCTGATCGTTTTAAAATACTCGCCGGATAAATCAACGGCGAAAAAGGATGAACTTCTTGCTCTGGTCGGCAAAGGCATCACGTTTGACACCGGCGGCATTTCGCTCAAGCCCGGTGAAAACATGGACGCCATGAAATATGATATGTCCGGCGGCGGTACCGTGATGGGCACGATGCGGGCAATCGCTTTGCTAAAGCCGACCATTCCGGTGATCGGTATCGTCGCGGCCGTTGAAAACATGCCCGACGGCAAGGCCTCGCGGCCGAGCGACGTAGTGACGGCCATGAACGGCAAGACCATCGAAATACTCAATACCGACGCCGAGGGCCGCCTTATTTTGGCCGATGCCGTTGCTTATGCCGAGAAAAAAGGTGCTACCCGGATCGTTGATATGGCCACCCTCACGGGCGCGGTCATCGTCGCTCTCGGCGACCAAAACACCGGCATTATGGGCAACGATCAGGCCTTTGTTGACGAGGTCATCGACTGCGGTACGGAAAATGGCGAGGGATTTTGGCAACTACCTGTTAGTGCCGAATACAGTAAGCAGATCAAATCGGACATCGCGGATATTAAAAACATTGGGCCGCGAGGTAAGGCCGGAACAATCATGGGGGCCGTTTTTATCCAGGAATTTGTGGATAAAGCAAAATGGGTACATCTCGATATTGCCGGGACCGCCTGGGCCGACAGTGCGAAACCACATCAGGCCAAGGGCCCGACCGGCGTCGCGATTCGTACGCTTTTGCACTTAGTGGAAAACTCACAATAACCCAATGAAGGATGTCGATCTTCGTATAGCGGGAAAATAAAATGAAAAAGCTTATTCATAAACTTGTTTTCGGCAAAAACGGCAAACTTAGCGGACTCATTGCCCTTGCCGTGATCGGTTCGATCGCTCTCGGCTGCAATTGCGGTAAGAATTTTGACCTCGCGAATCTCGCAAAAAACAGCAACTTGTCTAATTCGTCTTCGGATTCGACAAGTGACTCGGTGCCGTCTAATTCGGTTGTCGAGGGCTTGGTTAAGGATACGATCTCTCAGTTTTCTGATGCGGTGGACAGCGGCGATTTCGCTGATCTCCGCTCAAACGCGTCGACCGATTTCCAGTCAACCTATTCTGTCAGCGAGATGAAGACCGCATTTAAGTCTTACACGGACAAACGATCGCTCGTCGTGCCTGTTTTGAATAAGGTGCCCTCGACCGATGCTAACTTTTCACGGCCCCCGTCGCTCCGGTCTGAAAAGGGTCTAAAAATACTTGTCGCCGAAGGAAAGTTTCCAACCAAACCGTACAATGTACGTTTCGAGTTTGAATACGTCATGCGCGGCGGCGAATGGAAACTGTTAAAGCTCGTGGTTAATATTCCGTAGCTTTTCGACTGTCAGGCTTTCGGTCTGCTATTCAAGGGGTGTTTTTATTCGAATAAGGGAGATTACTATGAAGAATACGATCAAAAACATATTTAAGGGCCATGGCTCGACTATTAACACCATAATTATTGCCGCCGTGCTGATCGCTATCGGCGTCGCATGCGGCGGATCAAGCAAACCTGCTCCGGCCGAATATGTCGGTTTTTGGACCGGCGAGGACGGTTCGACGATCACGATCAGGGCCGATGGCGGAGCTGATTATAAGTCCGGGGGAAGCTCGGTCAGCGGCGGTGCTGTCATAATCGATGAAGGTGCCAAGACCTTAAAAATATCGTTTGCCAGCCTCGGGCCCAATTTTACGATCGACAAGGCTCCGTCGGGCAATCAAATGACGCTGAGCGGTGTCGTCTATAAGAAAAGCGGCGGCAGCAGCTCAGATTCGAACTCAGGCAATTCAAAACTCGAGGTTCCCGGCAACGAAAAGCTCCAGACTTTAGTTAAAACTACGTTCCTAGATTTTGGTGATGCAGTTCAGACCGGCGATTTTTCGGATTTTCATAAGAAGGTCGCAAAGGTCTGGAGAGATGATTCATCACCGGATAAACTGGCCGAGGCCTTTGCCGCCTTTGTCGATGACAAGGAGAATTACAATTTCAAAAAGGCGGTTTCTCCGATGGAAGCGACATTCACACCGGCCCCCGCGATAGAGAAGGTATCCGGGCTCGATGCACTTGTAGTTAAGGGTTACTATCCGACAAAGCCGCAACGAGCAAATTTTGAGCTCAAATATACGATGGACGATGGCTCGTGGAAACTGATCGGAATCAACATCAAGGTCAAGAATTAATAATTAGGTGGTCAGAACTTTGTTGTTTTCGGGGCCGGGATAAAACCCGGCCTTTTGATTTTTATTAGAGCGATAAGCTAAACTCGTTTTTCAAACTTCAACGCAGATATATGAAAATTCACGAATATCAGGGCAAAGCAATTCTCAAAGAATACGGAGTTCCAGTTCCCCGCGGCATCGTCGCGCGTACGGCCGAAGAAGCCGAAGCTGCTGCACGCGAACTCCGCACCGATGTTGTCGTCGTAAAGGCCCAGATCCACGCCGGTGGACGCGGCAAAGGCGGCGGCGTCAAGCTTGCGAAATCACCCGCTGAGGCCAGGCAGATCGCGTCCGAGATTCTCGGAATGCAGCTCGTCACGCACCAGACAGGCCCCGAAGGACAAAAAGTACAGACGCTTCTTGTCGAAGAAGGCTTGCCCATCGACAAAGAGTTTTATCTCGGCATCACGCTTGACCGCGTCACCGGCCGCAACGTCTTTATGGCGTCCTCCGCAGGCGGTATGGACATCGAAAAGGTCGCCGAAGAAACACCCGAGTTGATCCTCAAAGAGACTATCGATCCGGCCGTCGGTTTGCGCGGCTTTCAGGCCCGCAAGCTTGCTTTCGGCCTTGGAATCCCAGCAGAACTGATCGGCCAGGCGACGAAATTCATGCTCTCGCTGTACGATGCGTATGAAAAGATCGACGCTTCACTGGTCGAGATCAATCCGTTTCTATTGACCAAGGACAATCGCCTGATCGCACTCGACGCCAAGGTCACATTCGACGACAACGCGATGTTTCGCCATAAAGATTTTCTCGAACTTCGCGATCTTGCCGAAGAAGAGCCGCTTGAGATCGAGGCCTCGAAATACGACCTCAATTACATCAAGCTCGACGGCAACATCGGCTGCATGGTCAACGGTGCGGGCCTCGCGATGGCGACGATGGACATCATCAAGCTCGCCGGCGGCGAACCGGCCAATTTCCTGGACGTCGGCGGCGGTGCCTCGCAGGAGCGTGTCGAACAGGCGTTCAAGATCCTGCTTGCCGACAAAAACGTCAAAGCCGTGCTGATCAATATATTCGGCGGCATCGTCCGCTGTGATATGGTTGCTAACGGCGTCGTCGCCGCGTACAAGAACCTCGGCATGACTATCCCGATCGTCGCCCGTCTCGAAGGCACAAATGTCGAAGAAGGCCGCCGCGTGCTTCAAGAATCGGGCATCGGCATCCAAACCGCCGAAGGCATGCAAGACGCCGCCGAAAAGGTCGTTGCTGCGGCAGGTTAAGAATTTCGCCACGAAATACACTAAAGGCACGAAATAGAAGCAATTCTTCCTTTCGTGCCTTTAGTGTATTTCGTGGGCTATCTCGTCCTAGACTTTCACGTAGATCTGCTTTCGGTACAGCAGCCACATCAGGAAGAGCCAGAGCAGGATAAAGCTGATGGCAAAAGCAAGCGATGCGTCGATGGGCTGGGCGATCGGCAGATAAAAGTGATTCATCACCCATTTTTGCCCCGAGATAAGCTGGCCGTCGGGGCCGATGACGCGGTAGGCCGCTATCATGCGGGCGAAGAAACCGGTGAAGACAAACAATGCCAGGGCGTTCGCTCCAAATACCCTAAACGGCCACGCCCATAGATAGTAGCCTTTGATATCGATAAGCCAGTAACAGGCGGCGAGTATCAGCAACGCGAGACCGGTCGTCGCAAACACATACGAGCTTGTCCAAAGTGCTTTATTCATCGGGAAATAGCTGTTCCAGATGAGGCCTATGGCGAGCAGAGCAACGCCGAAGAAAAACATACCGCTAACTTTGTTTAGTGATGAGTGGTCAGTGATATGTGATGAGTCTGAACTCTCGTCACTCGTCACTCGTCCCTTGTCACTGCTCAAGAGCCACGTTCCCGTCAGCACGCCCGAGATGGTCGTCACGATTGCAGGAATTGTCGATAGTATTCCCTCAGGATCGTAAACTTTCCCACCACGCCAGATGTGGGCTTCGGTCAGGATCATCCGGTCGATATAGGCGGCGAGGTTACAGGCTTTGTCGCTGACGCTCGTCACCTCGCAACCGGGAACGGGGATCGTTGTCATGACAAGCCAGTATCCGAGTAATAATGCGACACCTATCGCGACCTGCTGTTTCCAGTTTGTATGCAGGAAAATAAGCGATGTAATGAGATAGCAGACCGCGATCCGCTGGAGCACGCCAAAGATACGAACCGTGCCGTAATTGTAGGGGACGACGTTATACCCGGCGAGATTTAGCCCCGCGATGCCAAGCAGGGCGACGACGCACAGCACCGCCGCGACCTTATAATTTCTCAATAAAAGAAAAAATAATGCCGCCGCAAACGCCAGCCAGATCAGCATCTTGAGCGGATCGGGCGCATCGGTCGATTGAAACTGAAAAAAGGGGACGATCGAGATCGCGGCTCCGAGCAAATAGATCGATGCCGAGCGGGAAAGAATTTTCCAATAGGGTTTGTGCGATGCGACACCCTCCCTACTGGTAGGGTTTCCGCCTTTTGTTTTCCCAAGGCTTATCGAGATCGAGACGCCAACAATAAATAGAAAGAACGGAAAGATCCAATCAGTGGGCGTCAGGCCATTCCATTCGGCGTGGTCGAGCGGCCAATAGACCGGCGATCCGCCCGGATTATTGACCAAAACCATGGCGGCAATGGTCATACCGCGAAAAACGTCGAGGGAGATCAGGCGACTGTTTGCCTCGCTCATAATTCCTTGTGTCGAAAAAAGATTTTGCCGCAGATTAACGCAGATGACGCCGATTTTCAAAGCCGCTATATCTTATCTGCGTTTATCCGCGTTCATCTGCAGCCAAAACCTCTTACCAACCTTCTCGTTCACGCAAGCTCGTAATATGCGCGGTATGATGCCGTGAATGCCAAGCGTACAGAGCAAGTGCGCCGTCGAGCGTCCATTCGCCCGTTTCGGGATGGATAAATTTTTTCTGAAAATCGAATTCCGACATTGAGTTTAATAATGCCAACCACCGCGTATGCAAGGCCTCGATCATTTTTAGCGAGACCTCGACCGGTAGCCGGCTGTCACCGAGTTCGGCCCAGCGGTCCTCGTAATAAGGCTTGATCGTCGGCGTCTCGTCCTCTGTTAACGCCAACTTGAAACGACTGAGCGAATTAGAATGGCTGTCGGCGATGTGATGCACCGTCTGGCGGACGGTCCAGCCGCCGGGGCGATATGGCGTCTCAAACTGAGCTTCGCTCAGCCCCGCGACGGCCTCTCTGATGCGTAAAGGCAGCTCGGCGATCGTGTTTATGCGAATGCTCCGTGCAGCCTCTGAAACCTCGTAGTTGCGGTCGAAATCGCCGATCGGAAAGCGTAGATCGTTGGACATAATTCCCTCGTTCAGAGTGCAAGCTTTAGCTTGTCGAGCCTAAAACAGAAATACAAGCTAAAGCTTGCACTCTGAACATCAACCTCCAAAATAGTTTTCAAATCTAGTAAATTCTTTGAGAAACGCAAGCTTTACGGTACCGGTCGGGCCGTTTCTTTGTTTTGAAACTATAAGCTCGGCGAGGCCTTTGTTTTCCTCGGTTTCTTTGTAATAGTCTTCGCGGTAGATAAATGCAACGACATCCGCATCCTGCTCGATACTGCCGGATTCGCGCAGATCGGACATCAGCGGTTTTGGCGGATTGCGAGCCTCGGGTGCCCGCGAAAGCTGCGATAGCGCGACGACCGGAACATCCAATTCCTTAGCGAGCGATTTTAGCTCTCGCGAGATCTGCGACACCTCTTGCTGGCGGTTATCATTGCGTCTGCCAGACCCGCTGCCCATGAGTTGCAGGTAATCGACGACGATCAGATCGAGTTGTTTTTGCTCGGCGGCGAGACGGCGTGATTTAGCACGGATCTCGAGGGCCGAGATTCCCGGCGTGTCGTCGATAAATATTTTTGCATCCGAGAGCGTCCCGATCGCATTTGCAAGGCGTTCCCATTCATTTGACATCAGATGCCCGGTGCGAAAGCGATGGGCATTGATGTGTGCCTCGCTGCTTAGCATACGGGTGACGAGCTGCTCTTTTGACATTTCGAGCGAGAAGACAGCAACTACAGCCTTTGAATACAAAGCTGCATTCTGCGCGAGTGTCAGGCAAAGAGCCGTCTTGCCCATTGAGGGCCTGCCGGCGACGATTACGAGATCGGTCCTTTGCAAACCGGAGGTCATCTCGTCAAGCTCACGAAAACCCGTCGAGAGGCCGGTAATGCCGGTCCCCTCGCCGGCGGCGTACTCTTTTACCCGGGCCAAAACCCGGTCGGCCACGGGTGCGATCCGCGAAAAACTCTGCCGCGTTCGGGCCTCCGCTAGCGCAAAGATGGCCTGCTCGGCGTGGTCGAGGATGATCTCGGCGTCGTCCTCTTCGGCCAGAGCCTCGCCTGTAATCGCGTTGCAAGTACGGATCAGGTTGCGGACGACGGACTTGTCTTTGACGACCTTGATATACTCAGCTACATTCGAAAAATGCGGTAGGCCGAACGTGAGATTTGTGATCGTCGTGATTCCGCCGATCGACTCTAACGAGCCTTCCTTTTTCAATTCCTCGCCGATCAGGATCGGGTCGATCTGCTTTTGTTTTTCAAACAAGGCGATCATCGCGGCAAAAACACGGCGATTCAATGGCGAATAAAAATCCTCGGGCCTGAGATGCTCGACGGCCTGAGCGATCACGGAATTATCGAGCAATATCGCACCTAAAATGACGCGCTCGCTTTCCTCGCTGCTTGGCAGCGGTTTTTCTAAATATTGCTCTCGTCGTGAATCTGGAAAAATGGCGGCCATCAGTTAATTTTGCTGCGAAACTGGAACAAAAACGATCGGATCATAGGAGAAAATAACCGATCCCAAGAAAGAAAGTGACCGCAAAATTAATTTTGCAGTCTCTAATCTTACTCTCATACATATTCCCTTTCAAAGAATCCGATGCGAATCTTTTGGGGATGGAATCTAGGAATAGACATCCTGCACGACGCAGGATGAGCAATTCGTAGCTCATTTACGAATTTCCTCGATTTCTTCAACGGCCTGCAAAAAGGGGATAACTTCGTTATCTGACGATTTCGCGGCGTCAAAGGCACGGATGCATTCAAGCTCTTCTTCGGCTTCTATCAATTTAAAATACCGATCAACACCAACCAAAACCGCACTCCGATTCCCTGCACCGTCAACAACATATTGTTCATCAGCTACAGCCATATTTAGTCCTCCGTGGAATAATCTTACCCCTATTTGACTAATATTACGATGAAAAAACCCAGGGTTTCGCTTCCGCTCCACCCTAGGCTTCAATGTTTGTCGTCTTTGGCGACCTAGACGGTTTCGTCTTCAGCCCCAGGTTCCGCTTCTGCAGTGGTTTCTTCAACGATCGGCTCTTCCGTTTCGGACGCAACTTCCTTCGCTACCGGTGCCTCCGTCGCGACTTCTTCGGTTGTTTCAGCTTTTGGCTTGCGGGCGGTTTTTTCAACCACTTCGCCGCCTTCGGCAGTAACTGTCACGGGAACGATGAGCGTAACTTCGCGATGGAGCTTGACCTTGACGGTATATTCGCCGGTTTCCTTGATCGCGTCCTTAAGGACGATCTTGCGGCGGTCGATCTCGTAGCCTTTCGCCTTGAGCGCATCGGCAATGTCCATCGACGTGACCGAACCAAACAGATTCCCCTGCTCGCCCGATTTGCGTTCAAAGGCCAAACTGATGCTTGCCATTTGATCGTGCTGGGCCTCGGCGGTCGCCTTTTCGACGGCGGCCTTTTTGAGCAAAGCGACGCGTTCCTGTTCGATCTGTTTGACGTTGCCCTTAGTCGCCAGCGAAGCAAAGCCCTGCGGCAGCAGATAGTTGCGGGCGTAACCGGCCTTGACCTTTACGATCTCACCGCGTCCGCCGACATTCTCGATGTCTTCGCGTAATAGTATTGTTGTATTTGCCATGATGTTTTCCTTTTTACCGCGGGCTTTCCAGCCTGCTCCAAACGGGCTGGTGAGCCCGTTCTAACTAATCTGCAACAAACGGCAGCATCGCCATCGAACGCGCGCGTTTTATCGCCTTTGCGATACGGCGCTGATCCTTGGCTGTGATGCCCGAAATACGGCGCGGCATGATCTTGCCGCGTTCGGGTACAAACTGCCTCAATAGGTCGACATCTTTCCAATCGAGATAATCGGGCACGATATTACGCGGCCGACGGCGTTGAAACGGCCTCCGGGGCCGATCGCCAATGACGTCCTCGCCGACACCGAGACCGCCTCTGTCATCCATCATTTCTAAATCATTTTCTGCCATAACTTTCTCCCGTCAAATAGTGAATGGTAAACGGTAAATAGACATGTCTACTCCTCCGATACTTCTATTCACTATTCACTATTCACTGTTCACTATCTAAGCCTCCGCCTGAACCTCGGACGTCTCGACCGCCGGGCGGAACGAAGCCCGTTTTTCTGCTCGGGCATCGCGTTTCGCACGTATTTTATCAGCCTTTTTGCGATCCTCATCGACCCGGACGGTGATGTACCGCAAGACCAAATCGTTGACGCGCATGCGGCGTTCGAGTTCCAAGATCTCCTGGCCCGAACCTTCGATCTCAAAAAGCACATAGTGCCCGGTATTTTTTTTCTGGATCGGATATGCCAGATTGCGGATGCCGATGTCATCCATCCTAATGACCTCGCCGCCCTCTTTGGCGATCAGTTTCCCGACGGCGTCGTTCAATTTCTCGATCTTATCTGCATCCGTTTCCGGATTGACGATATACATTACTTCGTACGTTCTGTTTGCCATAATTGCTCCCTCTGGTCGCGACCAGTGAAAAACTAATAGTGAAAAGTTAATAGTGCCTTCGCTCCTAATTTTTACTCTTCACTTTTCACTATTCACTTTCAGTTATACCTCGCCATCGCCTCGTCCACACCATCCGTGATGATCGTCCGAACCGCGTCGGCGGCCCTGTCTAATGTCTTTTCAAGTGTTTCGGCATCCCCTTTGGCGAAATTTTCCAAAACAAACCGGCTCGCATCGCCTATCGGATGCTCCGGCTGAATGCCGATCCGCAGTCTAATAAATGCCTGCGTTTTCAAACAATCGATGATCGATCTCAAACCGTTTTGTCCGCCGTGTGTTCCCTGCGGCCTGATACGGATCGTCCCAAATGGCAACGCCAGGTCATCGGAGATCACGATGAACTTCTCCACCGACCGATTTTCCTTCGCGAGCAGACAACTGACGGCCTCGCCGCTTAGGTTCATAAACGTCTGCGGCTTAGCGAGCTCGATCAATCGATTATCAATTTCGGCCCGCCCGATCAACGCCCGGCATTCTTCCCGCTTAACTTGAGTCTGCAAACGGGAGGCGAGCAGATCGACGAGCATAAACCCGAGATTGTGCCGCGTTCTCTCATATTGCGGCCCCGGATTGCCAAGCCCAAGTATCAGCCAATTGCTCACGTTAGCCGTTCACTATTCCTCGCCGCCGCCTTCCTCAGCCGCAGGAGCTTCCTCACCGACAACAGCAGGCTCAGCTCCGGCTTCAACCTGAGGTTCAAGCTGGGCTTCCTGAACGATGACGATCGATGCGATCACCGTATCCGGCGCATCGTGGATCTCGATGCCCTCGGCGACCTTTAGATCAGATACGTGGATCGCATGCTCAGCAGTAAGCTCAGAAATATCGACATCGATCGAATCGGGCGTTTTTGCCGGTTCGCAAAGCACCTTGATCTCACGCATTGCCTGCGAGAGTACGGCTCCTTCTTCCCTCAAACTTTCCGGCTCACCAATGAGGTGGATAGGCACGGTCATTTCGATCTTTTCGCCCTTGGCAAAGCGTCGAAGATCGGCGTGGATCAGGCGTCCGTGAACGGCATGTATTTGCCGGTCCTGAAAAATGACATCGTTAACGCCTTCGCCATCGATATCAAGTGAAAAAACTGTATTAACCCCCGAATCCGAACGAAGGATCGCCGCGAGCTCTTTTAATTCAGCCGTGGCCGCAAAGCTCTCGGTACCGCCGCCATAGACAATAACGGGTATTTTGCCTTCGGCACGCAGGCGGCGATTTTCATTCTTGCCGCGCGTGTCACGCTTTAATGCTTTTACAACTACTTTTTCTGCCATAATTCCTCTCGGATTCCAGATTTCATATTTCAAATTCCAAATTTCTTAATTCCGCCGATCTGGAATCTGAAATCTCGAATCTGGAATTAAATAAACAGTGACGAAACACTGGTCTCGTCGTGTATCGACTTGATCGCCGAAGCCAGCAGCTTGGCGACGCTCAAAACCTCGATCTTTCCGCCCTCGACAAGCGGCATACCGTTGTCGCGGATCGGGATCGTGTTGGTCACAATGACCTTTTTCAAATACGAACCGGTAATATTCTCGACTGCCTTGCCGGATAAAACGCCGTGCGTAAAACACGCAATCACTTCGTTTGCACCTGCGTTGTGCAGGGCCTCGGCGACCTTGCAAATCGTGCCGCCCGTATCGCACATATCGTCGATTATCAGGCAATTTTTACCGCGAACGTCACCGACAATATTCATTACGTCGGCCTCGTTCGCCCGTTCGCGACGCTTATCGCAGAGAGCGAGTCCGGCGTCGAGCCGCTTTGCATAGGCCCGGGCACGTTCCGCTCCGCCGGTGTCCGGTGCAACGACGATCAAATTCTCGATCGGGTTCGCCTTAAAATATTCAACCACGATCGGCGCGGCGTAAAGGTGGTCGACCGGAATATCAAAAAAGCCTTGTATCTGCGAAGCATGCAGATCGATCGTTAAAACCCTCTCGGCACCCGCGGTCGTGATCAGATTTGCGACCAGCTTCGCCGTTATCGGCACACGCGGGCGGTCTTTTTTATCCGAGCGGGCGTAACCAAAATATGGGATCACGGCGGTTACGCGTTCGGCAGAGGCTCTGACAAATGTGTCGATCATTATCAGCAGCTCCATCAGGTGCCGGTCGGTCGGCGGACAGGTCGGCTGGACGATAAACACATCATGTCCGCGGACATTTTCGCCGATCTGAAAATTAAATTCGCCGTCCGAAAACATTTCGGTGCTCGCCTTGCCGAGCTCGCAGTCCAGATAGCCGCAGATCTCCTCCGCGAGATCACGATGTGCGTTGCCTGAAAAAATTTTTATCTTACCCGTGACGCTCATGAAAAAAATTCAAGATTTCAGATTCTGGATTTCAGATTCAGATTTTTACAATCTGGAATTTAAATCTGAAATTAAACAAAAAACGGACAACCGCTAATAAGGTTGTCCGTTCCGATACTCAAAATTGGCTGGGGCGGGAGGACTCGAACCTACGAATGCCGGATCCAAAGACCGGTGCCTTACCACTTGGCTACGCCCCAATGCGAATTTAAGAAACTAGTCGGAAACAACCCTACGCTATACAAATAGCGTTTCGCGATATAGTGATCGCGAAATAGTTGCTACGGCAAACTTATCCCATGTCGATTCCTTATCGAGGGCGTTTTGTGCAGCTTGCCGTGTCTCTATTTTGTCAAATATTGCGAAGACGCTTGCTCCGCTGCCGCTCATCGCGGCATTTATTGCTCCAAGGCCGAGCAGAGTTTGCTTAACTCTCTCGATCTCGGGAAATTCGGAAAATACCGTTCCCGAGAAATCATTTATCAATACCGAATGCCGCAAATCAAGTGATTCCGCTTCCAAACGGCAAACTCGAAGAATACGATTCGACTCCTCATTTGTCAAGGTCGCCGCGTTTATTCTTTCAAACGCTTCTTTGGTCGAAACACTCACGTCGGGCGTGACGATAAGTATGAATTGTTCATCCAGATTATCTAACGGTTCGATGATCTCGCCGCGGCCTGTGCCGATGGCCGTTCCGCCGCGCAGGAAGAAAGGAACATCGGAACCGAGCATCGATGCGACCGCCTTAAGATCGCCATCGCTCACATCGAAATTCCACAGCCGCGTCAGACCGATCAGAGCCACCGCCGCGTTCGACGATCCACCGCCGAGACCGCCGGGCGAAGGAATTCGCTTTTCGAGATGGATCGCCGCACCTTTGTCTGCTCCCGACATCTTTTGCAGCGCTTTCGCCGCCTTGATTATCAAATTCGAATCATCCGTTGGAATATTTGCGTCGTCACACGTCAATTCCAGTGAATCAGACTCAGCAAAATGGATCGTATCGTGCAGCGAAATCGTCTGAAATACTGTGAAGAGATCATGAAACCCATCATCCCGCTTCCCCAAAATTCGAAGGGTCCAATTTATCTTGGCAAATGATGGCAGCGAAAACGCGGTCTGCATCGCTCTAGGATAACTGCACGCCTTAAAAAACAAAAAACGGATCGTCACCTATCTCAGTGAATATCCGTTTCCCATCCCGCGTATATTCGCAATCTAAACTACTTTCGCTTTAAAAATACCTGTGTAAAGTAATACGAGCCGTCCTCACCGATGGCGACGCCGACCGCCGCGTCTCTCCATTTTTCGGACAGCATATTATTTTTATGCGAGGGCGAATTAAGCCAAAGGTCGACCGCCTTGGCTATCGGGTCTTGAAAACCTCTGTTAAATGCGATGTTTTCGCCGATCGCCTGCCATTGGCTCAGACCGGCCTCGTCGGCCCGGTCGCTCACCATTTTGCCATCAAGACCGCGATGGCTGAAAAAATTAAAATCAGCCATATTCTGCGAATGGAGCCGGGCGATACCTTCGAGCGAATCGCTCCACGCGAGTGCCTTGAGGCCGCTTTCGGCACGCTTTTGGTTAACGAGATCAAAAACGGTGTGCTCGATCGACGCGATCTTGACGAGGACCGACGCCTTGACCCCCGCTGTCTTTGTTTCAACGACACGCGGACGGCCTAAACCAGTCGTCTCGTCATCGTCACTTTCGAGGTAACGAGCGAGACCGGTCTCGATCTCCGTTAGCCTAATACTCACGTTCGGGCCGGATACGTTTTGAGGGGAATTGGTTTGAGCGACGACACACATCGCCAACGCGGCAAAAATGCCCAGAATAGGGAAGAGTTTTTTATACATTCAGACCTCACTTCGGCAGCCGGACTCTCCTTCATGGATCGGTTCCTGGCTTTGCGTATGCTCGTTTCGAGCACTTGCCTTTTCGGATAAGGTGGTAAAACGATACGGTTTTACCTAGTTAAACAAATTGTGAATATGAAGGTATTTCCAAAAAAAGAATTCAATGTTTCGGGGAAAGGTACGAAAGTCGATTCATTAGCCTTTCAGCGGCGCTTTGCGCTAATGTTTTGTTGATACTTATTAGGGGAGTTTATGAAAAAAAATATCTGCGCTGGTGTGATCTTATTGTTAGCGGTTGGCGGCTTTGGCTGCGGTTCGCAGTCGCCGATGACTAACGCGAACAGCAACATGGCGATGAATCATAATGCCAACATGCCGATGAATAGCAACAACATGCAAGGCATGGATCACGGAAACATGGATCATTCGATGATGCAGAGCGCGCCAAATGCAGCCTCTGCACCGTACGATCTGCAATTTCTCGACACGATGATCGCTCATCACCGCGGCGCGGTTGATATGGCCGGGCCTTGCGGAGCAAAAGCTCATCATGCGGAGGTCAAAACACTGTGCGCGAATATCATTTCTAGCCAGCAAAAAGAGATCGCTGATATGAAGGCCTGGCGTGACAAGTGGTTCGCCGGTGCGGCTGCCGCGATGAATATGGAAATGCCGGGAATGAACGACTCGATGAAGGGCATGGACATGAAAATGCTCGGCACATTGAGCGGAAACGAGTTTGACCTTGCATTTGTCAAGCAAATGATCCCGCATCACGAAGGCGCCGTTATCATGGCAAAAGAAGCTCTTCAAAAATCAACAAAGGACGAGATCAAAACGCTCGCAGGCGCCATCATTAAAGCTCAGGAAGCCGAGATCAAACAGATGAAAGACTGGCAGACGGCTTGGAGCAAGTAGATGCCCGTTGAAAACGCGATCGACCCCGTCTGCGGAATGACGGTGGTTCCTGAAACTGCGGCTGGCAAATACGAATATGCCGGCAGCGAATACTATTTCTGCTCGAACGGCTGTCTAACCAAATTCAAGAACGATCCGGAGTCGTTTCTAAAACCAAAGCCAAAATCCAACGGGGCGCCGGACGATGTCGAATACACGTGTCCGATGCATCCGCAGATCGTGCAGATCGGTCCCGGAGCCTGCCCGATCTGCGGAATGGCTTTGGAACCGCGAAACGTTTCGCTCGACGATAAGCCCGACCCAGAACTCGGCAATATGACGCGGCGGTTTTGGATTTGTGTCGCTTTGACCGTTCCCGTTTTTGCACTGGCGATGCTTGAGATGGTGACGGGATTTGAGCGTTTTATTCCGGTGCGGATTTCGTTGTGGGTACAGTTTTTGCTCGCGACACCGGTCGTCATTTGGGGTGGTTGGCCGTTTTTCGAACGCGGCCTGGCCTCGATCAAAAATCTCAGCCCGAATATGTTTACGCTCATCGCGATCGGCACCGGAGCAGCGTGGATATACAGCGTGATCGGCCTGTTTTTTCCGGGCGTTTTCCCGATGTCGTTTCGGGGACATTCCGGCGAAGTTCCGCTTTATTTCGAGGCGGCTGCGGTTATCACGACACTCGTTTTGCTCGGTCAGGTCCTCGAACTCAGGGCGCGGAGTCAGACCAATTCTGCTCTTAAAGAGCTGCTTGGCCTTGCGCCAAAAACGGCCCACGTCATTCTGGCCGACGGCACTGAAAAAGAGATTCCACTCGCCGACGTGGTGGTCGGGACAAAGCTGAGGGTGCGGGCAAATGAGAAAATTCCGGTCGATGGAGTCGTCCTCGACGGTGAAAGCTCGGTCGACGAATCAATGATCTCGGGCGAACCGATCCCGGTTTTGAAGGAAGCGAACGCAAAAGTTGTCGGCGGTACGCTCAATGGCAGCGGCAGTTTTGTAATGCGTGCCGAAAAAATCGGCACCGAAACGCTGCTCGCGCAGATCGTCAAAATGGTCAGCGAGGCTCAGCGGAGCAAGGCTCCGATCCAAAATCTGGCCGATCGCGTTTCGCTATATTTTGTCCCGGCGGTGATATTGGTGGCGGTAGTAACGCTAATTGTCTGGGCAATTCTCGGCAATTTTATCTTTGGGTTTGCATGTGCTGTCGCGGTTTTGATAATCGCCTGTCCGTGCGCATTGGGTTTGGCGACGCCGATGTCGATCATGGTCGGAACCGGCCGCGGGGCAAAGTCCGGCGTTTTGATTAAAAAGGCCGATGCTCTCGAAGCATTAGAGAAGATCGACACCCTCGTCGTCGATAAAACGGGAACACTGACCGAAGGCAAGCCGCGTCTCCAAAAGGTGGTGACACTCACCGACTTGGACGAAGAAGCCGTTTTGAAGATCGCCGCGGCGCTCGAAAAATTGAGCGAGCACCCGCTTGCGTCGGCAATCGTCGCTGGGGCAAAAGATCTCTCTCTGCCAACTGTCGAGAATTTTCGATCTGTCACCGGCAAGGGCGTAACCGGCGAGATCGACCGTAAAGAATATCTAATCGGCAGCGGCAATCTGTTAGAAGAGAATAATATAGCCGTTTCTGAAAGCGTCCTGGCAAAAGCCGATGAACTCCGCCTTGACGGTCAAACGGTGATGTTCGTCGCCTCCAAACTTGAAACGCTCGCTCTCCTATGCCTCGCGGATACGATCAAAGACTCGGCAAAAGAAGCCGTTGACGAGCTCAAACGCGAAGGCATCGAAACGATCATGCTGACGGGCGACAATGAAACGACGGCCAACGCCGTCGGCAAAATTCTTGGCATCACAAAAATATTTGCCGAGGTCTTGCCTGAGGATAAGGCAAATATAATCAAGGACCTGCAAGCGAAGGGAAAGATCGTTGGAATGGCCGGCGACGGCGTGAACGACGCTCCGGCCCTTGCACAGGCAAATGTCGGGATCGCTATGGCTACGGGAACGGATGTGGCGATTGAGAGCTCGGATATTACGCTCATCCACGGCGACCTTCGCGGGCTGTTGCGGGCACGCCACCTGTCTCATGCGACGATGGGTAATATCCGCCAAAATTTATTCTTCGCCTTTGCCTATAATCTGCTCGGCGTGCCTATCGCGGCGGGAATTTTATATCCGTTTTTTGGTGTGCTGCTATCTCCGATGATCGCCAGCGCCGCGATGACATTCAGCTCGGTGTCCGTGATCGCTAACGCACTTCGTCTCCGAAATGCAAAAATTTGAACCGCAGAGAAGCTGAGACGCAGAGAGACGATTGGCCGCAGATACACGCGGATAACCCTGATCAGAAGCAGCATCAAGCATTTCTTGATCTGCGTCATCCGCGAAGATCGGCGGCCAAATTCTTATTTCTAACCTCAGCGTCTCTGCGGTAAAATTGATATATGGCAAAGATAGCGCTGGCAATTCACGGCGGGGCCGGGACAATTTTGAGTTCGCAGATGACGCCCGATCTCGAGCGGGAGTATCGAGGCGGTCTCGAAACCGCATTAAAGACTGGCTGGGCGATTCTTTCCGGCGGCGGCAGTTCGCTCGATGCTGTCGAGGCAACGGTCAGTTCGCTCGAGGATTTTCCGCTTTTTAATGCCGGGCGCGGCTCGGTTTTTACACACGAAGGCGAGCAGGAGATGGACGCGGCGATCATGGACGGCAACGCGCTAAAAGCCGGGGCCGTAACATTTGTCAAAAACATCAAAAACCCTGTCAAACTTGCCCGCATGGTGATGGAACGCACAGAACACATCCTGCTCGCCGGCGAAGGTGCCAACCAATTTGCCGACCAGATGGGTATGAAAACTGAGCCCGATGAATATTTCTTTACCGAGCACCGCTGGCTGCAGCTTCAGGAAGCAATGGCGGCGGGCCGCGTTCAATTAGATCATTTCACCGCAGAGACGCAGAGACGCGGAGCAAATGAGGCGGAAACAAGGGCCGCTGGGAGTGTGCCGCTTTCGGCCAATCCAAAATCCAAAATCCAAAATCCAAAATCGCTTGGCACCGTCGGCGCCGTCGCGTGTGACACAATGGGCCATCTCGCTGCCGCGACATCCACCGGCGGCATGACCAATAAAAAGTTTGGCCGCGTCGGCGACACCGCGATGATCGGCGCCGGGACGTATGCCGACGACATCTGCGCCGTTTCATGCACCGGACACGGTGAATATTTTATGCTCGGCGTCACGGCTTATGACGTCGCCGCGAGGATGAAGTACAGAGGATTAAGTCTGGAAGATTCAGCAAGAGAGACGATCGATCATCTTTCGAAAATTGGCGGCGAAGGCGGCCTGATCGCCGTCGATACCGCCGGAAATCTTACGCTTCCCTTCAACTCCGAAGGTATGTATCGCGGATTTGCAAATGCTGACGGAGACCTCAAGATCGAGATCTACGCCTGATCCTTTGCCTCAGCCTTTTCCTGAGCCAGCTTGTCACGGATATCATGCAAAAACGCGATATCGTCGGGCACTCGATCAGCCAATGTCACGACTAACTCCCCTTTGCGGCCATTTTTTATCGCGTGGAGCATGGCGTCGCGGCTTTCGGCAATTATTCTGACAGCGGGTGTATTTTCGCTTTGAGCGATGCCCTCTTGGAGCAGTTGATAGATGCTCTCTTCTGTCCGTCCACGCAGATAATGGCCCTTTCGGATCACGATCCGGTCAAATGCGTCGCCCGCGATCCTGCCAAATTCCCGGATGTCGTCATCACGCCGGTCGCCGGCAACATTTAGCAAAATGGTGCGATACTTGTACGACATTTTCGTCACAAAGCTCGTCAACCCGCGAAGCCCCGCAGGATTATGAGCGTAATCCATCAGCACGGTCACATCGCCGACCTCGATGAAATTCAGTCGTCCGGGCGTCTGCGCGGTGCCCGCGTTAAAGGTCGTGAGCCCGGTGCGTAGATCTTCAAGTGAGACGCCGTGCACAAAACACGCAAGCGTCGCCGCGAGCACATTCTGGATCATAAATTCGGCCCTGCCGCCGTATGTCAAAGGGATATTGGTCGCCTTTTCGATCCGGACTTTCCATTTACCTTTGAGGATCGTGATAAAACCGTTCTCATAAACGCACGAAATGCGTCCGCGCTCGGCCCGGCGCCGAATTGTCGGATGATCTTCGTCCATCGAAAAACACACGACCTGGCCGTCAACCAGCTCTTTCATCTTGTAAACAAGGTCATCCTGGGCGTTTAAAACAGCAAAGCCCTTTTTTGAAACGGCACGCGGCACGACGGATTTTACGCGGGCCAGATCTTCGAGCGTATTTACGTCCTTTAATCCAAGATGATCGGATGAGATATTCATCACCACGCCGATGTCGCAGTAATCAAACCCAAGCCCCGACCTGATAATACCGCCGCGGGCCGTCTCAAGTACCGCCACATCGACGGTCGGGTCTTTGAGCACTAATTGCGCAGAGACGGGACCTGTATTATCGCCGGCAACTATTTGCTGATTGCCGATATAGGTGCCGTCGGTCGTCGTAAAACCAACGGTTCGTCCACTATTTTTTAGGATATGCGCGATAAGGCGCGTCGTTGTCGTTTTGCCGTTGGTGCCGGTGATCGCAAAGATCGGAATTCGCGAGGATGTTCCCGGCGGAAAAAGCATGTCGATGACGGGTTCGGCGACGTTGCGGCCGATGCCCTCGCTTGGTGACAGGTGCATCCGGAAGCCCGGAGCAGCGTTGACCTCGATAATACCGCCGCCATTTTCGCTCAAAGGTTCACTGACATTTGGCGCGATCACATCAACGCCGGCGACATCGAGTCCGATGATTCGGGCGATTCGCTCAAATAAAAATACGTTTTCGGGGTGGACCTCGTCTGTGCAGTCGATCGCGGTGCCGCCGGTCGAAATGTTGGCGGTCGTCTTTAGATGCAGGATCTCCTCGTTTGGCAAAATACTGTCGAGCTCATAGCCGGCGTTGCGGATGCATCGCTGCGTCTGGCCATCCACGTCGATCAGCGTAAGTACTTTTTCGTGGCCGTAACCACGGCGCGGATCAGCATTTGTTTTGTCTATGAGCTCTTGTATAGTCTTTTTTCCGTCTCCGGTGACGCTCGCAGGTATTCGCTCGGCAACCGCGATCAGGCGATTGTTCACAACAAGCGCGCGAAAGTCGGCCCCGATAAGCTGTTTTTCGACGATTATCCACCGCGAATATTCTTTCGCCTTTTCAAAGGCGATCCGGGCCTCATCGATCGTATTAATGCCAACCGTGGCGCCTTTGCCGTGATTGCCGTCCAGCGGTTTGATAACGACCGGAAACCCGACCCGCTCGACTGTTTCATCAAGCTCGTCGATCTCGCGTATCCGGTATCCTTTCGGCACCGGTACACCCATATCACCGAGCAGCGTTTTGGTCGCGTGTTTATTGCCCGCGATATCGACCGAGATCATATTCGTCTTGACGGTGGTCGTCGCCTGAATACGCTTTTGATAAACGCCATAGCCGAGCTGCACCAGCGATTGATCATTAAGCCGGATAAAAGGAATATCGCGGCTGTCGGCTTCCTCGACGAGAGAACCGGTCGAGGGGCCAAACCGGACCTTTTCGCGGATCTCGCGCATTTCCTGAATGTTTGCGGCCATATCGGCTTTGATCTCGTCCAGGTTCTTGCCTTCGGCCAGATCGAGCCAGAGGCGGATCGCCGCACGGCCCGCAAATCGTCCGACTTCCTCCTCTAGATAGCAGTAAACAACATTGTAAACGCCTTTTTCACCCGTCTCGCGCGTCCGGCCATACCCTGTGTGCATACCGGCGAGCGTCTGCAATTCGAGGGCAAAATGCTCGATCACATGTCCGGCCCAGGTGCCTTCCTCGACGCGCTTTAAGAAACCGCCTTCCTCACCATAGCTGCAGCCATGCGCAATTATACTCGGCAGCACCTCATACATCCGGTCGTAAAAGCCGCTGATCTTATTCGTCGGTTTTTCCTCATAATCGCCAATATCGAGGCGCATTATGATCAGCTTTTTCCAATAGCCGCTCCAGTAGTTCGGCCCGCGAAGAGTGCGGGTTTCGAGAATTTCCATATCATTTATCGATGAATCAAACGTAGGATTAAACAACCCGAGCCGACTGCGTATCTTGATTCAAATTGCATCTTACACCAATTAAGGTCATAAGCACTCATTTTAGCTTCCATCCAGTTGCCTGTCGAAAACCGGTTTGACCCCGTTTCCGCTAAATGGCACCAAGACACAGCAAACAATGAAGATATATGCTAAAAAAAGGGGCGAGTCGATGTCTTTTTTTGTTAGGGGTCAACATAGCATTTTGCAACGAAAAAGGCAAAAAAACTTCTGACTGCGGAATTCGGCTTGCTGCCCTTGCTCTTGCGTGAAAATTCTTGCAGAATTTCTTGAGAGCAATTTTTGGTCATTTTTCCCTGTGAAACAGCTTTATCGTTTCCACATGGCCTTCCCCTGTGCCAATGGATCGCTCCAAATCCAATAAATTAATGAGGAATTGAAATATGATGAAAAACTCAAGGGTTAGAAGTTTGAAAATTTTGATGATGATTGGAGCATTTGCCGTGTTCTCGTTCGCCCAGAACACAAAAGAACAGATCCAGCTAAAGGCCGGTGGTGAAACCAAGTCGCTGACTCGAACTATCGGCCCGAACGGTTCGGTGACCGTGTCGTTCAGAGTCACCGCCGGAAATACGATCGGATTTACGGCCGGTTACGATTTTAAGGACACTGATATTGAAGTATTCCTAACGAAAAATAATGAAGACGACATACTCGTCAACTCGGGTCCAAAAGCACCTAACGAATACTTGGTTGGTGAAACGGGCGAGTATCAGGTGATTGTCCGAAATACGACGAGAAAGAGCATCACAACGACCATCTATTTGGATCTCTTTACTGCCGAACATATGTCGGAAGCCAATTCAGATGTTGAGACCGAAGCCCTTAGTTTCGAAGGCTCAGACATGGCAACGGTAAGCAAAACGATCCCGGCAAATGGCACGATCAAATTTACTTTTGATGGAACAAAGGGCATAAACGCCTTAGTACAAGTAACTGACCGAACCAATCAGTTGACCGTCGTTTTCAACGAAAGCCAAAACCAAAAGGCTGACACGACCATTGCCCTAAATAAGCAAGTTACCCGCAAACTCACAAAGACCCAAGAGTACACGATCGAAGTTGTCAATCAATCGTCTAAATCAGTGAAGTTCAATCTTGAGGTCACTCTCGACAGCTCAGGTATGGTGCAAGCCCAAACGCCCCAAACCACCACTGAAGAAGTCCGCTTTGCCCCAGGTGCGACCTCGTCCTTTCTAAAAAGGACGCTTGATGCCAACGGAACGATCGAGTTCTCGTTTTACGCCAAGAAGGGTCAGAGAATGACCTATAGCGTCAACTACAACATGAACAACAATCGAAACAGCAATGATCTCGAACTGTTCTTTATGGAGACCGGAGCGCAGGACTTTATCGAAAGCGGAATAGCCGATGAACCCAACGAATTTAGGGTCAAATCAAACGGAATCCATACCGTTCAGGTCGTCAACAAGACCGGGAAAAAGGTTTCCTTTGAGTTTGGGTTGAGCATCTTGTAAACGTGAACCAATAATCAGGCTCCCACAAATACAGAAAAAGGAACGTACTTAACGATGAGAAAAACATTAATTATCGGATTGATCGCGGTCGCGGCAACCGGCTGTACGGTCAATCTAGGAACCGAAAGCAACGCTGCCCCGGCAGAAAACAAAACGGCAAAGGCTCGATCGATTTCCTGATGAATGTCCAAAAAGGCCAAACGATGGAGTATACCGTCGGCTATGACTTCGATGACAGCGACATCGACGCCTTCCTATACGAACCGGGTTCGTTAAAATTTGTACGGAAAGAAGATCTGGTTTTGATCCGTGAGGCCGAAAACTGCTCACCCTAGATCGGGCAATAGGAATTCATTAGTAGGCTGGATCGGATGCCGTTCGAGATAGTTATAGACCAGGCCGTCGCGGAGCACGTGAAACTGGACCCCGCAGATGCTAAATGCTTCGTTGTCTCCGACCTCGGCGATCTCGTTAAAACTGATCTGCGAACCATCGACTATGGTAGTCGATCCTTGCCCAAAAACCTCAAGTACACCGTCGCCGTCTAAAATGATCGCTGTATTTTCGTCTATCCCGACGCCGAGATTATAAGGATTATACGACACAGCAGTAATCAGGCGGCTGATACGTCCGCGTTCGCTAAAATGCTGGTCGATGATGATGTTCTTCAAAAACCCAAGGCCCGGGCTCAGCTTAACGGCGTCTTTGTGCGGATGCGAGCTTGGTTCGCCGCGAACGATCATCGACGTGCTCATCGCCGCCGCACCGGCACTCGTCCCGGCCATCACGACGTCGGTTTCGCGGACCATTTTCCGTATTTTCTCAGCCAGTTTTGTACCGCCGAGAAGGCTCACAAGCCGCATCTGATCGCCGCCGGTCATAAATACACCGGTCACACCGTCGGTCAGCTTTTCGACATCCGCCTGAACGATGTCCTGCCGTGACGTTGCCCGCAGGACACGCGGATTTGACACACCCAGGTTCCTGAAAGCCTGCGTATAAACGTCCGCCGCAAATTCGGGAAAGTCCGACGCCACGGGCACGATCAACACCTCTGCCTTATCGCCGCCCGCCAGTTCAAGAAACTTCTTTAAGATCCGCCGCTCGTTGTATTTGTCCTCTGCCCCGCCGATCACAAGCAGATGCCCGCCGATAATTTCGCGGTCATGCGATTCAATCATTATTTATTCATTAACGCTAAATTAAAGAAAACGTTACTTAAAGTTATTGGAAAGCGCGGGATTGGTCAAGATTTGCGCGGATTTTGTTGTGTTTGCGGTAGGGAGTTCGGCGGCTCCCATGAAAGTCCTACGGACTTTTCAGGCTGACATTCGCCGCCGATTTATTGATCGATATCGCTCTATTGAGGACTTCTGCATCGGTCATCGTCGTTTTGTAACGTGACTTAAGGATTGTAAAGCTTCCCGTCCAAATACGTTTTCCCGCGCTCCAGTTCCTCTAGGTATCTCATCTTCCAGCCCTGTTCGGTAAAGATCCAGGTTTCGCGGTGAATAATGTTTGTGATCAATTCGTGTGGGCTTTCGTCCTTTCGGTCGGGAACGTAGCGGACGTAATGTTGGTTAGTATAGACAATCGCCTCTTTCCCCTTGAGGGTAAGGCATTCGACATTAATGTTGGTATCGTCGCTTATTCGCAGGATTCCCTGATAATTGTTAGCACTCGCTCCGATATTGGACGCTTCTTTTTTAGTGTAAATTTTTCCGTCCAATTCTTTGATAGTCCAATCGTCGCTTTCGATCGAACTTCGAGCTGTCTCGTCTTTCGCTAGATCGGCTTCCAGGCTTTGATCGATTAGCCGTTGAATGTCGCGGCGGGCAATCGCTTCCTGGTTGATCCGATATTCACTTTTAACAACACTTGATTTTTCCTGCTCGCAGTATTTTTGTACGGCTGCGGACGCGATACACGAACAATCATCGTCATTGTCCGCAAAGGAAATGTTTGAGGGAACCGCCAAACAACTTGCCAAAAAAACTACTCCCAATAGAATTCTCATTACGTAGTGTCCTCCATTTGACCTAGAAACACCGCCAACGGTGCTTTTGTGACATTATTATTTTTATTGGTGTTCATCAGCGGCGAACCGCCTTCCATTATGAATTTCCTGCAAACTCCGCACCGTCACTTGCTACTCCGACATTTTCGTTCCGATCGCTTCGATTAGGGCTTCGGCTCGGGTAATTGTTGTCACGCAAGGGACGTTAAATTGCAGGGCGGCCTTGCGGATGGCCGTTTAGTCGTAAGCGAAATTCGGCCACGCTACGATGGCTTTAGTTCCTGGTCCAGACGCTCTTTGAGAAACATTTTTATCAATGACTGATACGGCACATCCCGCTTGTTGGCGGCGACCTTTAACCCGTCAAGCATGGAACTTGTCAACCGCAGCGAGATCGTGCGAGTTGTTAGTTTGAGATTTGGGAAAACAACGCGCTCAGCCTTGTCCCAGTCAACGTACTCGGTAGAATCGTGAGTCCACCAAAATTCGCGTTCCTCATCCTCGTTCTTAAACTTAGGAATTTCTTTTAATTTCTTCTTCATAACGACGTTCTTCGCGTGTGTTCATTTCTCGAGCGGAAATTACACGTATCAATGATCTCCGGACGGTAAAGGCAACAAAAAGGCGACGACCACTATCGGCCTGGCCCAACGCCTGAAATCGTTGCTCACTTTGTGAATGGCTTTTGTCTACGACAGTCATCAAAGGCTTATTGGAAAAGACCTGTTCGCACTCTGCATCGATAACTCGGTGTCCGTGCCAGTTCTTCCCGGCATTCCCGTCATCCCATTCAAATCCTTCATTTTCAAGAATCGACGCCATTCGTTTGTATATTACCGCGATATACGCGATGCCGTAAAGTTTAATCTGCTCAGCTTGCCGATTCAGCTTCGAGAGATTTGAGCGAATGAATTTCCTGCAAACTCCGCACCGTCACTTGCTTCTCCGACATTTTCGTACCGATCGCCTCGATCAAGGCTTCAGCCCCGGTCATAGTAGTGACGCAGGGAACATTGAACTGAAGGGCGGCTTTGCGGATGGCCTTTTCGTCGTAAAATGAAGACTTTCCGAGCGGTGTATTAATAATAAGCTGTATGTCGCCCTGGCGGATGAGATCGGCGATGTTCGGGCGGCCCTCGTTGACCTTAAAGACCGACTCACACTCAAGGCCGACCTCACGCAGACGATTTGCGGTGCCATAGGTCGCGACGAGATCGAATCCGAGCTTGTTTAATCGCCGCGCCAGTAAAACTGCTTGTCCCTTGTCGGCATTATTCACTGAGATAAAGGCTTTTCCTTTTAGCGGCAGTTTCAGTCCCGCCCCTTCCATTGCTTTGCCATACGCCTCGCCAAATGTCGCACCGACGCCCATCACCTCACCTGTCGAATGCATCTCGGGACCCAGAACGGGGTCAACGCCGGCAAATTTCTTAAATGGAAATACAGGCGATTTTACAAAGATCTTTGGCACCGCAAGCACGTCAGGCAAATTAAAATCCGCCAACTTTTTATGTCCGGCCATCACCAGCGAAGCGATCTTTGCTATCGGCACACCGGTCGCTTTAGCGACAAACGGTACGGTCCGCGACGCACGCGGATTGACCTCGATCACGTACACACGGTCGTCCTTGATCGCAAACTGGATATTCATCAGCCCGACGACGCGTAGTGATTTTGCAAGCAGCCGCGTGTAATGCTGGATCGTTTCGAGATGCTCGGCGGCGATCTTTTGAGCCGGAAGAACACTTGACGAGTCGCCCGAATGAATACCGGCCTCCTCGATATGGCCTTGGATACCTGCGATCACGACCGTCTCGTCGTCCGCCAATGCATCGACGTCGATCTCGACCGCACGCTCGAGGAATTTGTCGATCAAGATCGGTTTTTCGGGCGAGGCATCACTCGCGACGCGCATATATTCGTTCAGCGTTTCGTCGTCATAAACGATCGCCATCGCCCGGCCGCCCAAAACAAAACTTGGCCGCACAACGATCGGATAACCAATACGGTTTGCGACCGCTTTTGCTTCATCCGGCGTAGAAACACTGGAATTATCGGGACACGGAATTTTAAGCTCATCGAGCAACGCGCCAAAGCGTTTCCGGTCCTCTGCAAGGTCTATCGAATCGGGCGATGTCCCGATTATCGGCACACCGGCAGAATGTAAGCGGTCGGCAAGATTTAGCGGCGTTTGCCCGCCAAACTGCACGATCACGCCATCCGGTTTCTCGACATCGACGATGTTCATCACGTCTTCAAAAGTGAGCGGTTCGAAATACAGCCGGTCCGATGTGTCGTAATCCGTCGAAACCGTCTCAGGATTGCAATTGACCATGATGGTCTCAAAACCGGCGTCGCTTAGTGCAAAGCTCGCGTGGCAGCAGCAATAGTCAAACTCGATCCCCTGCCCGATGCGGTTCGGTCCTGAGCCGAGGATCATTACCTTTTTACGACTCGTCGGCTCCGCTTCGCACTCGGACTCATAGGTCGAATACATATACGGCGTAAACGATTCGAACTCGGCCCCGCACGTATCGACACGCTTATAGACTGGGAAAATGCCCAAGGATCGGCGATGCTCACGCGACTCTTTTTCAGACGAGTTCGTGAGAAAGGCTACACGCCTGTCTGACAATCCAAATTCTTTTGCAGAACGTAAAGTATGAATGTCCAAGGTTTTCAAGGTATTCATTTTTTGATGATCAAAAAATAATTTGCCGTTGTTTTTTCGAACGTTTTGGAGTAAATTCTTAATAGAGATGCTTGGCGGGCGGGGCATCGGAGCTGTCACGGTTCCCGTGTCCCAGATGGCGTCAAGCATTTCTACTTGGTTAAGTTCATAGGTGTAAAACCGATTCGATTCCCTTACAATCTCCTTTACAGTAGATTTCACTCTCAACCACTTGTTTTCCGCAAAAATTAGCGCGTAAAAGCGATGTATCTGTGCGATATGCGGGTCCAATTCTCTATCCGGATAACTTTCACCAAGGATCATCGACTCCAATATTTTGTCGAGATACCTAACAGTTTCAAAGTGTATGGACCGCAGTTCCTTATCTTTGATGGCACTTTCACCTAAGGCTTTTTCAAGGCCACTCCGCCCGATCACAATTTCAAACCCAGTGTGGGTATTTCTATAAGTTTTGCCTTGAAAGCTGGTTCTAGCCCAATCGAACGCTGCCCTTCGGTTACCCAGAAATTCACAACCCGAAACGTCAATTATTTCGACTTGAGATTTCTCAGTCAATTGCAATTCATATTCGGCCTGAAATTCTTGGAGCCTCAGTGGAGCTTCAATGCGGGCTTGTAACTCCATAACTTGCTGCAACTGATCCAGAAACCACGGATCGATCTTAGTCAGGCGATGGATTTCCTCAATGGAATAGCCGTTCTGCAACGCGTATGTGATATATGAAATCCGCTGCGAGTTTGGACGGGCGAGTTTACGCTGCAACTCGGCATCAGGAACATCCTGTAAACGTAATGGCTTGACGGCTTCTAATGAGCGCAATCCCTTAAACAAAGATTCCTTAAAAGTGCGGCCGATCGCCATCACTTCGCCGACCGATTTCATCTGTGTCCCAAGCACGTCTTCGGCACCGGGAAATTTCTCAAAAGCCCATTTCGGTATCTTTGTGACTACATAGTCTATCGTCGGTTCAAACGATGCCGGGGTCTTTTTTGTGATGTCGTTGGGTATCTCGTCGAGCGTATACCCGACGGCGAGTTTGGCAGCGATCTTTGCAATCGGAAATCCGGTCGCTTTTGATGCCAAGGCCGATGAGCGCGACACACGCGGATTCATCTCGATTATCCGCACGTCGCCGTTTTCCGGATTTACGGCAAATTGAATATTCGAGCCGCCCGTTTCGACGCCGACCTTGCGGATACACGCGATCGACATATCGCGAAGACGCTGATATTCAACGTCAGTCAATGTCTGAGCCGGGGCAACAGTGATCGAATCGCCGGTATGCACACCCATCGGGTCAAAATTCTCGATCGAGCAGACAATGACGACATTGTCATTGAGATCGCGCATCACCTCGAGCTCGTATTCCTTCCAGCCAAGGATCGACTCTTCCACTAAAATTTGCGAATTTGGCGAAGCGGCCAACCCTCCGCGTGCGATCTCTTCAAATTCCTCCGGATTGTATGCCGTGCCGCCGCCTGTGCCGCCAAGCGTGAATGACGGCCGAATGATCGCCGGGTAGCCGGTCATTTCGACGATCTCGCGTGCCTCCTCCCACGTATGTGCAAACCCGCCCTTTGCCGACGGGATGCCGATCTCGTCCATCGCGGCCTTGAATAGCTCGCGGTCCTCGCCGACCTTGATCGCGTCAATATTGGCACCGATCATTTTTACGCCGAATTTGTCCAGGATCCCATGCTCATAAAGCTCGATCGACAGATTCAGCCCGGTTTGTCCGCCAACGGTCGGCAGAAGGGCGTCGGGGCGTTCTTTTTCGATTATGGCAGTGAGAGTTTCGAGCGTGAGCGGCTCGATATAGGTACGGTCGGCGATCTCGGGGTCGGTCATGATCGTCGCCGGATTGGAATTGACCAGCACAACCTCGTACCCCTCCTGCATCAGAGCACGACAGGCCTGAGTACCTGAATAATCAAATTCGCATGCCTGTCCGATGACGATCGGGCCCGAACCAATTATCAAGATCTTGCGTATATCGGTGCGTTTGGGCATTTCTAAACACTCGATTATACAAAAAAAGTGCGGCCCACTCGAACCGCACTTTTCCAAAACCTAAATTCCCATAAATTAGGGAAAGTGCGGAATGCTCGGTATCTTGCTTTTTACCTTATCCTTCGCGGCGTCTATCTTGCCCGAGAAAATACTATCGAGTTTGGCCGCCAACGAGGAATCGAGCTTTCTGAGCCGGTCGCTGATCTTTTTCGCATCTTTTTTATTGCCGCTCGCGTTGTATGCCTCGCCAAGATTGAATAGCCCGTTGATGCTATTGCCGTCCATATCGACGACGCGTTTGAAATTTGCGATGGCATTGGCAAAATCCTTAAGCCCGCGAAACGCACGTCCCAACTGATTTAACGCCACGTTCCAGTTTGGGTGCAGCTTGTCTGCGGTTTTGAGTGCCTCAACCGCTTCTTGGTGCTCGCCAAGCTCATTGTGCGTCGCCCCGAGATTGACATAGGCGGCATCAAACTGCGGCTCCTGAACGAGTGCCTCCTTGAGTGCGACCTTGCCCTTTTCATAATTTTCGGTCGCGGCTGCATCGTTCTTGGCGGCCTTTTGCGTATAGCCGGCGTTGTAATACGCCCAGCCGACATTGTTGTTGTCGACTGCGGTCGGACTCATTTCCTTTGCAGTCTGGAGCCGTGCGACCGCCTTGTCCCACTCGTTAGTTTTACCGAGACAAAATCCCCATTCGCTGTAAAGATCTGCATTTTTAATCCCCGTGGAGGCCGCTTTATACTCGGCATTCGCGTCGGCAAATCTTTCTTGCTGACGATACGTGCTCGCCAGATTTGCGTGGGCTTGCGCGTTATTGGCGTCATATTTGATCGTCTGCAAATACGCGGTTGCGGCGTCGTTATAATCACCTTTGTTGTAATATGCGACACCGAGGTCAAATGACGCGGCCGAATTTGCAGGATCGATCTCGATGGCCTTTTGATAGGCAGCGATCGCCTGATCAGGCTGGCCCATCCGGTCGAGAAGCTGTCCGCGATAATAATGAGCCGAAGCAGAGCGGTTGTCGAGTTCGAGCGTCCGGTCAAATGCAGCGATCGCCTCGTCGTTCTTGTTCTGCTTGAACATCAAAACGCCGCGTAAAAATCGCGTATCGACCGTATCAATGCCCGCGGCATCGGCCTTTTGCAGGCTGGACTCGGCCTTCGCGATGTCGCCGCTGTCAAGATACGACATACCGAGCGACGGATAAAGCATTGTATAATCCGGGTTTATCGCAAGAGCTTTTTCATAATTGACGGCCGCCTTGTCATTTTTGCCGTTAGCGTCATAGATCGCACCGATCTTGGCATAGGCGACGTCGTTTTTCTTGTCATACTTTATCGCCTCTTCAAATATCGCGATCGCGGCCTCGTTATTTGTATCCCCGGCGACGTCGATCCCTTTCGCCGTCAAGGCGTTGCTCAACCCGTCAGAGGCCCGCACATTTTTGGGATTTTGAACAAGTGCCGCTCGAAAATTGGTAATTGCGAGGTCGGTCTGATCGCCGTCAAGAAATGTCTCGGCCTTGGCGGTCAGCGTATTCGACATCTTTATCTTGCGGTTAGCCGTCGCCGCTAACGCCCGCTTTCTGGCCGCGATCGCATCCGTCCGGCGCTTTTTGGCGACAGCCGCAATTTGCCCGGCTGCCCGGATATTTCCGGCCCGGCCCATTGCCTGGCCAACCACGACGCGGCCGCCGGCCGCTCTCGACTGAGGTTTTTTTCGCGATTCCCGAAAGACAAAGACGCTCGAACCGCCCGCAATATCCTCGGTTGCGACAAGGTCCTGCGCAGCAACATTCCTCTGCAAAGGCAGAAGCGAAAAGAAAACTGAGGCAACGACCCAAAGCGATAAACTGGTTTTCATTCTCCGCATATTCACCCCCGAATCAAATCCATTATACGCCACTCGTCAAGCTAAATTCGAGACTTTTCTTTGAGGTTTTCAAAGCCAACAAAGACGGGCTCCGGTTCGAGCAGGATGCCAAATTTTGACTCGACAGTTCTCCGAATCTCCTTTTTTAGAGCGATGATGTCGGATGCCGAGGCCCCGCCGCGATTTATGATCGCCAGCGTGTGATTTGACGAAATGCCCGCATTGCCCAGTGCATAACCCTTATGAAAACCGGCGTTTTCGATCAGCCACGCCGCCGGGATCTTCACTTTATCGCCAATTTCAAAATGCGGAACAACATCAAACGACTGCCGGATCTCCGCAAGCTTTCCTTTTTCAACGATCGGGTTTTTAAAGAATGAACCGGCGCTCCGTGAATTTGGATCAGCCGCATCGATGACCATCGATTTTGCACGCCTTATTTTTAGGACCGCGTCGCGCACATCGGCAAGCGACGGCTTTTTTTCGCCGAAATGCTCAATAAGATCCTTGTATTTGAACTTTGGCCGTCCGCCCTCCTGCAAAGCGTATGTAACGCTCAAAACTATATAACGATCCTTTGCGATGGAATTAAAAATACTCGTCCTATAGCTAAAACCGCACTCGGAGTTTGAGAGCGTGACAAATGCCCCCGTTTTTCGGTCGTAGCACCTCACGGCGACGATGGTCTCCGCCACTTCCTGGCCGTACGCACCGACATTTTGGACGGGCGTCCCGCCGACGAACCCGGGGATGCCGCTGAGGCATTCCACGCCGGCCAGATCATTCTTCACGCAATGCTCAACAAAATCGTCCCAGTCTTCCCCGGCTCGAGCAGTGATAGTGCGTAAGTTTTGATCTTCGTCTGGTCCGGGTTTTGGAATTTGGAATGTGGAATCTAGAATCCCCTTCAGGGCGATTTGTAAAACAAGTCCATTAAATCCCGTGTCCGAGATTAGTACATTGCTCCCCCCGCCGAGGATAAAAACGGGAATCGCCTTGCTATCAGCGAATGCGAGGGCACGGACAACGGCATCTTCGCTTTCAGCACGGACAAAATAACGTGCCTCGCCGCCGACCTTAAAGGTCGTGTAGGGTGCAAGACTGACATTTTCCTGTATCTCCGAGTCGATCAAAGCTTCGCAGATTTCATATCTCTCTCAAGTTTTGCGGCCGCGAGCAGATCAAGCGGCTTTAACCGCTCGATGATCTGCCGGACCTCTTTGCCGTTTTTACGCTTTATCTCGGCATAACCGAGGCTTGAAAGCGCCGGTATGTAATTCGGTTGAGCGTCGACGACCAGACGCAGCCACTTGGCAGAATTGTTAAAATCATTGACCTTATAATAGGCGGTGCCAAGGGCGTATCGGGAAAAGAACCATTCGGGATGTTTGTCCACCACCTTTGTCAGCGATGCGATCGCACCGGTAAAATCACCCTGATCGATCTGGACGGCCCCAAGATTTTGCAGTGCCCCATCGGCGATCGCCGGGCTTTCCGCGATTGCTTTTACGAGTGCGGTTTTAGCCATCTCGAGTTTTGGGGCGGCCGATGCTGCATCTTTGTTCTCGATATCAATTCTGGCTGAGTTATAGTAAGCCCATCCGAGGTTTGCCTGATCGAGTGGGTTTTTGCCGTATTCAACTGCCTTTTCTAAGGCCTTGATGGCCGATGTCCATTTGCACGGGACAAATTTTGCCATATTAAGCGGACATTGTTGACCTATGACAAACCCGGCCTTGCTGTAAAGATCGGCTGCGGTATCCGGATTAAAATCTTTCATCCGCGTCAAAAACAGACCTGCGAGATTATAATTGGACTCAGCTTTTTCAAAATCGCCCGACTGCCGGTAAGATTCACCCAGCCCGGCAAAGATCTCCCAATTATCATTTTTTATCTTGGCCGCGTCTTGAAATGTCTTGAGCGCTTCCGGGTAGTTTTTGAGTTCGTAAAACGCCCGGCCGAGGCCGATCAGAGCATCAACATAATTTGCCCTCAAGCTGATCGCCTTCTGATATTCCGGTACCGCATCACTCGCACGATTTAGTTTAACGAGAACCTCGGCAGTATTAAAAAAGGCATCGGCGTAGGTCGGATCGAGCGTTTCAGCTTTTTGAAATGCAGCGAGCGCATCTTCGAGACGGTTTTGTGATGCGCGGATCAACCCGAGGAAAAACTGTGTCTCAGCATTGCCTGCGGATTTTACCAACGCCTTGGAAAGCAGGTCATCGGCCTTGGCGATTTCACCGGCCTGATAATATAAGATGCCGAGCGGGACATAAATTTCGGTCAGTCCCTTGTCGCTTTGCAGAGACTTTTCGTACGCCGCGATCGCCTCGGCCTGCTGATCAAGCTCCGAGTAAACTTCCCCGAGACCAAAGTAGGCTGCGGCATTGCGCGAATCATATTTTATCGCCTCGAGAAACAGGCCCTTGGCTGTCGCGGCCTGATCCTTCACAAGCATGTCATTGCCTTTGAGGGCAAGGGCTTCGCTAAATCCGGCCTTGGCCAGCTCGTTATTTTCGTCGAGCCTGATCGCATCGCGAAAAAAATCGAACGACTGATCATAGTCGCCCTTAGCAACATAGTATTCACCAACGCCCGAGAATAGCTTAGACGCCTGGGCCGGCGGCAGATCACGACCGCCCTTTGGCCCCAACTTGGTCGGGTCGACGATCTTCGCTCGATTTGTCTTTGGAGTGGTTTTGGCAAGTGTCACATACTGTTTCTTGATGCTGTTGACGCTCTCCATTCGCTGGGCCTTAGACCGTGTCGGCTTGGAAACAACGCGGCGCGCGGCCGTTCGTGACGAACTTCGAAATACAAAGATACTCGAGCTGCCCGTCAGGCTGCTCACCGCCACCAGATCCTGAGCGGCCACAGGTATGCTCGTCAGCCAAAAGGCCGAGATCAGCACCGCCGCCGTCAAACCACGAAGTTTCCATTTCTTAATGAACATTGATTTTTCTCCAAGGCGAATTTTATAGGTTTCACAATACTATAAATCATGCTTTCGATGCACAAACATTGCAGCGCCGTTTACTGGGGGTTTCTTGCCCTTTTCAGATTGTTAAGATAGATTTAATGGTTACCAAAACAAAATTTTGAGTTCCAGATTCCATATTCCAAATCGGGCCCTAAATCTGGAACTTGGAATATCCAATTTGGAATCTGCCCAATAAGGAGAGTTTGCCGAACATGAAAGCATTTGCAACTGAGGATATCAGAAACCTGGCTGTCATTGGACACGGCGACGCGGGTAAAACCCAGCTCGTCAGTTCCCTACTCTATGTCGCCGGATCCGCAACCCGCTGGGGAAAGGTCGATGAAGGGACGACAATCACGGATTTCGAAGAGGATTCGATCGAACGAAAGGTTTCGCTCAACAACAATTTTGCCCACGCCGAATATCAGGACACCAAGATAAATTTTATCGACACGCCGGGTTATGCGGCGTTTGTTTCACATGCAAGACCAGCGCTGCGAGTCGCCGACTGTGCGCTCGTCGTCGTTGATGCGGTGCACGGCATCGAGGTCCAGACCGAAAAGACCTGGCAATACGCTAACGAATTTTTGCTGCCGCGTTTTATGGTCATCAACAAGATCGATAAGGAGCACGCCGATTTTGCCCACGCTCTCGAAACAGCCGCCGACTCGTTCGCCCGCTCGATCGTGCCGTTTACATTACCGATAGGAAACGAAGTAAATTTTCGCGGGGTCATCGATGTCGTTCATCAAAAAGCATACGAGTTTGACGAGGCTGGCAAGGCCAAGGGCATCGCAATTCCCAGCGAAGAAAAGGCCTTGCTTGATTCGACCCGCGAGCGCCTGATCGAGATCGTCGCCGAATCGGACGACGCACTGATGGAGAAATATTTTGATAAAGGTACCCTCCCCGAGGAAGACATTATCCCCAATCTGGCCCGGGCGATCGCCAATAGCCGTCTCTGTCCGGTCTATGCGGTTTCGTCTACAAATCTCATCGGGCTTCAGATCCTACTCGATCATATCGTCGAATTTGGCCCAAACCCGGCGACACACGAATCCGAATATGGTTTTGCTGACAGCGAGATGACGGGCGACCGGATCAAACGAAAATATTCGAATGACGAGCCGTTTTCGGCGTATGTCTTTCGCACAATAGCCGATCCATTTGCCGGCAGGATCAACGTGATGAAGGTTGTAAGCGGTACGATCGCTTCGGACGCAACCGTGCAAAACACGAGCCGCGACGTGCCCGAACGCCTCGGAGCCCTCCACGTTATTTCGGGTAAGAATCTTGACAAGGTGCCGCAGGCCGCGACCGGCGACATCATCGCTGTTGTAAAACTAAAGGACACACAGACCGGCGACACGCTTTCGGACAAGGCGAAACCGATCGTTTATCCAAAAGTCGAGTATCCTGAGGCCGCCATCGCATTTGCCATCGAACCAAAATCTCGGGCGGACGAAGACAAGATCTCGGCCGCGCTGCATAAAATTTTAGAAGAAGACCCTTCTCTGCATTTTGACCGCGATTCACAGACAAACGAATTTATTTTATCCGGTTCGGGCCAGCTTCATATAGAAACGGTGGTAAAAAAACTTGCCGACCGGTATCACGTCGAGGTCACGCTTCATCCGCCAAAGGTTCCTTATAAAGAAACGATCACTGCCACGGCGGAGGTACAAGGCCGACACAAGAAACAGTCCGGCGGACGCGGCCAGTTTGGCGATTGCAAGGTCATCTTTGAACCGCTTGCCCCGGGCGGCGGTTTCGAGTGGGTCGATAAGATCTTTGGCGGCTCGGTCCCGCAAAACTTCCGGCCGGCAATTGAGAAAGGTATCATCGAGGCCGCGGCCGGCGGCGCCGTTGCCGGCTATCCGCTTGTTGATTTTAAGGTAACGCTGATCGACGGCAGTTATCACGCGGTCGATTCGGACGAGCATAGTTTCCGCGCCGCCGGACGCAAGGCGTTTCGTGCCGCAATGGAAAAGGCAAAGCCGACCCTGCTCGAACCGATCATGGATGTAGAGGTTTTTACACCGATGGAAGTTTCGGGCGACATAATGGGCGACCTCAATTCGCGTCGCGGCCGTGTCGCAGGTATGGAAATGCGAGGCAAGCAACAGGTGATAAAGGCTAAGGTGCCCCTATCGGAAATGCTCGATTACCAGTCAAAGCTCAATTCCGTCACACAGGCCCGCGGCTCGTATCATATGCAGTTTTCGCATTACGATCCGCTCCCCGGCAACCTTCTCAAAAAGGTGGTTGACGAGGCCGTCGCATCGGGCCGTGTGAGAGCACACGATGATGATGAATAGCAAAACTTTTTTCGCACGTTTGGAGTATAATCTTTAGCAATATGGAGCCTCAGCGAAAACATTATCCGATCTCGGTCGATATGTACCACATTATGGCCGAGCACGGTGCGTTCGGCCCGGAGGACCGCTTGGAACTGATCGACGGAGAGATCATCGAAATGTCACCAGTTGGAAGCCGGCATGCACGAGCAGTTGATTTTATCAACCATTTCCTGTCTTCACTCGTGGGTAAGAGATTCATTGTCCGGGTTCAGAGCCCGATAATTGCCGGCGACCGCAGCGAGCCTCAACCGGATATAGCTGTCTTGCATTTCCGCGAGGATTTTTACGGCGATTCGCATCCGACCGGAGCGGACGTTGCTCTGGTTATCGAAGTCTCCGATTCTACCGTCACTTTTGACCGGTCGCGGAAGATACCCAAATATGCCGCGGCCGGCATTCCGGAAGCATGGATAATCGATCTCGAATCCGAACACGTCGAAGTTCATTCAATGCCAAAGGAATCGGCTTACGGCCTTGTAAAAATATACCTTCGCGGCGAAAACGCCGTTTCGGAAACGATGGATGGTTTTAACCTGTCGGTTAGCGATATTCTGGGATAGAAATCAGTATTTACAGGAGCAGTTTAATTTATATGAAAAGCAGAGCTATTTATTTCTTGCCGGTTCTCATACTTTTGATAAGTTCGGTCACCCTAGTATCCGCGCAAATCCGTCCGCCGGTTCCGCGTCCGAGCCAGAAAGCGAGCCTAATGCAAACTATCGGCTCGACCGATGTGACCATCACTTACAGTCGCCCCGCCGTAAAAGGCCGCAAAGTTTATGGTGACTGGCCGACCGCTGTCGCGGGTGAAGCAACGCTCGACAACCAAAACGAGCGGCCCAAGGACGCCGTCCTTGTGCCGTGGGGCCACGTCTGGCGAACCGGTGCTAACGAAGCAACACTATTTACCGTTACCGATGACGTACTGATCAACGGCCAGCCGCTTAGCGCTGGTAAATACAGCCTCCATTCGATCCCCGGTAAAGATGATTGGACATTTATCTTTAACAAGGACGACGGCCAATGGGGCAGTTTTACCTACGATGCCAAAAAGGACGCCCTTCGCGTAAAAGCAAAACCCGCGTGGGTCGCCGACAGCCAGGAATTGCTCAGCTATACGGCAGATCCGGTTACGGATACGACGGCAACTTTTAAGGTCAGTTGGGAAAAGCTCCGCGTCGGATTTAACGTCGAGGTAAAAGATGTGGTCGCTGCAACCATCGGCCACTTAAAAGCCTACGTGGCCGCCGCCAAGGCCGATGATGCCGGGCCTCGAATTAGCGCCGCAAACTATGCAAAAGCAAATAAACAAACCGAGCAAGCGAATGCGTGGTTCGATGAGGCTTTAAAGATCACGGATGCTCAGATCGCAACTAAAGAGACTTTTCAGAATCTCCAACGCAAAGCAACGATCCTGCTCGGTCTAGGCCGCGGCCCGGATGCTCTGGTCGCCGCCGAACGTGCGGTCGTAGTTGGCAAAGCCGATCCAAACATCAAGGCCGCCGACATCGCCGCTCTCGAAAAGCGTATCGCCGACATCAAAGCCGGTAAGTAAGAATTAACCGCGAAAAGCGCTAAAAATACGAAAGGAAAGAGATTCTTTCGTGCTTTTGGCGTTTTTTGCGGTTAATCCTTTTTCTTTGTTTTGATAGTGAGATTATATGAACGGCGGATCATATCCGTGAGAGCATCTTCGCCGACGTGTTCGAGACTGACAAGTATATATTCGTAATTTAGATAATGGTCGGTGATGTAATAAACCGCCGGATCTGCAGCCATCAGCTCCTCGCGTTCCTCAAACGTCGTTTTCAAAACAACCGCATTCAGCTCCTCACGAAACCTCACAAACAGCTTCTTCCGCACCTTCAACGCCGGTGCTCCATAAGACAATCCGTCCTCAGCATTCGGCAATGCAAGGGCAATCTGGCGGACGGTTTCGTATGTAATAGCCACTAAATGGATTCGCTCCACGGGTTAAATATACTGACATCTGAATCACGAAAATTCCGTTCATTGCGAGTTACAAGAATCATATTGTGCTGCAATGCGGTTGCCTCGATCAATGAATCAAATGACGGCCTGACAATACCTTTGTTTTTGAAACTGGCGAGCATTTTCGCCCAAGTGGTGATCAGTCTTTCATCAATGTTAATTATCCGCCCTTGAAATGTCGGAAACAGATCGTCAAAAAACCAAGTCTCCAACTGCACCTTTCGCTTTCCGGCGGCTAACTGATAAATGCCTTTCTGAATTTCGCCCCACGTCACCACGCTTAAGTAGAGCGTTGATTCCGGCTGATGCTCAAACCACTCCAATACACTTTGATCCGGTTTTGCTGCCACCATCTCGGAAATGGCGCAGGTGTCGAGAAGATATGACATCCCTTATCCTCCGAGGTCGATCTCACGCGGAAGATCGTCTTGGCGCGAAAAATCAAGGTCGAGGCCGACAAGCGGGCTGTTTCGCAACACCTCAACCAGAGTCTGGCGTTTACCTTTCGAGCGTTTCCATTCGTTGATAGAAACAACGACGGCCACCTCGGTATCATGACGGCGGATGATCTGCGGCTGCCCGCTCTCTGCAAGACGAATGATCTCGCTAAGATTATCTTTTGCTTCTTTTACTGAATATGTCATTTGAAATGTGCTCCAATATGCCTATACCGCCATATAATGGCTATATGGCTATAATAATGTATTTATAGCAGGAAATCAATTCAAATTATTTCGATTTAGCCTCTAAGCTCCATCTGTCCCAACACGCCTTTGCGATCTTTGCGATCACCGCCTCGCGGGTTTTCTCGTCAGCGGGAGAATCGGAAACAAAAACCGCAATGGCGAGATGTTTGCCATTAGGTAAAGAAATTATTCCGATGTCGTTGGTCGCTCCCGTGATGCCGTTCTGCGTTCCGCCGGTACCGGTTTTGTGGGCAACCCATGTTCCTTTTGGCAACAACCCCTTCAGACGCTTTTCCCCCGGTACTGACGCTGCCATGAACTGATGAAGCACTAAATCCTTATCGTCAGCACCTTGACGCCATTCTCTCATCGAACGAAGCAGATCCACCGCAGCCGCCGGCGTCGCCCAATTCTCATACTGCGTCTGCCAATTAGCCCCTAGCTCTTTTTCGGTATTGACGACCTTCATGTCGCGGATGCCGATCTGCGTCAGATATGACTGGATCTCGTCGGGACCGCCTGCGAGACGCATTAAGACGTCGCTTGCAGTGCCGTCGCTTTCGATGAGGGCGAGACGTATCAGCTCGCGGATGGTAAATTCCCCGCCGTTCGGGTTTGCATCGCGCAGGGGCGAGCCTTGCCCCTCGCGTACCATATCCTCCTTGGTAACGCCGATCTTTTCGTCGAGGTCGAGTTCGCCGCGTTTTACCTGTTCCATTACCGCCATTGCGATCGGCAGTTTGTAGACGCTCTGCATCGGGAAATGCTGATCGGCGTTGAGCGTGGCTGACTGGCCCGTTTCGAGCACGACCGCAGCGACGCCGACCTTGCCTTTTGCCGCGTCGGCGATCTTAGCGATCGTTTTCTCAAGCTCGGCGTCTCGTTTTAATTCAAGTTTAGGTGCGGGCGTCGAACGGGGCGGAGGCTCAGGCGTCGGGAATTCGGTCGGAACAGTCGAAAATTTGCCGCAGGCAAACCCAAAAACGACTGCAAGCATCAGTATCAATGTTATTTGTATTTTGATCTTCATCGGTCACGACTATAGTAAATATAATAGCCCGTTTGAGGCAAGGAATTTGGTTGGACGCCTTCGTCCGATTTTATAAAAGCATCGCTATGAAAACAATTTTAGCCCGCTCTGTCGCGTTTCTACTCGTCTTTGTATTTGTTTCGACCCCCGTCTGGGCAACCTGCGGCGGAGGCGGCGGCGGTGGAGGCGGCGGAATGTCGGGCAGTGGCAGCAGCGAAGGCCCAAATCCGACCGTTTATCATGTGCCTTGGAAAATACGCGACGCAAAATTACCGCCTGTCACGGCGGGGTTGGTTCTTTATTGGTTTCCGGCGTCCGCAGCTGAGCTCAAAAATTCAAGCTTGCTCGAATCTCGTAACCTTTCGCTATTTGCCGGTCAGTGCGTCGCAATGGAGCTCGCGGATGTTAAGACGGCAAACGCCGAAACTCTCATCGGCGGATCGAAATTGCCCATCGCCGTGCTCGCCACGCCGGACGGCACGTTGGTCAATAAAGTCGAAAATAAGGGCGGCAAGATCAATGTCGGCGATGTCGAAAAGCTAGTCGGCGGCGAGATCAAGACCCGCGAAACCGCTATCGACACGCGCCTGAAAGACGCCAAAGCCAAAGCCGACGCGGGCGATAAACCGGCCGCGATCAAGCTCTATCAGACCGTCGCCGCCGAAAAATGCATGTTTCCCAAAAAGGCCAAGGAGGCGGCCGCGCAATTGAAAAAGCTCGGTGCGGAAAATATTGGCAGTGTTTCCGACGCTCCAAATTTTGACCCTAGAGTTTCGGCCCGGATGGTCCAGCTCATGAAGCGCGGGCTAGTCGCCGAGAATAAAGCCAAGTACGTCGAGGCCGACAGACTCTACACACAAGCCCGCAACATGGACCTTGCCGACCCGACGCCGCTGCGTTATCTTGCCGAATTGCATCGCCACCACATCGGCGATTGGGAAAAGGCCAAGGTTGAGTTTCACCAGATCCTCGACATGCCTGCCGACCCGCTTTCACGTGCGGTCGCCCTGCATGGATTGGGTAAGATCACGATCCACGAGGGCGAATTCCTAAAGGGCATGCACATGATGGAAGATTCGGTCGCCGAATACCCGATCGCTCTTGCCTACCGCAATCTGGCCGTCTATTGGAATTCCGAGGGCGACCTCAAGCAAGGCACCTACTACACCGAAAAGGCATTGGCGATGGACCCGACCGACCCGTATAATTTGGTCTTCGCCGCCGTCTTTATGGCTGCCAACGGCCAGAAGGACGAGGCTCTCAAGGTCGCGATGGCTAATATAAATCTGCTACCCGCGTCATACAATCTGGCCGCGATCTTTGCCCAGAACGGACAAAAAGATAAAGCCCTCGAGCTGCTCAAACGTCATTTTTACAAGTACGAACGCTACCACGAGGTCCGCACAAAAGAGATGATGGAAGCCCGAGTCGACGCCGTATTCGCCTCGATCGTCCGCGACAAGGACTTTCTCGACCTAACAAAAGACGCCGACGGCCGCCTGCCGATGGTCATGTCGCCAAAACAAATGACGGATATGAAAATGAATCACTAGGATCTTAACCGCAAAGGCGCGAAGACGTAGAGAGAAAAAAGAAACCCGATAAGGCAAAACAATGCTTTCTCGGGTTTCTCTGCGTCTCTGCGTCTCTGCGGTAAATTTCTTTATTACAACAGCGTCCCCTCAACTCCGCACGGGATCGAGAATACGCTGTTGTTTGTCGCGACGATCATATCGCCTTTGCGGGTAAAGCAGAGGCCGACGACGTTGTTGCCGGCGACGAAATGGGATGCATTCGAACCATCGGGAGCGATCTTAACTATTCCGTGACGCCCTTGAAAGCACGCCGCGACGTACAGATGGCCGTCCTTACCAAATGCCAGGCCTTGCGGGCGCCCGAGTCCGCGGAAAAATGTCTCGTCAAAGCCTTCCTTATCCACGACATGTACCGCGTCGTGGCTGGCTAGCCCCGGAGCGGTCAGGAACAATCTTCCGTCCGGTGCAAATGCCATGTGATAAGCGGCGACCGACGGCTCCATCACGGTAAAGGTCTCGATCTCGGCAAAATCGCGGACGCGGTAGATCGTCCCCGAGCGGTCACCGACATACATCATATTTTCCGCGTCAAAAGCGAGCCCGGTGGCAATGCCAAGACCGGTCGCATAAACGGTCGAGGCTCCGTCGCGCCCGACCGAGTAAACTTCGCCTTGCGCCCGATTGGTCACAAACATCTGCCCGTCGCGGTCAAAGGCAATGCCTGTCGGATTGAGGATCGCCTCGGGAAGCTCGTCGAGATAGCCGTCCGGTTCGAGCCGGTAAAGCGTCGCCGGCAGCTGCTGCCCGCGGGAACCCGAACGCGTCAAAATAAGCGCGTCGTCGGATGGGTCAATGGCCGGATTTGCGACAATATGCATTTCGTCGGCCAGCAATTTTCCGACGACGAGCGGGAAAAGGTCGCCGCGCACACCGCCGCTCTCGAGATGTATCTGCGTCCGTCCGTCGCCGTCACCGTTAGGCACAATGGCCAAAATACGGCTCGACGAGGCAGCGACGATCCGGCATCGTTCCTCGCCGATAAAAACGCCATGATCTGCGCCGTGCCGCGCATTAAATCCCTCGCATTCGATCGAGATCTCGCCGCCCGGTATCGCATAAGGCGGTTCGACCGCATTGATTTTTCCTGCTTTGCTCATGTGAAAATTTGATTCTACGCTGTCAGCGATAGAGTGTCGAATCACGTCGCGCCCATCTCGGATGCTCGGTAGTATCTGAAAAAAATATTGACCTAAAGGTTTGATAGGCGTTAAACTTGGTTTAGATAGTTTCCGCTGCCAGGCGTCCTGCTACGCCTTCAAACGCCAGCCTTATCAGCCGAAACTCTTTTTGCTTTCCCCGATTATGCCTACCCGAATCGACGATCTTTTACGAATGGCGATGAGCTTTGGGGCCTCCGACCTGCATTTGCGGGCAGGCTCCTATCCGGTTGTCCGCGTCACCGGCGAATTAAAACAGCTTTCGGGTGTAAATCGGCTGTCGCAGGACGAAACGCTCGAAATGGCGTTTTCGATGATGTCGAACCGCCAAAAACAACATTTCAAGGAGGCCTACGAGGTCGATATCGGCTATGGAGTTTCCGGGCTCGGTCGCTTTCGCGTGAATATTTTTCAGCAGCGTAATTCGATCGGCATCGTCGCCCGCGTGATTTCCGACACCGTAAAATCGTTTGCCGAGCTCGGCCTGCCTCCGATTCTAAATAACGTTGCCGAAGAACGTCGCGGGCTTATTCTCGTCACTGGCACGACCGGCTCGGGCAAATCGACCACGCTCTCCGCCATCGTCGACCACATCAATCAGACGCGAAATTGCCACATCGTGACGGTCGAAGATCCGATAGAATTTTTGCATAAGGACAAAAAATCGTTTATCACCCAGCGTGAGGTCGATGTTGATACGCGGTCATTCGCCGAGGCCCTGCGTGGATCTCTGCGGCAGGATCCGGATGTTATCCTCGTCGGCGAAATGCGCGACCTCGAGACGATCGAGACTGCACTCGTCGCCGCTGAGACCGGGCATCTGGTCCTTTCGACCCTGCATACTTTGGACGCCCCTGAAACACTCACACGCATCATCTCGGCATTTCCGCCATATCAGCAAAAATCGATCAGGATCCAACTTGCCGGACTGCTGAAAGCAGTTGTATCGCAGCGTCTGATGAAATCGGCTAAAGGCAACAGCCGCATCCCGGCCGTCGAGGTACTGATGTCAACGCCACTGATCCGTGATTACATCCTTCACGAAGATAAGACCTCCGCGATTCGCGATGCGATCGCTGCCGGTACATCGCAGTACGGTATGCAGACCTTTGACCAATCGCTCTTTTACTTATACCAATCTGGTCTCATCACCCTTGACGAGGCGTTGCGCGGATCGACAAATCCTGACGAATTCCGTCTGCGTCTGGCGGGGATTCAAAATACGACAACCAGTTCACGAGAAGAGATGGAAAAATCGAGTGGCGTCGGCACCGTGAGCGACATGATCACGCGAAGCTAGCGGACCCGTTTTTTTTCATTCGTGTTTTTGGACGGCGAAGTCCGAAGATTGAACGCAAATGTTGATTTATCAAGGTTTTTCGGCGCTTAAGTCTTGACAGAACTACACTTTGGCGTGTAAATTTTAGTTTTACCACGACGAGCGGAAAGGCCGGACGAGGGAGCATTTAGAGCCCCCGAAGCAGCATCCCTTGAATGGGGATGCGTATCCGTCATTCCGGCTTTCGGACAAATAGGGGGTAAATAGCTTTTAGTACAGTAGTTTAATAAGGAAGTTATAACACGCGTAAATGACAAATCAGGTAACCCAGGACGCTGAAGAATCGGCAACGATCGAGAAAACAGCGATTGAACAATCAGAATCAACCAGTGCGGCCGTTGAAACGTCTGCCGCAACCGCTCAAGAACCAGTCGCTCCACAACCAACGGCAGCCGATCACAAGGATGAAGCACCGGCCGCTCCGCTTGAGCAACAAGCTCCGGCCGAGATGCCTGCTCCGTCTGCGGTGACAGGCGAACAGTCCGCTCCACCAGAAGAAACATCTTCCGTTCCTGATGCTCAACCAAACCAAGTTGAAACGGATCCGGTGGAGGACGCTGCGCCATCTAGCGACATCGACTTTGGGGCAATTCTTGAGCAATTTGAACAGGAACAGACCGTTTATCATCCGGGTGAACTGGTTGAGGGCACCATCCTCGGCGTAACCGACCGCGGAGTTCTGATTGATTTTGGTTATAAATCCGAGGGATTTGTTCCGGTCGAGGAACTGACCGGCCCGGATGGTCAGTTGACCGTCAGTGTCGGCGACACGATCGAAGTCGTTATCCGCAACATCAACTCGGGTGATTCGGCCCCGCAATTATCACGGACGGACGCCCTTGGCAGAAAGGTTTGGGACGAGATCGAAGCCGCTTTTAACGCTGAAACACCCGTCATTGCCCGCGTAATTGATAAGACGAAGGGCGGCCTGCGTGTCGATGTCAACGGCATCGAAGCATTTCTTCCGGGCTCGCAGATCGACTCGCGGCCGATCCGGAGCCTCGATAATTATATCGGCCAGGAATTGGAAGCAAAGGTGATCAAATTCAGCCGCCGCCGCAACAACATCGTCCTTTCGCGCAAAGCGCTGACCGACGAGGTCGTAAATGCGCAAAAAGCGGAGACGCTGGCTAATATCGACCTCGGTTATGTCGTTGAAGGCACGATCAAAAATCTTACGGAATACGGTGCTTTTGTTGATATCGGCGGCATCGACGGCCTGCTCCACGTGACCGATATGTCGTGGGGACGTCTTCATCATCCGGCCGATCAATTTAAGGTCAACGATCATATTCAGGTCAAGGTATTGAAGCTCGACCGCGAAAAGGAAAAGGTCTCGCTCGGCTATAAGCAGCTCTTGCCCGATCCGTGGTCAACCGTCGTCGAGGTTTATCCGGTCGATACACATCTCAAAGGCATCATTTCCTCGGTCACGGATTACGGCATTTTTGTCGAATTGGAGGCCGGTGTCGAGGGACTTGTTCACGTCTCGGAGATCTCCTGGGCACGCCGTGCCCAAAGCCCGAAGCGGATATATCACAAAGGCCAGGAAGTCGAAGTACAAGTTCTCGGTGTGGATACGGTCGAGAAACGCATCAGCCTGAGCATGAAACATTTTCAGGAAAATCCCTGGGACATGGTTGATATCCGTTATCCGATCGGATCAAAGATACGTGGACGGGTTCGTAATCTGACCGATTTCGGCGCATTTATTGAGCTTGAGGAGGGGATTGACGGGCTCGTACACGTTTCTGATATCTCGTGGGCTAAAAAGATCAATCATCCGAAAGACGTTCTCAAAAAAGATCAGGAAGTTGAGGCGATCGTCACCAGCATCGATAAGAACGGTCAGCGTCTGTCGCTCTCGATGAAGGATCTGACACCGAGCGCGTGGGAAGGTTTTGTTGCGACGCACCGCCCCGGTGACGTCGTCAAAGGCAAAGTATCGCGGTTTACCAACTTTGGTGTTTTTGTCGAACTGGGCGAGGGACTCGAAGGTCTGTGCCACATCTCGGAACTATCAGATGACCGGGTGGACCGGGCCGAGGATTTCGCCCAGCTTGGACAGGAAATGGATTTCAAGATCCTCCGCATCGAAGCGGGCGACCAAAAGATCGGTCTATCGCATCGAGCCGTCGGTAAGGAAGACGAAGTCACGACCTACACGGAGACCAAATCCTACTCAAGCGAAGCTAAAGGCGGGATGGCGAGCCTGGGCGAGCTTGCTAATTTGAAATTTGGCAACGCGGCAGAGGAAGCACCGGCCGAAGAAGCACCAAAGGAAACGAAAAAGGCAAAGAAAGCCGCAAAGGCGGCAAAAGCTGAAGAAGAGGCCGCCCTCGCCAAAGCGGTCACACCCGATCAACCAACGGTCGACGAATCCCCGGCTGCTGAAAAAGCAGACGAGCCCTCCGCTACGGTCGAAGATGCTCCGGCTGCCGCTGAGGAAACGCCCGTCGAGGATGTCCCGGTTACAGACCCAGCAGCCGAAGCGGTCGCTGAGACTGAAGATCCGGCTGAAAACACGACCAATGCTTCGGTGGCGGACGAAACTGCGGCGGCCGGCGAGCCTGACGAAGCTCCCTCCGATGCTGTCGTGGCGGGTGAGAACGGCCCCGATGAGGCTCCGGCCGGCGAGACGGAAACAAAATCTGCCTAAAAGCGGTAACCGGTTTTTTCAAGGGCTGTAAGGGAAAATCTCTGGAGAGATAAAGAAATGACTAAAGCTGATCTGGTCGAAACAGTTGCTAAAGAAGCGGACATGACCAAAAAGGACGCCGAACAGCTTGTTGAGATCATCTTCGATAGCATTACGACGACTCTTAACAAGGGCGAGAAGATTGAGCTTCGCGGGTTTGGCAGCTTTCGCGTACGAGAACGCAATTCCCGAAAGGGCCGCAATCCGAAAACCGGTGCGGCGGTCGATATTCCGGCCAAACGCGTAGCTTATTTTAAGCCGGGCAAAGAGCTTAAAGAACTTATTAACGTAGGCGAATAAAGTCCTCAGTTATGGATGTTTTGTGGAGTCCGTGGCGATATGACTACATAACGGCAAACAGCTCGGCTAAGACCGGTGCCTGTGTTTTCTGCCAAATTTTAGCCGACCCGGCAAGCGATGCGGATAAGTTTATCCTCAAGCGCGCCGGGTTTAACTTTGTAATTCTCAATATCTATCCATATACGACCGGTCATCTTATGGTCATTCCTTACGAGCATCTTGGAACGATCGCCGAAGCAGATAAAAGTACTACGGACGAAATGATGGATCTTACAAAAACGGCGCAGAGCGCCCTCTCAGAGGTTTACTCGCCGGACGGCATCAATCTCGGAATGAATTTGGGAAAAGCCGCCGGAGCAGGTGTTGACGGCCATTTTCACATGCACCTCCTGCCCCGCTGGATCGGCGACGTAAATTTTATGACGGCCATCGGGCAAACACGGACACTACCGGAAACACTTCAAACAACCTACGAAAAGTTAAGAAATAAGATATAACCGCGAAAAACACGAAAGACACTAAAGAAAAAATCCTTTCTTAATTTAGTGCCTTTCGTGTATTTCGTGGTTAAGGTCTTATTCAGACAGCGGATTCGATCTTTGGGATTACAATAAAGGCCGCCAACAAATTGACAAAAATCAGCCCGGTAAATACGATCGGCGGCAGAAACGTAAAAAATGCCATCGTTAAAAAAACCACTCCGAATATGGCGACATTGATACCGATTATGCCGCGCATTACCGCCGGCTCGGTATGTTTCCAGAGTAGATAGCCGTTTGTCAGCCCGGCGTAAAGACAGAGAAATGTAAAGCAAGAGCTAACCGCCGTAAATAAATTCGCGTAGGTGGGGCTAAAACCGGCCCCGAGATCCATTCTGTACGTCGTGATCAACATCAGCATTTGCTGCTCGGTTTCATTGGCCGGCCTTGACGCAATAAAGAGGCTCAGGGCGTGCAGAACACCGACCATTAGCTGAAAAATGATCGCCGCTGAAAACCAAAATGTATAACGCCGTAACATAATTATTTTCGCAAACCAAAATACCCGATCGTCGCGTAATAGCCCGGAAATACTTTCATGTGGACCTTGCCAAGATATTCTCCGCCCTCAAGCTGGACGATCTCGTCGAGAATGATGCGGATCAGAAACGGATTTTCCGGCGAATCGTAGTCAAGCTTAAAGGTATCGATCTGCTTGTCGCGAAACCCCGGGCTGGTCGAGGTTTTGAAATAATAAGCGTCGGTATTGCCGTCTGCGTTAATGCGAAAAAGCTTGTAGAAAGGGGTCATTATCTTTAGCAGCGACGCTCCGGTCGGCGAAAAGATATTAAAGCCCTTTTCGTTCTCACGTTCAAAAGACTTGCCAAGCCACGGCACCGGTCCGGTGCCTAGCAGATACGCCGAGCCCTTATAAAAGCCATCGGGGGCTGTCTCCGGGACAGTGCCGCCGACAAATTTCTCTTGCCAACTGGTTTTACCGCTAATAAACGTCAGGAGCACCCAAAAGCCGACCCACCCCGCGACCGCGATTACAATACCTACTAATATCCAAATGATAACCACTTGATTCGCCTCCAAATATCTCAGTTTATACAACCTTGTTTATTTTCGTGCAAACGCCAAAATCAGATGTTATTTTGTGGTCTCGCTTTCTGAGTTACAAAATTTGAATCCAGAATTGCTACTCCGCTGCTTTTGCCTCCGCCCGGCTTGGTTCATGCGAACGGTCGATCGCCTCATCCTCGATCTCGCCGCCTAAGCTGACCGGAATGTCCGCCGGATCCAGGTATTTCATCCCGCCGTGCTCGCCTTCGCTATCGCCGGAAACAAATTTGAACTGGCCCGATGTCGGCGGCACATAACCGGGATAGTCGACGCGCGAATGATAGATAGCGACGAGTGATTTGATCATCGATTCGCGGATCTGGGTTAGTTCGCGCAAGGTCAGGTCGCACTCGTCAAGCTGATCGTCCTGCAATATTGCATCGATGATCTTGCTGACGATAAAGCGAATATTCTCCGGTGTCGGCTCTGCCAGGCTGCGCGCCGCGGCCTCACACGAATCGGCGATCATCATTATCGCGGCTTCTTTGAACTGCGGCTTTGGCCCCGGATATCGAAAATCACTTTCGGAGATCTCCTTTTCATCATAGGCCTCGGCCTGAGCTTTTTTTAGGAAATAATGCAGCGTGCGGGTGCCGTGGTGCTGCGGGATAAAATCGATGATCCGTGCCGGCAATCCCATCTCGCGGGCGAGCTTTACGCCATAGGTGACGTGGCTAATGATGATCTTTGCGCTCTGTGTTGGCTTAAGACGGTCGTGCGGATTTTTCTGCAATTGATTCTCAACAAAATGCTCCGGAGCGGCCGTTTTGCCGATGTCGTGATAAAGCGCGCCGATCCGCGCGAGCAATCCATTGCCACCGACCACGCGGCAGGCTTCTTCCGCAAGCTGCCCGACCGCGTGCGAGTGCTGATTGGTCCCCGGGGCTCGCAAAGCAAGCTGGCCCAAAACCGGAAGGTCGGCGTTTGAAAGCTCAAGCAGCTTGACGTCGGTCAGAATACCAAAGAAATTCTCGCAAACCGGCAATAAAACCGCTGTCACCGCCGCCGTGATTATTCCGCTTGCAAGGCCGCAGGCAACGGCGAGCAAGATCGTATTTAGGATAAACGGCTGCTGCGTAAATGCGATCATCGCAATTGCCAGCACGGCGCTCGCGGCTCCGACCATGCCGCCCGCTGTCGTAACCGTCTGCCGGCTGCGATATCGCCCGATACCATATACGGCGAGCGATGACGCAATGGCCGCATATACCGTAAACTCAAGCCCGCGTGGCGCCAGAAAACCCGCGATCAAAGCATTAAGTAACCCTGTGAATAATGCCGTTGGCCGATCCGCAAGCAGCGTCATCAAGAGGCTGCCGGTCGCAAACGGGATGGCGAACGCCCACAGCGTCGAATCGTTCATCGGGGCCTTGATATTTTGCAGCGCCGTAAATTCGGCAACGCGAAACAATGCGGCCACGATAGCCGTCTGTGTAACTACAACGAACCCAAGTAGGGCAAATGTTTTTCGAGATGACAGAGCGAGCCTCGGCAGGACACCGCGATGCTGGACAAATTTCCACGCGATCCAGAATAAAGCTGTGATCATCAACAGTAGGCCGAGAAACCGATTAACTTGCCGCGACGATGACGTGTAATTACGAACAGCTGAGATCTTTGACAGAACATCCTCAGTTACGATGCCGCCCTCGTCAACGATTTTCTGCCCGCGTTTCAGCGTTACCGTTCGGGGTTGTATATTTTCTACAGCCGCTAGCCGAGCCGTTTCTGTTGCCACGCTGTCAAATGAGATGCTCGGTTCGATCAGGATCTCACCCGCCGTGTAAAAAGCATCGGCCTCCTTAGGCGAAAGGCTTTTTATAGCGGATAACCGGGTGCGGAATTTATTCCGGGCAATTGAGAGCGATGTCCAATTGCTCTCCGGCATCGCGACGGTCGATTGTAAATTTGGTTTCGACCGGTCAAATACAAAAACCTCGTGTTGAAAATACTGACGCTCCGCATCGTCATAGATGTAGCCCTCGGCCGCCTCACGAAGAGCGCTCTGCACGGCATCGAGCTCGTTACGGCTAAACGCTCTGGCCGCCAATGTCTTCCCGACCTCAGCACCGCCCGCACCGAGCCAATGGACCTCGCCTTTGCTGTCCGTGTTTGAAATTTTCTGATTGGTATTACTCTCGCCGCCGTGGCGCTGGAGATTTTCCCATGACGAGAGAAAACCCTGTACGGCCTGCTCGGCTTTGGTTGATTCGTACCGAAAGATCGGTTTGACCGCGGTTTTCGCCTCAGCCTTAAGGCGTTCGGATTCGTCCGGGTCCGTAAAGTAAACATCGGCTGGGGAAATAATACTCTCGCGAGCTATGTCGCCCGCCTGATACGGCTGTTCGGCTGAGACGCGCCATAGCGGATTGTGGATCAGAAGCGTCGTCAATAGACAGAGCACAGCGAATCCCGTCCAGAATTGCTGCTCGGGCGAGAGGAAGGCAAATGGCCGGATCATCCAGCCAAGCACCCATTCCCGCCATGCGGAAACCGGTGATTTTAGATCTCGAATTCTCTTACTCATAGCCCTAGTCAGATGATCACACGCTTATGCTCCAGGCATTGCCGCTCCAATAATGGAGTAGGTTTCTTCTTCCAATATCAACTTACTTGGTTTAGAACCAAGTTCGTCAAGTTCATTGATTTCCATACGTATCAAAAGAACCCTACCACGGAAAACACGGAAATCGCGGAACAAAAGCCGGAAGTTTTATCCGTGCGTTCCGAGTATTCCGTGGTCATTTCTTTATCTTGACAATCCGGCAGCCATCGTTGTATTTCCTAATAGGTCTGCAATGCCAGCGACCATTGGCTTTAGTGTTTCGCGGCTAATAGCTGAAATTGCCACGCTTGTCAGCCCGCTGTCAAGCGATATCTGCCGGCTTAGTTGATCGATAACTTCCCTTGAGAGCAGATCCGTCTTATTGAGGACGATCAACTGTGGTATTTCATTGAAGGAAAGGTCGCCGAGAATTTTGTTGACGGATGCGACCTGCTGGAGCACTCTCGGGTTTGCCGCATCGACCACATGAATGAGCAAGCTGCTGTCCGCGATCTCTTCGAGAGTGGCCCGAAAAGCCGTGACAAGCGTATCCGGCAGATCGCGGATAAACCCGACCGTGTCATTAATAATGACTTCCTGATCGTAGGGCAGACGCAGCCGCCGCGAGGTCGGGTCGAGCGTCGCAAACATTTTTTTCTCGGCATAGACGTCCGATTGGGTCAGAGCATTGAGCAGCGTCGATTTTCCCGCGTTTGTATAACCGACGAGCGAGATTATCGGCAGGTGCTTCTGCACGCGAGTCTTGCGGCGCTCATGTCGCTGACGACCGAGATTATCGACCTGCTTCTCAAGTTGGTTGATACGGTCGCGGACACGCCTACGATCAGTTTCGAGCTTGGTTTCGCCGGGCCCGCGTCCGCCGATGCCGCCTGCCAGACGGGAGAAAGCCGAGTTTTGCCCGACTACCAGTCGCGGAAGAAGGTATTTAAGTTGGGCAAGCTCGACCTGTAATTTACCCTCGCTTGACTGCGCGCGCTGGGCAAAGATGTCGAGGATCAGCTGCGGACGGTCGATTACCTTTAGCTCGGTCGCGTCGCTCAGGCTCCGAACCTGTGCCGGCGAAAGCTCCGTGTCAAACACAATAATGTCGGCTCCCAAACGCATCGACCGGATCAGCAGGTCGTCGAGCTTACCTTTACCAAGCACGGTCTTGGAATCGATCTTTGGGCGGCGTTGGATGATCGTGTCGAGTATTATGACATCAGCCGATTCCGACAGTTCTTTTAGCTCCGCGATCGATTCGGCCGCCACATCCGCATCGCCCGTCGTTACGCCGACGAGTATCGCCCGTTCCCGGCCGGTTTGACGGTTGCGGGCCGTCAGGCGAATCCGGGCCATCTCGTCCTCGAGCGAATTTATAAGCGCGGTGAAATCGGTGTCTAGCTGCGACGGTATAGCGGGTTCAAGAAAACTGAAATCCGCGTCGCTCTGACCTACGCGTTTGTCAGCCGCGGATGACGCAGATAGCTCAGATAGAAACGGATCGGATATTTTGTCATCAGCGTCATCAGCGTCATCTGCGGTTAAATTGGCGTTAGGCGAAACCGGCAATAGATGAGCAGAATACACCATCCCCGGCAAGCCATCTTTGCGGTCCACCTGGATTATGGACATCAGATCGAGCCGCAGCAGTGCAAGATCGGTCAGATCGTCCTGCGTTAATTTTTCGCCCAGCAGATGGGTGTGAACGCATCGAAGCCCGCGAAAGCGGTCTCCCGACACGCGGGCGCGTCCGAAATCCGGCATTTCGATCTGCTTTGCGTTGCCGACCATGACGTATTCGATCTGGCCCTTGCGGTTGATGAGTACGCCGATCTGCCGACCGGTCTCGTGCGAGATCTCGGACATCTGCCTAGCAAGCTCCGGCGAGACAATGTCGTCGGAGGCAACGCGCCGTGTCGAGAGCCGCTCGATACGCTTGAGTTGATTCTGTTTTAATCCGCGGGTAAATCCGTGAACGGTGTTGATAGAGATCAGATCCTCCGTGCGGATATGATTATAGCAAATTTCGTCGGATGAGATTTCACCTTAGAGACATAATGCGTACGGCATCATGAGAGACTTCGTTACCTATCGAACTTTGAACTTTGAACTTTGAACTTTGAACTCTAAACTAGTTGCCATGCTCGCACCGACACGCCGCCAACGTGAAATTCTGGATTTCATCACGCACTATATCGATTCGCACGGAGCGCGCCCCTCATACCAGTTGATTGCACGGCACATGGGCGTTCGCTCAAAGGCCGGAATCGCACGTATCGTCGGCGATCTCGAGTCACAGGGCTTTCTGGAACGCCGCCGCGTCAACGGCCATTTCGCGATCGCCCTTGCCCACGACGAAGTAACGGCCGCGAGCGGCGAGATTATCCACTGGCTCGAGACGCCGGGCATCGGCGAGGATGCGGAAGCTGAGCAACAGCCGTTCGCCCTGCCCGCTTTTATGTTTGGCGGTCACGAGGCGAGAGAGATACGGGCCTTTCGCGTCACTGACGAATCGCTCGAGCCAAGCGGCATCTACCCCGGCGACATCGCCCTTATCGAATTGCGTACCTTCGCACGCGATGGCGACATTGTTGCGGCGATCTTAAAAAAGGAACGTGCCGTGCTCCGCAAATATTACCGCGCCGGTGCCCAGATCGAACTTTGCTGTTCGGAAGATACCGGCGAGATCATCCGCCTCGCCGCCGATAAGGTTGAGATAATGGGCATCTTCCGCGGGCTGGTTCGTCCTATCTTTTGAAGTCGGTCGTAAAATCAACTCTCGCCTTGTCTATTTGCCCTCACAAACCTTTTTCGGCATACTTTTTTGTAAAGTAATTACGAATTTCAAATTACGAATTACGATCCCGGATTTAGCATTCGTAATTCGTAATTGTCATTTCGTAATTGATCCTATGAACCATAAGCCAACACCCAACGCCAGCTATAGTCTTACTCTTCGCGTTAGGATCCATAACGAACCCGGCAAACTCGGCGAGATCACGACGGCCATCGGCAAGGCCGGCGGCGATATCGAAGGGATCGATATAGTCAGCGTCGGCAAGGATTTTTTGATCCGCGACATCACCGTAAATGCGGCGAGCGAAAGCCACGATCAGGAGATCGTCAGATCGATTGAGAATATTGACGGCGTCGAGGTCGCGAATGTCAGCGACCGCACGTTTTTAATGCACTTGGGCGGCAAGATCGAGGTCACGTCGAAGATGCAGCTCAAGACGCGCTCAGACCTCTCGATGGCATATACACCGGGTGTCGCACGCATCTGCGAGGCGATCGCCAAAGACCCTGAAAAGGTCTTTAACCTGACGATCAAGAAAAATATGGTAGCGGTTGTAACTGACGGAACGGCGGTGCTCGGCCTCGGCGACATCGGCCCGGCGGCGGCGATGCCCGTGATGGAGGGCAAATGCCAGCTTTTCAAAGAATTCGGTAATGTCGACGCTTTTCCGATCTGTCTTGATACCAAGGACCCGCACGAGATAGTACAGACGATCAAGCACATTTCGACCGTTTTCGGCGGCATAAATCTTGAGGACATCTCGGCTCCGCGATGTTTCGAGATCGAAGACAGGTTAAAGGAAGAACTCGATATTCCGGTTTTTCATGACGACCAGCACGGAACCGCCGTTGTCGTGCTCGCCGCCCTGATCAACGCGCTCAAGATCGTTGGAAAAAGGATGGAGGACGTTAAGGTTGTCGTTAACGGCATCGGAGCGGCAGGCGTTGCGTGCAGCAAGATCGTAATGGCCGCGGGCGTCAAAAACATCATCGGCTGCGACACCACCGGGGCAATTTACGAGGGCAGGAACGACAATATGAACTGGGTCAAGGATTGGTACGCACGTAACACCAACCCGGACAATGAGCAGGGAACCGTGCATGAAGTCATCAGGGGTGCGGATGTATTCTTGGGGCTTTCGGCACCGGGAATTATAGACGAGACCGATCTTGCTAATATGGCAGCGGACCCGATCGTTTTTGCGATGGCAAATCCGACACCTGAGATCATGCCCGAAGACGCAGCGGGACATGTCGCCGTGATGGCAACCGGACGCTCGGATTATCCGAATCAGATCAACAACGTGCTTTGTTTTCCCGGCATCTTTCGCGGTGCCCTGAATTGCCGTGCCTCGCAGATCAACGAAGCGATGAAACTCGCCGCCGCCAATGCGATCGCTGACATCATCGGCCCCGACGAACTCCATCCCGATTACATCATCCCATCGGTTTTTGACCGCCGCGTCGGTGAGGCCGTTGCAGTAAGGGTGGAGGAAGCGGCCTACGAAACAGGAGTTGCGCGTCGACAACGTTCAACGTCAAATTCCGAATTCTAACCCCGGTACCCAATTGCGAAAAACCGGGCTATTAAAAAAGGCGTACCCAATGCCCGGTAGGAAAACTCTACGTGAATGTTACGCCTCTTGCTTACGCGTGGGCTTCTGCATATCCATTCTGCTAACATTGCTAACATGATTCGAGCCCATTTAAAAGAACTATCGGTCGAGGAATTTGCCAATACGATCACGCATGGATTTGGCTTGGCGCTTAGTCTCGTCGGCTTTGCGGTTCTGCTCGTGCTCGCCGGCTTGCGGGGTGACGCGTTATCGATAACAGGCTGCGTGGTCTACGGCTTATCTCTTGTTATCCTCTATGGCGCCTCGACGATGTATCACAGCGCGATCGCACCCGACTTTAAGGAGATCTTTAGGGTTCTCGACCATTGCGGCATCTATCTTTTGATCGCCGGGAGCTATACGCCTTTCGGATTAATAATTGTGAAAGGCGCGCTTGGGCAAAATCTGCTAATCGCGATCTGGGCCTTTGCGGTCATCGGCATACTCCTAAAGCTGTTTCTTCGCGACCGATTTACCGCGCTCTCGGTCGTTTCGTATATCGTGATGGGTTGGATAGGCGTTTTTGCTATCCAGCCGCTTATCGAGGCGTTAGGCGTGATTCCGGTAATCCTGGTCGTCGCGGGCGGTGTCGCCTATACGTTTGGCGTGATATTTTTCGCCTGGCAACGCCTGCCGCACAATCATGCGATCTTTCACGTTTTCGTGCTCGTCGGCAGCATTCTGCACTACGCGGCGGTCGTGCTTTACGTCGTTCCTTATTCGATAAAGCTTTAAATTTGTAGTGGACATTAGATGAAATCAAGCTAGGAACTTGTAGCCAAAGCCGTGAACTGTATGGATATACTGCGGGTGACGCGGATTTTTCTCAAGCTTTTGACGCAGCCATGCGATATGTACATCTACGGTCCGCGTCGTCGGCATCGCGTCATAGCCCCAAACCGCGTCAAGCAGATCGTCTCGCGAATGCACTGTCCCGCGATTCTCGATAAAAAATTGCAGCAGCCGAAACTCCATCGCCGATAGCTCGACCGGTGTGTTGCTCCGCGTGACCTCGGCACGCTTAAAATCGACGCCTATATCACCAAATCGAAAAGCACCGTTCGGAGCCGCATCGGTTTGATTGGGCGAACGTCTCAGCAAAGCCTCGACACGCGCCATTAGCTCAATCACCTCAAACGGCTTTGTCAGGTAATCGTCCGCACCAAGTTTTAGCCCGAGCACCTTATCGATCGTCTCGCCCTTTGCCGTTAGCATCAGGATCGGTGTGTTAATTCCCTTTTGCCGCAGATCGCGGCAGACGTCATAGCCATTCTTTTTCGGCAGCATTACGTCGAGGATGATGAGGTCAAAAGATTCGGAAGCAGCGAGATCAAATCCCTGCTTGCCGTCCACCGTCGAAGTCACGTCAAATCCCTCACTCGTCAGACGATCCGTGAGCGTGATGATGAGGCCTTTTTCATCTTCGACAAGAAGTATCTTCATAGCAATCAGCGGTCAGCATTCAGCAGTCAGAAAAAGTGAGCGGTCTCGCGGACCGCCGACCGCTGATTGCTGAACGCTCAAATCGGCAATTCGATCGTGAACTTACTTCCCTTTCCGATCTTGCTCGTTGCAAAAACGCGGCCGCCGTGGGCTTCGACGATCTGTTTTACGAGCGAGAGACCTAGACCGTTACCGTGGATCTGAGCGTCAACGACCTCACGAGAGCGATAGAACGGCTCGAACACCTGCCGCAGATCGCCTTTCGAGATACCGATGCCCTCATCCTCGACCGAGATCTTGATAGTACCGCCGCCGTTCTCGGCATTAACATACATTTTTGTGCTGCCGTTGCTGTATTTGACCGCATTTATCAAAAGATTTTGCACCGCTTGTGTCAGTGCAATTCTATCGGCATTGATCGGCGGCAACATCGCAATACTCGTCTCGACAACGATGTTTTTTTCATCGACGAGTAGGCGGCAAGCAGCCAGAGCGTCGCTGATGACTTCCCCGATAGCCGTCTCAGTAAGGCTATATTTCTTTTTGCCTGAATTAGCTCCGGCAAAATCGAGTATCTGCTCGACCATTCCCGTCAGCTTCTTGCCCTCGCCCTTGATCAGATCGCCGTAACGCGCCACTTGCCCGTCATCTTTGGCAACGCCATCCGCTAAGTTTTCCCCCGCCGAATAGATCACCGCGAGCGGTGTGCGAAATTCGTGCGAGACGCTCGACACAAAATCGACCTGCCGCTGGGCCGTTCGTTTAACCCGTTGGGCTGAGATGATGATCGCGACGATCGCACAAGCAAGCAAAAAGAGCAGGCCAAAACCTACGCCCAAATTTCGCCGCAGATTAGACGCGGCAAATGCATCTAGCGAACCATATACATGCTGTACATTGAGCGTCCACGCCACGTCGCCCGGGCGGCCACCTGTTGTAGTTGTCGTCGCCGTAAAGAATGACGTTCGGGGCGTATCATCTTTTTTGATCTCGATCTTTAGAGCACCGCTCTTATCGGTATTTGACTCTACGCGGTTAAAGCTGTGAGTCTCGACTTTTTGGCTAACCATGACATCCGGCCGGCGTTCGCCGATCTTATCCATGAGGTCCTTGTTGGCGTAAAAGATAAAGTTGTCCGGAGCGAGATCAAACAGCGGTGCGGTTGCGTCGCGGGCGTCACCGCTCACCGTCTGAAAAACGCTCTCTCCTGTTTTGTCCGTCACGGATGCAAGAAATTCGCCGTCGCCAAAATACTTCGCCGTCAGATCAGGCAGAATATTGTTTTTGATAATGGCCGGATCAAGCTTTATTGCCAGATAGCCGATCGTCGGCGGCATTGAGATGGCGGGCCGCCCGTCAGGCGATGGCGTCCGGATCATGATCGGCCCCGCAGTTTTCTGTCCTTCGCTATGGATCGGGAGTAGGAGCGTGTAAACATCGGCCTGGACGGGTTTGAAATTTTTACTATCAGCAAAACGGGAGCGCAGATCTACCAGTTCACTGTTGTCCTCAACCGGAACGAATGCTCGAGTTCCGCGATCGTACCTTAATGAAGCCACATTGGCACCCGACCCAAGAAAATAAAAATCTCTTATCAGATCGGGATAAGCAGTCTTTTCCCGCCAGTAATCGTATCGCTCATTAAACGCAGACCAGTCTTTTTTGGCCCATGTCTCAGATCCCGTCTGAAAATTAAAGTACGAGTTTTGTATCTCACGATTAAAATCCATCGCAAAACGATCGGCCTGTTCCTGAACCCGTTTATGAGCTTTTTCGTTGTCAGATTCGCTGATCTGCTTGAGCCAACGGTATTGCAACGCACCCGAAAGCAGAATCAAGGCGGTGAGCCCCGCAATGAGAAAAATTGTCGTCCACGAGCGTTTCATAACAATGGATAATTGAGAACGGACAACGGACAATCTAGGAATTTTTGACCTTAGCCGTTTTTATCGAGGCGGTTAAAATCCGCACAATTTCATTGCAGTCATTCAACAATGATCGGCCTGAACAGCCGTAATATATTCGCTATCACGGAGCAGGTTAAGCCAATATTCAGTCTCAACAGCTTCTTTCAATGCAATGGCCAATTTGTGAACAAAGTCTGCCTTAGACTGGGCCTGATTCGCTTCCGAAATTCCATTTTTTCAACGGAAAGAAATTTGTATTAACGCACTATCCTGAGAGCAAAAGCGTTGGATTTGTCTTTTAAGACATTTTCTTTTGAATGTCCGTCGCTCATCCTTTGATCTCCATGGTCATCAATTGTCCGTTGTCCATTATCCATTGTCCACTGTTTTTCGCCACATTTTACATCCTTAACAATTTCTTTGCGTTCTCTTAATCACCTGCAAACGCCGCCGTGCGAATATCCGTAATGTCGAAATTCTATTTTGGGGTCTGAGAGAGATTGCGGCTCGGGCTCTGGTTGCTAGTGGCAAAGCAATAATGTACAAACAACGGAGGTAAATATTATGAAACGTTTTATATTCTCAATCTTATGTGTGTCGGTGTTTTTCATCGGCGTCGGTTCGCTGGTCGAGAGGACCGGTGCGAAATTCAAATCTGACGAAAAGGCCCTGGCCCTGATCGCGAAAGCCCGTCAGGCCATCGGCGGTGATGCCGCGGTTAGCAGCGTTCAGAGCATGGTCATCGTCGGCAAAACAACCCGACAGATGAAACTTAACGGTGTCTCGCAGCCGCAGGATGGCGAGACTGAGATCGCTCTTCAGTTTCCCGACAAGATGTCCCGGACCATTAAGATGGGGAACGCCGATGGCACTGACGATACTGTCAAGTTCGTCGATAAGCAAGTCGATGTCGTTGTGATGGGCGGTGACAAAGACAATATGAAAGTAATCGTCAATGGTGAAGGCGAAGGAACCGGAGCCAACATCTCCAAAAAGATAATCGTCAAGAAAGATGACGGCAGCGTCCAGGAACTCACAGGTGCCGATGCTGATAAATGGATCGCCGAGCATCCGGGCGTCGCCGGCGAAAAGCACATCATTATCAAAAAAGGCGACGGCAGCGAAGAGGAAATTAGCGGCGGCACAATTGGCAATGTCATCGTCAACAAGGGCGGCTCGGGAACTGCGACATTTACCTCAAAGGACGGCAAGACATTTACCCTTGACGGCGATCATCAGATCATGATTAATCGCGTGGGCGGCGAAGGGCATCACGATGCGATGCGTCATAACGAACTGCTTCGGCTCACGCTCGGCCTGCTGCTCACTGCTCCGCAGGGAATGGACGTGAGCTATACCTTTGGGGGTGAAAGCTCGGTTGACGGCACAGCCTGCAACATTGTCGTTGCCGAATTTGGCGGTTCGTCGTTCAAGATCTATCTTGGCCAGACCTCAAATCTGCCCGTGATGATGACCTACAAAGGTTTGCCAATGCCAACGGTTATGAATTTCCGCACCAAAGACCCGAATGCGGTAGGTGAGCCGAAGGATACTATGGTCTTTACCCGCAAGATCGAAGGCCCCGCTGCAGATTCGGTTGAATACAGCGTGAAATTCTCCGATTATCGGTCAACTGGCGGCATTCAGTTTCCATATAAATGGACACAAACCGTCGGCGGAGCTACGGACGAGACATTCGACGTAACGAGTTATGAAGTAAATCCGGCCAACATCGCAGAGAAATTTAAAAACCAAAAGGTGATGGTCAGAATGAAGAAACCTGACGTGCAGTAGGATAAAAGTCTAGGAATCTAGCCACAGAGGGCACGGAGATCACAGAGCTAAACATTAGCTTTCTCTGTGCCCTCTGAGTTCTCTGTGGCTAATCTCTTTGCAAGTTTTGGCACGAGCAATTTCGGCGCGTCGATCGCACCTTTAATATGGCGCTGGTGGGTGAAATGCCCGGCGACGTAGATGCCCGCGACATTTGTCTCAAAACTCTCAGGATCATAAACCGGCACCTCGCCCGCTTTCCCGTGTTCGGTTTTGACACCGAGACTCTTTAGCATAGTAAGATCGGCGTCAGAGCCTATCAGCACAAAAACGACATCGTTTGGCAAAGCCTCGGTCCCGCCGTTTTCATTTTCAAGAACGACTTCATCATCGCGGATCTCGACCACCTTGCCGAGAAAAAACAATTTCAGACAATGTTTCTTAAGCTCGTCCTCAAGCGGCTGTTTGACCCAGTACTTTATACAGCCCTGTTTTGGATCTTCATTTTCCCATTGGTCACGAAAGATCGCGAGCGTCGTGTCCGCTCCTTCTTCGGCCAAAAATAACGCCGCCTCGCCCGCCGAATTACCACCGCCGACGATCAAAGCACGCTTTTTGACCCACGGATAGGTCTCACGAAATGTATCGTGGACCTTCGGCAGATCCTCGCCCGGTACATTTAACTTGCGAGGATGGTCCATCGCGCCCATTGCGAAGAGGACGTTGTGGGCTTCGTACCGGCCCTTGTCGGTCGTGACTGTAAAAAAATGCGGAAGCCCGCGCGTAAGCGAGGGCTTAACTAGTTCGACGGATGTTAAGCCCTTGCTGACGCGCGGGCTTCCGCACTGAACACTAGCGACCGTCTCCTCAGTCTGTATGTTCAGATCATGCTCCAACACAAACCGCACATAATACGACAAAAGCTCCTCGCGAGTCGGCTTTTCACGGGCCGGCTTTAACCCTCCCGGCAATATCTCGAGCTCGTTGGTCGTCGAAAAGACCGTCAAACCAACCGGGTAGTTATAGACCGTATTCCCAAGCAGCCCTTTTTCGATCACAAGATAGTTAAGGCCATGCTGTTTGGCTTCATACGCCGCGGAGATTCCCGCCGGGCCCGCACCGATGATGATGAGATCAAACATCTCTTAAAATGTATAACGGACAATGGATAATAGACAATTATTTGTTCTGAATCCTGGCTGTTTTTATTGAAGCAGTAAGTATTCGAATAAGTTCCTTACAATCGTCGATCAAAGATTCCGCCTGATGGGCTGTAATGTATTCGCTATCGCGAAGAAGACAAAGCCAATATTCTGTTTCAACAGCTTCTTTTAGTGCAATTGCAAGTTTATGAACAAAATCAGATTTTGATTGGCCCTGATTCGCTTCAGTAATATTGGCCCCAACGGAGGTGCCGGAGCGAAGAATTTGCTTCGATAAAACATATTCTTTCTTTTCCCCGCTCAAGTGTTTGTATAAGTTCACTATCCGCAAAGCAAACTTGTACGACTTGTCCTTCAAAACATTTTCCTTCAATTGTCCGTTGTCCATTATCCGTTGTCCATTATTTTGAGTGCGTCGGTAAATTTCTCGATCTGCATATGCGTCGATTCCAGATTACGCTTTGATTCGAGGTATTTCTCCCACTCATTCGTGTTTGTTAGTGCTTTTAGAACGTCCTCGTCCAGGGCGTGCGACATCACAACGAGCAGATCGCTGAGGGCTTCGTGGCCGTCGAGGAGCGATTGAATGATCGTGTAGGCGAGCTTGGCGTTAGGTAGATCAATGTCTAGGTCTTCCATAGTAAGGGGAGATTTTACCAAGTCGACGCTATTTTATGAAAGGTAAGTTTGTGACCGAAACGGTCTGGCCGTCGACACCCAATTCTGTGCCGTCCGCGAGGTAGTCATAACGGACAAGTGCGAGAGCGATCGTTTTTTCGAGTTTCGGCGAATATGTGGTCGAGGTGATGCGGCCGGCGTTCTTGCCTTCCGGTGTTGTCAATTCAGCCCCAGTCGCTACCGCTCCCGGTTCTGACAGGATCAAACCCGTTAATTGCTTAGCGACGTGGCCGCGAAAGTGGATGCGGGCGATGATCTCCTGTCCGATGTAGCAGCCTTTGTTATACGAAATGAGGCCGTCGAGACCGAGTTCGGGGACGATGGTTGTTTCGTCCATGTCGATGCCGTATTTTGGGATGCCGGATTCGATTCGGAGGGTTTCGTAGAGGTCGTCGGGGATTTTAATGGCATCGCTCGAAACCAAGTTGTCGATCATTTTGTCCGTCTCGTCGAATGAAACAACGATTGTGAATGAACCACCCCGTCCGCGAAACGCGGCCACCCCTCCTTCGTAAGGAGGGGAGCCGGCAACAGCCCCAAACACCTCTAAGTATCGATACTGCTCAGAAAGATCCTCAACAAAAAAATCGCCAGCAAATGTGAAACGAAACAGATTTTGAAAAACCTTTTCTCGCGTAGCGTCTTCGGTCTCAAAAAGATACTTATCGCCCTGACGCAATACCCGAACGACAGCGAGCAGCCGCCCTTGAGCATTTGGAAACGCCGCGAGCATCTGCCCGCCGTCCTCAAGCGTTTTCATATCGTTTGTGAGCAGGCCGTCGAGGAATTGGACAGCCTCTTTGCCCCAAACGGCGATCAGGCCGCGCTTCTGCTCATAAAATCCGCCGCCGCCCGAGCGAATATGGTCATAGGTTTCTTTAAGTTCTTTGCTCATTTGTTCTTTCGGAATAAGTGATAAAGGATAGGTCGTAAGTAATAAGCTCGAACTTATCACCTATTACCTCGCACATCTCACTTATTCCGGGGCAGGCCGCTGATTATTTTGCAACCGTGTTTGCTACAATACCCTTTTACTTTATAACTTCGATTCGCAATTACACAATGAGCCAAATATCAGCAGAGTTAGTACTCGAATCCCTAAAACAGATCATCGACCCCGACCTTAAGAAAGACATCGTCACGCTCGGGTTTATCCATAACCTTGAGATCTCCGACGGTGATGTGGCGTTCACGATCATGCTGACGACCCCGGCTTGCCCGGTCAAAGAGCAGATGGAATCTGACGCCCACCGGATCGTCTCCGCCCTCGATGGCGTGACCAACGTCGCGGTTAAAATGGACGCCGAAGTGCCGCAGGGGCGCGGTATCGCAAATAATATCGCGATCGCGGGCGTGAAGAATATTATCGCTGTCTCGTCCGGCAAGGGCGGGGTCGGCAAATCAACCGTCGCGGTCAATATGGCCGTCGCTCTCGCGGCTGATGGTGCCAAGGTCGGCATCATGGACGCGGACGTTTACGGGCCAAATGTCCCGATGATGCTCGGAACAGGCTACGGCCAGCCCGACATAGAGGACGGTAAGCTCATCCCGATCAACGCGCATGGCGTCAAGATGATATCGATGGCCGTGCTCGTGCCGCCCGATAAGCCGATGATCCTTCGCGGGCCGATGCTCCATGGCGTCGTGCGTCAATTTTTGTCGGATGTAAATTGGGGTGATCTTGATTACCTGATCGTCGATATGCCGCCGGGAACGGGAGATGTACAGCTCTCGCTCGCACAGTTAGTGCCCGTTCAAGGAGCGGTTTTGGTGACAACACCGCAGGAAGTTTCGCTCTCCGACGTACGCCGTGCGGTCAAGATGTTTGAGCAGGTGAAGGTTCCTGTGCTCGGCGTGATCGAAAATATGTCGTACTTTATCGCTCCTGACACCGGCAATAGATATGAGATATTCGGACGCGGTGGCGGCCAGAGCCTCTGCGATGAATATGGGCTCAATTTCCTCGGAGAGGTTCCGCTCGGAATGGAGGTCCGCGAAGGCGGCGACACCGGCGTTCCCGTTGTTATTTCAGCACCTGATTCACCCCAATCGGCAGCGTTTCGTCACGTTGCCGAAGAGGTCGCTCGTCAAGTCTCGATCGAGGCGATGAAACCGGAACTAGTGATTTTGACGCAAACTCGGTAAAATATTGAAAATAAAGCACTGAGTAAAAACATATGAACGACCAAGAATCCGACGAAAGAGTAATTAGTTTGAGCAATATAGTTATATCTGCCAAAAAGAATGAGGCTAAATCGACTTATCAAATTATTAAGGCGAGCTTAACTCCGGTGGATCAAGAAAGATTTGATACTTTAATGCAGCTAGTCGAGAATCGCGTGAAAAATGAAGGTGTAGGTTTTATTCGTCGCTTCAACCCAGAAAGATCTTCCTGTATATTTTTCTTCACAGACTAATCGGTTAGGAATCATCTTGTTATTTTCAAATAAATTCGCTAATATTTACAATTAAGTAAGGATTCGTTTAGCGAGTCCTCATTTTTTGACAGGAGAACAAAAATTATGTCAGCAGTTGCATCACCTACAGTTGAGTTAGTAGTCACGGACAGCGCGACGGAGGAGATCAAAAAATTTCTCTCGAGCGAGGATGATCTGCCCGAAACGGCGGGTCTGCGCGTACGTGTTGTGCCGGGCGGATGTTCGGGCTTTCAATACAGCCTCAACATTGAGGAAGAAAATAAACCGGGGGATTTCGTTATGGACAAACAGGGCATCAGACTCTTTGTCGATATGTTTTCGGCCCAATATCTCAACGGCATTACCATCGACCACACGACAAATATGATGGGCTCGGGTTTTACATTTGAAAATCCGAATGCGACCGGCGGCTGCGGCTGCGGCACGTCGTTCTCAGCATAGTTTCTTTGCAGAAGCCCGCACTTAAGTAAGGGCGTAACACTCAACTTGGATGTTAAGCCCTCACTCACGTGCGGGCTTCTGCATTTTAAATTGGAAGCCGCTAACGATTGAGTATGTCTTGTGTTATCACAGGACAACTAAAGGGGCTCAAGGCAGTAGTGGGGCGGCGGGGCCTTTTCTATCGAAAGATAGGAAAGGCTCCCGCACGGCATTGTTTTTTTTAGCTGCAACTCGTTTTCTGCTTCTGCCATCTCAATCTCCGCCTCCCTGACCTATAACAAAGTCGATGAGATTGCATTTCGTTTGCTTATAGGTCATAGTGTTAATAGCTAGTTTCACTAGCGTTAAAACAAGGGACACATTTTGAATAGTTAGCAAGATCAGAATTTCTGATTTACTGGAATTCGTCGTGTGTTGGAGGTTTTTATTAATAGGTGAGTAGATCACCGCCCTCCTCAGGTTCCCTGCCTCATTAGATTTCTGGAGTTTTGATTTGAAAGATTTAAAAAAGATATTTGTTCTGTCGTCCTTTATTGTTCTTTGTGCGGTATGCTTTACCGTTGCTGCTTCGGCTCAAGGCCGCGACCGAGTCGTTAGAACGACCAGCAGCCAGCCGACCAATATGCCGCCTGCGCCGCCGAAACAGCAGCCTGCCTCACGCTCCACGCTCACCAATGACGTTATTATCGTCGGTGCAAAGCCCGAAGCCGCACCGCTGGTTAAGCGAACAGCTTCGTCAAAGGCAGTCAATGCTCCCGGAGCCTTATCAGCCGGAAGAACAGTTTACGGCATGTCAACCAGCGTTAGGTTGGATCGGGCGATCAAGGAACGATACGGACTTCCATACCGATACGGCTCAACCGGGCCGAATTCGTATGACTGCTCAGGCTTTGTCTGGAGTTCTTTTCAAGAGGCAGGTATATTTTTTACACGACAGAGCGCACGCAGCTTGTGGTCACAGTCCGAGCCGGTTTACGGTGACGACCGCTTCAAATTCGGAACGCTTGTGTTTTTTAACAACCTTGGCCACATGGGTATCGTCGCCGATGAGAATGGATTTTATCAGGCATCATCGAGCAAAGGCATCACATACTCGCCATTTGCAGGTTACTGGGCAAGCCGCATCGTCGGCTATCGCAGACTAAAACCTGAAAGCGGAACAATGCCGGAAGACAATCAGTAGTAGATAATTTTGAATAGATTATAGCCCGGCGTTCAACTGAACACCGGGCTTTTCTATTGGTAGTTTTTAATATCTAGCTTACAAATCCCGGCCGCGCGTGTTGATCCGGGCATTCGTAAACAACCGCGATCTTGTCTATGGCAACATACGCGACCTTGTCATCTTCATCCCGCAGGTAAAGAACACCACTTTTGACATCGACTACATCTCCGCGAAAGGTCGCATTCGTGCCGCATGTTACGTCGATCTTTTTCCCAAGCAATTGTTTTAATAACTCTTCCATAATCTCCACCTTGATAGATCAACTATCAGATCTCACTTCAATTGCCTCCAGCTTTAGCTGGAGGATACGATCGGCCCAAAATCGAATTAAGCTTTAGCCAAACATTTCGGCTAATCCCATCGTGGCTCATGACAATCTTAACCACTAGCTAAACTAGTGGCAATTGAAATCCTAAAGCCGGCTGTTGATTGCCGCCTCTCGGCCTGCGATTCCCCATCGGGTAGCATTACCGCCACCGCCATTCGGGGTTGCCATCACTACCTTTTGTCTTTCGGAATACGCGAGAGCCGCCGCGATCACGGCCATATCCCGAGTCGTTTGGTCGGTTTCGATTGTCCTTTTGCGTTCGTTAAATCCGGTAATAAACCCCGTATCGAGATTTCCGGCAATAAACTCGGCATCATCCATTACCTCGCGGAAAAACGCGAGCGTCGTTTTGATACCGCCGACCTCATATTCCGCGAGTGCCCGACGCATACGGTCGATCGCCTCGGGCCGGTCTTTGCCGTAAACAGCCAGTTTTGAGATCATCGGATCGTAATAGATCGAAACCTCGCAACCCTCATAAACCCCGCCGTCATCACGAACGCCGGGGCCTTGCGGCAGCCGCAGACGCGTTATCGTACCCGGACTCGGCATAAAATTGGCTTCGGGGTCCTCGGCATAGACGCGGCATTCGATAGCGTGGCCTTTGATCTCGATGTCTTCCTGTGTGAAAGACAGCTTTTCACCCCAAGCGACATTGATTTGTTCGCGAACGAGGTCGATGCCGGTGACAAGCTCCGTCACCGGATGCTCGACCTGGAGCCGCGTATTCATCTCAAGAAAATAAAAGGACTTATCGAGATCCGAAACTAAAAATTCGACCGTTCCGGCCCCGACATAATTTACGGCCCTGGCAACCTTAACGGCACATTCGCCCATTTCCCTTCGCAGCTCGGCCGAATTGATGGGCGACGGAGCTTCTTCAATAACTTTCTGATGCCGACGCTGTATCGAACATTCGCGTTCGCCTAAATAAACGTGATTGCCGTGCGTATCCGAAAATACCTGTATCTCGATATGACGCGGACGGACGACAGCTTTTTCGACATAAACGGCATCGTCCCCAAATCCCGCGAGTGCTTCGGATTGAGCACCTTCGAGCGCCGATTTGAGTTCGGATTCCTCAAAAACCAGCCGCATTCCTTTGCCGCCGCCACCGGCCGACGCCTTTAACATCACCGGATAACCGATCTCGTCAGCCGTCGATCTTGCTTCTTCAAATGAACGCAGCGGTTCGGTCGTCCCCGGAACGATCGGGACACCGGCCTCGATCGCGATCTTTCTCGCCGACATCTTCCCGCCCAAACCTTCCATCGCTTCGGGGGGCGGGCCGATAAATGTAATGCCTGCCTTGGTTACCTCGCGGACAAACCCAGCATTCTCCGATAAAAATCCGTACCCCGGATGGATCGCCTCGGCACCCGACGCTTTTGCGACCTCGATTATCTTTTCCCAACGAAGATAGCTCTCGGCCGATGGCGGCGGTCCAATGCGATAAGATTCGTCCGCCATGCGTACGTGTAAAGCCGCTTTATCCGCATCCGAATACACCGCAACCGTTGCGATCTTCATCTCGCGACAGGCACGGATCACACGACAGGCGATCTCGCCTCGATTGGCTATGAGTATCTTCTTAAACATGAACTTTCGGGCAATGACTGCTGATTGCTGACTGCTGACTGCTGACTGCTGACTGCTGACTGCTGAATCCTGACCGCTATTCCACTATCGAATTCCCCTGATTCTTCGGGTCGTAACGTATCCCGACCCTCGCTCCGGGTGCATATTTTGCCGGCTCAGCAAGCTGTTCGACGGTAAGAATATCCGACGACTCAAAGTCGACACCGTTAAGCGTATATAAAAAAAACACGATCTCCTCGCCCGCCGGATTCACCCCGCAGTCAAGTATTACGCCATCGGTGATGCGTCCATTTGCAAGCAAAAAACGTCGCCGAGCTTGCGGATCAATTTTTTTTCTACCAAGAATTTTGTCGATGAATCCCATTTTTAATCCAGCTCGAGCGGTGGTTTTTGGTATCTGGCGCGGAGCTTGTTGATCGCCGCCAACACAGCTGGCCGCTTAATTATTCTCGCCTCGAGCGGACGTTTCCCAGGTATATCTATCATTATTAGACCGAGCAGTATCGTCAAGATCCCTTGCCCTGGCACACCCGGTATCGACAAAATAATGCCAAGTAAGATAAGAAATATCCCTGCGATATTCTTAACTATAACTACCCCCCAACGAACCATCCACGGGCTGTCCGGCAAAAAATCACGTTGGTAATGTGAGCTAAAATAATTGGACGGGATCTTGACCATGACGATCCCGATCGCGGCAAAACTGATTGTCAGCGATACTAGGAAAAGCCCGACGCCAAGCAAAATACTGCCCCACGTTAGTGACTGCCAGAGGCCTGTCAAGCGGTCTATCATCCGGCGCGTTCCTCTGCCTCCATCCGCTTAAATTCCCGCCAGATATATATCATTCGCTGGAGCATCGTCCACAGCGAGCCTACCGCCAGTACCCACAAAACCTGGGGCATTCGGTTAAAGAGAAAGAAGTCTGAGTTCCAGCTCCATGTCGACAAAGCTCCGATGATGAGCAAAACCATCCGTTCGGGACGTTGCAAAAATCCCACGTTAGCTTTGACGCCAAGCGCTTCGGAACGGGCCGTTGTGTAGCTGACCATCACGGATGCGATCATGCCCACACCGGCAAGAAAGACATTAAGGAGCGAATGCTGAGGCACTCCGCTCGCGTAAAACATGATAATGCCGAAAAAGGCGACCATGTCCGAGAGCCGGTCGAGCGACGAATCGAGAAATCCGCCGAATTTAGTCACCCGTCCCGAGAGCCGCGCGACATTGCCGTCAAGCATGTCGAAAAGGTTCGCTATTATCAGGACGACGCCGGCCCAGAAAAACTCACCAAAGCCAAACAACACGCCGCAGCCGATATTTATCGTGACACCCGTCGTCGTCAAAATATTTGGTGATATACCGGCAGACGCAAGGGCACGGACCATCGCGTTAATGATCCGCATCGCTCCTCGTCCTATTCCTGCACCAAGCATTCAGCATTCAGCATTCAGCACTCAGCAAATGGGCAGTCTTTCTGACTGCTGACCGCTGACTGCTGACTGCTCACTCCTTCTCGTGTATCGTCGTCAGCCGGCTGATCTCAAAATTGCGCCAGCCGTTTGGTGTTTTAACCTTTACTTCGTCACCCTCTTCTTTTCCCATCAGCGCCTGTCCGATCGGCGATACGGTCGATATCAAACCGTTTTCGGGATCACTTTCCTCTGATGTGACGAGGCGGTATTTTACCTTTTCGTCTTTTTCAACGTCATACAAAACAACGTTCGAACCGTAGGCCACACGGCCCTCAGGTATTTTTGACAAGTCGATCGAATCGACCTCGATCAGCCTTTGCTGCAGCTGGCTGATCCGCGCCTGAACCATTGATTGGCGATCTTTCGCTGCCTTGTATTCGGCATTTTCCTTTAGATCGCCAAATTCGCGGGCATGCTGAATATCCTTAGGCAATTTAAAATGCAGCTCGTGTTCGAGTATGTCGAGCTCGGTCCGCAGTTTTTTCTTTATCTCTTCCATAACAAAAATTGCCCTACAAGGCTTCTCTCACCCTCATTTCGTACATCGAGTCTTCGCCGAGCCTCGACATCTTTGGTGCGGCAAACGAAATACCGATATCCCGTGCCGTACGGACGAGCTGTCCGTCGACCGGTACGGTCTTCACGTTGGCACACGCCTCCGACATCGGAACGGTCACGATCGTTCCAGCTTGGAGAGCGACCATTTTACCCGTCTCGCCGCTAGCGAGGGCTCGAACGGCACAGGCCCCAAAATTCGTTCCCAACATTCGATCAAAAGCGTTTGGGCTGCCGCCACGCTGTAGATGGCCGAGCACGACGCAGCGAGCTTCCTTACCGGTCATTTCCTCGACCCGTTTCCGGACGTAAATGCCGATGCCGCCAAGCCGCATTGCTTCCGCATCCTGATACATCTCGGTTTTACCAACCTCGACTGCTCCCTCGGCGATCACGATGTTGGTAAACCTGGAACCGCTCTGGTCGCGGGCCGCAACCTTTTTCGCGATCGACTCGAAGGAAAATGGGATCTCCGGTATCAAGATCAGATCCGCACTGCCGGCAAGCCCGGCGTGGAGTGCGATCCACCCCGTATTGCGACCCATCACCTCGAGGATCATAACCCGGTCGTGTGATGCGGCCGTGGTATGCAGCCGATCAAGCGCCTCGGTCGCGATATCGATGGCGGTCATAAATCCGAATGTCGATTCAGTCGCCGCCAGATCATTATCGATCGTCTTCGGAACACCGATGACCGGAAAACCGCGTTTATGAAACTGATCGGCGATGGCCAGTGTTCCTTCGCCGCCGATCGCGACCAACGCTTCGATGCCAAGAATATCGAGGTTGGCAAGAGCCTCACCTATCGGCATTTCCGGGTAGCTCAGCTTTCCGTTGATCATTTTGACAAAGCTACCCCGGTTTCGCGTCCCCAAGATCGTTCCGCCGCGCGGCAAAATGCCGCTAACGCTCTTGGTTGTAAGCTTTACCGTGTGCGTTTCGCCGAGAATGCCCTCAAAGCTATCCTCAATTCCCACGCATCTCATCCCAAATTCGCCAATTGCGGTACGGACCACAGCACGGATCGCTGCGTTCAGTCCCGGTGCGTCGCCACCGCCGGTTAGTATACCGATCTGTTTATACATAAAATCGAGCCCGCTAAGTAAAACCCTATTTTACTTTACCGACTCGTAAATCAGAAAGGCGTTTTAGTTATGGTTATCTTTCGCCCCGGCTACCAGCCCGCCGGCCTGTGGCATCGCCTCAATAGCCTTTAGGATTTGCGGGTCAGCCTCGAGCAGTACCTGAACGCCTGCCTCATTAGAATAATTGGCGGTCGCGATCTCTTCGCGCAGCCGCATCCGGGCGTACTCATTTTGGCCGTTAATATTGTCGGCGGAAAGGCCGTTCTTGCTCTCGGCGGCGGCAAACGTGCGAAACGCCTCGAACAACCGGTCGCTAATACCAAATTCGTTAGGCTGCAGCGTTTCCTTAAAACTCTGTTTATCTACCTTAAAACTCTCAAGACCGGCGATCTTACCCGCAACCAGCTGCCGGACAAAGAAAAATGCTGCTTCATTGATACGCCCGCGTGCAGGTGAGGGTGTAGGCGGAGTAATGGGGATATCCGGTTCGATGCCGCGTCCGCCAAATAAAACCCGCCCATTCGCGGCTGTCACCGGGCTGCCCGCCGGCTTTGGCTTCACATCCAATTCGGCTGTTTCCGGCTGATCCTCACCGTGCGTGTAGTAGTCATATATCGATCCACTTGAATAATCCCGTTGCAGCGAACGACCGAAAGGGGTGTAGTAACGCGCGGTCGTAAGCGTAATACCGGTGCCGTAAGGCAGACGGAAAACCCGCTGGACAAGTCCCTTGCCAAAGCTGTCGCTGCCGACGATCAGCCCTCGGTCATAATCCTGTATCGCACCGGCGACGATCTCCGAGGCGGATGCCGACCCGCCGTTTATCATCACGACCAGCGGACAATCTTCGATACTGCCGCCGGTTGCGCGAAGCTCTCGGGCCGCCCCAGTCTTCGAACCTTTGACGGAAACCACAGTTTGGCCGCCCTGGACAAATTTGCTGACCACCGCTATCGCCTGATCGAGAATTCCGCCCGGATTGCCGCGGAGGTCCAGGATCAGGCTCTTCATTCCGCGTTTTTTTAGATCCGCGACGGCCGTAGAGAGTTCCTCGCCGGTCGTCTGCTGAAAGCCGCCGGTGAGCCCGACATAGCCGATCGAATTTGGCAGCATAAAATAATTGCGGATCGACGGCAGCGGAACACCGCCGCGGACGATCTCAAAATCAAGCGGGCTCTGCGCCCCGACGCGGTCGATCTTTACCTTTACCGTCGTGCCGCGCTCGCCGCGAACATTCTTGGACACTTCGCTGCTGGTCCAATCTTTAGCATCCTTGCCCTCGACGGTGACAAACCGGTCTCCGTAGCGAAGCCCCGCTTTGTCCGCCGGAGTATTTGGGACTACAGATTGAACATAGACGCCATCCCGGTGCTGCAAGATCGAGACGCCGATACCGTAAAACTGCGATGCCTGCTCCTCGTCAAGCTTTCGCAGCTCCTCGCGGGAGAAAAATGAGGAATGCGGGTCAAGTGTCCAAAGCATGGCCTGCATCGAATTGTCAGTCATTTTTTCATGATTGACCGCCCCGGCGTAATTCGCATCCACAGCATCGAGTACTTCTTTATAGTCGGCTGTAATACGCTCATTTGTCACGCCGGATTCGGCTGAGGTCGGCGACGGGAGACGTCCCAATAAACCGCCGGCGACTGCACCGATCAAAATTACTATGACCGCAATAAACCCAAAATTTCTATTCATAAACACTCAATCCAAACACCTATCAATATATCATATACAGCTTTTGGTTCGACCGTTTGGCTTTTCCTCGTCGGTCCAAATTTACTTTTCGCCTTCAAAAATTTACCATTACCTTTTTGTTACATGAAACCTCAAATCTCAATCGTCGTTCCTGCCTATAATGAAAGCGAACGCCTCGTCGAGCCGCTTACGAAAATACTCGATTTCGTCGTGACGTCAGGCCTTGCAAGTGAGGTCATTGTCGTTGACGATGGCTCGTCCGATGGGACCGCCGATATAGCTCAAGGTGTGCTCGTGAAAAACACGGGTGTCGCCTCCAACGTTATTAGATATGACAAGAATCGGGGTAAAGGTTTTGCCGTAAAGACCGGACTACTCGCCGCCAATGCCGACATCGCTCTATTTACGGACGCCGACCTATCGACCCCGATCGAAGAAATACACAAGCTGATCGAACCGATCCGAAAGGGTGAGTTCGACATAACATTCGGCTCGCGTGCGCTCGACCGCAGCCTTATCGGAACGCACCAGCCATGGCAGCGAGAACAAGGCGGAAAGGTGATGAACTTTATTATTCGCACAATGTCGGGCCTGCCATTCGCCGATACTCAGTGCGGGTTCAAAGCATTCAATCTAATCAAATTTCGCCCGTTGCTTGATGTAATGACGATCGATAGGTTTGGATTTGATGTCGAGTTTTTGTTTGTTGCCAAATATCATGGGCTACGGCTTGCTGAGATTCCCGTTCGCTGGAACGACGTCGCCGGTTCAAAGGTCAGCGTCCTCCGCGACACGCGAAGAATGATGAACGAGTTGATGCAGATACGGCGGAATGCACGAAATGGACTCTATGATTTGGCCTCGAAATAGAGGTATAATAAGTTTATGTACTGGGAAGATAGAATAGTTTGCGACCCAAAGATATTACTCGGCAAGCCCACGATCAAGGGAACGAGGCTTTCGGTGGCGTTCATTCTCGAAAGGTTGGCGGACGGCTGGACCGAGAAAATGCTTTACGAAAACTATCCCAGACTGACGCCTGCCGACCTTCAGGCGATCTTTGCATATGCTTCGGAGTGTATGAATGACGATTTTGCGTTTAATAAGAACAATCGTCACTGATGCTGCTGCTTCTTGCGGATGAACACATACCATTTTTAAGCGTCCGGCTTTTGCAAGATGCAGGACACGATGTCGTAAGCATCGCTGCTGATTTCCAATCGATCGAAGACATTGACATTATTGCACTTGCTAATCGGCAAGGTCGCATAATCGTGTCATGTGACAGCGATTTTGGCGAATTGATATTTAATCAAGGAGTTCGTTGCGAAACCGGTGTCATTTACTTTCGATTACATAAATTCGAACCCGATGAGCCGGCAAATATAATTTTATTCCGTCTGAGCGAGATGGAGACCGTCTTCGAAGGCTCGTTTACGGTATTAACTAGAACGACTATACGGCAAAGAAAATTATGACTGCCAAACTAAACGTCAACATAGACCACGTCGCCACGATCCGCGAGGCCCGCAAGACCATCGAGCCAAGCGTTCTCGTGGCAGCGGCTATTTGTGAGCAGGCCGGGGCGGACGGGATCACGGTGCACCTGCGGGGTGACCGGAGGCATATACAGGATCGCGATATTGAGCTGCTGCGTGATGTCGTCACGACCTACCTCAACGTCGAAATGGCCGCGACCGACGAGATGGTCGCGATCGCCAAGCGGACAAAGCCCGACGCGGTCTCGCTCGTTCCCGAAAGCGCTAACGAGATCACGACCGAAGGCGGCCTCAATGTCATCGACAATTTTGAGACCGTCAAAGCCGCCGTCGAAAAGCTAAAGGCCGCCGGAATCTTCGTCAGCATCTTCATCGACCCCGACCCCGAACAGATCACCGCCGCTAAAAACACCGGAGCTGACCAGGTCGAGCTTTGCACCGCCGAATACGCCGAACTCACCCTCGTTGAGCCGGACACGGCCGTCATGTCAGAACCGGGAGCGATAGCGACTGGGTTCCGGAACGATGATTCACCGCTCAGCCCTCAAGCGGAATCTGCTCTTTCACGCATAATAGAAGCCGCCGCCCACGCCAAATCGCTCGGCCTCATTGTCGCCGCCGGCCACGGCCTGACCACCGCAAACGTCTCCGCCCTCGCCGCGTGTCCCGAAATAACAGAATTCAACATCGGCCATCACATCATCTCCCGCGCTGTTTTTGTCGGCTTGAATCAGGCAGTGACCGAAATGATTGAGGCTATTAGCGGATGAGAGTCTTACGGAAGTATTGTTGGGATAATTTGATTGCCGTTTTTGCGATATATCAGAAAGTCGCTGTCGGTGGTGAAAACAGTACTGTTTTCGTGAATTTCGCTCATTCGAACTAGACAGGCATCTGCCAGAGACATTGGTACATTTTGATAACGTATGGCGAGATCTTTAACGCCTTCAAACTCTTGGCTAACGTTAAAGTCAATTTTCACTGCGCCTGTTTCGACAAAATCGTAAACGGCTTTGCTTGATCCCAGCATTCTTTGAGTGAGAAAACCAGCTTCTGCAATAACGGCTTCGCAAGTCAGCAGGGGAGCACGCATTTTATTGATCTTTTAACTGCCCATTTATGGAATTCGTCACGCCGATACAAAACCGCAACCAGACTACCGGTATCGAGCAGGATATCTTCGCTCATTCACCAAAGCCTTCCAGATGTTTTTTGTTGGCGGAAATGTCAGTTGTGGCATCAACGTCGATCACGCCAAATAAATGACTGGCAACCTCGGCAACCGTTCCCGTTGACTGATCCTTTGTCGTGATGACGATCTGAACACGAGTGTTGGGCTTGATCTTGACAGGCTTGTCAGGCCGGAACACTATGCCGTCATAAGTTGCTTCAAAAGTCTGTGTCATAATGCCATCACCTCAAATTCGTATTATACAACTTTCCCGTCATTTCAAAGCTGTTTTCAATGCCTGGCCGGTGAATGATTTCTTCACCCTCGCGACCTCTTCGGGGGTGCCGGTCGCGACGATCTTACCGCCCCCGGAGCCGCCTTCGGGGCCGAGGTCGATGATGTAGTCGGCAGATTTTATTACGTCGAGGTTGTGTTCGATGACGATGACGGTGTTTCCGGTATCGACGAGACGCTGGAGGACCTCGAGCAGTTTGTGGACATCAGCGAAATGCAGGCCGGTCGTCGGCTCGTCGAGGATGTAGATGGTTTTGCCTGTCGCACGCTTGCTCAGCTCTTTGGCGAGCTTGATGCGTTGGGCCTCGCCGCCGGAAAGCGTCGTCGAGGACTGGCCGATCTTGATATAGCCGAGACCGACATCGAGCAGAGTTTCGAGCTTTTGCTTGATCGACGGGATGTTTTCGAGCAGCGGCAGAGCGTCCTCGATGGTGGTGTCGAGGAGGTCGGCGATCGACAATCCTTTGAATTTAACCGCCAGAGTTTCTCGATTGTATCGATGCCCGCGACAGACGTCGCAGGTCACGTAAACATCCGGCAAAAAGTTCATCTCGATCCGTTTTAGCCCGCCGCCCTCGCATGCCTCGCAGCGGCCGCCTTTGACGTTAAATGAGAAACGTCCGGCCTTGTAACCTCGCACTCGCGATTCGGGCAGCATCGCGTAAAGCTCGCGAAGCGGCGTGAACAAACCAGTAAACGTCGCCGGATTCGAACGCGGCGTGCGGCCGATCGGCTTCTGGTCGATCTCGATGATCTTGTCTACTAGATCGAGGCCCTCGATACTGTCGTGTTCGAGCGGCTCGACGGCAGACTTGTAAACGTGCTTGTAAAGCGCCGGATAGAGGATTTCCTCAACCAGCGTCGATTTGCCGGAGCCGGAAACGCCGGTCACCACCGTCAGCAGGCCGAGCGGAAATTCGGCGTCGATGTTTTTGAGATTGTAGGCTCTCGCCCCTTTTACTTTTATTCGTTGGCCGTTCGGCAAGCGGCGGACATCGGGAATCTCAATGCTCAGCTCGCCGCTCATATACCGTCCCGTCAGCGACTCTTTGTTTGCCTCGATGTCTTTTGGCGTTCCGGTCGCGATCACTTCTCCGCCGTGGGTGCCGGCGAGCGGGCCGAGATCAATGACATAATCGGCGTTCTCGATCGTCTCCGCGTCATGCTCAACCACAAGTACTGTATTTCCAAGATCACGCAGCTCATGCAACGTATCAAGCAGGCGTTTGTTGTCACGCGGATGCAGCCCGATGCTCGGCTCGTCCAATACGTACAGCACGCCGCGAAGCTGCGACCCTATCTGCGTTGCCAGCCGTATCCGCTGCCCCTCACCGCCCGAAAGCGTTGCGGATGAGCGGTCAAGCGTGAGATATCCGAGGCCGACCGCGTCAAGAAAACCAAGTCGGCCCTTGATCTCTTTAAGGACAAGCCCGGCGATCTTTTCGTCGCGGGCGCTCAGCTTGATGCTGTCAAATTTCTTGACTGAATCGGAAATTGGCAGCCCCGTATAATCAGCAATTCCGAGGCCGTTGACCCTAACCGCGAGGCTTTCCGGCTGCAAACGCTGGCCCTCGCACGCCGGACACGCCATCGGAGCTATCAATTCTTCCAGAGCGACGCGTATCTTTTCAGACGGCGGGTTTTCGATCCGCTCGCGCATCGCCCGCAAGGCCCCCATCCAATCGCGTTCAAATTTATAATCACCGTGGCGAAACGTGATTCGCCGCTTTGTGCCCTTAAAAAACGCGTCGCGGATCTCTTGGGGCAGATCGTTAAAGTTTGCGTCGAGAAGCTCGTTGTCCTCACCGCCAAATACCATGTTCTTTAATTTCTTAAGTTTCGATCTTCGCGGACGTGCGGCCGCCGGTTCGAGCGGATCGCCGCCGGTAAATTTTTCAATGATGGCGACGAGCGCCGACCGCAAAAAACTTGCCCCCGACTTATCAACGCCGCTTAAGAAATCGACCTTACCGGCGGGCACATCTCCGTCGGACACTATCTTTTTCGCGTCGATCTCAAGCACCGTCCCGATCCCCTGACAGCGTTTGCAGGCACCGTAAGCCGAGTTAAAAGAGAATGAGCGCGGCTCAAGCGGCGGAATATTGATGCCGCAATTTACACAGGCCATCTTTTCGGAGTAGAGCTTTTCTTCGCCATCAATGATCGAGATCAAGACGGCACCGCCCGTAAGCTTGAGAGCCGTTTTCACGGATTCGACAAGGCGTTCGCGAACGCCATCCTTCATCAGCAGCCGGTCAACCACGACATCGATCGTATGATTTTTACGTTTGTCGAGGGTGATTTCTTCGTCAAGCTGACGCATCTCGCCATCGATCCTGGCCCTGAGAAAACCGTCCTTGTGCAGCTTTTCCAACTCCTTTTTAAACTCACCCTTTCGTCCGCGAACGATTGGGGCGAGGATCATCACGCGTTCGCCCTCGGGCAGGTCCGAGATACCTGCCACGATCTGATCCACCGACTGCCGCGTGATCGGAGCTCCACATTGCTGGCAATGCGGCTGGCCGATAGACGAGAACAGAAGGCGTAAAAAATCGTAGATCTCAGTCACCGTCCCGATCGTCGAGCGTGGCGAACGCGATACTGTCTTTTGCTCGATCGAGATCGCGGGCGAGAGCCCCTCGACTGAATCTACATCCGGCTTCTCCAGTTGATCCAGAAACTGGCGGGCGTAAGCGGACAGAGATTCGACATAACGCCGTTGCCCCTCGGCATAGATCGTGTCGAAAGCAAGCGAAGATTTGCCGCTGCCTGACAGCCCCGTGATCACGACAAATTTATCGCGCGGTATATCGACATCGATGTTTTTTAGGTTATGCTGCCGCGCTCCGCGAACTGTGATCTGCTTGATGCTCATTACGGATCAAATATCTGGCTATATCCGAAACGAGTATTTTAGCAGATTTAGAACGGCGAGAAAAAGTGGTAAGCCTAGCCCAGCTTTTCATTGACAAACGTAAAGATCGCGGTTGCGATGCTTACGACAATAAACGTGGCGATGGCACGCCAAACGGCGTCGGACTCGGTAAAATTCCAAATAGCGAGAATGCAAAGTACGGTGCAGACAACCAGCGAAACCGAAATCACGATAAACGCTATCCATCGCACATAGACGGGGCTGACAACACCCCGGGCTTTGGGTTTTAACTCAACTGCGACGTCGGGATCATTTTGCTGCATACGCAAATTATAGCAAATAATAAACCGCCCACAGCGAAACGGCGGAGATAACCGCCCATAGGATCACGCCTTGCAGCAACGCCCCATAGCCACATTTCCGAAGCGTTTCGAGCGATAGGCTGGCGCCGATAAAAAACAGTGTAACCGTCAACCCGGCCTTTGCCAGATTTACAAGTGAGTCAAAAATACTCGGCAGGATCACACTCGGGGCGTAAGATCGAAAGGCCGTTGCCAGTAGAAAAAGCAATATAAACCAAGGGATCGCGATCTTGGTTTTTGTCTCCGAATTCCTTTTGCGATATATCAAAGCAAACATCAAGGCCACCGGCGCGATCCACAATGCCCTCGCCAGTTTGACCGTCGTCGCGACCACCAAAGCCTCGGGCCCGTACGATGCCGACGCTCCGACGACCGAGCTTGTATCGTGAATCGCGATCGCCGACCAGACGCCGAACTGATGCTGCGTCAGATCCAGCAAGTGCCCGATCACCGGAAAAATAAAAAGAGCGATCGAATTGAGTACAAAAATCGTGCCCAGCGAAACCGTGATCTCGTCCTTTTCAGCCTCGATAACAGGTGCGACCGCCGCTATCGCACTACCGCCGCAGATGGCGGTTCCTGATGAGATAAGCGTGGAGGTCTTGTCACTGACCCTCAAAAGCTTTCCGACAAAATAGCCCAGGACCAGCGTCCCGAAGATCGTGACGATGGTAAAGAGTATCCCGTCCTTGCCCGCCTTATAAACGGATTGGAGATTCATCCCAAAACCGAGTAGCACGACCGAGCCTTGCAGCAGATATTTTGTGACTTTACCCTCGATTTGAGGAAATGGATTGCGGATCGTAAACGCTATTCCAAGCCCGAGAGCAAGGGCGACCGGCGGCGACCCCCATGGCGACAGGCAAAATAATATCAATAAGATAAATAGGGCTTTTTGCCACATAAGCTACTTGGCTTTGCCCTGATTTTCGACCGCATCCTGCGCGGCTTTGATCGCGTCCGCATTGCCGAGATAGTAGCTTTTGAGTGGTTTGAGATCGGCGTCGAGTTCGTAAACAAGCGGAACGCCAGTCGGAATATTGAGGTTGACGATCTGATCATCTGGTATTTTGTCGAGATATTTGACGAGCGCCCGAAGGCTGTTGCCGTGGGCGGCAACGATCAGGCGTTTTCCAGCCTTGATCTTTGGTTTGATCTCGTTTTCAAAGAAAGGAACGACGCGGGCCACGGTGTCTTTCAAGCACTCGGTTGCGGGAAATTTCCCCTTCTCGATGCCGCAATATCTCGCATCGGCACCAAGATAACGCTCATCGGTTTCATCCAAAGGGCCCGGTGGAATGTCGTAGCTCCGTCGCCAGATCAGGACCTGATCTTCACCGTACTGGGCCGCCGTCTCTGCCTTGTTCAGCCCCTGCAGGGCTCCGTAATGCCGCTCGTTGAGCAGCCAGGATTTTGTAACAGGGATCCACATTAGATCCATCTCATCGAGAATGATCCAAAGCGTCCGGATCGCCCGCTTGAGCACCGACGTATATGCCTCGTCAAATGTAAAGCCCTCCGCCTTGAGCAATTTACCGGCCGCATGAGCCTCTTCGGCGCCCTTTTCCGACAGGTCAACATCCTTCCAACCTGTAAAGCGATTTTCCTTATTCCACTGGCTCTCGCCGTGGCGGATCAATACCAATTTATGCATGTATCTATCTTAAATTTGAAATCTCAAATCTCAAATTTCAAATTCCGGATTGTCTCGGAAAAATTGTTTTACTTCACCTACGAGATAAAGGGAACCCGTGACGAGGATCAAGCCTTCCTCCGGCGTTACAGTCTCGGCGATTGTTATCGCATTCGCGACGGTGTCGGTCACGAATGTTTTCTCTTTAGACATATTCGACGGCAGTTGGTCGAGAAGTTCGTCATAGGAAAGCGAACGAGAATTCAAAGGTTCTGTCACAACGATCCTTTCCGCAAGCGGAGCAAGTATCGATAATATCTCGGCGACATTCTTATCGTTCATTGCTCCAAAAACAAGCGTGATCGGCCGCGTCTCAAAATCCTTGAGATATTCGGCCAGAGCTTTCGCCCCGCCAACATTGTGAGCACCGTCGAAAAGATATTGCCCGACATATTCGAGCCGGCCGGGATGGCGGGCGTTTTGCAGCCCATTAGCGATATTCTCAGCGGTGATCGGAAAATACTCTTTGAGTAATTCAGCGACAAGGCTCGCATTTTTTGCGTTCTCGATCTGATGACGTCCAGCAAGCCCCAAAGGCGGAAACACGACCGGTAGGGAGTGTGTTTCTTTATTCGTCAACAGCCCATGAACACCCTCGTTACCACTCGGGTTTCCGCCTTGAGTATCCCGCCATACCCTTTCAATAACAGCCATGGCATCCGGATATTGACTTCCAACAACCACTTTCGACCCCTCATGAATGATCGCCGCCTTCTCGCCTGCGATCTCCTCGATGGTTTCACCTAAATATTCCTGATGATCGTAATCGATCCGCGTTATTGCCGCTATCTCGGCATTTGCTGCGGTCGTCGCATCGAGCCGCCCGCCGAGGCCTGTTTCCAGTATGGCGAGTTCTACGCCTGACTCGGCAAACGCAACCAACGCGATCGCCGTCATCTGTTCAAAGAATGTGGGTCGATACTCTAACTCACCCGCGGACAATAACCTTTCTGCAGTTTCGCGTACATCCGTCGCATGTTGCGCAAAATCACTTTCACTGATATCGGCCCCATTTATCCTGACCCGTTCGGTGATCGAAACAAGGTGCGGCGAGGTATAGGTGCCGGTCCTGATCCCCGCCGTATTACAGATCGAATCGAGAAATGCACACACCGATCCCTTGCCATTCGTCCCGGCGACCTGCACTTTCAAATATTTTTCGTGTGGTTTGCCGAGGGCAGTGAGGAGTGTGCGGGTGTTCTCAAGCCCAAGCTTCATCGCCGAAACTTCGTTGCCGAGTGAGTAGAGATAACTTTCGGCGTCGGGAAAATTCACCGCTGCTCCTCGCCGGCGAGAATGAAGGCATTCTTCTCAACCGTTTCGGAAAATCGAAAATTAGTCGTTCGGATCGCCTCGACGAATGGACGGATCGACGCTACGTGACCGTCGATTTTTGCTCTGACCAAAACGCCGATGGTTCCTGTCACATCGAGACCTAGCCGTTTTGCATAATTTCGGGCACTAAGGTCATCAATGATCAAAGTTGAATTTGGTAATTCCAGAGCAAGCGCGATCGCACTCGCCTCGCCGATATCGACTGACGAGGGTATGTCATGCAATGACGTAGTCATTTTAGGAGCAGATACCTGTATCCAAGATGGAAGCTCGAACCCAACTTCATCGGCGACTTGCGGGGTGGTCGTTATTGAATCAAAAACGGTTTTGAGCAGAGAAATTGCATCGATCTTAGACAAAACGATCAAACAACTAGCGTCGGAGATTACCGCATCATGCATTTCTTACTTCGTCTTCGAGTTCTTCTTTCGTTTGGTTAAAGTAAGGCACCCCGTACTCCGCGAGCACAGCTACAAAATCCCACTTCGGCACCTTTGCCAGTTTCGCGGCTTCTGACAATGATAACGTGCGGCGTTCATATAACCGTGCTGCGATCATCCGCAGAACATTCGATCTCTCGGGTTCGGCTAGATCAGGTAATTGCAGCGTCAAGGTGCTCATACGAAAAGGATAATACAGGAACTACGGAACAAAAAGTATTTTTTACACCGCTTAGGCGGCAACCTGCTTGTTCATCATAAAATCAAGCATTCTAATGATAGTGTCGCGCATTTCGCGGCGGTCGACGACCATGTCGACCATGCCGTGTTCGAGGAGAAATTCGCTGCGTTGAAAGCCTTTTGGCAGCTTTTGGCGGATTGTCTGCTCGATCACGCGAGGGCCGGCAAAGCCGATCAGTGCTTTTGGTTCGGCTAATATCACGTCGCCGAGCATTGCAAAGCTTGCCGTGACGCCGCCGGTTGTCGGGTCGGTCAATACCGAAATGAATGGCAATCGAGCATCATGCAGCCGCGACAGTGCCGCCGATATCTTACCCATTTGCATTAACGAAAGCGTGCCTTCCTGCATACGGGCGCCCCCGGAAGCCGCAAATATCACGACTGCCCCGCGATTTTCGAGGGCGTACTCCATAAGGCGCGTGATCTTTTCACCCACCGCCGAACCCATCGAGCCCCCGATAAACGACATATCCATCGCACCGGCATAGACGAGATGCCCGCCGGTCATTCCCTTGCCGGAGATAAGTGCCTCCGGCAAGCCGGAAACCTCTTTAGCCTGTTCGATGCGATCCTTGTAAGGTTTTGAGTCGGTAAATTCAAGCGGATCACCAGACGTCACTTCTTCGTCAAGCTTTTCGTACCGGCCGTCGTCAAACAAATCATGAAGTCGCCCTTTTGCGGTATAACGAAAATGATATCCGCAATGTGTACAGACCTCATGCGAATCGGTCAGTTCGCGTTTATACAACGCATTTTCACACTCAGGGCATTTTACAAAAATGCCTTCCGTTTTGACGGTTTGCTCGCCTTCAGTATCTTGATCGTCGATCTTCGGTTTATCTCTTTTAAACCAGGACATATTTACTGTATTGCGTTAACCAAAATTTAAGGTTAGCACACGCATCAATTATCGTAAAAGCAGACAACTTTGCGTTCTCCTTTGCGAACCTTGCGGCTTTGCGTTAAATCAAATCGTCTCACGCAAAGCCGCTAGGCCCGCATAGAAATAGGAGTTAAAAACAAAAGCGTCTGGGAAAAAACTAATTAAGGACATTAAGCATTTGCGAATGAATGAGGCCGTTGCTGGCAATGATCGGCGGTGTGTAGATGCTAAATTTGGAACCGTCATAGTTGCTGATCTGACCGCCGGCCTCTTCGATCAAGAGTAGTCCCGCGGCCATGTCCCACGGATTCAAGCCCTCTTCCCAAAAGCCGTCAAAACGTCCGCACGCAACATAGGCCATATCGATCGCCGCCGAGCCGTCACGCCGGACGCCCCGCGAATGCTTCAAAAATTCGTTCAGGTGCCGCGCAAAATCGTCGCGCTCCTTAAAATTGTAAGGAAATCCGGTGACGATCAGTGCGTCGCCGAGTTTTTCGGTTTCAGACACGCGGATCGGTTTGTTATTGAGGCTTGCTCCGCGACCCCGTTCGGCGGTAAAAAGCTCGTTCCGCGTCGGGTCAAACGTCACGCCGATCTTGATCTCGCCGTCATGTTCCAGCGCGAGCGTGACACAAAAGCATGGATAGCCGTGGGCATAATTTGTCGTACCATCAAGCGGATCGATGATCCATTTCCACGTCGTCCCGTCACCTATCACGACCGCCTCGCCCGATTCCTCGGCCAGGATCGAGTGCTTAGGATAATAAGATTTGATCCGCTCAATAATAAGGGCCTCGCTCGCCAGATCCGCTTCGGTGACGAGATCAATATCGCCCTTTTTTGTGATATTTATCTTGCGGCCAAACTTTTCGAGCAAGACTTGCCCTGCATCGCGGGCGGTTTCAATAGCAAAATTTAGCATAAAAGTAGCTGTCGGCGGTCGGCATTCAGCGGTCAGCTTTGACCTTGGCAATTAAGGAAGCTAACATTTTTTTGACGGATAATAGATCGCTATTTATCCGTGCGTAACGATCCGGATCTAAATAGCCTAAGTCTCGTGACAAGATCAGATGGTATTCAACCTCGCAGGCCGAACCAAATGCGATCTGTAAATATCTGGCAAAATCCGGATCGGAGCCTTTTCCGCAACCTTCAGCTATGTTGGCCGCAATAGATGAGCAGGCACGTCTTATTTGGCTCGTTACTCCAAAAAGCTCTTCCTTTGGGAATGCCTTTGTCGCCGAATAAACAGCAAGGGTAAGCTCGTGTGATTTTTCCCAAACCTGGAGGCTTCGAAAATCTTTCATGCTGACTGCTGAGTGCTGAATGCCGACCGCTATTTCTTCAGCCGGCGCTCAGCGACATCCAAGAACTCTCGCACCTGATCGTCCCAGAATACCCAGTCATGAACACCCGGATGCTCGCGGTATTCGTGCGGAATCTTTTTTTCATTAAGCAGTTTAAGAAAATCACGATTATTTGCTATCAAGAAATCTTCCGTTCCGCAGGACTGATAAAAATACGGCAGCCCGCTTTGCTTATCGGGTGTCATTTCACGAACCAGCCTGAAAATGTCATTGGCTTTCCGCGATTCGCTACCCTCGTCAGCACCAAAAATCGCATCCATCGACTTCGCGATAGCACCCGCGTTCTTTTCGGTCCAACCGGCCGCACCGAGTGCCCCGCTAAAGCCACCGACAAGCGAAAACTTGTCAGGATACTTTAACCCGAACTTGATCGCCCCAAATCCGCCCATCGAAAGCCCTGCGATCATTCGGTGTTCGCGGTCAGCGACCGTCCGATATTTTTTATCGATCTCTGGTATCAGCTCCTGCATGATGTAGCTTTCATACTTGTCGTTCGGCGTCGAGACGCTGTCGGTGTACCAGCCGTTATCGCCCTCGGGCGTGACGATGATGAAATTATGCACTACGGCATATTGATTAAGTTTCGTCTTGTCCGTCCAGTTAGTGTAGTGCCCGGTCAGGCCATGCAAAAGAAAAATGACCGGATAGCGGGCCGTCTCATTGGCTTTGTTGTAAAGCGTCGGCAGGATTATGCGATACGGCATATCGCGTCCCATCAATTTGCTCGCAAGTTTTTGTTCCTGAAACGAATTGACCAACGTGGTGGCCAAATTCTTTCCGGGCGGCAAAGGTTGAGGAACACCCTGCGTAATATTCTGTCCAAATATCGCCCACGACGACAATACGACCGTTGCGATCAAAATACTGGTTCGAAAAACTGATTTGCGTCTATCTGTGTTCATTTGCGGTTAATATCTCCTACCCAAACATCTTGCCAAACCAGCCCTTTTCTTCTTCTTTATTGACGACCTGAGTCAATTCGCCTGCGTCAAACCAAACGCCCGAGCATTTGTCGCAGACATCGATCTTGATAGTTTCAAAATCCGCCTCGATCAGCGTCCCATCGCATTTCGGGCATTTTATACCCAGACGCTTTGCGTCATCGTCCTGAATTTTTGCCTTCATCTTGGCAATGAGTTCTTGTTCTTTACGGTGAAAATACTCGTTTTCGAGTGCCTTTCCGCGGTCATCCATATCGATCGGCATAAAAAAATTAACTCCTAAATATTATATTTCTGTCTTGTGAACCGAACGCACACGCTGCCGCGCTTTTTTCGAACGGCGGACCGTATTGCGTCGCTTAAGATTGCTCTCGGCCCAATCGGAAACCTGTTTGAGCGGGTGCCATTCAAAATTTTCGAGAGGCAAAACCTCGCTCGATGCGTTCTTTAGCCTTAAGGTGCTGAAAGCTACAAATAAAATTACCAAATTAAATAGAGCCCCCGACAGCATTACCACCCAACCGGGAGCGAGGCCAACCTGCGCCCGCTGAAAGAAAATGTCCCAAAACAACCGCCGGTCGGCTTCCGAGGTGACCGGTATCGGCGACGGGTGAATATATATCTTCAGTGTCCAAGAAAGTGCCAGCAGGACAAATATCCACAGATAATTTGACCGCAGCCTCCGCCCGACCGCTTCCCATTCGCTAATGTTAAAATGCGGCGTGATCAGATCGGCGGAGATATGCTCTGCCCATTCCTTATCCGGCGGTATCGTCCGGTGCGACAGCATCGGAGCAAAATAGCCCGTTTCGAGCACCCGCACACGGTTGGCCCAAACCTCATAATACCTATATCGCCGTGCCTCCATAAACAAAAAGATCGAGACGAGCAGCGTGTTTATCGGGATCGCAAAATGCGGATTGTCCGGCGAGCTGAAAACAAATGAGAGGGTCGCACCGGCGGTGATAACGGCCCAATTTGTCGTCGCATCGAGGCGTCCGCGCCAGACGTTTGACCGCTGCATCTCGCCGCGATAAAAATGGACGAGGGCCGTATTAAACTCGGCAGGCGCAAGTTTTTGCGGGATCGTGAGCGGCGTCGTCCGCGGCTTTTGCGTGCGTTTGTGCACCTCTTCGGCAAAGGCGCGAAACGACTGCGGCACATTTGTAATGTGTATATCGTCGACTGGTTGGGTTCCGGATCGAACCTCGTCGTTCATAGTGTTTTGGTGCGGACGAGCTGTCGAGGAGGCAAAACTCTTACTCTTAAATGTTTAACATTTTAGATGGCCGGATGCAAGAAATTCGCCCTTTGGTTACACTCTTTGTTAATGCTTGAAACCGATGAAAGCTGGATGTTGAGAGCGATACTTGTCGCCCGCGAGGCCGCAAAACTTGGTGAAGTACCGGTCGGCGCGGTGATCGTCGATAACGACGGCAAAATTTTGGCGGCAACCTCAAATCGTACGATAACAAACAATGACCCGACCGCCCACGCTGAGATACTCGCGCTCCGCACCGCTGCTCTGCGAACCGGTAATTACCGCCTTACCGGAACGACCATCTATTCCACTCTCGAACCATGTGCGATGTGCGCCGGCGCGCTCGTTAATGCCCGTGTCGCCCGCCTCGTTTACGGAGCCGCCGACGAACGCTTTGGCGCGGTCGAAACTCATTTCCGCGTCTGCGACAGCCCCGAGCTAAACCATCGCCTCGTTATCAAATCCGGCATCCTTGCGGACAAATGCCGCAGCCTAATGCAGGATTTCTTCAAAGCCAGACGCAAGAAAGAGTGATCACGAAATGACCGCAAGAACGCAAAGAGAAGTAAACCCATTTTGTGTTCCCTTGTGTTTTTTGGTGATTACTCGCCCTTCTTCTACCCCCAACTTGAAATTCCCCGTTCCAAACCGTTACAATCATAGGTTCGCGCTGGAGAGGTGCGAGAGTGGATGAATCGAGCAGTCTCGAAAACTGCCGTACCTTAACGGGTACCGTGGGTTCGAATCCCACCCTCTCCGCCATGCGAAAGGATGAAGGATAAAGGATAAAGGCAAAAGTAAGAGCATTCTTGATCGGCTACTTTATCCTTTATCCTTTAACCAGGGAAAGGTGCAAGAGCGGTTGAATTGGCTACATTGGAAATGTAGTGAACCTCAAAAGGGTTCCGTGGGTTCGAATCCCACCCTTTCCGCCACCATCTAAAGGGTAAAGGCGAAAGGATAAGGGATAAAGTATTATTCTGAGTCCTATCGCCTTTTCCTCTTTTCTGACTGATGAATGAAGATCTAAAGATCAGGACGAAAAACTTTGCCGTCAGAATTATTCGACTGTTTGCGGCGTTACCCAAATCAACCGAGGCGCAAGTAATCGGAAAGCAGTTTTTGAGGTCAGGAACGTCGGTCGGTGCACAATACCGAGAGTCTCAGCACGCCAAATCTGATGCCGATTTCGTCAGTAAGGTCGAAGGCTCTCTCCAGGAACTCGAAGAAACCACGTACTGGCTCGAACTACTGGAGGAATTGCAGTTATTCCCACCGGAAAAACTCAAACCTATCCAACAAGAAACGAAAGAGTTAACTGCTATATTCGTCACCATAGCAAAAAAAGTTAAAGCCCGTAAGTAATTTCTCCGGTCTTAACTTTATCCTTTCGCCTTAATCTTTTATCCTTTAATTGGCTTCAGGCTCCGCACAAGGTTTGTGTTGTGAACCCCGCTAGGCGAGGAATCGAGCAACGGTAGCAATCTCGGCCTGTGTTGCGATCAAGTCTGAAGCCACCAATTTTAGGCAAATGCCCTCACGGAGCCGGGCACTTCTGATATTGCGAAAAAGTCAAAGTCCCAAAGCTTTGGCTTTTTCTTTTTTCCTCTTCGGTTTGGTTTTCGATTATACTTCCCAAATATGCCCTTATCGCGCGGGGGCATGCTGTTAATGAATAACGATCTTAAAGCTGGCACAAACCTCCTGCATTACCGCATCGTTTCCAAGATCGGCGCGGGCGGTATGGGCGAGGTCTATCTTGCCGAGGATATACGTCTCGACCGCAAGGTCGCCATAAAATTTCTTAACGAAGAGTATCGCCAGGACGCTGACAAACTCAATCGTTTTGTTCAGGAGGCAAGGGCCGCCTCGGCCCTCAATCATCCAAATATCCTGACCGTTTACGAGATCGGCGAGATCGACGGCAAAAACTATATCGCTACCGAGTGGATCGACGGCATGACGCTTCGCGAGCATCTCAAGGGTAAACAGACACTTGACCTAAAGCAAATATTTAAGATCGCCCTGCAGGTTTCCGAGGCCCTTTCCGCCGCCCATCAGGCTGGTATCATCCACCGCGACATCAAGCCTGAAAACATAATGATCCGTAAGGATGGTTACGCCAAGGTTCTCGACTTTGGCCTTGCGAAATTGTCTGAACAGGCCGCCGACGAAAACGCCAAGGTCAAAACTACGCCCGGCCTCATCATGGGAACTGTCTTGTATATGTCACCTGAGCAGGCGAGGGGAAAGGCGACCGATGCTCGTACAGATGTGTGGAGCCTCGGTGTCGTCCTCTATGAGATGCTTGCGGGGAAGGTGCCATTTGACGGCGAGACGATCAACCACACGATCGTTGCGATCCTTGAAAAGGAGCCTGCGCCGCTCCGACAAATACATCCGGAGCTTGAAAAGATCGCCCTGCGCGCCCTCGCCAAAAATATTAACAAACGCTACCGTTCTACAGCCGAGCTGATCGAAGATCTCAGATCATTGCAAAAGCGTCTCGAGTTTGAAGAGGAACTCGAGCGCACTTCCTCGCCCGACGGCTCAGGCGATAATCCGACGCAGATATTCAAGGCGGATAACTCATCGAGGATCGAGACCGGGAATACCATCGCCGTGATGCCTTTCGTTAACATGAGCCGCAACGAGGACGGCGATTATTTTTCGGATGGACTGGCCGAAGAGCTACTAAACGTCTTGTCGAAGATCCGGGGCCTAAGGGTCGCAGCCCGTACCTCAGCTTTTTCTTTTAAGGGTAAGCAGGCGACGATCGCCGAGATCGGCTATGCATTAAACGTCGCGTCGCTGCTTGAGGGCAGCATTCGCATGTCCGGGAATCGAGTCCGCATCTCGGTACAGCTAATCAAGGTCGAGGACGGTTATCAACTCTGGTCAGAGACCTATGACCGCACAATGGACGACATTTTTGCCGTGCAGGATGACATCGCCCAGTCGGTCGTCGAGGAATTACGGACGCGCCTTTTGGCCGAAGATCCCGGCTCGAATATCAGCAGCCAGGTAGTTTCCGAGGTCGCGGATGCCGTCAAGGGACGTGCCGCAAGCCCCGAAGCTCAGCGTTTGATGCTCTTAGGACGTTACTTTATTGACAAGCTCACCCGCGAGGATACGGCTAAGGGCATCGAGTATTTTCGCAAATCTCTCGAGCTCGATCCGGGCTATGCTCTCTGCTGGGCCGAGCTGGGGCGGGCATATACTATTGAGGCCGGGCGGGCATGGATACCGGTTGGTCAGGGCATCGGCCTGGCTCGCGAGGCTGCCAACCGGGCATTGGAACTCGAGCCGGAGTTAGCTGAGGGCCATACACTCCTCGGACGAATACAGATCAGCTACGACCTCGACGTGCCGGGAGGCGAGGCGTCGCACGTGCGGGCGCTGGAACTTGCACCCGGCAGTTCGACCGTCCTAGACGGCGCGAGCGTGATGGCCTATAAGATGGGCCGCCTCGATGAGGCCCTCGAGCTCGGTCGACGCGTCTTAGTACAGGACCCGCTGAGCCCCGCATATTGGCATAATCTGGGCTTGACCGCCCATTCTGCCGGCCAACTCACGGAATCAGAAAAAGCATTTAGGCGTGCATTGGAGCTTGTCCCTCAGAGATTCGTTTCCGGTGCTCTACTCGCTCTTGTATTGATGGATCAGGGCCGGGCGGACGAGGCATTAGCTCAGGCAAAGCAGGAACCAGACGAATTTTGGAGGCTTTGGGCCTTGGCCATGATATACCACGTTCTAGGACGCGTATCTGATTCAGACGACGCGCTTGACACTCTAAATCGCGAACACGCTGACGGCAATGCTTACCAGCTCGCCGAAATTCACGCGGTGCGCGGTGAGAAAGATCAAGCTTTAGACTGGCTCGAACGCGCAGTAGATGAGCGCGACGCAGGAGTAACGCACGCAAAAGTAAATCCGCGTTTCCGCAATCTTAGAGAAGACCCTCGATGGAACCCGCTGTTAGGCAAAATCGGTTTTAAAATATAAAACTCCCCGACCGCCGCAACATGCGAAACTCGGGGAGCATTCTTTTAGTTCTCAGAAACTAACTTCTGGTTCCCGGATCCTGAAGCGCTTCTGTTCCGGGATCCTGGATCGCTTCCGTTCCCGGGTCTTGAAGACTCAAAGCTGCAACTTCGGTTCCCGGATCCTGTATTAGCTCAGTGCCCGGATCCTGAAAATTATCATTTGGTTCTGTTGGACTCATAATGGTTCTCCTAATTCAGTAATAACCTTAGACCTCATACTCTAACCCTCGTCTGTTTTGTTGTCAACTTAAAATTTGACCCGGCTCCCCATGTTGCTCAATGCAAGTTTGGCTGCACTCCTACGTTCAAAATTCGGAAACCTTGAATTATGAAAAAGTCCTCGATATTTCCTTTTGCGTTGTCACTCTTGGTGCTTGCTTTTAGCGTCGCGATCAACGCTCAGGACCATGGTTGCCCGCGCGGTGCGGCAACGCCCGTCCTAAAGCAAGCGGTCTTTCCAAAAGCAAAATTTCGCCTAGCGGGTAACAACGGCGTCGAAACTTTAAGCCTCGGAGGCGGCGAACGCCTGATCGTAAAAACCTGGGGCTGCGAATACTACGTGCTGACCTTTCGCTTTGAGACCTCGCGTTACCGCCACAGCACCCGCGACCTCGAATACTGGTTTCGCAACGCGGTGGGCCGCATGAACGAGGTCCTGCCCGGCGTCGATGCTCAGATCGACATCGAAAAAGCCGTGCGAAAGCTCAAAAGCTATATCGAGACTCAGCGAAAGACCAAATACCGCAACCTAAAACTTGGCGAAGAGATAATGTTTGGCGGTGACGAACTCGACCCCAACGGCGACGACATCACGCAAAACGTCTCAGTCGAAAACATCCAAAAACTCAAAAACGGCCGCTACGCTCTCGATATTTCGTTCGCCGCCGGGCCGCTATAAAAAATTATGAAACGCTCAATCCTAACCCTATCGATACTTATAACGCTTACCTTTGCCGTAGCCGCGTCGGCGCAGGACAGGAATAAATGCCCGTCAAACGCGAGCCGTGAGGACGCGGAAAAGATCGACGAATTCAGTCACATCGACGACGGCGAGCTGTACATAAACGTCGCGGTCCTTTTCGAACGCCTCAAAGACGCTCCGAGCGGAACCTACGCCTACGTCATCGCTTACAAAGGTGCCGACGCCCTGCCCGCCGATCGCTACGACAACCACGTCGCTGAACGGATCATCTCCGCAATGACTATGCAAAATCAGACTGACAAGCGGTTTGAAATGATCGACGGAGGCTTTCGCAAGACTGACGGAGCCGAGTTTTTCTTTGTCCAGGCCGGCAACAAACCACCGCTCCCGTCAAACACTGTCCCCGCCCCAAAAACACCCCGAGGCACTTTCCTCTGGGCAAAAACAACATTGAGCGAGGAATCGAGCCCGATCGAAGAATTTGTAAATCGAGCCATCGTCTATCGCGATATGCCGGAGGACGACGACGGCCCCACATTACCCGCGATCGAAGAAACTGAGCCAAATCCGAGTCCGAGCGTTCCCGAAACGGCTCCTCAGCCCGAGATCTGGAAACTTGGCCTGTTCATCCCTGAACTCACTTACAATACTGACAACTCCGAAAAACCACCCCTCACCGCCGAGGAGCTAGACGCCATCAGGTATGGCTGGACAAACAAAAAATTGCCCCCGCCATCGCCAAGAGTAAAAACGCACACGGCGTCATGATCTATTACGCCGACGACCAGTTCTACGACATCAGCCGCCTCGAACCTTTCATCGCCGCCGGCCGCGACCGCATGGCCATAGCCGCGGGGCTCGACCCCGACCGCATCGAAGTGATCTTCGGCGGCTACCGCGGCCAAATCCAGGTCGAATACTGGCTAGTCCCCACCGGCGGCACACAACCCATCGCCAAACCCGAAGACCGCGATTCGAGCGAACCCTCAGACGATTAATATATGGATTTGAACAGTCGGCTTGGTTGGCATCATGTCTCCAGTCGGCGGAGCCGACGTCATATTTGTAGCCCAAATCGCAAGATGTGGGCATGGCATCAACAAATATTAGAGGCGTTGGAAGCAGCGGCATAGCCGCGATCATTTATTCTCCCCCTACCGGAAAAGTAAAACTTTTCCGCAAATAGACGGGCATTAGCCCTAGGCAGGCTGTAATTTTTAGTTCATCTAACTCTTTCGCGGCTTGCCGCTCTATTTGCGGAAAAGCTATGCTTTTCCGATAATCTTTTCTAAATTCCTCGCGGCTACGCCGCCGCCATCGTCAAGATGTTTCAGATCTCCAGAGACAACCCTGCCTATTACCTGACCTCGGTCGCACACCACCGGCTGCCGATATTTCAGAAAGACACGGTCAAGCAGGTCATCTGCGATGCTTTTAACGAAGCCCGCGTTTCTGGCGGCATTATGATATTTGCGTATGTGATAATGCCCGACCACTCGCATGTGATAACCGACAACGCAAGAGAGATGAAAGATGTGCTGCCGTTACCTGAACGGCATTTCGGCAAAGCGGCTGATCGACCATCTAAAAGAAAATGGTTTCGAAAGCTCGCTGGCAAAGTTGCGGATACAGGATCGCGGCAAAAATCATAAGCACTCAGTTTATGAGCACCATCCAAATGCTCTGCGGCTAACTGGCGAAGACGCTTTTATGCAAAAGGTGAGCTATATCCATCTCAATCCTGTTCGGGCTGGCTTGGTAGAGCATCCTGATGAATATATGTTTTCGAGTGCTAGGCAATGGCATCATCGAGAGGTTGAAAATGAGCCTTTGGTAACTGACCATAATCAGATCAAGTGGCGAGAGGCGGCTTAGCCGCAGGGACTTTCTATCATCTGACGGAAAAGCGGAGCTTTTCCGCAAATAGGGCGGCAGAGCCGCAGGACCTTACCCCCCTTCTGCAAAATAGATCAGCAAGCTTACTTCCTAACCGCCCGTGTAGCTTTTAGATCAAGCACCAGCACGCCTTCGTCGTCGATCTCGGCTTTGCAGGCCATTGTTCGGGGCATGATAATTCCGTAATAGCGAAAAAATCTGCCCGCACGGATAACGCGGTGGCGGCCTTTTGATTTATCGATAATAGGAAATGAGTTTGCGGTGGGCGCCTTTGCCGGAGCGACGCCGACAAGCCCGTTCCAGCGGTCGTACAAAAGCACCGCCTGATCGTGCGGCCCAAACCTTTCGGCGGCCGTCGCCCCGATCATGATCTCGCCCTTTTCATTCAGCGTCACATGCATCTGCTCGCGCCGATTCTCCGGCCCAAGTGCAAATTCTTCCCAATTCTTAAACATATCTATGGATGAGTGAATGTATCATAGTTGCAACATTCTGTCAAGTGTGCGGCTTTGCCGCTCTATTTGCGGAAAAGCTATGCTTTTCCGCATAGCAGCCAAAATCCTCGCGGCTATGCCGCCGGTGGCACAGCCACGAAGTTGGAGGACTGCCTACGGGCGAAGTAGAACTTCGCCGCAAATAGATCGGCAAAGCCGAAAGAGAAGCCAGCCGTCGTGATCGCGGTGAACGCGGCGGTTCCTGCAAAAACAGGCGAAGCGGCGGAGTGGCGGATCGTGGGTGAAAGCCGCCCATTTTCCCCATAACGGCGCACCAAAGCGCGAAAATCAGGCATTTTTGTCAATTTGATACGCGTGAAATAGGGCCATTTTGCACAAAAACTTCGAAATTCTTTAGCTGATCGCTGATTGCTGACCGCTGACCGCTTCCTCCGCGCTTTATCCTTTATCCTTTATCCTTTATCCTTATGGTAACGTGAGTTACCAAGTTATAGCCCGAAAATGGCGGCCGCAGACCTTTGAAGAGGTAACCGGCCAGGAGCACATTACGCAAACCTTGCGTAACGCACTCGAATTTGACCGTTTGCATCACGCATATCTGTTTTCGGGGGCCCGCGGCGTTGGTAAGACGACCACCGCACGCATTTTGGCAAAGGCCCTTAATTGCCACAAAACAAAGGACAAACCCAATCTCACGCCGTGTTTATTGACCGACCCCGATCCGTGCCCCTCGTGCATAGAGATAGCTGAGAGCCGTTCGATCGACGTGCTTGAGATCGACGCGGCTTCGCACACCGGCATCGATGACGTCCGCGAGACGATCATCGAAAATATCAATTTCAACCCGACCCGCGACCGCTATCGCGTCTTTATCATCGACGAGGTCCACCAGCTTTCAAAACCGGCATTCAACGCGCTGTTAAAGACGCTCGAGGAGCCGCCCGAAAACGTCGTTTTTGTCATGGCGACGACCGAGCTGCACAAGGTGCCGGACACGATATTGTCGCGCTGTCAGGAATTTGAGTTTCGCACGATACCGCTCACGAAGATTTTTGACCGTTTGAAACTGATCGCTGACGCCGAAAAGATCAATATCGACGACGACGCCCTGCGTGAACTGGCCCGCTCCGGCACCGGTTCGATGCGCGACGCACAGAGCAATTTCGATCAGGTCATAAGCTTTTCAGGTGAGAAGATTGCGGCCGCTGACGTGACGAATGCTCTTGGTTTTGCCGGTGTCGACGTGCTGTCGAAAGTCATCTCCGCGATCACCGAAAAAGATCCCAAACAAGTGCTCGCCGTGGTCGACGACCTCATCGGACGCGGTCACGATCTGCGCAATTTCTGCCGTGACGTGCTCGGACTTTTCCGCGATCTGCTTGTTTTCAAAGTTGCGGGTAGTGAAAGTAGGCTTTTTGAAACCGCCGTCTTTAACGCCGATCAGATGCGCGAAATGTCCTCCACATTTACCGATGCCGATCTGCTGCGGTTCTTTAATTCTCTATGCGAGACCGAGGCCAGCCTACGCGAGGCCGCGCATCCGCGATATGTCCTCGAGGTCGGCCTTATAAAGCTGATCGAAATGCGAAGCGTCGTCTCGATCGAGAGCATTCTCGAACGCCTCGATGCCCTCTCTTCCGGTGCTCCGATTGCGGCACAACCGCAGGCAAGCTACACCGCTGTTGCGTCGGCCCCTTCGGTTGACGCTACGCCGGAAAAAAAAACTCTAAAATCTGATGTCAGCGTCCCGCTTTCGCCGCCAGCCGCGACGCCCGCGCCGATCAATAAGACAGTTTCCGAGCCGCCGGATGAACCGGAATCCGCAGTCGAAACCGACCCACCTGATTATCCCGGCGGATTGGACGAGCCGGCATTCGAACGGGCTTTTGAACCTGAGCCTTCAAACAAGGGGTTTCCGCCACCGTCGGTTCGCCTGGGGAAGCTCTCCTCGGACGAACTTGATCATATCGAAGATCAAAAACTCGACGACGCATACGAGACAAAACTTGCATTCAGCGGCGACGATCTGCTGCCTTTACCAAGCTCCGAAAAGCTGATCGAAATACTTTTCGGTGAAGTTTACAGGGTACCCGTTCTTGATCCCAAACCTCCGACAAATGGACATGCCGCGGCCGTGATGTCAGCGGTCGATGTTGCCAAATTCAAAGAGGAGTTTGTGCCAAAAGAAGAGGCCGTCGAACTGCCAGTTTTGAGCGAAGCCCCAACCGAAGCAGAGCTTTTCGCCTATGCCGAAGCTCACCCGGCGGTTCGCTTGGCACGCAGAGTTTTCAAGGCAAAGATCGTCGATGTAAGAAAACGTTAAGATTACAATTTACCGAACATCGCCTTAGCGGCTTTCGTATTACTCATAGATTTGGCAAACTCAGTTCATACTTAATGAAAGCAAATTTTTTGCCGCGACAATTAAATGCTCTGCTGATCTTTCTGGCTATCTTATGCCTCGGGGTCACGACCTTTGCCCAGGAAAATCAGCCGTGGTCGCAAAATACTTCGCCGCTGCCGGCTCCGACGGGCTTTGTAAATGACTATGCCGGCGTAATTGATGCCGCGACCAAGCAGCAGCTTGAAACAAAGCTGAAAAACCTAAAGGACACGACAAATCCAGCGGTCGAGATCGCTGTCGCCGTTGTCAAAACAACCGGAGACCGCGAAATCTTTGATTACTCGCTTGCGGTCGCACGCGGCTGGAAGATAGGCTCAAAGGCGGACGATAACCCGAGCGCCCTGCTCTTCATAGCCATCGACGATCGAAAGTATTTCACACAGGTCAGCAAAGATCTTGAAGACGAGTTGCCCGATGGCGTGGTTGGCAGCCTACAGCGGCAATACCTCGTACCGGAATTCAAGAAAGCTAACTATTCTAAGGGCATCGCCGACACTATTGACGCCTATATCGCCGCGATTCGAAACAAAGGTAACACGGCTGCTCCAACCGCCACGCCGGGTGCTCGGCCAGTGAGCGGATCCAGCGGGTCATTATTTGGTATATTATGCTGCGCGGCGATCTTTCTGATAATTTTGGTTATCTACTTCGCCCGCAATAATCGCAACGGGCCAGGCTCCGGAGACCGTGACCGCTGGGGCGGAGGCGGTTTTGGTGGCGGTGGAGGAGGCCTATCGAGCGCCTTGCCGTGGATCATCGGCGGAATCATCGGCAACATGCTGGGTGGTTCCTCATCATCGTCGTCCAACGATTGGGGCGGTTCGTCCGGTGGCAGCGATTGGGGCGGATTTGGCGGCGGCGGCGATTTTGGCGGCGGTGGCGCGGGAGGCGACTGGTAATTATGAAACATCATTTCGAAGCGTTCATTGACGATCTCAAGAGCACCCACAGTGAGAATCTGGTGTCGGTCGTCCTCTATGGATCGGCGGCGGCAGGCGACTTTATACCGAAACAATCGGACCTCAATATACTGATCGCTCTAGATAAGATCGGGCCGCAGGACCTTCGAAACGCCCATGCATGTGTGCGGGAATGGGTGCGGGCGGGCAACAGCGTACCCGTTTACTTTACAGTTTCCGAGCTGCAAAATGCTGCGGATGTATTTCCGATCGAGTTTCATCAGATGAGCGTTGCGAGAAAAGTGTTATTTGGCCCGGATGTACTTGCTGATCTAAATATCTCGGACAAATTCCTTCGTCTGCACGCCGAATATGAGCTTCGCAGCAAGCTCATCCAGCTCCGGCGGCAGTATATTCCGGCGTCGGCGTCTGTTGACGGGTTAAAGAAATTGATGTCGGAGAGTCTGTCAAGCTTTACGGCGTTGTTCAGGGCAGTGCTAATAATCAACGGCCTAACGCCGCCCGCAACCAAGCCCGAGGTTGTCGCACAGACGGTAAAACATTTACAGATCGACGGAACGCCGTTTGAAAAAATCTTTGATATCCGTGAGAATAATCTCACCGAGAAGCTGGACGAAGTTGAGGCAAACCGACTCTTTGGCGAATATATGGAGCAGATCGAAAAGGTTATTGACGCGGTCGATACCGCCGGAAAATAAGGAGAATTATTATGAAAAGAGCAATTTTATTGACCGTGGCGTTTATCGCAGCTTTGGGTCTTAGCAGCTGTAGCTATAACGACCTGACCGCTAAGCAGCAACAGGTCAAGGGAAAATGGGCAAATGTAGAAAGCTCAATGCAGCGGCGTGCCGATCTGATCCCGAATCTGGTCGAAACCGCTAAAATGGCTGCGATACAGGAGCAGGAGGTTTTCGGTCAGATCGCGGATGCGCGCTCCAAACTGTTAAACGCTCAACAGGCGGCACCGGCCGGGGCCAACGGCGACAAGACGCCTGAACAGAAGCAGGCCGTTATCGACGCGAATAATTCGTTTGGCGGAACGATCGGACGACTATTGAGCCTGCAGGAAAGCTATCCGCAGCTTCGTTCGAATGACGCTTTTATGAAGGTGCAGGACGAGTTGTCGGGTACTGAAAATCGCATCAACACGGCACGTCTCGATTTCAATGATGCCGTCACGACATACAATACGACTCGGAATTCGTTCCCGGCGGTGATAACAGCCGGCATGCTCGGATTTAAAGAAGAACCTTTCTTTCAGGCTGAGCCGGGAGCCAGGAATGCGCCGAGTGTAGGCGATGCAAATTCCATGCGGAGGCCGACGACGGCACCGGCCGCACCGGCACCTGCGAACTCGGCACCGGCTGGAAACGCTAATAAATAAAGGTTAGAATCCGCGGGAATTACACATCGAACAGTGGTCACAAGGCTTGCCAGGCTCGAACTGGCAAGCCTTTTCTTTGAATTCGGCTCCAAAGATCGAGACGGCGATAGCTTCGGCTATGTTTAGTTTGTCGAGAGAAGGATGAGTTAATACTGATTCGCGTAAGGCGACTCCGGCATTTTCGAGCTTATCGAGACGATGGGCTATCTTCTCAACGGCGGCAAACAGGGCGGCGAGTTCGGTGGGATTTTTAGTTTCGTTTGCTGACATTTCCCTGTTTATTTTCTTCGCCGAGCAAATCGATATAATCAACCACGCCGACTATCGCCGAATCTATCGCGGCTCCCGGCTTGCCGGTTGAGGCGGTCGAAGCCGACCAGCCTTCCTGCGCGATGATAACAATGTCGCCTTCGCCTGAATTGACCGAATCGAGGGCGATGCACGTGTAATCCATATCGTCGCCCGCCGGGGTGATCTGGCGGCAGAGCATTACTCGTGCTCCCTCGTAACGCTGGTTTTTCTGCGTTGCCACTACATTACCGATGACTCTAGCCAAAAGCATATTTTATGGCTACAAAAGGCACAAATAGCTGTCTCAATTTTGCAGCGACAACGATGCAGTAAACTTGAACGACCACCTTTTACGCTTTTTGTGCCTTCTGTGGCAGATCTCCCTGAAACACGTGGGCGTCCGAATCGATTATTCCGACTATCGTGCAGTCGGTCGGTGTCTCGTCGCGTTTGAACGGGAACGAAGCCTCTTTGCCTCTGCACCAAAATACCAATTCGCCTTCCCCCGCTCCAACAGCGTCGAGAGCAATGGTCGGGCCTCCCTTTGGTTTGAGATCGGCGTCGAGCGTTTGGACGATCAAGAACCTTCGCCCGTCGAGGGCCGCATTCTTTACCGTAGCGACGACGGTTCCAATAACTCGGGCGATCTGCATATTGGTTTGTTGAGTTTATTGAGAGGAGCTCTTTTTCTCAATGAACTCAATGAACTCTACAAACTCTATTAACTAACAACGTCGATTTCGTCGATAACGCCGATGATCGCCGAATCAACCGGGCAGTCCTTGTTGCCCTCGGCCATCCGGGCGGACGAGCCGCTCACCACGATCACCTTTTCGTGAAAACCTGCGCCGACCGTGTCTACGGAAACGACATAGCTGCTCTGGTCGGTGCCGTCGAGATTGATCGGCTTGACGATGAGCAGCTTTTTACCAAACAGGCGTTCGTCTTTTTGCGTGGACACAACCGTGCCCAAGATGCGTGCGATTATCATTTTGGCTGTCAGCGTTCAGCGTTCAGCGATCAGCATTCAGGTTCAGAGAAATTCTGATCGCTGATTGCCGACCGCTGACCGCTACTTCTTAACTACGGGCAGCGTTTCGTCGACGCTTGAGTGCGGACGCGGGATGACGTGGACGCTGACGAGCTCACCTACGCGGCGTGCGGCGGCGGCACCGGCATCGGTCGCAGCTTTTACAGCCGCAACGTCACCGCGAACGATCGCCGTCACAAATCCGGCTCCGATCTTTTCGTAGCCGACGAGCTGGACGTTGGCCGCCTTGACCATTGCGTCTGCGGCCTCGATAGTCGCCACGAGTCCCTTGGTTTCAACCATTCCCAATGCTTCTTGCATTTAGTTTTTGCTCCTGGTTCGTTTTTACGAATTGCTAAAGTTTACTTAGTTTAACTCAGTTTGGCCGCTTGACTCAAAAGCTCGATCAATTCTTCGCGTGTAAATGAGATCTTTGGTCCGTTCGAATTACTCGAAACAGGATAGCTTACATCCAGATCGCAGGCGATATTTGCCTCGTGAAGATAACCGCACGCCTGACAGCGGGCATTGATCCCGAGGAATCCGGCCTTTTCCCTGATCGTGATCAGTTTTTCGATCGCGTCCTGCGGCAGGTCGTTGGCTCCGCCGAGGGCCTTAGCAAGGATCGCGATCTTTGCGGTGTGTTCGAGTGTCTCGAGCCGGTCAAAGGCCTGCCAGAGATGTTCGCCATACGCGACGGCACCGTGATTCGCCATAAGCAGGGCGTTATGATGCGGCACGAATGGCTTCATCGCCTCGGTCAGCTCGTCGGTCGAGGGAGTGCCGTAATCGGTCAGCGGCACGCAGCCGAGCGTCAGAATAACCTCGGACAATATCGGCTTGTCGATCGCAAGCCCCGCAGCTGAAAAAGCAGTGGCGTGCGGCGAATGTGCGTGACAGACGGCGTGAATATCGGGCCGCATCTTGTATATCAGTAGGTGCATCGCAAGTTCGGAGGACGCACGTCTGTCGGACAGCGGCTTGCCGTCGAGATCAGTCAACGCAAGACAGTCTTCCGTCATTCGCCCTTTGGACGTCATCGTCGGTGTCGCCAACACGGTATTTTCATCAAGCCGGATGCTCACGTTGCCGTCAAAGGCAACGACGTGGCTACGTTCATACAGCAGCTTGCCGACCTCGCAGATCAGTTTTCTGGCTTCGGACTCGTCCATAAACAAGGAAACCACAGATTAACACATGTACGCGTTAACCTGTGGCCCGGATTTATAAAAACTTTATTTTCGAGTCTGCGGCGATAGCCGATGCCCTGGAAATACGGGTGATTCCGGAGCATCAAGCGGCATCAACGAATCAACCTCTTCGCCGGTTTCCAGATCAATACTTCGTTTGCAATGCGAATGATCGCTCTCATTTCGAAGGCGAAGATTCTCATTTCGCAGCTCTTCATTCTCTATTCGAAGGCGCTGCATTTGTTGATGCCGCTCCCAGCCGTGGGCACGAAAACCGCGAAAACCGGAAAGCCGGACATTCACAAAGAAACTCGCGATGAAAAGACCGATGGCGAATGTTACAAAAAAGGGTAACAAACGCTTTAACCAAACAAGACTGCCCATTGTTTTTACCTCTTACAACTTCTACGAATAAATACGTCTGCGAAACAGATCCGGTTTCACTACGGCACCTTCTATTTTATACCTTCGCCGACGGAGAGCAAAGTTAAATCTTTAGTGTGGTTGAAGTCGCATTCTTTTGGTTGCCGATGTCGCACTCGCCGTTGCCCTTACGGTAAAATTCGACTACAATCTGTTTCAAGTGTGAAACAATGATCGCTTACCTTTCCGGCAAACTATTAGAAAAACATGCAAATACGGCCATCGTCGATGTCGGCGGTGTCGGGTATGAAGTGTCGATACCGCTCTCGACATTTTATGAACTTGGGGAGGTCGGCTCGGATGTGTCGCTTCGCATCTACACCCATGTCCGCGAAGATGCCATACTGCTTTTTGGATTTAATACCTTGCGGGAACGCGAGCTTTATCTGCGTCTGCTGTCCGTCCAGGGCATCGGCGCAAAATCGGGCATCACGATGCTGTCGGGCATGAGCGCGGACGAGATAATCTTGGCGATCCGGACAAACGATCTTGCACGGCTGACGAGCATCCCCGGCGTCGGGCAAAAGACTGCCGAGCGGCTCGTGATCGAGCTTCGCGACAAAGTGGGCGAGCTTTCGAGCGGCGGTGATTCGCCTCTCGACGCTATAGTGCAAACACTGCCTACGGATACGATATTTGACGATGCTCTCTCGGCACTCGTAAATCTCGGCTACCAACGAAACGCCGCCGAAAAGGCGGTCAAGCAAGCGGCTCAAGACGGGACCGAGATCACGGTCCAAAAGCTGCTCAGAAAAAGTTTACAGATCTTGGCCAAGTAGTTGCCTCTTGTCGCGGTTGGCGATACGAGTTGACTTAGCTCAGAAGTTTTATGCTCGAAATAATTGGCCATATAAAAGACGACCTCAAAACCCTCGACCGCCGGGCGGTGTTTGCCCTTGTGTATGCCGCGATCGGGTTGACGTGTATAACATATCTAAAAAGCCCTGACTATCTCGAGCTGATCCTTAGAAATACTCGCTTTGCCGACATTGGCTCGGAGGCGGCACATCCCAATGCGAACAACCTGTACAGCCTGATCTGGTGGGTGTTCGTTTCCGTCACGTTTTATTTTGTGGTTCCGGCATTCTTAGTTAAGTTCGTCCAAAAACGGAAACTTGGCGAGATAGGACTGGCTGCAAAGATCGAGCCGGGCTTTCTAAAGTTGCTTCTAGCGTGCATCGTTATCATGCTTCCGCTCGTATATTTGATGTCGTTGACAAACAGTTTTTCGGGCAAATATCCGTTCCTTAAGGTCTATAACGGCGATCCGTATTTCTCCACGACGCTGCTCATCTGGGAACTCGTATATTTCTTTCAGTTTTTTGGCCTCGAATTCTTCTTTCGCGGATTTTTGGTCCACAGCCTCAAACCATCGCTCGGCGTCTATTCGATCTTGATAATGACCGTGCCGTATTGCATGATCCATTTTCAAAAGCCGATGCCTGAGACGTTTGCGGCGATCATTGCCGGAATTTTTCTCGGCTGGATATCGTATCGAAACGGAACGATCTGGCTCGGCCTGGTGCTTCATTGCACTGTCGCATTTTCGATGGATATTTTGGCTTTGTACCATAAGGGACTATTATTTTCTTAACTTTGCGATTTCTTTGCGGTCTCTGTGACTTTGCGGGAGAAAAGCCGTTTCACGCAGAGTTCGCTAAGGACGCAAAGGAAGAGCAAGAAGAAAGACGATCCATTATTTATGCAGAGTGCCGAAGCGATCAATATCAGAAACGACGAACTACCCGACGAAGAGACCCAATTCGACGTGACTTTGCGGCCGACGCAGTTCTCGGAATACATCGGTCAGACGAAGGTTAAGGAAAACCTGCGGGTCTTTATGAAGGCCGCTCTCAAACGCCGCGAAGCACTCGATCACATCCTGCTGACCGGACCTCCCGGCGTCGGAAAGACCACGCTTTCGAACATCGTCGCTAACGAGATGGGAGCCGCTCTCAAATCGACCTCCGGCCCTGTTATCGAAAAGGCTGGTGATCTAGCGGCGATACTGACGAATCTCGAAGAGGGCGATGTGCTATTCATCGACGAGATCCACCGCCTCAATCCGGCTATCGAAGAGATCCTCTACCCCGCGATGGAGGATTACAACCTAGACATCATGATCGGCCAGGGGACGGCGGCACGCTCGATAAAGCTTGAGTTGCCAAAGTTTACGCTGATCGCTGCGACCACCCGTCCCGGACTTTTGACCGCTCCGTTGCGTGGGCGTTTCGGCATTATTTTTAATCTCGACTTTTATAACGTCGATGACCTGCAAACCATCTGCGAGCGGTCGTCGCACATTCTGAATGTCGAAATCGACGAACAAGGTTCGAACGAGATCGCCAAACGTGGGCGAGGAACGCCGCGTATTGTCAATCGTCTGCTGCGGCGTGTCCGGGATTTTGCAGAGGTCGATCATGAGGGCCGCATCACCGAGCACGTCGCCTGCGACGCACTCGACCGGATGGAGGTCGACAGTTATGGCCTCGACGAAATGGACACCAAATTGCTACGCACCATCATCGAGAAATTTGACGGCGGCCCTGTCGGCTTGAGCACCATTTCGGCGGCTATTCACGAAGAGAAAGATTCGATCGAGGTTATGATCGAGCCGTATCTGCTGCAGATCGGCTTCCTCAACCGCACCCCCCGGGGCCGCATCGCGACACGCCTCGCCTACCAACATTTCGGCCTCGAATCGCTAATACGAACGGGTGATGCTCCGACGCTGTTTGGTTAGCTATCCATGGCGTCTTGTTTGCCAAATTGGAATAAACCGGCTCCCTTTCGTCATCTACCATAAGGAGCTTACAATCAATAATCAGTAATACGGAGAAATAATGAATAAGAAAAATATCTTTGCCTTTTTGTTTTGCGCGGCTTTAGGCTTCGTACTTCTAAAAGATGCGGCCGCGCAGACCGCGAAATTCGTGTCGGATGCGGATGCAGCGAAAGCTGCGTTGAATGTGGGCGCCAAGGCTCCAACCTTTTCGCTTTTGGACAGCATGGGGAAGAAGGTTAGCAGCAAGGACCTGCTAAAACAGGGCAATATGGTCCTCGTCTTTTACCGTGGATCATGGTGTCCGTTCTGCAATCTCTACCTTCATAAATTGCAGACGAGGCTTGCGGATATTACTGCGGCCGGCGGCAAACTTGTCGCGGTTTCGGTTGAAAATCCAGATGCATCGATGGCTATAGCTAAGAAGAACGAAGTGCAGTTTACTGTTCTGAGCGATCCAAATTTGGATGTTGCACGCAAATTTGGGATCGTCTATCAAATGCCAGCAAAAACCGACGAAATGTATAAGTCCCACGGCCTCGACGTTGCCAAGCACAACGCAATGGCCCTGCCCGAACTGCCGCTCGCGGTGACCTATATTATTAATAAAAAGGGTAAGATCGTCTACGCCTTTATCGAAACGGACTACAAAAAACGTGCCGAACCGGACGTGATCATCGATAATTTAAAGATGTTAAAGTAGCCCCGGCGATTAATTCGCTATTTGATCGATTGCCTCAAAACGTCAATTATTTTCCCGGCGATCATCGGCAAAATATCACGTTCGTTGGCGTGATTCTCGGTAAAGATCACCAGGACAAATTTTAGCCCGCCGGCTGTCTCGACATATGCCGCGTCGTGACGCGTTTTGCTGGTCCAGCCCGCTTTTGACCAAAGCTTTGCGTCCCTTAGCCCGAGATCAACCAACGCCTTACCGGTGAATCCGTGGGCCTGGTCGTCTTGGTCGGTCGTCGACGCAAACGGATCGCGTATTAGGAGGTCCATCATGTGTTTCGTCCGCTCGGCGTTTGCGATACGTCCGAGGACGATCTCGGCGAGCAGGCGGGCGGTTGCGTCCGTCGTCAGCATGTTGCGGTTTTCGCCCTTATAATTACGCGACTGCTGCTCAACGCCGTATGCATCCTCGCAAAACGTCTTTTGATTGACGTTGATGTTCTTATATCCCATCGAAGCAAAATAGCGGTTTACTCTATTGCGTTTGAGTTGCCACTGTTCAAATTGTGCTTTCGGCAGCTCTGCACCGCTTGAGGTTCCCGTGATTACATCGAGAATGTACTGAGTCGCTTCGTTTGATGAATCGACGATCATATCCCGAACACCGCGAGAAACTTCAGGAGAAAACGCAATTTTGCCGTCCTCGATCTGGCGCTCAAGGGCCGCAAGGTAAAACAACTTCACCACGCTCGCCGGATAAATTCTCTGATCGCCGCGTACGCTGGCCATCCGCAGGCGATTTGGATCCGAAACATCGATTAGCGTCGCGGCTATCTCTTCGGCCTTCACGCCTTTCGCGGCGAAGATTTTCAGCGTAGCGTCTACCGACGTATTTAGAACGTCGCTCAGTCGCTCGGCGGCAGCGATATTTGGCGCCCGGTAAATAGGCGGGTGAGCGATCTCCGACCGCTTATCAATCTTCTGAGCTACAGCCGCGACAACCAATACACAAATTACAGACAGAACCCGCGAAAAACCAACCATTGATGTCTCCTCAATTCTTTACCCAGATCGGTTTTAAGAGTATAAACGAAAAGCGATCTGAAATTCCAAATTCCAAATTCCAAATTCTAAATTAATTCTTTCGAGTCTTAAATTTGGAATTTGAAATCTGAAATTTAAGACTGTCTAAATATGGGTGAAGAAAAGCTAATACGTGGCCTCGGCCGTTGGGATTTTACGGCGATCGTAATAAACACGATCATCGGCGCCGGGATTTTCGGGTTGCCGGCAAAGATCTGCGCACAGATCGGCTCATTTAGCTTGTTCGCGTTTGCGGCATGCGCTCTGATCATCAGTCTAGTGGTTCTCTGTTATGCCGAGGTTTCAAGCCGATTCTCAAAGACTGGCGGCCCGTACCTTTATGCAAAAGAGGCATTTGGGTCGGCTGTCGGGTTTGAGGTCGGCTGGCTATATTGGATCGTTCGTGTCACCACATTTGCCGCCAATTGCAATCTGCTCGTCACCTATCTTGGTTTTTTTCTGCCGGGCGCGAATCAGGGCTGGTTGCGGATCGCACTTATTTTACTAATAGTTATTGCGATAACCGCCGTCAATATCGTCGGCATTCGCGAATCGGCCATGATGACAAATATTTTCACCGTCGGGAAACTGCTCCCGCTGTTTATTTTTGTAGTCGTGGGAATGTTTTTTATCCAGCCGGGTAATTTTAACTTTGACGTCGTACCGGGATACTCGTCATTCTCAAGTGCGGTGCTGCTGCTGATCTATGCGTTTGTTGGTTTCGAGGCGGGAGTGGTCCTTTCCGGCGAGACCAAGGAACCCGGCAAGACGCTACCCTTTGGATTGATCGTCGGACTCGCGATCGTCGCGGTTTTTTACATCCTGATCCAAACCGTCAGCATCGGCACGCTGTCGGGACTCGCGACCTCGGAGCGGCCGATCGCCGATGCTGCCGCGTCGTTTCTCGGCCCGTTCGGTGCCGCGTTTATTACCATCGGAGCTCTAATTTCGATATTTGGCAACCTAAATGTCGGCGTTCTCAGCTCGACGCGGATGCTGTTTGCAATGTCCGAGCAGCGTAGTCTGCCGCGTGTATTTGAGCGGACTCACGCCCGATTCAAAACGCCGTATGTCGCCATCATCGTTACCGCCGTTGTCATTCTGGTGCTGACGATCCAATCGTCATTCCTGTCGGCGGTCACCATCGCGACCATAACGCGGCTGCTCGTTTACGCAACGACGTGTCTGGCTTTGCCGGTTTTCCGAAAACGCTCCGATCTGCCACCGGCGCCGTTCTCAGTTCCGCTAGGCGTCGTCGCGCCGCTCATCTCCATCGCCTTGATCGTGTGGCTGCTGACCAACGTAGATTTTGTAAAAGAGGGCCTCTCGATTTTGGTTGCCGCCGTTATCGGGCTTATAATTTTTGCAGTTTTTCGCGTCCTTGGACGTTCAAACAATAACGCCAATGGCGAAACGGAGGAATCATGAGAAAAGGGCTATTTATTTTGAGCTTGATCGCGGCCTTTGCGGCGGTCGGTATTGGACAGCGGATCGAAGACGGCAGCCGGAAAACCATCGGCTATATCTCATCAAGCGGTACCGTCGAAAACAGCAGTCGCTCGACTATCGGCTATATCAACTCGGACGGACGCGTCGAAAACGGAAGCCGTTCGACCATAGGCTATATCAACTCAGATGGCCGCGTCGAGAATGGCAGCCGCAGTACGATCGGCTATATCAGCAGCAGCGGAACGGTCGAAAACGGCAGCCGATCAACCATTGGCTATGTAAATTCGAACGGCCGCGTCGAAAACGGCTCACGAAGCACGATCGGTTACGCCGAAGGCGTCGATCCGCGACACGCCGCTTTGTTTTTCTTCTTTTTCTTTAACAACAATTAGAAGATGAAATAGCTACGAATACAAGAAAGACTTTCATATTCGTGCATTCGTGGCTTAATTCGTAAATACACCTTCACCCAGAAAACTCTCACGTAGATAGGTGATGGTGTCCTGGAGCGTCTCTTGCGGATCCCGCGGTGCAAACCCAAGCTCTTCCTCAGCCTTAGTCGAAATGAAATACCAAAAATATTCCGCCTGTTCGACCTCATTTGGCATAACGGGTGATGCCTTTCCCCAATTCTTGTAGATCGAGCTAATGATGCCGGATCCGGCCATCGCCAATTTCTTAGGCACTTTGAGCATCGGAGCAGAAACACCGCTCAAGCGTTCGAGACGGCCAAAGAATTGTCGAAACGTCATATTCGCGCCGCCGAGTAGATATTTTTCCTGATGCTTTCCTTTTTCTAATGCAGAAATAAACGCCATTGCGGCATCACGCGCATCGACAAAATTTAGGCCCCCGCTGGGGCTGTAAGGGATCTTTCGCGCTAAAAAATCAAGCACCGGCTTGGTTGAGCTAAGACGTTCGTCGTCCGGGCCAAGGAGCAGAGACGGATTCAAGATGACAAGCTTTCTACCGTCACCGTCGAAGTTTTCGATCGCGGCTCGCTCTTGATAGTATTTGGACGCGTAATAGGCCCATCGCGAAAAGACCTTTACGGGCGGTGGGAACGTCTCGTCAAAGACCTGTTCTTCCTCGCTGACAGCGATCGTCCCACTCGACGATGCCAAGATCATAGTCTCGACGCCGGCTTCTTTGGCCGCTTCGCACAGGAGCCGCGTGCCATGAAGATGTATATTGTTCATCGACATCGCATCTTCGTTATCCCTCGAAACCTTGCCGGCTAAGTGAAAGATAGCCGAGACATTTCTGCACGCCTTCGCAACATCGTCCGCTTTCGTAACCGATCCCTCGACCGCTTTCACCCCCGCGTCCTTCATCCACTCAGGCACCCGCGAGGCCATCACCTTCAGATTCTTTTCGCCAAGGGCGAGAAATTGCCGGACTATATGCGCACCCAAAAAACCCGTCCCGCCCGTGATGAGTATGCGCTTTTCCACTCTTTCAGTTTTTACTAAGGCTTTTGTTTTTGCCATGATATTTACCGCGAAGACGGTGAGCAAGATCGAATCACATTTGTCCGAACTATTATTTCGTTTTCTTTCTCCGCGCGTCTCAGCATCTCTGCGTTTAAAATCGTGTCTAATTATCGATCACAGGCTCCTGTTTGCGAGTTTTTCTCCGCTCGGCCTTCCACACTTTACGGATCGCGTCGACATCAAACTTTCCCCTCTTACCATCGCGCATATTTTCGATCTCGTGCTGTACGCGGGCCGCGATCAAGCGGTAAGCCTCGGTATTTGGTACGCCGTTGGTCATTTTTCGAAGCTCGTCGTATTCGAGAAAACGCCCGACCTTTGCACCGATCTTTGCTCCGATGCTTTTACCTTTGGGAAAGACCGTCCCCTTTGGAAACGCCTCGAAAGTACCCCAGATATACATCGGCAGGATGCCGATCTTTTGATTCAGCGCAAGATAGCCAATGATCGGTTTGAACTCCGCGATCTGCCCGGATGCCTGGCGGCCTCCCTCCGGGAAAATTAGTGCGTTGTAGCCTTCGTTCAATATCTGCGTGACGTGACGCAGCGATTGTCTAAGCGATCCGGTGCGTTCGATAGGAACGAGGGTCGTAAAATTATTCATATACGCCCGCTTGTATTTTGTATCAAACCAATAGTCAGCCGCCGCAACCGCGACCGTCTGTTCGGCAACCTCTTTTCCCAAGGCTTTTTTAACCAAACCCGTGTCGATATGCGAGGTGTGGTTTGGAGCGACGATAAAATTGACGTGCTGGGGAATGTTCGACTCGCCTTCAATCCGAGTGTCGAGCACCCCGTCATACAGCGTATCGGTCGCAAAATCTACAATCGCGTTCCCGACGCGGCGAATGATCGATGGGATAACAATTTCCTCGTCGTCTTTCTTCTCCTCGACTTTCGGTTCATCGGCCAGCTTTTTGGATTTATCGACCCGCTGAACCGCGGTCAAAAGCTCGCGAACAGACTGAACCTCGTTTAGCGTATCGGGCGAAGGGACCCGACCTCCGGCGTCCTCGACCGCCCCCTGGAGTTCGACAAACATCAGCGAGTCAAAGCCGAGATCGGCGAGCTTGTCCTCCATCACCACGTCTGACAGGGGCCGGTTAGAGACGCTGGCGACAATTTTGCGGATCCAAACCGCGTTATCATCCCCCTTGGCCTCGACCACGGTTTTTGTCTTCGATTTAGAGCGATCTTCGAGCGTTTGCAGCATCTCGATGACCTCGAGCCGTTTAACTTTTCGCGTCGCGGTTCGGGGCAATTCGAATGGCGTAATATGCAATACTTTGACGCGTTTGAAGAATGCTAAAGCCGCCGATACCTCGCGAAAATGCGTTTCGATCTGTTTATTCACATCTGAACGCGACAGCACAATATCGAGCTCATAATCGGGTACGACCAGAGCCGCGATCTTTTCGCCGCCGTCGTCATCCGGCAAGCCAACGACGCTCATCTCTTTGATATAAGGCGATTTACCATAATGATCTTCGATCTCGTCAGGGTAGATATTTTTGCCGTTCGAGTCGATAATGACGTCCTTTGAGCGACCGACGATAAACAGATTTCCGTCCTCATCGAGTCGTCCGAGGTCGCCCGTTTTTAACCATCGGTCGTTAAGGACCGCTTCGGTCGCCTTATCGTTATTGTAATAACCGACCATTACGTTTTGACCGCGCGCTAAAACCTCGCCGACACCGCTCTCATCCGGCGATTCAATCTTGACTTCAACACCCGGCAGCGGCTTACCGACGCTGCCGCGCAAAAGTTTATTGCCCGGGCGGGCAACCGTGAGGACGGGCGAAGATTCGGTCAAGCCGTAGCCCTCGAGCACTGTAAAACCAAGCCCGTGCAGATCTTTCTGCACTTTTTCGCTCAGCGCCGAGCCACCGGAAATCAGGTAGCGCATCTTGCCGCCCATCCCTTGGTGGATCGGGAAAAAGACGATCGGCCCGAGATTAAAGGGCGTATTGTCACGGATCCAGGCGTTAAATTCGATCACGTTATCCGCCATATCGGCGATCCAGTCACCGCGTTCGCGGAGACGGGTCTTGATCCGCCGATGTAGCATTTCCCACAGGGCCGGAACGCCCACGAGGCCGGTGACATGACTATTCTCGATTGTCCGTGCGAGGTCTTCGGCGGTAAGTTCATTGAGGTATGTGATCTGCGTCCCGTTGGAAAACGGTGTCAGAAATCCCGCCGAAAATTCGAACGTATGATGCATCGGAAGCACGGACAAAACCCCGTCCGTGATGTCCATGTCGAGCACCGACGAGAGCATCGAGATCATGTTTGTAAAGTTTTTATGTGACAGCATCACCGCCTTTGGCGTGCCGGTCGTGCCCGATGTGAAGATCAGCGACGCAACCGATGTCGAATGAATCTTTTCCGGCAAGAGTGCGTTGCGTTTCGCCTCCTCGATCTCCGACTGGATCTCAAAAACCTCGTCAAACGTCCATAGGGTCGGAACACCGTTCTCCGGGCTCCCCGCCTTACCAACGAGGGGTGTCGGCGGCTGCTTCGAGCCGACGGGGTGGTTCCCTTTCGTAGGTGCAAAAGCCGCGTCTAGCCTCTTTTTCAACTCCGGATTGTCCGCCGCAAGCTTCGGCGAAACAACGATCGCCGACGCCTCGCCCGCCTTAGCGAATGCAATTATCTCATCCACCGTCGATGCCGGATCGATCGGTATCGCGGTCGCTCCCGATTTGAGGATTCCAAAATACGTCATGCCCCATTCAGGCATGTTGTTTGAAAACAATATAACGCGGCTTCCGTTTGCAATGCCGTTTTTCGCAAAAAATCCTGCGGCACGCAGCGTCAGTTCATTGACATCCTCAAATGTGTATCGCTCTTTACGCCCGTCGCGTTCAATCCGCATCGCGACCCGTTTGCGGAAACGCTTGACCGATGTATCAAAGAGATCTAGGAGATCTTTGTATGTGTAGGACCGTTTTTCCTGCGCTTTGAGGTCTTCTTCGAGCTGCGGAAGAACCCATTTTCGCATGCCTGGAAAATGAACATTGAGCCAATAATCGTACCAATCGAGCCGCTCCGGATACCACGGCAGGAGGTCCTTTTCTTTTTCTTTGATGACCGACTGGAGAGCCCGCACATTGTCGGATCGGTACAAATACTCATTGTCGATCATAAAGGGCTTAAACATCGCAAACGCATCCATCGTTTCCTGTGTCGCCCTTTCAAAACCCTCGACCGACTTTTTCAGATCTGAAACAATGTTCCCGATACGACCGCCGCCCCAGTTCGGGTTTGCGCGGTCGAGCAGTCTGTCTGCCCGTTTCGCCAGCTTGTTGAGCATCGGGGCGGAGGCAAGCTCGTATGTCCGCTGTTTGACAGGCATTGCCTCGACCATACCGGCAAGCCGGTTAGCAATGACGCTGCCCGTTTCTTTTTCATCAAAATGACGGCGTTTGTAGAGACCGACAAGGCCGACGATGCGTTTCATATCGTTTGGGTTTGAGTCGCCCGACGACGCCTGAAAAACAAGGGGCGGGTTATCGTCAACGAGTGCATTCATCGCCGCCGCGAGTATCGCACCCGCAACCATATCGACCGGAATAATATCAAGGACCAGCTTTTCATTGACCGGAATGATGGGCTGGCCGCGAAGGGCGATCAGGATGAGCGGAGCGGTTGTCGTAAAACCTTCGTTCCACCCTGGAAACGGATATGCATTTGCCGATTCGACAATCGAGGGACGGACCAGAATTTTTACAATATCATCCTGCTGGGCAATGATCTGCTCGGCAAGCGATTTCGAATAAGTGTAGATATTCGTCCAGCCCCAATACTCGGCACGCTCGGCTCCGAGCTCAGTCGTGCGCTCGCGGATCCACATTTTGCGTTCGCGAAAGATCGCGGATTTGAGATCGGCCTCATCATCGCGGTCGCGGCCTTCCTCGGTAAAACGTTTTCGCGCCAATTCGCGAAACTTCGCCGCTTGCACCGCATCGTCTGCCTCTTGGCGGGCTTGTTCACTCAGGCGTGCGCAGTCGGCGACCTCCTGATTAACGTCAAAATTAGTACCTTTCAGCTCATCCTTTCGCGGAAAATAACCGACAACCTGCTCATTCTCCCAGATCGGGCCTGACCGTTTGCCTGCGACAAAACACGTCGAAACATGGACAAGACGCGGCTTTTTCATCATCCGGGCGAGCTTGATGATGTTGTTCGAGCCAACGACATTTGTTCTCAGAGCAGACTCAAGCGGCGGGTTAAATGTCACGTTGCCGGCACCATTGATGATGATGTCGGTATCGCGCATGATCTTCTTCGCCGCGGCCTCGTCAAGGCCGAGATACTCATTCCCGACATCGCCGTTGACCGGCACGACCTTGCTTTTTATAAAATCCTCAAACTTGTCGCCGTATTTTTCACGCAGCGGATCAAAAGTCGGCGACGTCACGATCGACGTCCAAAACCGGATCTTCGACTCCGCCGCATCCCGCGCCCGCACGGTCGCATACACCTTCCCGATATCCGGAAAATTATGCAGCAGCATCGACAACGTAACCTTCCCCACAAAGCCCGTCCCGCCGATGAAGAAGATCTTCTTGCCTGTAAATATCTCTGTTGGTGATAGTTTCATTACTAATCCGTCACATTACACAGCCCGATGATCGGCTGGTGCAGCATAGTTATCTCGGCGTTACGGCCCATGTAGCTGCGGGCCATGGCGATGGCTTCGGTTAGGTTGTCGGCGCGTTCCCAGCCGAGCATTTCGGGGACGTGGGCGTTTTCGGCCCCAGCAACGATTACGTGGCCGACGTGCTGGCGTCCGTTCTCGCCCCAGTACCACATAAAGAACGGATGCGCGCCGTGATAGGCGTTGCCGCGGCGGTACATCTCGACGTATGCCGGATTTGACGCAAATTCGCGTTCGTATTTTTCGCGAAGGTAAAACGCATCGCGCGACTCAGGCAACAGCCGGTGGAAAAACTCGATATAAGATGGATGAAAATTATGGTCAAACTCGTCAAAGCACGGATGCGTAATGATCATCACGCCTCCCTCACGCAGCAAAGGCTTATTGCGATACATGTTGAAGTGATATCCGAGAGCCATCACCTGCACGAGCAGCGGATTGAGCGCAGAATATACGTTGTACGGCGATATGTCTGGAATGCCCGAGATCAAAATGTCGCACTGGCCCTTGACCGGTATCTCGTATTGCCGGTAATTCATTTCGAGGATCTTGTCGTGGACGGGCTCGGTTAAACCTGCATGACAAGCGATAAGTTCATATTGCGCCGGGATCGCGTGGAGCAATTTGCGGCGGGCGGCACGCGGCAGATTGGAGAACGTCCGCTTCATCGCCTCCCATTTCATACGGTCGCCAAATGAAAAGTCATCCTCGTTTCGTGTCAAAATGTCGTAGCCCTCGCTAAACATCTTGTTGTTTAGCGCCGTCTCGATGTGAAACACCTTGCAGTGCTCATCGACGAGTTTTCCGAGCCGAATTACCTTGTGATTTAGCTCCGACGCGGGCGGATCCATATACGAATGCGAATCGCGTATCGTCTGCGGCTCGTGGTGGCAACGCAAAGATTCGTAATCGCAAAGACCGACGGCGACCGATTTATGACCGCCATCCATCGGGACGAGATTGATATTAAGATAGATGAGCAGGTCGCTCTCGATCGCACGTTTGTTGACCCGCAGCGGTTCGTTGTGCCGCGTGACGCCGAGCGTGACGAGATTGTCGTCGTCCTCGGCGTCGTGGTTGTAGTAGCGGTCGGGGTAGTATTCGTTATAGATGTCGGTGCCAACCATCCGCTTCATTTCCCACGCCGTCATCTTGCGGTGGAGCGAATTCGCGATGATGAGATGCACGTCATCGACGCCGTTCGCCCCGCACATATCCAGCACAACCTCAAGCATCGTCTGCCGCAGATCGGGCGTCTGCATCGGCGGCAGCGGCAGCGAAATATCGTCCATCGCGATCGTCACCCGCATCCCAGGCTCGAGCAAAGCATAAAGCGGCTCCATCTCGATCGGATGATTCACCGCATAACGAATCGCCGCTTCGCGATTAGGCAACCCTTTGATCGGCGGATTCGGATAAATAACCCGTGTCCCCACCGGCAAGTCATTAATAATAAAATCCTCACCAAACGGCATGATCCGCGGCGCGGAATCTTTGTCGATGTAAACGATAGATTCGTGTGTTTTTCGTCGTAATTGAAGAGCCATAAATATTTTAAAAATTTCTTACTGTTTATATAGCTGATTCCACTAAATTAACTTAAATGCTGCTGGCGGTCCCAGACTGTCAATTTCGCAAAAACGCACTTCCCCATCGAATTCACAAAATCTAATTACAACGTCCGTATCAAAACTAAATTCTTTCGTTCTTGTAAGTTTAGGCTCCTTGTTTTTAACCCAAACCTCTACCGAAATAGGTGCTTTTTGGGATTCTCGACAAATCTCTCTCGATTTTTTTGCTCCAACCTCCAGCACATCGTCTTCGATTGCAACCAAAACATCCTTGTCAGTAAGGTTTCCCAGATGAACTTTTATTTCATGACTCATTTTCAGGATCTCCCAATTAAATATTGATTGTTGTCTAAACCATTATGGCGTTGATTCTGATTGCATCCACTTGTATCAAACCGTTTGCTCGCTTTCTAAAAGGGCTCTTTTGTTTCCTCGCCACACAATTCAAGGACTCTTGCAAAGGCAGAACCAGCCCGTTTTGCCCTCTCGTAAGAATCGAAAAATATTGTGATTTTGTCCCTCTTCCCGTATTCCTTCTTGCCAAAATATCCGAACGTTTCCGTCGTCACATCAAAATTACGACTAAATTCAAGCCATATTCCCCAATCTCCATAACCGTTCTTGGTGACTTCTACCTTCCGCAAGAACCTCAGGTCGGTTTCTTGGGTTCTTGCGACTTCGATCTCTCCTTGCGTTGAATATCTAAGAGCCATATTGCACTGAGAAAACTTTAAGGAGCTGTACTTGTAAGTTAATTCCTTCGAAATGTAGCTCATTCCTTCAATTCTATCCGTCAACCAGTCGGTACTTGTCTTGAGCGATGGGCGATCATCTGGCGAAATACTACAAATTTTAGCCAACCGTTTTAGCTTGATCATGAGCCGCATAGCTTCCAAGCTATCCGTCGTCACAGGAACTGAAAACTCCCTTACTAAAGTGGCTTCGTATGGTTCTTCTAAGAGAACACCACCTTGCTCCTCTAGAACGCCGCTTGAAAGTTCAATGTTAATCGAACTAATAACGCTTCTATCCGCGCTAATAAAGGAAAAATCTTTAACGGTCTTTAACGGCAAAAGGTACCGATGAGGAAAAACAGCGCCATCCAATGAATCGGTTCTGGTAATCGCCATGTTACATCCGCTGAATCTTAAAGACGTAATCATCAGAGTATAGGCCGCCTTCCCTGGGAATTTGAACTTTGAATTACCCAACGCATTAGTTAAATCGACCACTAACTCGTCATACGTCATTTTCGAAATATCCCCCTCTTTCGAATTTGACGACATCTTGTCTTTAACGTTTTTTTCAGAACTGCCAAGTTCCGGTGAGCTTTCCCAACTCTCAGCAACTGATGATTTTGCCGGATAATGCAATGACGACTTCTTCGAATCAAAGCCACTAAGAAATGTATGAATTGTAGGCGCAGGAACCGCAAAGTTTAAGTTTTGTCCACTGGTTAATGAACCCGTTGCAATTCCGATAACCTCACCGTATGTGTTCAGTACGGCGCCGCCGCTCGAACCAGCAGAAATTGGAGCATCAACTTGAAGCATATCGATGCCTTTGATACTCCGAATACCGCTCGAAACAATACCCTTCGAAATCGAGCCTCGTAACCCTTCTGGGTTACTCAAAACGTAAATCGTTTGTCCGATTGTCACTCCATTTGAGACCGAAAGGCCGAGTGCTGGAGGAAATTTCTCCACTTCAACTACTTCCGCACCCGATAAATCCACTACTGGTAAATGCTTTTCACCTTTTTTGGGCTGAACCGGCTTAGAAAAATCCACCTCATCCAAATCAATAGGTTCGGGAGTTTCGGCGATCGAAAGTAATGCGAGATCATTTTTGGAATCAGTATAGAGAACTCGTCTTATCCACCACTCCTTTGCTTCTTTGCCGCCAAACGCAATTTTTGCTTTTCCTCGAACCATCCCTTCGATAACATGGTAGTTCGTCAGTATTTCTCCCGGTCTAACAAAGAATCCGCTTCCTTGGGAAATAGCTCCTTTGCCATCATCACAAACAACCAACACAACGCTAGGAAGATACTTCTTGGCGATTTGCTCCGCAGTCAAATCGTTTGATTTTACGGGTTTTGTTGAAGGTTTCTTGGTTTGACGGTTCGTCTGTGCCCTTGCTTCCAGACAAGGTAGATTAAACAACAATCCGAATAACAAGGCTATTTTTATTGTTCTTTCCATCATACGTTCTCTCCAGGATTCACCAACATCACTTCAGATCCAAAATCGCCCAATCATGGTGCAACGCCGTTCTGCTTCAAACAAAAGTCAGAACGCACCTCTAGTCTTCCCACGGATTTAAGATCGTGACCGACGAATGCTTAAAATTCCCCACATTTCTTGTCACAACGATCAAGTCGTGTTCTAGTGCCGTTGCCTCGATAAGCGAATCGTAAGGCGGCCGGACAATGCCTTGTTGTTCGAATCTGGCGATCATATTTCCCCATCCAATAAATGTGTTTTCAGTTAGCGGAAGCACCCTACCGGAAAACTTTTTCCTTAATTCATCCAGCCAATTCTGAAGGTTCAGTTTCCGGCGCCCGGCCGGCAGCTTAACAATCCCTTTTTTTATTTCGCCGATCGTAAGGGCACTGACATACAACTGATCAAAATCTAGGGCACCGAACCACGCCAAGACGTTTGCGTTCGGCTTTGGCCGCTGAGGCTCTGAGACAACGTTTGTATCAAGTAAGTAGCTCATCAATCGAATGAAACATCTCTTGGTGGACCGTCGGGCCGATTATCCAGATCTTCAAGGATCGCCCCTAGCCCACTTCGTTGAAAAAACTCAAGTACCGTCTCTTTTTTCCCACCCATTTTCTTCCATTCGTCAATAGACACGACGACGGCGACCTCCTTGTCATGCCGCCTAATAATTTGGGCCTGGCCTTTTTCTGCGAGCCGGATAATGCTGCTCAGGTTATTCTTCGCCTCTTTTACGTTGTGTGACATTTTCCCACCTCCGAGAGCCATAAATAGCTACGTAGCCATTTTAATCTATTTCTTTGCTCCTCTCAAGAACTATTTCAAATCCAAAACAGCCCAATCATGCTGCAACGCCGTTTGCTTCAAACGAAAATCCGGACATACCGCGACCGGGTGGCCGACGATCGAGAGCATCGGCAGGTCGGAAATGCTGTCGGAATAGGCGTATGAATCGGATAGATTAATATTTTCGCGTTCGGCGTATTCGCGGATCCATTTGGCTTTGGTGGCGGAGGCCATGACGGGCGGGAGGACGCGGCCGGTGGCGTAGCCGTTTACGAATTCAAGGCGGTTCGCGACGTAATCGTCGATGCCGAGATGGTCCATCAGTTTATCAATGGTGAAATCCAGCGCTCCGGTCAAAACGATCTGCCGCTGGCCGATCTTTTTTCCCGAATGTATCAGATCGAAAGTGCCCGGAAAAATAGCAGGCTTCAAGACCTTTTCAAACAGCTCGTCAGAAAAATATCGCAGACGGTCCTGAGACAGTCCCTCGTAGCTCTTAAAGAATATTTCGTTAAAAACGTTGCGCGAATAGAGATCGGTAAGCCCGAAAAAAGGCAGTTTGGCAAGCGTCCCCACACTTTTCTTCGCCGTCTGCCACACGCCCTGTTGACGTCGGGCGTAAAAGGCAAGCGTATGGACGAGGTTGGTGCTGACCAATGTGCCCTCCAGATCGTAAAACGCCGCCGCTTGCCCGTTTTTATTCATATAAGGTCTGTGATATGTTATTCACGCCCAAAGACATGCCATATTTATCGTCGTAAGGTGTAAATAGTAACATCCTTTGACTTATAATAATAGGTAAATTTGGTAGAGTTACAAAGTAATTACAAATTGTAATTACTTTGTAGATACGAATCTTACTCTTTATGCGCCGAGCGATATTCCCGGGTTCATTCGACCCTTTAACAAACGGACATCTCGACATCATAAAGCGCTCCGCGCCGCTTTTTGACGAGATGATCATTGCCGTGCTGAATAATGCCGACAAAGACCCCATGTTTTCGGTCGAAGAGCGTTGTGGCATGATCCGCGAGGTCTTACCGGGCGTCGAAACCGATGGTTGCACGATGCTGGTCGACAGCTTTTCCGGCCTCACCGCGGATTTTGCACGCTCGCAGCAAGCGACCGCGATAGTCCGCGGCATCCGCGCCGTCAGCGATTATGAATACGAACTTCGAATGGCTCTCATGAATCGACGGCTGGAGCCCACAATCGAGACCGTTTTCCTGATGGCCGGTGAAGAATATTCCTACGTCTCCTCAACGCTGATGAAACAGGTTTTCGAACTCGGCGGCCGCGTCGAAGGGTTGATCCCGGAACTCGTAGAGGACCGCATGCGCAGTAAGATGACTTAACGCAAAGACGCCAAGGTGCAAAGCCGCAAAGATCGCACCTCAGGAAATGCTTTCGTCAAATAAATTTTTATCTTTGCGTCTCTGCGTCTTTGCGACTTTGCGTTAAAATCTTTCCTATGACTTTTCCTGTCTCGGACCACGTAGCCGCAATGCAGGGCTCTTCGACGCTGATCGCGGCCCAGGTCGCTGCGGATCTGCGTGCGAGGGGCGTCGATGTAATAGACCTTTCGGTCGGTGAGCCTGATTTCGACACTCCCGAATTTATCAAACAGTACGCTTGGGAGGGCCTTAAAAAAGGCATTACCAAATACACCGCGACTGCGGGACTTGCCGAGTTTCGTGATTCGATCGTCGATTTTTACGGCGCTCGATTTAGCTCGGAGCTCAATCAGAACGAGATCGCAGCCTCATGCGGTGGAAAACAGGCCCTGTTTAACGCGGCATGCACTTTGCTGAACGCGGGCGACGATGTGCTGATACCAAAACCCTTTTGGGTGACCTTTCCGGCGATTGCCGCATTTTGCGGGGCGAACAGTATTTTTATCGAAACCGAAGAAACGGACTTTGTTCTGAGCGCGGAGCAGGTTGCGGATGCGATCACCGATAAAACAAAGCTGCTGATCCTGAATTCGCCAAATAATCCAACCGGACGCGTGATCCCGCCGGCCGAGATACAGCGGATCGTCGAGGTTTGTGCCGCTCGCGGCGTGTATGTCCTGACCGACGAATGCTATCTATTCTTTGCCTATCCGCCGGCTGAGCCGTTTACCTCGGCGGCTCTTTCGTCTGAATTGCGAGAGTTTGTCTGTGTCGCGGGCAGTTTCTCAAAAACATATGCGATGACCGGTTGGCGCATTGGTTACACCATCGCGAATCCCGAATGGACCAAGGCTATCGTCAAGCTGCAAAGCCACTCGGCTACGCATCCAACCTCGTTCGTCCAATATGCCTGCGCCAAGGCCCTGAAGGACATTGAACAAACGCTCGACGCCGTCAAAACGATGACAGCCGAATATGGGCGACGAAAAAACTGGTTCATTCCCGCACTAAATTCGATCGACGGATTTAAATGCGCCATGCCCGAAGGGGCTTTCTACGCGTTTGTGGATGTTCGTGAGATGCTGGGAAAGCGTTTTGTTAGCTCGGCGGCGGTCGCCGACCTGCTCCTAAGTGACGCCCACATCGTCGTCACCGACGGCGAAGGATTTGGAGCCGATGGATTTTTGCGATTCTCTTACGCTACATCGATCGTAAATCTTGAGCGTGCTGTTGCCGCGATGAAAGAAATATTCGGCGTCAAAGCATCTGCGACTGCGTGATCTACTCACCAAAGACTAACTGAAATCCGTTGCAGTCTTTGATAGTTATCTCAACGCAGTTATAAACCCGCCGGATCGGCCCCTCGATGATCTCCACTCCGTTATCGACTAATTCGCGGTGGATGGCATTGATATTCGAAACAAAAATATATGCGTCGGTACCAAGGCCGCGCCGGACATCTTCGTTCATCTGGATTCTATACGAGTCAGCTTTTCCAAAATGGATCTCTGCGTTTCCGCGCCGAACCATGGCGAAAACAGGAGGTTCCTTAAAATAACCTAGAATCTCGAAGCCAAGTTTATCGCGGTAATATTCGGCAGTCTTCTGGACATCCGGCACGACAAACTGCGGTGCCAAACCTGTAAACTGTTCTTTGTCCATCATTTAACCGCCCGTCATCATCAACCCGACATCTTCGATCGATGTAATTTTTGGATCAACCGGATCGCCGACCATACGGCCTTCGCGAAAAACGATCAACCTGTCGGCGAGAGCGGTCACTTCCTCCAACTCCGCCGATACCAAAAGAACAGCTGAACCCGCGTCGCGGAGTTCGATCAGTTTACGGTGAATAAACTCGATGGCGCCGATATCTACACCACGCGTTGGTTGTGAAACGAGCAGCAGTTTTGGCTGCAGTTCGAATTCGCGTCCGATGATCAGCTTTTGCTGATTGCCGCCGGACAGCGATTTTGCTGAAAGCTCCGGATCTGGAGGACGCACGTCAAAATTCTCAACAATCTCGGTAATACGTTTATTGATGGCCGTGGAATTCATAAACCCCGTGGCCGCCGCGACCGGCGGCCGATAATGAACACCAAGTATCGAGTTTTCGGCAAGGTCGGAGTGAAGCAACAAACCGCGTTTATGCCGGTCCTCGGGAATATGAGCGATACCTCGCTCTTTCAGTTCGCGGGCCGAGCTGTTCGTAATATCATCATCATTAAATTCAATATGTCCGCCGGTCGTTTTTAGCAAACCTGATAGAGCCTCGATCAGTTCGGTCTGGCCGTTGCCCTCGATACCCGCTATACCGACGATCTCACCGGCACGAACCGTAAACGACACATCCTTTACGGCGGGGCCGTTTTTGCCGCTGACCGTTAAATTCTTGACCTCGAGGACAACCCTGCCCGGGTTGGCATCCGCTTTATCAACACGCAGGAGCACGTCGCGCCCGACGATCATGCGTGCAAGATCTTTCGCGGTGGTCTCCGACGTCTTTACATTTCCGACAGACTTGCCATCGCGCATGACAGTTACTTCATCGGAAATTGCAAGCACCTCTTCGAGCTTGTGCGTGATTATGATGATCGTTTTGCCCTGTTCTTTCATGCGGCGCAAGATGCCAAAAAATTCTTCGACCTCTTGCGGTGAGAGCACTGCGGTCGGCTCATCGAGGATCAGCAATTCGGCATTGCGGTACAAGGCCTTGAGCAATTCGACACGCTGCTGCTGGCCGACGGACATATTCTCGATATACTCGTCGGGCTTTACGCCGAGCCGAAGCTCATTTGAAAGCGCCAGTATGTCGCGATTTGCTTTATCGAGATCGAGATTCGCGGCCGAACCCGTTTCTGCACCGAGGATAATATTCTCAGCGGCCGTCATCGTATCGACCAGCATAAAATGCTGATGCACCATCCCGATCCCCAGAGCGATCGCGTCGTGCGGATTCCGTATCGCAACCCTCTTACCATCAACTAATATCTCACCGCTGTCGGCCTTATAGAAACCATACGCGATCCGCATGATCGTCGATTTCCCGGCGCCGTTTTCGCCGACAATAGCGTGGATCGTACCCTTCTCGACATTGATCGAAACATCGTTATTTGCCTTGACGTTACCAAATGTTTTTGTGATGTTTTTTAATTCCAGCATTGACTATTTTGCGGCCATCGCGTCCGTCACTTTGATCTCACCGGTGCCGATCTTAGTTCGGGCATCTTCGACTTTTTTAATCACATCGGCAGGGATCAGTGACCGGTTGTTATCATCTACCGCGTACGCGACGCCGTCTTTATCGAGGCCAAAGACGTGGAATCCGCCGTCGAACTTACCATCCAAAAGCTCTTTAATGACATCGTAAACGGCGTTATCAACCTTTTTGACCATTGAGGTGAGGACAAAGCCCGGTTTGACGCCATTTTGATTTGAATCGACACCGATGACAAATCTATTCGCCTCGCCATCTGCGTTTTTGCCATATTGCTCGACTGCGTCAAAGGCACCTAGTCCCGAATTCCCCGCAGCCGTAAAGATCACATCCGCGCCTTTTTCGATCTGAGCAAGCGAGAGTTCCTTGCCCTTGCCCGGGTTGTTCCAGGCGCCGTCGGTCACGCCGACATAATTGACGATCATCTTCGCATTCGGATTGACGGAAAGCGCGCCTTCCTCATATCCCTTTGCAAATCTGTGAATCAGTGGAATGTCCATCCCGCCAAGGAAACCAATAGTGCCGGTCCTTGATTTTGACGCGGCGATCATACCGACCAGATACGAGCCTTCGTGTTCCCTAAAAACCAGCGAAGCAACATTTTTCAGCGGCGTCTTACCGTCCGCCTCAAAAATTACACCGTCGATTATCGCAAATTTGTTGTTGGGGTAGTCGATCGCAACCTTTTGCATGATCGGCCCCTGAGCAAAACCGACGCCGATGATCAGATCAAAATTTTTCTCAGCAAAGGCCCGCATCGCCGGTTCGATCGAGTTTGGTGTCCCGGGTTCGACATCGTAGAGGCATATATCAAGGTCCTGTTGGGCACGTTTGACGCCTTCCCAAGCGGCGGCGTTGAACGAACGGTCATTCTTGCCGCCGATGTCAAAAACGATCCCGACCCTGATCTTACAGCCCTCACGGCGAGCCTCGATTCGCTGAGTGCACGAGGATGTAAATAAAACCGCTGCCGCAATAACAAGGAGCAATAAAAAACTGCGCTGTATAATATTTTTTGACTTAATGTTCATCAGATTCAATGCCCGTTGCGAGCCGCAATAGCCGGATCCAAGACTTAGACAACCGCCTTAATCAACTTGGTGGCCTTTGGAATTTCCGAGCCTATTTTATATGCATTTTGTAATTTTTCGCTAATAGAATCCGCTTGTTTTTGGCGTCGGCACGTAATTACTCCGAGCGGTTCGCCCTTTTCGACAGGGTCCCCAATTTTCTTTCCGCACGCATAGCCGACCGCGTGATCGACACTATCTTTGGTCTTAATTCGACCGCCGCCTATGTCGCTTACGGCTCGGCCGACTGCGAATGTATCGATCTCGGTGATGTATCCGGTCGAATCTGAAAGTATCGGCACCTCTCTTAAATCTTTTACCAGCAGTATTTCCGGTTTATCACAGACCGCCGGATCGCCGCCCTGTAACTCAATATTTTGCCTGAAACGCTCAAGAGCCTCACCCGAATCCAATACATCTTGAATTTTGAATTTTGCATTTTGCAATGAATCAGCGATCCCGCACTGGACGAGCATATTTGCGGTCAGTTCGACCGAAAGATCAAGCGTCGGCATCATCATCGCGTCGCCCTCGCCGCGAAGTATCTTCAGGCATTCATATACTTCTAGAGCGTTACCGACGTACTTGCCAAGCGGCTGGCTCATGTCCGTGATCAGTGCTTGCGTATTCACTCCAAAGGCCTTTCCGGTGGCGCACAGCTCCTCAGCGAGTTTTTTTGATTCCGCAAGGGTTTTGATAAACGCACCCGATCCGGTTTTGACGTCGAGCACGAGAGCGTCCAGGCCCTCGGCCAGTTTTTTGGACATTATCGATGCGACGATCAGCGGGATATAAGGAACCGTCGCCGTCGCGTCGCGCAGAGCGTAAAGCTTTTTATCAGCCGGGACGATCTGTTTGGTTTGACCGATCAGCCCAAATCCACAAGTCTTTATCACCTTCTTAAGCTTTGCAAACGAAAGCCGGACGTTGTAACCGGGGATCGATTCGAGCTTGTCGAGCGTACCGCCCGTATGGCCGAGGCCGCGTCCCGAGATCATCGGAACGGCGACGCCGCACGCCGCCGCGAGAGGTGCGATAATGAGCGAGGTCTTGTCTCCGACACCGCCAGTCGAGTGTTTATCAGCTTTCGGAGCATCGATATCGGAAAAATCCATTATCGTGCCCGAATTGAGCATCGCTTTTGTGATCGCGTTTTGCTCGCGGCGGTCAAGCCCGCGGATAAACATCGCCATCACAAGCGCCGTGATCTGGTAATCCGCCCACCCGCCATCGCAAACGCCATCGATAAAAACGGCAATGTCGGCATCGGATAGCGATTTGCCGTCGCGTTTTTTTGCTATTATTTCCTGTGGACGCATGGATTATCTAAATCTTTGTTAAGAGAACGACGACCTGTGCACGAACGGCTCGTTTCTCACCGACCGCATCCACCTTTTCACCCGTTTTTGCCTTGACGCTAACCTGTTCGATATCGATATCGAGAACAGTAGCAATATTTGCACGCATCTGCTCAATATGTGTGCGAAGCTTTGGTTGTTCGAGGTCAATTACCGCATCGAGATTGGCAACAGCGTAACCACGCTGCTTGATCAAACCATGAGCATAAAGGAGAAATTGTGAGCTTTCGGCATTGTGCCAGCGTTCTTCATCATTCGGAAAGTGTGAGCCTATATCGCCTAAAGCCAAGGCTCCTAAAACGGCATCCGTCGCCGCGTGGATCAGGACGTCGGCATCCGAATGTCCATCGGCACCTAGCTCCGAATCGATAATGACGCCGCCAATTATCAGGGGCCGACCCGCGACGAGACGGTGAATATCTGTGCCGAAACCAATCCTATGCATCATCATCTCTTAAGAACATCTCGGCAAGCATAATGTCCTCTGCCCGCGTGATCTTAATATTCCGTGAACTGCCATCGACGGTAGCGATCGGGACGCCGAGCATCTCGACAAGAAAACATTCGTCTGTAACGGCATCGCTCAGTTCGGCATTGACAAAGGCGCGTTTCAAAATTTCGTAGCGAAACGCCTGCGGCGTCAGCGCCCGTCGTAATTTCTTGCGGTCAACGGTGCCGATAATTTGGCTGGCATCGACCTCTTTGATCGTATCGTTTAGCTCTGCAACGAGACACGCGGCCCCGGTGTCGTCAGCCTTTCTGATCGTCCGGGTGATTTCGTCCACCGAAACCAACGGCCTCGCTCCGTCATGGACGGCAACAATATTCGCCGTCGATGGATCGATCGCGTCCAGCCCGTTGCACACTGATTCCGCTCGTGTCGCGCCGCCCGTAATGATCGATCTGGTCTTGGACCATGTGGATGGCGCCTCAATCCGCTCAAACTCAGAGCGACCGCTCTCTGACAAAACAAGCACTATCGCGTCCACCATGGAACACGCTTCGAATTGCTCTAAAGTATGCAATATTAACGGTTTGCCGAGGAGAGAGGCGAACTGTTTCGGCTGGGCAGCAGCAAATCTACTTCCGGTTCCGGCGGCCACGATGATTGCTGTATTCATTTGTTTAGAGAGCAAACTCTAGTTTGTTTTTGCACACCAAGAAACAAGCTAAAGCTTGCACCTCTGAACTTACTCAAGCTCTTCGATGATAGTCGTCTGCCGCAGTTCCCGCGTCGCCTTACGAAAGCCGAGCGAACGCGAATCGTGTATCTCGAACGACGATGTTTCCGTCGTGGTGTGGCTAGCCTGAGGCTGCGGAGCCGAGTCTTTTTCTTCCCATAGCCGGCCAAAGATCATTTTCCCCGCGGTCGTCTGCAGGACGCTCGTCACGGCGATGTCGGCCGTCTTCCCGATCAGCTTGCGTGCATTATCGACGACGACCATTGTTCCGTCATCAAGATAGGCAACGCCCTGACTATATTCCTTGCCCTCCTTTAGGATAAAGACACGCATGGCCTCGCCCGGCAAAACCACCGGTTTTACTGCGTTTGCAAGCTCGTTGATATTCAGCACCTCGACACCGCGAAGCTGAGAGACCTTATTCAAATTAAAATCATTCGTGACGATCACCGCGTCAAGCTGCATTCCGAGCTCGATAAGTTTGAGATCGACCTCCTTGACAGCGGGAAAATCGGTTTCGACTATCTGAACATCGAGTTTGCTGTTGTTCCTAAGGCGTTGGAGCATATCGAGCCCGCGGCGTCCGCGCTGGCGCTTTGACGAATCAGCCGAATCCGCAACCTGCTGCAGCTCAGCAAGAATAAAATGCGGGATGATCAACGAGCCTCCTAAAAAGCCCGTTTCGGCAACATCCGCGATGCGTCCGTCGATGATCACTGACGTATCGAGTATCTTATAGTCGCGTTTTATGTTTTTATCGCTAAAGATGCCGCCGAGGGCTGAGAGATCGAGATAATCGCCCTTTGCCGCACCGACCATCAAGCCGACATAACCCATGAAAAAAGCGAGCGAAATCGTTAGGAACGTCTGCATTTCCGCCGAGACTGCGGCTTCTTTCTGGATCGAGATCAAAACGCCAATAAGGAACGCACCGCTAATGCCGAGGATCGAGCCAACCGCAGCCCCGATCAGCGTCTTTAAGCTTGCACGCCGGACACGCATCTCAAAACCGATAATTATCAGACTGACTACCGCTCCGAAACCAGCCGATAAGATGCGGCGGCCCTGTTCGTCACCAAAAGCCCCAAGCCCGAACCGCTGCGTTTTCTCAAACGGATTGAGCAGATAGCCCAACAAAATGAGCATGCCCACAAACGCGACCCTTAATATTAAAATGTCCCACTTCATCGATTAAAATTTTAGCACGAAAATTACGTTCGTGTTAAAAACCCGCGGCCCACGCGTTGATTTCCCTTGTTTGCAAGGGAAGCAAACACCGATTCGAGAACAAATTCCCGACAGTTTCCGACTATCTCTACTCAACTTTTCTGCTCTCGCAACTATTTGGTGTATTCTTTCTAACAAAATGGCGAAACAACCTGCAACTATCTTTGTCTGCCAAAATTGCGGCAGCCAGTCGCGGAAATGGCTGGGCCAGTGTCCGGATTGTAACGAATGGAACACGCTGGTCGAGGAACGCTTTCGCGTGACCGCGCCTGCTGGCGGAACAAGCGGTTTTACGTCGCGATACAAGGCCGCATCGCCGGTCGCGTATCAGGCTATTGAGGCACAGGACGACGACCGGACATCGTCCGGCATTGACGAGATGGACCGCGTGCTCGGCGGCGGCATAGTCGCCGGTTCGCTTGTGCTGATCGGCGGTGCTCCGGGCATTGGCAAATCGACGATTGTCATTCAGATGGCCGACAAACTTGGGCGAAACGGAACGAAAGTGCTGTATGTCTCGGGCGAGGAATCAGAGCGCCAGATAAAAATGCGAGGTGAGCGTCTCGGCATCGAGGCCGAAAACCTCTTTCTGCTGCCCGAAACAAATCTGCAGGCGATTTTGGCCGAAACGGACAAGCTCCAACCGGATTTCGTTATCGTCGATTCGATCCAGACGGTCTTTAGCGAAAAGATCGAGTCGGCTCCGGGCAGCGTTTCGCAGGTGCGTGATGTCGCGGCGCAACTGATGATGTTTGCTAAGCAAACTGCTACCCCGGTTTTTCTGACCGGCCACGTCACAAAGGAAGGTTCGATCGCCGGACCTAAGACACTCGAACACATCGTCGATACCGTTCTCTATTTCGAGGGCGACCGTCATCACAATCACCGGATCATCCGTGCCACAAAGAACCGCTTTGGAGCGGCCAACGAAATCGGCGTTTTCGAGATGACAAATACGGGTCTGGTCCCGGTCGGCAATCCGTCCGAGCTTTTCCTGCAAGAACGCCCAGAAAACGCGACCGGTTCGGTCGTTACCGTCTGTATGGAAGGCACACGGCCGATGCTTGTCGAGGTCCAGGCGCTTGTCTCGGGCACCAAATTTGGTTCGGGCCGCCGTATGACGCAGGGCTTTGACCAAAACCGCACTTCCTTGCTCATCGCCGTGCTCGAAAAGCAGCTTGGATTCCAACTCGCTGGTGATGACGTTTTCGTCAACATCGCCGGCGGGATCGAGGTCGACGAACCCGCTGCGGATCTCGGCGTCATCGCGGCGATCGCGTCGAGCTTTCGCAATTTACAAGTAGCCCCCGAAACCGCCGTCTTTGGCGAGGTCGGCCTGACCGGCGAGGTCCGCGGCGTCCTCCAGGCCCAAGCACGAGCCCGCGAAGCACAGACTCTCGGCTTCAAAAAACTGATCCTGCCGGAATCGAATAAAAAAGGATTGGAAAAGTTGCTGGGAATGCGCGTAGTGGGCGTAAAGAATTTAGAACAGGCTATGGATGAGTTATTCTGACATGCTCAAACTGGCTAGCAACCGGGCGGCCTTAATTGCAATACTTGCTTCGCTGCCGTTCGTCGGCACCGCGACATACTTTTATGTGCAGATAGTTTACGATCGGTGGCCGCTAGACACGATGTATCACCAGTTCCTCGGGGACGTCATATTCGTGGTTGGTGGCTTCCCGCTGACTTTAGGATACGCACTTCTCATACGCTACATCGCGTCTTACCTCGATCCAGCCACGAATCTAGGTTTCTTGGTGGTGTCAGGCTATATACTAGTTTTCGAACTACAGTGGATTATTTGGTCGCAACTGATCGTATTAATCTGGCGACGAATTGTGCAAAGAAGAGAGTTGTCGTAAATTACGCAGCCAATTGATGACTTCTTGGCTCTGGTATCTTGTCTCCAAATTCTTCGGCCGTTTCCAGCCAAGTTCGATTGCCTCGCTCACATGCTGTGCTGCTTCAATTCGCGTCTTTCCGTGAGCCATGCATCCCGCGAGGTCAGGGACTTCGGCGACAAAGATCTTGTCATCGTTATCCCAGTAGATAACGATCTCATATTTTGGAGAGTTTCCGTTTTTCATAAGTTATGATTCTTAACTATTTGTCGTATTTGTCTAACTTGATATGACTTAGTTTACTGCCGTCACGTTGCAAGTTTGGCTTTTCGACAATTCCCTCTTTTCGGTAACTATGATGGCTCCCCTTAATCCTCTCTTCAAACCCGAGATCAAGCAAGAAGTTTCGCAAATCTTCGAAATTAATATTCGCGTCAGACTTACCGTCTAAGCTCTTCTGCCGCAACTTTTCAAGCTTGCCCATTCTCGGAAGATTAGCATTTTTCCACCGTATTTTCTAGTTTTTGCGCGCTTTAGCCAAAGTAGCGGGAAGGCCAAAACCGGCTCAGTAAGCGTCGCCGCCGGACATGATGTGTTGCAATACGGCGTCGCGTTTTTGGCGGATGTCTGTAATGCGGGGGCTTGGGTCGTCGCCGACAAATGTGGGCGGCGGCGTGAAAGGATCTATCTGGAGCGGGACGCCTTCCGTTTCGAGTTTGTGGGCGATGATCTTTGAGATCAGTTCCTGTTCAAATTCACATATATCAACAAACTTTACACCGATGCCGGTATATTCAAATCGGTAAAGGGCACGGCAGTGAAGCGGTAAATAATTCTTGTTTGGCAGCTCGATCTCCATCCTAAATTCGTCACCGATGTAGATATTTTCTTCCCAGCCGGTAAAGCAGCCGCCGATACTGATCTGCTGGAGCCGCGTCACCTGTTTCTCGCCAAACTTAGAATAGACGATCGCGGGTATGTCGAGCGAAAATCGAATATGTTGTCTTTGATTTATGGACATTATCTGCGACGCACAGTTAAAAAGCCTCTCTTCCCATTCTAGCCGTTATCTTCGCAGCCGCGCAACAAATAAAAACCGCCCGTAAAGGGCGGTTGATTCAAAGGAATTGAATTTAAGCTTAGTTAACCGCAGCTTCTGTCTTCGCACAATGGTTGTTAAAAGCTTCTGTAAGGGCCTGTGCGATCATTGCCGGCGGACGGCCTTCGAGATCGCGTCGCTCAAACAATTGAACTAACTCGCCGTTCTTCAGGAATCCGATCGCCGGTGATGACGGCATATAGCCTTTGAAATAGTCTCGCGCCGTCTCGGTCGCGTCGATGTCCGCTCCCGCAAAGACAGTGATCGAGCGTGCCGGTTTATTTTCGGCGGTTTGGAGGGCCGCGGCGATACCCGGACGAACGCCGCCGGCAGCACATCCGCAAACGGAGTTAACGACGACCATCAACGTCCCATCGGTATTTTTTACGGCCTCATCAACGGCCTCAGTGGTTTTTGCTTCTTCGATCCCCAGTTGTGCAAGCTCAGCACGCATTCCGTAGATCATTGTTTCTGGATATGGCATAAGATATTCCTTAAATAAAGTTTTCAAACAGTAAAAATAATTTCAACTTTGAGGCCGGAGATCAAATCTAATACCTGACCTTTTTTTCAAGTATCAAATATCTAAGGGTTTAAGTCAAGCTCTCAAGTCTTTTCGAGGGCGGTTTGCCCCGCACCATCTTATTATCTAAAATTGTATTTCAGGCCGTGACGAGAGGATGCTGTAGGGACACTAAATGGCGATAGAAATCGAAAAAAAGTATCGGATCGATAAAAAGCGGCTGGTCGAACTTACGGCCAAGCTTGGTGAACTCGGGGCCAAGTTCTCCTACGAAACCTTTGAGGAAAATTATCTTCATCGTGGCGGGTTGCTCGAGGCCCGCACGGCTTTTCTTCGTCTTCGAAAGACGGACACGGTCAACACCCTGACCTACAAAGAAAAGGTCGTGAGCGAGACGGATTTTAAGCACCAGATCGAATTTGAAACAATAGTTTCCGATGTCGAGGCCACCGAACACATCATCGAGAAGCTGGGTTACAAACTCTCTGCTATTTACGAAAAACACAGGAAAGCATGGCATCTCAGCAACGTCGAGGTGGTGCTGGACGAACTGCCATTTGGCTATTATATGGAGATCGAGGGCTCGATGGATGACATCCTTGCAGTTGAAAAACTGTTAGGGGCGGACAAGCTCCAGCCTGAGGCACGCGGATATCCGCGGCTGACGCTAAAGTACGGTAAATTGATCGATGGCGTGACCGAGTCGAGATTTGCCAAAAAGACGGCGGCCTAACAGGGCGTCGCTAGTCCGACAAAATACATCTGTGAGTCAAAACCGCCTTTGCTGCGGGTTGACAGTTTCTTATAGGTACCGTTGGGCTGCAAGATCCTCGCGTTTGCTTCGTCTTTCAGATAGGCCGCAAGAACAGTCTCCTTGATATAAAGCTTAACCTCAGGATCGAGTATTGGCGTGACAACTTCGACGCGCCGGTCAAAGCTTCGGTTCATGAGGTCGGCGCTGCCGATATATATCTGCTCATCCTCGCCGCCGCCATTTGCAAAACACAGGATGCGGCTGTGCTCGAGAAAGCGTCCGACTATCGAGCGGACCCGGATATTTTCCGAAAGCCCCTTGATCCCGGGCCGCAAAGCACAAATTCCGCGAATTATCAGATCGATCTCGACCCCCGCTTGCGACGCCTGATAAAGTTCGTTTATCAACAGCTCGTCGGTGATGCTGTTGGCCTTGATCGTGATCCGTGCTTCCTTGCCGGCAATCTTATTCTGCTTTTCGCGGCGAATAAGAGCGATCAGGCGTTCACGCAAATTTAGCGGAGCGACGATGAGGCGCTTGTAATTATCCTGCTGCGAATATCCGGTCAGAAAATTGAAAAGGCTGGTCGCGTCCTCGCCGATCTCCTCGTCGGCTGTCAATATGCCGAGATCGGTGTAGATGCGGGCGGTGAAGGGATTGTAGTTCCCGGTTGCGAGGTGGACGTACCGCACGAGTTTTTCTTTTTCACGCCGGACGACAAGACATACTTTTGAGTGTGTCTTTAAGGTGCTGATGCCGTAAACGACGTGGACGCCTTCGTTCTCAAGCCGTCGCGCCCATTCGATATTGTTTTCCTCATCAAAGCGCGCCTTTAATTCGACAAGCGCGGTAACCTGTTTTCCGAGACGGCTTGCCCGAGTCAGCGAATTGACGATCGGCGAATCCTTGCCGGCCCGATAAAGGCATATTTTTATGGCCTGCACGTTTGGGTCCTCAGCCGCTTCGCCGACGAAATCGGCGACCGTACTGAATGAAGTGTACGGATGATGCAGCAGCACATCCTGACGCTTGATGACGTCAAAAATATTCTCTTTCTTTAGTAACGGAGCGGGAACCATCGCCGTGATCGGCTTTTCTTTAAGCGTCGGCCGGTTCAGGCCGTATAGCTGCATCAGGTCGGGGATATCGACAAAACCGTCGACCCGTTCAACCTCATTATCGGTCAAGCCCGTACCGGTCGCGAGCAGCTTTACCATCTTTTCCGGCATCGCAGTCGAAACCTCGAGCCTGACGGCAAATCGGTCGCGCCGCCGTTGTAGCTCGCGTTCGAGCGTCCGCATCAGATCGCCCGCCTCATCTTCGCGAAGCTCAATATCAGCGTCGCGGGTGACACGAAAAAGAAAGCCTTCGCTCGTTTTCATGTTTGGGAAGAGCTCGTGGACATTCGCCGAGATCACTTCCTCAAGCAGCGCGTAGCGCCCTTTCTTTTCGTCGATCGGTATCAGACGCGGCACCGACGGCGGCAGTTTGATCCGCGTAAAGCGCTTTTGGCGGTATAGATGCTTTAGATTCGACTGCGTAAAGCTACGGTTCGGTTCTATATAAAGACCGATGTTTACGCTCAGATTTGAGATATAGGGAAACGGATGGCTCGAATCGACCGATTGCGGCGTCAGGATCGGAAAAAGATTATTGTGAAAATATTTGTCGAGGAGCTTTTTTTCTTTTGCATTGAGACTTGCATACGACTCGACGGTAATTCCCGCCTTTTCGAGTGCGGGAAAAACGTTTTCGCCAAGATAGGAAACTTGGCGTTTCAGCATGGGCCGGAGCCTATTATAAATCTCAGACATCTGCTCAGACGCCGTCATTCCGTCAGGCGAAAGCTCACCGACGCCCTCGGCGATCTGTTCTTTCAATCCCGATACGCGGATCATAAAAAATTCGTCGAGATTGGTCGAAAAGATCGAGAGAAACTTGAGGCGTTCGAGGACTGGTAGGGTGTCGTCAGTTGCCTCGTCAAGCACGTGGCGGTTAAATTCAAGCCAGCTAAGCTCGCGGTTAAATAGTTTTTTGCCGTCATCCTCGACGGGAGCAGCAGCCGACACGGCTTCGGGCGTCGTTACCGGTCGCTGAGTTTTCCGTGCTGCGTGTGTCATATAGGGCGGGATAGATTATAGACAATGCCGCAAACATAACAAAGGCTGTCGATGTTAAATTTTCCACAGGAAATTCACAGACCGGGCCGGCATCGATTTACGGGTAAATTATTACTGGCGTCCCGACGCATGCAGCCTCAAAAATTTCGGACATTTCTTCGTTAGTCAATGCTACGCACCCCTCGGTCCAGTCCGTTTCAGTTCCGCCGCCGTGAATGTAGATCGCGCCTCCCAGCTTTGTTTTTTGAGGCGGCAGGCGTTTGTTCGCAATCGCCTCGCATATCTCATCGTATTCAGCCTGATCGATCAAACCTGCCGTGCGTCCCCGGGCCGCCGCCGCCGCATCCGGATAGCTGATGCATAGCGACAGATGATACTTGCTCTCGGGATTTTTTGCTGCGATATAAAACACACCTTCAGGCGTTTTACCGTCTCCCTCGATCTGCTTGTCGGGGATGGGCGATGAGCCGAGCCCTATCCGATACGTGTTTACGAGGCTATCGCCGTCGAACAGTTCGAGCGTCCGGGCGGACTTTCTAACCACAATTCGCGCATCTTTTAGGATCCGCTCCTGTATTTGCCTCGCAATACTGATCCGGCGGGGTTCATCGCCATCACCGTCGATGGTTATAATTGTTGGTTCATCCCGAAACGAGACATCACCGAGACGATCGGCCCATTCAATTATCGTCACCGCATTTTCGTTTTCGAGAATTTCTCCAAGCCCGACCGTCTCTGCCGGATTTGATGCCGCGTCCAATCGCCAAAGGTCAATGTGATAGACATCAAAACTCGACGCCTTGTATAGATTTACGAGCGAGAAACTCGGACTCGTCACTTCGTCCACGTCAAACCCAATCGCACTTAAAACGCCTTTCGTGAATAGCGTTTTTCCGGCACCAAGGCCGCCGTAAAGCAAAATGACCTCACCGCCACGCAACGCCACGCCGAGCGATTCACCAACCTCAAACGTGTCTTGGGGTGCCTCACAAATCATCGTATCCATCATTCGACTGCAAGCCCCACTTGTGAGAACCACGATAGTTTGTCCCAATAGCCGCGTTGAATGACGATCTTGCCGTCGCGAAAGTTAAAAAATCCACAGCCGCGTATTTCAAATGACCTTCCGGTCGGCATCTTTCCGTAAAATTTACCAAGAAACGTGCCGCCGCCGGTCCATTCCCATGCCGCCCAATCCGCCTCGCCCATCAAATTCTCGACCCTCGCCCAAGCATCTGGAAAGCCGCAAAAAAACTCGGCGTTGTGTTTTGCGATTTGCTCACGCCCGACAGCAGGCTCACCCGCTGCGATCTGAAAATTGATCGCATCCGCGGCATAACAATCGTTAACGCGCTCGGGTGACTTTGACTCGAATGCATCTATCCAGACCTTCAATAATTCCTTGGAATCCATGACTTCATCCTAAAAATTCAAAAACCTCGCTCAAACATTCCCGCACATCCGAGGCCGTCATGACACGCTTGCCGTATTTCTTCTCCGCAATATCGCCGGCCATGCCCGAAACATACACAGCCGCGACGACCGTCTCAAAAATATTAATATTGAATTGCACCGCCTGAGCAACGAATCCCGCAAGAATTCCGGTCAGCGTGTCGCCGTTGCCCGCTTTTCCCAGTCCCGAGTTGCCTGTCGGATTTACGACGACCCTGCCGCCAGGCTCGCCGATCAAGACCCGCTCACCCTTGAGCACCAAAATTACTTTGTTTTTAGTAGCAAACTCACGAACGGCGGCAACGCGATCCTTTATCGCGTCCTTATCGTCGGTGCCGAGCAGCCGCATAAACTCGCCCTCGTGCGGCGTGAGTATAAGCGGCGGGCCGTCATCGACACCCGTTGCAGAAGCCCGCGCGTGAGCAAGGGCGTGACTCTCAGGTCGAATGTTACGCCCTTGCTCACGCGCCGGCTTCTGCATAAATGTATTGAACGGCGAGAGGAGATTAAGGGCGTCAGCGTCAACAATCGTCGGCTGCCGTCGGTTTTCGATCACCTTTTTGACAAATCTCTTTGTGCTTTCATTTTGTGACAATCCGCTCCCTATCGCTACCGAATCGGCTTTTTCGAGCAGATCATTCAATTCATCAAAAGCCGCATCGTCAATTGAGCCGTTCGCAGTTTCCGCCACGCCCTTGACCATCACCTCCGGCAAAACCCGCGACGCAATCGAATCCTTAGAAGATCGCGGCGTAGCAATTGTCACAAGCCCAACCCCCGACCGCATAGCCGCATTCCCACCCAAAACAGCCGCCCCGGAATAGCTCTCTGACCCCGCTATCAAAAGCGTGTGGCCGCGTTTGTTTTTGTAGGAAGAATCACCAAATTCTGATCTTTTGAGCCAGTTCGCAGCATCGAATATCTCAGCGAGAAATAACTTTGATGGCTGCTCATCGATCAATTCCTGAGGCGAACCAATATTCGAGAGAACAAGTTCTCCATTGAAACTTGACGCCGGAGCTACAACATTGCCAGGCTTGGGTGCCGTAAAAGTAACGGTCGTGGTTGCAGAGACGTTCCATCCAATCGGGTTGTTTTGATCGGCATCTAATCCTGATGGTAAATCAATGGATATGATATTCGGCTTATGGTTTTCCAAACGCTGGATAATTTCCGCGAATTCGCCGGACATTTCGCGCGTTAATCCAGTACCGAACAACGCATCAACGACAAGACCGAGATCTTCCGACCGGAGCGTTCCTTCAAGCATGGGTATAAGGTCTTCGTCATCGTCATGAACAAGAAGTTTATTAAACTCGCCTCCGGAAGTAGCGACATCGTTCTCGATCAGGTCGAGGATGTCGAAATTGGTCCTTGCATTACCCTTCGTTTCGGCGACTTTTCCAAAGAGCAGAAAGCAAACGAACGCACCGTCCTTCCACAAAATCCTCGCAAGCGCCGCCCCGTCGCCGCCATTATTCCCTTTGCCGCAAAGCACGAGGATCGACTTCCCTTTTACCGATCCGCCGAGTTTTTCGGTAATGACACGAGCGACGGCGTGGGCGGCGTTTTCCATCAAAATGATCGACGGAATGCCGTATCGCTCGGTCGTAAGACGATCGACCTCACGCATTTGCTCGGCTGTCAGGACTTTTTGCATCTGCTTCTAATCTAACATGTCGTGTTAGTAGCCCGCACCTAAATAAAGGCAACGCGGCCTTTATGAAACGCGGCTGTAACGAATTCCGCAAAAGAGAATCGGAGGTGATTGATAAAATACGTGATTGATAATCTGGCCCTTACGTACCTGCAGACAATTGACACGCGGGCAAACAAAAAAACCGCATTGTCTCGCAAACAATGCGGTTTCGGAGTGAATTTGGAGATAAAAATGAATAGACTTCCGGCGTTGTCACCGCTGCAAAATGTTTGCCACTGTGCTTGAATACGCTTTTCTTCCGTTCAGGTAATAGAAACGTTGATTCGCACGGGCATTCCACAAATATGGCAACGCTGCCCTTCTTACTTCCAACAGTTATTGGTGATCCCGGGTGGATTCGAACCACCGGCCTTTCACTTAGGAGTGGAAACGTATATCTAGGCTTTCATTTGGTTTACGCGGGATAGCAGTAAAATACTGCATTTCCATAAAAGCAATATTGGACTATAACGGACTGAATCGGATACTTTCACCTTTGCTAAGGTGAAACCTAAGGTGAAAGTTGAGTTTTTGGGGCAAGGATTGTTTCTCTATTAACGTGAACGCCTTTCATTTTATCGGTAAATACACCGACACGAGAGCCATTTAGCCAATAATCGAGAATCAATAGCGTTAGCGGAAAATAGTCGGGTGCGTGAAATGTCACTGCTTTGCGGATAGCATCGATATTGTTATACGTCCGGCGCGTACAAATGGATTTCAAAGACAACGCTCCGAAGATCTCGGATGAGGGTGTCATAACTCCAAAATAGATCTGAGAGATAAACCCGAAATTTTTGTTTTTTTTGAATTTTGGGTGATTTTTGACGAAATGCCCATTTTTAGGGATATTGGTCAAGGTGAAATGGCGGTTTGGTCGCGGACGAGTGGTCAAAAGTGTTTCCCGGATAGGTCGGAAGTGTTTTGGGGTGGATTCCTTTGACCTGTTCGGCCCGTGATCCTATCGCAAGTTCGTCACCTTTTTCAAGCCCAAATCGCAGGATCGATGGTCTGCCCCCTGACTCCTACTTTTTTGAGCAGTCGATAATGAGCCGATCCGGTTTCATGTAGCCAAGAAAGTCTTCAAAAGACAAACTTGGCACGAATAGATGATGGCTTCGCCTAAAAACGGCGTGAGCGCGAATTGAAAGAAAGTCTAACTATTTTTACAAAGGAGGCAGGTTTGTTGTTTTGTCAGAACCCAATCGCAACCTCATTCACACCCAAAACCGGTGTGCTAATCGAAGTGCGCTTGACATCAGGTGGTAACTTCATAGATGATCCCGATTCTCGACCCCGATTCTCCGATTGAAAACCTGGGTTATTTCTTACAAGGGAAAAATTTTTTTTCCCGAAGACTCGTGCAACGACTACCTGGCGGGTCTACTACGCATGCGGTAACGACCAACTCTGCATTTTTATTGAGGAATATTCGTAGTTGGAGGTCATTATCAACAAAAAAATCGACATATCCCAGTCCAGTAACTTTTTCTCCTTCCGCAATCAATATAGAATCAGGCGAGCGGCTAAATGGAGGTGTTGTAAAGAAGCCTTTCGCATTAAATAAGCGTCTTGATGCCAGTGATGTTCTCTCCGCTGTGCTTAAATGGGAAACGATTATTAGAAATTTGGTACTTCCTATTATTTTTCCAAGTTCTTCTAATTTGGGAACATTGAATTCACAATATGGCTTATCTATTACCGCCTTGGGCACAGGTGGAAAAATATTATCCACCTTCTGAGCAAGAGATGTTTCAAAGCCAATAACAAATAAAGCTATTACCAAAAAAACTTTTCTAAACATAAGTTCTCCACTAAAATCCAAGATCACGACAGAATACTGATCGGGGGTCTATTCGCGATTTACGATTTGGAAGCGTTGACTTATTCCCATCCCATTTGTTGAAAATCATGTGAGAATGCACATAAAAGCCATTAGACCCGCCACCTACTTCAGGCATACTTCCGAATCCACCAATATTTCCAATGGGTGTCGATCCGGCAGAATTTGAAAGGGCTTTTTTAACTAGCAGATGATCCCCATTAGAACTAACCGGGCCTATGTGAGTAAAATTGACTATAAGCCCGCCACCGTACCCAAATCTATTAAGCGAGCCTGGAGCATAGTAAAAACGACGAAAATTTTGGAGCTCACCACTACTAGTAGTGTTGTGGGACGACATTGTCGAACTAAATCCAGCCGGGGTAAATGCATTTATGCCGCTTTCGCCTGTGCCCTGAGAATTTGCAAAAAGATGGACAATACCAATCAAAGTGCTTTCATCATCGTAATTATCTCGCGGTCGAAAAAGTCTATGAATTTGATTTCCGTCGGCGTCTTTTGCTTCATCTAAAATCGAGCTCGACTCCCATAGAGTAGCCATCATGGCATTAGGGCCGCCGAAGATTCTTGCGAGTCGCGAATCACATTTTGTTTGATTATTGTATAGTTTAAGAATTTTCAAGAATACATCCCGAATCCCATCATCCCCCGCCTGACTCGCAGTTTGTTGTTGCGAGCTCCCGAAATTAGAAAAATAAAACGTTTGCCAACTACCGCCGGGTCCAAACGAGGCGTCTGACGGTTTTGCACCGTCCGGAAGAATACGGACGCTACTTGTGCCTGTTCCCGGCATAAATATCGAGAACGAGTTCGTCCCCCAAAACACGTTGTTTTTTAGAAAGCTGCTACTAAATATTTGACCATTACTGCCCTGGCCCTCGATAGTGCCATTATCAATATCTCGCTGTAATGCGCTACAGCGATAAGGCATTCCGTCCCTCTCACACCCACCATTCGGGTCAAACGGGTTTCCGCCCATTTCGAGATAGAGCGGCTGTTGGTTACCGATGAGTTCACCATAGGTCGGCGCCTCATAGTACAGCCACGGGTCTTCGAGTCCGGTGTTGGCGCCAAGCGGGTCACGCTCCTCGCGAAACGCATCTGCCCCGCCCAAGTCCCCCGCAGTCTTATAGCCGCTGCCAGTCAGTGGGTTCATTTCGTTGATCTTTATGTTTTGGACGCAGTTCGTGCAGACATTAGTATGCTCCGCCAGCAGCACTCCGTTTGCATAGACATTCCCCTGTTGCTTTGTTCCGTCGGGCTTGACCTCGGCAATTGTCTGATTGCCGAGAACCGAAGAGCGGACATAGTATGTATGGGTGGTAGTTTCAACGAGGGTCATGCCGCCGCCAACCATTTCATCGCGGCGGCTAATCTGTTCGCGCCAACCTATTGAACCGCCCGCATCAAACTTCTGCCTGATCTCCAATGCCGGGACAACCGGATATGTCGTGTAACCGCCGACGGATTCGGGACTGATATGCTCGACCGGATTTCCACTGGCGTCGAGTTTGTTACCGTGGGGTCGGGTGGTATAGTTACGTCGTTGCCCAACAGGTCGAGTGGATTGAACCCTCCGGTTTCAGCCACGCGTCCAGATATAGCCTCATTTCCGGTTACCGGGTCCATATGTTTCCATACTATAAAATTTTTGGCGGAGGGTTTGTAAACAGCGTAGATCGTGCTCGATTTCCATGCCTCACTGAAAGATTCCGCCTCGCTCAATTGATTGTTACGTCTAGGCTATTGCTTCTTAAACGGCCCGTCGCAGTTTTCGGATTCTTAGACTCCCCTGTAACGACGACATCCTCATTGTCCAGTTCAATAGTAAGCCGAATATTATTACCTCTCTTCACGCCAAGACACGCATTACCTGATAGTACGAACAGACCTTTGTTAAATACCTCAGCATCGTTCTTCGCTTTCAATAGGTCATCCCTGATGCTAAAAATATCATCGGAGCAACCAAGTACAAGCTGAAGCTGAATCATCTTAATCCGCCCTTCACCAACCAACACAAACGGTTTTTCACCATCCGAGGAAGAATACGCATTTACCAGAACTTCCTTGCCCTGCCTGCTTTCCGCTCTCAGATTAGACGCCACAGTCACCGGATAGTAACTAGGTGAGTTTGTTCGATTCAGGATTGCAACATCGAGAATCAACGTCTCCCCGATGGAATACTTAGTTTTTCGTGTGGCGATCTTTAACTTGCCGCCCTCATCAAAATTGAAGTCGAGATCTGGATATTTTCCTTTTGGTTCAATCTTAATCTTATGGTTTTGGGTGGTGTCCAAATATGTTTGAGAACTCAGATTAGAACTTCCAATAAGCATCAGTATGATTGCTAAAAAGTTAATAGTCTTTCGCATTTCTTCTCCTTATTTACAAAGTTGGCTCATGGTGCGCGCCTGATCTCCATTAAACAGCCCTATTCTAATTCCCTTTGAGTATTCCCCCATGATGTCGAATCCCCATGAATGCCCACCCTTTTTCCCGTAAAGGTTCCGAAGGAACCAATGGGCTGCCTCGTGAGAGCCGATTGCGGCGATTAAGTCATCCAACTCATTCATCGCCGGGTCCGCAAAACGCCTCTGAATCCAGTATGATGATACATTGCCGCTATTCTTTAAATTGCCTCGATTGTCGGTGTAGGTTTCCCCGTAAATATAGCCAGCCAGCAACGGTACATTCTGATTTGAAAACTCACTGCCTCCCTGCAGCCGTTCTGAAATCGTCAGGTCATAGGATCCGTTCCTTGTGTTTGACGCGCTACGGGGGTTGTTGAATACTAGTGTTTGACCCGCCGATTCAAAAATCTCTGTCATACGAGTTTTGATCTTAACAAGGCGTTCTTGAGTCATTCCTGAATCCGTAACGTTAAGATTAATATTGAATACGCATCGCTTTTGTGACCCCTGCGCCTGACTCGCATCGACCAGCATCCCAGCTCCTATCGCACGATCCAATCCGTTCACCGAAAACAGCCCGCCGCCAAAAATTTGCTCGCCTTCACCGTATGTGTTCAATGAGCCGGTATGTACATTTTGGAAAACCGCAGGAGATCTGAAAAGTCCCAAGCCAACGTCGTCAAAATAGAAACCCTTAAGATGTTGTAATTTTTGCAACTCCGAAGGGATTGCCGATCCGCTGTGTTCTCCGCCAGATTTTAATGCGTTTCTGCAAGGCTCAATGATACCCTCGATCGTACACCCCTCGCCGGTTAGCCATTCGGCGAAATCTTCGTCAAATCTCGGCTTGCCGTCCGAATTGCCTCGTCCGGATGGAGTATGCGTGATAGCGTTTGCGTCTAGTCCGCGTGTGCTGACAGATGTCATTGAGGTCAATCCATTGCTCGCCTCGGCCGAGTATTCGGACTTTAGGCGTTTCGATTCATACGCCGATTTGTATTTGAAATCTGTTGTCTTTATGACGGGGTTTGTAACACCGTCGATACCACCTTCGATCTTATCCTGCACCGCAAGTTTGTTTCCCAAACCGTAAATGCTTGTTTTGGTTTCCTTGTTTATGGCTGCCGGGTATCGGGTATCCTTGTTATCCTGATAGACTAACGCCTCTCCCAACACCGAAGAATTTATAACGTATCGGGTTGAGGTTTGTGTGAAATTTGCCGGTTCGCCATCCTCATCCGTGGTTTTTGTATCCGTGTCTTTAGTTTTGATCAATTCCCCATTGCCGTCATACCACAGATCCTGCACAATTCCCCCCGCACCCGTGTAGCCGGACGACTGTTTTTCAAGCAATCCGCCAGCACTGTAAGTCGAATTGATCTGAGCTGTATCAAAAGAAACAACCGGCCTGCCGTCGCTGTCGTATTGCCAAGCGGGAAGTTGAATATTTCCATATATTGCGACAGGGGTAACAAAGCCTCCCGTCCTCCGATTGTTTTGAAACGTATAGTTCTTTACCTGAACATTTGTGAATTGCCCGGAACCCCCAAACGAGCTGTATGCCCTCACAGCCTGCTCCGTCTTCGTGTTGCCAAAGGCATCGTGGCTAAAATTATAAGCATATTTTATAAAGTCGCCGTTTTGAGCGGTTTGCAAGGCCTCTCTACCGCTTCGCTCGGCCACGAGTCTGCCGGTGTTGTCATATTGGTGAAGTCGATCGAGATACGAATAGGGCGAAATGTTTGCCTTGTCCTCGATAAGTTTGATAGCACCGTCGCTGTAATAAGAGTATTGATTGTCGATCAGGGTTGCGGTTTCAAAAACTCCCAGTGACTGCCTCTTGCCCGTAAACTTTTCCGTATCAGGCAGGAGGCGGTTGTTGTAAGTAATTTGCGAATATGTATTGTTTCCAAAATCAACCCGCTTCATTCCGCCCCATGCAAGATAATCGACATTTGTCAGCACCGAGAGCGCCTCCCCATCACTAATTCCCGAAACGGTTTCTAATTTACCGGCCTTATCCATGCCATAGTTCATCGTAATCTGATTCGGGTAAGTAACATTCTTGAGACTTCCTCCAATATGATAAGCATACGAAAATTGAAATCCGCTCGTAGACTGGGGAGCGTCGGTCAAACCTGAATCAAATGTGCGGGTTTCACCCGTCATCTGCGAAAGCTCGTTATAGTTGTAATCCACTTGGCCAAGCCCGTCCGTCATTTGCGTCCGATTGCCAAGATTGTCGTAAGAAAATGTCACGTCAGCCGGGTCGGTGATACCAGAACCGGTAGGAACCGTCCAGCTTTTTCCGGTCAGCAACCCGCGTGAGTTGTAGGTAAGATTTGTCACGGCACCTCTCGCATCCGTGATGGATGAGATGCTGTCATCCAGGTTGTAGTTGTAGGTTGTCGCGGTACTCGTGCTTTGCTGCGGAATGTGCTTTGTCGCAAGCCGTCCATGCCCGTCAAAAGTCGCCGTAGTATCTTGATAAGTAGAACTCGATGTCGTTCCGGCGTATTCGCGTGACAGAGTGACCTGATCCCGCCCGTTAAATGTCAGGACGTTTGTATTATAAACCGTCGTGCCATCCCATTGATAAGTTTCGGTTTTGAACGCTCGGCCCAGAATATCTTCATAGACCTTTTGCGTGCGGCGGGCATTGCCGCTTGTGTCGTCTCTTGGCACGAGAGGCCCCTCGATGGTTGTAACCATGCCTCCGGCGCAACCGCATCCAGCGTATGAGATGAGAGTGTCTTTGCCGTCGCTGCCGCTGGAATCGGATGGCACCGTGCGTGTCGTCCGGCCTTTCCAGTCGTAGTACGCATAGTTCCATATCCAGCCGCGAGTGGCGTCGTCACCCGCCGCCGTCCAAGTATCGCCGCTCACCGAAACCTCCGTGGGGACTGATGTCCGGTAGGTGCGGCCAAGAATGTCGTATTCGACCTGTGTTGCCGACCATCCGCCCGTCGAGCCGGGATGCTCGGTCCTCGATCGTCTGATTCTACCTGCTCCGTCAAACCAGCTTTCGGAATACACTTCGTCCTCGGCGATGTTGCCGTCGCCGTCCGCGTCGATGATCGGCGTGTACGATTTAGACTGGACGCCGTTGGTTGGATACTCGTAGCGTGTGTAAGCCTTTTCGGTTGTGTTTACGTAGATCGATTGGCGATCTAACCGTCCGATGCTGTCGAAAAGCCGCTTCGATGTCTTGCCGTATGTCTGCCCCGCCGGAGCCGGGCTTATCGCTTCGACGTTCACGCCGATGTCGTAGCGGTATTTGACGGTCGAGCTATTGCCCGCCTGGTCGGTTATCGTCGTCGGATATGCGTAGCTCGAAGGATTACCGGTGGTGTTAAAGCTGTCGGCATAAGCGATCTTGACCGTGTGAGACAGAGGATCGGTCTGCGATACGACAGCGCCGGCGGTGTTGTATTTCATGGATGATGTGACCGCACTGCCCGATGTTGTCGGGGCGGTCGCATCCCAACGGGTGACGCTCGTCAGATTCCCGCGTCCCGAAACAAAGCTCGAAGAGTAGCTCGTATTGTCGTGCTGTGTCGGCGAGATATTTTGCACCGGATCGGTGCCGGTCATGTTTCCTTCGTCGTAGGCGTATGTCACCTTTGACATCAGCGTGCCCGAGTCGGTGCCTTCGTAAAGTTTTGTTTCCGAGGGGAGACCGATTATTCGTCGATTTGTATATGTGCTTCCTAGCTCGTAAGCCGTCGTCTGGGTCTTTAGAACGGTCGATAAATCGCTGTCATAGAGCTTTACCATTTCCGGCAGACCGTAGCCGTTCGAGCCGTAACCGACGGTCGTTCGTTTTGTATTAGTGCCGTCCCCAACACGCGATTCGACGACACGCGGATTGAGGACGTAACTTAGGCTTGTGTTGTCCTGCGTCCAATCCGTCCAGGTCCACCGAAGTCGCGTCGCGCAGTTTGTCCCCGTGCAATCCTCGGTCGCAAGCGGCAACCCCTCTTTGTAACCCGAAGCCCCGACATACGTTCTCGAATAAAGCCCGTCCGGGTGACCAGTCATTGCTACGTCAATCCGCGTCGCCGAACCGGAAATGCTGTTTGGCAGCGAATATGTCGCACCCGTAGTGATCGAGTTTGTAACGACGGTCTCCTGCGGCACGCCCGAACCGTTCAAGTTAAAGTTCTCGACCCACGAACGGGTCGCTCCAAATCGCGGGCAATCGGTCTGGCTTCCCGTAACCGAATCGAGATCAGTCGAGACGTAGTTGAGCACATGCGAGGTCGAGTCCGCCGCGACCTGACTGATCTTCTTGACCTGTATGTAGCCATTATATTCAAACTTTGTGAAACTGGAATCGGGATAGGTGATCTTATCCAGAACCTTGACCGTCGTACTGTTTGCCGGGCCGATGACAGTCAAACCCGAAAAGCTTGTCGAGACCGTTGCCGTCGTATACGAAAGAGTCGCCCATGTATGCGTAACATTCGAACCAGAGCCATTTGTATCCTTCCATGTCTGCGTTATCGAGGTTGGGTAGTTATAGCTGTCATAGTTGACCGTGATAACCCGTCCAAGCGTGTCGGTGATGGTTTGCAAAAGGTTGTACGTATCGTAAGCAATGGTAATGTAATTTCCGTTCCGGTCGAGGATTTTAGTGCATCGCCAAACGTTGCCTTTCAGATAGTAGGTCATCTGAGTGCCATCCGTGCTGGTCACCAAAAGATAAGTTTGAGCGCCCCTCGAAGCCTTCACGTTCAATCTCGTGTATGTCGAGTCGGTAGATTCATAAGTTTGGGTGAAAGCTAGGCCGGATATACATCGGAATTCGATTCTTTTACCCTCCGGCGTGATCATCAACTGGACATATACGGCTTTGTCAGGGTCGTAGTACGCTTGTTCGATAATAGGAAATCCCATTTGAAAGCCGGGGCTTACGTTGCTTGTGTCAGGATCGAAGATCACTTCGCTATTTGTCGGGTCCTTGAGCCAGACAAGCGAGTTGTATCCGATCCCAAATCCGGCATCGAGTCCGGCACGTCCCGGCAACCCGACAAGTGACGTCCCCCACCCAAAATTTCGCGAGTAGAGATTTGTCCCACCGGTCGCATTCTTCGGATTCAAACGCAAAACTGCTAGATCAGCCGCACTTCCCGACGGCATAAATGGATTAGGCGGCGCTGTTGAAGCCGATGGTGGCTCAACAGCCGCGTCTTCGGTCTTTGGAGCTTGCTTTTTGACTGTCGGGGTCACGAGACCCAGCACCGAACCAACCAATCCGCTCTGTTCCAAGAAACTCGAAACCTTAAACCCCGAACCATAAACCTGATATGCCGCGGGCGGAGATGAAGTAACAGGTGTTGCAGCCTTGACGCTTGCTTTTGCGGTGCGCACTGGCATGACCATAACAATTTGAGTGAGCAATGCAAACGCGGACACACATGTAAAAAGCCTTTTCCGCGTCGCGGGTTGCAAGTACGATATCAGGGACATGGGGGAATTCTCCTGTTTAGAAACGTGAATTGTAAAAAAATTATCCGGGATTAGATTTGCAACCAACATAACCTGGATCAGTTTGAGGTGTCAAGCGAAATCGGCTTGGGGGCGTATTAACTTTTTGAGAACTTTCTGTAACAGGGATTATAGCTTTGTCTTTGCGGACACCGGCGCATCGTCTTTGCATGCCGCCGATTATTCCGCAATTTCGCCATCGGCGCGTTTTATTAATTATACTTATTTGTCGTTATATAACCGGCGCGTTCGTCTATCGCGGCCGGGGCTAGATACCCCGGCCCGCCGTGTGGGAGACCTACAAGAATGACAGTCAATTTTCTTATAGCGGTAGCCTATACGAGATCGCAATACCAAAACCGTGTTTGTATACCTTGTTTATAGGTAGGGTGCTCGGGAAGTTAGCTGGAACGGTATCGCCAAGGACGAATCCCCCGTTCAACCCCTTCTGAAACCGACCGATATGGTCCCCAAACTGGATCAGGTAGTTCTTGATACCGAGAGCCGGTCCAAAAAAGTACTCTACCTCGTTGCTGCCACTATTTGGATTTACACCGACCCCTGCGGATAGACTCAACGAATATTTTGGCTTAGCCAGTGGTTCGGATTTCGCACCAAAATAAAAAAGTCGGTAATTAATAAATGAAAACGGCACTATCTGGACCCGAGCATGATCGGCGACCCCAAAGACATTTTTGAACGTTGGAACGCCGTTCGAGTCGACACCCGTCCTTTGAGGAACGATCCCTAGCTTTTGCTTTGCAGTCGTGCTCAGTAGTATACCTACCGAAACAGACAAGGCGGGGTCGTTCTTGTAAAGTACCGTTACAGGCAGTTTCGAGAGCGTCACGTTTTTTGTAAACGTATTTGTGCAAGTAATGCTCGTTTCGGCCGCCTTTTGTGTGTATCCCAAAAGAACAAACTCCTTTTCAAAAGGATTTCCATTTTGGACGGCATATTCTACTTGGTTAAGGTATACGCGTACCGTCCTCATTTCTACCCGGGCTGCAACCAAAGCGCTGGTGTTAATTTTTAAAGAGGCGATCAATCCAGCTACGTCGTCGAGCACGCGACCTGCCTCTGCAAGAGCTGGTTGATCTGATGCCGGGACACCAGTTGTGACAAGCACCTTATACCGCTCCCTAACTAGTGGGTATCTGACCTCCTCGGGCTCCGTAGTGGGCTCTCCTCCACTGAGAGCGGTCTCCAGCAATGGTTTGATAACTCCAAAGCTCGCGACGTAGTCATTCCTGTTGCGGGGTGGTTTGGCGAACAAGTCATCGAGTTTGTGGGCAAGATCGGCGGCGGCCTTGATCGTTCCTTTTGCGGCATTATTTTTATCCGTAAGATCCCGTCGCCACAATTTAAGTTCGTTAAGCAAATCTCCCGTAGGATCCGTGGGAATTTTGTCGTTAGCGAGGTCTGACATTCCGTCAGGAATACTGAAACCCGAGGCTTTCGCGAGGATTTTGAGGATAGCCGCGATCGCATCCGACTCCTTTATGTCGGTCAACTTGATCTCGCCGAGACTACAGTCGTCAAAAGGGCTCTTTTCGATGACCTTGATAGTGACCTTTGAGGTGTTTGGAACCTCAAACGGACCAATGATCTCGGGGGCATTCTCCTTTATTGTGCATACGATCCGGTCCCCTTTGACCTCACAGATCGGCGTTTGGCCAAAAACGGAATTTGTTGCGTAGATTCCGACTAGTAATGTTATCCCGATGAGAGTTTGTAATATTGTGCGCATTGTCCTTCTCCTTAAGTATTAGCTGGTTGATGTATGTGAGGCGAACCCTAGCTATCCGGGGCCGCTCCCTGTGGTTATTTGATCTTCAATGTTGTTTTGAGCTGTTCTTTGATTTCCGAGGGCAGGTCCTTTAGCTTCAATAGCTTCTGTACAAGGACCTGTTGCTGCTGAACTACGGTCTTGATGCTGGCTTTATCACGGGGATACAACGTAGCAGCGGCCCCCTGATCGTCTGCCGATAAGCCCACGGCCCGCGGGCCGTAACATCCGCTTTGGCTGCTGACGGACAGATCCTTGTACATCTCTGGCCCGAAGTAGTAGCGCATTATTGAACGCCGATCGAATGCCGTCAGAAACCAGTCGCTGGAGGTTGCAAATTTTTTGAGATTGAAATCTATTTTGGCTTTGCTCCAGTAATTTGGGGCACCGCCAAGCGTCGTATAAATACCGGGGCGTCGTCCGCTATTGTCAGGAACGAACTGATGGTATTGATCAACAGTAGGAACATATCCGGGTTCGTCGTCCCAACGGTATTCCTGTTCGCAGGAGCTAATAGTGCTTTGGTGTTCGTGCTGAAACCCAAGCGCATGGCCAAACTCATGCAGTACTGTCGCTTGCCAATCGTCGGGCAGGTTCCCAATGAACCCCTCGAAATTCATCGAAGCGATGTTTGGGCGGCGGGTCAAGGGATTGATACTGTCCTTGCCTATCGCGGACCAATACCCACCCTCTGGATTGCGATCGAATGCTATACGTATGTCGGCCTTGTACGTCGAATCGGTAACTGTCCACTCCCGGTAGTTGCCCGTCCCACCGCCGCCAAAATCGAACGAGATATTTGCGGCGTCGGCCCATGCCTTTACGGTCTCAACGATCTTCTGTCGCAACTCGGGGGTTCCGCCGTTAAAGGCGACAGTTAGCTTCCTACCTGGTTGCCATGTTCTCGATGCGGAAATTATGGTACTGGGTTCGGTGGTGCCCGTCTTGCCATTTACCGCTTCGAGTTGTTCCGCTTTCTTTTCTAACATCTCGAGCATGTCCGTCGGCAGTCCTTCCTGAATGGGCTGTCTTACCGGAAGCTGTGTTTCAGGCGTTGAGGCCGAGTTGTTGCTATCCTGCGACCCACATGAAGAAAGAAATAAGTTGATCAGAATCAGAATCAAGATATAAGCATTGTTTCTCATAATTTTTCCCTGTTGATGAAGATCCGCTCTCACCACGGATTGAACTTTTGCAACCCTTACGAGTTCAGTATCTGTATTGCGGTAGTTACCCCCGCGCTATTTCCGAATTCGGCCGACGACATCGGTTCCCGCTCATTTTCGGAAAGAATATTCGAAGACAGAATCAGCTTTGCATTTCTTATTTTTTCTTCTAAAACTTCGCGTTGCTGCTGAATGGTCTCCTTGATCTGTTGAGCTGCGTCAGCTTTCTGGTTAAGCCTATTGAGCTCTTGCCGCAGGGTCCATTCATTCGTCTGTGCCGGGAGCCTGCCAAAGTAGTAACCAAAAATGACGAAAATAATAGGCTCCAGCCGCATAATGATCGAGACGTCCCTGAGAGGTTCGATCAGACTTAAAAGGGCAGCAGCATAAAGCACGATGAAGGCAAAGATCAGGCCGATCATTAACCAATCCTTTACAAGGCCGAACGTCCTTTCTGTGAAACCTATTTGGCTGTTGCTCTCGTCCGTTATTTTCATCTTGCGAATTGGCTCCAGTGATTCTTTTCTTGCCAATCGAGTTGTTTTTCAGCTATAAGTAAGTACTCGAAAAAATCGGGCTGATTCATTTGTCTCGTTGTACCCTGGCTCCATTTGTTAACGCACCAAAATGAATCGCCAACTATCATTTTTTTCTCGGCCGGATTGGAAGGCGGATTCGTTAAACTCCTATGACCACACCTTCGATAACTGAACTTCTTATTGATTGGAGTAACGGCGACCTTGCGGCACAGGAACATTTGTTCCCTCTAGTCGAAAATGAGCTGCATAAAATGGCACGGCGGTACATGCGTCAGTTGAACCGAGGAAATACCCTTCAAACGACGGCAGTAATAAACGAAATTTATCTGAAACTGGTAGATCAGGATCGAGTGAAATGGCAGAATCGCGCTCATTTTTTTGGCATAGCCGCGAGCATGATGCGTCGTTTCCTACTGAACTATTTACGCGACAAAAAGCGACTAAAACGCGGAGGGGAAAACCTCGTAGTTTCCCTTTCGGAGGCGATGATCGTTTCTAACGAAAAATCAAACGAGATTTTAGCTTTAGAAGAAGCTCTCACTCGGCTGTCGAAAATAGACAACCGAAAAGCACGTGTTGTCGAATTACGTTTCTATGGTGGATTGAGCGTCGAGGAAACTGCTGAGGTCCTGCAAATCTCGGGCATCACGGTGATGCGTGATTGGACCATGGCCAAAGCATGGCTCGCGAAGGAAATTGGCCATGGAAAATGAGCGTTGGCGAAAAACCGAAGACATCTTTCATACCGCTCTCTCGCTGGATAACGACGACCGCGCAAACTACTTCCGAGACTTAGTTGCTTCAGATCCGCAGCTGTTCGCCGAGGTCACTTCATTGGTTGCCGCATACGAAAATGAATCAGGGTTTCTCGATACTCCGATCCTTGATCTTGGCTTAAGTGTAATTTATCAAGAAGCGCAAGAGGAGAGAGTAAACACCGTTGTCGGGGTTTATGCAATTGGGGAAAAACTCGGCAGTGGGGGTATGGGGGATGTATACCACGCCATAGACACAAGACTTAACCGTCAGGTGGCCCTCAAGTTTCTGTCCGACTCTCTAAAGGATGATGGTGCGGCTAAAAGACAGCTTCAAAAAGAAGCCCAGGCGATCGCCATGCTTGAGCATCCGAATATCTGCACTGTTTATGGTATAGAGCAAGGAATCGACGGCGAGAATTTCCTGGCCATGCAGTTCATTGATGGAATAACCCTCGAAAAGAAAATTAAGGGAATGTCACTGGATTTGGCGTCCTTTCGATCGATCGCTTTACAGATCGCGGGTGCCGTGGCATTTGCGCATTCTCACGGAGTCATTCATCGTGACCTGAAACCAGGGAACATAATGCTGTCGGACGATGGAAATATCAAGGTGCTGGACTTCGGTTTGGCAAAGATAATAGAGCAAAAGACCCCGGTCAACGCTCCCAAGGGGAATTCCACGCAGATGTCTCAGAACGGTCTGGTAATCGGCACGATCGCCTATATGTCGCCGGAGCAGCTTCGAGGCGAAAAGCTGGACTATCAAAGCGATATTTTTAGCCTCGGAGTTATCCTACACGAATTGCTGACGAGGATAAATCCGTTTCAGCGGGAAACTCAGGCCGAGACGATTGCGGCGATACTGAGTAATGATTCTATAAATATCAAAAAAAATGCCCCGACGATACCTGTACGAATAGCGGATTTGATTAATGGATGTATCCAGCGGGACAAAGGCAAACGATTCAAGTCTGTTGACGAGATATTGATCGAACTTGAAAGCCTCGATGCCGGCCGGCCACGATACCGGGCAATGATTGGACATAGAACCTTACTGAAATTCGCAATTCTTACGTTCGCCACACTTATCGCTTCGGTCGGGCTCTTTGTTTATTTTTCTAGAGCGCCGCAGATTACGGTGGCCGTCTTGCCCGTCGTCTTCGAAAACCCGCAGTCTGAAAGTGATCATCTTGCCGACGACCTCACTCAAAGCGTTATTGATAAGCTATCGAACCTATCCGATCTAAAAATAAAAGGCGATTATTTTATTTCCCGCTACAGGGGAAAGGATACCGACCCACAAAGAGCGGGTCATGAATTGAATGTTCAGGCTGTATTCACTGGAACTATCCAAAACCGTCCAGATGGTCTCTTCCTAAAGACTCAGACGATCCGGACCTTGGACGGCGTGTTGATCGATACAGACGAAATGAAGATTGACGAGACGAACGTCATCGGGTTATCGGATGAGATCGCTTCGCGGATTGTCACAAAAATCAACTTAAGGCTCTCTGACAAGGATCGGAACAGACTGGCGAAGAAAGACACCGAGAGCAGCGAGGCGAAAAACTATTACCTCGCAGGTCGGTATTATATGAAGCGAAGGAAGTCTAGCGATGATTTGGAAAAAGCTATTCAAGCCTTTACGAATGCTAAGGATATTGACCAGAATTATGCACGCGCGTGGGCCGGGTTGGCAGATGCTTATCTCTCGCAGAGTTCGACCGGTGCAAAACGAGCGCTTACCCCTGGTCAGGCAGTTGAATTTGCGAAATTGGCCGCAAAAAGGGCCATCGATCTCGACAATACCCTCTGTGATAGCTACAACTCACTTGGGCTGATCAGCGCCCGATATGACTGGAACTGGAAGGAAGCTGAAAACTATTTCAGGCTCGCGATCAATCAGGATAGAGAGTTCCTGCCAGCGCATTTTGGCTTGATAAATGTTTTGAAATTGCAGGAGAGATACGACGAAGCACTGTCCGAGGCAAATAAAGTAAAAGAACTTGACCCATTATCCATCAACGCAGATATTCAAGTCGCGTTGATCGACTATAGAAGACGTGACTACGACGAGACCGATCGCGTTTTATCCGAATTGCTTCAAAGGTCGCCTGATGATCCCAGAGTGAAATACGTCCAGGTCTATCAATTTCTTAAAACCGATCGAACAAAAGAAGCGATCGACATTCTTGAGCCGCTTTACAACTCAACAAATGAACAAGATAAAACACTTGCGGCGGCACCTCTGGGTTTCGCGTACGCCAAGATGGGGTTGAACAATAAGGCTCTGGCTGTCGTTGGGACACTCGAAGAATTTGGCAAGAACAGCTTTGTACCCGCGCAGGAAAAAGCTCTCATCTACGTCGCCCTGGGAAACTTTGATAAGGTGTTTGAAAACCTCAGGCTATCCTGCTCCGAGCGGTTTTCCTCGCTACCGGGTTGGGTAAACGATCCTATCGTCGACGACGTTAAGAATGACCAGAGATTTGCCGAGATAAAAAAGTGTGTCAACCTTTGATTCCTTGCCGATCCAGCAGATTCTCAAGCCGAAAAACGACCTGATCAACTTTGGAGTGTCTTTCAGCAAGAAGTTCCTCCGTAATAATGACAAGGCCTTCTGGGACGCTCCGACGCTTAGCCGCTATTCGTACCGCATCGTCCGAATCATATAAGTGGCCTGTCAATAGGAAATAGATGACAGCACCGAGCGAAAAAAGATCGGCCGCTCTGCCGTTTGATTGTTCTCCAAATTTCCTTGGCCTCGAGAATCCTCGGGTCTGCCAATCAAATCGGTCGCGGCTATCAATTGTATATGCGGTCTCGAAATCGATAGGCCTCAGAGTTCCGTTTGGGGCAATGATTAGATTGCCTGGTTTGCAATCATTCCAGATCCAACCGGAATCATGAATTCTTTCGAGTATTCGCGCGATCCCAATAGCCAATTCGAGAATCCGCTTAAATGAGAATCGGCGTACACGCTGCTCCATCCACTCCTTCAAACTCTTTCCTTCCACAAATTCCATTGCAAAATAGAAGTTCCCGTGGACCTCAAAGGACGCAAACGGCCGGGGTACGCCATCGTACCGTTTACTAATCTCGCGCAACACCGAATACTCATGATGCACGAGTGAATACCCGTCCTGCTCGGTCCATGACAGTTCGCCATATTTCCTGCCCTCTTTGACTATGCTTAGTCGGGCCGTCCGTTGGGTTGTGTCAAACGCCTCATACGTTCCCCCTTTTCCCCTCTGGGTTATTGCTCGATAAACAAGGTAGTCATTGCCCAGCGGAGTGTTCTTGAACTTCCTCTCGCTGGGTTTCCCCGCGTTCGGGAATGGATCTGAAACCCAGGAAGGAACGCTTACGCAACGATCGTCTCGAACAAATTCGCCCATATCGTTGCGGACGACCTGAAAGGTCTCACCTTTTTCATCGGTCATCTCGACCTTTGCAAATGCGCCGTAGCGGTAAAAGACCGAGCTCCCCGGCGAGTATTGCTCGTCATACGGAACTCGTACAGGAAAAAACTTCCTCGTACGCTGATCAAGTGCCGCCGCAATCTCAATCGCCTGCCGATCGGAAGACGGATAAACAGTTATGAATTTGCCGACCTGGTGATATCCATACTGCAATCCACAATTTATCTTTGAGAGCTCTTCCAGTGAATCCGGAGCCTTAAACTGCACGTCGAGGGACATTAACAACGGAGCCACTTTTTCTAGAACGTCACAGGCATCGAGTATTGTTGCTGAGATATGGAGCTTCCAACCTTCATGGGGTTCGTTCGGGCGTCCATGACGGCTGATTCGCCAAACGGAGTCTTTAATCTCAACTGGTAAAAAACGCCTGCATAGCAAGATCCAACTGGCTTCTAAACCGACACCGTGAACTTCGCCCTTCAGGCGTTTTTTTTGCTGCACGCTCGCTACCTGAGAGATCATCGATCCTCTCGATTTGCTGCGTTTTGCGCTATTGCGAAAGCCTCAGCCGTTGCCTTATCCTCGAACGCGTCGAGTTGAGCTCCTTCCGCGTCCAGGTTCTTGATCATCTCGATCGACATCGCCCGAATCGTTCCCGTTGCCGTCACCGTTTCGGAAGTGCACAGCGCATTGCCGGCGATGTACGCGACCGAGGCCAGTCCCCATCGCGACTGATTAAAGCGATCCTCTTTTCCACACAGTCTGTCGAGTTCGTCCGCATCAGTCGAGATCTTGCTCATCAGCAAACGCCACTGGGGTGTCTCGACGCCGACAGGTCGCTGCATACCGGACCTCATGGCATCAATCGCCCACGCAGCCAGGTCCTCGGCGTCAATCTGTCCCCCTTTAACCTTCTGTCGCAGTATCTCGATCTTGTTGACAATATCCATAGTTTTTCTCCTTTTTATTTGCTATCTATCCAAGTGGGTTAAGGTCGTCAAAATAGTCCGGGCTATCCGGGTAAAGCTCCGTAAAGTGTTTTGCTCCCATTTCACGAATAAAACTCAGCATTGCGGGCATGCTGAATTTTTCGCCGTCCAATAGGTCGGATTCGCCGGGTTCCCAGGGCTTTTGAAGTATTGAGAACTCGCTGTAAAGTAAGATCGGAATCATCGTTTCGGCAACGATTCGGCTACCGACTAAACCCAGTTTGCCGTCTCCAAGAAGCTCTGCCTCGGCCAAGGTATAAAACCACAATGGAGTTTTTTCTCCGAAGGCCTTTATTAATCTCGTCTTAAGGTCTTGCTGTTCAGTTTCGGACATCGTATCGACAGATAGCCGATCGATCACCTCCGTAATATCCCTAACGGTTAATGGAACTGCACCTATTTTGTTCGCTACATCCTGGCCCGCAGGTAAACCAAGGCGACGCCCCCGGAAAAGGTCGAGGGCCGGCAGAGAGTTTGCCAGTTCCCCAGGCTTTCCTGCGACCACCGGCCTGAGTTGACGGAGGGCAAGTGGAAGCCTCGTATTTATATTTTCTGCATAATTGATCTGACCTTTGCCCAGTTCATAGAATCGGTACCAATCTATGATCCAAATACTCGGAAGCCGAAGGCGAGGTGACAGGGTTGCCGAGTCCATGTCGCCCGGGCCGGTAAACTTCTGTAGGTTACGAAGACTCGCGGGGCCGGACGTTCCGTCCTTCGAATTAATGAGATTGAGGTCGTAGCTCTCCCTAACCATACTGTGCCCAAATCGAAAGGCTGCGATTGAAAATTCCAGTGGGACATACAGATCCGGTTGGTAGAAAAGGTCATTCGGCCGCACCGACCCGACAACCTCGTCAAGGATGTCCTTCTGCAAGACCCTGGGTAAGAAATCCGTAAGTATGATCGTTTGATAATGCCGAATCGCCGATCTGCGCGCCTTTTCAAATAATTCTTCCACCATGGGCGGATCAAGTTTAGCTCCGTCCCAAAACGACACAACGAGAGCGTTGTGAAACTTCGCAAACGCAACCTGCGTTTGCGCCAGCAATAGGTTTTCGTCGTTTCGAGGGTCGACTATTTTAGCCATTACCGACGCTATACCCCTGGAAAGGTCGCAAGGGTACGGCATTTCCGCCCCGGCATCAACACCCAACGTATAGCCAAGCTTTAGAAGTGGCAGTTGAGCCATAACGCTCTGGTCGGTGACAAGCTCGGAACGCGTCGGCTCCCCGCGATTCGTCGGCTGCGCATAGCCGTAAATTGTCTCTAGATCAAAGTTAGGACGCCGAAGATTCCGTATCTGTCCTATTGACTGCGGACTGAGAATGTCAACCGGGCGGTCCAAGTTAAAAAAACGGTCGCTGTCTTCCTCAAGCGAAATGTCGTGAACAACAAATTGGGCCAAATACGTATATCCCGCCGGTATTGTCCCGGCGTCGAAGACCCTCGACGTGCCCGACATAAGAACCGCAAGGTCCGAAAGATCATCGAGCTCCGGATAAAATGGCTCAAGTTCGTCGAACATTGTTCGATAATCAGGATTTGGCATAAAAATGTGGGTAACTATCTATTCACTAATCTGAGAGATGTCCAAACTGAATCTGCTTGAGATCTGAGCATCTGATTTCTAACGCACCGAACACGGAGCAAAACTATCTTTGTTAAATATATTTTTTGAACTTCGGGACCTGCGTGCGAATAGTTCTCCATTCGTGCGGGTCGCGAAACTGTATTTGGAGTGAGGCCGGGAATTGCCGTCTGGGAGTCTCTTGGGAGATCTCAATTCAGAAGTCCGAAGCCGTTTCCCCGAATAAATCAGTGGAACACGAGTCTCGATTTGATCCTACTCAAAAAACCATTCAACCCTGCTTGTTAGTGAATGCAAATATTATAGACCTAAACGAGATGTTAAGTCAATTCATTCGCCAGAAAAGTGTATTTGATACCAAAGATACCTTGAAAGGAATTTTGGTTGCTTTGCCTCAAAACAACCTAAAACTATAGGCGGTGATTAGACGGGAATCATCAAGTCAGCAAATTTGCGAAAGGCCCAACCCAGCCTTTCAAATAAGCCCAATTACGTTATGCCTAAATGTTCTTGCATTTATATCAGAATTGGGCTAACTTTGTCGTCATTCAAATGGTCCCATTACGCCCATGGGCGGCCGTGGGTCAATTCAAGATCCCATAGAAACTTTCTTACGAAACCGACGCGGAACTGAGTAAAATCTGTTGAATGTCGATATTTCGAGTTTCCAAAGCTCTTTAATTAAGGGGTGTCTCGCCCTTTTCAACTATCGAGTTTTGCGTACATCGTTCACAAATTTTAGGCTGATGAACAATAATTCTCGATTTAAGGATCTCGTTACAATCACCTTGCCATTACTTCTCTTGATTCTTTCTGTGGGCACCATTTTGGCTGGCGAGCCAGTTAATGCGCACCCGGCCAATTTACAGGGTCGCTTCTTCGGTCTAACCATTGACAACATTGGAGACTATGAAGTCGTGATGGCGAAACTGAAGGAAATAAAGGACTTTGCTCCGAATAACCCTCCACCGCTCGTTCGAATCGTCCTTGACATAGGAAAGGATCCCGAAAAGGTCGATCCGCAATATTTTAATATTATCAAGGCAATTCGCAACTCAGGCTTAGCTTACGTAATGGCGGAATTGGTTGATTCAAATCCCGATAGTTCCAGGAAATGCACGGTATTTCGCCGCGGACAATACGTGTCCAAAGTCCGCGACCAAGGCAGCTTGGGCGTTTAGGCGTGAAAGTTATGGCCTATGGATGCGCCTTTGTCCGTGCTGTCGCAAATTACAAGACTCTTATATCAAACGCTACTACTCATTATGGGACCAAGGGATCTCTGATGCGATCAAGGAAAAGTTTAAGGACGAAGCTGCTCAAGAATTTATCGGTGGATACTTTTATTGGCATTTTAATGTAGATGTCCTCGACAAATTTACTTTCGCGAAGCAGACAAAGCTCCCGGAGAGCGAAAGGTTTGAACGTCTCAATGAAGCTCAGGCCACATTAAATACCATAAAGGAGTCCTATAAAACTTTTATGTTTAATTCCCCAAAATAGAACTAATATTCTCCTCACGATTCTGATTGCGTGCCTTGAGTGACGCCACTTTCGTGCTTGTAGTAGATGAGGTTGGCACGGTTACCGATAAGAAGCGTTCGATTTTCTGACCTTTACGCCATCTATTCCCAGCGTCGCTAGATAGACCATTATCTGTTGTTCCGTCGATCGGTTCTTAGGACCAATCACGACCTCGCGAATGGGCGGTCGTTCGCCATCAAAGTTGTGGTCAATGTAAGGCGACGGCACGCCGCTCCGCATCGCGAATTCAATCTTAACTTCAGGTTGACCCATTCCTGACACGAGAATTTTTGAAGACGTTGCGGTCTCCGCTGTTCGAAGGTCCGTGACGAGCCTTATTTCGCGCTCTTCATCGAATGCTGGATTCTTGTAGGCTAGCAAATCGGAAGATAAGCGTCCGCAGCCTCTTACAAAGTCTTGAAAGCGGTCCGTCCCGGTGCCATGATAAACTGTAGACAATTCTTTAACCCATTCGCGGAGTTCACGCCGTTGTTTGCTCACAACGTAAAGTACCTCTAAAGGCGTGTGTCGAAGGTTATGGTTAAGGTCCACGAGATCGAAACCGATAGAAAACCCTGATGCGTCCGCTGTATAAGCCCGCCATTGGCTAAGGAGATCCCCATTCAGCGAGAAGCAACTTGCCAAACTGTGGGACGCGGCCTTATATAGGCCTATCATCTCCTTTAACTCGCTCGTGAATTTCAGCTCTGAACGATGCATCTTTGAAAGTTCCCATTCCCGGATAATTTCATTTAAGAGGTCTGGGCCCCACTTTAACTCCAACGAATCATTCATCGTCTCAAGGCTAGTAAAGCGTAGGCTGCGCGTTAAGATGATCTGGTGAAAAGACGTGTCCGTGCAGTAATGAAAAAGAGTTGGCAACGAGCTTTTTGAGAGAAGGTATTTGCGTTTAAAGTCCATAATGATTATTCCACCACGCCTTTTCTGAACTAGAGGCTGCGTTTTAATTTTGACGTCTACGAATCCTCCCGCATCAACAAGCAAACCTTACGGATCCCGCACTGCCACGCCTCGTTGGTGAATAGAAGGGCGGGTGTACGGCGAAAAAGAAGTTATACGTCAAAACAACTTTCTTGTTGCTTTGCTGCCCAGTCTTTCGGTAGTCGTATGGACAAGTCTGGAGAAAATTGGTACGGTAACGAGTCGATTTCATTGGAGACTCCCATGCCAATCATCTTCAATCGTGATAACCCTGAGTATTCCGTCTATCAACCCGAACTAACGAGATGGGAGAACTCCGGGAAGGACGACTATATAGCGATGGCCAACAATATGCGATATGATCCTCGTGTGTCAAAAGGCCGGGAGCGACGGTTCCGTCGTGCCTACTTTGAACCCCATCGGAATTTGAACAAAGCCTTGCTCGATCATTGGAGGCAAGAGGTTATGATGCGAGGCGACCCCGAATTCTGCGATCCGATCTGCAATAACTTTATTGCTAATTGTCCTCGAACGGGGGGACGCTGTTGCATTGGATTCGACGATAATATTGATATTGCGACTGTTATTAACCTAAACGGTTACCTCCAGATCTTGCGAAATACGCCTCATACCATCACGGTTGGAATTCCAGAATGGCGGGATTTCTTAGACATAGACACGTTTGCCGTTGACGCTCGTTCGAATATGGACGTTTGGCTCGACCGTTATATGGAAACAAACTATACGCGCAGAGGGAACGATCCCGCTGCAGTCGAAACTTTCCTTGATGTTGTATTCAAGATTCTGAATCAAAGAATGGCGATGGGGCTTTTTTATCAACCTGTATGGGTAACCAAGTGGGATAACCTCAGAAACTACATTTCGGTTGTACGCTCCGACGGAAGCCTCGACGTTGATCGATGGAATCAAGTTGTGGGAGTGCCTAGAAACCCTTTTGTCTGGCAAATCGTCGTAAAATACCCAGTAAGCGCTGTGTCTTGCCTACACCGTCCGTCCGTCCTAGATGGAGGTACAATATATGGTCAACACTTCCCAACTCCGCCGAGAATTCGAAGATATCTGGGTGGGCATACGATGGATTTAGGTACGCCGGACGATGAATTGTTACCGGAATTTATCCACCCACAAATCCCCCTCGACGTGAACCAGTGGATTTCGGCCGGACGCCTTATTGGTAAAACCGTAATTCCGGACTATTATTCTATTTTGGCAACCAATAGGCACGCTCACCACCGGAAGCTTATCGACAGATACGGCGACAACAGGATTAGAAACTGGATGCCAAATCCGATGTAAGGATAAATGCTCGTGACTACAACGGAGGATTCAATTCGATCAGATTCCGACCAAATTAAGCTTATTACTAAAGAGCTGGAAACTTGGCTTGATGCGCCTAACTGGTCCGCGGTGGAACTTCGATATTGGCTAAAGGGGTACAAGTTCTTCCCTTACGGCGATGATCCGTATGTCTGGATTTTACGCTCGTTGCCAGAGGACTCAAACTATCGAACAGCGATGGGAAATCGGCTAGCAGAATTCCTTAGAGTTGAGCAGCCCTATAAATCGGCCAAGAAAAATGAAGAGGACGATGCCGTTCTCTTTTACAATCTGTTTTGTCTCGCTGCAGGTTTGGGTACCCGGGGTAAGCTTGGGGCCGAGCTTTTGCAGGCATTTGGTTTCTTCACAGAGAATCGAATCGAACGCGCCAATTTCTTTGATGAAACGAAATGGTACAACCTCTCAGCCGCCTTCAGAGAGGCTCTCATAACTAATCAGCCGAATGCGTGTTTGATGCAAAGGTGGCGGGATGGTTTGGTTGACCAATCAGAAACCTTCCTCCCGGGGGACATCTACAGTTACTTCCGTGGGTTGCTATATTTACCTAGGACGCCTACCGAACCGGATTTTGACGGAATTGGATGGGGCCTTCGTCACATGGCCGAGTATCTCAAAGGCGAAACTCGGCGGCAAGAAAAGTTCCGCCGGCTATTGGAACGAGTGAAAGAGGTTTGGACGCAGGTTGATACTTGGGACGAAATCCTGCTGAGGCGAGCGGTAAGTAATTGCTGGCCCGACTGGGCAGTCGTTCGGCTCGACAAGCTTATTATCGCTTTGGATGAGCATAGCTCTTTCGGTCGAGGTTACTTATTATGGGATTTTTATATACCGTTCCTAAAGGAGTGGGACCTTCCATTTCGAGTCGAAAAAACATATAACGTGGTTTGCAAGGTGGTACTGTCTCCAGCTGCGGAGGAATTCCTAAGTAGGCACGCCGAACGGGTGGATAAAGTCCGACTAAGGACCGCAGCGAGGAGCTATACGAGCGTATTTCTAATAGCAAATGAGGTTTTTAATACAAGTGATATTAAAAGCGAAATGGCCAAGGCTCGGGTTCATCATATCGTCCGCCGCCGCGTTTCGCCAGAGCGAGAAGAAAAAGTCGAAAAGGCACTGCTAGCTTACGCCTAGGAACTTAGCATATGCCCTACTAAATTGCGCACGACTTAATCGCGTCAAGCATACTGTTAGGCTCGAAGTCTTTAATTAAAAGTCTTACATTCGGGAGGGCTATGAAGTCTTCGTCCAAATCCTCAGCTTCGAGCACTGAATAGACGATAATTGGGATATTTCTGCTTTTGGGGTTATTCGATAGTAATTTTCCACACCGTATACCGGCTCGCTCGAAACCATTGTCAACTACATCCTTAGGCGGCATTTGCATATTGGGATTTGGATCGGCCCACCTCAACATGATATCCAGCATAATTACATCAGGATTATTCTCTGCAATCTCGTTGAGCCTGCTTCTAAAGTCGGCTTCTGTAGCGATACGGACTACGTCTAAGGGTTCTAACTCGCTAAATTTGGACAGAATCTCTCGAATCAATTCAAACTGCAGTTTGTCGTCTTCTATTATTAGTATCTTCATTTTGGATCTACCCTCACAATTGGAAAAACTAAACGCACTTCGGTCCAGCCCGCAATTTTTGTTGGAAATACTTGGAGTTCCCCCCCTTGCGCCTGCATAAGGTGGCTTACCACCCAGAGGCCGATCCCCGAACCTTCACCCGTCACGTATTTCGCCAGAGTGCCGCGATAGCCCCGAGTTATAACCTTATGAGTTTCGTCAAATCTAAGCTCGATACCTTCGTTTCGCACTGCAACGAAAAAGCGTTCGGATCCCCCTTCGGGCTCCGTCGTTAGACCAGCATGAGTAAAGACAACAGTGTCCGGATAGCTATATTTCCCGGCATTATCAAGCAAACAACTCGCGGCCTGCTCAAGAAACGCCGGATTTACACGAACATATAGTCGATTTAGCGAAGAAAAACTATCACGATCGACATCGAACCGAATATTTCGATAGTCTTCTATCGTGTAGCCTGTGTCTATTCCGACTTCCAGAAACGTGAGAAATGCATCCAGGCGCGTCAGGCGTCTTAAATCGCCTGGAACAACCTTGAGCTTTTCATGTTTCGCTAGATCAGTGAACACACCCGCATTCTCGGTAACCCGACTCGCTTTTCGTGTAATTCCTTTTAGAATTCTAAGGTTATGTCTTATCTCATCGATCTCAGCAAACTCTCCCGTACGATAGGGAAGTAGTGATGCAATACTTGATTCCATCCGAGCTGAGATGTAACGAATAGGGATCTTTAGCTGATGCCACAAATCTTCAAACACCTGCCGCTGCTGCTCTTCTCCCTTCCACAAAGAAAGATACAAACCCAATTGCCGGCCAAGCAACTCGGCCATGGCCACTGCGTTGTCCGTAAATGGTTTTGCGGATCTTCCGCGAATCGTAAGGACACCCTCGGTTTTATTCTGAACTCCTATTGGAGCAACGATTATTTTCCTAATTCCGGGAAAGGTATTTGGTTCATAACCCACTAATGTCGATAGGTCATTAATACATTTTATCTGACTAGACAAAAACACCTCTACACCCAGGTTCTTCTCTAAATGTTTGCGGCTGCGAATTGGGAATTTCTTGTTCTTTCTTCTTTGAAAGGGGGTTTCACCTCCCTCCTTCCAGGCATCTCCTCTTGTTCTTTCAAAACGCAGATTCTGACCATGGGAAATTCTTATATCTAAAATATCCGCACCCTCAATATGCCTTTCGGCTAATTCCAAGATCGCGTCAAAGGTAGCTCCTTTTTTAAGATCCAATCGCTCCGTATGTTTTTGGACCGTATCGTTAAGCTTATTGATATCTTCAACTAAAGCCTTCCAAGAACTAGCTTCTTTTCTTTCTTCGAGGTGGGTGAGGAAGTCATTCCAGAAACGGCCGATATGAACCGCAACAGCTTCTAGAACCTTTATGTGTCTATCGGGAAAGAACCAAGGGGGGCGTCGAGCAGTGCAGCACCTAATTACACCTAAAAGATCCTCACCTCGGATAATTGGAACCGCCATAAAACTGAAAGGTGGCAACTCGGAATCCGATTCAAGCTTGAGGAGCGTTCGCATTTTCCGCTCGAACGGTTCTTTCCCAAATTCCAGAGAATCATTCCAAGTGACGCCCCGGTATTCTATTGATACCTGTTCCCTGTTTTCTGCAAACTTAGACAAGTCGAAAATGCGTATCGGTTTCCGTTCCGCCAAGACCCAACCCGTGAGTCCTTGCTGTTTATCGGGCAGGTATTCTTGTTGGAAGTCCGTCCAAGGCGAGTAACTAGTACCGACTTTCTTAAATCGACCTTCCTGATTAAATCGATCTTCTAGAAACATCGACGTTTCTATGCATTGAAAAGCCTCGCCGATGCCTTTGCAAATATTGGTCATTGCGGCGTTAACATTTGAATGGGCTTGGTCGGCAGCGGACTGCGCCACTGCTGGCTTCGGAACAGTTTTTGTTGCAAGAGTTTTCGGTGTGATAAACTTTTTTTCCATCTCATCCAGAGCAGAATTTATTTTCGAAAGAAGCTTCAGCTCCACTCGATCACAAACCGATTTATAAAGCGCCGGAATCAGCTTAGCTGCTTGGTCAATAAAACCGCGCTCAGCCTTTGTGAACGGTTTTACTTCATGTTGCCTGTAGACAGATAGAGATGCGTGAAATTCATGCGGAGAGTTATAGCTAATAGGGACTACATAAACTGACGTCAATTTTGCCACTTTGATAGAGTACTTACTCTTATGCGTCATCTCACTGGTTTTGAGATCGTCAACTGCAACAGTTTTGCCATGGATCATTGCATACCCATTTGCAGAACCAATAATAGGAAGTGTTTGAAGAGGTCTATTCGGAATATTCCTGAACCAACTTGCAAACATATATAGATTCCCCTTCGGTGCGATCGGGTTCAGGCTTGCGAAAGGCTCACTTTCCCAAAGTATGCAGCCGGCAGCGTCAACCTGCATTGCAAGATGTTTTAGAAGGTGGACAATTCCGCCAAGATCGTTCTGTGTCGAAGCATTCGAAACGAGTTTTGCGATGTTAAGGCCGGGAGATTTTTTCACACGCAAATTATTCCACGACCTCGACCTAAAGCAAAACCACTTTCGGCATTTACGATGCTCCGATATGATCATAGTCGCCTGGCGGGGATGGTACGACAGTGATTTCCAGGGAAAATATTTCAAGAACATAGAGGGTTTAAGAGTATTAACAAACATTACTTTTTTGACACGCAAATTTGAGCTGAATGATTTCAACAAAAATGTGTGTTTAACACAGTCGTTTTTCGAAGGGTTTTTTGACAACTAAATAAGTGCCGAAAACTATGATTCTTAGGAAAAGAGAGAATTAATCAAAAAAGGCGTTGCATCCTACGAAACCTTTATTAATTAACAAACCAGCAGTGAATCTGCTGGTTCGATCACCAGCGATTCAGCGCATTCATCGCCGATCAGTTTTCTCCAGAAAGCGAGTTCCCATACGCATGCTTTACATTTAATGTCTTTCGAGCCTATTATTCCTCGCACACATAAATGAAGAGGATAAAGGTCATCCACATGTCCAAAAGTAACCAGGGTAGAATACGACTGTCCGAAAGACGGATCTTCGCTTAAGACGATTCAAAGGATGTTCTTGAGAAACCAGTCTCTTTCCTATTGAAGCGAATCTAAAAAGAGCCTTTAATCTGGCGTGGGGTAATTATGCTTCTGTCAAAAGTCATCCTGAGGGGTTTCAGAAATTTCAAAAACGCAGAAATTAATCTCAGCGAAAAAGCACTTGTCATAGGCCCAAATGATATAGGGAAGACCAATCTTATTTGGGCAATCAGACTTTTGCTCGATAGAAGCCTGACCGATATTGACCGCGAACCAAGAGACGGCGACTTCTACGCACTTGAGGAGACAAACGAATTTCAAATTCGCCTTGAGTTTACGGACATTACTGAAGAATGCGTACGGGCAAAAATGAAAGAAAAGATCTCCGGTGAGGGAGGAATGTTTATTGTTTATAAGGCAATAAGAGATCCGGCAACACGAGCCAAAACTCACTCAATTTTCGTCGGACCAGACATGGATTCGCTCGAAGGAATTGAAGATCGCTATTACCTTAGGGTTTTGAATGTTAACTATATCGGAAGCAGACGAGATTTCTATCGATTCATAGATTTTGAAAAGGCTCGTCTTCTCCAAGATACGAAAGAAGCTAGAGACGACGATCAAATTGAAGCCGATCAAAAACTAGAAGTCGAAATTGCCGAAAGCATAACCATTGTCGACGAAAAGATTCCGCAACTCACCTACGTAGCGGACGCAACTAAAAGCATAAATGAGGAACTATCAAAGTTGTCGATTAAAAACGATAACCACAGCATCGTTTTTGACGCCATCTCTTCGGACATTAATACGTTTATCGAGAGTGTTTCTTTATCGGCTAAATCAGAAGGCCGAAGTCTTACGATTGGTGGAGATGGCAGATTAAACCAGATTTACCTATGCCTATGGGCCGGAAGGCATACTAAGACGATCGAAGAATTGGAACAAGTTTCAATTGTATGTATCGAAGAGCCGGAAGCTCATCTCCATCCACATCAGCAGCGAAAGTTAGCAGATTATCTGAATCGAAGTTTATCGGGACAGGTGCTCATGACCTCACATTCTCCCCAAATTACGGCCGAATTCTCACCAAATGCGATCGTCCGATTATTGCAGAAGAGAGAAGGGACGGTGGCGGCTTCGCAAGGATGCTCGGAAATAATAGATGCCGCCTTTCAGGACTTTGGCTATCGAATGAGCATAATTCCCGCCGAAGCATTCTTTGCGGACTTAGTGCTCTTAGTAGAAGGTCCATCCGAAGAACAATTCTACAAAACGTTAGCAAAACAAATCGAAATCGATCTTGACGGACTAAACGTAAGCATTCTAATGATCTCAGGTATCGGGTTTGGGGTTTTTACAAAGATCCTTTCTAGCCTCGAAATCGACTGGATGATGCGCACCGACAATGACATTTTCAAAATTCCGAAACAAGAAACTTATCAGTTTGCCGGGATAAGACGCGTAATCTCCAGTTACGACAATTCACCTTTAAGTACCGACGCGATCACTGAAATTGTGGATGCAGTGCAAGAACAGTTTTACAACTTACCTTCCCCAGAGCCATCGGCCGAAGTCCTTGCCGCGGCGGGAGAATTAATGACGCAGCTTAATCCATTAGGATTTTTTCTGTCAGAGGTCGATCTGGAGACCGATATGTTTGAGAGTCCTATTAAAGAGGATTTGATTGCCTTTTATGATGGTATTGCAGAAGCCGATATTATCAACGAGATGAAAAAGAGCAAAGCAATTTCTATGTTCGATTTTCTGAAATCGCACAAAGAATCCCTGGGGAAATTGGCCGATCATCCACTTGCTCACCCACTAGTTAGTTGTCGGGATAGGATTCAAAATCTTCGAAATGGAGTTCACTGAGCAACAGCGTCAAATCATTGAATATGGTGGTAATGCGGTTATTATCGCGATGCCAGGAAGTGGCAAGACGGCCGTGGTCTCTGAAAAGGTCCGCCAATACGTATGCCAAATGAAGGCCTATGAAGGCGTAGTAGCCATCTCCTACACTAATAAAGCTTCAAGAGAACTCCGGGACCGATGCACTAGAAATGGTTTAGATACAAAAAACTCTTTCTTTGGGACAATCGACACATTTGCAATTGCAGAAATCGTTGTCCCGTTCGCAAGGGATTTGTTAGGCGCCGCGTCAGTCGAAGTAACAGTTCGAAAGGCCTTTAGTCTTGAAGAAGAGATGAAAGGAGCGTTCAACTGGGTGAATCGTTCGCTGGAAGTTAAGGACATCAATGACGAGCGATTAGGCCAACTGAAAGCTCTCTTCACAAACGACGGAATTCTACTGTTGGAGACAGTCGGCATCCTTGCAAATATGGTCTTTGACGCGTCAGTGGCATGCCGAAACTACCTTAAAGCTCGTTACAAGTACATTTTCATTGACGAATATCAAGATGCAGGAGAAGCCCAGCATCAGATGTTTCTCAACATTGTCGAGTTAGGAATTGTTGGTTTCGCTGTGGGAGATGTAAATCAATCGATCTACGCATTTTCGGGCAAAAGCTCCAAGTATCTATCAGAACTTCTTAACGCCGAAGCTTTTCATGGGTTTCCGTTAACAATTAATCACCGTTGCCATCCGTCGATTATCAACTATTCAAACAGGTTCCTTGACCCAAATGCACCTTTATTGCCAACAGACAAGATTCACGTGTTCTACAAAAACGTCCCCGGTGACGAAAATGAGGTTGCGGCTTGGATAGAAAAGTGTGTTCCAAGAATTGTAGAGGTATTTACGCCCGATTCGTTAAGCTCAATTGCCGTTCTTACCAGATCAAATATCACCGCCGAATTAATTAATCAGTACCTTAACATCTCCCGAAAGTTGTCGGTTTCTACAAATCTTGATGAAAGTTTTCATGTCTGGTCTCAGATTTTCTCCAAACTACTTTTTTATACATTTAGCCGTAACCAACAACTGATTGACGTCGTCAATGAATTTACTAGTTTCGATTCATTGAGGTATCGCGAACGAAAAACTCTCAGGGAGCTTCAGTCGAAAATTCGATCCTCATTTGTCGACCAAATTGACGTTCAGGCTGTCATAGACTCCTTTGTAACTATCGCCGTCACAGTTGCTCCGAACTCAGAATCCGTTGAATCTGTCGATTTACTTCGTGAGACCTTGGAAAATTCGCTTCTAACCCATAGTTACAAGCCTGCGACCCCCGATGAGGTCAATATTTTGACGATTCATAAGTCGAAAGGACTTGAGTTCGACGTAGTTTTTCATCTGGACTTGCACGAATGGATTCTTCCCGCTGAACGTATAGAAAGCGGTAAACGGTTCTATCCAGACTGGGAACAAGATCTAAATACTCATTACGTCGGATTAACGCGGGCAAAGACTGCATGCATCCTAGTAACCAGTACATTTCGTACGAATAGTTACAGGCAGCGAAAAACAGGATCGGATTCAGAATTCTTAAACAGACCTGAGTTACGAGAGCTTCGTGTAAGCAAGTGATTAGGGGAATCCAACATACGCGTCCACAGGGCGCTCTAAGTCGATGAAAATCACATTGGCATTCGAAACAGTAGTATTTGATCGACTCCATTTACGTAGCGGACAAGTGATTCCACCCGGAAATTCTTTTGAATTATTTCGCCCTACAGACAGCGGAATCGAAAATGAGATTACCAAAGTAGATGAAGAATCGATTCTACGCTTTTTCATGACATCGCCCGGCGCGCCTGTCTTATTCAAAAGGCTTGGCGCTTCTCAGAACCCTTATCTCGCGTTTTCGGTGAAGGAGCCTGTACGAAAGAATGCCCATCATCCGGACTTCGACCTTATTATCTGCGACCCGGGGAAGCCCCATTAGCTACAGCCATCCAATGCAAACGTGTCAAAGTGACAACCGTTAGGGATAGCAAAGATAAGGTAAACAAGCTTGGAGGAATTGGTAAGGTTGTCAAACAAGCGCGGATTCAACGCGAAGAATATGGCTTTCACCAGAACTATATTGCGCTCTTTATTCAAACGTTTGACAGGGACCGTGTAAAGGCAAATATTCTGTTTAGCGGACTGAGTGAAGAAACATTTAAGGAAATCTACGATTTCCCTCAGCGTGACAGTGTTCACGAAGACGTAGGTATAATCTTTATCAAGATTACCCAGCCAACCGGAACCGACTATAGGGAGAAAGGGAGCATCGGCGTTTGTGTTGATAAAGCCGCCGGCAAACTAACACAGACTTCAGCTTTAACCGGACAACTATCAGACCTCATGAAACAAAATGAGCTTTAGATTGAATCATCTGAAAGACCTTACCCGCGTGGAAGTTGCCGTTCCAAAAGACTAGGAAGGATTCTTAGGACGTGAATGCCCCGAGTTGAGCTGCGAGGGCTACTTTAAGATCAGGCCAGGAACGGGTCTAACCGGTGAAGACTTACCCTGTACATGCCCATATTGTGGACATTTAGGGTCGCCTAATACGTTTTGGACAAAGGAGCAACTGGAATATGCTAGGTCAATCGCAACGAGGAAAGCAGCTGAGGCATTAAGGAAAGATCTAAAATCCATGGAATTCATTCGTGGACCAACTGGCCCTCTCGGATTTACGATCAGCATGAAACTAAAGCCGGGCACCCTGCCCCCGATCAGACACTATCGCGAAAAATCTCTCGAAACCAAGGTTACTTGCGATAGTTGCGCTCCGGATTATTCTGTATTCGGCGTTTTTGCATATTGCCCCGACTGCGCGGTTCACAATTCGCTACTGATCCTTAGGAAAAATCTTAACCTCATCGACCGCCAATTGACGTTAGCTGAAACGGTTAAGGAATTGGATCTGCGGGTACACCTTATCGAAGATGCTCTGGAAAATTGTGTCTCGGCATTCGACGGATTTGCACGGGAAACTTGTCTTATTCGCACGACAAAGAGTGCAAGCGCCGAGAAATGTAAGAAACTAAAGTTTCAGAACCTAAATCGAGCAGCCAGCACACTAAAGGAGCTTTTCGGAGTCGACCTTGCGGCGTCACTAACTCAGTCAGACTGGCACCTTGTCCGCATACGATTCATCCAAAGGCATCTTCTCGCCCATAAGGCGGGTGTGGCTGACCAGAAGTTTCTTGAGGAAGTCGGTCCGAAATATGGAATAATTGGCCGTCGAATTTCGATCGCACAGAAAGGCGTTCGCCAACTCTTGGTCCTCGTCGAATCTCTAGGCACTAAATTAATTGATATGCTGCCGAAACCGCTCTAATTTTGCCCATTTTCACAGTGCGGATCCGTCGCTTATCGTTCTAGCAACATCATTGAACGATTTGATCCGCCAGCAATTCCGCCTGCTTCAGGATCGTATCTACTGCCTTTTGTTGCTTGTCTGGTGGATAACCGTGTTTCGCAAGCGTTCGGCGAACGAGAACCATTATTTTGTCCCGGGCGCTTTGTCGGATCGTCCAGTCGATCGTAGCGTTGGCTTTTACCTTGTCTGCGATCTCTCTCGCGATATCGCGCAGAGTGTCATCACCGAGGACCTGAACAGCACTTTCGTTAACTTCCAAAGCATTGTAAAACGCGACTTCATCGTCAGAAAGGCCGAGCCGTGCGCCTTGAAGATCCGATTCCCGAATTTCACGAGCAATCTTAAGAAGTTCTTCGATGATCTGTGCGGTCGAGAGCAGATTGTTCTGGTATTTCTTAATAGCAGTTTCAAGAAGCTCGAGCATCGCCTTGCTCTTTACGAGATTCTTTCTCATCCTGACGCTGATTTCGTCATTTAGAATCTTTTTCAAAAGCTCGATCCCCAGGTTCTTATGCTTCATTCCTTTCACTTCTAAAAGGAATTCTTCGGAAAGAATCGAGATGTTCGGTTTTTCCATTCCGACAGCGTCAAATATATCGACGACCTTGTCAGATTTGACGGCAGCGTCAACTATCCGCCGGATCGCGGTTTCGATTTCGCCATCAGTCTTACCGCTCCCGGACCCGCCCTCAAACTTTGCAAGTCTCGCCTTAACCGCTTGGAAGAATGCCACCCTTTCTGAAATCTTTATGGCCTGCGGATGCGGCATTGTTAGAGCAAATGCCTGGCCGAGTAAAGATACTTCGCGAATGAAACGATTTTTTCCGTCCTCAATACCCAACAGGTGTTCTTCGGCTTGGAGAATCACTTCCATCTTTGTTCGCGAATCTGCGATAAAGAACCGTTTAAAATCAAACCCGTTTTCGTCGTACGCCTCGGCAGATTCCAGTTTGATGTCGTCTCGTGATCTGCTTACTTCGGCGAACATCTGTTCGACGACCTCCACCTTTTCCATCATTACGTGGACAGCGCCTTCGATGTCCTCGGTCGGATCTCCTTTCCCTCCGGCGTTTCCATAAAAAGAGAGAGCCTTCTTTAGATCACCCGCGAGCCCAAGATAGTCAACAACCAAACCGCCGGGCTTGTCTTTGAATACCCGATTGACGCGAGCGATCGCCTGCATGAGCGTATGCCCGCGCATTAGCTTATCGACGTAAAGCGTGTGCAAGCAGGGAGCATCAAAGCCCGTTAACCACATATCGATTACGATCACGATTGCGAGCGGGTCTGTTTCGTCTTTAAATCGATCGGCAAGGCCACGCCTATCTTGCTTGTTTGTATGATGTCGCGAAAGTTCTGGGCCATCCGCACTTGTCGCGGTCATAATAACTTTGATCTTGCCTTTTGCCTTATCCTTGTCGTGCCAGTCGGGACGAAGTGCAACGATCTGATCATAAAGCTCGACCGCAATTCTCCGGCTCATGGCAACGACCATCGCCTTACCCTCGAAAACTTCTTGCCGGGCCTCGAAATGCTTGACTATGTCGCTAGCGAGATTCTTGATTCTCTTGCTGTTGCCGACAACGGCCTCGACCTGCGTCCATTTGGCCTTTGCCTTTTGTTTGTCAGTGATGGCCGCATTATCGTCCAACTCTTTATCGAGTTGCTTTAGCATCTGACGGCCTTCATCGGTTAGATTGACCTTTGCCAATCGGCTCTCGTAATAGATCTTGACCGTTGCTCCATCATCGACGGCATTTTGAATGTCGTATTTATCAACGTAGTCGCCAAAAACTTGTGGTGTGTTGGTATCCTCCTTTTCGATTGGAGTTCCCGTGAAGCCGATATAGGTTGCGTGGGGCAAAGCATCGCGGAGATACTTTGCAAAACCGTAAGCAATACGCTGACCGATCACTTCCTTTGTATCTTTATCAAACACATCGTGCACCACGGCCTCAAATCCGTATTGCGTTCGGTGGGCTTCGTCGGCAATCACGACAATATTTTTTCGGTCGGAAAGCTCGTCGTAAACTGCAACCCCGTCGGCCGGAAGGAATTTTTGAATTGTGGTGAACACGATCCCGCCGCTCGCTACTTTTAGCAGTTCTTTGAGATGTTCACGACTTGTAGCCTGAACCGGCTCTTGTCTTAATAGCTGCTTCGCACCTGCGAATGTTCCGAAGAGTTGTTCGTCGAGGTCGTTCCTGTCGGTGATAACGACGACGGTCGGGTTATTGAGACGTAAGACCAGCTTTCCCGTGTAGAAGACCATCGAGAGCGACTTGCCAGAGCCCTGCGTGTGCCAGACAACGCCGCCCTTGCGGTCGCCTTCTTCTGCGGCGGCGTCTAATGTGCTGGATATCGCCTTGTTGACTGCATAGTATTGATGATAAGCCGCTAGCTTCTTAACCGTTTCGATTTGGGTTATCCCGGTTTTTGCGTCTTCCTTTTTCGTTTTTTCAAATACAATGAAGTTTCTGACGAGATCGAGAAGTGTTTCCTTGTTCAGCATCCCGCATATCAGGGTTTCGATCTGCGGTTTGAATTTCGAGGCTTCCTTTTCGCCATCTGACGACTTCCACGTCATAAATCGTGAAAGGGCTGCCGATAGGCTTCCAGCTTTAGCGTCGTGGCCGTCAGAGATGACGCAGATAGCGTTATAGGTGAATAAGGATGGAATTATCTCCTTATACGTTTCGATCTGTTTGAACGCTGAAAGGATCGTGGCGTTTTCGTCCGTCGGATTTTTTAGCTCAATCACAACCAAAGGAATGCCGTTTACAAATAAAAGAATGTCGGGCCGTTTGTTTTGGTTGTTTTCGGTGATCGTGAACTGGTTAACGACGAGGATTTCGTTGTTCGCCGGATTAGCAAAATCGAGCAGTGCAACCTCATGGCTGCGTTCGAAACCGTCTTTTTGATACGGAATTCTGACTTTCTCGATCAGGAACTCGTGAAATGTCTCGTTATTGGCCAAAAGGTCCGGCGAGAATATCCGCAAAACCTTTTGGATCGCCTGTTCTCTCGCTTCGTCGGGAATATCAGGATTTATAGCCGCAACTTGCCGCCGCAGATTCTCGAACAAAACGATCTGCCCAAAATCTTCCCGCTCGATCTCCGGCCCATAAACGTAACCATACCCGAGAGCCTGCAATTCCTCTATGGCGTACTGTTCGATATGGTTTTCGGTGATTGGTTTCATGCTGCTGCTGCTGTTTCGGTACCATTTGAGCCGATTAAAACTTCTTTTCGCTCGGCGTCGTAGTAAATCTTGGTCAGTTGCGACATTACAAAGTCGTCGTCCAGAAGTTTAATAAAGTTCTCTACCGCTACCTTCGAATTTAGTTCGATTCGAGTTTCATCCGCATTGAACTTAAACATGTCCTTTAGCTTTTCCTCGCCTTTCAGAAAATTCTTGACAACTTCAAACTCCAAATCAAAAACTGGGGCGTCGCGCCGAAGACGCATCAACTTTCTTGCAAGCGTTTTATTAGTTAGAAACCTCTCAAGGGCATTAGTATCTGCGATAAAATTTAGTGTGCCAATTTGTCGAACAGTCTCTGCAGCAATATTTTGGATCACTTTATCGAATTCAAAATGTTTTTCCAAAGTTTCGAGTCTAATAATAAATAGATCATCTTTGTACTGTACAAAATCAAATGTTGAGCCGATCTCAACAACATCCGTCTCAAGTTCGATAAGTTGGGTGTCAAAAGGAATTAGGCGAACTACCCTACCGGACGCACTTCGCCGGCGAAGAATCTTGAACGGAGCCTGCTTTTTATAGATAGCAACTTTCTCCTTCTCATTACCCAAGCAAAGAATTATGGCGTATATGTCCCTAAGGTTGTCGTCGGTGAAGTCGAATTCTTCGTCAGGTGGATTATTTAGAACGGTAGAAAGAACTTCGAGTCCGGCAACCTTCTCGTCAAGATCGTAATAGTAAGTTGCCTTTAATTTTTCGTCTACCTTTGAAATATCGACCAGCAATAATTCCTGATTTGAATAGAGCTTCTCATCGAGAGAACCCTTGAATTGATCGAAAAGAGCATTCCTTGCGTCGTCGGAAATCTTCGCCTTTTTGACGTCAACCTCGCCACCGTCGTTTTCCGTGACGAAATACATGGTTAGACTGACCGCTTCTTTCCCATCAAACAAGAATGCCAGTTTTTTGTTTAATTCTTCATTTGTCATTTCTGTCCCTCATCGCAAAATCAAGATTTTTACTGATCTGTCGCGGATAAATATAATCGTCAATCTCTAATTCGTCCCGCGTTATTATGATTCGCCCCTTCGTTGTCTCGGTATCGACTCGGTAGAGCTTATAACCAAGAATTGCCAACGCCGGGTTTTGATAAAATGTATTTGTGTTAATGAATATCCATCCAATCACGAGCAAGACCAAGACAAGCATTACCGAGCCACGGATTTTTGTGGGGTCGAAGGCGATGAGTGGGATTAAGTAAGTTGCGAGAAACGCAAGATTCTCGAATCGGATGTCTTCTATCTTAATAATCTTTCTAGGAAGATCACTTCCGCCTTTTGCGTACTTGTAGTTAAATCGAAGCCAAAATGCGGCTGCCAGAATAATCAGTAGAATCAATGCCGCTGGTACCGGGTTCAGTTTCAGCAATGCCGGAAAACCGATGAATTGACAGTCGCCAGAAAAACAAAACGGAAACTTAATTGTGTTGGCTAACAGTAGAAAGAAAAGAACTCCCAGAGACATGAAATAGAATTCCATCTTCGGGATAAGCTGCTTAACTACTTTTCCTTTGGGTTTTTTCAAATTCTTAAACCTTAACGATGGCCTCGCCGCTCATTAGTTTTGGTAGCAATGAATCGCGCGTTCTCGTTAGAGAAATAATTTGTTGATGATTCGCTCGTTTCTTTTTCCAGTAGTTTGCCGTGATTGAAGAGAATTCAACAACTTTTTCGTGCGGCGGTAGTTTGAATTCTGGCAATTGAAGACCTTGAATGGCTAACATATTTACCGTCGAACCATTCGTGGCTCCGATGATCTGCTCTCTAACTTGAGGAGCCATTAGTAAATAATAAAGATATTGGTTTGTTAAGTATGTCGAGGGTAAGGGCAATAACCTGTAAATATGCTGACTAAACAAACCTTCCGCTCCAAATTCATCAGGCACAATTGCTGGCGATCCAATTAGACGGAACTCATGTCCTTGCTCAGTATTCGCAACGATAATGTCTCCTGCTTTTACAATGTGGCGATCACGATATTCGCCACTGTAATACTTGATCCCTGAATTTTTGTAACCTCCAAATTCGTAAATTGAATTTAGATTGTGCATGGGTAGTCCGTTTCCGATCTCGGCTAATCCGCTCCCACGATAACTAAGCCCACGGAAAACTTCTGTGTGCTCCGATAAGGTTGAGCTTTTCCAGCTATCATCGGCTTCCTCGATGAACCATTGGCGGAAGAGGGTTTGGGCTAGGGATTCGAGGGTTTTGTTTTGGCGGTGGAGCAGATCGATCTTATCGTCCAAACTGCTAAGAACTTCCGCGATGGCTTTTTGTTCGGGAAGCGGTGGAATTGTAACGGGAAGATTTTCAATCATTCCCTTTGTCAAAGCGTTCCGTGTAGCCCCGATCTCTGCGTAAACCAAGAGAGTTTCTTTGATTGCCTGAAGATAATAGAGGAGAAAATCGCTGCTAAGTTTTGAGTTATCCGAACGGATAATCGCAACGTGCTGATTCACTCTAGCCGGCAGAACATCTTCAGGTACCTTACAAACTCGTGCAACACTGTCGCCCGTAATATTCAAGAGAACATCGTCTTTCTGAACAATTACGTTTCGCAAACCATCGGCCTGCTCGTCATCAATCAGAGCTAATCCGTCGTAGGAAAAACCTAAATCAAGGACATTCTGACTTCTAATGAGAGAGATTCCTTCCAGCTTGTAAGAATTGCTCCCGCCGGAAGGCGTCGCGCCGCTCCCGATCTTAGTCGTTAAAGTTCCAAGCGGTAATTCCTTCCATTCACCCATTCGCCGCGACCTCCATGTCAAAGTCACCCTCTCCGTCTCTCCCAGAGGGAGAGAGAATGATATTGGAAAGATTCGCCTTGATTCGATTGTTCAAATCTTCCTCCTCGGCCATTTGGCTTTCGAGTTCGGCTTTTAGAGAAGCAAAGCGTTCGGCGAAATTGAAATCGTCTTCGTCGTCGGCAAGGCCGACGTAGCGGCCCGGTGTTAGGACGAAGCCTAATCTCTCTACTTCGGCAATTGATTCACTTTTGCAGAATGCAGGAATGTCTTCGTACTCGGCTTCGCCGGTTCGCCAGTTGTGATATGTTCCGGCAATCTGTTTTATGTCCTCTTCGGATAGGTCGCGGTTCTTTCGGTTTATTAGAAAGCCGTGGTTGCGGGCGTCGATAAATAATATCTGGCCCTTGCGGTGCTGTTTATTTCTTCGCAGGAACCAGAGACATGCGGGAATCTGCGTGTTTAGAAAGAGTTTGGTCGGAAGATTGACGATGCAATCGATCAGATCGTTTTCGATGAGAGCACGTCTGATCTCACCCTCGTTATTTGTTTTGGATGTAAGCGAGCCTTTGGCAAGGACAAATCCGGCCAAACCGTTTGGGGCGAGATGGAAAAGGAAATGCTGTATCCACGCGTAATTGGCACCATTTACCGGCGGCGGAAGGTTTTTGCCGAGAACTTTCCAACGTGCGTCATCCCGCAAAAGCTCGCCGCTCCAATCGCTGTCGTTAAACGGCGGATTGGCAATGACGAAGTCGGCTTTCAGGTCTTTGTGTGCGTCATTGAGAAACGAGCCTTCGTTGTTCCATTTGACGTTTGAGCTGTCGATGCCGCGAATCGCAAGATTCATCTTCGCCAGCCGCCACGTCGTCTGATTGCTCTCCTGCCCGTAAAGCGAAATGCGATCCTTTGGGTTTATCTGTAAACTGCCGCTGCCACTGCTACTGCCTACCTTTCTGTATCGGTCCTGATGAGATTCGATAAACTTCTCGGACTGAACAAACATCCCGCCCGAACCACAACAAGGATCAAAAACACGGCCTTCGTAAGGTTCAAGCATTTCGACGAGCAAGCGAACAACGCTTCCCGGCGTATAAAACTGCCCGCCTTTCTTTCCCTCGGCCAAAGCAAACTCACCAAGAAAATATTCGAACACGCGGCCAAGAATATCTTTACTCTGAGCTTCCTTTGTTCCGAGAACTGCCGAACTTATTAAATTGATTAATCCGCCAAGACTAGCTTTGTCCAGTTTCTCCTGAGCAAAGACTTTCGGCAAAACTCCGCGAAGAGATGCCGGGTTGTCCTTCTCGATCGCCTCCATCGCGTCGTCAACATCTTTTCCGATCGTCGGCAGCGTGGCCCGGCCTTGAATCCATTTCCATCTCGCGATAGGCGGAACGTAAAAAACCTTTTCGGCGGAGTATTCTGTCTTGTCCTCAGGATTCGCACCTTCGGCCTTCATTTCCGGGGTCGAAAGCTTTTCGTAAAGTTCTTCGAAAGCGTCCGAAATGTATTTCAGAAAGATCAGGCCGAGTACAATATGCTTGTACTCCGCCGCGTCCATATTCTTACGCAGCTTATCTGCAGCTTTCCAAAGCTTCTTCTCTAACGGCTCGTCCTTTTCAACCTTCTTTGTTTTGGGCATTGTGATGTGCATCTGATTTTAGCCCCAGATGTCAATTTCTCCAAATAATCGCGACGATAGCGAGAGGGGGGGGGCCAGAAGTTAGAGGTGCTTTAGCCATCCCAACAATGATCAGTCTTATTCACAAAGGGTGCCCGGTGTTTCATGTATGTTCTGACAGATCGATCTGGTCATCAATGAGGTCATCGACATGGACATCATAAAGCCTGGCGTACTTGAGCAGTACGATTAAGGAGGGAAGTCGCTTTCCCTGCTCGAACGCAGAGATTTCTGCTTGGGTTAATGAGTCCAACATCCCGAACTTAGCGATAAGGCCGTTCTGAGAGAGCCCGAGTGATTGTCGAACAATTAGCAGCTTTTTGGCCAGCTTCTGGGGCCGATCGATCCGCGCCCTTCCCATTTAGAGATTCCTCCCTAGATAGGTCGCACTTTGCATCTTGAAACTAAGACTAATTAGTCTTAGTATGTTGATGCCTGTTGAATCTGCCATGGCCAGGTTACATTGGCCACGGGCATATCTCATCAGTCGAGCGCTTTGGATAGCCTGCATTGTCAAGATACTAACGAAATTCAAAATAGCAGGATTTCAACAATAACTCTAGCTTCCGTCCTTCTAAATAGGCATTTGGATAAATGGACCTTAAAACGAAGATTATTTCAGAACTTGCAAAGCGAGAATGTCAACGCATTTCTACCAGCGTTATTCGACGATTGCAGAAATTGAAGGGTGACTCATTGCTATCAGGCGATGATTCGGGCCTTAGGAACACTTGGGACGAGATCTGTGTACAAATTCAAGGCGACCTGTCATACCATTGGGACGTATATCTGGTTACAATGCAGCATATTGTAGAAACCACCGTAAATAAACTTGATGCAGATGCCCAAATGGCGATCTGGTTACAGACGGAGCAAGACTATGTTTGGGACCCAGAGGATGACGAACCTAAAACGGTTTTTGAGGATGTTGTGAATCATATATTTCAGAACTATCTATTTGTCGAAGCCAGCGAATGGTCAAATTCACGGATTGGACGGTACATCGACCAGCACTGAAGAGTTTAATCCGGCAACCCTACTGGGCGGATCCTGATCGCAGTGCATACCGTCTATATAGCGACATTTGCCTGGTTGCTGTTTTCTGTTGCAATGTTCACCTGTTGTGCATTGTTGATGGTGACTGGGCTAAAACGCCGAAGATCGCGGAGCTGTCTTGCCGTACGCAAGTACATTCTGTTCCAACGATCGACCATCTGGATCGCTTTATCAAGAGCTTCTTGTTCACTGACATAGGGTGGAAACCAATGTCCAGTTTCCCAGCTATTGGAGCAATACGATCCGGACCGAAGCTCCGGCTCAGAAAGAGGGTAATTTGGAAGAATGGTAGCGTCCGGATCCGGCCATGCCTGACGGCTACTTGACGGAATCAGATTCGATATGCACGACGCCGGCCCGAACCTCAATATCGCGCTTAATAGCCTGAATCTGTTTAGGATCTGGAATGTTTTTTCGAAGTATGTGGATCACATCCGCGATAAATTCTTCGCGCAACGCAATGGCCCAAATATCCTTTCGACTGCGAAGGCCCTTAATTAGGGTCTCCGTCGTTTTCCTTTCAGCCTCCTGCAGGGCGAGAATTTCGTTGATTAGATACCATTCGTCAAGCCTCTCGTTAACTATGGCTCGAATCTTATCGAAGGCCCGCTTACTTAGCGATGCGGCTCGATCGCCGCTCAGTTTTCTTGCTCGGTCAAATTCCCGGACGGCGAGCTTAAGCCGTCGCCAGGCTTCGGTCGATTCGCCGGTCGGGAACCTTTCATACAGTCTTGTTTCGAGTGCGCGTTGGATCCGGATATTCTCTTCCAAATTCTCCAATTCGGAAGCTGTCAATTGTTCGACCCGAACTGCCAATCGATGCGGAATGCACTGATATTTTTTCTTTATTGATTCGCCGTTTATGTAGTTTGGGTGAAGTTCGCCCGAGAGAGATTTGCCGCCATGGTTGGCGCATTTCCTCGTGCGGCTGCTCAGCATTGGTGACTTCATGCAAGGCTGTGGTGGGAGCGATTTATCCCGCCGTCGCTTGTGCGCAAAACACTTTATATGAACCTGACCGCATTTTGTGCACTCAGTAATAACGGTGATATCGTCTTCCTTAGGGTAAAAAGTCTCCATAGGGTAAGAATTCACTCCTTAAATATCCGATTTGATTGTCCATACGAGCTTTGTCTCAAATTTGGCACAAAATGCAACGTGGTTACTTAAGGGTTTCATATCGTGATGCCGCATTCCTTTAGCTGACGTTGATTTCGGTAATAGGTGCTTCTTGAGATCCCTAAAAGACTTAGTCTAGTTGGATCCGCTCCATAATGATTAATTGCTTGAACGAATCCAAATAAAGCGAGCCCATGGTTTGATCGATATTTTTTCAAGATCAACTCCAACGGGTTGACCTGATCGGGCAGGGCTGGAGCCCATGTTAGCCGCTGGAAGAGGTCCTGGAATATGCGGTCAGAAAGGTCTTGTGTGAACATCTCGGCTGCTGTGAAAGCCCGCGGATGCAGTCTCTTGGTTCGTTGAACAACAGTTCGTTTATCGCGTAAACAAATCTCGAATCGCAGGTTTCCTCGGGCCGCCTCGATGGCATGCGAATTTGATGGACGGTTCGCTAGCACTTCATCAAGCTTAGAATAAATCCTTACCTGATATTTCCTGCTCTTAGATGTAAAGTACAGAGTGGTATTCTCAAAAAATTGACGAATGCACCTGGAAAGGCGCCGAGAGGCAAGTTTCTTCAACTCACTCATCAAGTTCTCTTCGCCAACGTGTATGTCCGTACAATAGTCGATTTGCGTCACGATCGCTGTAAAAGCATCAAAATATCGGCCAGTTCGCTCTGAAATATAATCCGACATGCACTGCAGGCCGGTGTAGACGTCATCTGGTTCAGGCAAAGATGCGTTGTGACCAAAGAGAAGGTTGGGAAGTGACACCCGGGCCTCAATATGCGTCCTCGCGGAATAGTCTCTATAAATAGAAATTCTCGGTAGCGCGATATTGTCGACGGGTGGAGGAAGAATATAAGCTGGGCCAAAGCGGCCTCCTACTGTAATTGCACCGCGCTCCCGTAGCTCTCGATAATCGAATGACCTGAGAGAATAATGTTTGAATCTAGTACTATCGAACACGCTTTTCAGGAGGTTCACCGCTGAGTGGCTCTCTATTATTTGTCAGATAGATCTCCAAGTCTTTTCTTAGGATCAAGATCCTCCGTCCGAATCGCCTTATCGCAAGATGATTCAGCCGAATCTCCTTTCTAATAAAAGCCTTGGACAGACTTGTTAGCCCGCTGACTTCGTCGACAGAGTATGCAAATTTCTGTGCCGCCGTATCTATCAATTCCATCGTTATTTTCTCCAGAACTCAGAATTAGCGTGGAGCAACTTGTACCCCTGTATAATGCTAAGTATAGTTGTAGAATAATGCTACACAAGGATAAATGACCGATTCGGAAATAAGAAATTAGATAAAATCCAGGTATAGCTAATTCTGACATGGAAGGTCGCCCAACATCGTGTCCTCCGGACCTAGCGCTGGTACTAGATCGCATTGCGGCGCTGGGACCCGATACAGAAAAACTGGAGCGGTCGCTGCGCGATTTGCAAACTGAGTTCGAACGCGCGACCGAATTCAAGGGTCTTTCAGGGACATCAGATGAGCGAATGAATAAATTTGATGCCGCGGAATCTGCGTATTTAGACCGCTTGTTCGAAATCTTACCGAGCGTAAAGCCATTTTATAGAACAAGCAACGGCTTCTTATCGGTTTTGGAGGACATTGAGTCCTGGTCAGCCGAAAAGGATCTTCTAGATCAATTGATCTGGGGCTATTCACACCAAAAAGCTTCTAAAGATCCGGGTTACTATGTAATGCGTGGACTACTCGTAGCAATTGGGGCGGATGGTTCAATCGAGATTCCCCAGATTGATTTGATAAATATCCTGGTCAAAAAGGGGGGGGCTCTATTGAGGAGGCTGCGACGATGCCCAATATGTAATGTGATTTATTGGGCAATGAGGCTTGACGGCCGAAGGAATGAAGGTAGTACATGCCGAAATAAAAGATGCTCAAATACATTTCATCAGGGGAAAAAGCGCATTAGACGGGCGCAGACCGCTAAATCAGAAGCGGATTCTCGCCTATCGAAAGCTATTTCAGTTTTCGGGCAATCCAATCCTTTAGTTGCATTGCACCGAGCTACTGCGAAAGAATGGGAGACCGAATTATTAAGACTTAAGGGGAAATATGGCTATATATAAACAGGGATCGATATCAACGCCTCTATGGGGAAACCTGCTGGCGTTAATCGGAATGAGTCAAATACGTGTCAAATCAGAAGGGCGCCGGAAGTGAACCGAAGAAAGTAGCGAAATTTGTCAAGGGACTCAGACCAACAAATTCTCTATTTACGGGTCAGTAGCAAGTGGCCGACAATTTGGAAAGGAAAATTCAGGAGGAAAGACAAGGAATGGCTATTTTTAAGAGAGGAAAGATATTTTGGATGGATGCAGTTGTGAATGGTCATCGTTTCCGCGAGTCGCTCCGAACCACGGACGCCCGAAAAGCTCCCGGAATCGAACGGGAGAGAATAATCCAGCTCCAGAATCGAGCTCCGGATCCGACACGAAAAATACAAACTTTTGGTTCGATGACAATCGATATCGCTATTCCCGCCTATATCGAGGAGCGTCGTGCGCAGGTATCGCCTCGGATGGCTCGATATTGGCTCGAACAGTCCCGTCCGCTGTCGCGATTGGCCCTTTTCAAAGCTTTGTCGCTCAAAAAGCTAACTCCATCTCACGTTGCTGCCTACCAAAATGAGCGTCAAGCCGGGGGCCGCTCCCCGAAGACGATCAACGGCGAGGTATCCGTTTTGCGGCAATTGTTTAAGCACGCCCGTCTTTGGTACCGATTTGTCGATGACTATAAACCGGTGCCGATTGATCGCCGCCCCGTTGGCAGAGCATTATCCGAGTCCGAGTCCGAGTCCGAGTGATTGTTTGAGGTGGCGAGAAGTCGCCCAGACTGGAAGTACGCCTGCACCGCAGCAATCTTTTCGGTTTATTGTGGGATGCGATCTTGTGAAATTAAGGGCTTACAGTGGAAAGATATCGACTTCGAGAATCGACGGCTTGAGATCAATCGTTCAAAAACACCCGCCGGCTGGCGGACACCTTCGCTCAATGATACGTGTATTGGAGCTCTACGGGAACTTTTCCATTCAGTTTCTCCCTTGGGTGCAAATCTGCCAGATCACTTTGGGTTTCCATGGCATATACGCGAACAAATACTAGATCCGACTCGGCCTATAAGGTCCTGGAGAACAGAAGGATAGCTTTAGAGAATCTGGGTGTTACCGAGTGTCACTAAAGTTAATTGTTACAAGGGTTTGGGAATTTTCCGGCACTCTGTAACACTCGACGATTCTGTGTCATATTTGATGCAATTTTGATCAGTTGTGTCACAATGCGTGTCACAAAAAGAAGACCTAAGACCGGATGATTATCGAATCGGCGCGAAGAGCAGGAACGGTCAAATGGCTAGCCCCTCGACCCTAACGTCCGAGACGTTTCCTGCTGGAACAAATATACCACGCGATTTCTCAACATCGTCCTGCAATGTGCGATTGAAATCTGGGGCTGCATCATCAGAGGAGCCCTCTACTGCCGTGCGGCCAGCCGAGATGATGACGGCGTTTGACGTCGAAACGGCCCACTCGGAGATAGTCGAGATAAAGGTCGGTGCAAGTAACACAATGAAGGGTAGTTATTTTACCCGTACATTTACACCACTACGAAAAGTGAAATATAGACATTGCGGTGAAGGCCTGTAAGTAAAAGTTAAGTTATAATCAAGCAGAACTATAACAGAATGCCGCGCACCAAAGACACGCGAAATTTTCGCGGCTCTATACTCGAAAAAGAAGTCATCAAAAACGGTAGGAAAGCTATCGCGTTCGATGTGCGCGTCCGCGTCGCAAAGATCGACAACGCCGGGGAACCTATCGTTAACGCTAAAGGCCAAAAACTCTACAAAGATAAAACGAAAAGGTACTGGACCAAAACTGAAGCCAACGTCGCTTTGATCAACCTCATCAACGAAGTTGATAAAATTCCGAAGGTCAAAGAACCTCCAAAAAAAACCTTTCTGGATCTCGCGACATACTATCGGGCGGAGTACGCGAAACCCGCCGTTATCGTAAACGGTAAGAAGAAGGCTGGATTCAAGAGCAATCTCGCGACGGTCAAACGTCACATTACCGAATTGGAAGAACACTTCGGAGCGATGCCAATCGAGCTCATTAACTATGAGGATCTCCGCATTCTAACTGAGAAGTGTTTTCTAACGCCGACCGCTAAGGAAACACTCCCCGCCGTTACCACCGTTAACGAGAAATTATCTAGGCTCAGGAAGATGTTCACAGTTGCGATTCAGAAAGGCTGGATTAAAGTGAACCCATTCACGTTGGGCGACACACTCATCGATCGAGCTGCAGAGAACAGGCGAAACCGGATGATGACATTTGAGGAAGAAGCATATCTACACGCCGCATGTCAGCCTCACAAAATGAAGTTTCACCAAGAGAGGACGCTGAAAACTGGGAAAGTTACTAAATACACTGTCCGTCGGTGGGTCGATCGTCGTCACTTGATACCGATCATGGTTGCGGCCGTCGATACGGCACTTCGCGCGGGAGAGGTTTTCAACCTAGAACCTTGGCAGACCGACTTTGACGAAAATGTTATCTACCTGACAAAAGAGGCTGCGGAAAAGACGAAGACCGGAAAGGCCGGTATCGTCCCGATGACTTCCAGGCTTCGAGCGATACTTCTAGATATCAAAGACCGAACGCCGTGGGGCAAAAATATGAAGATCTTTCCCGAGTTCAATTACGATCGTTCATTTAAATCTGCATGCGAAGAAGCCGGAATAGAAGACCTACAGTTTAGAGATCTTCGATCGACCGGGGCGACGAGAATGGTCCTGTCCGGGGGAGCGACGAGCCAGGTCATGAAAATAACGCGCCACTCGCCGGAAAGTATCAAAGTTTTCCTTGAGCACTATACGAATGTCGACGTTCAAAACGCCCGCGTGATAGGCGGTAGTCTAGATAAATTCATGGAAATCGAACAAGCTAAGGTGAAAGCTAAGGTGAAAGTAGAAAAAGGCGACTTTTCGAAAGCCGCCTAACTCGTTGTAGCTATTGGTGATCCCGGGTGGATTCGAACCACCGGCCTTTCACTTAGGAGGCGAACGCTCTATCCAACTGAGCTACGGGACCGTGATGAATGGAAAATGAAAAATGGACAATGCAAAATTAAGATCTACGAGTCTAAAATTTTCCATTTTCCGTTTTCCATTATTAAGAATCGTAATGTATCAGCGACCTGACGTCATAGCCGTCAAACTTGCTCCGGCCATTGAGAAAATCAAGTTCGACGACAAACAGCAATCCGGCGACCGTGCCGCCGACGCTTTCGACCAGATCAGTGACGGCGCGAGCGGTGCCGCCGGTGGCGAGCAGATCGTCAACAATAAGAACGCGGTGGCCTTCGCTGACAGCGTCCTTGTGCATCTCGAGCGTGTCCTGTCCGTATTCGAGGTCGTACGAGATCGAGACTTTCTCGGCGGGTAGCTTTTTCGGCTTGCGAACCGGAATAAACCCCGCTCCGACCCTGAGGGCGAGCGGCACCGCAAAGATAAATCCCCGCGATTCAACCCCGATGACCGTGTCGATCTTACCCTCCGGCACGAGAGCCGCGAGAGCGTCGATCGTACCTTTCAATCCGGCCGGATCGATAAGCAGCGTCGTGATGTCGTAAAAATTGATGCCCGGTTTCGGAAAATCAGGCACTTCGCGAATAAGTTGTTTTAAGTTATCCATTCCTATCTTTCTATCCTAAATGAAGAATACAACCCGCTTGGCTCGACGACTAACTCCTCGATCTCGCCGACCCGCGAATGTCTTGGCCCGGCTGCTATGTCAAGCCGGAAGCCGTCGACCGCCTTCGCGCTTCCCTCGGCTAAGGCCTCAACGCGGCCGTCCGCAAGATTCTTTACATAACCGCGGACCTGGTGACGGGAGGCGACCCGCTGCGCAAAAAAACGAAATCCGACGCCCTGCACCTCGCCGCTGATAAAATATTTTCTAGCGATCATCAAAAATTCGGGATATTCCGCTCTCAAACATTTTGGCAAGTTTATCGGCCTTAGTGCAAATCTGCCCACTGCGGTATTTGATTTACAAAAACGATCTTTAGTGACAGAATTGCTACTGATGAATCGTTTTTTTCAATGTTTGATCCTCGTGCTCGCATCGGCGTTGGCGTCCTTTGCCCAGCAGCGGCCGCTGCTGACGGACGACGTCGATATCACTCCTACGGGCGCAATAGAGATCGCGGCAGGCGTAGATTTTTTTCAGAATGCCAAATTTCCTCTATCAGGGATCAAGGGCGACCTGACCCGTGTCGGCGACATACGCATCCGGACTGGTTTTGCCTCCAATGTGGAGTTGCAGATCGAGGGCTCCTTGCAAAATTTTGTCGCGATCAATTCGCAGACCACGTCGGCGATCCCGCTATCAGTAACGGGCAACTCGACCAACGATTTCGACGATTTTACGGTCTCCGCTAAGATCAAGCTGCGAAACGAAACACGGCTATTACCAGCCGTCGGCCTCAAATTTGGCTTTCAGATGCCAAACACCGACCAGGCAAGAGGCATCGGCACAAACCAGATAAATATCTTTACAAAGATACTGTTGCAAAAAAAATTTGGCAGCGTCGTCGGCAAGACGCCCAGATTTAATGCGATGGGCAACATCGGCCTTGGTATTATGACGGCACCGATCGAGCGTTTTACGCAGAATGATGTCTTGCTCTATGGCCTCGCCGGAATTTATCGGGTTACGGACCATCTAAATTTAGTGGGCGAGGTCAATGGCCGCGTAAGCACCCGGGCCGGCAACGCGCCGCTCGGGACCGAGAGCATCGGCCAGTTTAGAGTGGGGGCGCAAATACGAGCGTCGGGATTGCGTTTTGACACCGCCGCCGCATTTGGCCTGACGAAGTTTAGCCCGCGCACCGGCGTCACCTTCGGCGTCACCTACATAAGCCCTAGCATTTTTACCCCTGCAAAATAATTAGATATTGATCGGAGAGTGTCCCTTGCCGATATTCGGAGCGGTCCGGATCGCCTCAGTCACAAAGTCCTTTGCGATCCTTACTGACTCAGGCAGATCATTTCCAAGAGCCAAATTCGCCGCGATTGCTGCCGCAAGCGTACATCCAGTGCCGTGCGTCGCCGTAGTCTCGATATATTCCGTTTCGAAAACCATCATATCCCGGCCTACAAACAAATAATCGGTCGCTTTTCGGGTCTGACTGTTCACTTTTCCCTTTTCACTGTTCATTTGCCCGAAGTGTCCTCCTTTTATAAGCACATTTCTTGCCCCCATGGCATACATTATCGCTGCGGCCTCTTCTATATCATCTCGATTTTCGATCTCGATTTGAGCGATCCTTTCGGCCTCGGGGATGTTCGGAGTGATCAGATTCGCAAGCGGAAACAACTTTTCGATCAACGCCGCCAAAGCCGCGTCGTCGATCAGGTCAAAGCCCGATGTTGACCGCACGACCGGATCGACCACCACGTTCTTCAATTTCCTCTCCGCGATTATGGCTGCAACCGTTTCGATGATCTCGCGGGTCGGCAGCATGCCGGTTTTTACGGCTGCGACATCGAAATCGTCAAGGATCGGCTCGATCTGCTTGCATACCGACTCAGCCGTTTGATGCACAGTTCCAAAAACGCCGGTCGTATTTTGAAACGTCACCGATGCGAGGGCTGCCGTCGCAAAGCATCCAAAAGCCGAAAACGTCTTGATGTCCGCAATTATCCCTGCACCGCCTGACGGATCTAGCCCGGCGATGGTGAGGCAGATCGGTCGTTTCGTCTCAGTTTGCATTTTTTATGTTTCGCATACCCTGACAAATTTCGTGGAGCTTGCCCGGGTCGTTAAGAGATCGAATAGCAGCAAAACCGCTTGCACCTGATGCCAAAACCGATTCGCAATTAGTTTCATCGACGCCGCCAAGAGCGAGCACCGGAAACGGCCGCAAGGCATCACAAACATCATTTAATGCCTCCAGCCCGTGTGGAGCAGCTTTGCCGGGGGTTTTAAACACTGGTGCAAACACAATAAAATCAGCCCCTTGTTGGGCTGCCATCTCCGCAGTTCGAAGCGAATGTACCGACGCGCCGATCACAAACTCCTTCGGAAAGTTGTCTCGAATGACATCCACGCCCAGCGAATTTGCCGTTAAATGCACACCATCCGCCCCCGCCGCCAGCGCGATGTCCGCTCGGTCATTGACCAGCAAGCGCGTCGAAGTTTCCCGCGTCACACCCACCGCCTGTATGGTCAGTTCAAACACCCGACGGGCCGTAAGCTGCTTTTCGCGGATCTGGATAAGCCCGACCTTTTCCTTGACTGCCACGCGGACAATATCGAGAATCTCACGGCTAGATTCGGTAAAATTTGCGGGCGTTGCCTCGCCTCTTGTGATGAGATATAGAATCGGTCCGGCGGATCGCAGACTCACGATTTATCCGAACCGCCCTGGAGCATTTTGACGCTTTGATTGAAATGGGCAGCTTCCCAAACGGCGATCACAAGATTTAACACGCCGAGGCCGGTCACCGCTCCGCGAAACCATGTTGACGCCACCGCTTTTTGTATCACGGGAGCACCGGCTTTGTCCGTCAGGAAAACGAGCAGATAATTCTCGCCCCACGGGCCAAACAACGCATCCCATGGCGAGAGAATCAAATAGAGGCCAAGCAGGACGCACAGGATTATAAAGAAAATAACGGTTAGTCTTTCAACCATACCGTCAAAGTATAACGCTTTTCGTTTTTGGCAAACAAACGCCGCGATTTAGTGTTGTGTAGCTAAATGCTTTACACGGTCACCGACATCGCGAAAATCGACATTCTCGGCGTATATCTGCTCAAAGTATTTCGCGGCGGTCTCGTCATTGCCGTTTGCCTCGTACGCAAGGGCGAGTTCGTACCATAGCCCGTGGTGTTCTTCGTCCGAAATGTTGGCGGTCTCGAGCGCACGGATAAGCCATGTGATCGCATGATTGGCCATTCCATTTTGCAAAAAGCAATGACCAAGCAGGTTCGCGCATTGAAAGAATCGACGCGTGCCATCATTCGGCGTCGTCAGATTTATCGCGTCTTGAAATTCGCTGATGGCTTGCTCGGTCAATCCCATTTCCTGATACGCGACCGCGGTGTGGTAGTGCGTGTCGTAATCGCTCTCCTCACCCGACTCGGTATCTTCGAGGCCAAATTCAGAACGTATCTGGTCTATCCCGAGTGGGTTTCCGGCGAGTTCCTCGTGGATCGTTGCGGCAATTACCTCTTCTTTCTCACCCGACCCGATGCGTTTCCGCAAAGCGGCAAATTCCCCGCGTTCGCCAAATTCCTGCGTAAGCTCTGTAAGAGCCTTTACGGCAAGGTCCTTGTAGTCGTTATCGATATAGAAATTGATACTTTCGATCTCTTTCTGTACCTTTTGATCGCCCGAATGTGTTGATGTGGATACTGCAAATTCCTTGTCGGGCCGCTCGTAGCCCCCGCTGACATCAGCCATATTTTCGACGATCTGAGCTTCGAGAACATTCCCGTTACCCTCTATCCCGTCGGGTTCAAAAGCGGCAAAATCCGGTTTATGTCCGTTTGACTGAACAATTTCGGCGTCGCTCGTTACAACCGCTCCGGCAGCCTCGCTTTCAGAATTTGCCGGCTGTTCTTCGAACGCCGTGTCTTCAAATCCGAATTGCTGATTTATCTCATTTAGACGGTCCCGATAACGAGTTTCGTGCGGACGGATCACAACCAGTTGTGCAAGCGTGAAACGCTCGTCATCGATCGATTCTAGTTTGGATGCCGCCGTGTATAGCCGCTCAAGTGCGAGCCGGATGCCCGTCTCATCGTTTAGCCATGTGTTATATCGGACGAGCAGACGCAGACCTGACAACTGGTTTGGGTTGCGCTCAAGAATCTCGTTTATCCATTTGCCGCATTCGTCCGATTGGCCGCCCGCGAGCAGATATTCGCTGCTCATGGTCAGAATACGCGCGGCGGATTCCGGGTCGTTGACGTTGAGATATATGCGGATCAGATCGAGAAACTTCGGATAGTTCGCCGGTTCGATCTCGACCAGCTTGATCACCGCTTTTTCCGCGGCCGGAGCATTTTGGGAATCGAGACAACACTCGATAAGCAGATATAACACATCGCGGTTATACGGTTCGTTTTCGATGATCTCCTCGAGCAACGAAGCAGCCTTACCGGCACGCCCAAGAGCGGTTTGAGCCTTTACCAAACCTTCTAATATCCGCAGATCGGTCGATCGTATGTCGTAGCCTTTCATCAGGGCTCTGATAGCTTCTTCGTGACGGTTTTGGCGGCTAAATCGCGAGCCTGCCTCGGAATATGCCTCGACGGCGTCATCGCGCTGGCCCTCGCGCAGGTATGAATCGGCGAGGTTTAGACAAACGTCCGTGTTGTTCGGGTCGAGCAGCGCTATCTGCTTGAACATCGACAGAGCCTCGAGCCGCCGGCCATTTTTCTGGTAATGCTCGGCAAGCGTTGCATAATGCGAACGTGCCTCCGACAGCGACCCTTTGGATTTATGCAGTTCGGCCAGCTTTGCCGAAACCTCTATCGAATCAGGCTGGATGCGTGTGATCTTGTTGTAGATCGCTATCGCCTTTTGCGAAAAGCCCTGTGCGTTATAGTGATCGGCGACCTGTAGATAACATTGAACGGCGTCACGCTTTTCCGAGTTTTTCGCATACAGATCGCCCAGCATATTGAGCGTTGCGATGTCACGCGGATCGTTATCGACGACACTGCGATATTCAGATATTGCCGCGCGGAGCTTGCCCTGCGCGACGTAACGCTCCGCACTCCGCATCGCTTTTGTTTTGTCGAAATTCATCTTCGGGTAACGAAAATCCGGAACGGTGGTCAGCCAGGCACGCCGTAGAGAAGGGGCTCACAAGCAAGGTGGTGCACAGGTTGAAGCACAGACGAACCTGTATTACTAAATTTAACACGGTGTTACGAAGTGTGTCAATATTTTTTGCTATTGTTAATCGATGTTGAGCATTGAAATTGAGAATAGATGCCGGTCATGTTCAATAAAATTATTGACATCTCAACGGAACAGAATTATGCTAAGCGCATTCACAGAGGGCTTTGCCCGACAGCTTTTTCCACAGTTGTTTCGCCTTTCTAATCGACCAAACAACTTTCATCAGGATTTCTATCGCTATTTAGACGAAAGGGAGTTTCACATGCGTAAACGTCAACTCATATTCATTGTTGGTCTTCTAGTGGCAGTGGTGATTTTGTTCACCACCGTGGCTTATCGGCAGGAAGCACAGGATAAATCCAAGCCGCAAGCCGCCGACGAACCGACATCTGTAAAGAAGGGGCAAATAACGCCAGAGGAACGGGAGTATAGCAAGGAATATAAAAAACTATACGAGGCCACGATGATAACGAAATTGTCCGAGTTGGCGGCTTTGGGAAATTCCAGAGGCACAAAGACCGAACTTCAAACATATATTGAACAAGAATCCCCGTACTTTTTTGGGAATGATCCCAATACTATTTCAGAATTCCTATTAAAGAAAGGATGCTCAGCCGACGCAATTGTCGTTGCTTCAGCTAGCAAAAAAGTTGCTCACCTTTCCGAGGACGAAACCTTTGTCTACACTCAGTACGAGACCGTGATCAAGGACATCTTGAAAAATAACTCTTCGTTTCCCATTGCTCCGAATGGCACTATCTCACTAACGAGACCCGGAGGGTTGATAAAGCTAGAGGGACAGGTAATCCGTGTAGAGGATAAAAACGCCGCACGGCTTGAATTGAACAAAGATTATCTTTTATTTCTTAGGTACGTCCCGACTGCGAACGGGTATATGATGTCCGATTACGATGCCGATTTCGCAATCGATGGAAACTCCACCCGTAGCCTTGCTCGAGCGGGAGCCGCGCCCGCCGAAGTAAAAAACAATCGCGATTCCCCTTCGAAATTGATCGGACAGATTAGCGGGATAATTGCCCAGGGATGTAAGAAAAAATCGGCGGAGGTGAAATAACAATGAACCTCCCTAAAATAAAATGGCAACTCGATCTTCTTCTTACCTTCGTATTAGTTCTAATGCCTTGTTTTGTGCACGTCAGCGCTGCATGCCTCACACGAGATACAAGTCCCACGAACCGCAAACATTACGCAGCTGCGGCTGAAGTAGTCTACAGCTTCCATAGCTCGGTGCCGGCTGACCACCCGGCGCGAACGCAGATAACGACGGCCATTTCGAACTGGAATAGCAATAATACGTCCGCTAATTCTACTGGATGTAATGGAATTCAATTCGTAACCAGTAATGGTTCGGGGCCGACGTTGGTTTTTGCGTTTGGCGTTATTGGTGATGGGTCGGCGGCCGCGATGACCGTAGTAAATGAGACGGCCGGGGGAAATATCAACACAGGGCTTATTACTTTTAACACAACACTTACTTCGAATGGTCAGCTTGCTTACGACCCTGATTTAAGCGGGTATTCTTCGATATTTACCAAGATGGCCATGCATGAGATTGGGCATGCGATGGGATTGAATCATTACACTGGTATGTATAGTCCCCCTAATCAGCATAGCGGAGACGCGGCGGTGATGAAAGACGGTTGGGGAGTAAACGACACAACTCAAGGCGGCAATATCTCGACTAGTGTTACAGCCTGCGATTGGGCCACTCTGAATGTAATTTACGCGTGTCCAACCCCGACGCCGTCACCAACGACTGAACCGACACCGGAGGAGTGTAGTCTCTATGGAGAGTTCATACCCTGCGGAACCGAGTATGAGTATGAATTTTGTATGTGCCGGCGATACAACGGGAATTGGGATGATTATGTTCCATGCGGCTGTAGCTGGTCGCCGATAGTTATCGACACGCTCGGAAATGGTTTTAACCTTACCGATGCGGCCAACGGGGTGAATTTTGACTTGAACGGTTACGGCGGGGCTGAGCACCTAAGCTGGACAGCGGCGGGTTCGGATGACGCTTGGTTGGCTCTGGATCGGGACGGCAATGGAACTATCGACAACGGTAAGGAATTGTTTGGCAATGCCAGCCCGCAGTCCGTACCGCCGGACGGAGAAAGTAGAAATGGTTTTCTTGCCCTCGCCGAATTCGACAAAACAGAAAATGGCGGAAACGGTGACGGATATATAACCAAAAAAGATCGGATCTTTGTCGATCTGCGGCTATGGCAGGACGTTAATCATAACGGGCTTTCGGAGTCGAACGAACTTCACACCCTTCCCGAATTGGGCTTGCGTAAAATTGAACTCGCTTATCGTGACTCCAAAAGGACCGACCAGTTTGGTAACCACTTTCGCTATCGGGCAAAGGTAAAGGACGCACAGGACGCACAACTTGGCCGCTGGGCATGGGACGTCTTTCTTGTTACAGACCGATAATTAGTACCTAACTTACAAATAAAGCGAGCCAAACCCGGCTCGCTTTTTTCAATCTAAATGCTCACTTTGATTTTTCCCACGGGTTTCTTTACGCTCGATATTTGCTCTCGTATCGGTCTTTTTATGCAAGCACTAATTTTAGCCGGCGGCAAAGGCACGCGGCTTAGGCCGCTCACGGTTTATACGCCAAAACCGATAGTACCCGTCCTCAACCGTCCATTCTTACTGTATCAGATCGAGTTGCTAAAGCGTGCCGGGATCACGGACATCACGCTTTCACTCAGCTATCAGCCGGATAAGATCCAGCAGCTCCTCGGTAACGGCTCTGAGTCGGGCGTCAATCTGCGCTACATTACCGAACCCAGCCCGATGGGGACGGGCGGGGCTTACCGGTTTGCCATCGATTCGAGCCAAGAGACGACTGTGGTGTTTAACGGCGACATCCTGACGAATCTAGACATCGGAAGCCTTATCGAATGTCACAAGGCAAAAGGCTCTGAAGCGACGATCTCGCTGGTTAGCGTTGCCGACCCGGCGCGTTACGGGCTAGCTGAGGCTGATGAGGCCGGACGCGTACTGAGATTTATCGAAAAACCAAAGCCCGACGAGATCGAGGCTCTAAGTATTAACACAATCAACGCCGGTATTTACATCCTCGAACCATCGATCCGTGACATCATCCCCGCGGAAATCAATCGCTCGTTTGAATATGATGTTTTCCCAGAGATTCTTAGGCGACAGATTCCGTTTTTTGCATCCGTGATCGGTGACGAATACTGGCGCGACATCGGCACTCCGGCAAACTACCTGAATGCACACCACGATTTTCTAAGCGGCAGAGTAACCGGGTTTGAGATCGAGAAAGCGTCAAATTCAGACATTGCAACAAAGGCCGAGATCGATAAGGTATCGCTGCTCGGCGAGGGTTGTGTGGTAAAACCAGGGGTTCGCATCATAAATTCAGTGATCGGGGCAGGAGTCCATATCGAGGAAAAGGCAGTTATTGAGAATTCCGTGATCTGGTCGCACACGCGCGTTTCGAGCTCCGCCGAGATACGCGGCGGGATCATTGGCCGCGGTTGTCACATTGGTCGAAACGCGGTGGTAAGTGAAGGCTCGGTTTTAGGCGACAAAACGACGCTGACGGATTATACAAAGGTCTAGAAATGCCCGAATTGCCAGAGGTCGAACTTATCTCTCGATCATTAAATACATTGGTTCGGGGCCGCACGATCAGCAGTGCGCGACTTATTCGGCAACGCCTGGCTCCGGACATCACGCCGGACGGTTTTGCCTCGGCATTGCAAAATACACGGATCAATTTCGTCCACCGACGCGGCAAGCATATCCTCTTTGATCTGAGCGGCGGTAAGACGCTGATCGTCCATTTGAGGATGAGCGGCCGCTTTTCGCTCCTAAAAGCAGAGAGCGAAGATCCAAAGTTTACCCACGCCGTTTTTCATCTAAGCGGTGACGAGAGGCTCGTTTTTGACGATCAACGGCATTTCGGCCTGATGAAAATTGTTTCAACGCCCGAACTAAGCGAAGCAAAGGAGCTAAAGAAGCTCGCGCCCGAGCCTTTCTCCGATGAATTTTCGCCTGAATATTTACGCATGGCTCTAAAGACCTCAAAACGCAGCCTCAAGGAGTTTTTGCTTGACCAGACGAAGGTAACGGGCCTCGGTAATATTTACGCCGCCGAGGCAATGTTTGCTGCCGGTCTGCATCCCGAAAGGCTCGCATGCGAGGTATCGGCCAGGAAAATTCCGTTGCTTTACGAGAGCATCCGGGCGGTGCTAAAGATGGCACTTTCGCACGCTGGCAACCAAGCCGTTGACCCGGAAAATCTCGAAGGCGGCTATTTTAGCGGCTCAGGCGAATCGTGGATGGTCTATGACCGCGAAAACGAGCCTTGCCGTAACTGCAAGACGCCTATCCTCCGCCTGAAACAAGCTGGACGTTCGACGTATTTTTGCCGTAAATGTCAACGTAGGTAAGGGCGTGTCGGCCTTTCGCAAGAGATTTGATACTTGACAGGTTTTGCGGAAAGGAACATTATCTAATTTAAGTATCGTGGTGAGTTAGTGCGACTTGCGACCACGTTAAATAAACTGCTAAACAGCTAATAGACAAATCATTTTTTTGAAAAGTCTCGCTGTTCGGCGAGGCTTTTTCTGTTCAGAGTGCAAGCTTTAGCTTGTATCTTCGTCGGCGGGACAAGCTAAAGCTCGCACTCTAAACATTGAGAATATGAAAAACTTTCGCGATCTACTCGATTCTGACAGTATCTACGTTTTTGATGGGGCGGTCGGTACGCGCCTTTACGACAAAGGCGTCTATATCAATCGTAGCTACGACGAGCTTAATCTTACAAACCCTGACCTCGTCCGCGAGGTCCACGAGGAATACATCGCCGCCGGGGCCGACATCATCGAGACTAATTCGTTTGGTGCGACACGTCATCATCTGCGATCGTACGGCCTCGAATCAAAACTAAAAGAGATCAATATCGCCTCGGTCCGTATTGCCCGCGAGGCGGCCGGCGAAAAAACGTATGTCGCCGGAGCGATCGGCCCACTTGGCTTGCGGCTTGAGCCTTTTGGCCCAACATCGTTTGACGAAGCAAAAGAGATGTATCGCGAGCAGGTCGAAGCTCTCCTTGAGGGTGGCGTTGACCTTTTTATCCTCGAGACATTTTCGGAACTGCCGCTGATCGAACAAGCGATCAAGGCCGTGCGAGAGCTGTCCGAGCTACCCATCGTCGCTCAATTCGCGATTCAGATGGACGGTAAGACGACGTTCGGAACTACTCCGGAAGCATTCACCGCCGCACTCGACAAACTGGATGTCGATGTCATCGGCCTCAACTGCGGCATGGGGCCGAATCACGTCCTCAACGCCCTTGAAAAAATGCGTACTGTCACCGATAAACCGCTATCCGCCCAACCGAACGCCGGGCTGCCACGTGATGTTCAGGGACGACAATTCTATATGGGGTCGCCGGAGTATATGGCGGAATTTTCGCGAAGGTTTGTTCAAGCCGGAGCTAAATTTGTCGGCGGATGCTGCGGTACAACACCAACGCACATCAAACTCATCTCCGAATCGATCCGCTCGGTCAGCCCGCGTGTTTCGGTCGCTTCGATCCGTAGTGAGTCCGCTACCGTCGCCGAACTCAAACCGGACGATGTACAGGTCGTAAATCCGGTTGACCGCTCCCGCTGGTCGGCAAAGATCGCGCGTGGCGAATTTGTCACATCGGTCGAGGTGCTCCCGCCAAAGGGATGCGATGCGGAGAAAACGCTCGATTCGATCCGTTTGCTCAAAGACGCGGGTGTGGACGGCGTCAATATCCCAGACGGCCCGCGGGCTCAAACACGGATGTCAGCTCAGGCGACCGCCGTGCTTGTCGAACGCGAGATCGGGATCGAGGCCGTGCTTCATTACTGCTGCCGCGACCGCAATCTGCTCGGGATGATGTCCGATCTGCTCGGAGCCGCGGCTCTCGGCCTGCACAATCTGCTTTTGATTACCGGCGACCCGCCAAAGATGGGCCCCTATCCGGACGCAACGGCCGTTTTTGACATCGATGCTATCGGTTTGACAAACATGGTCAACAAGCTCAATCACGGCCTCGACCTCGGCAACAACCCGATCGGCAAACCGACCGCGTTCTCGATCGGCGTCGGTGTAAATCCGGGTGCCGTGAATATGGAAGAAGAGATCCGCCGCTTCGAATGGAAGGTCGAGGCCGGCGCTGAATATGCGATCACACAGCCTGTTTTTGATACGGAGCAGCTAAAGCGTTTTCTGGAAATGATCGAACACGTCCGCATCCCGATAGTCGCCGGCATTTGGCCGCTGGTCAGTTTCCGCAACGCGGAATTCCTCCACAACGAGGTCCCCGGCGTCGAGGTCACGCCTGAGATACTCGAACGTATGCGTATTGCTTCCGACAAAAGCAAAGAGACGGCCCGCGAAGAAGGCATCGCCATCGCCCGTGAATCGCTTTTGGAGGTACGCGACGTAATTCAAGGCGTGCAGGTTTCCGCACCTTTTGGGAATGTTAAGTACGCATTGCAGGTGTTCGAGGCGTTGGACGAATTTAAGAGCGATTAAACTTGTTATAGTATTCTCAAATCTAACTTGATTCGGAGGTAAGACCGCATGAAGAAAACTATTGTAGCTTTATTCACATCCGTTATATTCGTAATTTCCGCCCAGGCGGCCCTCGTCGAGAATCCCGGTGATGCCGCCAAAAAGGTCGATGAATTTGGCAATATCAATTGCGAGGGTGAGATGGCTCGCCTCGATGCGTTTGCTCAAATGCTGCAAAACTCGCCTGACAGCATCGGATACATAATTATTTATGGCGGCAGTAAGGGCAAACGTAACGAGGCAAAGGCCCGTGCCGCCCGCATGGCGTATTATCTGACAAAAGCACGTGGGGTCGATACCGCGAAGGTCAAAACCATCGACGGCGGTTATCGCAAAACTCTCTCCGGTGAATTTTGGCTGGCCATGCCCGGCGATGAAGCCCCAAAAGCGTCGCCGACGATTGACGCAAAAAGTGTTAAGCTGAAAGGCACCGAAAAGATACGCGGCTACAGTTGTGGCTCTACGATGGGAACTTGATCCCGGTCACGGAATCAGAACGATCTTTCCTGCCGACTTGCCCTCCATGACTTCACGATGGGCCGACGCGGCATCGGCTAGAGAAAATGATTTACTGACGATCGGGTCGAGATAGCCTTTGCTCAGTCCATCGAATACGGCGGCGTGAATTTCGTCAAAGTCCTTACGCGGCGCGTTAAACAGAGCCATTCCACTGACTGTAGCATCTTTGCCCATGATCGTACGCGGATTGAAATCGAGCGAACCGCGATTTCCTACGACACATATCCGGCCAAACATCGCGAGCACGTCAAAATCCTTTTGCAGGTTAACGTTCGCGAGCATTTCGATGATCACATCGATTCCCGTGCCGCCGGTTGCTGCCTTGATCTCATCAAGATAGCCTTCCTGAGAGTGATCAAAAACTGCGTCAGCACCCTGATTTGCGACAAGTGTTTTCCCTGAATCTGAGCTGGCCGTTCCGAAAACCTTCAAACCAGCATTCTTTGCCCACTGCACCGCCGCTATACCGACGCCGCCCGAAGCCCCGTGGATCAAAACCGTCTCGCCCGACTGGGACTTTGCCTTTTGAAACAAGGCTCGGTAGGCTGTCGCATACGGCGTCCAGGTCCCAGCTCCTTGCTCAAATGTCACATTCTCGGGCAGACGCCCAAGATCGATCTCTTCGCAAACGGTAAATTCCGCGTACGTTCCGGTTATTGAATTCGCCGTGTAAACACGCATCCCCGCTTTCCATTTCGTGACGCCGTCACCGACAGCCTCGACAACGCCGGCCGCGTCCTTGCCAGGCGTGTAGGGCAAAGGCGGAACGCTCGGATAAGTGCCGCTGCGGATGTATGTCTCGACCGGGTTGACGCCAACAGCGTGGACCTTCACAAGCACCTGCGTGCCTGTAGGATGAGGGGTTTCCACATCCTCGAGTTTCATCACTTCCGGCGGGCCGAATTCTCTAACTAAAATTGCTTTCATATCAATTCCCTCCGGCTTTAGCCGGAGGTTTTGGTTTCGTAAAAAGATCAGGCTTTAGCCCAATCTATTAACAGTGAATTGGGCTAAAGCCCAAAAAAACCATATAGCTGCCCGACCTCCACCTAAAGGTGGAGGCAACTGAAGAAATCTCGCCTACTCCACCGTCACCGATTTCGCCAGATTTCGAGGCTGGTCGACGTCACAGCCGCGGCGGACGGCGATGTGGTACGACAGCAATTGCAGCGGCACGACCGATAGGATCGGTCCCAAAAGATCAGACGTTTCCGGGATCTCGATGACGTGGCTCGAAACCTTACTGCTCATCGTATCGCCTTCGGTCAGGACCGAGATGATGATACCGTCGCGTGATTTGACCTCAACGATGTTCGAGTGCGTTTTTTCGTAACGCAGCTCGCTGCCGGCGTTGCCGGCGTCGCGTGTATTGACGACGACGACGGGCAGTTTTTCGTCTATCAGTGCGTTTGGCCCGTGCTTCATCTCACCCGCCGGGTAGCCTTCGGCGTGGATATAGCTGATCTCTTTGAGTTTTAAGGCACCCTCAAGAGCGACCGGAAAATTGATGCCGCGGCCTAGATACAGAAAATCCTGCACGCGGAAAAACTCTTTCGAAAGCTCCTCGATCGAATCGGCGTCATTCAATAGTTGCTCGATCTTGAGCGGCAGCTCGGCAAGGTCCTGGGCGAGTTTTTTGGCTCGCGCCTCATCGATCTCACCACGAACGTCGCCTAGGTAAAGTGCAAACAGATATAGAGCGACCATCTGTGCCGTAAAGGCCTTGGTCGATGCCACGCCGATCTCGGGCCCGGCATGGGTCAATATCGTCCCGTCGGCCTCACGCGTGATCATCGAGCCCTGAACGTTACAGATCGCGAGGATCTTGCATCCGGCTTGTTTTGCCTCACGCATTGCCGCGATCGTGTCCGCGGTCTCGCCCGATTGAGAGATAACGATTATCAGATCAGTCTCGCGCAGGACCGGATCGCGATAACGAAATTCCGATGCGTAATCGACCTCGACCGGAACGCGAGCCAGCGCCTCGATCATGTATTTCCCCGCAAGCCCGGCGTGCCAAGACGTGCCGCAGGCCGCGATCTTGATCGATGTGACCGCCCGAAAATCGTCCTCCGAGATATCCATCGGATCAAGATATACTTTGCCGTTATCCAGCGAAACACGCCCTTGTGAGGTATCACGAACCGCACGCGGCTGCTCGTATATCTCCTTGAGCATAAAGTGTTTAAAGCCGCCCTTCTCCGCCTGGATCGGGTCCCATGTGATCCTCTGCTGCACGGGTTCGACGACATTGCCATCAAAATCCGTCACGCGGACCGAGTCTTTCGTCAGGATCGCGATCTCTCTGTCCCCAAGGAAAAATACATCTCGGGTATGAGCCAAGATCGGCGGGATGTCCGACGCGACAAAGAACTCTCCGTCACCGAGACCGATCACGACCGGTGGCCCCTCGCGAACCGAAACGATCATATCCGGCTCATCGACAGAGATGATCGACAGGGCGAAAATACCTTTCAATTCTTTAACAGTCTTACGCACGGCAAGTTCCAGCGACAGGCCTTCCCTATCGACATAATGCCCGATCAGATGGGCGACGACCTCGGTGTCCGTCTCCGTGTAAAATGTATGGCCGTCAGCCTGGAGCCGCTCCTTGAGCGTCAGGTAATTCTCGATAATGCCGTTGTGGACAACGACGACCTTGCCCGATTGATCACGGTGCGGGTGAGCATTTTCCTCGGTCGGACGCCCGTGCGTCGCCCAACGCGTATGCCCGATGCCGTAATTTCCGTCAAGCGGATTCAACCGGATCGCTTCCTCAAGATTCCTGAGTTTGCCCTCAGCACGACGCAGTGAAAGATGATGTTCGTCATCCACCACCGCGATCCCCGCCGAGTCATACCCGCGATACTCGAGCTTGCGTAAACCGTCAATGATCAACGGCACAACTTGTTTATTTCCAACGTATCCGACAATTCCACACATAAATAATTAAGAAGCACGAGCTTTTTTAAGACAAACCACTGCGATCGCGAGAGCTACAAGCGAAATTCCCAACTGCACTGCGTTTACTCTTGACGCAAGCAAATACTCAATAAATCTCAATCCCGCCAAGATGCCATAAAGGCCGAACAAGGTCGTCAAAATATATAATAAAACTTTCATAATTTGATTCTCACAAATACATAAATTTATTCTCTGTCAGCATCGAGAACTTTAAATACTTTTGCCGGTATACCGGCGACCAACGTGTTTTTCTGGATGTCCTTAGTCACCACACTTGCCGCTCCAGTCATCGCGCCGTCACCGACCGTGATCGGGGCGACGAGCATTGTGTCCGAGCCGATCTTGACGTTGTCGCCGATGTGGGTCTCGTGTTTGTTTTTGCCGTCGTAGTTGCAGGTGATCGTGCCGGCTCCGATGTTTGTATTTTCGCCGATGGTGGCGTCACCGAGATAGGTCAGGTGGCTGGCTTTTGATTTGCGGCCGAGCTTAGTCTTTTTCAGCTCGACAAAGTTGCCGACCTTTGATCCCTCCGCCATAACCGCGTGGCCGCGAAGGTGCGCCATTGGCCCGACGCTGCAGCCGTCACCGACGGTCGAATCGGTAATAAAGCAGTTATCGCGGATCTCGACGCCATTTCCGATGGTGGAATTGGCAATGCGCGATCCTGAGCGGATAATGCAATTATCGCCCACAATACTCTTGCCCTCGATCGTCACGTTCGGATGAATTGTCGTGTCGCGGCCGATCAAGGCCTTTGCGCTGACGTAAACCGATTTGGGATCGATGAATGTCACGCCGCTCTCCAGCATTAGTTTAGTAACAGTGCGGCGGCGAATGACCTTTTCCATATCTGCGAGCTGACGGCGGTCGTTAACGCCCTCGACCTCACGCGGGTCGCCGCATTGCAATATGGCCACATCATCACCCTGTTCACGCAATATCTGTGGCACGTCAGTCAGGTAAAATTCGCCCTGGGCGTTGTCGTTCTTGACCTGTGAAAGAGCGGCATAGAGTTTTCTTGAATCGAAACAATAGATGCCCGAGTTGATCTCGTCGATCTCTTTTTCTTCGTCGCTTGCGTCCTTTTGCTCGACGATGCGTTCAAACGAGCCGTTCTCATCACGCACAACCCGGCCATAACCCGCCGGTTCTTTGAGACGTACTGTCAAAACGGTACAGGCAGCTCCGCGTCCGCGATAGTCAAGATGCATCTGTATCAATGAGGCCAGCGTCTCGGCGGTGATCATCGGCACATCACCCGACAGCACGAGCACGGTCGAATCGCGATCTTCCAGATGCGCCCGTGCGGCGTTGACCGCATCACCGGTGCCAAGCTGCTGTTTTTGCACGGCAAATGCGGCAAGGCCCTCATCGACCTCGTCCAATACAGCGGCCTTTACATCCTCAGCCTGATGCCCGACAACGACATAGATCTTTTGCGGTTTGAGCGAAAAGGCGGTCTCACAGACATGGTTTATCAGCGGCCTACCGTCGAGCTTATGCAGCACCTTGGCAAGGTTTGACTTCATCCGGGTCCCAAGGCCGGCGGCGAGAATAATTATGTCGAGATCTGATTTCACAAGTTTAGAGTGCAAGCTTTAGCTTGTACCCGATTCAGCGTTTACAAGCTAAAGCTTGCTCGCTGAACAGACGCCATTGGCTGCAAAGCACATAATAAAAGGACTTGTGCCAGCTTTTCCGGATGGTGCCGGACCATTTCATCATCGTCCAATAGATTACCATAAACGATCTCACAGCCTTCGATGGTCTCGGGTGATACTGAACCGTGAACACCTATCTGCGCCGCACCCTCACCGGCGTATTTCTTGGCCTGCGATGGGGTGATCGGATGATCGTTGACGATCACATAATCAAAGTTGATCTTCGGCGCATGGTCCCTTACGATCTCGATATGGTGCCGGGCGGAGAAGCCGTCTGTTTCGCCCGGCTGTGTCATAAGATTGCAGACAAATATCTTTACCGCCTTTGATCGGGCGATGGCATCGCCCACGCCTTCGACCAATATCGGCGGCAGCAGGCTCGTAAAAAGCGAACCCGGGCCAATAGTAATGACATTTGCCGCGGCGATAGCGGCGAGAGTTTCGGGCATCGGTTGGCAATCGGCCGGTTCGAGATACAGCCGTTTGATCACATGACCGACGCGCGAAATATTCGTTTCGCCGCGAACTGTGGTGCCATCCGTCAGCTCCGCAGCGAGACGCACGTCCGCAACGGTCGCCGGATAGATATGGCCTTTGCTTGCAAGAATTTCGGACGAGAGCTTCACCGCCTCAGCAAAATCCCCGGTGATCTCGGTAAGCGCGGCAAGGAATAAATTTCCAAAAATATGTCCGCCGAGGTCTCCATCACCGCGAAAACGATGCCGAAACAATTTTGACAACAACTGCGAGTCCTCGCTGAGAGCGACCATACAGTTGCGGATATCACCCGGAGGCAGCATCTGTAGCTCATCGCGGAGCCGCCCGGAGCTGCCGCCGTCATCGGTCACGGCGACAATAGCCGACAAATTTTCGAGCCAAACGGGCTCCGTATCGCCGGCGTTGACGAATCTTTTCAATCCCGAGAGCAGAGTCGAAAGGCCATTTCCGCCACCAATGGCGACAAAGCTTAACCCGGTTGGAATGTCTGTAAAAAGATGGTGCTTCATTCAGCTCAGGATGATCCGCGTGAGCGGACGGCGGTCTTTGGTAGGTAGCCAACGTCACGATCTCTTTCAATCCAAAAATCTGAAATGTGACGCGGCGTGCAGGGCCGACCACAACAATTTTAACATTTTCGTCACTTTGCGAACAAGAAATTACAGCAACCCGGAGCGGGATTGTTTCACGGTTTGCGACCTTGTTCGCGGGAAAAAATACTTGTCGATACGTTCTTTATTATGTTAAATTTAGATATGCGGCTTAGTCTGTGACCATCCGGCCGCGCGTTGCCAATAAAATTCACCGGCGATACAATAACCCGCATCGGCTATTCCCGAACGAGAACACATAATGGCAGATACGCCTTTTATTTTGCAAGAACATCAGTTTGAGAGGCTAAAAAGCGTCCTCGCGCGGGTCTGCGTCGAGTGTGCCGCCCGCGCCGTGTTTCTCGTTGACCGAGATGGGCAACCAATTGCTTTCCACGGCGACATCGGCGATATGGATACGACCAGTTTCTCCTCACTCGCCGCCGGCAACGTTGCCGCGACAAGCAGTATGGCAAAGCTTATTGGCGAGGATGTTTTCCCGTCAGTCGTCCACGAGGGCGAGCGCGAAAATATATTTATCAGCGTCATCGGACGCAGCTTGCTCGTCGTCGTTTTTGACGAACGCTCGACATTGAGCCTGGTCAAGATCCGTTCGAAACGCGGCAGTTTTGAGGTCGCGGGTATTTTAGACGAGGCGATCGCCGATTCGGCCAATTTCCGTGTCAATCAAAACTCCTTTTTCTCGGAGATCACGGACGAGGACATCGACAGCTTGTTTTCATAGAAAACAAGCTAAATGGAAAATTGACAATGGAAAATGATAAGAATAAGAACGAGGTCTTGATCTTTAATTTTCAATTCTCAACTCTCAATTCTCAATTATGACTTTTATTAACTACGCATCGCGTGAAATAAATTGCAAGATCGTTTACTACGGTCCGGGCCTGTGCGGCAAGACCACGAATCTGCAATACATTTACGATTCGACCGCTCCGCAGGCAAAGGGCAAACTCATATCGCTCGCGACCGAGACCGACCGTACTTTGTTCTTTGATTTTATGCCGCTCGAACTGGGGACCGTGCGCGGATTTAAGACCCGTTTTCACCTCTACACCGTTCCCGGCCAGGTTTATTATGACGCTTCGCGTAAGCTGATCCTGAAAGGCGTTGACGGCGTTGTCTTCGTCGCCGACAGCCAGGAAGAGCGGATGGACGCAAATATCGAGTCGCTCTATAACCTCGAAGAAAACTTGTCGACACAGGGCTACGACCTAAAGCAGATACCCTACGTTTTGCAGCTTAACAAACGCGATCTGCCAAATGTAACGCCGATCGAGGAACTTTCAAACGAGCTGCTAAAAAAAGGCGAGCCCGTGTTTGAGGCCGTCGCAACAAACGGAACAGGCGTCTTTGACACGCTCAAAGCCGTCGCGAAACAGGTACTTACAGAATTAAGAAAAGGATAGAAGCTAGTTAGCCGCAAAAAGGCACCAAAAGCGCATAAAAATAGAAAAAGCCGCGAGGACAGGAGAGTACTCGCGGCTTTTCACTATGCACCTAAGTAATAATTACTTGGGCATCAGAACGCTGTCGACGACGTGGATCACACCGTTTGACTGGATGACGTCAGCGATCGTCACTTTTGACTTGCCGCCTTTTTCGTCGGTGATGATGACGTCTTTCCCTTCCATCGTGGCTGTCAGAGTGCCGCCGGCGACCGTCTTCATCGTAAATTTACCTTTACCTTCCTCGATTCCCTTCGCAATCGCCGCAGCATCCATTTTGCCGGCAACAACGTGGTAGGTGAGGATACCGGTCAACATTTTCTTGCTTTCAGGCTTGAGCAGTGTATCGACAGTTCCCTTAGGCAGCTTGTCAAACGCCGCATTGGTCGGAGCAAAAACCGTAAAGGGTCCCGCGCCTTTTAGGGTGTCGACCAAGCCCGCGGCCTTAACGGCAGCGACGAGGGTCGTGTGATCTTTCGAATTGACGGCGTTGTCAATGATGTCTTTTGTCTTCATCATCGGCGATCCGCCAACCATCGGGTTGTCGCCGCCGGTGTTCGCATTAGACATGCCTGAATTGGAATTCATATTTGAATTCATATTGGAATTGGAATTGGTGTTCGTCCGGTTTGAGTTGGAGGCAACATTAGTACCGGTATCTCCGCATCCGCTCATTACGACCATTGTCGATGCCAAGAGAATTGTAATTAAAGTCAGTTTCATTTTAGTCTCCCAAAGAATTGATTTTCTACTCAAGCATCCTGCCGCGATGTTTCTTTCGACATAAAACCCTAAGGGATTTGTGCCAACGATCACTAAACAGAAGTGCTTGACAATTGTGTTTCGTCCAAAAAAGCACTTTGGATTCAGGCTTAATGGAAATTATCGTGAATTTAATAAAAAAGAGGGAGGACAATTTGTCCTCCCTCTTCGTTGCGTTTTCCGATCTCACCGCGAGATCGCCTTGCCGGCTCCTTTCGCTCGTTCAACGGTTGTAGAGCGGTGTTACCTTCGGAAAAGGTGTGTTTTTTCCACAGATCGGGTGCATAAACGCCTCGGCAACACCAACGATTCCGGTAGGATCGGCGGCTGAGACGATCGTCAGCACATTCTTGGCGGTGGCAAAGCCGTCAGCATTGAGCTTCGAGAAGAGCATATTTATTCCCCACTGCTTTTTGATCGCCAAGGCCGCCTGCGGACCAAAGTTTTTATCGATCTCGGCTGCGATCTCCGGGCTAGTCTGATCCGCAAACGAATCGGCAAACTCCTTTGTAAAGTGATTTACCTCTTTTCCGACCCCTGACGCGAGCTTATAGAATTTTGACCCGATCTTTTGTATCTGCTGGAGCTTGGCCATATTCTCCGCACCGCCAACGGCCTTTTCGATCGCGCCTTTTGCAACCGTAAGGACGTTTTTAATGGCATTAAACGCTTTGGTCAAGCGGCCGGCACTTACTGCGACCTTCGCAGCCTTGGCGGCTCCGCCGATGACCGATGCCCGGCCCCAGGTGGCCAACGTGATCGCAGCCATGATAGGTGAAAAGACCTGATCGAATACCGCCTTGGCACATTCGCCCTGGTTGTTTGCACAACCGGCACCGCAATCGAAGGGCTGTTGTGCAGGACAGTTTTGCCAACAAACAGGGCCGACACCGTGAAATTCGGTGCGGCATTGCGGGTAACACAGGGCACCATTTTGTTCGAGTCCGGCGGCACACAACATAGATGTTCCTGCCGTCCGGCCATAGCTCTGTTTTTGACAGGAGACGCCAATATCCGACATGCCGGATGGGCAGTCGGGCGAGCAGACGCAGCAGCCGACAGCGTGAAAGCCCGGCTTACACTTGGGGTAAAACAGCAGCCCCCATTGCTCGCAGTTTCCTTTGCCATGATCCTTTTCACAATTCTCCGGCCTTGTCGCCTGGTCCGGGTAGCAAAACCGAGTAGCCGGAGCACCCGGTGGTCGGGGGCTGCAGCGGGTCGAAATAGGATAGCCTCCGCCGCGGCCATAGCTGTCCGGCTTAAAACAATGCCCACCATCATCACGGATGCCCGACGGGCAATTTTGCCAGCACACTGGGCCATTGCCGCTAAAGCCGTCGCGGCATTTCGGGTAACAGAGTGCGCCATTTCTGTCATTCTCGCTCGTGCAAGTCGATAAAGGATCACCGGCACCGCGTCCATATGAATCGCGCCAGCAGAACGGAAGACGTTCGGCACCGACCTTGGCGCCGATCCAGTTCATAACGGCTTTCATATCCTCGTCGTTGAGAGGCGGGGGTTCGACTTCGATCAATTCTTCACCGTTCGGGCCCTTGAGCAGGACTTCGGCGTTAGGATCGTTCGCGCCTATTTGGTCCGTCGCAACTTTGTCCTCTTCAACTTGTGCTTTATCGGCGGCGGCCTTTTCCGCCTTTTTATACTCGTCGAGGCCCTCTTCGACCGTGGCATTTTTTACGTCCTGATCGTTTATTTCACCACCGAACCAAGTCGCCTGAAATTTGTCCAGCGTCGTCTTGTCGGTTATGACCGATCTGAGATCGGCAAGCAGTATCTTTAGAATATCGGCCTTCTTTTTACCAGTGAGATCGGTGTGGGCAGTCCATTTTTCGGTGATAGCCCCCGAAGCCTCCTCATCTCCGACAAAGTCCTCAAGGCTGATAATGAGCGACTCGATTAAAGCCTTAACTTGGTCTTCGTCAAGGCCGTCGTCCTGTGCCATCGGTTTTGCTTGCGGATTAGAAGGAGCCTTTACCGGTTCCGGTTTTACGGGAGTTTTCGCCGTTTCCTCGGCTGCCTCAACGCCGACGTTTCTCCAACTGGCCCAGACCTTGTCGGTTGTCGCCTTGTCACTGACGACAGACCTTACATCGGCAAAAAGACTGGCGAGGATCTGTGTCCGCGTCTTGCCCGCGAAATTCTTAGCATCCCATTTTTCGCCGATCGTATTGACCGCATCTTCATTAGTGATCGAATCGCTAAGAGTCGCTTTTAGCTCATCAACCAAAGCGGAGGCCGCGTCTTCGTCCAGCGGATTATCAGGCGGCGTGGGCCGCGGTACAGCTAACCGATTCGACGCTCCACGGCCGTCCGTAGAGGCGGACCCAAAACCTATAGATGAGAGGCACAATAAAAACAGTGCGGCGAGCGAAACTTTGATCAAAATGTTGTGATCGCTTTGTGTATTTTTCCTTTTCGAAAAAGCCGTATTTTTCATTTATTTACTCCTCATCGATCCGCATTTCTACGTTTCCACTTCGTAGTCGGGGAAAATCACTTCTTAGGCTCACCCGTAGTGCTCGGGGATTTGCCGACGGTCAACTTGGCTCGTTGCTCACCTACAAGTCTTCCAAGGGCATCCGCATCGATGGCTCCGGGTATGATCTGGTCGCCAACGATATAAGCCGGAGTGCCCTGGATGTCGAGGGCCTCTGCAAGCTTCAGGTTGGCGTCGAGGGCCTGATTGAGTTTGAGGTCGATCATGTCTTTCTGAAGCTTGGCATAGTCGATCCCGAGCTTGTGGGAAATATTCTTAATGACATCCTCGCCCGCACCATCTGCCGCGATAAGCGCATTATGAAACTCGACATACTTTCCCTGCCGCGCAGCCGCCATCGCTGCCTGTGCTGCCGTTTGCGATTGGGGACCGAGGATCGGAAATTCCTTGTAAATAACCCTGAGCGATGGGTCCTTTGCCACGATGCCCTGCAGTTCGGGCAAGGTCTTTTTACAATAGCCGCAGTTGTAGTCAAAAAAGACGACGATCGTGACATCGCCATTTGGATTGCCGCCGACCGGCGATGTCGGATCCGAATAGATCTCTGATTTAAGATTCGTCATGCTCGCCGCAGAGCGCAGCTGCTTTTCTTTTGCGTCCTGAACCTCGAGAGCTTGCATTGCTTCGCGAATTAAGGCGGGATTTTTAAGCAAATACTCCCTCACTATCTTTTCTATCGCCGCTTTTTCTCGTTTAGAAACGGGTGTCTGGGCTTTCGAAAAGTAAGTTCCGCAGAACACAAATGCTAACAGGAGAGATATTTTTAGTAGTCTCATGATTGTAAATTTCACAAACTTCGACATCAATACTAATATGCCGTCGAATCCTATCTATTTGCTTTCGATTTCGATCTTATCTTGAACGCGTAAACGTTAAACGATTTTCTTATAGAATGCAAACTTTTCCTGCGGGTGAGGAAAGCAGCAAGACTGCGATACGCCGGATGGTAGGAACTGCAGGGTACGTTTTGGGGTACAGTGGACGAAAATGAAAAAAGCCATCTTGACGATGACTCTAAAACCCCCGGTTTTATTGATGATAATGGCGGAGCCGACGGGACTCGAACCCGCGACCTCCAACGTGACAGGCTGGCGTTCTAACCAACTGAACTACGACTCCGCGAGAAGAAATTGAAAACTGAAAATTGAGATTGGAAAATTAAGACCGATTCCGGCATTCTCCATTTTCAATTCTCCATTCTCAATTAAAAGAACTGGTGGGCACGAAGGGACTCGAACCCCTAACTTCCTCCTTGTAAGGGAGGCGGTCTACCAATTGACGTACGTGCCCAAAGAATCTTTTAACGACGATAACGCACGCGCACCCGACTATTTTTCAATCAACCTCGCCTAAAAACGAATTTTGGGCGAACCGTAATCCTACGATATCGGTCTTTTGTAGTCAAGCAATGAGTAGCACTGCCGGTTAGTTGGGACGTCTGATCTCAGGCTTTTGGCCGCCTGCGTCGCTTGCGAGGCCGTTGCTGGCGAGGAGCGTGCCGCCCATGCCGATGGCAAAGCCGACCTTGCCGTTAAAGGCGATCTTGTTGAGGTTGTGGGTCACGCGCGATCTGAGCGCTGTCCAGGTTGTGCCGCCGTTGACGGTCCTGAGCATCGTTCCATTGTCGCCAACGACGTAGCCCTCGCGAGTATCGACAAAGACGAGATCGTTGAGGTTCTCTTCGGTCTCGTCCTGAGGTTGTTTACGCCACAGTCGTCCGCCGCCGGATGCCGATAGGATCGAGCCGCCGGAACCGACCGCCCATGCCTGCTTTTGGCTGGTAAAGACGACCGAATTTATCCGCGCATCCGAGCCGCCGAGTACCGTTGCCGGTTCCCATGTCAGACCGCCGTCCTCGGTAAAGACGATCGTGCCGCCGGCACCGACAATGGCTCCGGTGCGTGCCTCGCTATAAGCGCCGTCGAGCAGCAGAAAATGGATCGCCGCGAGCGATTTTTTCCACGTGATGCCGTCCTCTTGCAGCTTGTAAAAGATGCCGCCCTCGCCAAACGCCGTCGCAGTGCCGTCTTTCGCGAACAGCAGACGAGTTACGCGTTCGCGATCGGCCTCTTCAAACTCGATCTTTTCCCAGTGAATGCCGCCGTCCGTCGTCTTTCTCAGGTACGACGTCGGGTTCCTGCCACGGCTGAAAATGTTACGTTCGCAGAGAAGCCATCCGGTGCTGGCGTCGGTAAAATGTACCTGCAAAATGGCGTCGGTCGTAAACTTTTGCACCGGCAGCCATGTCGTACCGCCGTCGTCGGTCCGCAACAGCGTGCCGTCAGTTCCCGCGATCCAGCCGGTGTTCGCATCCTGAAAAAAGATGTCCTTTAGGGTCGCAAAGCTGCGGGTGTTGATCCTGACCCATTCGGCGTTGACCGAAAAGGCCCCCATGAGCAACACAACTGCTATAAGCGTGATCTTGAGTTTCATTCCTGACCTCTATTGACCCGGCGGCCTAAAACGGGCTGCCGAACAGGAGCCTGACCGCGCTTGCCTTACCCAACACCTCAAAGAAGGTGTCGATGCCAAAGCCTTTGCTCGGGACGAAAACCTGATCACCCGGATTTAGGAAGATCATATCCGCCTTACCGCTTTCCATAGCGGCGATGCTGATCTCCTTACGGGCAAGACGGCCTTGGGCGTTGTAGCTGACGATAAACGCTTTCTTCTTATCGCCGCCCTTGGCAACGCCGCCGGCATCGAGAATGGCCTCGTAGACGCTGATCTTGCGATCCATAACGCGAACGCCCGGCTGCACGACCTTGCCCATGACGCTGTAACGCGTCGAGACGGCCTTGTCGAGTGTCACGGTGACCTTGGGGTCGATAATGTACTCGTCGAGCTTCTTGGTGATGTCAGCGGCGACCTGTTCGACGGTCTTGCCGGCGACAAATACGCCTTCGCGGACCAGCGGATACGAGATCTTGGCGTTTGGCGGCACGGTGATGCCTGTCTTGCAATAGTCCGGGCACTGGCCAAAGACCTCGACCGAGATCACATCCGCCGGACCGAGCCGATATTCCTTGAGATAGTTCTCATAATACGGAAGTATCGCGTTCGCCTCGGGCGAGGCGTCCTCGCCGTCCGGAACGGGCGTTGCCGTCGCGTCGGGCTGAACTGCGTCGGCCTTGGCTTTGTCGGATCCGGCCTTGTCGGCCGTCGATTCCTGGGCCGGAACGACGACGGCAAAGATGGCCATCATCAAAAGCGTTAACACTGACTTACGATCTATTGCTTTCATAACTTTTCCCAAGACACTTTGGTCTAGTTCCCTAAACTTCTATTTCGGGTTCGATTCCCGAATTTTCATTTGTCCGTGCTATCGTCCGCCCTTTCCAAAAAGTACGGTCTTAACGGTTTCAAAAATGATCACAAGGTCGAGCGCGAGACTCTGATTCTTGATATAATACAGGTCGTACTGGAGTTTTTGCC